>NZ_MWPQ01000022.1 GCF_002028545.1 Nitrobacter vulgaris
GTTCGAAGGCACGCCGATCAATCAGACGCTCGTCAATGATCTCGCCGGCGGCGGCTTCATCGCCCAGCAGCGCAACGTCGTGCTCGTCGGCGGCACCGGCACAGGCAAAACCCACCTGGCCATCGCAATCGCCAGAAGCTGCATCCGATCCGGCGCCCGCGGTCGCTTCTACAACGTGGTCGACCTCGTCAATCGCCTCGAGATCGAGACCCGTAACGGACGTCAGGGCCGGCTTGCCGAACATCTGACCCGGATGGACTTCATCGTGCTCGACGAACTCGGATATCTGCCCTTTGCCCAATCCGGCGGCCAGTTGCTGTTCCATCTCGTCAGCCGGCTCTACGAGCGTGCTTCCGTCATCGTCACCACCAATCTCGCCTTCGGCGAATGGCCCAGCGTGTTCGGCGACGCCAAGATGACCACCGCGCTGCTCGACCGGTTGACCCACCACTGCGACATCGTCGAAACCGGTAACGACAGCTGGCGCTTCAAAAGCCGCGACGACGATCACGCCACCCGCGCTCGTCTCGTCTCCGCAATCCCGGCCAGCTCCGACGAGTCGAGCGCTACCCTCAAACCACGCCGCGCGAAGGGGTCAAAATTGAACGCCGATACGGGGTCAAATTTGCGAGCCGATTGACACCTTGACCGCCATACAGTCCCCCCCTCTGGGCGAGAGGCCCGCGCCTAATCTGAATATCGGATCGCCGCGGAGGAAACCGCGTGGGGTAATAGCAACTCGAATCAGGCCGCCGTCCATCACCAAACGTGTGACACTCGGCGGCCAGAACGTAGCCGGGCCTTAGTATCCCGCCCAGCGCGGCGGTTCTTTCGTGTCAGGCCAAGATTGCGCCTTCGCATACCAGCTGTCGACTTGCTTTTTGACCGTGTCTTCCGAGTACCTGTAGCGCTCCATCAGTTTCTTTTCGAGTCGATCACGATCGCCGGAGATCTCCAAGAGCTCATCGGAACTGAGCTTGCCCCACTGATCTCTGGCCTTATACTTGACCTGATCCCAGTTTTGCTCAATTTGGTTCCAGTCCATATTGTTACCTCCTTCGCGCTAAATTACCGCGAATAGGTCAGAACTAACGAACTCGGACTTCTGTTCCGCCGAGGCGAAGGGCAAATGGTCGCGCATGGACTGCGCAAACAACCGGGCCGACGGGCCTTTATAGAAAACATGTTCCAGACGGAATCTTCCTTTGGTAGTGATCACAATAAAGCCCCTGATGAGGTAACTCACCCGCATTTATCTCAGTTTTCGAGGGCGTTGGGACTTCGCCTCCGCCATCTCACAAGCGGCCACTGGGTCGGGGTTCCATGCGAGACCCCACATCGCAACATCCGCTGACGAAGCAATGCAGCGGCCGTGTAGCCGCGCTGGGGGTCCGGCTCGGCGAGTGCCGTTGCCATGTTGCTCGGCCCGATGTTGCAGGGTGGCGGTTGCCATGGCGGCAGATGCAGGTTCGCGACTTGGCAGTGAACCGCGGCGAACCATCATCGACAACGACGCGGAACGCCTCAAGAGCGCCCAGTGCCTAAGTGGCGATAAGCAGTCAGTAACAGAATATTCCGACTGACATTACATTTCTCGCACATCTCAGCAGCTGAGCAGCAACAAATTTGATTCTCTGCAATTTTGCCGACGCGTCGCCGGGCCTTTGGCGGGCTTTTCGAATCTGGAAGATCAGACGGAAGGCGCTGATGATATCTTTGAATTGCATGGGAGATAACATCAAGACGGCGCCGCTACCTATCAGAAGCGTCGCCCACGACTAGACCCAAATCGGGAAACACATAAAGAGTTCGACGGCTCGCTGATTGATAGTAACTGCCGGGACGCCCTTGGGCCACCACCTAGAAATCGCACCGCAATATAGATTTCCGGGCAAGCCATTGGAGAAGGCGATTGGCGGAACGGGAGTGGCTTTCCACACTCCACCAAAGTATTGATGTTTTGCCGCGTTATCAGGCTCATTGATGTTCTTAAAAAACGCTAACCCTTCTTGTTTTAAGGTGGTGAGGGTATCTTGCGCCAAGCTGAAAGCGAAGGCACCTTGATAACTCGTGAAGCGACTGCAGCTTCCCTCAGCATAAAACCAACCCGTCATTGAGCCGCGAGCAATGGAAATAATTTCCACCGTAATCGTTTCCCGCAATCATTTCCGCACGAAACTAATTTCATTGTTTTCGAGGATGTTTCAGGTCTTGAAAGACATGATGGATGGGCTACAGACAGTGTCTTCGACATTGAGATCGTTGAATAACTCTTGTAGCTGACTTCCCAAAGAAAATAGTCGTGGAAATTGTTATACTCATTTCGGAAGAGAGAGAAGTTGATTTTGAAGTGCTCCCCGAGCTGACCAGCGTGCGCTGGAATTTTTTGGTTTAGGGCTCATGTCTGCAGTGGCGCCGATGAGCCATTCAACAGAGATATCGGCGCCTTGTTACCGATCGCACTGCGTGTGCCGAACCCCGTTGTAATCTCTAAGCCAAGCGGCGATTCTCCAACCGATCCAACTACGGTCGAAGCGGAGACGCCGGCGTCTCATCGAAAACGGATAGCCCACTGCATCGTTTGGCCTGCAGGCCGGCACCGGCGAGTGCTCTTACAACGTCACGCAGATGGACGAGGAAGCCGGCGCCGCCTACGTTTTGCGCGTGAGCATGGCCGCCGGCTTCGACAGTTGGACGGTCATAATGGTTCAGTGACGTGCCCATACTTGTGCCTACTGCAAATTAAATCCGAACATAGTGATGGTGCAGTCCGCCCAGGATCGGATGGCAGATAATGCGTCCAGCTGTCTCGTCGGCGCGTGACATCGGCGCGTCCTTGTTCAATGACAAATGGGTGCGCGTGCTGTTGTAGTAGCTCATGTACGAAAGCAGCACGTGACGCAGATGGCGTTCGCCGAATGCCACGATATGATCAGTGCATTCCCTGCGGATCGATCCGATCAGCCGTTCGGCATATGCATTTTGCCACGGTGAGCGAGGAGACGTCGGGCGGTCGCGAATACCGATGGACCGAACCCGACGCATGAATATTTCGCCGTATGCGCCGTCTCGGTCCCGGATCAGGTAACGAGGGGCCTGCTCCCAGCCACACGCTTGAGTGAGCTGATTGGCGATCCACTCGGCCGTCGGATGCGCGGTGACTCCAAACCACAGGATCTGCCGCCGGCCGTGGCCCATGATCAGCAACCCATAGAGCAGTCGGAACGAGATTGTCGGAACCACGAAAAGGTCCATCGCCGCGATACCGTCAGCATGGTTGCGAAGAAACGTCTTCCAACCCTGCGACGGAGGCGCCCTCCTCCGCGCCATATACTTGGCCACACTGGTCTGGCCGATCTCGATGCCCAGCTTGAGAAGCTCGCCATGGATTCGTGGCGCTCCCCACAACGGGTTGGCGAGGCTCATCTGGAGGATCAACCGGCGAATTTCTAACGGCACAGCCGGTCGACCGCAGCGATGCCTCGATTTCCAGCGCCAATACAAGCTGAAACCGGCACGATGCCAAACGGATCACAGTATCCGGTCGGACGATCGCCAGTGCATCATACATCTTGGGAAACAGCCGGCAGACACCTCCCAATATCAGTCGGTCAATCGAGATGAAGGGAGGTCTGCTGGGACGAGTTCGCCGCAGCACATTGATTTGTTGCCTCAAGACCAGAATTTCTGCCTCAAGCGCAACTCGCGACCGCAGCAGGTCGATCACCGTTCCAAAGATCAGTCTGCACAAATCCAACATCGAGCAGCAGCATCGCGCGATTCCGATCAACCGCCAGCCGGATGGGGTTTGCGACAGGGACAGGTCCATTGTCTTGCATTTGCGAAAAGCGAGGTTGCATCTCTTCGGCGATGATCTTGCGCAGCGGCAACACCTCATGCTGATACTGCGCGGCGATGTCGTAGGTCGAGCGGTACGACCGATACGCATCGCGCGCCTCCGACCGCACGTTGACGGCCTTCTCCGTGAGGCGGTTGAACGCGGCGGCGTATATGGCGTCCGACTTACGCACGCGAGTCTCGCCGCCGTCCTAGACTGGAATGTGAAATTGCACATCGAAGCCGCGCTCGCGGAACAGCGCCCCTCCGGATCACGCGTCCGCCGGTCGATGCCAGCGACGTCGAGCAGCGTGACGAACCGCGTCGCCGTCGTGAGATCAAGCGACTTCGCGAGCACCGCGACTTCCATGCGCGCGATCTGCAGGTCAAGCCGATGAGCGACCGCGCCGACCTCGACGAAGGGCTGCGTCAGCGCAGCAGGCCCGGCGGCGATGCCGGGCCTTTGTCTTTCTTTTACGGTCTGAACGGCTGGACTTAGAAATCCATACCTCCCATGCCGCCGCCCGGGGATATCCCGCCGGCGCCTGCGTTCTTCTTCGGCACTTCGGCCACCATGGCTTCGGTGGTGATCAGTAGGGCCGCGACGGACGCTGCGTTCTGGATTGCCACACGAACCACCTTAGTAGGGTCGATAATGCCCTTGGAGATCAGGTTGCCGTATTCGCCAGTCTGCGAGTCGAAGCCATATGAATATTGCTCCTTCTCGAGGATCTTACCGACGATGATGCTGCCGTCTTCGCCCGCATTAATTGCGATCTGGCGGGCGGGCGCGGAAAGCGCCTTGCGCACAATCTCGACGCCCGTCTTCTGGTCGTCGTTCTGGGTCTTGATGCGCTTGAGCTGCTCGGAAGCACGGAGCAGGGCGACACCGCCGCCCGGCACGATGCCTTCCTCGACTGCCGCGCGGGTGGCGTGCATCGCGTCGTCCACGCGATCCTTGCGCTCCTTCACCTCGACCTCGGTCGCGCCGCCGACGCGGATCACCGCGACGCCGCCCGCGAGCTTAGCGAGACGCTCCTGCAGCTTATCGCGGTCGTAGTCCGAGGTGGTTTCCTCGATCTGCGCCTTGATCTGGTTCACGCGCGCCTCGATGTCGGCCTTCTTGCCGGCCCCGCTGACAATGGTGGTGTTCTCCTTGTCGATCATCACCTTCTTGGCGCGGCCGAGCATCTGCAGCGTGACGTTCTCGAGCTTGATGCCGAGGTCTTCGCTGATCGCCTGACCGCCGGTCAGAATGGCGATGTCCTGCAGCATGGCCTTGCGGCGATCACCGAAGCCCGGCGCCTTGACGGCGGCAACCTTGAGGCCGCCACGAAGCCGGTTGACCACGAGCGTGGCAAGCGCCTCGCCTTCGACGTCTTCGGCAATAATCACAAGCGGTTTGCCGCTCTGCACCACGGCTTCCAACAACGGAAGCAATTCGTTCAACTGAGATAACTTCTTTTCGTTGATGAGGACGTAGGCATCTTCCATTTCAACGCGCATCTTGTCGGCGTTGGTGACGAAGTAGGGCGAGATATAGCCGCGGTCGAACTGCATGCCCTCGACCACCTCGAGTTCGGTCTCGAGCGACTTGGCTTCTTCAACCGTGATGACGCCCTCGTTGCCGACCTTCTTCATGGCGTCGGCAAGGAACTTACCGATTTCCGTGTCGCCATTGGATGAAATGGTACCGACCTGGGCGATTTCGTCGTTCGAGGTGACCTTCTTGGAGTTCTTGACGAGGTCGGCGACCACGGCTTCCACCGCGAGGTCGATCCCGCGCTTCAGGTCCATCGGGTTCATGCCGGCGGCGACCGACTTGGCGCCTTCCTTCACAACCGCAGCCGCCAGAACCGTTGCGGTGGTGGTGCCGTCGCCGGCAGCATCCGCGGACTTGGAAGCGACTTCGCGCACCATCTGCGCGCCCATGTTCTCGAACTTGTCCTCAAGCTCGATTTCCTTGGCGACGGTGACGCCGTCCTTGGTGATGCGCGGCGCACCATAGGGCTTGTCGAGCACGACGTTGCGGCCCTTCGGACCAAGCGTGACCTTCACCGCATTGTTGAGAATCTCGACGCCGCGCAGCATGCGGTCGCGAGCATCGACGCCGAATTTGACTTCTTTGGCTGACATAATGATCTCCGTTTTCGTCAGATCCCAAAGACCGCGCGATTGGACGGTTTCTTGAGAAATGAGATTTGGATTGCGAGCCTTATCCTTCGAGACTCCGGCTGCGCCGACTCCTCAGGATTAGGAAAAATGGCTATGCTTACGCGGCCTTCTTCTTGGCGGCGGGCAGATCGGTGAGAACGCCCATGATGTCGCTTTCCTTCATGATCAGGAGATCCTGACCGTCGAGCTTTACCTCGGTGCCGGACCACTTGCCGAACAGCACGCGATCGCCGACCTTGAGATCGATCGGGATCAGGTTGCCTGCCTCGTCACGGCCACCAGGCCCGACGGCAGTGATTTCGCCCTGAGAGGGCTTTTCCTTGACCGTATCCGGAATGATGATGCCGCCAGCGGTTTTGTCTTCGGCGTCGATACGCTTGACCACGACGCGATCGTGAAGCGGACGGAAGTTCATGCGATCCTACTTTGCTGTTGGGATTCTGGAATTGGCAGTCGTAATGAACGAGTGCCAGCCGCTCCTGACATAAGCCCGGAACGCTAGCGCACAAGATCTGCGACCGCGATATTTCCGGCTTTCGGCGCCGACCGCATGCATGTGCCAGCGGGGACGGAGATCACATCGCCATTGCGAACCGGGCGCCATTGCACCTTATCGGCGATGGAGATGTCTTCGATCGAGGTACGCAACATCGCTGATGACGGCGGATTTCAAACCAACGGCAACCCGCGCGCCGGCTTCGAAAATATCAGGGCTGCCCTCTTACCGTTCGGCAGAAGGGCTGATGGGAGCATGAGGATAAGCGATGATGACGATGCCGAGAAGCAGATACAGGAGATACTCGCGCGCTTCAGCGACGGGCCCGAAAGCACCGACGTGAAGGTGCCGCAGGTCAAGGATACCCTGGAGGCATTCCTGGAAGCGCGTCCGGCAGGCGCGAGGAGCGGCAGCTGATCGTGCTCGACAAGCTCCCCTGATCGACGCTTCGTTCAAGGACTTTCGGAGCAGGCGGAGCTAGCTATGTGGGCGCGCGGTCACCATATCAGATAGGCCTCAGAGGACCATATAGATGGATGACATAGAAGTTCGGGTGACGGAAATCGTCGCGCAGTACGGCGACCTGACGCAGGGCTCGGAGTCGCGGGCAAACGAGTTCAAGAAGACTGTTCAGGACTTCATAGAACACGGCCCCGGCATGCCCGAACAGCGGCGCCAGGCATTGCTCAGGCATATGAAGGGCTGGGACCGCAAGTATAGAGACTTCCTGATTAGCCCGAACTGAACGTTAGGGTGGGAATAGCGAAGCTTGCGCGGCTCGAGGCGTGGTAGACGTCACATATGCCTTTGTTTGAAACAATGACGATTGCGCGTGTGCATTTTACCGATGTGGTAGAATTCATCTGCGCCATTGTTGGCGGAGACATACCGAATACGAGCCGTTCTGCGAATGCGGGGCAGCTTTAATTGTTTATGCGCCAATTCCGCCTTCCCAGGCCATCCGCTCCGTTCAACGGATGTAAACCACACAGCGCGTAAACTGATAGCGGCTCGTTGAAAACTGAATAGGGATAAGAACAATCAACATCAATGGAAGAAAACTACGGATCCGATCTCAGCGGTGCTCTCGAAGCGTTGCGTGACGGCCGCAAAATCCCTCGCAAGAGCTGGACCGCCTACCACTCACTCGGCCTTCAGACGCCGGACGAGCAATCAGCTAACACTATTCGCTACACAAGAAGATCTGCGCTCGCTGCAAGAGCGACAAGACATAAACCTGCATAATAAGCGGCACCCGAAGAACGGCCGCTATCTAAGCATGTCCGATAACGACTTTGCTCGCTTTGCCGACGGTGCCACCACCGCTACCATTGGCTCAATGGCGTGCACCAAAACATGCAGCGGCAATCGGTGAGATTTATCGAGGATAGGTATCAGAGATAACAGTGGGCTCGTGGTCAATCTGAAGATTCGTGCGCATCGGGATTGGATCGTTCTTGCTCGCGCAGCTCCTCTTCGGCCTGAGCATAGAACTCTTCGCCTTCAGGACTGCCGGCCTCTTCCCATAGTTGATTGGCGCGGAAGGTGATCTGGGCGTTGTGTGAGGCGTCTATGGGGCTTCCTGCTTTCTGCGACGGGCGGCGCACGGCCCCGCGGGACTCTTGGGGGCAAAAGGTGCGGGACCGTGCGGGATCCTAGGGGGATAGGGCCCTCGACTTGATATGTAGGTCCGTTCCTTTTTTGTTAGTGCCTTAGACCAAACATTGCACAGCAAGTCTCGCAGAATTGATCGCGCGGCGATACGGCAAGCGCATCAGCAGTTTCACTGTCCGCGGCGGCGGGTTCGAAGAGCACGCGATCGATTTTGAGGAAATTGCTCTGCATCACGCGGGTTACGGCTGACCGCTCGAATGGCGGACGTCACACCACGCGACCACAACGCACCTGCGAGCGCCAGCCGGATTGTATGGTCTCCAGTGGATGAGCGTGACTACTTACTGGATTAACGCATCGCATCGACTTTGGTGCGGACTTTAGTTTCGGCGTTGTATACTTCTACGCGAAGTATTGGAAATCTTACCAGTAGCTCAGCACCAGCCGCCTTAGCGACTTCCTCATCGGCAAAGTTAGCCTTCAGCTTTCCGTCCACGACCATTGCAAAACCTGCGGTCGGGATGATATCCGCGCGTTGAGTGTTCCGAGGCCGAAGTTCCTCAGGCTGAGTTTCTTCCTGCTTATCTTTTAAGGGTTTCACGGCTGCCTATTTTTGTTGGGTCAATTGTATGTGGTGATGACTCCCAGCAAAAACAACCGCGACCGACAGAGGATCAGCCCGTCGAACCTTCAACTTTCCTTACCGGACGCAATCCAATTCGGCGTTTCGTTCATTGGCTCATGTACCAAATGGCGATCCCGACAAAAATGGTGACGATCACGCCGACGCCGTAGCGCACCCACTTTGGTATCGAGTCCCACATCCAGCACCGCCGTTCATTTGCAGCGAATAACCGATATTAATCGATTTCCACCGAAACGCGCCAGTTGCAACACGTGTTGGCAAAGCTGACCGGCGACACCCCCCGTGCTCGCGCCGATTGATTGGGTGGCTCGGCGGCTGGAGCGGCAAGTAACCGGCCTGTCGCGGACAGCGGGAGCGTATGGTGGAGAAAGCGAGGGAGGGCGGCGCAATGGGAACATGGCGCCGCAGCAATTAGGCGAACTTGGCCGGCGTTTTAACCGAGCAAGTTCGCCCACAAACATCATAGTTGCGGCCCCGACGCCAGGCATCGAACGCGGGCGCGGCTATTGCCGTGCAGGACTTTCCTGTGATCGCGCCGCAAGCGGTTTGCAAGAACGAAATTTCCTATTATCGCGCAACTCCCATTGCGATCACGCGCTCATACCCCCACTTTCCTAAAGAGCGTCCAGAATTTTAGTCCTTACAGAAGTCAACCCCCACAGTTCACGACAATGTGGGTATGTGTGGGAGGTTGTTATGTCGCTTCAGACACCATCCCGCGTCCGGGACTGGCTTGTTCCGCCGATTGTTATTCCTCTGTTCCTTGGCCTCGTCATTCTGGGCTCTGTCATTTGGCGTTGGTAATTTTAGATCGAATGTTGTGATCGAGATCTCCGCGGTTATCTCCGTCGGAGCTTCGAGGGACAACGTGACCGGAGAGCGTTTTATGACCGTCAGATCCCGTAGAGACTCCGTCGTTTTCAAACATAGCTTCTGCATCGAAGGCATCGATCGGCCGTTTCCGCCGGGTACCTACGAGGTTGTAACCGACGAGGAGGAAATCCAAGGTTTGTCGTTCCTCGCGTTCCGCCGGATAGCGACGTCCTTCAGAGCGACCGATTCGCGCAGAGCGCGTTTAACGATCGAGTCGTTCGATATTGATCCAGATGATTTGAAAGAAGCGTTGCGAATAGACGCTGTAGTCGAGCTAGGCGATGGCTTGTCCGGCTAACCGGACGGTCTTAAACGGCTGAGAATTTACCGGAGTTGTTTGACCATGAATCGCGATAATGAAGTTAGCCCAGGCGGTGTACCCCCAGTCAGGAACGCACCAGACTGGCACACACCGGATCAGTACAGCTACCCGCCGGACGCGAGGATCGTCCTTCACGACGATAGTTGGCGCGCCGACCCGCATGTCGTCTTCCGCGAACATGAGGGGCGAGGTTATTGGAGGGGCGACGAATGGGTGACTTGGTAACAAGTCTGCAACAGCCGTGAGAAATGGCCTTCGCTTGGTGAACGAGCTCCGAGTTGAAAGGGCTGATAGATCGCTAGCCTCGCCGAACGCTTTCAACACCACCGCGTCGGAGAATTCACCGACGGACGGATCTCAGGTGCGACTGCCAACGTCTTTCCAAATGGCCTCCGGGCGTAAGTACGCTCCGCTCCGCCTTATGATCTGAGATCCCACGCCACGTTCTGCGCGTCAGTTGCTTACGCTGATCAGCGCAGCATGGAAATCCGTGCCGGAGCGCCCTCGTGTAAGTCTGTGCTGGCAACATTATTGAACACTATTAGCCGCGCGATGAGGCCTTGCATCGGTAACTGCGTTTTTGAGGCAGCCCTGCCGTTGTTCCACTTTAAACTCTTGAACCGGAGGCAAGCTGGCTGCCCGAACCGTTGCAACGTCCTTGCCTTACCGGCGTAAAGCCTACCTGGATGCCGGTGCTTGGGGGCTGCCGGTCAGCTGTAAAACCTCGTATCAATGCCTTGTAATCGCGGGCCAACGGCAGCGTACGAGTGGAACAAATATTTCTTATTTCGCATGCACCCATTGCGATCAGAGTCACAGGCCCCACTTCCAGCGAGCACCTAGAAAATTAGTTTGAGGTTCGTTTCCGGAAGGAAATACCATGTCCGATACACCGATCGCTCCCACTGAATCCCCGAACACTGCACCTCCGGGCGAGGCCAAACCTACCGCTCAGGACAACACGCGCAATACCAGACCCTTGCCGGAAGCTCCGAAGCAGAAATAGCTGTCCTTGAATGGCGCGAGGGAGCCCGGCGCGTGCCGGGTTTTCTTTTTCGGGGAAAGTTATCATGTCAATTTAGACATCATTTCGCTTTCGAGACTGGCCCTTATCGAAATGGTTCGTTGGTGTCGTGATTGTGGGATCCGTCATTTAGCATTGATGACTGATCATCGCTTGTCCGCTCTCTACGGACATCGGTAAGCAACGCTCACGCTTCTGTTCTGGCGATCACAAAATCCCGCTTCATGAAGGCGATACAAACTTCACTCATCCTTAGCAGATAGTAACGCAATCATGATCCATGATTGCATCAAAGTGCCGCGTTCACGCCACCGCGAAAACAAACGGACGTAAGACACTTCCGGTCGCGCCGCCCCGAGCGCTGAGATTGATCCGTCCATCGACGACGAAAAGAGAGTTTCTATGAGTAAGACATCACTGCACGAACAAGTCGCCAACGCGCTCGTTCACAACGCCGTCAACGACGGCTTTCAAATCTCCATCAACAGTGGGGAGAAGACGATCGTCAACCGATCACGTAATAGCGCAGAGATCATCAAAGCGATGTTTCATGCCGATATGGACACGCTCACGCTTAACGTCGAAGAACAGCGCGTTGGCATCATCACTCTAATGTACGACAACGAAGAGAACGGACTCGATGTGATCGGCGATCACACCGATATCCCCCACATAAATCGTCTCGTCGAGTACACCATGAAGGAGTTCGAGCGGTAAACTTGAGGCTTCTACCAATGAATCTTGAACTGAGGATAGATGAAGTAGCGTCGCCGGCGATCAAGCGCGCCGCGCGGCGTTGTGCGTTATTAGAGAATGCTTCCCGCTTTCACGGGCCTCAAGGAGAGGGAGGCTTCTTCATATTGTAGGAAGCCTAATCGGAAGGTTGGTGATTAGGGCGATCCGGCACCAAAGACGACTGGAGATCATCTTCCGCGATTGTCTGCGCGGACCTACTCTCCATCACATCAAGTTCGCGCCTCTTCTCCCGCATCGTAGCCAATTCCAGAAAACTCTTCTGCTGTTGGGCGGTGATTTGGACAAGTGAACGAGAGAGAAGCGACTTTCTGGCCTGATCAATTGACATGAGAGAACCTCATAAACAGCCGCAAAACCCAAACGGTAATGGCGAACAGCCCCGCTTCGGCGGGATTTCCATCAGAGAGGCCGCCCACTGAGGCGGCCTCTCTGTATTTTGGCTCGTTGGTCATTTTGCTCTTGAATATCGAGAAGGCTTCGATCGTTTGACTTTTCCCAAAGCAGGTTCAGCGCTGCTGTAACTGCCCAATCAGATTTGGCCGTCAGACGTTCACGAAAACGACCTAGGCGTTTCGTGCTTGCCAAAACGTAGGCATGATATTTGCCCATTATCTCGGTGCCTGAAGGGCTGGGGACGACAGCCACTTGTCCATGTCGGACGCCATTTCAGCCTGTCGTGCCTCTCGGATCAGCCGCTCTCTTTCAACGCCTGGATGAGTACCCCTCGCCTCTTTACGCAGACGCTGAGCTTCGTCATTCAGGCGCTGATAGAGCGATTTTGGATTCGGTAGAAAGCGAGATCGAGTCTGCATGGCGTGAGTCCTTTTGTTTGCCGAAGGCGGGATCGCACCGCTATCAATCACCTATAAATGCGGAGGTCCGGGCGGCGAAGCGAGGTCGAGCGCTCAGAACGCCGCAAGCGTCACTCGTTATGCGATTTCGCGGCGAGATGGCCGAATCAGGGGGCGCGATGCGTTAGCCGGAGCTTCCGTCGTCCACCGGGTATCGCACTTAGTGCAGTGCCATTCGTTGGTGACGACATAGGGCGCATATTGCGAGCTCACGGGCGCTGTTACAACATTCCCACAAGCGCAGCTATCAGTCCCTTCGGGGCGCGATCTTCGGATGGGTATCTCACGAGCGATGCGATTTGCCCACCTGCGCTCCGACCTTTTCTGAAGATGAATTGGATAGACCATGGCGTACATAGCTGGCTCCCTTTGTGGGGCGGGAGCACAGAAGCGTCTCTCTGTTGCCAGAGCCGGTTGGAAGCGTACTGGCAATAATAACTATATGGGAAGCCTCACCCATCGTAACTAGAGCCGCACAACCGAAACCTAGAAAGAAAAGAAGCTCCCAGGTTGAGCTTGGCTGGCAGGGCCTACTGGAAAATCCTCGTTGCGAAGATGATTAGACCTTCAACCCGCTCCGGCAGCGTTTTCTATAAGAAAAAGCCGCCCATTGGGCGGCCTTTTACGTAGGGAAAGCGGCGGCGCGGCTCTATCAGGTGCCGCCGCTGTATCCACTGTCTCGCTGGTCGTCAGTAGGTTCCATCTCGTGACGCGCTTCTGGTTCATGAGCGTCGTTTTGTCATCCCGTTATCCGGGTCCGTGGGCCAGCGTTCTCGCGCAAGCCAAGGCCGCGTCTCGCGCCCTCAACCTGGACGGATCACTACCTCGTTATGGTAGCCATCGAGCTTTGCGTATCGGGCGTTCCAGTCAAAGACGGACTCCGTACCGTGCTTCGGGCCACCTTTCAGCCGACTCCCGCTGATGTCGGAACTGTATTCGCCAAGGTCGGAGTTATATCGCAGCGCCCTCCAGGGCACCGGGTAATGCTCTTTGCCCATCCCGAGGAAACCACCGAAACTGAGCACGGCGTAGGCTATTTCCCCACTAGTCTTGTCAATCATAATGCTTTCAACTGAACCAATTCTCTTGTTCCCTGCCCCATAGACAGCTTTGCCAGACTCTCTATCGCTGATCAGGTGATCGATCGTTTCTTTGGTTGTCATGTACTTCTCCTAAGGTTACTGAGAGAAGGGACTGGCGAGGGAAACGTTCCTAGGGCCCGCGATCTACTTTAGACAGTCAACTTGCACCGGTTTGGCTAACTGGCTGCGCTGTCATTTCGGTAGACGGCGTGGATGGCGATGTTAGAGGCGAATACAACGCCAGCGATCACGCGCCGACCTGGATCAAGCTTGGTCGGTAGAGCGCGTCCTAGCGTATGCCCCTGTTCGGAGCGCTTGACGTTTTGGGGGTGTCGCTGCGGCAAAGATGAGTGATATCGTCGCAAAGCTGAAAGCGAACACTGACTGAACCGAAATTCTTCGCGACGTGATCGCTGAGAATCAATGCTGAATAGATTCGCCTTGCGCGCCGTGCTGCATCCCTCGTTTGTTACACCGCGATCTCATGTGGAGCGGTAGGTGATAAGGACGGATTGAAGCCCAAAGCTTCATAGGACATCGCGCCGCCTTTCGTATCTGTGAAAAACCGAACGGAGCGAAAAGAACGGCGCGCATAGTTCAGCAGATAACGCATGAGGGTGGTTGCGACACCCTGACGACCTGCGCGCTTCAGAACGTAGACATGACGAATGCGGCCCGTACACACTTCGGTGATATAGGGATCTCATCCCCCCACGGCTATCAGGCATGATCCTTGAAAAATCCCAAGGAAGATTTCGCCTAGGCAGTCGAAGCGGTTACTTCCCTTCTCACAGCCGTTCCACAGCTTTTACAATTTCTGGTTTCCGCTGATCGGTTTGGTGTCAGGGATGTGCCCAAGGCAATTGAGTCAGGCGTTTGTCCCAATACTCCCATGAAAAGGTTGCATCTTCGAGGGCCGCGAAGAACACATTATCGGCGGGGCTAAAGCTCCTCTGGCATTCTTCAAGGTTATGTCTGCGGACAAAGCTCAGAAAGCGAAAGCTCCATCGGTCGCTAATAATGCCATCGGCTATAAGTTTCGCCCGAATTCGATCATGCCACTGATTCTCTCGTTGTTTCAATTTGCGGATTAGGTTTGATGGGTCAGCGGCCGTCGTTACCTCAACGATTATGACTTCAGGCACTCCAGGCTTCTCGAAACTGAGGGCGACGAAATCAGGACAAGACCACTCCGAATGTTCCTCGTCCCCAGGAACGGAATACTGAGGAGCGATGAACACCTTTCCACCGCGCGTCAGGTATGTCGCAATCAACTGTTCGGCTAGGGCTTCCATCCAGCAATTCTCCGTTCGTCATATCTGCCCATAATCGCCCTACACCTTTGATCGGTATGTTTGGTAGGACGCGGCGTGTAGTGGGCACCAAGACGCCGCCGTTCGATTGGGTCTAGGGCCTGTTCGAGGAGGGTGCCGAAGATAGAGGGGTCTACCTCGCGCCAATTGTGGGAAGCGGCCTACCTTGTCGACTCTCCTTCGTTTGCCTGCCGGGCGAATGCACGGGCAGAGGCAAAGTTCAAAAGGCCATTCGCGGCGCGTCGCCCGAGCTCATCTCTGCGGCTGAGAGTGCGGTGCGATAGGAGCCGGCGGACTCTCGGCGGACTTATCGCGCGTGTTGCGCCCGGGCACGATGAAAAGGATACCGAACAGCACTAGGACGACTGCGCCCGCGATAGCCCAGACGGTGGTGCGGCTGAAGCGCCGTGTATTGCTCATCTTCCTGAAAGGGTCGTTGTTATCCGGGAATGCCATGGCTGCGATCCCTGCATGTTTGGAAACAACAGCCGCCGGGCCGCGGCCGTTCCTATGCGGCCGCGCACGGACGCGTGATAACATCAGGAGGAGCCGGAGGATTCGCCATCCGTCCAACTTTGAGTGCGGGCAACGGATACACGACTTCGATCCCGTGCGCCGTGCAATTCGGCATGACTTGATAGCATGGTCGGCGTGGCGTTCTACTCGATCACCGCGCTCGCGGCGGCAATCACCTCATTCACCACCAAACTGTCCCGCACGCGGGCGATCGGAAGACGACAAATGAGCTTGAGACGCTTCTGGTCCTGCTCGCCATCAGTCTCGCTGCGGCCGGCCTGTACTGCGCGCTGGTCGCCGTCGGCTATTGGGAGACGGTCGCCAACGTGCTCCTCATCGCCGGCGCCTTCTACGCGTTCGTTATCCAGCGGTTTGAAAGCATGTCCTAGAAGCCCGCATTGGCCTCTAAATGGCTCTATAACGAAAGAACCCCCCACTTGCGGGGGTTTCTGCGTTTCATGAGGAACGGGCGCACGCGCGGACTGTTGGCTGCATTAGAAAAGGAGCTTTCCTAATGAGAAATCCACGTTCTACGGCGCAAGTAGCCGGGCACCCCATCCACCCGATGGTCATCGCGTTCCCCATCGCATGCTTCGTTCTGGCCTTCGCTTCCGATATCGCCTTCTACGCAACGTCGAACCAGTTCTGGGCAACGGCCTCGTTCTGGCTCCTCAGCGTCGGCCTCATCACGGCCGCGGTCGCCGCCGCGACGGGCCTTGTCGAGGTGTTCGGCGACAACCGGGTCCGCGACCTGTCGGACACGCGGGTGCACGCGGTGAGCAACGGCATTGCGCTGCTGATCGCGCTTTATAACTGGTACTCGAGATTCGAGCACGGCAGCTCCGCCGTAGTGCCGACCGGCATGGTCCTCTCGGGGATAGTCGTCCTCGTGCTGATGTTTGCCGGCTGGAAGGGCGGCGAAATGGTGTTCCGCCACCGCGTCGGCGTCGCCGATCACCGCGAACGCTATTGATACCCGGTTCATGAATGTTCTTCTGCGCCCCGTCCTCTCGAAGACGGGGCGCAAATTCTGAACCGAAGCCGCACCTGCTCTCACTATCCCGGCACCGCAGCACGAATTGAGTCGCTTATGCCGTGTCGATAGGCGCACAATGATTTTATCACCGCCCTGCCCCTGGCATTTATCGGTGACTGAGAGTGTTGCGCTCCCGCCTGATTCAAGGGAGCGGTACATGCCGGATTATCGACTTTATTTCCTGGGACTGGACGGCCACTTTCGGAAGGCCGAACCTATCCTCGCGGCTAACGATATCGACGCGATGAAGGCGGCCAGAGAGTTTACTGACGGCTCAGAGCTGGAACTTTGGGAAGGCAACCGGAGGATTGTGGCCTTCGGCTCGGATCGGCCTCAGATCGTCAGCTCGCTTTCTCCCTCTTCTTTAAAGCGACCTTCAAGCGAGTAAACCGCGTCGGTGGGTTCTCAATTCGCGATCCCGCACCGACAGTCCCCCTTGCAACCTTTGCTGATCCACTAGGAACCAATAGTGCCGGCCGCTGTTGGCACATACCACCGAGCAAATCGTGGCTTACATCGGTGATGAGAACGCTGACTGCGCTCCCGCCTTCCTCTCACGGAAAGGAGCGCGCCATGCACAAGCGGCGGCGTTTCAAGCAGACAACCTCCTTTGAAAAGCGCCTCTCGGAGTTCACCAGCGGCGAGCGCGCGAAGGCGGACAGCATGCCGGAAAGCATGGATAAATATGAACTCCTCAAGAAACTCAAGCAAGCCGAGACAGCCGCGAACATAGACGTATGGGCAAGCGCCGGATTGCCGCCAGGCCGTCCAAGAAGCGGGCGCGTCCATGAAAGATAGCTGTCCTATCTGCCGAGGCATCGGATGGGTTTGCGAGCGGCATCCCGACAGGCCGTACGACGATGAAGCAGGCTGCGCGTGCGGATACGGGGCGCCCTGCCGATGCAACGACTGCGTGCCGCCGGATACGAGCCGGCTGAGCGCTCTTCTGGAAGCATCACTGCTTTGTTCAGCGAGCACGGGCACCTGTTGACTTGCCGCGTTTCAGCCATGCTACATTTAAGGGGTATATGCTGAGCGAGAAGGTACACAATCGTACTGGCGCGAAGACGCTTGAAATCCTCGAGCTTTTCCGCGCCTTCTCGGCGATCAAATACACACTAGAGCCCGCGTACAGGTAATGCTGTTGCGTGCTGGTCGTCTTATGAGAAGCTCGGCCGCGAGCGGGACGAGGACTTGGTCGTCCTATGCTGGAACTACCATGACGAGATGCATCTTAGCTTTGGAAGCCGACGCTCGGAAGAAGTCCTACGGGTTCATCGACGATAAGCGTCAGTTGCTTGAAATGGCCTCTATCCTGGAAGCCATTAATTAGGGCTCATCAGGAAGTTCCGGTACTGGCGGTCCCTGCCCTTCACATGCCTGAGCAAGGCCTGGCGCCGCTATGAAGGCCTGCAACGTCGAGGCCGTTGTCGGTCGAGACCCCCGTATAGATACCGCATGGCGGCAAGGGCAACAAGTTCGGGTCGATTTGGCAACCGGCACTAGCCCCGTTCCGCACGCGCGCTTCCTTGCCGCCGATGGTGTGCGGTCCCTTGGCGCCTAGCACATCCACGGCAGTAACATATTCGGGTATCAGACTCGTCATGATTGCCGCAGTGTTTCTCTCAAACATCAATGGTTCCGATGCGATTGATCCGTACTGACGCGACAAACTTAGGTCCGGTCCGGGCCCCCTTTGGTATTGCGATAGCCTATGGCGTCGTATGCCACGCGTCGTTCATCGTTGGCGTTGGCGCCATGATTGTCATGATGTTCTTCGGCATGAGCCGGTCACTGGGCCGTCTAGACACGCCTTGGAGCGTCGCCGCAAACCTTGCCCTGCTTCTTCAGTTTCCACTTGCGCACTCTGCTCTGCTGGGACGACGGGGCGCTAAGCTGCTGGCGCGCGCAGCACCCAGGCCGATTGGCCAAGACCTTGCAACGACCACTTACGCCACCATTGCTTCCATGCAGGTAGCTTTGCTCTTTCTGGGCTGGTCTCCTAGCGGAATCATTTGGTGGCAAGCTCAGGGCTTTGCACTGACTCCTCTCTGCACTCTTTATCTCGTGAGTTGGCTCTTTCTTCTCAATGCAATTCGTGACGCGGGCTTCGCTCAGCAAATAGGCCTTCTGGGCTGGTGGGCCGTCTATCGGAAGGTTCCGCCATGTTACGCGCCCATGCCCCAGCGTGGTCTTTTCCGTTTCTGCCGGCAACCGATCTACGTCGCCTTTGCGATGACACTCTGGACGGTCCCAACATGGACCCCAGACAGCTTGAAGTGGCGGTCGTCCTGACACTTTATTGCGTGACCGGGCCACTGTTGAAGGAGCGTCGTTTCTCCCGTCGCTTTGGCGAACAGTTTAGGGCCTATCAGAGGCGGGTGCCCTATTGGTTTCCCTTGCATCGAACACGGACGCCCCCTGCCAAGCCCGGCGACGTATGAAGAACGATCTCTCCATCTACGAGAGGTACGCTGACACATGGTGGAGCGGTGAGACGCGATGGCTGCGCACGCTGCACAAAATGGCGCCTGCGCGCATGATGATGATTGACCCGCTGGTCGGCGATTGGGTCAACAAACGCGTGTTGGACCTGGGCTGTGGCGGCGGCTTCCTCGCGGAAGAATTATCACGGCGAGGAGCCAAAGTTGTCGGCGTCGACCCATCGCATGGTGCAATTGCCGCCGGCGTGAACCATGCCCGTCTGTCCGGGCTCGAGATCGACTACGTTGTGGGCGTCGGCGAGAGCATTCCATTGCCCGATGCGTCCTGTGACGTGGTCGTCTGTGTGGACGTTCTGGAGCATGTTGCGGATCTCCCCAGGGTGATTGCCGAGGTCCGGCGCGTGCTGCGACATGGAGGGCTGTTCGTATTCGATACCATCAATCGCACTTGGCTCGCCAAATTCGTGATCATCACTCTGGGCGAGCGCGTTTTTGGATTGCTGCCGCAGGGCACGCACGACAGTGACTTCTTCATCAAGCCAACCGAGCTGAGTGAAGTCTTACTGCAGGTAGGTTTTCAAGTCGGACCCACGCGTGGCTTCGGCCCGCGTAGAATTGATTGGCACCTCGACTTTAGGTTCGGGCCCCATCCATTCAACAGCATTATGTATCTTGGTCACGCACGAGCCTTAGGCTTCCGACCTCGAACGCCGGCTCCAAGGCGTGGCCAACTGCACGACAAATCCGACCAAACACGCCGTTCGACCACCAACTGCGGGCCGGACATAAGAATTTAGCAACTAGAGTTCAAAAAGTAGGTGCTCAACAGTCTACGTATGGAGGGTCGCCATCGGTTCAATCGGTAACCCGGTCGGCAGCCTGCCCGGCCTTTTGGCTGGTCAGTTGAACGGCCCTTTCGCTAATCTTTTGAGCGTTAGCGAGATGCTCGCACCGCGCTCGGATATCGTCGAGCTCCTCATCGGTCAGATGCTCTATCCCGACGAACGAATTGCGAGCTGTACTTACGCGGATCAACTCGTCCAATTTGGCCTGAATGGCAGCGCCGGCCCGGTTCTGAGAGTTTTGGATCAGAAACACCATCAGAAAGGTCACGATGGTGGTGCCGGTATTGATCACGAGTTGCCAGGTGTCGGAGAAGCCGAACAGCGGGCCGGTGACCGCCCAAATGAGAACCACGGCAACGGCGGCGACGAAGGTCGGAGCGCGGCCCGTGGTCCGCGACGTGACGTTTGCGATCTCGCCAAACAGCTGTGAGCTTTTGCTGCGTTTCTTCTCTTCGACCCGATCGTCTGCCTTCTCTACGCGCGCCGTGATAGTGATGGGACACCGATCGTTCCATCATTGCTGCGGACAGAATGACGCACCACCGGAACTTAGGTTCCTGGTCTTCCGACCCTCTATCGAAACAGGTTACGAAATGGCTCGCCTTCAGAAATTCATTGAGCAAGGTGCGGACGGCGTTGAGCCCGGACGCACAGCATACGCCTTCATCCAGGATAAATTGCCGCCACCTGACGAGAACCTCGAATGGAAGGCTGTGCCCTCGTTCAATGCCGCTGATGAGGTGATGCGGGACCCTGGCCTCAAGGAACTCTTCATGAAGGCTATCGAAGATGGTTACGCGATCGTGGCGCCGCCGTCGGCGGATTGATTACCGCAGCCATCGGAACGATTGTGCTGCGGACGGCTTATTGCTCCCCCAATAGGAGCGATTATCATGATGGATCGTAACGCCAGCACAGAAGCTGAGGGCGCAATTCAAAACGCGGCAGGTCAGGTTAAGGACGCCGCACGCAGTGTGGCTGACAACGTGGCCACTGCGAGCTCAGCCGCTTATGACGAGGGCTCCGAGCTTGTCGCCAAAGCCCCCGGAAGCGCCCTTCTCCTCGCGGGGATTGTAGGCTTCGCGCTGGGCGTGATCTTGACCAGAGGGTCTCAGCCACCGCGCAACACCCTCCAAAAATATTACGATCGATACACCCGGTAGCTTCAGGCCGAGGGTCGGAACCATCATTGCTCGCGATCAGGAGATCGATCTCATCAGTGTTTGACGGTCACAAGCAAATTTGTACAGCCTTTCCCGACGGAATTGGAGGTCTGGCAAAATGCTGTGAAAGAAGGCTTAGTAAAAGACATCCCCGTTGCTGACAAAGCGAGCTATCAGGTCATCGGGTTGAGAAGAACGTTGCCCGCCGGCCCGTGACCGGTGGGCAGACGCCACTCTGGTTCGCCAGGCACCGTGTCGTTTCATCCGTGCTTGAGATCGGGCGGCAGCTTGCCACCATTGGCTGCGAGTTGAGCCATGCAGCCAGACATTCATCGCCGCGGAGTCGCTTGTGTCGCCCGAGTATTTCAGCTCCTCGGCCAGCTCTTTGCGAGCAGTCTGGCTGGAGTCGACATCGAGCGCCTTCATCAAGTCAACGATCGAGGTCCGCCATGTCAGCTTTTCCTTCTTGCGGGCGACGGCCTTGTCGAGAATGGCCGCGACGTCGACATTGCTAACCGCCGCAGCGCTCGATGAGGAGGTGGCACCGCCGTCTGCCTCAGGCGTCGATGCCGGTGTTGCTGCTTCGGCGTGGTTGCCGAAGATAGCGTTCATGATTCTTCCAAGTATGCTCATAGTTAAGCTACCGGTACAGCTGATGAGGCCGAATGGAATCTTGCCGTCTGCACCGGCGCCTGGCGTCACCCAGCTTCAGCATTCACCGCCGTGTCGGCGATCTCGGTCAGGGCTTCATCGGTCTTCTTCTCTTCCGTGAGCGTCTGATCGAGCGGCTTGGCCGCGTCTTCCATCCCCAGCTTGGTTGCCTAGCTCTTCAGCGTACCGTATCGCGAAATTTCGTAATGCTCGACTGCTTGTGCCGCAGCGAGAAGGCCAGCATCAAGAACGGCAAAGGGCTGTCTCTCAGACCAGAAAATCGAAGCCCGAGGGACTAGTTCGCTCTCACGATCCACTAATGGCCGCCTATAGATAACTCCCTGCGGCGTCGTCCATTGTGCTTGACCTTGCGTGGCTTCGGCGGCGAATCAAAGATCGGCACCCGACGTTCGTACAGTATCGCCGCCGTTGCTTGTCGTTTCGGAACGGCTTTGCGGTTGGACTTGGTCGAGGTCAATCAAATCTATATTGTCGAACGCTTCGATCCAGGCCAGTCCGTGATCGGGCCAGCTGGAATGCGTCAGAACAAGACCACAATTCAGCCGCCGTCAGCGCGCGTTCATTGCCTCATGATTTCACGATGGTGCGTAGCGTGATGATGACATGTCCCTCATCGTAAACGAGGAGCATCCGGCGTGCATCTGACCGGCCTTGCTCCGCAACGGCCGGACGGCTCGTAGCATTAGGCGATCGTTATTCCGAGATCGGCGCATATGCTCTCAAGTCTGCTCATACTGCCAGCCTTTCGCCATTGAGCGCAATCGGGTATAAGTGCGCGATCTTCGAATTGCAATGCAATGCGCTTAGTGAACCGTCTCATCTTCGATAACGTCCTAAGAGCGGAAGGAAATAGAGAAAGCAGTCAAAGTCTCTCTGTACGCCAGCATGCTCTCGCAGCATGACGCTCGTCAAGTTGCAAGGTCGAA
>NZ_MWPQ01000047.1 GCF_002028545.1 Nitrobacter vulgaris
CGTCACCGACAACTTCTTCGAGCTTGGCGGAGACTCCATCATCTCGCTGCAACTGGTCGGCCGCGCCCGCCAGGCAGGTCTGCTGATCGAGCCGCGCGACGTCTTCCGCCATCAGACGATCGAGGCGCTGGTGGCATTGTCTCGCGATGCCGATGCAGCCGACGATCGATTCGAACCGAAACACGATGTGCTCGTGGAGCTATCGGACGAACAGCTCGAACGGCTCGGTCTGGACCTGAGCCGCATCGAAGACGTCTACCCGCTGTCCCCGATGCAGCAGGGCATGTTGTTTCACAGTCTGCGCGATGCCGGCAGCGGCGTCTACGTCAATCAGATCAGCGTCGAGGTTAGCGGCCTCGACGCCGGCCGTTTGGGCCATGCATGGCATGAGGTGACCGCACGCCATCAGATACTTCGAACCGGTTTCCTGTGGCGCGAGCTGTCAGGCTCGCCCCTTCAGGTCGTCTATCACGACGCCATTGCCCCATTTGAACAGGAAGACTGGCGCGGTCAGGCGATCAGCGAGGAGCAGATCGCAGCGGCGCTTGCCGATGAACGCACCGCCGAGTTTGACCTTTCCGCGCCGCCACTGCAGCGCGTGCGGCTGTTGCGCCTTGATGACCATCGCTATCGGCTGATCTGGACCTATCATCACATTCTGATGGATGGCTGGAGTTCGGCCCGGTTCATTAGCGACGTACTGCAATGCTATTACGGCGCGGCGTCCGCAGCGAAGCCGGCGCGCTACCGCGACTATATCGCCTGGCTGCTAGCGCAAGATGCCAGCGCAGCGGAAAGATTCTGGCGCGAACAGCTCAAGGCGTTCGATGAGCCGACGCAACTCGCCGATGCCTTCGGCACGCGCCGCCATCCGGCATCCGGGCATGCGCGCTGCTATACGCGGCTCGAAGAGGCCGCGACCGCGAAGCTCAAGGCATTCGCTCGCCGTGAGCGGATCACGCTCAACACCATCGTTCAGGCCGTATGGGCGCTGCTGCTGCAACGTTACACCGGCCAGCGGACCGTAACGTTCGGCGTTACCGTTTCCGGCCGGCCAGCCAGCCTTGATGGATCGCAGCAGATGCTCGGGCTCTTTATCAATACGCTGCCCGTGATCGAAACGCCTTCGTTCGCCAGCAAGATTGGAGAATGGCTGCGCGCGATCCAGGATCGTAATTCGGATATCCGCAACTACGAGCATACGCCGCTTTACGACATCCAGGGCTGGGCCGGACGCTCCGGTCAGACGATGTTCGATAGCATTATCGTATTCGAGAATTATCCAATCGAGCGCAGTATGCGTCAAGGGGACGGCTCGCTGAAGTTCAGTGGTCTGAATAACGTCGACGTGACGAACTATCCGATGGACCTGTCGGTGCTCGTCGAGGACACACTTCAGATTGAATACACCTATATGCCGAGCCACTTTACGGCGATGCAGGCGGATCAGATCAGAGTGCAGTTCGAGCATCTACTTGGCGCGTTGACGCTGGATGCGTCGAAAATGCTTGCCAGCATCAATCCGGTTACCGCTATCGATGCAGCCCTTGCCGAAAGTTGCAATTTCCACGCGACGGCTGGCTCTATGCTGCCACCCGTGCATGAGGCGATTCATCGTTATGCGAAGCAACATCCGGAGCGAACGGCGCTGATTATCGGCGGCGCAGTGCTCTTATTCGGCGTGCTCGACGCAAAGGCTAATCGCCTTGCGCACCACCTGATCGCCCGCGGGCTAAGGCCCGAGCAGCGCGTCGGGGTCGTGGTCGAAAGGACCGAGACCACAATGATCGCGCTGCTCGCTGTCCTGAAAGCAGGCGGAGCCTATGTTCCGCTCGATCCGGAGCTTCCACCTGAGCGGCGCTCATTCGTCATGTGCGATGCCGGGGTCTCGTTCCTGCTGACGGGACAACTCGATGTTGAAGGCGGTCCGGATGAGATGGAAAGAATTTCCCTTCCCCTGTTTGATTTCGATTCGGGACCGGATCATGAGCCGCAACCGGAGTTGCATGCCGAGAATCTCGCTTACCTGATCTACACCTCAGGATCGACGGGGGTACCGAAGGGCGTCGCCGTCGCCCATGGACCACTCGCCATGCATTGCCACGTCACTGGCAATCTGTATGAGATCGATGAGAACTCGTGCGAGTTGCATTTCCTGTCTCTGGCCTTCGACGGCGCCCATGAACGCTGGCTGACGGTGCTGTCCCATGGCGCGCGGCTGGTGATGCGCGACGCTGAACTGTGGACGCCGGAACAGACGGTCGAAAACCTGCATGCGCATCACGTCAGCCATCTCGGATTGCCGCCGGCCTATTTGCAGCAGGTCGCAGAAGCGGTCGAGCAAACAGGCAACCCGCCGCCGGTCAAGCTCTACTCCTTCGGCGGCGAGGCAATGCCGAAGGAGGGCTTCGATAAAGTCAGGCGCATTTTGAAGCCGAAGATACTGATCAACGGTTACGGGCCGACGGAGACTGTCGTCACGCCGCTGGTCTGGAAAGTCGATGGCGCTGGCGAATGCGAAACGCCTTATGCGCCGATCGGTGTGCCGGTGGGTGATCGCCACGCCTACATTCTCGACAGCTCGCTCAACATCATCCCCGCAGGGGTCGCCGGAGAGCTTTATCTGGGCGGCTTTGGACTGGCGCGCGGTTATCACGGCAAGACCGGCATGACCGCCGAGCGATTTGTACCCGATCCATTTTCCGCGTTGCCCGGTGCCCGGTTGTACCGCACGGGAGATCTCGCGCGATGGCGCGAAGACGGCACCATCGAATATCTCGGCCGCAGCGACGACCAGGTCAAGATCAACGGCTTCCGGATCGAGCTTGGAGAAATCCAGACCACGCTGCTTCGCCATAAGGAGGTGAAGCAGGCGGCAGTGGTGGCGCTGCCGCGCGTGAAAGGCAATCAGCTCGTCGCCTATGTTGCGCCGAGGACGGTAAGGGATGCATCCGGAGATGCCGCCGATGCGCTGGCCGGAAGATTGACCGAGTTCCTGAAGCAGGTCTTGCCGACCTACATGGTGCCCGCGCGGATCATTGTGCTTGAGCGGCTACCCGTGTTGTCGAGCGGCAAGGTCGACCGGCGCGCGCTGCCGGCGCCCGATACGACAGCGCGAAGCTTCGTCGCTCCGCATGGGCCTGTCGAAACCGCGATGGCGCGCCTGTGGGCCGACGTCCTCAAGGTGCCGCATGTCGGCGTGACCGATAACTTCTTCGAACTCGGCGGAAATTCGATCCTTTGCCTCAAGATCGTGGCTCGACTCCGTCAAGACAAGACGTTCGGCATCGAGGTCAAACTACGTGATCTGCTGCAGAAGCCGACGATCCGCGCGCTGCTTGCCGATAGCAGCTCCGCGGTTTCGGCATCCGTGTCGGCGCCATCGGCGCTGCTGCCGTTGAACGCCGCGGTTCGCGGTGTTCAGCCCGTGTTCTGCGTGCATGGCGGGTTCGGCACCGTCTTCGATTATGGGGCGCTGGCGCGCCGTCTGGAGGGGCGCCGACAGGTGATCGGACTGCAGTCCAGAATGCTGGTCGACAGGGCGTGGCGCGAGCGTTCGCTTGACGCTATGGCCGCAGACTATGCGACGGAGATCAGGCAGGTACAGCCGCATGGTCCGTACAGTCTGATCGGATGGTCGCTCGGTGGCCTTGTCGCCGCCCTCGTTGCCGCTGAGCTGGAACGCTCCGGTGAGCAGGTCGATTATCTTGCTTTGGTCGATAGTTTCGTGGTGCGTCAGCAAGCTGAATTGAGCGGGGAAGCGGCTGTTCACTGGGCTGATGAACTCGCAGGACTACTGTCGGCCGTGCTTCCGCGAACAGCGGTCTCTCACATCAACAAGCGTATCGAAATAGCCAAAAACGCGAGCCGGCCGGAAACCTCCGAGAACATCAGAGATCTGGTCGCACAGATTATGGCAGAGTCCAGCGGACTATCGGGCGGCGAGCTGTTGCTCGGTGAAGACGACCTCGCGAGCGCATTCTCTGTTGGGCGCTGCCTGAAAACTCTGACGCACAATGCTTTGCCTCCTCGCCGCCTCACGGCTACGCCACTGTGCTGGTGGACATCGAGCCGGTTGACACAGCGCGATCGGCTGAAAACACAACTGCCCAACGCCGCCGATCGTGGAGTCGCCGGAGATGACCATTTTGCTATCCTTAAGAATGAGCGCCTGCTGGACGAACTTTGTATGCTGCTAGCGCCCCAGGCGGCATCAACCGCGTTACCGGATCCAATCCCCGAACCAGCCGAATGAGCGCTGTCATGAATCTTCATCCGGACATCGAGGCGCTGCTCGAGATGGTACAGGCAGGCACCGAAAGTGGCGCGCGCACTCCATTTCCGCAACTGACGGCCGTGCAGGCGCGGGCCGATTTCGACGCATCCTCGCCGCTGCTCGATGTCGATCCGCCGGCGCTGGCTTGCGAGCGTCATCTTTCGCTGCCGATGCGTGACGGCGCGATGATCGGCGCGCGGCTCTATGCACAGGAGGAGCCGAACAGCCGCAGTCCGCTTCCTGTCCTTCTCTATATGCATGGTGGCGGCTTCGTCGTCGGAAGCCTCGATTCGCATCAGCCGCTGTGCCGCGGTCTTGCAGAAGACAGCGGCGCGACAGTGCTGTCGATCGATTATCGACTTGCCCCCGAGCACAAGTTTCCAACCGCCTTCGAGGATGCCGTTGATGCGCTGGCCTGGATCGGTCGCGAGGGTCCAGCGGCTGGACTGGATCCGGGCCGCGTGGCCGTCGGTGGCGACAGCGCCGGCGGAACGCTTGCCGCAGCGCTCGCCATTGAAGCAAAAAAAAATAGGAGCCTGCCGCGGCCGGTGCTGCAGGTTCTTGCCTATCCGGGGTTAAGTCCCCGGCAAACGTCTGAATCGTACGAGAGGTATGGTTCCGGCTACCTGCTGGAACGCAGCACTGTCGATTGGTTTTTTCGACAGTACCTGTGTAACGATAGTGACCGCGAGGATTGGCGTTTTGCGCCGCTTGCCGCACCCGATTTCGCAGGGCTGGCTCCGGCGTTTCTCTTGCTTGCCGAATTTGATCCCCTGGTAGACGAGGGACGCCATTACGCGGCAAAGCTCAGCGCCGCCGGTGTTCCCGTCGATCTCCGGATATATCGGGGAATGATTCATGAATTTCTCCGCATGGGAAACGTCGTGGCGGATGCTCTTCAGGCGCGAGCAGAGATCGGGCAGGCGCTGGCCTCTGCTTTTCGTATTGCAGCGAATGAGCGGCCTGATGTGGAAATGCTGCGCGAATGACGAGCATCGTTCACAATTTAGAATCCGTAGAAACTGCTGCGAAGTAAGCTCTGAAAGGATGGTCGTGCCATCATGTATTCGCATCATACCGGTTCGCTAAAGCTTTACTCCAGCGCGCGAAACTCATGAAGCATCTACGAAACGGCCTGACGGCACAAATCCTGTACCTGCTGCGTCCCTACTGGCCGATTGTACTTGGGGGCGTCGTCCTCGGCCTTGTGGGTGGCGGAAGCGTTGCGGGATTGCTCGCGGTCGTCAATCAGGGGCTCTATGCAACACAAGCCGATGTTGCAACGCTTGTCATCGCGTTTACGGCTCTGTGTCTCTTGATCCTGGTGGGTTCTATCGGCGCAGACATCAGCGCAAATTACGTTGGGCAGCGGATCATTGCTGGCCTTCGCAGCTCGCTTGCCGCAAAAATTTTAGCCGCTCCGATCGACCAGATCGAGATTTACCGGACGCACCGGCTGATCCCGGTACTGACGCACGACGTCGATACGATCAGCGATTTTGCTTTCTTCTTTTCGTCCTTCTTCGTGTCGCTCGTGATTACGCTGGGCTGCATGGTTTACCTGGCCGCATTATCCTGGCCTCTTTTTCTGATTACGGGAGCTGTCATTATCCTCGGCTCTCTGGCGCATGGGTACGCAAGGACGCGAGGTGTTCATGGGTTCGGTGTCGCCCGCGACGCCGAAGATCAGCTTCACAAGCACTATCGCGCAATAGCTGAAGGGGCAAAGGAATTGCGGTTGAACCGCATCCGCCGTCAGCGCGTCTATGCCGATCAGATTCAGCGTACCGTTGACATGATCTGCAGGGTGCAGATCAAATCGATAAATCTTTTCGTGACCGCGCGATCGCTGGGCACGATGCTGTTTTTTGTCGTGATCGGCGTGGCGCTGACGCTGCGTCCCTTCCTCTGGCCCGATAGCCCTGCCGCGGTGTCCAGCGGCTTTGTTTTGGTGCTGCTCTACATGCGTGGCCCCATTGATCAGGTCATCGGTATTCTGCCGGCGCTCAGCCGGGCTCAGGTTGCGATACGCCGTATCGCCGAGCTTTCGGAGCAGTTCTCGACGCCTGAACACGATCTGCTGACTGCCCGTCCCGTCGGGCAACGGACGGACGCGATTGAATCAATCGATCTTCGGAAAGTAACGTATGCCTTTCGTGGTGTGCCGGGCAGAACTCCCTTTGTTCTTGGCCCGGTTGATCTGCATATCAGACGGGGGGATATCGTTTTCATCGTGGGCGAAAACGGAAGCGGAAAAACGACGCTCATAAAGCTGCTTCTTGGGCTCTACGCCCCGCACGGCGGCATGGTGCTTCGTGACGGCGTGACCGTGTCGACCGAGACGCGAGACGATTATCGTCAACTCTTTACGACCATTTTCTCTGACTATTACCTGTTTGAGGACCTCATACAGGGCGACAACGTGGTTCCTGATATCGCGGAGCGATACCTGGAACGACTGGAAGTCGCGCACAAAGTTTCGGTTGAGAATGGCGCCTTTACGACAACTGATTTATCGACCGGGCAACGCAAGCGACTGGCTCTGATGAACGCGTGGCTCGAAGAACGGCCCGTCCTGGTATTTGATGAGTGGGCCGCGGATCAGGATCCGACCTTCCGGCATATCTTTTACACCGAGCTCCTGCCGGACCTGAAGCGTATTGGAAAGACTATCATCGTTATCTCACATGATGATCGCTATTTTGGAATGGCGGATCATCTCGTGCGGTTGCGAGAGGGAAAAATCGTCGCGAGCGAGGAGAAGCTTCACGACACGATCAAGGCTCCCTCAGTTCCAACCAACGCATCGCTTTAGAACATTCAGATTTGCGACGTACACAAGACAATCATAAGTCAATAAGTGTGCGTGTTCTGGGCGGATTGGCGGCGCTCAATCCCGATTTGAAACAAGGTGTCGGACTTTGTAGGGAATCTAATTGAGGTACGATAGCATTCCTTGTCATCTGATACGGGAGTGATTTACATCGCGGTAGCAATGATAAGATGCGAGGGGCCGGATGAACAAGGCTTCACAATCCGGAGGCGGACCTTGCACGTTCCTGGTCGGCCAGAATTCTGCGCTAACTGTTTTGCAGGCAGATGATCGTCTTCGTGTCATTTCTGACGACGTGACTGTGCTGGAGTTGCGGCTCGAACGAGAAGTCGATCATCTCCATGTGTTATATGCGTCGGACGATCAAAAGCTCACGACGCGAGCAATGTCGGCCTCTGCCGAGGCGCTTTTTGCGTGGCGACCCAGTCTTGATCGACTAGTGTTGGATGTTGCGGGTCAGGATTCGATGGCGCGAGACCTGATCACCAATGGTGTTGCGATCATCGCGAAGGATCGACTCGTTCTGGTTCCTGAGATGGTGATGCAGAGGCGAGACAACTGGCTTGTTGACCCCGAGCGACCGCCACTGCCTCAGCTCCATGTCATGACGGACGGAAAATGGCATCCGCACCGCGCTCCAAAGCCAACCGGAAAGGTATACAGCCGTTTCATTCCATGGCTTTCGCAGGCTATCTCGTTTCAGGTCGCTGACATCGACAACGATCTTCACTTGTTGCACCGCTGGATGAATGATCCGCGGGTTGATGCGTTCTGGAACGAGGCTGGTGATCTAGAGAAGCACCGTTGTTATCTGACGGACAAGCTGGCCGATCCACACATGCTACCTGTTATTGGCTGCTTCGGCGATGAGCCGTTCGGCTATTTCGAAATTTACTGGGCCAAGGAAAATCGTATCGCGCCGTTCTATGACGCCGACGACTATGACCGCGGCTGGCATGTCGTCGTCGGCAATGATGCTTTTCGCGGACGCCGCTATATCAGCGCGTGGCTGCCCTCGCTGCTGCACTACATGTTTCTCGACGATTGCCGCACGCAGCGTATCGTAGGTGAGCCGGCAGCCGCGCATTCTCAGCAAATCCGAAATCTCGAACGATCGGGATTTGCGAAGATCAAGAATTTCGATTTTCCCCATAAGCGCGCGACATTGGTTATGTTGCTGCGCGAGCGCTTCTTTGGCGACCGGCTCTGGCTTCCGGCGTCCGACAGTCCGGTAGTCAGTTCCTAAGCTACGAGCGGGAGTGCGGCTCATGTCCCATCAATTTGCAATCGAACATGACGTCATCGGCGTCGGATTCGGACCGTCCAATCTTGCGCTTGCGATTGCTCTGGACGAGTGCGCGAGGCGGTCACGCCTGAAGTTCACGCCTATGTTTGTGGAAAGGCAACCGCATTTCACCTGGCATGGCGGAATGTTGTTGCCGGGCAGCGACATGCAGATCTCGTTTCTCAAGGATCTTGTTTCGTTACGCGATCCGACCAGTCCCTTTACCTTTGTGAACTATCTGCACAAGACGGGCCGTCTGCTGGATTTCATCAACTGCCGGACGTTCTATCCAAGCCGATTGGAGTTTAACGAATATCTCAGATGGGTGGCCGCCAGGTTCAAGTCTCAGACTGCTTATGGAGAAACGATAGTCGCAGTCGAACCCGTGACAGCCGGTCAAACGGTGACATCCCTGCGGGTTTATTCACGGACGCTCGCCGGCGGAGAGACGATCCGCCTCACAAAGAACCTCGTGGTCGCGGTTGGAGGCAAGCCGTATATCCCGGAGGTGTTTGCCAAGGTCGCTGATGATCCCAGGTTGATTCATTCCAGCCGTTACCTCGATCGGATCGAGCATGTCGGCCTGAGTGGTCGAGCAACGAGGGTGGCCGTTGTTGGCGGAGGACAGAGCGCGACCGAGGTTACGCTCGACCTTCATAGCCGATTTCCGCACGCCCGCATCGATTTGATCTTCCGTGGTCACGCCTTGAAGCCCTCCGACAGCAGTCCGTTTGTCAATGAAATCTTTAATCCGAGTTTTACCGATTTCATCTACGGGCAGCCTTGCGAGAGACGAGAGGCGATCGTTCGTAATTTCCGGAACACAAACTATGCGGTCGTTGATTCCGATCTGCTCGATCAGCTATATCGGTTGCTCTACCAGCAGCGCGTCAGCGGCGATATCAAGGTCGCCTTGCATCCGCGTAGCGAGATCGTGAATATAGATGCAGATTCCGCGGGAATCGAAATCGGTCTAGTCGACAAATTCGAAGGCGGAAGCCATCGCTCGACCTACGATGCAGTCATCCTGGCAACCGGATACGACAGGGAAACGCCCCACGCATTTCTCGGATCGATCCGCCGCTACGTTCGAGACGACGTGCTGGATCGTCACTACAAGTTCGTCACCAGCCCCGCATTCCGGCCGCAAATTCATCTTCAGGGATACGCTGAAGCTTCCCATGGCCTCAGCGATACCTTGCTTTCGGTTCTTGCCACGCGTTCGCAAGAGATCGCTGAGTCGTTGCTTTCCACAGTCTCCCAGCGTGAGCTCGTCGCTTCCGCTTAAGCTCCTTGTTCATCAGGCGCCAAGCAAAGGCAGCGCAGGAACCACGTATTCTTTCCTCTGCGGCAGGGAACACGATTATCTCTTCCGGCGATGCTGTTGCTCGCTCTTGAAACGAGCCGGAAGGGCGGGGACCTGACGGCCGGGTGAGAACGCGTCAGGGTGTCTCATTGAGGGGCGTGTTAAGCGGAGCGATCACGCGCCACTCCTCAGTGGGCCCAAGTGCAGCCGGCGCGGAGAGCACGGTAGGAGATGAACCCGCGTCGACGATTAACGTGTTAGGCGAAATGGTAAAGCCAACCCCTGCAGCTTTGAGAACTGACTCTTTGATCGTCCAGTAGCGTAGAAAAAGGCGAGACTGAAGTGCATCCGGAGTTTTCGCCAATATCTGCCGTTCTTCCGACGCGAGGACGATCTCACTCATCTCGTTCATATCTCGAATGTCTCGCAGTGGCTCAATGTCTACCCCGACCGGCATATATGCCGCTGCAACAGCTACGGCGCCTCTCGCGTGGCTCATACTGAAATCAAGATGGGCGGGAGCATTCACGAGTACTGGTTTACCAAGCTCAGATCGCCCGAATCGCAACTTGTCGGCTTCGCGTTCCGCAATGGCACTGAGCAGAAGCCGTGTGCCAGCATGCGCAGCGAGATAGCTCATCCGATCCTCGGCGTGAATAAAACGCGTCAGGTGACCGGATTCCTCGTCGTCGAGAATCGACTTGGCATGGTCGATGCTGGGTGTCCCACGATCAGCGAAGGCGCCTCGAGCGTGATCCGTTGCTCCCATCCAAAGAACGATCTCACTGGCATTACGAAGCGCGGTAAGCTCTCGAAGGCAGGGACCGGGCAAGGAACGAACGCAGAGCGGATTGCGCGAGGCTTCGCATTTGACAGCGATCGACCAGGCAAGTGTTTTTCCCGCAAGCCCTATTGAGATTGAACTTGCAAAGGGGATCGTCGCTTCCTTCACCGTCTCTGCTCATTTTTGATTGTCGGTTGGCCAGCGAGGCTTTGATCGGAACGTGAATTAGCCGCCGCCTGATGCGACAGCAAGGTCGGTGCGAAACGGTGCGCAGTTGTAACCGATCATGAGCGCCATGGCCGCGCATAGATCGCGTCTTTGAGATATGTTTTTATGCATAGAGCCAATGCCCCGCAGCCGGGGGCGAAGCGCTTAGGGACGCCCGTGTCCACGACTTCAATGAAGATCGGGATTTCCCCCTACTTTCACTCTGCATTGCTATGAAAAGCGCGCCGTCAATTTGCAACGGTTTGTTCGAAGATTTGTACGGTTTGTCACTTATCCAAAAACAAATAGTCTGCCGCGTTGCGGGACTCGAGGCTGTTCCGCGAATACCGCACGCCGGCAAACATAGATAGAGTTTCAAGGTAATCTATCGGATATCAAACCAAGGAGCTTGAATCATCCGATCAATCAGGTCGATCGTGTTCCAACTTGTCAAACAAGTTGCTCACCATCATCGCGACCTCTGTCCGGTTCCGAGCCTTCAGCTTGCGCATGATATGCCGGATATGGACCTTCACGGTGCTTTCGCACATTCCAAGCTCGTATGCGATCTGCTTGTTCGCCCTGCCACGGCGCAATGCCTCGATCACCATGATCTGGCGCGCGGTGAAAAGCTGGCTTTCATCCTGACCCTGAAAAGACGACATCGCGCTGATCGGCACGAATGTGCCACCCGCTTCCACCAGCCGCACCGCTTCCACTGCGATACCAAGGGTCATGCTCGTTGGAATATAGCCGCGCGCACCGCTCTCGATCGCGCGCTTGATCCGTGAGCCGTCCTCGACATCGGACACGATGATCAATGGCGCGTCCATGGCGACGCGCGCGAGGCTCTCGACGTCGTCGGCATCATTTAACGACTTTTTTTGACCGCTCTGATTGCAGAGGAGGATGACAGAGGGGGCGGGAAGATCATCCTCTACCTTCATCCAGTCTGACAAAGTTGCGAACGAAAAAACCGCGTGACTGACAAATTTGGCTTGCAAACAATGCAACAAGCAATCGCGAACAAATGCTCTATCATCAATAATGATAATTGCGTTCCGGGCACGCTTCGTCTTGGTATCGAATGAATCTTTCGTTCCGTTGACGACTTGTGCGCTCTTGCCCTCGTGATCGCGGGCCGCAGCGTGCGCTGTAGGAACCGGGGAGGCTCCGGCTGCGAGAGCTTTTGGACGAGCCTGCCAAGGCCGATCCATATTAACTGTAATCTTAACTGTAATCGCGTTTTGCAGGTGCGCCTGCATGTGTCGGCCCATTGGAGGCGAGGCCCCGCAGGAGGCGCTGCCGACATTCAACTGCGGTCGAAGATCGAAACGAGGACGTGGATAAGCTGTTCGAGCCGGGTCGGATAACTTGTGAACTATCTTATCCTTCGGAGCGAAATGACTGGAAGAATAAATGCTTTCAAAACAACGACTTTCATTTGCGCTCATAGGTACTCCTACCAATCAGTCTTGAACGCTGTAACGGACAGGTCGGTCCACCCCAAACCCGTCGAAACCTTTCCGCCTCCAGCCTCCTTTTATTGCAATAATTTCAAACCCTAATTCAGAGTGTCCCTATCTGAACCTCGCCAACTCTAATTCAATTTTATCGGTCGGACCATAGCATTCTCATTACGAGACCGTGACAAGTCTGGTTCCTCACGACACTTTCAGGGTCATTTTGCCAAGGGAAGCCCGGCAATGTAGGCGTCGAAAGCGTCGGCCCAGTTGCCCGTGGCAGGGCTCAATGACGTGCTGATGTTGCGGCCATCAGAAGCATCCATCTCCAACGGAATGTCCGTGACCTGCCACGGTTCATAGCCGATCGAAGCGACGGCTGGGCCGCATAGACGTGTGGCCACCATCATCGCGCTGTAGCTTCCATGCTGGAATTCCCGTGGATGTGTATTGCTCAGCGTCAACGCGTCTTCTCCGATCATATCGGCGTCCATGCCCGTGATCGCTCCCCAGGCTTGCGATTGAACGAGGCTCAGGTCGTCGTCCTGCAAGTCACGACATCCGATTCGGGCGACGATGGTAATGAGCGTCAGCATGAATCCGACGAGATAAGGATCGCGCCACACGATATCGGGAATCCCGTTCAGAGCAGCGCGACTTCGTTCAACCAGCGGACCGATCGTCGTCACTGCTGCCCGACGTCCTCTCCTGACCGCCGCCATAGCAACCGCCCAGCGCAGCATTCTGGTCTCCCGATTCTCCCGACCCTTCCGAGCGGTGGAGGCTTGTCTTCCTTCCCATCCTACGAGACGATGGCCCCGCAGGACAGAGCGCTTATCGCTTTACCGCCGTCGTTGATTAACGTCCTCGGCGCCATTTGACGTCGCGGGCGAAGAGCCTGCTTTAAGTGCGATGGCCGAAATGACCGCCAACCACCTTCCTCAGAAACCCGATTTCGCCGCGCTTGAGGCGGCAGCGCCGGAATCCGCGGATCGCCGGACCACCATCCTGTCTCTGATTGGAGGCCTGGTCTTCAACTGGTCCAACAACGAAAGCCTGTTTATCTATGTTCTCATGCTGCTTCTGAAAGCTGATCAGGCTACGGCTGCTATCGTGTTTGCGACACTGAATACCACTCGGGCAAGGCTCGATCTCATCCAGCGGCTGGCGCGAATCAGGATTAGAGACAAAGCGCTTAGCAAGGAACTCGATCGCCTGATCGACCGCTTCAACGACGGCACGCACATCCGTAACGAGCTCAATCACTGCATGTATACGGTAGACAATACCACCGGCGAGATACTGCATACGCAATCTATGCGGCTGGTCCAGACCAGCAGCGCGCTTCGTTTCGGTGAAATCAAGCCGATGGATGAGGCCCGCATTCGTGAGATGTCGGACGCGGTGCGGGAAATGGCCCGAATAAACCGGGAAATCTGGGATTTCATGCCGCGGCTTGAAGCCCATTTGCGGAGCGGCGGCCGGTCTTAAGTCAATCACGGCGCGCACGATGATCTGAAAGCCGTAGGCGGCTACTCCTTTTGACTTATCGCACCCTCTCCTCAAGGCGATTGGAAATCTCCGTAAGGCTAACTAGCCGTTGGAAGGCCATTGAGCGAGCTTCGTCGTGCGAAATCGGCATCCGCGCTGATCTCGCCGCCGGCAGAACCGGCGTAACAATTGGCATCGCTTTTCGACAAGGCCGCTGACGTAGAAGATTGGCGCGCTTTAGTTGCGACGATGCTCCTCCGATAGGAGTTTGATATGTCCCGCCGTAACAATCACGACGACCACAAGAACGACGACAACGACCCGACGCAGAGCCAGGGTCAGGCGCAGGGCAATCTGCAGGGCCAGCTCCAGGGTCAGCTGCAGGGCCAGGCCAATCTTCAGGGTCAGGGTCAGGGTCAGGGTCAGGGTCAGGACCAAGGTCAGTCCCAGTATGCCAACCAGGCTGCTGTTCAGGGGCTGTATTCAGAGAGCGGAAACCTCAATCTGAACGGCAACGGCAACGAGAACGGCAACGGCAACTGGAACGGCAACGACAACAAGAACGAAAACTCGAACGACAACAAGCTCGACAATAACGTCGACAACAAGCTCGACAACGGCGTCGACAACAAGCTCGACAACAGCGTCGACAACAGCCTCGACAACAAGATCGAGAACAACGTCGAGAACAACGTCGAGACCAAGGTTGACGTCGATGTCAAGGTTGACCTGGACCTGGATGCCAGCAGCCTCTCCCATCCGGTCATCGACCTCAGCGGGATCCATGGCATTGAAGATTCGCTGATCATGCCCGATGTCGTCAACCAGACGTTGAACGGCGGCGGAAACATGTTCAACATCGACCAGGTCAACAACCTGGTGGATAACGATCACCTCAGCAATCCGCAGGTGAACTTCAACGGCGCCGACGGTGGCGGATATGACTGGTGCGATCCGTCCGACGGTGCTTCGTTCAACATGGAAGCTAATGTCCATGGCGCTCAGATAACCGCTGGTGCGGTGGGTGCCCTCGATCACGGCAGCACCGGTGTCAGCGCCGATACCATCGTGGATCAGTCGGCCTTCAACCAGACCATCACAATGGGTGCAAACATCCAGTTCAACAGCCAGACGATTACCGCTGGTCATGACTTCGATAGCCACACCGGTGACGTTGGCTAATTAGCCTTTCGACCTGCGCGGCAATCGCCGCGCAGGTTTTTTTACCGGCTAATCAATACTGCTCCAAAATTCTGAGACTGCAATGGGCGCTCGCGGAATGGGGACGTTTTGCGTGCCTAAAAGCAGGAGGCTCCCATGGTGCCCGGCGGTATAACCGAGATCATCTGGCATTTCGCAGGCTATCTAAAAATTTTCGAAGACATCGCTCGCTTCCGCGAGCCGCCGGACGAGGGCGCGTATCGGCCCCATACCGAAGATTATACGACTCATCGGCCTCATTTTGAGTTCACGCCGATTGACGATGAGATGTATACCCAGCCTACTCCCATGCAGTATCCCCTGCCACTCGGGGGAGGAGGGGGTTACGCGCCGCATTTGCCTACTCATCCCACGCCAGACATTGGTCCGGAGAAATTCGGTCCAATGCACTCGCCCAACTTTGTGCCACCAATGAATGTGGGTGCGAGCGGTGCCGCTGGCGGCGGAGTCAATATCGTCAAGGTTGTTTATCAGGAGGACGGCGCACAGAGCCAAATTCAGACGCACCAGATCAACTTTATGCATGACAACGATTCGTTGATCGGAACGCATGATGCGAACCTTCTGTTTGCTCTGAGAGCAGGGGCGGACCATGCAATCTCCCAGATGGTCGCCGGAGCAGACGATGCCATTCCCGCCGATTGGCATGCGGCAAAGAATACGGCCGACCTTCCGGCTTTCGTCGCGGCGCACGATCAGGCTTGGGCCGATCGCGGCGGCGCGGCCGATCCGCACTCAGTCCAGGCGGGCTATTATGTAAACGGTGAGCTACAGGCCAGGCCGCCAGAGGTTCCCGCTTCCGATCCTGCTCCGGCGCCTGACCTCGGCAAGGGTTTGGGCCAATGGGCGATCGACGGTGGAAATACGGCTACCAACGGCGCCTATATCGTTGATCTGACCGACTCGGCGCGAACCATGGTCGTGGCGGGCGACTACTTCAAGACCAACGCGATCATCCAGACCAATTCATACATGGACAACGACCATGTGACGGTCAGTGGCTCCGGAGCCAATGTCGCGACCGGCGGCAATCAGGCTACCAACATCGCCGACTTTATCGAGCATCCTGGCGTTTATGAATCCATGCCCAGCTATGCCAGTTCGAACTGGTCCGTCGATGTCGTGCAGGGCGATTACTATAATATTCGGGCGTTGGTTCAGACTAATTATTTGTCTGACAACGACGTCACGATGCAGAACAGCTCAAGCACACATTATGAGGTTCATGCAGGCCAGAATGAGCTCGGCAACTTTGTGCTGATCAACGATGGAGACTTCCATTACGACTTGGTCATCGTCGGCGGCAGCTATCACGGCATGAACGTGATCTACCAGAACAACATTCTCTACAATAACGATACGGTCAAGATCACTGGCGACGGAGTCGATCCGAACCAGACGGTTTCTACGGGCGGTAATGAACTCACCAACAACGCAACGATCGAGAGCTACGGCGGCAGCAAAGCTCTCGCGTGGAATTCAGGTCTGGATGATCTCATCCACAATATCTCGGGTGGCATGACCGAGCTCGACCCTTCGTTCGCACAATTGATCGCCGGCAACGGCGGCACGCTCAATATCCTTTACATCACAGGCGACTACTATGACGTGAACGCGATCTGGCAGACAAACATCGTCTCAGACGCGAACTTGGCGATTCAACTCCAGGGATCACCATCGCCCGTCACGGCCGGTTACTACGGCGACAGCATGGCCACCCAAAATGTCGCAACGGGCGGCAACGTGCTCAGTAACGACGCCGTGATTGTCGACGTTGGAAACACTAACATCCATGTCGGCGGACAAGTCTACGGCGATTCCATTTTGATCCAGGCGAATCTCGTAGCGGAAAATTCGGATCACGTAACTCAAACGGATCCTCAAGCCCTTGTTCCCGAGGTGATCGCCTTCATCGGGTCGGACGAAACGACAATTAACCCAGATCAACAACAGCACACGCCTGCGCCGATTCCGCACGATGATCCTATGGCCAACGTCCTCCACTAATCGTAGACCAAGTATCGTAACTGTCGGTTGAGGAGAGCGGCAAATGAGTCTGGGTGACAACCGAGTCACGGCCAATCCGCCCGCCAGCTTAGACGAGCAAACCGAACCTGAGCTTCGGTCAGACCTCGAATCTCCCGTTAAGTCTCCAGAAGCGCTTGATGTACAAATGGAGACAGCGCCGACGTCTGTCGTTCCGGATCGCAAGGCAGCGGAGCCGCCTTTGGCGCCAGCGAGCGGCGGTGGAAATGATAACGGCAAGGGAGTTGTCAACGGCGGCGGCGGTGGCGGCAATCCACAAATGCAAAAGCGCTCAGGAAGCGCCGAATTCCGCGATGTTCTCGGTAAGGGGCTGGCCGCCGCACGACGCAACCTTATCACGGTGGGAATCTTCTCGCTTGTCGTGAACCTTCTTGTTCTTTCGATTCCCATTTATCTTTTCAATATGTCGGACCGCGTGCTGACCAGCCGAAGCGTCGACACGCTGATCATGCTGTCATCGATCGTTATTCTGGCGATCGGTGCTCATGTCCTGATGGATATGATTCGCCGTTTTATCCTGATGAGGATTGCCGTCGAAACCGAAGCGCGGTTGGGCGGCCCGGTCCTGAGCGCCGCGGCGAAGGCGGCGCAAAGCGGCTCAAGCCGGGAATTTCAAACCCTCGCGGACTTGCAGCACTTACGCCATTTTATCACGGGCTCGGTTCTGCTGACGATCTTCGATGCGCCGGTGACGCCCGCTTACCTCGCCGTCGTCTTTCTGATTAGTCCGCAACTTGGGTTGATCGTGCTCGCCTCGAGCGCTGCGCTGGTCGGGGTCGCGCTCATCAACCAGCGTGTCACCGCGGTACCTTTTACGCGCGCAAATGCGTTTGGGACCCGTGCAAATCTGCAGGCCGAAGCGATGGCGCGCAACGCCCAGGTTATCAATGCAATGGGCATGATTCCGGAAGGTGTCGAGGTTTGGGGAAAGGAAACCGTTGAATCGCTCAAGGCGCAGGTTGCCGGCCATGATCTCAACATCATCATGACCGGCGTTTCAAAGTTCCTGCGTTTAGGTACTCAGATCGCCATACTTGGCTGGGGCGCCTATCTCGCGCTCGAAAGCGAGCTGACCGGAGGTATGATTATCGCTGCATCGATCGTCGCCAGCCGCGCTCTGGCGCCATTGGAAGGTACGATCGAAGGATGGCGTCAATTTATACAAGCTCGCTCGGCCTACACTCGCATCAAGAGTTTGCTCCAGAGTTCACCACTCAACCTCGATCGCTTGCGGTTGCCGCGCCCGGAGGGCCGTCTCAGTGTCGAGCGTATCCTCTACGTTCCCCCGCCAAACAAGAAGGTCATTCTCAACGGCATCAGCTTTCAGCTCGAACCAGGCGAGTCTCTAGCGATCGTAGGGCCTTCTGGAACCGGAAAGACCATGCTGGCGCGAATGTTGGTCGGCTCGATTATTCCGACCGCCGGAAATGTCCGCCTCGATATGATGGACCTGCGCAATTGGGATCCGCGCCAGTTCGGCGAGAGCGTCGGTTATCTGCCGCAGGAGGTTCAACTGTTTCCGGCGTCGATCAAGGCGAATATCGCGCGAATGCGCTCCGACGCGGTCGATGAAGATATCTTCGATGCGGCTGAAACGGCGGACGTTCATGAAATGATTTCGGAGATGGCCCAAGGCTACGAAACCGTGATCGGCATGGATGGCAGTCCGTTGTCGGGCGGGCAGCGGCAGCGGATCGGCCTTGCGCGCGCGTTCTATGGCAATCCTCGGTTGATTGTACTGGACGAGCCAAACGCAAACCTGGATGCGAGCGGCGAACGCGCGTTGGCAAAAGCGCTGATGCGCGCCAAGGAGAAGCGGATGACGGTGGTTACCATCACGCAGCGGCCGGCACTGCTACAGAGCGTCGACAAAATCATGATTTTGGCGAACGGCTCCGTGCAGGCGTTCGGAGCGCGTGATGAGGTGATTCCGATGGTGACGGGCCGCAAAAAGAGCGCTTCGGCCGCGCCAATGCTCGACGCATCATGATCATGGGGCGCACAGACATGAGCCTGGAGAAGCGGTCATGAGCATGACAACGGTAAACGATCAACCGTGGCACATCGATCTACCGCGTTCGACACGTGGCCTCACCATAGCAGGAATGGCGGTCATGGCAGCGACTGTCATGGGATTCGGTGTCTGGGGCAATACGGCACCGATCGCGGGTGCTGTCGTGGCGTCTGGCGTGTTCGTGGCTACTGGCCAGAATAAGATCGTTCAGCATCTTGAAGGCGGCATGATCGACGAGATCAAGGTTCGCGAAGGTGATATCGTGGAACCCGGCCAGATCCTTGTTGAACTGGACCGGACCTCGGCAAAATCCGAAATGCAACGACTTTTTCTTCGCAACGCGCGGCTCACGGCCGTTGATGCGCGCTTGCAGGCACAGGTCCGCGAGGAATCGGAAGTTCACTTTCCGCCTGAGTTGGCGGCCGATTCAACGGATCCGCAAATACGCAGCATCGTCAATTCCCAGATTCTCGCCTTCACTGCTCAGCGCAACAATACCAACAGCGACGTTGCCGGAATTGAGGACAGCATCAAGGCTCTGAACGAGCGTATCGCGGGATCCAAGGTTCAACTCGACGGCGTGCGGCGGCAGATCGCCCTCGTCGAAGAGGATATAAAGACCAAGGAACATCTCTTGGCAGCCGGGCTCGTGCGCAAGCCTGACGTTCTTCTTTTGCAACGCAATCAGGCCAATCTCGAAGGCGAGGTCGGCCGCATTATGGGTGAGATCGGAGACGCCAAGGAACGGATATCCCGCTCGGTGGAGCAAATCAACGGCGTAAGGAAGACCGTCATTAAGACTGCCGTCGAGCAGATGCACGAGGTGCGCGGTGAACTGGTTGACGTCCGCGAACGGATGCAGAGCGCAAAGGGCGTTTTAGATCGGACCACGATCCGCGCGCCGGTCAAGGGCGTCGTCGTCAAGTTGCGCTTTCATACGCGCGGCGGTGTGGTGGAGCCCGGCAAACCCATCATGGAGCTGTTGCCGCTCAACGAGCCATTGATCATCGAAGCCAGAGTGAGACCGCAGGATATCGACTCGGTCAAGCATGGTCAGGATGCGATGGTTCGGCTGACAGCGCTCAGCCAGCGGGTCACGCCGATGGTTTCCGGACAGGTTATCTATCTCTCCGCCGATACCGTCGCCGATGAGAAAAAATCACTCCAGACCGGGCCGACCGATATCTATGTGATTCGGGTGCGGCTCAATATGGCCGAAGTTGCTGCGATTCACGGTTTTCATCCGACGCCAGGCATGCCGGCGGAAGTTTTCGTCAAGACGACCGAACGAACATTCTTCCAGTACATTATGAAGCCCATCGATGACAGCATGTCACGGGCGTTCCGCGAGCGATAGGAGGGGCGCAAAGTAGCGCCGGAAGCGAACAGTACGAGGACGCAAAGAGGGTTGACATGTATATCGACGTCATTGAGGACATGGATGCTTTCAGCCAGTTAAGAGAAAACTGGGATGAGGTCTATGATGCCGATCCTCATGCGACCCTTTACCTGTCCTGGAACTGGCTTTTTCCATGGCTGGAAAATCTCAATACGCCATGGGTTGTCCTTGCGGCCAAGGAATCTGGATCAGCCTCTCGCTATGTAGCTTTTTTTCCGCTTCGGCTTGATACGAGAATCGACGGCACAGGGCGTCTGTTCAACGATCTTAGAATGGCTGGTAGCCACGCCGCAGACTACACTGGGCTTATTTCGATTCCCGAGTCCGAGGCCGATGCGATTGTTGCGTTTGCGCAGCAAATCAAGCGTATGAACTGGGCCGATCTTGTTCTCGATAATTTCTGCGGTTCGGATGTTCGGTTCAGCAAACTCGTTTCCTGCTTCTCTCAATCAAAGTTCACAATCAGCCAGACGGATCGCGTCAACAAGACCGATCAGGTCGACAACTCGATTTGTCCATATGTGGACCTGCCGGAAGACTGGGACGCGTATCTTGAAACCATCAGCTCCAACACGCGGCAGAAGTTGCGCCGCCTGTTGCGTGCGGTCGATACCAATAGCGAATATCGCATTACTCACGCGACCAAGGAAACGGTGGCGGCCGACCTGAATACGCTTCTTCGTTTTTGGGAAACCAAATGGCGCCCCAGAAAAGGCAAGCTTACGGATAGTCTTGTCCGTGGGCATCGTGGCATGCTTTCGCGCAGCTTTGAACGCGGGTTACTCTTGCTGCCTACGCTTTGGCTTGGCGATCGTCCCCTTGCCGCTCTCGCGATCCTGCTGGATGAGCAAAAAAAATCGCTTCTGTTTTACATAACAGGACGAGACGAGAGTTTTGCGGGTCCGCAGCCCGGGCTTATCCTGCATGGCCATAGCATTCGCTATGCCATTTCCCGTGGAATGAAGCGTTACGATTTTCTTCGTGGAAACGAACGTTACAAATACTCATTCGGCGTCAAGGAGCAACGGCTTTATTGCTACGTTGTCGCGACGCGAAGCGGCTCCAATCTGGGCGGGAGACTTGATGTGCGGACCCTCCCGGACGCATTGAAGAAAGCGACAGATCTTCATCAAGAAGGCAAGATCGATCAAGCGGCACGCGCATATCGTCAGATTCTAGAGACCGATCCGCGAAACGAAAACACGCTCCACCGTTACGGTCAGCTTCTTGCAGGCAAGAGCGATCACGTAGCGGCAAAACGTGTGTTCAAGCTTCTCACCCGGATGAGAACTGATACCTACAAGCCGTGGCTTTTGCTTGGGCAATCCTGCGAAGCCATGGGTCAATACCTCGACGCCGCCAATGCGTATCGTGAGGTGATTCGGCTACAACCGGGCGTACCGGATATTTTCAGCAAGCTGGCGAACGTCTTGTTCAAGGCTGGACGTATTGAAGACGCGCGCAAAGCACTCATGACCAGTTACGGAGTCGGTGTTGCAGGCGGTGAGGGTGATGCGTCGTTCAGAGTTCACTGACTCATGGTGAATGATATCCACCTGTGTGCCGATGGGCGCTACTGCGCGAACCATCCATCACGTGCGTTCACACACGCTCAACAGAAATCATAAGCAAGATCATAAACAGTGCACGTGCTGTGCCTGGGCGACTTCCGCGAGACGGGTCCGAATGCATAACCCGGATACCGTCTCGCGCCTTGCCGTGCGGGAAGAGGGCCTATGGTCCTCTTGCCGGATCGGTGTGGAAGCCGA
>NZ_MWPQ01000070.1 GCF_002028545.1 Nitrobacter vulgaris
TCCACGATCAGCATCCCCGACCACCTGCTTCATGACAAAGCAGGCAGCGCAACAGCCAACCTGTAGGGGGTCAATTTTGGACGCCGATCCCCCGGCTTACGGGGTCAATTTTGCATGCCGAATGACAATTGATTTCCTGAATCGACCCGAAGCGAATGATTCACGCCATCGATAGCTGGGAAGGCACAGCCGCGGGATCCGACCGATTCGGAAAGACGCCGGCGTCTTGGCCGAGATCCCTACGGTAGCCTACCTCTGCTCATGCTGCTGATCCGAGCCCGGTGTCGCGGTCTGCGCTACGTCGCGTGTCGATCCGACTCGCGTTGAGAGCCAGTCGAACCGCTAAGCATCATCGCAGCAGCGCGACCGCCGGTGCCCGGCAGCCTGGGCAGCGTCAATCATCTTTCGATGCGGTGTGCGCGTGATAGCTGCATAGTGCGTTGTGCTCATAGTATTCTTCGGCGCTAAGGCCGGATCCGCAAACCGCGCAAGCGGCATCTTCTGGCAACGCAAAGTCGCAGGCCGCGCAACGTCCCTCCTCGATCACGAACGTTTCTTCGCTGCATTCCGGGCATGTCGATATCGGTGGCTCCCCGCCGTCTTTCACCGCGATGTGGGTTTCGCCGCCGAAGGTTTCATCGAAAGCCTGGCTGAGGACAGGCCCAAGTTCCGCCTCTTCGCCGCATGCGCTGCAGATCAACACAGCTCTCTGTTGCATTGTGTTCGCCGGATCGCGCTGCCGGATGAGCGCCGAGCGGCAGGACGGGCACGCAAAGTCGGAAAGCGCACGCGCTGCGGCCTCGGTCTCCCAGTCGATGTTTTCTAGCATCGCGCGACAGGTCTTCAGCTCCGCTTCAAACAAATCGGCGTTTTCTAGGAGTGCCGTCCAGCACTTCGACCCGAGAGTGGCCCGTGGATCTTCCTGCAGTGCTTCGACAAGCATTTGGCGAATGATAAGTAACGCGTCAGCGACGGCTTGGCGTGCCCGCTCTCGGCTACCCTTATAGTAGGAATGTTCCATGTGATTGCGGATGTCGGCCATCGCGTCGAAGCGCTTCCAGTCGAGGGATACGCCAAAGGCCTTGAAGCGCTTCTTGATATCGTCGACGCCGATGGTATTGCGACCGACAGCTTCGATCGAAACCTCGCCCTTATCGTTAGGCTGAGGCTCGAAGCGCTGGGCCAGCAGGATTTCATCATCCGGGGACAGTCGCCGGAGCTTCTCCTTGCAGAGAAGCAAGACGCCGGCATGGACATTGCGCACCGCCGAAAGCACGCGTCGTTCGTCGTTCCTCAAGAGGTCCTCGACGCCGATCTGAATTGTTTCGACTGCATTGGCGAATAATGTCACGATTATCACTCCCACAACCGATCGTTCCGTTGGCGGACGACGTTAAAGCTCCGGAAGGCCAATCGGGCTTTGTAGTTCGTCACCTGTGGCTGGAGAGACCCAAGAGCTTGTGCAACGTCGTCGCGGCTGATCGTGGAGCGATGACCGACAATCACCTCTCGCAGGGCGACCTGATCGTCGAACTCGATAAAATAGTGTCCGCTCGGATCTTGATCCTGCAATTGCGGAAACAGGCGGTACTCGTCTTCGTAGCTCCAATGCTCGAACTTCGTTGTCAGAATCTCCGTCACGTGGGCCTGCGCCTTCGGCCCCTCGGATTTCATGGCTGACGGCCGCGCCAGCAATCGTTCCGAGACGTAGGTGACTTTGTGCGCCTGGGCGCTCACTTCAAATCCTAGACATATTCCCCGATGCCGATCGGCGTAGTGACCCCACTGCACCGGATTGTTCCAGTTGGCGCTGAAACAGACCAAACCCATATAATCGTTGAGCCCGTCTTTGAGGCGCTGATAGCGCCTGCGCAGACTTGCACTCTTCGTTGCGGCTCCGAGAAATTCGAACGGATCGTTCAGTTCGTTGATGCGCCCGACCTTGATCCGCCGATGACGGATGTTGAGGAGGCCGTATTCCGCGTTCAGGAAATGATAAAGCCGCATCGCTCCCCTTCCATCGAGAGGGCGATCAGTTGCCGTGCCATTGGCGCGCGTATGGTCGCGAGCTTCATCATGCGCTCTTTTGCCCGGCGGTCCCGGACGGTCCTGGCGCCGTCGTTCGGGCAGCCGGATCACTCTTGCGCGCCTCCCAGGTCGCGACAAGAAACGTCGCCATCGCGCCAGCGAGATTGACTGCCAGCTCTGCGTGCCGCGGCTGTGGTCTTGCGCGCTTCGGCCCAGGGCTGTGCGCATCACTGAGCTTATTGCGCAGTGCGCCCAAGGACTCGACGACAGACTGGCAGCTTCCCAGGATCTGTTTGAAGACCTGTTCCGTGTGGTCGTCGGGTGCGAGTTTCAGGACTTTGGCGAGCTTGCGATAGAGGGCAGGCAGATCGTCGGCCTCCTGCCAGGTCTCACCCGCCTGATGGAGAATCCATTTGCAGACGTCTTCGAGCAGAGTGCGTGCCAAGGTAATCGCGCCAGCCGGCTCGGAGGCGCGCCGTTCCATAGCCATGGTCCAGCGCGCGTGCACCTGCGTCGGGTCGAAGGCGGCTAGCGTCGCGGAGATGCTCGCATCCGCTGGGGATCCGGTCGGCGCTGGCCGCACAGCGTAATACGGACTTCCCGAGACACGTCCCGCCAACGCCAAGGTGTAGCCATCGTGCCGCAAAAGGCCGTCGATCTTCTCGGCCAGTTCAACTTGCTCAGCCCCTGAAAATGCATCTGGCGCCGTCACTGCGGCGAGGAATTTGAACAGCTGCGCCCGCGAGCACGTCAGCAAGCCGAGCGTCTCCAGTACGTCACGCTGGGTCAGGTCGTCATTGCGGATGGTGTGCCGATGCAGATAGTCCTCGAGAGACACCTCAGCACTCGGGTGGGGCGCACGGAGCGAGGCGATGGGCCAGAGGCTGCGGATCAGCTCCAAGTCGTCGATCTCTCGCGCGAGCGGACGGCCTTCGAAGAGAGCGATCAGGCGGCGTCGGGTCAGGGTCGTCACCGCCGGCTCCCCGATTTCGTCGATTTTGGCCAGTTGCTCGCTGAGCTGGAAATGGCTCTCCTCGGCGACAAGTTGGCGTGTGCTCGCGACCACCTGTTCGGCCGAAACCTCCATGAGGCGCTTGTGCGCGTATTTGAATTTACTGGAGAAGGCCTCCTGATCATCGCCATCGGCAAGGTTGAGGCGTCGGCACAGGCCTGGCACGTCGTAAGCTTTGGCGTCGGCGATCGCGGACGCCAATAGCTGACGGAGCTCCTTGATCATCGCTGGAGGCAAAGATGCTGGCATAGGGCATGACATTATTCGTTTTGAATCGGCCATCCTAAAGGATTCCCCAAGCCCGATACCGTCCTCGCCCGGTCGCCTCACGCAATCCGAGCTTGCTCACGAGGTCCTGGGCCGCGCGGGGAGTGATCTCCAATTCCTCCGCGATCATGCCGGCCGAGACGATCGGGCGGGTCAGCACATAGTCGAGCAGCGCCGGCAGCCGGGAGGTGGAGCGGCGGCCGGCGAGTTTGCGGGCCAAGAGGGTGCGGGCGGTCAGCCAGCGGTCGTGGTCCTTCAACCCAGCTTCGGCCGCCGCGGCGATCGACTCGAGCTGAACAGCAAGACGCCCTGCCCTGCCGCTCGGCCGCCGCCGCTCGCGCGGGATCGCCTTGAAGCCGTCGTGCAGGCACGGAAGGTGCGCGCGCGTCTTCCCCCGCTCGCGCAGCAGCGCGGCCGCCAAAAGTCGGCCGAGCCACGGCGTGTGCTGCAGCGGCGCGAGTACGGCCCAGGCGTCGGTCGCGACCGCCGCCGCCAAAGTCGGCGGCAGGTTGCGGGTCTGGTCGATGACGACGCGCCACGCATCGATGCGTTCGTCTTCGTCCCAATCGAGATCGTAGACCAGTGGGTCGCGCTCGGGAGGGCGCGCGGTTGCGTTCTCGGCGGCGAGGGTGCAGTCGACTTGGGCGATCGCGGCGTCGACTGCGGCGAAGACGTCAGCCAACCGGTCGTCGGTTGGGGTCGCGCGAAACGGCTCACTTGAATCAGTCTCGCCGTCCCCTTCTTCCAGATCGCGAGTCTCATCCGCTTCCTCATTCCGGTCGCCCGTTTCTTCTTCCCATCCGCCGCGCGCTCCCCGGCCCCGCAGTCCGGCGAGGCCGGCGGCCGATAGCGCCCAGTCCGGCTTGGCCGCGGCGATGCGCCGCCGCGCGCGCAGTATGGCGTGCGCGCGGGTGAGTTCGTGGGTCGGGGTACGGACGTCCATGCCGGCGTCGTGGAGGACGAGGTCGTCGAGGTGGACCAGTTCGCCCTCGAGCCACAGGCCGGCCGTGGCATCAGTATAATGTGTGCGGGCGATCCAGCCCTGCCGGATCGGGCTTTTGGCCAGCCGCTCATCGAGCCGGGCCAAGGAATCCTCGGCGGCGGCGAGCGGGCCGGCGATCTGGGCCCAGGGCAGCGGATCGGGAATTTGATAGTCGGACGGCAAGGCTTTGATAACCTTAACTGGAATCAGACCAACGGAAGCTATCACGCAGTTGGCTTCCGTCATAGTGCTGTCTCCTCCCGCACCCTTCTGACTATCGATAATTACCCCTTATCGATACGGTTGGACGCACGCGCGCAAATCAGCGAGTCTGGCGGCCCGGAGCCCGGCAAATCACGCTCGCCGGGCTTCCCATCGACGAGAGGACGCCGCCGCTGCCAGCCCCCTCCCCTGCTCCGGACGCCTTCGGCTGCGCTCAGGTGTCGTCGACCTCGGCGTTCAGGTGCTCGAAGCCAGGCGCCATCTCGCTGGCTTCGATCGCGGCGATGTCGTCGTCGGTCAGATCGAGGGCGCGGACGGCCCGACGATCGAGGTCGGCCGCTTGGCTTTGCCCGGCCGAACCGGCCGCGTCAACCGCCGGCGGCGGCATATCCTGCTTTGGCGGAGTGGCCATGATTGCTTCCTTCCATACGCGCTCGATCTTCGCGGAACGACGCCCTCCCGCTCGTCCTGCCGGTATTCAATCCATGGGACTGAGGTGCGACCCTCTGCCCCTTCTCGGATATCGCGGAAAACCGCGCGAAAAAATATGCTAGACTGTTAATCGAGGTGACCCAATGACCGATTTTGCCCGCATCAGCCAAGACCCTGCCGTGATGGGCGGCAAGCCCTGTATTCGTGGCCAGCGTGTCACCGTCGGCATGATTGTCGGCCAAATAGGCGGCGGCCGCAGCATCGAAGCGCTGCTCGCCGACTATCCCTATCTTGAGCGCGAGGACGTGCTGGAAGCCCTCCGCTATGCGGCCTGGCGCGCCGAAGAGCGGGAGATCGATCTTCAGCGCGCGTCCTGATGCGGTTCCGGATCGACATGAACCTGTCGCCAAACTGGGTTTCTTTTCTGCAGGAAGCCGGGCTTGAGGCGACGCATTGGTCGCGCGTCGGCGCGGCCAACGCGCCAGATCGCGCGCTGATGCAATGGGCCGCCACCCATGACCATGTCGTCCTGACCAATGATCTCGATTTCTCGACAACCCTGGCGGCCACGGGCCGCCGAAAGCCGAGCGTCATTCAGATTCGCGCTGACCTCCTGACACCAACGGCGATCGGCAGCGCCCTCCTCCGCGCGATCGCCCAGACAGAGCGCGAGCTCGCGGAGGGTGCGTTGGTGTCGATCGATCCGCAGCGTGCGCGCGTGCGCATTCTTCCCCTCGCCTCGTGATGGACGACCTCCTCACCGATCACCCCCACTTCGACTCCGCGACTCGGCGCGCGCTGCAGCTCGACGCGCTCTCCGCGATTCTGCCGATGGAGCGGCGCGATCGGCTCGCCGAACTGCTGACCGACGATGACGTCGCAACGCTGAAGCATCTCGCGCGCGAGGGCATCGGCGAGAACACGCTGCGGGCGCTCGCCTCCGATCTGGCCTACCTCGAGGGTTGGGCGCAAGCCGCTACCGGCGCGCCGCTGCCGTGGCCGGCGCCGGAAAGCCTGGCCCTGAAATACGTGGCGCATCACCTCTGGGACCCGGCCAAACGCGAAACCGATCCCCAGCATGGGATGCCAGCCAAGGTCGCGGCGGACCTGCGGAAGGCCTTGCTGCTTCGCACCGATGGCCCGCATGCGCCATCGACGGTCAAGCGCCGGTTGGCGAACTGGGGCACGCTGCACCGCTGGAAAGGGCAGGAAGGTCCGTTCCACGCGCCCGGTCTTCGCACAGCGGTCAGGCTAGCGGTCCGGGCCAGCAGCCGGCCGCGTCAGCGCAAGAGCAAGCGGGCCGTCACCCGCGACGTGCTCGACCGGTTGCTCGCGACATGTCGCTCCGACCGTCTCGTGGACACCCGCGATCTGGCAGTCCTGCTCTTGGCCTTCGCCTCCGGCGGTCGCCGGCGCAGCGAGGTGGCGCGGCTCCGGGTTGAGCAGATTAGCGACGAGCCCGCGGTGCCGCTCGATCCCAAGGACCCCCAATCGTCAACCTTGCCATGCGTGGCGATCCAGCTCGGCCGCACCAAGACCGGAGTCGCGGACGAGGCGGGGAGGGTGCTGCTGGTTGGACCCCCGGTCGAGGCGCTGCGCGAATGGCTTGAGCGCGCCGACATCGGCAAGGGGCCGATCTTCCGCGCCATCGATCGCTGGGAGGCGCTCGAGGAGCGGGCGCTGACACCGCAATCAATCAACCTGATCGTCAAGCGGCGCTGCGCGATGGCCGGTCTGGAGCCGAGGGAGTTTTCGGCCCACGGATTGCGCGCCGGGTATCTCACAGAAGCGGCCCGGCAAGGCGTCGCGCTGCAGGAGGCGATGCAGCAGTCGCAGCACCGGTCCGTCCAGCAGGCGGCGAGCTATTACAACGAGGCGGAGCGGGCGCAGGGCAGGGCGACGAAGCTGTACCTTGGCTGAGCACGATGCTTGGCCAATTCAAGAATGTTGTCAGCAGACAACAGTGAAGGGAGCCCCGATGTTGTCTGCTGACAACAAATGCGTCGCCGAGCTGCCGGCCAATCCGGCATTAACGTCTCGTTAACCCATAATTTGTTGCCGCGACTCGGGAATCGTGTCTTCCTTTGAGACGGACAAATACCGTCTGACGCAAAGAAACCGTCTTGAGCCCGGGAAGATGAGCATCATCGAAGCAGAAAGCGAGACGGCCTGCGCGCGCATAAAGCGACATGCAGGGATTCTATCCGGCCAACTTCGGTCGCTCAGCACAACACTGTTTCCCCCGGCCGCGAACAAATCTCTCCGTTCTTTTACTTCTGGCGAGGCCGCAAAGATCGCGCGCGTATCCGACGGATACCTCAGGCAGCTCTCGCTGGACGGCCTCGGTCCGATCCCGTCCACCGGTCATGGCGGCCGGCGATCGTACACACTGGCGCAGATCAACGAGCTGCGCGCGTACTTAGCAGACGCGCGTCCACGGGAGCGGCTTGAGTTCTTCCCCCGACGCCGGGAGGGCGAGAAACTGCAAGTCATCACCGTTGCGAACTTCAAGGGCGGTTCGGCGAAAACAACCACGGCCCTCTATCTCTCCCAATATCTCGCCCTGGCCGGATTTCGGGTGCTGGCCCTCGATCTCGATCCCCAGGCGTCTCTCTCAGCCATGTTCGGTTATCAGCCCGAATTCGATATCGGGCAAAACGAGACAATCTATGGGGCCATCCGTTACGACGATCAGCGCCGGCCGATGCGTGAGATTGTTCGCTCGACCTATTTCGACGGAATTGGCCTGGTGCCGGGCAATCTCGAATTGATGGAGTTCGAGCACCACACCCCCCGCGCAATGATCGAGCGTCGAGAGCGCGGGCATGAGCTTTTCTTCCGCCGCCTAGCTGCTGCGATCGACCAGGTCGCGGACGACTACGACGTGGTCGTGATCGACTGCCCCCCCCAACTTGGGTACCTGACGATGGGGGCGCTCAATGCCGCCACCGCCATGCTCGTGACGATCCATCCGCAAATGGTGGATGTGGCTTCAATGAGCCAGTTCCTGCTCATGACGTCGGACCTCATGTCCGTCATCGAAGAGGCCGGCGGCCGCCTAGATCATGACTTCATTCGCTACGTCATCACGCGTCACGATCCGAACGACGTTCCGGAAGCCCAGATCGTTGCGCTGCTGCGAAACCTCTTCGGCGCGGACGTACTGCAAGCAACGGTGTGGAAGTCGACGGCCATCGCCAATGCCGGTCTAACCAAACAATCGCTCTACGAGCTCGACCGCGGATCTGTGGGGCGAGGGGCCTACGATCGCGCGCTGGAATCGGTGGATGCTGTCAACGCCGAGATCGCACAACTGATGAAAAAGGTGTGGGAGCGATGAGTAAACGCACTGATACGATCAAGAGCCTGTTTACTGCCCCTCACACCGTCCCGTTGTCCGCTGACAACAATGCTTCCGCAGCGCCGGCGCGGGTCTCGGCAGGCGCCGTACGGTCGCTGAAGGATTCCTTCTCGGAGGTCGAAAAGGAAAACCAAGCGCTGCGCGACAAGATTGCCGCTGGCGCGACGATCATCGAGATCGAGCCCACACTCATCGATCCTTCTCCGGTCGCTGATCGTTTCCGCGACGACGATGCCAGATCCGATGAGGTTCTAAAACAATCGATCGCGCAAAGGGGGCAGGAGATCCCGATCCTTGTCCGCGAGCATCCGACGGCGCCCGGACGTTTTCAAAGCGCGTACGGCCATCGCCGCGTTCGTATTACGCGCGAGCTCGGCATTCTCGTGAAAGCGATCCTCAAACCCCTCTCGGACGAAGAACTGGTGGTCGCCCAAGGCCTCGAGAACGGCCCGCGCGAAGATTTGAGTTTCATCGAACGTGCGATGTTCGCAATTCACATCGAAGACGCCGGCCACAAACGATCGGTGGTCCAAGATGCGCTCGCCATCGATCGAGCGGAGGCATCAAAGTTGATCGCCGTTGCGAAGGCCATTCCCCACGACATTGTCGACGCGATCGGCAAGGCTCCGAAAATCGGTCGCGGCCGCTGGCAGACTTTATCGGAGCTGCTGGTGGACGCCGCGGCGGTGAGGCGGGCCAGGACCGCAATCAGCGACTCAACATTCGCCGGCAAAGATTCAGACGGGCGGTTTCTCGTGGCGTTTTCTGCGGCGAGTCGGCCGAGCGCCAAACACGCATCCAAGCGCGGCCGCGCGGCCGCGGTCGTGTCCGCCAACGGACAGAAAATTGCTCGGGTCCAACATGTCGACCGCGAGCTGAAACTCTCTATCGACAAGACGGTGCCCGCAACGTTCGCGGACTTTCTCGTCGATCAGCTCCCGCACTTGTTCGACACTTTCTCCAAGTCGACCGAGCGCCAGGAGGTCACCGAGGCCTAACCGCCTCATCCGTCAACCACTAACCAGGAGCAACGCGGCAAAAGAAAAAAGGCCCCCGAAACGGAGTTCCGGAAGCCTTCTCTTCAAGTTTGGCGACTGACAGAGAATCACTTTCGCGAATCGCAGTCAAGAGTCTCCACGCGATTTGATCGCCGTTTCGGCGAGCGGATTTTCTTTGCCCTGAAGAGGCAAAGACATGCAATCACATCCTCCAACGACGCCCTTTGGGCGGCGATCGCTGACGCTTGCCCATGTCGCGACCCAGATGGTGGCCACTACGCGACCACCTGAGAAGGTCGTTCACAAATGGAAGATTTTTCACGCCATCTGCACGGCGCGGCCGCGTCTCGGGGTCTCCGAGCGTTCGCTCTCAGTGTTGAACGCGCTCTTGACCTTCCACCCCGAGACCGCACTCACGGGGGAAGACGATCTGATCGTCTTCCCGTCGAACCACCAGTTGTCGCTGAGAGCGCATGGAATGCCGGCATCGACGCTGCGGCGGCACCTCGCGGTTCTGGTCGACGTCGGCCTGGTCGTTCGGCGCGATAGTCCGAATGGCAAGCGCTACGCCCGCAAGGGCAGCGCCGGCGAGATCGAACTCGCTTTCGGCTTCGACATATCGCCACTGGTTGTGCGATCCGAAGAGTTCGAGAGCCTGGCGGCCGACATCGAGGCAGAAGCCAGGGCACTCAAACTTGTCCGCGAGCGGATCACGCTGTGCCGGCGCGACATTGCCAAGATGATCGCTACCGGCATTGAGGAAGGTGTCCCGACGCGCAGGGGAGGGCAGGGGCCGGCCGACTGGCAGGAAGTCCATGTCGCGTTCCGCTCGATCATCGACCAGATTCCACGCACCGCAACGAGGCAAGAACTCGAGCCGATCGCCGAAGAGCTGTCGCAGCTGGCGGATGACGTCCTCAATCTTCTGGAAACACACATCAAATCCAAAGATTCAAGCGCCAATGAGTCCCATACCGAGCGCCACAAACAGAATTCAAATACAGACCCCTTTACTGATCTTGAACCTAGCCTACGAGAAGGCATGGCGGCGAGGGCTGAGCCAAAACCTCAAGCACCGAGGATGGCGGAAGGGACCTATCCGTTGGGAATGGTGCTGAGCGCTTGCCCCGATATTGTCGATTACGCCAAGGGCGGGATTTCGAACTGGCGGGATTTCCTCGCCACCGCCGCGGTGGTGCGATCGATGCTCGGGATCAGCCCCAGCGCCTGGGAGGAGGCGCAAACCGTGCTGGGCGAAACGCCGGCCGCGATCGTTGTCGCTTGCATCCTGCAGCGCGGCACAGCGATCAGATCCGCCGGCGGCTACCTGCGCGGTTTGACGCGCAAAGCCGAGGCCGGAGAATTCTCGCTCGGGCCGATTTTGATGTCGCAGATCAATTCGCACCTCCACGAAAAGCGGCGGGCGTGACGCGATGACGACCTCACCTTCACATCCTCGTTTTGCCTCGCATTCTCGAGCTTGCGGCATGGCGGCACCTCACCGCGAACGGTTGATCACGCGACCCGAGAGCCGCGGAAAGCTGAAACTGCGTGGCCGTTCCGCGCGGCTGGGTCTCTCCGCCGCGGATCGCATCCGGGCCCGGAATCGCCAAGAAGATCTTACCCGGCAGCACGCGCCAGCGCTTCCGAAATGTCCTCCGGCGGGAGGTGCGCGAAGTGCCACGATGGTCCGCACGGCCGGCTGTTTCTCGACGTCGACCAAGGATGCGGTTGCGCGCGGTGATCGCAAGTCTTCCTCCGTCTGTGTTGTCGCTCCCGGTTGCATGGCTGGATACCCTATGGCCGTCGACGGCACGTCGGCCCCTGGAGCCAAGAATTTTCCCCTGCCGGTTCCCCCCGCAAGCGGGAACCCCGACCGGCATTCCTCGCGCATGCGCCTGCGGCGCCAAAATTCGTGACTCCGGCCGGGGCGCAGCGCTGCGCTTGCCCTCCGCTCGCCTCTGGCGGCTCCGGCTCTGTTTCGTCTTTCCGGCCATTACGGAAAAGCCATCGCAACGGGCACAGCCCACAAGATGGAGAGAAACAATGCGCAATATCGCCGAATTCACCCTCATTGGTCGGGTCGGAACCATCAAGCAAGTCGGCAAGACCGTTCGCGTCAGCATCTGTGCCAACTATCCCTTCAAGGACGACAAAGGTCAGTGGAAGGATGACGCGCACTGGAACGAGGTCACGATCTTCACGAAGTCGATCCAGTCCTACGTGAGCGAGCACGTCAGCAAGGGCGACCTGGTCCATGTGCGGGGACGGCTCCGGCAGAACAGCTTCGAGCGCGACGGCCAACGGATCTACACCGTCGATCTCATCGCTCTGGAGGTCGGCCGGCTGGCGCAGACCAGCGAACGCGCCGCCGCGTAGTGAAGAGTGGGGAGGCTTCGGCCTCCCCATCTTACGCAAGCTTTTTTCCGGACCGCTACGAAGGAAGTTTTCGCGATCGGGTTTGCCGCGCGAGACCACGGTCGGCCCGATTTTTCTTGCCGATTGCCGAAACCAGGTCATCGTAGTTGACGCCGCTTTTCTTGAGAGCGCGGCGCGCGTCTGTGACTTCGAAGCCGAGAAGCTCAAGCACGCTCATGTTCAGGCTGGAGGCAATCCGCTCCATCGTTCGCAGCGTCGGATTGCCGAGGCCGCGTAGGATCGTGTAGTAGGTACCACGCGCCAGCCCCGTCTTTGGCAGGAAGGCTTCCATCCCGCCGTTTTCGATCTCGAGCTGTTGCAGTCGGATCGCCAGCATCTCATTCAGAATCGAATGATCGACGGGTAGCGGCTTGCGAACAGGCGGCATCGTTGACTGGCTTTCGGGTCCACGGCAGGAAAACGACGGAGAACATACACGAAGCCCGAGGTCCAGTATATTGGACGTTGGAATATTCACAGACAAGTCCTTGAAACGACTCACTTGGCCGAGCGGAGCTCCTGCATGTCGCCACGATGTCCTCTGCCGCCGCTGGCAAGCGGCCGCAACAATGTCAAAGGATCGACGCCCGCCGCCTACGTTAGACGGCGACCGCAACATTCAATATAATAAACATATCAGATTCAACCGGTGCGTTCGGACAGGAAACGCCCGGCTGAGCCGGGTCTTTCGAGATTGAGCGGTCTGGCGACGCCATCCGCACTTCCTTTGACTTCATCAGGACCGCATCAACCATACGTCCCATCCTCGGCATCAACCCGAGTGGCCTGTGAAGAAGCCTGCACTGCGATGGGCGAGGGACCAGCCAGCAGAGCGCTCGCCGCGATCCTGCAGCGCGGAACCGCGATCAAGAGCCTGGGAGGCTATCTCAGGATCCTGGCCCGGCGCGCTGCAACCTGGCGAGTTCTCGGTCTCGCCGATGCTGATGGCGCTACGCCGGCGAGAGCGCGGAGCCCGCGACCTAAGACAGTCCCTGCTCTTCCTTCCCGGACGATGTTTCGTAGGGTCATCCGCCTGTCTGCCTTGCGTATCGCTGCCCCGCAGATCCCTTTTGTGCAATCCCGGCCGTGAGAGGCGGTCAGGTTTCGCGCGGGGGCGGCAGGCGTCCGATTCGTTTGAGGTGATCGTAGACTATGCGGTCGATGATGCGAAGCGGCTGCGTTCGCTCCTCGGCGGCCATTTGACGAACCACTAGGTCGATCGCATCGGGGAAGCGTAACGCATAAGGCCGAGACGACGATCGCTCGCCGTAGGCGTCGAAAGGATTTCGATCTCGGGCTTTCGAAGGGCGTGGCTGTTTGCGTGTGGAAACATTATCCGCCGGAGCGGATTGCGGCTGTGCTGCGATGATCTGATCTTCATACGCCGGCGTCACGACAACCGGCTTGGCCGCGAGAGCGTCCGGCGCCGCCGAGTTGACCCGATGGGCGCGGAACGCGTCGCGGGGCAGGGGAGGGCGATCTGATTTCGGTGCCGAGGCAGAATCCGTCATGCTGCGCTATTGCCTTGGCCGGCGCCCTGGCTTGCCGCGAGCAATTCCCGGACGACCTGGTCGGCATTGTAACGGGCCTTCCGTATTGATTCGTCCTTATCATTCATCTGGTACAACGTGCCGTGACCGCTTGTCATGGTTCGATACGTGATGCGCCGGTAGAGCGCATTGGCGCAAACCGGAACCTTTTCCATATCGAGATAGGCGACAACCTCTTTAAGGGGGCGCGTGTTGCGGTCAAGACTGTCATATTCGTTGAACAGAACGCGATGTTGGCTCATCGGCAGCTTTGAGGTCGACGCGTGCTGTTCGAGATTGCGGATGGTGCGCACAACCTGCGAGGCGTCGAAGGTGTGCACCTTGCAGGGCAAGACGACGAGGTCAGCGCGCAGCGCCGACTGAATCAGCACCTCGCCATAGTAGCCGGGTGTGTCGACCACGACGACGTCGTAGCCATCAAGCCGATCGATCGCCTGGGCGAGGGTAGTCTCATCAGGCGCACGCACCAGGTCCACTCCCTGCGGGCTCAGGCCTCGCGCGACAGACGACGCATGCCATTGGTACGACGAGCCTTGGGGATCGGCGTCGACAATGGCGGCCGAATAGCCGTGCTTGGCGAACTCGCCGGCGAGGATGATCGCAACGGTGGTCTTGCCGCTTCCGCCTTTCGGATTGGCGACCGCGAAGATGCTCGGCAATTGCTTCCTCCTTGTCGCAGGTCCAATAAGCAGAAACGCAATGACAACATACAACATAATGAACATATGGCAATCCCTGCGTTGTGCCATTCCGGTAGTGCGAGATCGCGGTCTTGCCGGAGTGCGGTGTTGCGGAGATGCGCGATTACGCAAATGCCGTTCTGCCGCGTTGCCGGAACCGTGGAATGCGACGTTGATGGTTTGCGGCATTATGGTTTTGCGATTTTGAGGTTTTACCTCCTTGTCTCATTGCGGTTTTTCGTTTGTGTGGCAATCGCGCATGGGGATTGCGGTATTAGCGAAGCCCCACGGACGCGGTTAGCGACAGAATAGGGGTTCGCACGTGGAAAGGTCGTGCTGGGGCGCGAGCCCCACTTCTGCATTGAGTGTCTAACATTCAGTATATTAGATCTTGGTTGACAAGATACCGGTTTGTGGGCCAAACCGGGGGACGGCTGCTGGACGCAGCCGGAGAGCGCTGACGCGCGATGGCGGCAGAGCCGCGCGAACGGGAAGGGAAGGGACGCCGATGGTCCGCTCCGCCACAGTACCGCGACGCAAGCCGAGGCTTCGAACGGAGTTGTCCGAGGCGGACGAAGAGCGGCTGCAAGAGGCCGTCGTATTATTCGGCCTGCCGAAAGCCGAGGTGGTGCGTCGGCTGATCCGAGCGTCCGTTCAGGCGGGGCCAGCTCTATCGGCGGACAACACGCGCGCGGTCGTTGAGCTCGCGAGCCAAGTGCGGATGGTCGGCCGCAATCTGGCGCAGGTCTTGAAGGCCATTCATCGGGGGCAGGCGGTCCGCATCGAGGATACGGAAGCCGTTTGGCGGGGATTGCACGAGGTTGTCGCCGCCATCAACGACGAGCTCACCGAAATGACGGTTGCCTATGGGTCAAAGCTACGGCGGCAGGCGAAGCTTACGCTACCCGCGGGCGCGGGCGAGGAAGGGCGCGCATGAACCGCGCCGCACAGATCGCCTGGTGGGTGGATCAGGTCGAGGCGGCGCGGACTGCTGTCGGCACTGCCGCCCAGACCCGACGGCAGCCGAGGGGCTTCGGCGTGCTGGAAGAGGAGCCGAGCCGACGTGCAGCCCGCGTTGCGCCACTTCCCAAAGCGGCGCCCGCCGACCAGGTCATCCGCGGGCAGACCATCACAGGCGGCCGCGACGAGGAGAGGTCGCGGTTGCTGCCGGCATCATCCGCCGGAGGAGGAAGCCAAGGAGGAGCCGCGCGTCCCGCCACGCAGGCGCCGATCGCCGGGGGCTTAAGCGGGGGAGGGCAGGGCGCCGTCGGCCGCGCGCGCCAGCTCGCCGCCGGCTACCAGCCCGCTGTCATCAAGGTGCTGTCCTATGCGCGCGGTGTGACCCGCGTGACCAAGACCGGGCAGTACGTCCAGCGCGAGGACGTCCCGCTCGAGACCCACGACGGGCGCGTGCTGGCGGACGGGGAAGCCGTCGCGGACGAGGTGAAGGCCTGGTCGGCGAATTTCTCGAAGCGAGCGGAGAGCCAGGATGTCGGCGCCGTCCGCCTGACACTGCACGGCGTGAAGGACACCGCAGAGGGACGCGCGTCCTACGAGAAAGCGATCGCGGCGGGTTTTGCCGGGCACCGCTACGCCTACCGCCTGGATGCGACGTCGTCGGGCGAACTCGAGGTACGGCTCGTCGTAGCGTTGGCCGGTCCGGCGAAGGAGCGGTTCCGCGTCCGCGAGGAGCGAGTGGGAAACCAGGAGCACGGCTTCACCCGGAAACGCTTCGACATGGCGTCGGAAGGAAAGATCAAGGACCGCATCCACGCGGCGACCGGGCTCGCGGCGCAGGCGATCGGCGTGTCGCCCGGAATGACCAACCACGGCCGCAATGGCGTCACCTGCCGGCTCAACAGGCTGGTGGAGCATGGCGCGGCGATTGATGACCGCGGCAAGAGAGTCACCAACGTTGCCGACGCCCGGCTCGCAGCGCGCGAATGGGGACCGTCGTTGCGCTCGCAATCGGTGCGCGACACGATGCACCTGATGCTGTCGGCGAAGGCCGGCACCGACGCGGAGGCGTTGACCCGGACCGCACGGGCCTTCCTCCATGACAAATTCGCTGACCACAAGTTCATGTTCGGCATCCACGTCGACAAGGAGGCCGCCGGTCACATCCACGTCCACGCCGTCATCGCGCTGAAGAGCGAGTCCGGCCAGAAATTGCACCCGGGCCCGGAGACGTTCCGCGAGTGGCGAGAGGTCTACGCCCAACACGCCCAGGCGGAGGGGTTGCGCATCGTCGCGACGTCGGCGCGGGAGCGTGCATCGTCGCAGAGCTACGGCCCGAAGGACAAGGCCATCGTCGACGCAGCCGATCGACCTCGTCCGGCGCGCGAGGCGCGGGACAGGGCCTACGCCGCTGACCCCGCCAATCGCAGGCTCATCGACAATGCGCGGCAGCGCATCGCGGTTGCGCGATCCAATCCGATCCGCTTGCCCATCTCGCCGCCAGATCGCAAGGTCGTGAACGAGAGCGTGCTGGCCTGGCGTGCCGCCGCGGCCGAGCAGCCTGCAAACCGGCAAGCCAAAGACATGCTCGAGCGGCTGCTGTTAGCGCAGGCCGTCGGCGGAATTCTGCAGGCGATCGGGAAGCGTGTCGAGCATCTAACCAAGGAGGACGCCGCGATGGCGATCACATCGGAGCAGATGGCGAAGGACCTTCGCGTGATGAACGAGACGGTGTCCCGCACGAGCGACCTGCTCGACGGGCAAACCAAGCAGCAGTTTCGGGAGACGTCGGCGCGATATCTGGAAACTCTCGCGAACCGGATCGACCTGCAGCGGGTGCAGGAGCGAGCGATCCAGCAGCTGAGCCGCGCGGAGGTCGAGGCGATCGCCGGGGTAGATGCCGACAGGCTTGTCGCACGTGCCCAGGAGGTCCGCACGCAGGAGCGGCGCGAAACAGCCTTGGCGGAGCGTCTCGCTGACCGGGCCCTGAACGCGGAACGCGGGCAAGAGGCGCATACGGCGATGGACCCGATGTCGCAAAGAGAGCTCCGCGCCGAGAGGGGGGGCGTCGCCGGGTCGCAGCAGTCCGCCGCGAGCGAGGCTCGCGAGGCCGCGGCCGCTGTGGACTCAGCCCGCATGATCGCCGAGCACCCCGGCCAGACAATCCCTGCTGCGCTGGTCCAAACGGACGCGCTCGCGAAGCTTCGCGCTGAGCAGGAGCGCATCGCCCAGGAGTTGGAAGCTGCGAAAGGCGACACGCAGTCGATCAAAGGCCAGCGGCAACGGTGACCGCTTGAATTTCAGCGGATGATTTTCGGCGGATCGTCTTGCCAATGAGGTGAGCCCCGCGGTCATGACGTCGAGCCTCTGCCTTCTGGTCTCAAAATCAGGGGGTCACAGGTTCGATCCCTGTCGCGCCTACAACCAAGTATTTGTTTTAGCTGACGAATTTTATTTGATGTAAAAAGCCCGCCAACTGCGGGCTTTCTCGCATTGTTTAATTGGAGGTCCCGCGATTGGCGGGCTTTTCCGTATTTTGATCTGCGGGGGCGCGGTCTCTGTGACCCGTCTGGGGTGGTTTTGGGACCCTGTCTCTGCGGCGCAATTTCCCGTTCCTGGGAATTGGGCGTGCGGGATAGGTGCGGTTACCGGTTCTCAGAATCGGGAGCGCCTGTGGGTACCAAGCCGAGGCGCCTCATCTGCTGTGACCATTCAGCCGGCGCATCGCGGAGGGCAGCAACACCGATCCCGCGCGGGAAAACGTCCTTCTACGGCTGCTGTGACAAGGGCCGGTGCCAGGAAGGCGAGGGAGATGGTCATATTGATATGTCGGGTGCTGCAATGTTGCCGAGCGGCAAGGCTTTCGATCGTCTCGCGGCCGTCGACGATCTCCTGAAGCCAATGGCGGCCGCGGCCGATCGCTCGGATCAGAGCCGACCGGCGTTCGGCCTTCATCGGCCGGGCGCGATGCTCTTAGGTATTCGCCGGCAGCAAGATCTTTCGGGCGGGCCTTGATGGCTCTTCCAGGGCACGACGATAGTGCGCGAGATGACAGCGCGGTGTTCAGCCGGATCGGGATCGTGGCTCTGGATCCCTTGATGATCGGTTTCGCCGGACCTCAGATTGATCGCCAGCTGGTTCCTGCGAACCTCAATTCGGGTGACAAAACCGCTCAAGCGTGTTTCGAGACAACGTTTCGTTCGAAAGCGGTTCATTGATGTCCGTATTGGCCATGACCGCTCTGGAGATCGTGGCTTCGAGCTCTGACGCAGGCACACAGGTGACCCAACCGGCTCATCTGTGCGCCCCCGAATGCAGGGCGCCGATACGTAATAGCGATGTCGAACGCGGTCCCGACTAGCGTAGGTCAAGACCATCCGATGGCCGGCGTCATCAAACAGCAGCCCAGCAAGGAGCGCGCGGGTTCGGATACGTGTCGTCGTGCGATGTAACCACTGTTCGGTCAGCCTTTGTTGAACGGCCTCAAACAGTGTGCGGTCAAGCAGGGCAGGTTGCGACCCTGGGAGGATCTCGCCCTTGAAGCTGACTTCGCCGAGATAGAAGCAATTCCGTAGCATGTAAAACAACGGTCCCTGCGTGAACGGCACACCTCCTCGCGTTCCGCCTGACGCCAGCTTCCGGATCTTGGACTTAAAGCCTCGCTCCTTCAGATCCTTGACGAGGCGGTTGACGCTGCCGAGTTCCAGATAGCGCTTGAAAATCAGCCGAACGATATTGACCTCTTGCTCGTGAATGTGAAGCTGGCCGTCCTTGAGGGTGTAACCCAGCGGCACCATGCCGCCGACCCACAGCCCCTTGCGTTTAGAAGCAGCGATCTTGTCGCGGATGCGCTCCGAGGTGACCTCGCGCTCAAACTGCGCAAAGGAAACAAGGACGTTGAGCGTCAACCGTCCCATTGATGTGGTGGTGTTGAACTGCTGGGTCACCGAGACGAACGAGACGCCATGGGCGTCGAACAGTTCGACCAGCTTGGCGAAGTCAGCCAGAGAGCGGGTCAGCCGGTCCACCTTATAGACGACGATGATGTTAGTCTGCCTCCTGAAAAGTGGTCCTCCCTGAATTAGGCTATCAGCCGTTAGAGAGGACATTGGAATGCCCCAGAAGAAGCACAAGGCGGAAGAGATTGTCGCGAAGCTGCGCCAGGTTGATGTTTTACTTTCACAAGGCAGATCGGTTGGCGAAGCGGTTCGTTCGATCGGCGTGACGCAGTTCACGTATTACCGGTGGCGCAAGGAATTTGGTGGCCTGAAGGGCGACCAGGTGAAACGCCTCAAGGATCTTGAGAAAGAGAACGACCGGCTGCGCAAGGCAGTGTCGGACCTGACGCTGGAGAAGCTGATTCTGAAAGAGGCTGCCTCGGGCTCCGCGCAAGCGGCTGCGCAGCACAACTTCTGAGCCCCTCCCGCCGTCGCCGCTGCGTCGACCACGTCATGGTGAAGTTCTCCGTCTCGGAGCGCTTTGCCTGCAAGGTTCTCGGCCAGCATCGCTCGACCCAGCGCAAGAAGCCGCAAAGCCGACCGGATGAAGAGGCCTTGACGACCGACATCATCCGGCTCGCCTCCCGCTATGGCCGCTATGGATATCGCAGGATCACGGTGATGCTGCGGTCCGAGGGTTGGACGGTGAATGCCAAGCGTGTCGAGCGTATCTGGCGGCGGGAGGGGCTGAAGGTTCCTCAGAAACAACCGAAGAGAGGCCGACTCTGGCTGAATGACGGATCGTGCATCCGGCTTCGGCCCGAGCATCCAAACCATGTTTGGTCCTATGACTTCGTCGAGGGCCGGACCCACAATGGCAGGAAGTTCCGCATGCTCAACATCATCGACGAGTTCACCCGAGAATGTCTGGCGATCCGGATTGATCGCAAGCTCAATTCGACCGACGTCATCGACGTCTTGTCGGACCTGTTCATCCTACGCGGCGTGCCCGGCCACGTTCGTTCTGATAACGTCCTAAGAGCGGAAGGAAATAGAGAAAGCAGTCAAAGTCTCTCTGTACGCCAGCATGCTCTCGCAGCATGACGCTCGTCAAGTTGCAAGGTCGAACCAGGCGGCTTCCACGAGTAAAGGAAAAGATCTCGTCCATAGCAAACACAGGGTACGCCGATTGCGGCCCTCACCGTCCTCAACACGAGCTTCTGATCCAGGTGGAAGACCCAAACATTATCTACAGGGTCATCGAAGCGATGCCCTCACGGCCCTAACTGACAGAGGTTCTTCCACCTGGCACCCGCCCCTCAACGAAGGGCCGGTAGTCGGAATCGCCTTTGACTGTCCGTCGTCAGAACATTTGGCGCAGATGGCTGCTTGATTTAGCGGAGTGTCGGCCTCTGGTTGGTGATGTTAAGCGGCGAGCTTGCGGTGTTGCAAG
>NZ_MWPQ01000068.1 GCF_002028545.1 Nitrobacter vulgaris
CTACCCGCCCAGCCCACGCGCCTGAACCCGCCGCCGGCGAACCCGCCTCTAAACCCGCCGGGCATCCCCATTCCAAATCCACCGCCCCGAAAACCGCCAAATCCGCCGCCGCGGAAACCACCGCCTCCAAATCCGCCGCCACCCCTGAAGCCCCCTCCTCTCTGCGCCGACGCCTGATCCGGCACCAGCGTGAGAACCGATGCGGCGATTGCTACGCCACTCAAGATGGTCAACACTTTCTTACGCATTGCACACTCCTTCGGGTTGAGCGTTTCGCACTTGCATCAGGCCGGCTTTGACTGCGTCAATGGCCCAGTACGATCCGCCCAGGACGAACACTCGACGTGCAGTCACACATCCCGGCCGCACCAATAACGTTAGCACTGTTTTCTCGTTCCTGCGCGGGTAGATCGCAGGTCGTGGTCTGATGGCGACTTCCGGTCCTGGCCCTGACCTCGCGCACGAACCGGCGCAGTGAAACATTGAGCCAGCCTTGCCTACCGTGTGGCGGGGCGAGCTGATAGTCTTGCAAAAGCGGTGAGCCGGATACCGATGGTTCGCGCGCGGAGATGTGCGGCGCTAGTGACGCGGAGTGATGATGATACTCAATCCGGATCATATTACGATTGCGGTAGCAGACGCTGGCCCGGCGATCGACTTCTTCGCTCTTCTTGGCTTCAGAAAGGATCACGTCGCGATAATCGACGGCGGACTCCCTGCCCGCTACATGGGCATGCCGGACATGAAGGCGCAGCACATCACCCTCGCTCTCGAAGGAGCCGATCCTCAATTCGAGATTCAGCTTCTTGAGTTTGAACCCACCCCAGGGGCCGATCCGGGTGCGCACCCAACGAACCTGCGACGACGAGGCTTCAATCATCTCGCCTTCCGCGTCGACGACCTTGAGGCAACCACTGCACACCTCGTGGCTAGTAGCGTGACGGTGCTCAGCGACGAGATGAACTACGTCAACCGAAAGCTGCGGCTCTTTGAGGGTCCCGAGGGCATCACCGTCGAGTTGGTACAGCGGGACAGCTAGATGCTTCTAGCTTGGACCCCAAGGCACTCGGGTACTGGCATGTCAAAATCGCGAGCGTCTAAGGGCGGAGCGGCTGGCTCGTGCGCCCGTCGAACCACCCTCGTCTCCGAAGCGAGGCTGAAGGCGAAGCGGTAGCTTCGCGTCCCTTTTCTCGCGGTACAATCCGAGCTACGTTCCGACGATCCGAAGACGTTACCGGCATCAAGAGAAACGCCCAATGCGACGGAAGTTGATCGCTACGGCCCTGTTCGGGTTCACTGCTTGGGCGATCGTCACGTTTGCCATGATGGTAGCGAAGTGGACCAGTCAAGTGCAGTCCAGATCCAGCGTTACTCACACGAGCCCTAGGTGAGGGTCGCAGAGCCAGAATTAAACTCTCGGATCATGCCCTTCTTGAGTGCGTCGGATGCAACCTGGTCACAGCCTTGTGACCCATAAATTTGCAACCAGGGGTTCAAAAGCAACGATAGCAAATCGGAGAATGCGCATGTCAGACGCAACGGGAGTAGGCAGCATTTCGGGCGGAACGCTCGACGCCGATGCGAAGAATAAGACGGGCAAGACCAAGGAGCAGCTCACCGAGGAGAAGTGAAAGGAGCTGGACGAAAAGATCGCGAAGAGCGGCGACGCGAACATCAAGTACGCCAAGCCGGGCCGCAGCGACATCTGGCCGTAGGATTGCGCGCTAGGGACCCCGCCATCCCCCGAAGGCCCCTCGACCCTAGTCGTGCACGCCGCAAGCTCCCTAACGGGCTGGCGGATTTCGTTGGGGCGCAGCTCATTCCTAGGGCTGCGCTTGCGTTGCGGGGTGCGGCGGATTCTCGGCGGACTTATCGTGCGTGTTGTGGCCGGGGGAGATCAGCAGGAGGCCAAACAGCACCAGGATGACCACCCCCGCGATAGCCCAGCGGGTGGTTTTGGTGCGCTTCGCATCGCTTGTTGCCCTGGGAGGCTCGTCGTTATTGGGGAATGCCATGGCTGCGCTCCATGCCTGTTCGGGATAGCAACCTCACCGGGCCGTGACCGTTCCCGGAAGGCCGCACACGGGCGCGTGATAGTCGCCTCCTCTCGTTACAAGGCTGCTAGAGACATTCTGCGAGGAGATAAACGGCGGCGCGTCGATTTAGAAATACCCGCATGTCGGTTTGTCAAAGACGGGACACGATAGCAAGCCTCTCGATCGGAGAGATGTTATGTTGAAAGGATCAATGATCGCTGCGGCGACTGCCGTTTCTGCGCTGGTGACGTTTCTGGCCATGCCCGTTATTTGTCCTTTGGAAGGCGCTCCGTCTTGGCTGGGCGTGTTGGTCTCAAAGTGAGCCGGAGGGTTTGCCGCCCGTCCAGACGAGGATGTGCGCCTCACGACGCGGTACTTCGACCTCCTCATGCCGTGCGCCATCGCGTGGCCGATGCTCGGCTTCGGGACTCAGTCGTATTGGTGCTCCGCCTCCCGCAGCGAAAGCACGCAAGGGCCGCAGACACAGGATTTCGAGGTTTACTAGCCGGACTCAACGAGGTACGCGTTCTGCCTTGTTTAAACGGAGAACGGCTCCTATGAAGAGACTCGCGCTGAGCGCGCTTATTGCGTTTGCGGCCGCGCCGGCGTTCGCCGAGACGGTGGTCCATCACGAGGAATACTACGTCATCCGCGATGCCGCGACGAAGAAGTGCACCATCGTGGACAAGAGGCCAGCGACCACCACGAACATCCCGACAACCCCGTCGACTATCGTCGGCCTCGGCGTCTTCAAGACCCGGTCAGAAGCGGAGGCCGGCATGAAGAAGATGGAGGTTTGCGACGACGACTAATGCGCTTCGCTAGGATTTCGACGTATCGGATTCGCACTGAAATTGTGGCCACGCCCATCATTGCGATCGAAGTTCGTCCCCAGACTAATTTGTTTGTTCCAAGAGGTTGATCAGTCAGTCGACGGTAGTTCATAAGCGTCATTTCGCGGCGAGACATTTTTATTCGTCGCGATGGTTCAGGATGATGGCGCGTGGCAAACATCAATCGACGGATCGCGGACGAGCTCGGCGTTCACGAGCAGCAAGTTGAAGCGACGGTTGCGTTGCTCGATGGGGGCGCAACCGTTCCTTTCATTGCTCGTTACCGGAAGGAAATCACGGGTTCCCTGGATGATGCTCAATTGCGGGCACTCGAAGAGCGTTTGAATTATCTGCGTGAACTCGAAGACCGTCGTGCCGCGATTCTCAATTCGGTTCGCGAACAGGGAAAGCTCGACGCCATATTGGAAGCAGCAATTCTCGCTGCCGATAGCAAGGGGCGTCTGGAAGACATTTACCTTCCGTTCAAGCCGAAGCGCCGCACCAAGGCTGAGATCGCCAGAGAGCGCGGACTGGAGCCGCTGGCTCAATTGCTGTTGGCGGAACCGCAGAATGATCCGAAGACGGTAGCAGAGCCGTTCGTAAACGTCGACAACTCGATCGCCGATGTCGCGGCTGCGCTGGACGGCGCCCGCGCCATTTTGGTGGAACGTTTCGCGGAAGATGCCGACTTGATTGGCGTATTGCGGGAAAGGATGTGGTCGAACGGCCTGATGTCGTCCGCCGTGCGGAGCGGCAAGAAGACCGAGGGCGAAAAATTCAAGGACTATTTCGAATTCAGCGAGCCGCTCACCAAGCTGCCGTCACATCGCATCCTTGCAATGTTTCGCGGTGAGAAGGAGGATATTCTCGACCTTCAGATATTGCCCGAACCAGCTACGGCTACGCCAGCTGCGGTCAGTACCTACGAATTGAAGATCATGCAGCGTTTCGAAATTTCCGATCGCGGCCGGTCCGGCGACCAATGGCTGATGGAAACTGTCCGCTGGGCCTGGCGGACCAAGATTCAGGTTCATCTCAATATCGATTTGCGGATGCGGCTTTGGAACACAGCCGAACACGAGGCGGTACGTGTGTTCGCGTCGAATTTACGCGACCTGTTGCTCGCGGCGCCAGCGGGCGCACGCGTTACCATGGGGCTCGACCCCGGATTCCGCTCCGGAGTCAAGGTCGCTATTGTCGATGTGACGGGCAAGGTGGTGGCCACCACGGCGGTCTATCCGCACGAGCCTCAGCGGCAATGGGATGCGGCACTCGCCACGCTCGGCAAGCTCGCCGTTCAACATGGCGTTGACTTGATCGCGATCGGCAACGGTACGGCGTCGCGCGAGACCGACAGGCTCGCTACGGATCTGGTAAAATCCCTACCCGATATGAAGATGTCGAAGATCGTGGTGTCGGAAGCCGGCGCATCGGTTTATTCAGCGTCGGCTTTTGCGTCAGAGGAATTGCCCGACCTCGACGTCACGCTACGCGGGGCGGTATCGATTGCGCGGCGGCTACAGGATCCACTGGCCGAACTGGTCAAGATCGATCCGAAGGCGATCGGCGTGGGCCAATATCAGCATGATCTTGGCGAGAGTAAACTGGCTCGCTCCCTTGATGCGGTGGTCGAGGATTGTGTTAACGCGGTCGGAGTCGATGCTAACACGGCGTCTGCACCGCTCCTCGCACGCGTATCAGGAATCGGCGCAGTGTTGGCGCAAGCCATTGTCCAATACCGTGATAACAACGGGCCGTTCAAGGCACGTAAAGGGCTAAAGCAGGTGCCTCGACTGGGGCCGAAAGCGTTCGAACAATGCGCCGGCTTCCTGCGGATCACTGGTGGCGACGATCCGCTCGATGCCTCGGGAGTCCACCCGGAGGCCTACCCCGTCGTACGCAAGATTCTTGCTGCCACCAAAAGCGACATCAAGGCCCTCATCGGAAACACGAATATCCTCCGCCAGATCAAGCCGCAGAGTTTCGTTGATGACACCTTCGGTCTGCCGACCGTGGTCGACATCCTCCGCGAGCTCGAAAAACCCGGCCGCGATCCTCGGCCGGCGTTTAAGGCCGCGGTCTTCAAAGAGGGAATCGAGACGCTCAAGGATGTCAAACCTGGCATGATCCTCGAAGGCGCCGTAACCAACGTGGCCGCCTTCGGCGCCTTCGTCGACATCGGCGTCCATCAAGATGGGCTGATACACATTTCGGCGATGTCGAAGTCTTTCATCAAAGACCCGCGCGATGTCGTCAAATCAGGGGACGTCGTCAAGGTGAAGGTACTGGAGGTAGATGTCGCCCGTAAACGGATCGCATTGACGCTCCGTCTCGATGATGAGCCCGGCGGCATGAGCGAGCGGCCAGCGCAAGGCACCCCAAAAGACAAAAGCCGGCGGATGACGTCGACACCGAGCAAGCCGCATCAGCAATCCGGCGGCGGAGCGCTTGCTGAAGCTCTGCGGCGCGCTAACGAGAAGAGCGGAAACGGTAAGACTAAATAACCCTACTGCGCTCTCTGCTGTCCGCCGAAACCATGCATTTCATCTAGACAAATCGGAGCTAATGCTTCGAGATGACCGCTGCGCGCTGAAGCTTTCCTCCAAAGCGCAAGCAAATCATTTTCAAGAAATCGAGGCCGAACGCTCCGGACCTAGCTGACTTCAAAAGTGGAGAGCCGAGGCGTCGCCCGAAATCAATCCGTTACGGTCAGATGGATCGAGACAGATTCTTGACGTCTCGTGCAGACTCGGCGCGCGCTCGGATGGCCTCCTGCGCGGTCGCGGCTCTCTACGCGAATGCAAGGCATCAACGGGCTCCAACAGTTTCCGCGTGATCGCTATGGATACTATCCTCGTCGTCAATGCAGGCTCCTCAAGCGTCAAGTTCCAGATCTTTTCGGTCGAGGGAGAGGGAGATCTGCAACGCCAGATCAAGGGCCAGATCGATGGCATTAGCAGTCGTCCTCGCCTGCGGGCGAGCGGTTCCGACAACGAACCTTGGTTGACCGCGTCTATGCCGAGGGTGTGCGGCGTTACGGATTTCACGGTCTCTCATATGAGTATATCGCGAAGACTTTGCCGCACGTCGCGCCCGAGATCGCCAACGGGCGGGTAATCGTTGTCCATCTCGGTAGTGGAGCTTCGATGTGCGCGTTAAAGGATGGACGCAGCATCGAGAGCACGATGGGATTCACGGCGATGATCGCCCAGCACCCCTGTCACTGTTAGGTGCAGCTCGGAAAAAGGAAACCAAGGCCGGAAATTGCTGGAACGATTTTCAGCCTGGCGATTGGCTCAGTTCCATCGACGTTCGTAATTTACGATGGGGCTCGCCTACAAGCTGCACAACACCCCGCCCGCCAGCAAAGACCTTGTGAGCCGGGTCATCGAACAGTTCCGCGCGGCAGGTTGCCACGCGCGTTAACAGGCTCCGGTCTCGCAGAGCGTCCCAGCGATAGCCAAATCGTCATTGACATCATTCCACTTCTGAAACACTTCCTTCGAGCGCCCGCGCCAGAAGGACTATGGACCGTGGCTGCGCCAGATACGTCGCCGGCCTTACGACAGGTGCGCTCTCCCAAGGGGATATATCATCGAGCGAAGCGAGCGAGGTGCGTGCGATGTTTAATGGCGTCGAGGGGGATAATCCGTGACGGCTGGGCGGCATTCTCACTATCAAACAGAAGCAACTCGAGCATGACGGCATGCTTCGAGAATATGCTGAAATTAACGCCGCCCGGAAGAACCGTCGCACCGAGAGGAGCGCTCGTACCCGATGTGACATCACCGGCGCTCATCGTCCGCATCCTGCTCATCTCTCGTCAGGAACAATTGGCCTAACGTTCCAGATGTCGCGGCAGTACTCCCGGACCGAGCGGTCGGATGAGAAGCGACCGACTCGCGTGCAGTTCAGAATGGACATGCGCGTCCATGCGCTCTGATCGGAGTACGCTCGACTGACGCTTTGTTGGCATTCCACGTAGGCCTGATAGTCGGCTAGCAGCATGTAGTCGTCGCGGGTGATCAGCGATTCGACGAGGGGCTGGAAGAGTGCGCGATCACCGTTCGAAAAGAACCCCGAACTGATGAGATCGATCGCTTCGCGCAGCTCCGGATTTGACTCGTAGAATTCGCGCGGCGCGTAGCCCCCAGCCTTCAATCGCTCGACCTCTGCGGCCGTCAGACCGAACAGGAAGAAATTCTCGGGACCCACGGCGTCGCGGATCTCGACGTTGGCGCCGTCCAAGGTGCCAATTGTCAATGCCCCGTTCATGGCGAATTTCATATTGCCTGTGCCAGACGCCTCCTTGCCTGCCGTGGAGATCTGCTCCGACAGATCCGCGGCGGGGTATACGCGGTGACTGTTTTTGACGTTGAAGTCCGGCAGGAACACCACCTTGAGAACCTGAGAGACGACCGGGTCCTGATCGATGGCTGTCGCGACTGAGTTAATCAGCTTGATGATGAGCTTGGCCATGCGGTATCCGGGAGCAGCCTTGCCGCCAAAGATGACCGTTCGGGGAATTTCCGCGGCGCTGGGAGCACGCCTTAGTCTGTTGAAAAGAGTGATCAGGTACAAAACGTTCAGGTGCTGACGCTTGTACTCGTGCAGCCGCTTGACCTGAATGTCGAAGAGCGAGCGCGGATCAACGATGACGCCGGTTCGTTCCTTGATGAGAGCCGCCAGCACACGTTTGTTATCGGCCTTAACGGCTTGCCAATCTTTCTGGAAGTCGGCGTCTACAGCTAACGGCTCGAGGTGTTCGAGCTCCTTCTCCAAATCTGCTAACCATCGGTCACCAATCTTCCGGGTGATCAGAGCGCTCAGGTTCGGGTTGCTCAGAGCGATCCAGCGGCGCGGCGTCACACCATTAGTCACATTGAAAAATTTTTCCGGCGCTACTCTGTAGAAGTCGCTCAGCACCGTCTGCTTCAGAAGTTCGGTATGGAGGGCCGCGACACCGTTGATCGCATGGCTGCCTACGCTGGCGAGGTGCGCCATGCGTATATATTTTCCTCCCGCCTCGTCGATCAGCGAGAGCCGCCGGAGGAGCTGATCATCGCTCGGATAACGCAGCCGAATATCGTCCAGGAAACGACGATTGATCTCGTAAATGATCTCCAAATGGCGCGGCAGCAGTCGGGCAAACAACGGTAGCGGCCATCGCTCAAGCGCCTCGGCAAGAAGCGTGTGGTTCGTGTAGCCGCAGGTCTGCTGGGTGATAGCCCAGGCCTGATCCCATTCCATCGCGTGTTCGTCCACAAGGAGCCGCATCAACTCGGCGACGGCGATAGAGGGATGCGTATCATTCAACTGCGCTGCCCAGTATAAGTGGAACTCGTGGAGCGGCTTGCCGCGCAAGATGAGCAACCGGATCATGTCCTGGAGCGAGCAGGACACGAAGAAGTATTGCTGCGCCAGCCGCAGCTGCTTCCCGGCTTCGGGTTCGTCATTCGGATATAGAATCTTGGTGATGGTTTCCGATGCAATCTTCTCGTCAACCGCCCGGTAATAGTCGCCGACGTTGAATGCTTCAAAATCAAAAGATTCCGTAGCTTCGGCCTTCCATAAGCGCAGCAGATTTGTGGTGGGCGCACGATAGCCTGGGACCGGTGTGTCGTAGGCGACGCCCTTGACCACTTTCTCAGGAATCCAGCGTACGCGCCAGGATCCGGCCTCGTCGCGATAGCGCTCCGTGCGTCCGCCAAGCTTCACATCGAACGCGATCTCGGAGCGAATGATCTCCCAGGGATTACCAAAGCGTAGCCACTTGTCCGTCAGTTCGATCTGCCAGCCGTCACGGATCGCTTGATCGAAGATCCCGAACTCGTAGCGAATGCCATAGCCGATCGCAGGAACGTTGAGCGTCGCAAGCGAGTCCATGTAACACGCGGCCAATCGGCCAAGACCCCCATTTCCTAACCCGGGTTCCTCCTCTTGATCCAAAAGGCTCGATAAATCGCCCTGCCCCACTCGCGACAGCGCATCCTCTACTGCTCGCCAAATACCAAGATTGACGAGGCTGTTTCCAAGATGCGGCCCGGTCAGAAATTCCGCAGAAAGATATGCAACGACCTTGGCGTCCGGATTCGTTTCGGTAATGGATTCTAACGTAGCTACGTAGCGCTCCATCATGCGATCGCGAACGGTGTAAGCGAGGCACATGTACCAGTCGTTCCGTGTCGCGTATCGTGGCAGTTTTCCAAGAAGGCAGTGCAAATTCTCGATTAAGGCTGCGGCGATCGCATCCGCACCGAGTCCGGTACGAACGTTCGTGAGAGCGATCGGACTGGACGAGTTGACTCCGGAACGAATCGCGGTTGCAGATCCCATAGGTTCGTCCTCCATGCTGGCCCAATCGCATTCTGACTCACGAAACCGGATCGCCTTTCTGGTCATCTTGGCGCACATCGATTTTTGCCGACGGAGCTCGCCGATCCAGCAATCTGAACTCTCAGTTGGAAAAGCATCACCCAGCAGGAACATCGCTAGAAGCACGTCCGCCTGTTTGATCATTCGTTTTCGATAAATGTTCAGTGGATGATAAAACAAGAGCAGCGGATAACGCTCGCGCGGCGTATTCTGAAGATCCCACGGCTCTCGGTCCAGAAAGCTGTCGTCCTGAGGAATGACCTTCAGCTTCTCGTCATATGGGACATACATGTTTTCCGCCGCGCGAATCCATGCTGTCACCTCAGAGGGCTCGAGTACCGTTTTGTGCACAAGAGTATTGTATGCGTCCGGTTCTGTCTTGCGCATGGATTCGACAACGTGAGCTGCGTAGCGCAAGTTTTCGCGGGCCATCAAGTTCGTGTATGCATTGTTGTTTACGACTGCATTGTATTCGTCTGGCCCGGTGACGCCGTTGATACAGAACCTGTCGCCTTTAGTATCCGAGTAGAAGCCCAGGTCCGCCCACAGACGTGCGGTTTCGACAAGCATTTCGGCGCCGTAGTCCCGCAGAAACGATTCATCGCCCGTTGCCTGCACGTACTTGCGCAGCGCGTATATAATGTCTGCGTTGATGTGATATTGTGCTGTACCTGCAGCGTAATATGCCGATGCTTCTTCGCCACTAATGGTCCGCCACGGAAACATCGCTCTCCGGTGGCCTAACTCCTTGGCGCGGGCCCGTGCCTGAGGCAGCATCTTGTAGCGGAATGCCAGCAGATTCCTGGCGATGCGGGGCGAGGTGTACGTCAGAAACGGCAGAAGATAGATTTCGGTGTCCCAGAAGTAGTGCCCTTCATAGGCCTGTCCGGTTAGGCCCTTCGCCGGCACACCCCTGTCTTCGGCACACGCCGAGGCCTGCAGGATGTGAAAAAGATTGAACCTGATTGCCTGCTGGATCTCGGCGGTGCTGCGTTTTGTTCGATCTTCTCTGACGTCCTTGATCCGAACATCGCTTCTGCGCCAGAAATCGTCCATGTACTGCTCCTGGGAGGCGAGCAAATTCTGGAAGCCCTGGCTCATCACGCGATCCATTGTCCACCCAGCACGGCTGCAGATCTGTTCGGGAGTATCCGTCTACGAGGCGTGATAGGCCATGAATTTGGTAAGCTGGATGGAGCAGCCCGGCCGCGCTTCGATTGTGAAGGCGACTTGGCCGGAGTCACCATTATGGGCGACTTTGTAGGAATACGGGCAAGCGCTCTCTATCGCATGGTCAGTCGCGCATGCGAGGACGAACCGGCTTCTTTCGGTCGAATGGCACAGCACGATGCGGCGGTCTTTGGAATAGGTGGACCGCTGATGCAGCACGCGGCCTGGATGGGCTTTCGCCAGTCGTGGATCGTCTTCCCTGCTGCGAGTGCCGCGTTCGTCTGCGGTCATCTCCGATGAGATCACGACAAAAGCTTGTGCATTGAGTATTGTTACACGATAGGAGATGGCGGCCACGTGCCTATTGACGAAGGAGACCAAACGTCGGGATATAAAGGACACTTGTTTGCCAGATGGAGTTTCCCAAACAATCTCCCTGTCTAGTGTTCCCGTCTTCATATTGAGTCGTCGGTCGTAGTTCAAAAGGTGCGCATGGGGCAGCCAGAACGGCTCGTCGTCGACGAAAAGCTTGATGACTTTGCAGTCGGTCACGTTACAGATCGTCTGACCAGTCCTTGCGAAGCCGTAAGCTTCTTCTCCGTAGATGATCGGCCACGTTTCATAGAACCCATTAATGAAAGTGCCGTTTTCAGAGTTTGGGCCGCCCTCCTCCGGGCACCCCCGTATGCCGAGGTACCCGTTACCGAACGCTAGCATCGTTTCGAGCTGAGCCCGCAATTCGGGATGAAACGCTTTTTCGACGACGTTCCATTCGTCGGCCGGATAATCGTGGGATGGCCGGCCATTGAGGCTCCGCGCTGTCTTCTCATGTCTCATCGCGCAAACGTTCATTTTCGGCTCCGCCGGCACCTTTAGACGTTGTCGGCCTCGGTCGAGTGAACGACCGCAGAAGACGCCTCCTGCCCCCATCTCCAGCCAGTGATCTCCGGCATGTCGTCTCCACACCGGGCGATGAAGGTCCTGTGGTCGATGAGCTTGTCGCGGATGGCCTGCTTGGCGTAGGCAGCGCGCGATCCAAGCTTCGGCACGCGATCGATTACGTCGCTGACGAGGTGGAAGCGATCTAGCTCGTTAAGCACGCACATATCGAACGGTGTCGTGGTGGTGCCCTCTTCCTTGTAACCCCGCACATGCACGTTGTTGTGGCTCGTGCGCCGGTAGGTCAGTCTGTGAATCAGCCACGGGTACCCGTGGAACGCAAAGATGATCGGCTTGTCAGTCGTGAAAAGCACGTCGAAATCATGATCAGTCAGACCATGCGGATGCTCGCTCGAAGGCTGCAGCTTCATCAGATTGACGACATTGATGACGCGGACTTTTAGATCGGGCGCGTACCTTCGAAGGAGGTCGACAGCGGCGAGCGTCTCCAGCGTTGGCACGTCACCACAGCAGGCCATTACGACATCGGGCTCGCCACCATGGTCGTTGCTGGCCCATTCCCAAATACCCAATCCAGCTTCGCAATGCTTGACAGCCTCGTCCATCGTCAACCATTGAGGAGCGGGCTGCTTCCCCGCGACGACGACGTTGACGTAGTTTCGGCTGCGCAGACAATGATCAGTGACCGAGAGCAAGCAATTAGCATCAGGGGGGAGATAGACGCGGATGACCTCAGCTTTTTTGTTGATGACGTGGTCGATAAACCCTGGGTCTTGATGGCTGAAGCCGTTGTGGTCCTGGCGCCAGACATGGCTCGACAATAAGTAGTTTAGCGAGCCAATAGGCCGCCGCCATGGAATGTGATTGCAAACCTTCAGCCACTTGGCGTGCTGATTGAACATCGAGTCAATGATGTGGATGAACGCCTCATAGCAGGAGAAAAAGCCGTGCCGGCCGGTCAGAAGATAGCCCTCAAGCCAGCCTTGGCATTGATGCTCGCTGAGCATTTCCATAATCCGCCCATCGGGTGCTAGATGATCATCCCAGGGGAAGGTGTTTGCAGCCCAGGCACGATTGGTGACTTCCAGTACATCCTGCCAGCGGTTCGAGTTGTTCTCGTCCGGACTGAAGAGCCGGAAATTACGGGCCTCCATATTTAGCTTCATTACATCGCGAAGGAACCGACCCATGACTCTCGTAGATTCGGCGGTTTCGACGCCGGGTGCGGTCACGTCAACAGCGTAATCGCGAAAATTTGGCAGCCGCAGTTCGCGCAGGATCAACCCGCCATTGGTATGCGGGTTGGCGCTCATGCGACGTGCGCCTCGAGGGGCGAGGTCGGCCAACTCGGGGAGGAGCTGGCCGCTGTCATCGAACAGCTCTGAAGGTCGATAGCTCCTCATCCACTCTTCGAGGAGACGCACATGGGCCGCGTTCCGATGCATCTCACCCATCGGCACCTGGTGAGATCGCCAATAATCCTCTGTGCGCTTGCCATCAATTTCCTTCGGACATGTCCAGCCTTTGGGTGTGCGGAGTACAATCATCGGCCATAGTGGGCGCTCCTCAAATCCATCTTTGAGTGCAGCGGATTTAATGCGCTGAATTTCCCCGACAACCTTATCCATGGTTGCGGCCATCAGCTCGTGCATTTTTTCCGGCTCATCCCCCTCGACGAAATATGGCGTATAGCCGTAACCGCGAAATAGATGATCCAATTCATCATGACTGATGCGCGCGAGAATGCAGGGATTGGCGATCTTGTAGCCGTTCAAGTGAAGTATCGGCAAGACCACTCCATCGGTCGCCGGGTTCAAGAACTTATTGGAATGCCAGCTCGTTGCCAGCGGTCCAGTTTCCGCTTCGCCGTCGCCGACGACACAGGCCACGATTAAATTGGGGTTGTCGAAGGCCGCTCCGTAGGCATGTGAGAGGGCGTAGCCGAGTTCCCCGCCTTCGTGAATCGAGCCAGGGGTCTCCGGTGCAACGTGGCTCGGGATACCGCCCGGGAAGGAGAATTGGGTGAATAGTCGCTTCATTCCCTCTTCATCGGGAGAAATGTTCGGATAGACCTCGCTGTAGGTCCCCTCCAGGTAAGCGTTCGCGACCAGCCCGGGACCACCGTGTCCGGGGCCGGTGATGTAGATCACGTCGAGATCGTGCTTCTTAATCACCCGGTTAAGGTGGACATAGATGAAGTTCAGGCCTGGCGTCGTTCCCCAGTGGCCAAGAAGCCTCGGCTTGATGTGATCCTTTGTGAGCGATTGCTTAAGCAGCGGGTTGTCGTAGAGATAGATCTGGCCGACCGAAAGGTAATTGGCCGCCCGCCAGTACGCATCCATCATCGCCCGCTCTTTGCTAGAAAGCGTGCTTGCCATCCCTATCTCCCAGCGATACCTGCAACGTTAAACCTGTTGTCAGTCCTCACCTAGAAGCTCCGATCCGCATCTCCATCGGCCCGCCCTCCCCCAGCATCACTTCCGATCCCCGAAGATTGTCGCTGTGAACTCGGATGCGAATTCCGCCGGCCTTCCATGCCATTCACCGTTCGATGGTCATCCCGAAACCGAACAGCCAGTTTGATCTAGATCAAGAGCTGCCGAGCGGACGCTGCAAGAGCGTAACCTGTATACGCTGTAGCATGAGTGCACAGACTGGCCGCCCGATCCCGTGAACAATTGGCGAAAACAATCGAACCGCGCATCGTGGGGGCGCTTTGATCGGCTATCAGAGAAGGGAGCAATTCCCTTTGGTCACCAGGCTCGCGTAGGTTCCTCTGCGGGGTGATCAAGAGCGCTTCAAAGCGATACTTGATGGCAATCGTGACGTTCCGCTTCGAACGATGGCAATTCCCACCGTGGATCGGGACGCCGCAGTCAAGTTGACTCACAGATTCGGTGATCCATCATGGCTCGGCGAATACTTGGCGAGTGAAAGCAAACCAATTTTGAACCGGCAGTCTTTTTCAACGAGAAGGTTTATTTTTATGAGTGATTTGAAACTTCAAGGTCCGAACTTCAACTTTGAAACCTTTAGTGAGGGATTACGCATTACGCGAATTGCGGACAGTGAGCAGCGTGCTTCGAACAGCGCTGAAGTGGTCGCGATCTTTGCAAAGATGGTCACGACGGAAATGCCGGGTGCGCATCAAGAAAGGCTGTTTGGATTGATGTTCGATGCGCTGGCATAACCGCGCAGATCCAGACAGTGCCTTTTGAGGAAAGAGGGATTTTATGGTGGACGATTTGAAACTCGAAACACCTGATTTCATTTTTGAAGCTTCGAGTACGGGCATTCTCATGACGCGCGTCGCCGATGGCCGATGGGTAGCGGGCACAAGTGCAGTCGCGGCGGCGTTTTCGAAAATGTTGAAGGCCGCTGACCCAGCGCGGCGGCCGATGCTTTTGGATTTGATGTTTCGGGCGCTTGATCCGGACACCTAGACGCGACCCGGTTCAACCTATTCTCAGATTCGGGAAACCTATTCTCGGAGAAAGGCTACCTAAAAATCATTTAGGCTTTTGTTGGCGATGCGGTATTTGCCTAGTGGCGACGGCGGTTCGGATGTTTTGAAGCTCCTCGCCGCCGTCGCCGGAACGCCTGAGCTTTTGGACACCGCACTATGCCTCGCTTATTGGCGCGCTTTCGAGCCCGGTGTTTCAGCCGCTGAGGCCGCATGACGCGGCCAAAGCCGTCATCGTTTAGGCGGCGGAGAGTGCGACGCAGGACGGCAACCGCGCTAGCGCAATGGCTGGTGCGGTCGCATCGGCAACGTGGTTGTAGCCATGATCGCTCCTAGACGGCGGTTGCGGTTAGAGCCGGACGCGAGGTCGCCACTTTGCTCCGGCCTGTTTTCGTGATATCATGGTTGCATGAATAATTCAATTCGTGATAACATGAAAACACCAAAAAAGAGAGCGCCTGCTACTGGCGATCTAATCGGCGTTCGCGTCCAGCCCGGTATGGCCAAGGCCCTCGACGACTGGCGTCGGAAACAAGACGACCTACCTGGCCGTCCGGAAGCGGTTCGGAGGCTGGTAGAGATTGGGCTGAAAGCGAGGAGGGATAGATGAGCGAACCTACGGATTCTGAGCTAACCACGATCTTCCTCGTTCTGAACGAGGGCAGCCCGGATGAGCATGGTGTGCGCGTAGGCACCGTAAACTTGTCGTCGGAAGACGAGCGTATGCAGGAATTGATCGGGACCCCAAAAGTGTATGGCCTGGTCCAGGAGGCGCTAACGGCAGCGGGCGAAACAGTGGGCGCTGAGAGTTGCTTTGCATTCATCCCGGCTACCGACGAGGAGCGTAAGGCTTGGGAACAGGAGCGCCTGGGCGCTCGCGAGGGTGTGTACTTTCTGCCCTACGAAGCGAGGAAGTGAAGGCAAGGTGCCGCCTACAGACCTAAGCCGGACGAATGCAAGGCAGGCCCGCCGCCGTCAAGGGGGATGCTGTTCATCTTGCAAACGGCGGGCATTTTTTCGTTTTTCAAATAGAGAACCCCGCCGGAGCGGCTCATGTTGACCAAGTCAGAACAGTACAGAGAAAATGCCCGCAACTGCGGTGAACTCGCCGACGATGCGAAGGACCTGCCTTCGAAGAACCGCTATAGACGCATGCAGGATGCCTGGCTCGCACTTGCCGAGGAGCAAGACTGGCTAGATGGACAGTTGCCAACTCACAAATAGAAAATCTCGCCCGAGCAATGCATTAAGCGTATGGCGGCACTTCGACGAGTGTCCCAATCAAACGGAGCAATGCCTGCTGTTCTGGGCCTTTCCCACTCCGTAGGAATTCTCCCAGTTCAATATGCGACAACCGTCCGCCGGATGGGGAATTAGGCTGGTGAATGATAAAGGCATGCCCGTCTGTCGGCTCGCGACCTAAGTACCAGGAATCGCCATTTGGGCTTCGATATAGTTCGCGGCGTTCTGTCATGACTTGCCTCCTCCTGTCTTGAGGTCAGTCTATCACAGGGGGCGCGGAGAAAGCCTTTCGGAATGGACTCTCCAAGACCAAGCGACGGCCCCGGCAGCCTGCAAATGCCGGGACCGCCACAGGCGGGGTGTCATGGGCAAACACCCCAATAGCCAAACTCCCAACTGGCATAAGGTTGCTCTTCCAAATGAGGATTATTTACATCGCCCCTAAGAACATTGGTGCAGCCTTCCGCGACGGGGCGTCTACCCACCAAACTCGACCATAAAACCTTCTTTTCTTTCTAAGTTTGGTCGTCATCGTTGGAGCGTCGGAAGGTACCGCCGTCTTCGACGAGGGTCGTAGCCTTTTTTTGTCGTATCCAAGGCTTTCAATGCCGCGCGGTCAGCCGCAAGAGCGGCGCACTCTGTGGTGTTGATTTTCCAGAAACCACTCATTGATTTGAAAAACTCCGTTATTGAAAATTGCCGCGCGCCAATTCATCCGAGGTCGCGGTGGTGATGGTAATGTGAATGCTCAATCACTTCGTCGTGTGACGATGTGACTCAACCTGTCCGAAGTTTAATTCGCTCGACTCATCATCGTCAGAGTTCCGCAGTACAGCCGTCACCGATGCATGGTACAGCGCTGCCAAAACGGAGATTCAAGATGTTTGATGCAGAGCTAGTTACGATAATGCGAGGCGCGCTTGCGCAAGCCACACTGGACGTTCGCCCTGATCCATCAACCAAAGCGTTGATGGCCGAGCGGATTCTACAGTCAGCCGCGAATGGCACCCGCTCGCAAGAAACATTTCGGATTATTGCGAACGAAGCCGCGGCAGACAGCGAGCGATCACGACTCCTTAACCCGCCTCACCCGAGCGAGGTTGCTGTTGACGGCCTCGATGCAAACAATTTTAAGCATCGGTGAAAATTGGTCTCAGTAACTTTGAGTCACTTTCAGGCATCGGCTGGAGCCTGTTGGAAATGCCTACGCTGCTCGAAGATCACAAGTTGCCATTAGTTCAGTTGAAGGAACGGCGGCGTGACCTGATTGTCGGCCTCATGGGACACCAAGGACCATTGTCAAAACAGCAGATTGCAGAAATCGCTGCCATCCAAACTGCCATCTCGGCTATCGAGGCGGTTCTCGACGACCTGGACGCTGAGGCGGAGGTCGCGTTACGAGACCGCGCGGCATAGCAGCAGCGTTGGTCTTACCCAGCAGCCTCATAGGCGGCGGCCGTGGCTGTAGGCTTGTTGTCGTCGGCGGGGACGACCGTGCAGGACCTCGCCACTCGTCCAACGCTTCGGTGGAATACACAATCGCGCGCTCGAACCGCATAAACCGCGGCCCGCCGCCGTAAATGCGCGCTTTATCCAAAAAAAATTCTTCGACACGCCGAGATGCTCGGCCGCCTCCACTACCCTTACGTTTGCCATCAGCACCTCCCGTTTGCCGGTGTTGCTCCCTTAATTAGGGGTCTACGCGCAGTTCAGGGGCGGGTTGCTTTGCTGGGAATAAATTGGCCGGAGGATGCTCAGCTCGCGAGCGGGCAGGCACGGCCGCTACCGCACCAATGTGTGGAGCTACGCCGGCGTGAACAGTTTCGGTAACGATCGTTCCGACCTTGCCCTTCATCCGACGGTCAAACCGGTCGCGCTGGTGGCGGATGCCATGATTGCGACCGAGCAGACGGGCCGCCGCGGTTACGGGATCGAAATCGACCCGCTCTATCGTGACGTCATTATCCGCAGCCTGCGCACAGCATGCCGCCTTGAAGCCATCCTCGAAAGTGCAGGGAAGTCCTTTCAGCAGATCCAGGTCAAACGCTCTGAACCGAACTGACGTTAAAAATTGAGGAACGATCCGCCTGCTCCCCGTCGGCAACTTCGAGGGACATGGATGGATTTTAAAGAAATTGTTCTGCACCAGGCGAGATACAGTTCACCGCACGACGGCAGATATCATACCGCGCGACCATGAACGTACTGGCGCGCGGTAGATGTGCTGCACTACGTTGTGCTCAGCGAAATATCCAAGGCGCACGCCTTCGCTGCCGTTGCACCGGGAGTACGGTTTAGCTTTTGAGCGATCTTGGCTACGCCAGCCCTCTGCTTCGCGAGCGCCTTGAGAGTGCGAACGTCGTCGTTCGTCCAGTAAAAGATATATCCTTGATATTTCTTTTTAGAGGTGTAGATTTTGACTCGTGACGAGGGTCCTAGTCCCTCCCTTCGCCGCAAACTCCGCGATCCGGTACGAGTACCAGTAGGTACCGGGTCGCTCTGCTCACTTCACGAAGATGGAACGGTAGCTTGATTTTGGTTCTGTACACCAACCAAACTAACGAGGGGCTGAGA
>NZ_MWPQ01000063.1 GCF_002028545.1 Nitrobacter vulgaris
CGCTCGGCTACATCAGCCCCGTGCAGTTCGAGGAGCAACATATCCGGCCCATGGTCAAATCAGCAGTCTGATTCTGTCCAGCACCAGGGGCCCACTCCAATACGGGGTCAAATTTGCGAGCCGATTGACAGCTTACCAATCGGGACGCCTCCGCAGCGCGCCTTCGGCGAGCGCGTTCCAGTCCGCGGCGAGCCTCAGCCACGCCTGCCTGTCGAGGTCATACCTGGCCTGCTCCGTCCGACGTTATGGTCGGACATCCATTTGGGACCGTCCGGCAAGCGGAGCATGATCAGGATCTCGGAAGGGTCCGTCATGTCGGCCGCCGGAGCTCGGCCGACGCGAGCCATTTCTGCACGCGCGAAGACGCTTCGATCTGGCTGACGCGGCGCATGAGGAGGTCGCGGTACGCTTCGGAAGGGGATTTCTCCGCCTCTTCTAGGAGGCGCTGCGCCTCTTCGTCGAGGCGCTCCTGGAAGGTCTTATCGTGCTTGACGCGGATATGCAGGCTCATGACGGCTGTTCCTTTCCCTGCGAGGAAGGCTGAGCGCGACAAAGCGGTTTCGTCATATGCGAAGGAGTAGCGCGCTAATGTGCGCCTGAAATCGGCAAAGCGCGAATCATTTTTCTAGGCACTGGCGATTATTTTTTAGGCGCGACGCCGACAGACAGTACCCTCACCGGAGGAGGCGGCGTCAGGACCCAAGCTCCATTCCCGTCACTTCGGTGGCCGCAATGCGGAAGCCGATGCTGCGTAGGAGCGCGGAGAAGTTGGGAGGCACGGTGATTTCGGAGGTGTAACTTCCAGATGTCAGCCGATCGTGGTTCGCGATAGGACCGTGCCCTCCGGCATGGACTTGGATCACTCTGACCCCGCTTTTCCGGGATCGCGTCACTGATCCAGGTCGCGCCGTAACCGCCGCGAAATGCCAAGGAAGCCGTCAGCGCCCATTAGGCACTGGCGGCTTTTGTTTGCGCTACCTCGCCTCACTCAGATTGCACTGCTTGCCATTCCCGACGGGCCGGGAAAGCACGTCGCAGGAGAGAATAAACCATAAATCTGAGAAGGAAGTGCCCAAGCCGAGCGCATTGCAACCAACGTAAAATAGAACGCGTTATGCACCGGATTTGATGTTTTGGAGAGAGGATAGCGGCATGAAGAAGAAGCTGATGATAATTGCGACCGTAGCCACGGTCGGCAGCGCCCTCGTCGTATCGGCACCTGCTCAGGCTCAGCGATTTGGACCTGGTCTTGGAGTCGGCCTTGCCGTCGGCGCGCTCGCAGCGGGCGCAGCTGCGAGCTCCTTCTATGGACCGTACGGGTATTATGGCGGAGGCCCGTACTATGGATATGGCTATAGACCGGCCTACTATGGCGGCTGGGGTGGCTATGCTCCAGCGTATTATGGCGGCTATGCTCCGGCGTATTATGGCGGGTGGGGCCGCGGTTACTATGGCGGATATCGAGGCTGGGGCTATCGCGGAGGCTGGGGTGGTCGCGGTTATTATGGTGGCCGCGGCTATTACGGAGGCCGCGCGTTTTACGGCGGTCGTCGACGCTACTAATCTGAGTTTGAAACACCGGAGAGATCGCGGTGAGATCTCTCCGGAACACGGACGCCTCCATTGTGGCCCGCGTGATAGCATTCACCACCTGTGAAGAGCATCAGTTCGCTTTGGCCCTGCTCGCCGGACAGTCAGCCTGACGTCGATTCAGCCGCGTTTGCGGTGACGAAGATCAGGCCGACTTTCCGACGAGAGTCTCAGTCATCGGGCAGGTTCACGGCAGAGATTGATCCCATCATTTGCCGCAATTGACCGACCGAGTGACCCCGCGTCGACAGTGCAAAACCGACAAATGATCGCCCCGTTAATTCAAAGACATGGCCGGTTGGGTACGCCGCGGGTTGCTGGTCCGGTTGGTTGGTATCGATGATACAAAGCCACTGTGTCCCATCACTGACATCTGGCAAGGTCAAGTTCACCACGTCATGATACGAATTATAGGCGAGAAGAATGGTTGTATCCGAACCGCGGCGTTTGATTCCTGTCCGCTGGGCACGACCGTCAAGTAGCATACCGAAGCATCGAGCATTATCGTCCTGCCATTGCTCTGCTGTCATCTCGCGACCATCAGGTGAAAGCCATGTGACGTCCTTAACGTCCAGTTCGTCATTGTAGGTTCCGAGGGGGAAGCGCGTGCGGTTGAGAATCGGAAAAGCGCGCCGGATGGCAATGAGCTTTCGCGTGAACTCGCGGAGCTCACGCCCCGGGGATGATTGTGATGTCCAGTCGAGCCAACTCGTCTCGTTATCCTGGGCGTAAGCGTTGTTATTTCCACTTTGTGTATGGCCAAACTCATCACCAGCGAGCAGCATTGGCGTGCCAAGTGACAGAATCGTGGTTGCCAGAAGGTTGCGTTTTTGGCGCTCTCTCAATCGAACGATGTTCTGATCGTCAGTCGGCCCTTCGACCCCATGGTTCCAGGAATGGTTGTTGGAGTGGCCATCACGATTGTCTTCGCCGTTCGCTTCGTTGTGTTTATGGTCGTAGGACACAACGTCATTCAGATTAAACCCATCGTGAGCGGTGATAAAGTTGACCGTCGACCAAGGCTTGCGTCCACGCTTGTTGAACAGACGGTTGTCAAAGGATAAGTCTTTGTCCGGATGGCCGAGTTCATAGCCGAAGAGCTCAGGTCCCCAACGCAGTTCGCCGACCAATTGCTTCGCATAGGGATCAAGCAGAAGCTTGTTGGGATTAAAGCGGTGCCCGGCCAACGGCTCAAATGGGCCGTGAACGCGATATCCATAGACTGTTCCGGGCCGAGCAGTTGGTAGGTAGCCGTGCCATACCTCGTCGGTGTACTCGGGAAGCTCGATCCTCTCGAGCTCGGTCTCGCCGTCGTCATCAAAAAGGCAGAGTTCGACCTTTGTGGCATTCGCCGAAAAGATCGCGAAATTGACGCCAAGACCATCCCAGGTCGCCCCTAAAGGAAACGGCTTCCCTTCTTGAACTTGTGTTTTTGCGGCGGGTTCGATTTCAATGCGTATGAGGCCCGAAAGCGGCTCGCTAGCTTGATGGAGTTTCAGAAGGAGCACATCGCGCGTCGCATTCGGCTGGAGCAGACGTTTTGGGGCGCCTCATCTGCGTTCTCTTGCTCGTTGAGTAGGCGATGAGGATGTCCGCGCCCACTCGCGCATATCCGATAGCCACGGCCCGGCCGATATGCCGCTATCCCCGCCGGTGATTACGAAATGGAAGTCTGCAAACGGATCCCACGTCGATACTTGGTGTCTTTGGTTCAAAGGTTCGAGTTAGACGCTGAGCAGCCTGCATAGGTGGCGTATCTCATAGTAATAAACCGTCCAACGGGCAGGATGAACCGGAGACGTTGGTTACTCCCCGACAAAAAAAGCCCGGTGGGAGCCGAGCCTTTTTCTTATCACCAGCCGTACCAGTACGGGTAAACCGGGGGAAATGGATGGACCACCCGATACGGTGGGCCATAATAGTAATAACGAGCCGGGCCATAGAGGGGCCCATAGTAGACGGGGGGTGCCGCTGCGGCGGCGAACGTCCCCGCAACCAACCCAAGAGCAACGCCAGGGGCGATTGCCGGACCGCCCCAATAGTGATGACGCCAATAAGCCGAGGCCGGCGCAACCGTCCCGATGAGGAGCGTTGCTGCCGCGGCGATTCCAAGAGCAAGCTTTTTCATGTCTTCTACACTCCCGATATCTACGCCTGCGCCAAGTTCTGGATAGCGGCGCGTTCTTCAGCCAATCGCCGGACAACGAACTGACGTTCCACCTCCGTGAGATCGGTCTGCAGGATCCGCTTGTAGCGCCGGATATTGGCTCGATGCGCCTTTATCGACGCAGCTCGCAGGTCTGCCTCTCGCCGCAGGCGCGCGAGGTGGTACACCACCGGAGCGATAGTCGCACGGCTATCAGCGTCTATGTTTCCGGCCGGCATTCGCATCGCCGCACCGCCGCGTGGCGGCGGATCGTCATCATCCAGGCCGCGTAGAGCGCCCAGAATTTCGTTCAACCGGAGCGGCGTCGTATGGCCCGGAACCATTCTCAGCATTGGTGAGGATTCGACTGCATACATATCGGATGCCCAGGCCGATAGAATGGCCCGCTTTTCGTCCGAAGAAAGCTGCGGGTCTTTGAGGACCGCTTGAACGGAGCGGTGATGCGCATCCGGGCGAAACTCAATCGATGCAATTTGATCATGAACGGCACGTTTCATTTTCCCCTCCTTCTCCTTTCATTGGGGTCTATCGACACATCGGGCGGCGATTGGTTGTGATCTGTGCGGTTAAGCGGCCCGCCTCTTTTCGATCTGCGGATCAGGACCGCCGCCGATGGGAATGCGCCGAGGCTTCATGGTCTCGGGAATTTCCTTCACCAGCTTGATCTGCAGTAGACCATTCTCGAATGTCGCACCTTCGACTTTGACGTCGTCGGCGAGATTGAAGGTGCGCTTGAACTGGCGCGCCGAAATCCCCTGGTACAGGTAATCCTTCTTGACCGCTTCTGTCTTGCGTCCTTCAATCGAGAGCACGTTGCGTTCGGCAGTCACTGCAATTTCATTCGGCGTGAACCCGGCGAGCGCTAGTGAGATCTGATAGCGGTCTTCAGACTGCCGCTCGATGTCGTACGGGGGATAGTGATCCTCGCCCTCGGTGCGTTGCGCCGCATCAAAGAGGTCGAGAAGGTGGTCGTATCCGATGGTGGATCGCCACAGGGGTGCAAAATTATAGGCTCTCATAGCCAAATCCTCCTTGGAGCAAGATGGATACGAGCGGACGTCGGACACCCGTCCGGCGCCCGTCTCAATCCTCGAGCCCTTCTGGCGCTCGAGACCGCTTCTCCAGCGGCGAAAATCCAATTAGAAAAATCCCTGCGCTTTTCAAGAGGACTCTTAGAATTTTTTCTGCCTCCCAGGCGTCAGGCAACTCCCCGTGGTGGCGATGCTGTACGCATGGCGCAGTTGTATCCCGCGAACTCGGCCGCTATGAGGCTCGTTCTTCCTCGTCATCTTGTGGGGTGAGAAGTTCGACCAGTTCGGCGGTCCGGCCGCTGGGCAGAGGCCGGCCTTCATTGATCAACGCTTCATCGTTATTTGCCCAGGCCCAGGCATGGGTCAATTCCTCGGTTGTCGCTTCGGTCGCAATGATTTCAGTCACCAAAATCTCATCGGCGGGACCGATAACGGAGAGAACATCGTCGCGTGTGAGAGCCATCTTCTACCTCCGTTCTTCACCGGCTTCTGATCACGAACGATACCAAATCACAAACGTTCCATGTTTGTGCGGGGCTCGTTTTCGCGATTTTCGACCTCTTGACGGAAGCCGAGTCGCACCCAAATCAAAATCGCCATCTGCTGATGAAGAGATGGTTTTCCAAAGGGCGCCAGCTCTTTGGCGCCCTTGTATCCATGTTGCTTCCAAGGAGGATATGGCTATGAGAAGCACTTTCGATTTTCAGCCTCTGTTCCGATCGACCATCGGTTTCGATCGCATGCTGGATACGCTTGAGTCTGCGAGCCGCGTGACATCGATTGATACGTGGCCACCTTACGACATCGTCAGGACGAGTGAGGACGACTACCGCATCAGCATGGCGGTGGCCGGCTTGACCGAGGCTGACCTGACGATCACGCAAGAGCAGAACATGCTCCTAGTCGCGGGACAGAAGTCGGAGCAGGATGAAGCGAGCGGGCAGTATCTGCATCGCGGTATTGCCGCGCGAGCCTTCCGGCGCCGCTTTGAACTTGCCGACCACGTGAAGGTCGTAAGCGCGAACCTGGTGAACGGTCTGCTAACTATTGACCTGAAGCGTGAGCTTCCGGAAGAGATGAAGCCGCGCCGCATCGCCATCGCCGCGGGCGAGGCGCTGCCCAAGGCCATGACAAAGCAGATCGAGGCTGAGAAGCAGGCCGCTTAAGGCTTTCGTCAGGGCAGCTTCCATAAGGCGTCGGGCCGTCTGCCCGACGCGATGGGAGAGCTGTGAAACTGACCGAAACAGAAAGGAGGTAACCATGAGTGTCCGTGATTTGATTCCGTGGGGCCGCTCCAACAATCAGGTTCCTACGGTGTTCCGCGACAACGATCGCAATCCGTTCCTCTCGCTGCATCGGGAAATGAACCGGCTATTCGACGATGTCTTCCGTGGCTTTGATGATCGCGTGCCTGCGTTTGGATCGCTGTCATCTTTCAACGGAGCCTGGCCGAACGTCGAGATCTCCGACAGTGACAAGGAGATCAAGGTAACGGCCGAGATACCTGGTCTCGAAGAAAAGGATATTGAGGTGTACCTCGACGACGGGGTGCTGACGTTGAAGGGGGAGAAGCGCTCTGAGGTGGAGGACAAGGAGAAGCAATTCTCCGAACGCTTCTATGGCCACTTTGAGCGGCGCATTCCGCTCGGGGTGGAGGTCGAGGAAGATAAGATCGAGGCGCGGTTCAAAAACGGTGTGCTTAACGTCTTGCTTCCTAAAAGCCCGAAGGCTCAATCACAGGTGAAGCGCATCGCGATCAAGAGCTGATCATGAGCGAGGTCGGCGGCCGCTCAGCCGCCGATTCCCCCTTTATTAGATGAGGAGTTGGCTTCCAAGATCGCCGCCGCGGTGAACCGCGAAACGAATGATGGCACTCGACGCCGATGGACCCACTTGCCTCGCGTGAGCAGCTTGTGACGCGCGTTGAGCTTTAACGATCGGAAAAGGGTCGACAATGTCGAAGAAGGTCATAGCCGAACAGGAGATTGAGCTTTACGACGCAATCGGGCGCGCTATCGCGAATTTGCATGCGGCGCTCGCAAAGATTGACGCCGCCTGGGTTATAGTTACGGCGGAACGTCCAGACCCTTCGGTGGGAGCTTTCGCGGCGCTCGATGCGGCTGAGCAGATCCTTGGGGTCGCGCGAGAGGATTTGGCTCGGGCCCGTACTGCCCTCACTGCCTACACGGAAGAGAGAACCGAACAATGGTGACCCCAATTTGATTACGGCGCTGAATTTTCGCTGCCGCGACGAGTGTCCTCGGGGGCGAGGGTACGGGCACCGGCTGCTGTCCCATGCAACCTGTTTCCTAGTATTATGAAAATCCGGGGAGTGCCTCGCCGTTGTACGGACAAAACTGACAGAACCCCTATCCCTGAGAAGCAACTGACCAACGAGGACGTTATAGACCTTATGATTGGGCGAATGTCCGAGAGAAAGTGTCGTGCTTCCAGAAACCGCGAAGGCGTCGGCAAAGCTGCCCCTGCGACCCGCCGCCAAGCGCGCCAAGTTTGGCGTTGTGTTAGACCGGGACCCCGCAGATGTGACCGCCCCCGAAACCTGCAGGTGAGCCGGTTGATAGTTTTGGAAACAGCTGATCTGAGGGGAAAAGCAGGCGCTCTTTTTCGAGTAGAGCTGCTGCAGCCCCTTCTTTCGCGCTCAGAAAGACAAATCAGGGCTTGAAGTCAAAATCATCATTCCAAGATAATTCAGCGCGCACGAGCTGAGGCAGTTGCAACTCACCCCGACGGTGATCTGACTGCGACATCTAAACCGAACCATGCCAACATCGCTATGATAACTAATCGTCTATCCGCAGCGCTACGGCCTATTCTTCTCACGTTGATAGTGATCGGAACGTCACTATCGTGGTGCCCTGCCTTCGCTCAAATCCCAGATCTGGGTGGGGGGCACCTCCCCACACTTGCTCCCCTGGTACGCGAGGTCACGCCTGCGGTCGTCAATATCTCCGTTCGTGGCCGCGTCAAGGAGGACAATCCGCTCTATCGTGATCCTTTCTTTCGCGAATTTTTTGACTTGCCGCGGCAGCTGGAGAGAGAAGTCCAGGCCACAGGATCGGGGGTCATCGTCGACGCACAACACGGATATGTCCTCACCGCCAACCATGTCGTGGCGGAAATATCGACCGCTCAAATCACGACAAAAGACGGCAGGAGATTTTCGGCGAGACTGATCGGGCGCGATCCGGGAACCGATATAGCAGTGCTCCAAATCCAGCGTGGAAACAATCTCAAGGCCATCCAGTTGGGCGATAGCGACAAACTGGAGGTCGGCGACTTCGTGATAGCCGTTGGCAACCCGTTCGGCCTGGGTCAAACGGTGACCTCCGGTCTTGTGAGTGCGCTGGGTCGCACTGGTCTTAGCAAGCAGGGCTATGAGGATTTCATCCAAACTGACGCGCCGATCAATCCCGGAAACTCTGGCGGCGCATTGATCAGTTTGAGAGGTGAACTCGTGGGCATCAACACCGCGATCATTTCACCGGGCGGTGGTAATGTCGGAATCGGCTTTGCCGTACCAATCAATATGGCACGGCGGGTCATGGAACAGATCGTCGAATCCGGCTCCGTGCGGCGCGGACACATCGGCGTGTCGGTTCAGGACCTGAGCACGGTCAGGTCAGAGGAAAAAGTTGCCCGAAGGAGCGAGGGTGCTTTGATCGTCGATATCCTCCGAGGATCTTCGGCCGAGGCGGCAGGCCTTCGCGAAGGCGATATCATCATCGCTGCGGACGGCGTTGCCATTCGCAGTGCCGCACAACTTCGCAACAAGATCGGGCTGGCTCGTATCGGCGAGCGTGTGCAACTGACGCTCGACCGCAACGGTGCTTTACACACAGTCCTCGTCGAAATCTCCGAAGGCAGAGGTGCGCGGGCTGCGTCCTCGCTGAGAAGATGACAATCATGCCGCCCATCTGATAAGCCAAACCCAATGAGGAGTCTGCCGAGTGTTTTTGCCTGCAGAAATCGCGCGAGCTTGATATGCGCCTTGCGTTCATTAGACAGGATAAGGCGTGTGCCTAAGGCACCTCAGCTTCAGATCGGTGACCTGTTGGAGTTGCTGTTAGTTGCTGACTTGGAGCAGCTCCACTGAAGACACCTGTGCATAGAGTTCAGAAAGCGCACGTGTGCCGAAGCCTGACTCGTTCCTAGACCGATGAGGAACGATGCGTTGACAAGTCAGTTTTCGAACTCAGGACGCGGGCAAATTGAGAATGAGAGCATGTTGAGGGCTGCGCAAGTTACGTTTGAACGAGCATTCACAGACATCTCTCGGCAGCTACGCTGGTCATTTCTGCCACCGCTTATGATCTATTTCGCGGGCGGGTTCTCCGGATTTACCGGCATCGTGGGAACGTTCTTCGTTAAGGAGTATCTCGGACTTTCGGCCGCGTTCCTGGCCGCGCTCGCGTTCTGGGCTGGGCTGCCGTGGACGCTGAAAATGCCACTGGGCCATTTGGTCGATCTCGTTTGGCGCTGGAAGGCACTTCTGGTCTACCTTGGCGCTGCGTTGATCGCCGCGAGCCTTTGCATCATGTTCGCGCTTGTCACGCAAACTGTCGAGATGCGTGAATGGATGAGTGTGGAAGCCTGGTTCGTGCTGAGCAGCCTACTCGCGCCAGCCGGCTATGTCGTGCAGGACACAGTTGCGGATGCGATGTCGGTCGAAGCGGTGCCGCGCGTCGGCCCGGACGGTGAAGCGCTTTCTGAAGCGGAGAGCAAGGCGCTCCATACCACGATGCAGACCTTGGGCCGCATCGCGTTCATAACCGGGCTGATCGTCGTCGCATTGCTTAACATCGTGATGTTTGCTGGTGTGGAGGGGCTCGAGCAAGGTCAGAAGGCAGCTGTATACGCTAGTATCTACGCGATGGCGCTCGCCATTCCTGTTGTGTCAGTCAGCGGCGTGATTCTCTCTCAGGTCATGTTGGCTGCACGCGCGAGACGCTTGCGAGCACATGGCGTTAACGCGGATGAGGCCGAACGACTCATCTATTCGCAGAGCCAAACAACAAACCCTGACTATAGGATATTCAGCGGGGGCGCCGCATTCGTAGCTTTAACGCTGATTATCGGGATCAGCGATATCCCACTAGCACAAGAGATCGTGTTCTGTGGATCGATGGCAATCATTACGACCCTCATCTACCAGCTCATTCAGAAACTGCCACGGGCCAAGGCGCAAGCGCTGATCGGTACAGCGATCATAATCTTCGTGTTTCGCGCGGTCCCGCTGCCAGGCGCTGGAGCAACATGGTTCCTTATCGATCGGCTCGGTTTCGACCAGCAATTCCTGTCCGTTCTTTCGTTGATAGGATCCTGTTTCGCGCTCATCGGCATGGTGCTTCTGAGGCCATTGATGGCAAGGTGGTCGATCGCCTACATCGTAGTCCTGCTGACGTTGGCCTCAGGCATTCTTGCTTTGCCCAACATTGGCCTTTACTTCGGCGTTCAGGAATGGACCGCACGCGCCACCGGCGGCGTAGTCGATGCGCGTTTTATCGCGATCATCGATACCACCCTGGAATCTCCCTTGGGTCAGATCGCGATGATCCCCATGTTGGCGTGGATCGCACGCAATGCTCCGGTCGAACTCAAGGCAACGTTCTTTGCTGTGATGGCGTCGTTCACTAACATGGCGCTGACTGCTAGCAGTCTCCTTACGAAATATCTGAACCAGATATTTATCGTGACTCGCGAGGTTAAAGACCAATCGACCGGAACAGTCCAGGTGCCCGCCGATTACAGCCAGCTCGGCTGGCTGCTGATCACAGGGGCATTGGTAGGAGTAACGGCGCCGCTGTTGACCGTGCTCTTGGTCCAAAATTCGCGGCTTCAGGCTAATGATTGACAGCTAATACAATTGCAAAGGGATCGTACGCGCCGGTAATTGCTTAGAATGTCCGGTCGCGGTCCTCGGGATGTAACCCATTGTAGAAATCAGTCATGGAGGCGGGTGCCTCCGCCGAGATGCAGAACATCTGTTTGAAGATGGGCGGCCAAATATGGACGTCGTGGATAAGGTCAACCTCTCAGAAGCCAACCTCGGCTGCCTGAGTCGCTAAACTAAGGCGTTCCTCATTGACGGCGAGCTCTGCCCGGTCCGCTGACGCTCGGTGAAATCCAGCATTGCCCCGATCATGCGTATGGCAACGCCATCGTCATTGCGGATGATGTGCCCGCGATCCCGACATCGACGCGGAGAAACAATATTCGTCCTGCAAGTGGGTGGTTGCGAGCGGTCGCGACTTCGATACAGAGAGCTCGGCTCGTTCGATCAGATGATGCAAAAGGTCCCCCAGAAATCACAACCTACAGTGCCGTGGCGAGTGATGAGCAGGATAGCGCGCACAATACTTACGCATGTCGCGTTGCTTGGGTACTAGCGCGCCCTTGGAAGGGACTCTCTCGCTCATTCATGCGACCGATGCGAGACCCGATCCGGCGCGCGAGGAAGCTCCAGTAACGGACACCGCAGAACGTCATCCTCGCCGATCTTTGGTGAAGCTCGGGCTATTCGAAGCCCGTGATATTTAAGGCGAGAGAATTGCGACGGAGATCTTCTTAATGAGAGGTGGATCGACGGCTTCCTCGAAGAGCTGACGAAAAGGAGAACCGCGTTCAGCTCAGAACGGAAGGCTTTGCGACCCAGTGCTCTGTTTCAGTACTCGCTTGATTTCCGTTGCCAGTTGCTCCTGCTGATAGGGTTTGCCAATCTTCGGCAGGCCATTACCTGACCCTGTCGGCAGCTCCGCATAGCCGGTCGCCAACAGCACGGGAAGCTCAGGGCGGATTTGCCGAGCTGCGGCCGCGAGCTGCGCGCCATTCATCCGCGGCATCGAATAGTCTGTCACTAAGAGGTCAATGGCTCGGTCTTGGCGGAGGATTTCAAGCGCGCGGTCGCCTGAATTAGCTTCAATGACTTCGTGACCAAGATCTTCAAGCATATCGACGGTGCTCATGGCGATGAGAGCGTCGTCGTCAACGACAAGAATGGTTATCTTCTCCGCCGCCTCACCGCTCGAGCAGGGCTCTGTCGCTTTCTCTTTAGCAGCGATCATGGTGGTGACCGGCAGCCACAACTCCGCTTTGGTGCCGACGCCGACCTCACTCGTCAGCCGTAACGCGCCATTGAGCTGTACTGCCAATCCATGGACCATCGAGAGCCCTAGACCTGTGCCTTTCCCAATCCCTTTCGTCGAGAAAAACGGCTCCGTCGCCTTCTCTATTGTATCGGCATCCATCCCGTGTCCAGTGTCGCCCACGACCAACCGCACGTAATGCCCTGCTGGGAGGTCGGAGGTTTTCGGAATTTTTACATGATCAATCGTGATTGATAGGACCCCACCGTCGGGCATGGCATCGCGGGCGTTGACGACCAGATTGAGTACGGCGAGTTCGATCTGATTGGCGTCCACCAAAGCCAGCGGAAGATCCGGGGGAAGGTTCTGACGCAGTTCGATGTGAGTGCCGGCTGAGCGCTCTATCAAATCGGCGGCCCCGCGGACGAGATCTGCCAAATTCTTGGGTTCTACCTTTAGGTCCTGCCGTCGGGCGAAGGCGAGCAGACGTTGAGTGAGTGCCGCTCCCCGTTGTGCACCCTGCAATGCCCCGTTTATGAGACGCGCGGTCCTCGGGTCATCTGGTATATGCTTGCGCAGCAGATCAAGGTTGCCCAGCACCGCCATCAGAAGATTGTTGAAGTCGTGGGCAACGCCGCCAGTCAGTTGGCCGATCATCTCCATCTTCTGGGCCTGTCGGAGCTGCTCTTCCGCCCGCTCTCTTTGCGTGATTTCAGCAAGCACGGTGGCGTGCGCCTCCCTCAATTCGGCGGTCCTTGTTGCAACACGTTCCTCAAGCATCTCGTTGAGCTTCGTCATGTCTTCCTGGTTCGTCTTACGATCGGTGATGTCTGACGCCACCCCGACCAGACGCGGATGGCGGCCGGCCCTGTCGCGTACCTGGCGTGCCCTGATGTCAGCCCAATGAATGCTGCCGTCCGGCCATACATTTCGGAACTCAACGGCACAATCGGCGCCCTTCTCGACCGTGATACGCACGGTCTCCCGTATACGCTCCCGATCGTCACCGTGGATGCTATTGAGCAGGTTTTCGTAGGAGAAAGGATCGTTCGAAACGCAGCCGAAAAGTGCCTTAAAGGCTGCCGACGCGGTCAACCTCAAATCGGTCGCATCCAGTTCCCACGTGCCGAGATGGCCTGCGAGCAGGGCCGTGCGCAGACGCTCCTCGCCCTCATGGAGTTCCTCGATGAGATTACGCGCCTCGAACTGGCGCCGGCGGGCTTTGAATGCCGTCCGGGCGACGCTGACAAATGTCGCGGGCCGGAATGGCCGCTCCAGGAGAGTGACATTGCCGGCGATCTCATAGAGCGCCGTTGCTTCTGAGCTAGGTTCTGATGCGGGATTGCGCTCGGTCAAGATGATGAACGGCAGGTCCGACCACGCCGGCTGAGCTGAAAGGCGCGTCCGGACTCCCTGCAAATTGGCGAGCCGCAAAGCTTCCTCCGTGACCACGGCGAAGCAGGCGTCCTCATCCAGACTGCTTTCGAACTCAAGCGGATTTGCACAAACAATCGAACGGATACCAGCCCCTTCCAGGAGAGTGCGCGCGATCGTTGCGTCGCGGCCGTGCGGGGCAAAGATCACCGCTCTGGTGGTGGCCGAATTAGGAATGACCATCCCCCGCAGCTTGCTTGGCTAGAAGCGGTCCACCTCCGACGAATGTCGGGACACCCCGGAGAATTCCTTGAAATTGATCAAGAGGCTCGCCCAATCTGAGGCCGCTCTCGTTGATACGGAATTCTCTGATCGTCTCCTCGTGTCTCCCGGTCCTCTTTTTTATGATCGAGACTGCGCGGCGCACCTTTCCCGATGCCTCGAAATAGCGCAGCAGGATGACGGTGTCCGCAAGGTAGGTGACATCGACCGGGGTCTTCATGTCGCCGACGAGCCCATGTTGCGCCACGGTCAGAAACGTGTTCGCCCCTTGCCGGTTCAGGTACTGGATCAATTCATGGATATGCAGGACGAGCGAATTCTCCTCCGGCATCGCCGCCCGATAACCGTTGAGGCTATCTATTAAGACTGTTTTTGCTTGCGCCTGATCAACCCGGTCGCGGACCCGCTGAGCGAACTCGCCCGGCGATAATTCCGCGGCATCGAGCTGCTCAATATGAAGTAGGCCCGCGTCGCGTAATTCCTCCAGCGCGAATCCCATGACCTTCGCGCGCTCGAACAGCAGACCAAGCTCTTCGTCAAAGATGAACATCGCTGCTTTTTCACCGCGCTGGCATGCGGCCGTGAGAAATTGGAGCGCAAAAGTGCTCTTTCCCGTGCCGGCGGGGCCCAATATCAAGGTGCTCGATCCTTGTTCGATGCCCCCGCCAAGAAGGGCATCGAGCTCCGGAACGCCGCTCTTGATCTGGCGCCGCACGAAGCCCGTCCGATGTTCGGACGCCACTAACCTGGGGAAGACAGTGACGCCGCCCTTCCTGATCACAAAATCATGGTAACCGCCACGGAACGTCTGTCCACGGTATTTGGAAACTCGAAGGCGGCGTCGCTCGGCACCGTAGTTCGGCGTTAGTTCCTCAAGCATGATGACGCCATGTACCAGGCTGTGCGTCGTTTTGTCTGACGCTTCGGTGGTTCGATCATCGAGCAACAGGACGGTCGTGCCATGCCGCGAGAAGTAATGCTTAAGGGCCAGAATCTGCCGTCGATAACGCAGAGAGCTTTGGGCCAACAATCGAATTTCTGACAGACTGTCCAAGACGACGCGGCCTGGTTTTACACGCTCAAACTCTCTAAGAAGAGACGACGTGGTCTCGCCGAGTTCGAGGTCGGAGGAGTAAAGCAGGGTCTGCTGCTGGTCGGCATCCAGCAAGCTCTCGGCGGGGGCCAGCTCGAACACCTCAATATTGCCATCGACGGTCCAGCCATGCGAGGCGGCACCGTTTCGCAGCTCCTGCTCTGTCTCCGAAAGAGTAATGTAGAGGCACTGCTCGGCCGCCGCCGCGCCTTCCAGAAGAAAGCGGAGCGCAATAGTCGTCTTGCCTGTCCCGGGATTCCCCTCGAGCAAAAATACGTGCCCGGTGGTGAGGCCGCCGCCTAAGACGTCATCAAGCCCAGGCACACCCGTTCGGGCCCGTTCTATCAGTTTCGTCTTAACGTCCATCATTAGGCTCCGATCTTTTTGATGATTGTCTCGGAGAGAAGACGCCGCGGTATGCGCTTCAAAACAGGTCTAAGTTCACTCCTTGCGCGTTGGAGCTCATAATGGTTCTGGCAGCGCAGCCAGACGTCAGAAGATACGCCGCAAAGCTGTTCCAAGCGCGCCGCCATCTCCGGGGTGATGGCAGCTTCTCCGGCAAGAATGCGGTGGAGAGTCTGGCGGGCGACGCCAAGGTCTCGCGCCGCCTGACTGACAGATAAATGCAGCCCCGGCAGCACTTGTTCGCGCAGGAGCGTGCCGGGATGTTTGGCCATGTCGGGCCTTGTCTCTTGATGAAAATCCTTCGCCATTACCGCTGTAACGAAGTACGGGACAGATAGTTCCTGCCGTGCCGGTCGCCGCGTTTAAAGCCGGCCAGAGATGTATAAGACGTTTGAAAGAAGCAGGATGGCTGCGTCAAGGTGGTGCTGCGACGGCTCCGGTTACGAAACCCGATAAGAAAATAGACTGCCTGGCGTAGTACGTTGAGCTTCACTCTTCATCGTCATAGTCATCGTAAGTTTGACGTGAAACTGTGTGGATGCGCGGTTCCGCGGCCTGTCATCATCGACGGTGGGCGTAACCACGGCAGTCTAATGATAACTGCCACGCGCCAGGGTGCTTGCCTGCAAAAAGCTTGAGCTCTTAGTCAGGCATTAGCCGGTTCGTTCGGCCTGGATCCCTTGAAACGATTTGCCTACACCTTCGAGGGTGGCTTCAAGGCGGCATACTGTGCGCAGCCTGCGGATAATGACGTCGCAATAGAGCGGGTCGATTTCGATACCGTAGCCGCGGCGGCCCGTCCGCTCGGCCGCAATCAAGGTCGTGCCGGAACCGGCAAAAGCATCGAGGACAATGCCCTTTCTATGAGAACAGTCCCGGATGGCATCCGCCACCAGCGCGACCGGTTTGACGGTTGGATGAAGGGCAAGGTCGGAACGATCGGTACCGAAGCTGTTCACGCCCGCGTAGCTCCAAACATTGGTGCGATAGCGGCCGTGCTTGCCGAGTTCAACGTTGTTGATGTGAGGGTTAGTCCCTGATTTGAAAACGAACACGAATTCATGCTGCGAACGATAGAGCGATCCCATGCCGCCATTATTTTTGGCCCAGACACAGATATTTTTGAGTTCATGATAGGCGTTGCGGCCGGCTTGCAGGATTTCGTCGACATGGCGCCAATCCATGCATTGAAAGGGGATCGAGCCATCGACGGAAAGTTCCGCAAGGTGCGCAAATACGGATACCAGGAACGCCGTGAACTCCGATTGTGACATCTCGCCCGATGCCATTGCGAACTCCCGGTGCTGCACGCTGCCCAAACCTCCAACGTGACCCGCGATCGG
>NZ_MWPQ01000039.1 GCF_002028545.1 Nitrobacter vulgaris
TTAGCCAAAAGCAATCGCGACTCATCAAAGGCCTCCTGTCCGAGACCGTGAATCACAAACTCAGCGCCGAAGGAATCACTTTTATGGGTCCCGACCCTAGCGACGCGATTTGCAGCGGTCCCGGAGAGCATCATGGCCCGCAGAAAGAACCTCACGTTGAACGATCTGCCCCTCTACGCGACCGACGAGGAGATCGGCGAAGCCGTGCTTGGTTGGGCACGAAAGGGCGAGTTCAAAGGGCTGGCCGTCTTGCACGAGCGGCAAGGGATGCCGAGAATGTCGCCTGTGTGGGGTGGCCGCTACGTCCCAGCCGTCAAGCTGTTCCTGGATGGTCAAAACGGTGTGACAAAGGCCGTTACCGCACTAGCCCCGAACGGAATAGAAGGAAGCTTTGACGGGCTCAAGCGGATGCGCAAGCCAACGCCGCGCGTCTAGCCCCTGCCCGCCAATTCTGACGATGAGTGCCGGTCGCTCCGAAGCCATCCGCCGCCTTGTGGAGATCGGGCTGAAGGGTAAAACGAAATGAGTAAGGCGTCCGGAGAGTCCGAACCACATAAGCCGGTTTAGAAGGAGATGCGCTACCTGACCAAGCGACGGCCCCGGCAGCCTGCAAGTGCCGAGACCGCCACAGGCGGGGTGTCATGGGCAACACCCCCAACAGCCAAACCCCAACTGGCATAAGGTTGCTCTTCCAAATCAGGATTATTTACATCGCCCCTAAGAATATTGGTGCAGCCTTCCGCGACGGAATCTCTGCCCGTCAAACTCAACCACTTCTTTTCTTTCTAAGTATTGTTGTGCGGCTCTAGTTATGACCGGTGGGACTGCCCATATAGTTATTATTGCCAGCACGCTAACCAACCGGCACTGGCGACAGAGAGACGCTCCTGTGCTCCCGCCCACGAAGGGAGCAAGCTATGTACGCCATGGTCTATCCGATTCATCTTCAGAGAAGTTCGGAACGCAGATGGGCAAATCGCGTCGCTCGTGAAATACCCCTCCGAAGATCACGCCCCGAAGGGACTGATACCTGCGCTTGTGGGAATGCTGTAACAGCACCCGTGAACTCGCGGTATTCGCCTCATATCGTCGCTAACGAATGGCACTGCACCAAGTGCAACGCTCGGTGGACGACCGAAGCATCCAATCCGTGCAGCTAACGCGTCAACTCCTCCCCTGATTCGAGTTCTCGTCACAACGCCGCATATGACGGTGCTTGAACCGTTATCAGCGCTCGCCATCGCTTCGCTGCCCGGACCTCTGCATTTATCGGTGACTGAAAGCGTTGCGATTCCGCCTTCTGCCAACAAAGGAGCCACGCCATGCAGACTCGATCTCGCTTTCGTCCGAATCCAAAATCGCTCTATCAACGTCTCAACGACGAAGCTCAGCGTCTACGAAAAGAGGCGCGCGGTACTCAGCCCGGCGTTGAGCGAGAGCGGCTAATCCGAGAGGCCCGACAGGCTGAAACAGCGTCCCACATGGACAAGTGGCTGTCATCCCCAGGCCTTCAGGCGCCGAGATAATGGGTTAAATATCGCGCCTACCTCTTGGCAAGCACGAAACGCTCAGGTCGTTTTCGTAAAAGAACACGACCGAGTCTGATTGGGCTGGGCAAAGCGGGGCCGCGGGATGCAGGCCGCCGAAGCGTTGACGTTGGAGGTCGTGTGATTGGGGAGCGAAGTGAATTTATGAAAACGTTCTTCATTTGGCTCTTCGGTATAGTTATTTGCGGTTTCGTTGGTGCGCTGATTGGCGAGTACTTTGGTGAGCGTCAAGTTCTCGGGTTCGTCATCGGCCTGGTCTCGTTCGCATTTTTTAAGCTTTTGGTAGTGCCAGAGCGAACTGACCGCTACGGCACAGGTGGATTTGATGAATGACAACCAGCCGACTATAGACCCTTGGAAGGCATTGGCCGAAATCCAAGCACTGGTTTGCGCTGCTCTAGAGAGCGCAGACCCTGTCGTCATGCGGCACGACTTAGAGATGATCCTGACGATCGTGGAGAAGGCGCTGCATCCGCGGGACCCGGAATAGAAAACCCCGCAGAAGCGGGGCTGAGTTTGCAAGTTGGCGCTCCCGGCGAAAAAGCAAATGGCCCGAAGCAATGCCCGGGCCATCCACATCGCGAGCGAGCGTACATCCGGCTCAGCTCACTAACCTATCCGCAGGTTGCCTGCGCTCTCCTTGCCCCGGTCCGAAATGATCTCGTAAGACACCTTGGCGCCCTCTGCCAGGCCGTTGAAGCCAGCCTTCTCCACGGCCGAGATATGGACGAACACGTCCTTGCCGCCGTCCTCGGGCTGAATAAAGCCATAGCCCTTTTGATCGTTGAACCACTTCACAGTACCAATTGCCACTTTAGTCATCCCCAAAACATTGAAATGCGAGTACAGCCTTAAGCTGTGAGGAAATGCAAGATAGGCCGCCGGTAGTACAGGGGCCGTTATGCCAGAACCTCCTCGGCCTTCCACTACAGAGTGGGGACTTACCAATCACCGATTTTTATCAGCCAATTCAGTTCAAGCGGATGCTCCAAAGCCCGCCGCCGCTTTGTCGAGCTTGGTCTAAAAAAGGGCAAATGAAATGAAGAAGCCCGAGGAGTTTGAACGACGCAAGCTCCCTTCGAAAGAGGAGCGTGCAGCCCGCAAAGTGCTACGGAAGGCCGACGCAAGAGTGGCAATGGCCGAGCACGAGAATGCCGCGGAGGCATTCGCGAAAAACCGGGAGCGTCTACGAGAAGAGCGCCTCGCTCGTGAGGCTGCCGAGCCGCACTCGCCACCGAAAAAGAAAAAAGCGGACAGTTGAGCCCGGACCTAGATCTCCTAAACACCCACCCAGGCGGTACCTATGTTCACCCTGTCACACACGGTCGCTGCCACTAGTTTGGCGGGATTTCTCTGTCTATCTGGCATATCAGCTCACGCTGAGACCATCGTCGGCGAGCCGCGCATTGTCGACGGTGATACCGTTGATATTGGAGGGAAAAAGATCCGGCTTCAGGGTATCGATGCCCCGGAATCGGACCAGCTGTGTCTGGATGCCCAAGGTGAGAAATGGGCATGTGGCATCGCTGCGCGCGATGCTCTCTCGGCCTTCTCCAAGAATCGGCCTTGGTCCTGTGAAGTCGAGGGTCGTGATCGCTATGATCGGTCGCTCGCTTTTTGCTCCATCGGTAGCCAGGACATCAATCAATGGATCGTCCAGAACGGATGGGCACTCGCATTCGTTAGCTATTCCAACCGCTATGTCGCCGATGAATCATGGTCCCGTGACATACACGCCGGACTTTGGTCGGGCGCGTTTATCGCCCCATGGGACTGGCGATCCCGGAGCGAACAGACCGTCATTCTCGGCTCCATCTCAGTGCCAGCGACTGCTCAAAAGCTCTGGCTGGAAGGGATGTCGTCACAGGACGCTCCCGATCCGGCATGCACCATCAAGGCCGGCGTGCACGACGGCGAATGCATTTATCACCTTACCGGTGATCGCTGGTACGCGAAGATGACGATGGATAAGCCAGACCGGCACTGGTTCTGCTCAGAGAAAGAAGCCGAAGCCGCGGGATGTAGGGCTCCGAAGCGTTGATGGGGCAGCACAGGGGACGAGATGAACGAACGTAGAGCCTTGATCCACATTAAGAGCCTAATAAAGGCGCGCAGGCGGGAACTACCCTCCCCGGTCGATAATGAACCTCCCATCGATTCCGTCAAAGCCTTGCAGCACATCAAGACATTGGCTCGCGCCGCGCAGGACAGCACCGACATGGACTTAGCGCAAAAGCACATCGAGATGATTTTGACGCTGGTGGATAAGGCGCTGCCGAGGACGCGCAAGGGGATCCGATGAGTGACGATGAGGGCAAAAGCCCACCGGCGGAGCCGAGATCTCTTTACGATCTCCCGGTTGACATCGCGATTAGGCTTCGCTGGGTGCTGCGAGACATTCGAGCGGGTCGCTTAAAGCTGATCGCGCCCTCGAGCGATGATTTGAGGTCCCTTGCAGAGCTCGGGTTGGTCACCGTGGATGACGATAAGCTCGTCCTGACGGACGCAGGATATGAAGCGATTGGCATTCCCGGATAGGAACGTCCCCTCATTCCTAACATTGACCCTTGGACGGACGGCGTCCTCCGTTCGATCCATCGACTCCCGCCGGTGAGATTTACCACCCCCGCCGGCGGGTTTCCCAAGGGAACGCTGCTACGCTTGGCGAATAGACGGGTGGACCCCGAACTCGCTCAGCGAGACGATCCACCACACCCCCGAATTGGCAGCTCAACCAAGAAATAGCTCGCGCGGGAAAAGTTCGGCACTAGAATTTCCGTCGGTTCAAACGGTGGAGGTGCGGCGATGGCCAAGCGTCATGGTTTGAAGCAACTTACTCTCGTGGATCGCCTTACCGCCTGGGCCGGTGAGGTGCGGGAGCAAGCAGCGACGATGGCGCCGGGGCCAGAGCAAGATGCACTGCTCAAGAAAATCGCCCAGGCCGACCAAGCCACAGAACTTTACAACTGGATCAACTCGCCGGAGCGTCAGCCTCCGAAGTGATCGTCACGAGATAATTGTTTCGCGCGCTCGCTTGAGCTCAGCCCTGTTGACGGCACATTGGCGACCTCGCGGGTCGATATCGGGGCCGGCCGTTGCGCACCGCGCAACGGCCATCCTGCCCAACTCAGCAGTTGCCCCCGGTCTTGCTGTTGCCGGTGCCGCTGTTGATGTAGCTCGTGCCGCTCAACGCCTGACAATAGGCCCCGACGACGGTGTTGTAATTTGCGCCGGAAACGAGATGGATTCCGGTCCCACCGTTTTCCATGCGAATCCCGGATATCGTCGAGCCGATACAATTTCCATCAGTGGTAAAGGCTTCGGAGAACCCGGTCTCGATTTGCACTCCGACGAACGTGTTCTGGTTGCCGCGGCAGTAGAAACCGTATTGCCCAAGGCTCGTGACCCGGTCGCCTACTAAAGTATTGGAGTTGGCGACCGGGTCCAGATAGTACCCGTCTAGCCTAATGTCGCGCGCGACAACATTCGTAACTCGATTATAGTATGCGGCGATATTGCCCCCGATATAAAGTCCGGTGTCGACGTTCGCGATAACCGTGTCTTCGACGACCCAATCGGAGGTATCAAAAAGATAAACGCCTATTGACCCAACCACCGACGACCCGTCGACCGTGCAGCCCTTGAATACACCCTGATAGGTTCGGCCAGAGGCATGACCGTAAGGAACGACAAGCGAGCCAGCGCGGTTGAACTTGAGCGTGACGCCACGGCTACACATGATCGTGGTGCCGGGGCGAACCTGAAACTGGCTCGTGTTCATGTTGCATACGGAAGTCGTCGACGTCCCCGTCACGATGCCCGTCTTGGACGGAGATACGGCGACAGCGGCGAGGAACTTGTCCATCGCCACGCCATCGTTGGTCGAGCCGTCGCACGCCGTTCCGAAGTCAGCCGAATAGAGGATGCCGCTATCGAAGCGGCTCTGAACAGTTTGCGAGACACCGCCGGTTCGCGCGCTCGTGTAAGGCGCGGTCGATGAGGTCCAAGCGATGTTGCTACCTGAGAACGTGAGACCGGCGCCGAGGGAGGCAGCGAGAGTCCCGCCGGACGTGGAAAGGCCGTTGCCGAGATTGAGATCGATATCCGATCCAGTGACCTTCAGGCCGTTGGCTAGGCCAATGACACCGGTAAGCGACCCGAGCGAGGTAACGCCTGCCGTGCCGCCCGCCGCGAGGTTGCCAGGGGACGTGGTGTAGAACGTGCCGGTGCCCGCATTGTACAGCAGCACGCGGTCGTTATTCGTGTCCGGGCTCGCCGTGAACGGCAGCCCCTGGATCGTGCAGTCCTGAGCATCCGCGGTCGAAACCGACGGATTGCACTTGAACGTGGCAGCCGGCATCTGAGCCAGCGCCGAGTTCGGAATGCTATTCGGCCCGATCACGTTCTTGAGAAGCTGCGGGATCGGGATCGCCTGCGCCGGGCCGGCGCTTATCCCGAGTCTCCCCACGACAGAGTTCGGCGGCAAGGTCTGCTGCTGAGCAGCGGCGAGTGCCGGCTGCAGAGCGAGGATGAGAGTCGCGACAATTGAGTGGCGGCGAAACATTGGCGTCTTTCCGATTGCCCTGACGGGCTCGGCTGCAATCAGTGCAGTCGCTGGAAAGACGGTTTTTCGCCAATGTCTCAGAGGCGAAGCTGGTAACGGAAGCTCAACCGAAACGTTCTGGGCGAACGCAGCCTACTCATTCACTAGGCAGAGATTCCGACGAGAGCAGATTTTTGAACCTAGCTTCGTCCAAGCCTGCCAGCTTTCGCAACGTCTGTGCGACGCGGCGCCAGCCCTCATTCTGTCCCCTTAACTCGCGGGCCCTCGCGCGGGTCGCCTTGAGCTCTCGCTTGAGGCCAACAATGGTTGTCTCCGAATCTCTCATTTACGTTTCCAACCAGCAAAAAATGGGACCGAATCTCCACCGGTTCGGTCCTACACCGGATGCGGCGCTTGCCATGCGCGCTGGAGCTCAAGAAACTTCAAACACAAGTGCGAACTAGAGTGCTGAAGAAGCGGCGGCAGCTTTCAAGGCATCAACACGTCGTTCCAGGTCCGCCGTGATTTCCGCAGCCTTGACGCGATCGTCCTCCGCCGCCTTGTGGAGCTTTTCGATTTCGCGCTCGCGGAGGTTGAGATCGTGCTGGCGCGACTTGCACGCCCGCTCGAAGGCCTTCTTCTCTGCTTCCATGCTCGTTTCGAAAGCAGTTCTCTCGTCTTGCAGAGCGAGACGCTGTTGGGCGATTTCATCCTTGATACTATCGGCCGAGGCGATCACTTCCTGGGCTTCAGAGGCGGCGTCGAAAATTTCGGTGATGCGCGATTTGACGGCATCAGTGTTGTTAAAGAAAGCAACGAGCTCCATGAGGTGCTCGAAGCCGCTGCGCGGTGCGGTGGGTGCTGGATTGTCCAGGCTGCTGACGTGGTTGAGGCCGAGATTGATCATGTTCGGAACGTCCTATTGCGGCAAGGGACGGACGCCGTTGCCGATCGGTAGGTAGCCGGCCGGCAGAATCGGCTTCGCAAGCTTCTGTGCGTATGTCTGGATGCAAACGCCAGCCGCAGGAGGATCGGCCTTGACAGTGATCGAACGCTCTTCGTTGGTTCGAGGATTCACGCATCGGACTTCGTAGATCATGATTGCTTTTCCTTCTTGATACCGGTGGCGATCACGCTGTTGGCGATGGTCATGAGCCGCCGTGCCTCGGCATCGCCGGAGAGGTACCGCTCGACAAAGGAGCTGTCTGCCATCTGCCGCTGTTTCCAGCCTTCGACGAGCTTCATCTCGGCAGCAGTAACGCCTTGACCCTCGATGAAGTCACGTACAATGGGATCCGCGATCCCAGCCGCTCGCAGCATGTCGACCGTGCCGGCCAGCAGCTTGCTCTGCGACGAAGGAACGTCGGGGCTGTCGAGGATGCCGGCCATTGCGGCTTCAACGGGATCGCCCTTGACGATGATTTGGTTTAGCTCGTGAAATTCCTTCACCTCGGCAGCGCCAGACTCCAGGAAGCGGTCACGCCATGCGTCATCCGAGGTCAGCGTCGCGAGACGTGCAGTCGCTTCGTCAGCGGATATCGAAGCTTGCTCTTGCTGTTCGCTCACGATCGTGTCCTCCCGAGATAGGTGTTCGCAACGCCGATGGCCGCGCACGCGTCAGTAAAACCGGCCATAACGATCGGATCGCTCAGCCGCTCGATCGGCAATCCGCTCGTGCAAGGATGACAACACCTCGCGAGTCCGGTTAGGGCGCAACGGTCGGCGTTGCAGGCGCTGGCGCATTCGGTCATCGTCAGACCGGTAAGATTCTCGCTGGTCATGCGAGGGCCTCTTGTGGCTGCTCAGTCAGCGCTGCGCGCATAGCGGCTTGGTCAAATTTCTCGACCTGGCGCTCGATGTCGCGAACGATTGCATCGCTTGCCCGCATGAATTCCTCAACCGCAGCCGGTATTTTTTCCGGGTGATTGCGGAAGGCTTCAGCCGATGGCTTTGCGAAAGGCAACAAAAGCGTGCCGCTACCGTCAGCGCGTCGTGGCGCCAATCGGAAAAGCTCCGTCAAGAGCAGCCGCTCGCACTGCCCGAAGGCAGCGCCGAATAGGCCGTTCGGTCCCATGTTCATTGCAGGCATGACCGTGCCTGTCGGAATCGCGGCCGATGCCGTCAAAGTCGCTTCCGAATACTCGCCGTAGGCAATTGCCATCGCCGCGGCCGCTTCCAACGTCCGAGACATGGCGTGGTCGCGGGTCGCCATAGCAGCCTTGAAGGCTATCAACTGTGCGGCGCGCATCTCGGTCGCTGCGCCGGCGACTGCCTGACGATCAATCCGGCGGGCAAGCTCAAGAGCCTTCTCAAGCTCTGCGACAGCACTTTCGCTCGTTGCGAGTTGCGACCGCAATTCAGCGAGGCGTTTCGCCGATCCGGGAGACCCCTCCGCGGCGTCGAGGACATGCTGGGCAAGCTCACCTTCGAGCGCCGCAAGCACGGACCTTGCGGCCTCAAGCTTCTCGGCGATAGGCGGCGCGCGCTGCGGAATTGGTTCGCTCATGCAGCTACCTCATCGTGCTGCTGTTTCAGCGCCTGGTTGAGCAGCACTCGCACAACCGCGGCCAGCGACCGATCCGTCGCCTTCGCTTTAGCTTCCAGCTTTTGGCGGAGTTCCTTCGGTAGGTGAACCGACATCACACAAATTTCGCTCATGGCCCATCCTTTCGCTGCTTGGATGTTCGCCACGAACACAATCCATGAGCAACGTCCCTGAGTGCGTCGGATCGAATAGCGGGCGCTTTCGTTTTTCCCACTGACCGCGAACGCGATCCGCCTGTATCTCGTCGACAACGGCAACGAACCCGAGACCAAGCGCAGCATTCATCAACGAAATCGACAGTCCGCCTGGCTTCTTCATGCCGCACATCAATTTCGAACAGTACCCGTCAGCCCAGCCGGCGATTGCATCCACCGTCTGATGCGTAATGCCAAGCTCGCGAATGCGCGCGCGCCACGCCGCAACCAAATCCTCGGTGCTACGGATCAGAACTTCAGCCATCGATCAGCCTCGGATGTTCAAAAACGGCCGCCGCTATTTTTTTGAAGCCGGCGCGAAACAGGAAGGAGACATCGAATATGAGGACAGGCCTGGTTTTTTCCTGCCACCACCCCCTACCCGGGTGTTTTTGCTGGAAAACCCAAGCCAATGGAGAAATCCAGCCATATCGCGAGCGCTCTTGCCCGCCGAACGACACCCGCCACACCGTGCCGATGACGATGGGAAATGAGGCGACGCGTCGAAAGCGCAGTCTTTCCAGTCCGATGACCTCGGGCTGCGTTCGCCGGGAAGCAATAGGTGCGCCGCGTGGGGGCCAGAAGCTAACGCGAATAACACGTTACTCGCGCCCATGGCCGGCGGGATAATGCTCACGAGGATATTGGTCGCGCGGCAGTTATCGCACACACGCTGACACTGATGTCCTTCTGCGCTTCCCTTCCAAGCGGGCGAAACGCCAGCGGCCACCAAGGCCGCGTCAAGCGTTGCAGACGCGCTAGGGGGTGTGGGGGAGACGTGTGCACCCGTTTGTAGGGGCGCTTGCAACCGTCCGCATGGGCGATTGTTAGGGCGTTTGTAGGGGCGTCTGTCGTCTTGCGGGTGCGTTTGTAGGGGCGTCTGCATGCTCATCGATCAGCCCTCGCGATGTGCTTCGACCGCTTACCGTCCACGACAACGATGGAGCCGGCTGCGAACAGCCTCTCCATTGCAGCCGCAAATGCCCTCGACTTCACACCGTTCGCCTCCGCATGACGCTCGAATGCGGCTGGCGCGTATCCCGATCCGGTGGTGCAGCGAACGAAACGGCCTTCGGCAGTAAATCTGTCGAGAAGCCGCAGGAACCGTTCATCCACGTCACGATCGACCGCAGCCCGATACGGTGACGCTGAGCCGGCCAAGGTGGTCGTGAATGTCAGCCCGTTCCAACGGAGCGTCACCTTCTCGCCGGTGCGGCCATAGTTGCTCTTGGTGACGGTGAGCGTGCGCTGATCCGGATCGTCTTTGTCCGGGTCGCTGAGGTGGAGCATCGACCGTACGCTGTTGCGCCAGTCCACCGAGTTCGCGGTCCCGCTGCCGTCGGCCATGCCGCGCACCGATGGGTGATCAAGCAACACGATAGCGACGTCATGCTCGCGGGCAATCTTTCGCAGCATGGCGAGAAAGGCCCGAACTTGGCGGCGCGCGATGGCCTCGCCATCGAACACCGCGGCAATGTTGTCGATTACAACCAGGCGCGGCTTACTATTTCTGATCCAAGCCTCCAGCCAGTCCAGCAGTGGCGCCCGCGACAACCGGCCGTCTTTGTTGGCGTGCACCAGCCAAGTGCTCTCAAGGTCTGGAAACAACATGTGCAGGTTGGGCAGATTGTAAGGATCAATGCCGCGGTGCCGGCATATCCGCTCGACACGATCGCGGATGTTATGCTCGGGCTCCTCGCATGAGAGAACAAGCGCGCCGCCGTTCTCAATCAAGCAGCCAAGCCAGTCCTGAAGCTCCGCGGCGACGTAAACCAGCAGTTGGCTGATGATCTCGGTTTTGCCGCTACCACCATTCCCTGACAGGATGGTCAGGTCACCGCTCGGAACCCGGCCACCAGCCAGCCAACGCTGCTCCTCGGACTCGGTGCCCTTCCATGCTGCCGACGTGATTGTGGCATAGCGGGCCGTAGCCCCCGCCGGTTGATCATTAGCAATTTCGGGCGGTGCCTCTCCGTATGCCTCGAAGTTATCGACCGGCGGGATGTCATCCTGAGGACCGATATCCTCGTAGGGATCCACCGGCAGCTCTTCGTCGCGAGGCGCGCCGTCCCGCCTGTATCCAAGCTCCTCAAAAACCTGGAGCGCCATTGCGCGATTTACGGAGTCCAACATCAGGCAGCCTCGAGTAATCCGACAAGCGCCGGTGCATCATCTGGATGCCTGCGCAGCCATGCTGCGAGATCATCCGCGCTCCCGGTGCGGACAATGAATTTGAACGCGTCGACGGTCGATTGCGGCGTCCGATACTTCGCCGGCAAAGTCTTGCGGTTCTCCGGCAACTCGCCGGGGCGCCGCCAGCGGTCTCGCGGGTCGGCCAACTTCCACTGCATGACGAGTAGCGCGTCGCAGTCGAATTCCATCATCTCCGTCGGCGCGAAAGCATCAGCAACTCGACGCTGCACCTCGTCATGACCGAGTTCGTCGACAACACCAGCGGACTCCGCAAGCGCTTGCAGGCAGTCGATAGCGATGCGTTTGTCGAGCCACTGCATGTCAGTGAACCAACGCAGGACAGCGGCTGCCTGACCAAATTCGGCTGCCGCATCCATTATTCGGCCTCGCTGTCATCGAGGAGACCGAGCTCGGTTGCTTTAATCACCGCTGCATCGATCGCTTTCTTAAGATCATGCAGGCGCGCAACTTTGACGGTGATTCCTTTCGATGTCGGGACTGAGATCCCTTCGCGATTCGCGACGAACTTGCGAAGGTCAATTAAGTTGCATCCCTTATAGGACTGAAGCGTTGTGGTGATCACGTCTTTGCGGCGATTCGAAAAGAACCGATTGACCACGACCGGCTCAGCGAGTTCGGGTTTGCGGGCTCCCATGATCAAGCCGCCGTCTCTTCAGACCGCGCCGCGAGCCAGCGGCGATTTTCGCCGAGGGCAACTCCGATGCGGCGGGTTGAGATTCGTACGAACTTTGGTCCCTTGCCGTCCCGCATCAAGCGTTGGCCGGTGCTACGACTAAAGCCGTTGAGGCGGCACCATTCATCAAAAGACAAAATCCGGAGGTCAGATAACGCGAGGTCGTCAGTCACGAAACACTCTCCTTGAGCATCTAAGATGCTGAGGGAGTATTCAGCGATTTCCGAGTGTCGCTATTTGTCGTTAGCCGACTATTTGCGGGCAGGTTTCGACACGGCTCCAGAGGTCGCGCAGATCCGCGCCTTTCGCGCTGTGTCGCGAGACACGCCACCATAGCGAGCTGCGAGCGCCTTCTCCGGCTCGGCCCTTAGGCCATCAACCGTAATTTTCCCGACCATCAAATCTTGCTGCATCTCGGCCACCACACGATTTAGCGTGCCGGCCTTGGGACCTCGTTTTGCTTTCGGGCTGTCGATTGGCGGTAGCGGTGGAATTTCAGCTAGGAACGCAGCGAGACTATCGCTGGTGATAAAAATTTCCCTTGTGCACCCTTTCGCGGTGAACCACTTGCCGGTGCGCCCATCGGGCATGGGCCTCCCATTATCGTCAATCAGTGGCAACTCGAGATCTACGGTCCCGTGCTCGAAAAACTCTCGCCAACGCTGACGCCACCAAATTTTTGGATCGAGATCATCGGCGCCGCCGTCCCATGTGCGATAGGCCGCTTTCAGCTTTCCGCCGTGACAAGCTTCCGCGATCTCGCGCTCGGCATCGACCTTTGGCGGAAGCTTAGCCCGGATAATGTCGAGGGCAACTCTGAGGGGAATAAAACCGATGGGTGGTGCAAGCATAGTCAGACCTCACTACGCCGCAAAGAAACCACGTTATCGACCGAGCCCACAATCTCAATGAGATGTGCCTCCCAAATCCGCAACGCCTCACCTATCTCGACCTCATAGGAATGACGATCGTAAATGCCGCCGATCCCTGATTTGTGACCAACGTGGTTTAGCACCAGCTCAGCAATGTGCGGGAGCACGCCAAGCTTGCCGAGGCGCGTTCGCACAGTCCTGCGAATGTCATGCAAGCGCCACGGCGGCAGAGGCTTCCCGATCGTCGTTGTGATGGCACTATTGAGGCGGATGGTGCTGTAGCTCCACGCGCAGAAGCCGTTCTCTCCGCCACCGAAGACCATCTCCCGAGCAAACCTCCGCGGCACTGCCGTCAGTATATCGAGCGCCGTGGTCGGCAACCGCAGCACGTGAGCGCGTTTATTTTTTACCCGCTCCTTCGGCAGCGTGATCTTGCCGGCAACCAGATCGATTTCCGGCCACCGGAGACACCCGATTTCGTCGCGCCGGCAACCGGTCAAAAAGAGCAGCCGAACAATCCGACCGAAGTCATCCTCTCCGGCATGATGCCAGATCAGCCTGATTTCGTCGTCGTTCAAAACCCTGTCCCGCGGCTCCCTGCCTTCGAGCGGGTTTGCGGTGCCGATCGTGGGATTGCCTTTCGCTCGACCTTGCTGCATGGCCCACTTGAAGAACGCCCCCAGCGTACTGCGGGCTCGCGCGGCCGACGTCTCCCCACGTTCTTTCACCAAGTCCCGGATCAGGTCGGCGATGTCCTCAAAGGTGACCGCTGACACGCCCTTTTTATGCAGCGGGACGCAATGCTTGATCAGGTACCGATCCGCCCCGACGTAGGTGTTCGGCCTCATTTTCGGTTTTCGGGCTGCCAAGTAGTCCGTGGCGGCCTGCAGGAAAGTGTCCCTAGCCGCGGTCTGCTCAGCCTTCAGGCGGGTCCGCGCCGCGCCTGGATCGATATTTAGCACAACCTGGGCAAATCGCGTCCGCGCCGCCTGCCTGGCATCCGCCAGATTGACCTTCCTGACATCACCGAGGCTCTCCCGGCGCTGCTTCCGGCCAATCCGGTATTGCGCGACGTAGGTGGCCTTCCCGCGCCGTAGGCGCACTCCGAATGAGGGAAGCTCGGGATCCCAGCGAATGTAGTCGGCCGCTCCGACTGGCGCCGTCAGTTTCCGGACGGAGGCGTCAGTCCACCTTTGACCTTTCGCAATAGCGATCATGGGAAGCAGTCCTTATCGGCCGCGGGGAAGCATATGGGAAGCATCTGGGACGCCTAGAATGACCAATTGTGGCCCTTCGCGACACGAACAGTCACGTGCTGATACCCGCTAAGCCATTGATATCTGCGGATTATGACGCGCCCTGAATATTCGTGACGCGTTAGGCTATATGCTAGCCGGAAATCGAAAGCACATGGCCCAATCCCGAAATGAACATCGCCTCATTAACCGGCGTCGTGATGGCGTCGCGCCGTCCGGTCAGAAGCGCGGTGGCAATGGCCCGCGAGTCGTCGCTGAGAACAAGACGGATGCGGGCGTCGATGGTATCGCGCAACTCCTGCATCAGCGCGGCATAGCGCAACGCGAGCCCACCACCATGCGGAGGGCTCACGGTCTTGATGGTGCCCATGACGAAGCCGGACGCGCCAATGCCATGAAAATACATATCGCGGGCGAAGTCGTAGCTTCCTGGCCGTACAGGCGTAAGCGGCGGCTGCAATCGCGCTTTCAACTCCACGAAGCTCCCAACGGCGGGCGCGGCACCCTTCCTGACCGACAGCCGCACGCGATCGAGCTTGATGTGCGACCGCCGATTATCCATCCGAACGACGCGCAGAACAAATCTATCGGTCCGCTCGCGCACCTCGCTGGTTTCGACGAAGCCCTGGAGCAAGGGCGTGTACATCGGCCGCGTCAGGACAACGTGGGAAACCTGGGCCGTCTTGATCGTGGCGACGGCAAATCCTGCGGCGACCGCCGCGACCATGACAGCGGCGGCAAACATCCGATGCCGGCGCAAGAGCAGCGCCACCACAAACAGAGCTACGGCGGTCGCGGAGACAACCCAGAGAACGGGCTCGTGATCGGCCGAAAAATAGATCGCAATACCTGTGCCAAATGCCACCGGTACCCACGGCAAGAGTTGGCCGGCTGCCGCTTCCGCGCCAGCCCAGGCTCGCAGCCGCGCCACCATTGCCGGTAAGGTGCCCGAAGGCGTTTGTGAAGGAGCAGCGACGGCTTGCCGCGTCGGCCACGTTCCTGCGTACCCTCCCCTCCGATCGCGAGCCCTGCCCCGCTCCGCCATCCGGCTGCCCCTTCACGCCCTCGCGGCGATGCTAGCGGAAGAGGCTGCACGGCGAACAGTGGAACGGATACGGAATACCGGCGAAATCAGGAGCCGGTCGCCGCAACCTTGGCCCAGGTGTCGCGCAGGCCGACCGTCCGGTTGAACACAAGGCTGCCGGGAGACGAATCCTTATCCCGGCAGAAATAGCCCTGCCGTTCGAACTGCACTGAACCTCCGTCATCCTCTCGGGCGAGAGCGGGCTCAACCATGCAGCCGGACAGAGTTTGAAGCGATTGCGGATTGAGTTGGGATACGAAGTTCGCCGCGTCGGGCTGCTCGGTATCGAACAGATGACCGTAAAGTCTGATCTCGGCCGGCACGGCGTCCGCCGCGTTCACCCAATGCATTGTGGCCTTCACCTTTCGGCCGTCAGGCGCATTGCCACCTTTGGTCGCCGGATCGTAGGTGCAGCGGAGTTCGAGCACTTCACCCGCGGAGTTCTTCACCACATCGCGGCATGTGATGAAATACGCATATCGCAGCCGCACTTCCTTGCCCGGCGACAAGCGGAAGAACTTCTTCGGCGGATTTTCCATGAAATCTTCCTGCTCGATATAAATCTCGCGCCCGAACCGCATCCATCGGGTGCCCTGCGAGGGATCATCGGGATGGTTCACTGCCTCAAGCTCCTCACTCTGGCCTTCCGGATAATTCTCGATCACGACCTTGAGTGGACGCAACACGGCCATGCGACGCGGCGCGTTCCTGTTGAGAGCCTCTCGAACGGCGAAATCGAACATTCCGACATCGACGGTACTGTTCGCTTTCGCAACGCCAATCCTCTTGATGAACTCTCGCAGCGCCTCAGCCGGCACACCGCGCCGCTGGAGGCCCGCAAGCGTGGGCATGCGAGGATCGTCCCAGCCCGCAACGTGACCACCGCGAACCAGTTCGGTCAGCACCCGCTTCGACAAAAGCGTATACGTGACGTTGAGCCGTGCAAATTCGTACTGATGCGGTCGCGACGGCACCGGAAGATTGTCGAGAAACCAGTCATAGAGTGGCCGATGATCTTCGAACTCCAGCGTGCAGACGGAATGCGTGATGTGTTCGATCGAGTCGGACTGTCCATGGGCGAAATCGTAGCTCGGGTAGATGTTCCACGTGTTTCCCGTGCGCGGATGATGGGCGTGTAGAATCCGGTAGAGCACGGGATCGCGCAGGTTGATGTTGCCGGACGCCATGTCGATTTTCGCACGCAGTACCCGCGCGCCATTGGGAAATTCTCCGGCCCGCATCCGCGCGAACAGGTCAAGATTCTCATCAGTCGGCCGGTCGCGGAACGGGCTGTGTCTGCCAGGTTCGGTCAGCGTACCGCGAGCCTGGCGGATCTCCTCCTGTGTCTGATCGTCGACATAGGCCTTTCCTGCGCGAATGAGGTGCTGCGCCCAGGCGTAGAGCTGTTCGAAATAGTCCGAGGTATAATAGAGGTGTGTTCCCCAATTGAAGCCCAACCAGCGGACGTCGCGCTGGATCGCGTCGATGTATTCCTGCTCCTCCTTGGTCGGATTGGTGTCGTCGAAGCGGAGATGGCAACGTCCGCCGAAATCATCGGCAATGCCGAAATTCAGGCAGATCGATTTGGCGTGCCCGAGATGCAAATAGCCATTCGGCTCCGGCGGAAACCGGGTGACGATGCTCTTGTGCTTTCCGGACGCAAGGTCAGCGGCCACGATATCGCGTATGAAATCCCGGCCCGCTTCCGCAGTCGATTCGTCGGTCATTGTGTGCCTTTCACTCCGGGCCTATGTGCCAAATCCACGCGCAGCCGCCAAGGGCTGAGATACCGGCAAACTGGGAAACGGCGCCGTCCCGGCGTTCCGCGTAGAGATAGAAACGGACAAAATATCCCTTCACTACATTGACGCCGCGAAGCAGGCCAGTTAGCCGTTCATGCGAATCCCGATACCCTCTTCCGAAGTGTCAGATCCACCAAAAATGACCGCACCCGTCGTCACCCGTTTCGCCCCGTCACCGACCGGCTTTCTTCACATCGGGGGGGCGCGAACTGCGCTGTTCAATTGGCTCTATGCGCGCAAGCACGGCGGCATGATGCTGCTCCGGATCGAGGACACCGATCGCGCGCGTTCCACGCCGGCGGCCATCGATGCGATCCTTGACGGGCTGAAGTGGCTGGGTATCGAGTGGGACGACGAAGTCGTGTACCAGTTTTCCCGCGTTGCGCGCCATCGCGAGATCGCTGAGCAGTTGCTCGCCGAAGGCAAGGCTTACCGATGTTATGCAACGCCGGAAGAGCTGTCCGAGATGCGCGAGAAGGCGCGGGCCGAAGGTCGTGCCAAGCTTTACGACGGCCGTTGGCGCGATCGCGACGAGTCCGAAGCACCGCCAGGCGTCAAGCCAACCATTCGCCTCAAGGCGCCTCTGACCGGTGAAACCGTGATCGAGGATCAAGTTCAGGGACGCATTGTTTGGCAGAACGAGAACCTCGATGACCTCGTGCTGCTGCGCGGCGATGGCACGCCGACCTACATGCTCGCCGTCGTTGTCGACGACCGCGACATGGGCGTGACACACATCATTCGCGGCGACGACCACCTCATCAATGCAGCCCGCCAGAAGCAGATATACGATACCCTTGGATGGTCTCTCCCGACGATGGCCCACATTCCGCTTATCCATGGCCCCGACGGCTCGAAGCTTTCCAAGCGTCACGGCGCCTTGGGAGTCGATGCCTATCGCGCGATGGGATATTTACCGGTGGCACTTCGCAACTATCTGGTTCGGCTCGGCTGGAGCCATGGCGATCAGGAGATCTTCTCCACACAGGAAATGATCGACGCGTTCGATCTGTCTGCCATTGGACGCTCCGCTGCACGCTTCGACTTTGCCAAACTCGAAAACCTCAACGGCCATTATATTCGCAGTTGTGACGATCGTGCTCTGGTGACCTTGTTCGAGAATGCGCTCGATTACGTTCCGCGCGGAACGGACATCAAGCCGAAACTCAACGAGGTTACACGAGCGCAACTCCTGCGCGCGATGCCGGGACTCAAAGAGCGGGCCAAAACCCTGATCGAATTGATCGAGGGCGCTCGATTTATCTTCGCAGATCGACCTTTGACGATGGAATCCAAAGCCGCCGCGTTGCTGACGCCGGAGATACGCACACTGATCGGAAGGCTTCGCGCGGTCCTTGAATCGGTTACTTCGTGGAGCGCGGAAACGACCGAAGCCGCGATGCGGACTTTTGCTGAACAAAACAATCTCAAACTCGGCGCTATCGCGCAGCCGCTTCGAATCGCGTTGACCGGTCGAACGACATCGCCCGGCATATTCGACGTCCTCGCTACGCTCGGAAAAGAGACGTGTTTGGCTCGGCTTGGCGATCAAAGTTCACCGTAACGCCCACCATCCGATTTTTGGCGATCTTGCGGTGCACATAGCAATACGATACCCCTTTGCGCGGCGCTTTGTAACGGCCGACTAGTCTCCTCATCGAGAGACCAGGCGATCCGCAACGATCTCATCGGGGGGGCTTCACGATGAACGCAACGAGCACAAAAACCGCAACGTTGACGGTCGAGAATAAGAGTTACGAGTTCCCCGTCCTGAGTGGCACGGTCGGACCGGATGTCATCGACATCGCCAAGCTTTACGCGCAGGCCGGCTTGTTTACTTACGACCCGGGATTCACGTCCACCGGCAGCTGCCAATCCAAGATCACCTATATCGATGGTGACGAAGGCGTACTCGAATATCGCGGTTATCCGATCGAGCAACTCGCGGAAAAAGGCGATTTCCTCGAGACCTGCTATCTGCTGCTCTACGGTGAGCTGCCCACGACGTCGCAGAAGAGCGATTTCGACAAGCGTGTCATCCACCACACCATGGTCCATGAGCAGATGACGCGGTTCTTCCAAAGCTTCCGCCGCGATGCTCATCCCATGGCGGTCATGGTGGCTGCGGTCGGCGCGCTTGCCGCCTTTTATCACGACTCCACTGACATCAACGATCCCAAGCAGCGCATGGTCGCGTCCATGCGTATGATCGCGAAAATGCCGACACTGGCTGCGATGGCCTACAAATATACGATCGGCCAGCCGTTCATCTATCCGAAGAACTCCCTGAGCTTTGCCGAGAACTTCCTCTATATGTGCTTCGCCGTGCCGTGCGAGGACTACAACATCAACCCTGTTCTGGCGAACGCGCTCGACAAGATCTTCATTCTGCATGCTGACCACGAGCAGAACGCATCGACATCGACCGTGCGCATCGCAGGCTCCTCAGGTTCGAATCCATTCGCGTGCATTGCCGCCGGCATCGCCTGCCTGTGGGGACCCGCACACGGCGGCGCCAACGAGGCGGCGCTAACCATGCTTTCTGAAATCGGAACCGTGGACAGGATTCCGGAATTCATCGACAGGGTGAAGGACAAGAACAGCGACGTCCGGCTGATGGGATTCGGACATCGGGTCTACAAGAACTACGATCCCCGCGCGAAGATCATGCAAAAAATGTGTCACGCGGTGCTCAACGAAACGGGTCATGGCAATGATCCCATGCTCAAGGTAGCGCTGGAGCTCGAAAAGATCGCTTTGAACGATGAATATTTTATCGATCGCAAACTGTATCCCAACGTCGACTTCTATTCGGGCCTTACTCTGAAAGCGATGGGCTTTCCGACCTCGATGTTCACGGTGCTGTTCGCGGTCGCGCGCACCGTCGGCTGGATCAGCCAGTGGAGCGAGATGATCGAGGATCCGCAGCAGAAGATCGGTCGCCCACGGCAGCTGTATACCGGCGCGACCCGGCGCGATTACATCGACATGGCCAACCGCAAGTAGTTTTCGAGCGAAGTGGAATCCGGTTCGCGTGAAGAAAACGCGTCAAATCCAAAAGCTGGAGTCTTCTACCGTTTCCGCCCGCGCGACTCCCGTATGACCTCGAGCACGATATCGGCCGCGCGCTCACTCGGCGAACGCTGCCCTGTGGACATGATCGTATCGAGCTTGGCAAAAGCCTCGAGCTGAAGCTGCCGCATCGGTGAATCTGTCAGAACCTCCCGCAGCGCCGGCGCAAGATTCCGGGCTGTACAATTTTCCTGGAGGAATTCCGGGATGACATTCTCACCGATCACGAGATTGGCCAGAATGACCGATGATACACGAACGACGCGCTGCGCGATCCACGCTTCCACCCTGCCCCCTTTGTAAGCAGCAACCATCGGAACGCCGGCCAAGGCAAGCTCGAGCGTCACGGTGCCTGACTTGGCGAGTGCCGCGCGCGCCGCGCGAAACGCGGCGCGCTTGTCATCGTCGCCGACCAGGATCCTTGGCCGACGCGGCCAGTTCGCGACGGCTATTGTGATCTCGTCGACGAGATGCGGCATTGTGGGCAAAATTACATCGATCTCGGGGGCGCTCTGTCGCAACACCTCGATGGTCTCGCCGAAGACGGAGAGGTGATGGCGGATTTCACTACGCCGGCTCCCGGGCAATACCAGAAGCGTCGGAGCTACCGCATCGCGCCGCCGACGTTCCTCGGCGTCCGGCCGCAGCACTCCAACCTGCTCGAGTAGCGGATGGCCGACATAGGTGCAGGGCGGACCTTCAAGCCTGCGATACGCTTCCGGTTCGAATGGTAGCAGCGCCAATACGTGATCGACATAGCTACGCATGGCCCGCGCCCTGCCGGGCCGCCAGGCCCACACCGAGGGGGAGACGTAATCCACGATCGGCAAGCCGCGCCGCCGGGCGCGCACGCGTCGCGCCACGCGGTGGGTGAAGTCGGGACTGTCGATAATGACGAGCATGTCCGGCGCAGCCGCGATAACGGCATCCGCTGTCTCGCGTATCCGCCGCAGGATCATGGGAAGCTGCTTCACCACGGCCGCGAATCCCATGATCGACAGATCTTCGATCGGGAACAACGACACGAGACCTTCGCGCGCCATTGACTGACCGCCGACGCCTTCGAACCGCACAGTGTCGCCGAGCCGCCGCCGCAAAGCTTTCATCAGGCTGGAGCCGAGGCGGTCGCCGGACTCTTCCGTTGCAATGAGAAATATTTTTCGGGAGTGATCTGCTGACGCCTTGTCCGGCATTATGCAGACAGCCCGACAACGAACAGGTTTGATGCGTCCGCCTCGCCGACCAGCGCCTGTGGTTCTGCGACGAGCGTATTCCCGGCGACAACGGCCAGTCCGGCTAGCCCGGCGGCGGCCGCATTTTTGATGGTTTGCGGACCTAGCGTCGGCAGATCGTAGCGCAAGTCCTGTCCGTGCTTTGGTGCCTTTACGAGCACGCCGCGCTGGGCCCTGGCACGGATTCGTCCGTTGGCACGCAGTTGGGCGATACGAGCCAAAAGCGCGTCCGTTCCTTCGATTCCCTCCACGCCGACCACATGACCGTCGATTACAACGACAGCCTGCCCGACGTCGAAGGGACTGAGGGCGCGCAGCATGTCCAGCCCCTTGGCTATGTCACTGGCCGCGGATTGATCCGGCGTTTTCCGGGTCAGGCATCCGGCAGGCATCAGCAGATCCGGCGCGATGTCCTTGATCCCCACCATTCGAAAACCGTCGCGTTCCAGAATGCGACCGATCCCTGACAGCAAATGGTCATCGCCACCCCGAAACGCCGCCAAAACATGTCCCATCACCCGGACGGTTCCCCAGTCCAGGCGAATCTCCGACAGCGCCGGGCGAACCAGCGTCCCGATGAAAATCAGATCTCGGCAGTTTTCCGCGCGCAACAGCCGCACAACCTTTCCGATCTGGCCGACCGCGATCCAGTGATGTGTGAAATGCGACACCTTTTCCGGGTCGCATACGCCCTTCAACGCGAAGAAGACGGGTTTGAGACCTCGCGCGGTCAGCGAATCGGCAACCGCGAACGGCAATACTCCGCCGCCGGCGATCAAGCCGATCGGCGAGGAAATACCCGAAACACGATCAGTCATGACTAACACGCCGACTCCGCTATGCAGATCTGTTCGCGCCGCCCTCCGGCAGACAGAGAGGACGATGTTTATCCTCGCCAATAAACGTCAGTATCTCCGCAATAGCAGGATCGTCTGACGCATGTGATTGGACACGCTGGAGACGATCTGCAAAGAGACCCGGCCCGTAAAACAGTTCCTGATAGAACGACCTGACCTTGACGAGACGCTCGCGGGTGAACTTGCGGCGTCTCATGCCGACAACGTTAAGGCCCTCAAGATGCCCATGCTGGCCATTGACGAAGCCGTAGGGAATAACATCGCCACGGATGCCCGTGAGGCCGCCGATCATAGCCTGCCTGCCGATACGTGCGAATTGATGCACGGCAGAAAGACCGCCGATATAGACGAAATCCCCGACTTTGCAGTGTCCGCCCAGCGTTGCCGAATTGGCAAAAATCACGTCATCGCCGACCTGGCAGTCGTGGCCGACATGGCTGTAACTCATGAAGAACCCACGCGCGCCGATGCGTGTAACGCCGACATCCTTGGGTGTGCCGACGTTCATCGTCACACTTTCACGGATCGTGCAGCCATCGCCAATCTCAAGGCGCGTCGGCTCGTTCCCATAACCCATATCCTGTGGCGCGCCACCAAGCGCCGCGAACGGATAGATCGTGCAATTGGCCCCGATAGTTGTGTGTCCCGTGATGGACACATGCGAGATCAGGCGACAGTTCGGACCGAGGACGACGTGGGGACCAACCGTGCAGAACGGCCCAATCTCGGTCGATTCTCCAATCACGGCGCCAGCTTCAATCCGGGCGGTAGGATCGATCCTGCCCATCAGTCGGTCAGCATCGCGCCGACGTCCGCCTCGGCGACGACCACGCCGTTCACCTTGGCATCGCCGTGAAACCACCACATCGTCTTACGGCGCCCGATGCTGCGCATGTGATACTCGACAATATCGCCGGGCATGACTGGTTTGCGAAACTTGCATTTATCGATCGTCAGAAAATAAACCGCGCGCGGCTTTTCCGTGCCCTCCACCGACATAATGCCGATGACGCCCGCCGTCTGCGCCATCCCCTCGATCATAAGCACTCCCGGATAAACCGGTCGTTCCGGAAAATGCCCCTGGAACGCAGGCTCGTTGACCGTGACGTTCTTCACGCCGACCCCGCTATGGTCGGCCCGAATATTGAGAACCCGGTCGATCAGCAAAAACGGATAACGATGAGGAAGGGTCTTGAGAATGGTGGCAATGTCCACATGCTCGAACCTGACCGGCGACTCCATTACTCAGCACCTCGATCCTTCATTCGGTAATTCAATCCTTCGGAGCGGCTTTGGCCGATCCGGCATTAGGAGCACCATTGCGCGCCAGGCGCTCCACTGCAAAGAGTTCGCGGTACCATTGCTTGGTCGGCTTCGCGAAATAACCGCCCCAGCGACCGTTCGGGGGGATATCGTCCTTGACCCCGCTCATGGCAGTGACCTGCGCGCCATCACCGATGTGAAGGTGGTTGTTGATCCCGACCTTGGCGCCCAACGCCACATTGTCGCCGATCGTCAGGCTGCCCGCCAGGCCGATCTGCGCCGCCAGCAGGCAACGCCGGCCGATCGTCACGTTGTGCCCGACCTGAACCTGGTTATCGATTTTTGTCCCCTCTCCGATAACCGTGTCGCGCAGGCTGCCGCGGTCAATGGTCGTACCCGCGCCGATTTCGACATCGTTCTGGATCAGCACGCGTCCGGTCTGCGGGACCTTCACATGACCTTCCGAGCCAAAGAAAATGAAACCGTAACCGTCCTGCCCGATATGGCAGCCCGGGTGGATGAGAACATTGTTGCCGATAAAGGCAGCCTGAATCGTCGTTCCTGCACCGACGTTGCAGTTTCTGCCGATCCGGACGCCTGGGCCAATCACAGCACCAGAACCGATAACCGAACCAGTCCCGATCTGCACTTCCGGACCGATCACCGCCAACGGATCGATCACGACTTCGTCTTCGAGATGCGCAGACGGATGTATGACGGCGGATTCAGCGATAGCCGCGTTATCAAACCAGGACTGCGGTCGCAACACATCGTCATGAAAATCACGAGCGATGCTTACGAACGCACGAAACGGAGCTTTCGAACGCAGAACCGCCACATGAGCCGGAACATCAGCTTCGAAACGCGGACCTACCAGACAGGCACCCGCCTTCGTCGCCGCAAGTTGCGCGGTATATTTGTGGTTGTCAAAAAACGCGAGATGCATAGGGCCGGCCTGATCGAGTGAGGCCAAGCCGACAATCCGAAGGTCGCTCCGGGACGCATCGACCAACTGCGCTCCCGTCGATGAGGCTATCTCCGCCAAAGTCAGCGGCGGCGGCCGCTTAAAGAATGCCGGTTGCGTCATTCCATCCGTCGCGGTTCGCGCAGTGGTCACGCTCAGAACGTGGTTCCGCCGCCAAACCTGAACTCCTGCACGCGGTCGTACTGGCCCTTCGTGATCGGCACGGCGTAGTCGAAGCGAAGCGGGCCAAACGGAGACTGCCAGATCAAGCCGACGCCGACCGAGCTTCGGATCACATTGGTGTCGTCAAATTGAAGACCCGCGCAGGTACCCGGACTGGTGCTCGACGTGCTTCGCACACAACCGGGCGCATTGATTTCATTGGTCAGTGCGTACGACGTCGGTCCCTGGTAACCCCAGAGGGAGCCGGCATCCGCGTAAACGGCGCCCTTCAAGCCCACTTCCTTCGGCATGAACCAGAACGGCATCTGCAACTCGACCGACGCGCCCCAGTACTTGGTGCCGCCCAAAGCATCCCTCGTGCTCAGGAAATTGATATCGCGCGGACCGATGCCGTACGGCGCGAAGCCTCGCACCAGATTTGGTCCCATCTGGAAGTTATCCAGCATGCGGATTCCGTTCTGTCCGGCATAGGCGCCGACATTGTTCAGAATACCGCCTTGCAGATGGATCAGCCCGACAATGTCGGAGACCAGTGGTTGATAGTACTTCGCGTCGAGCGCCGTCTTCAGGTATTTGACGTCGCCGCCGACGCCGGCAAAATCCTGCCTGAAATCGATCAGCAGACCAGCGGTCGGGTTCTTGTTGTTATCGAGGGTGTTGTAGGTCAGCGTGTAGCCGAGCATCGAGGTCAGCGTCCGGCCGCGCTCCAGCTCCCGGCGGATCGGCAGAGAGGCCTCGCCATCGGAGTAGCAGCCGAGGCTCGAACCATCCCACACTCCATTGGCATTCATGAACGCTGGCGAGGGATTGTAGTTCGGGTCGCCGAAGTTGTTGTTACAGTTCCGCAGAGCGCTCGGCAGGCCGATTTCCTGCTGGAAGATCGAATAACGCAGTTGCAACGTCAGATCCTCCCGCAGGCCGAAGCCTAGCCGCGGGCTGAATCCGAGCGTCTTCATGTTATAGGAAATCCATTGGTTGGCGAGTTGTTCGCGCTGGTAAAGGTCGAGCCCAAGCGCGACGCGATAATCCAGCAGGAACGGCTCGACAAACGACAGCGAGTATCCCCTCGCCCACTGCCCGTATTGGACCGAGGCCTTCGCATATAGACCGCGGCCGAGCAGATTGCGCTCGGAGACGCTGACTTCCGCAAGCGCGCCTTGGGTCGTCGAAAAGCCGCCGGACACCGAGAAATCGCCGGTCGATTTGTCTTCGACCTCGACGTCGAGAATCACGCGGTCGCTTGAAGAACCGGGTTCAGTCGTGATCTTGACCGTCTTGAAGAAGTCGAGATTTTTCAGGCGGCGCTCCGCACGATCTACCAGCGACCTATTGTAGGCATCGCCCTCCGAAATATCGAACTCACGCCGGATCACATAGTCTCGCGTCCGTGTGTTGCCCCTGACGTTGATGCGCTCGATATAGGTTCGCGGACCCTCGTCGATCGCGAATACGATTGAGACGGTATGGGCATCGAAGTTACGATCGCCTCGCGGACGCACGACGGCGAAAGCATACCCGCGCCGCGACGCTTCGACTTGCATCTCTTCGACGGACTTCTCCAGTGCTTCGGCGTTGTAGAGCGATCCGACGTTGACACGAGAAAAACTGCGCATCGAATTTCCGTCGAATGTCGGAATCGACGACTCAAACGCCACCGATCCGACGCGGTACTGCTGGCCTTCGTCAATCTTGAAGGTCACGAGGAACCCGTGGCGACCGGGATCGTATTCGGTCAGGGCGGCGATGATCTGAACATCGGCATAGCCATGCTTCAGATAATAGCGGCGCAGCAAGTCGCGGTCGGCCTCGACGCGGTCGGGATCATAGGTGTCCCCTCCGCCGAGGAAGCTAAGGAAGTTCGATTCGTGCGTCTTGATGACGTCCTTCAGCCGGTAGGACGAAAAGGCTTGGTTGCCGATAAACTCAATCGAGGCGATGCCGGTCTTGTCTCCTTCAGCGATCGTGAAGATGAGATCGACGCGGTTGTTGGGCTGTTCGATGAACTCGGGTGTGACGTGCACATCGTAGCGGCCGGAATGGCGATAGATTTCGACGATTCGCCGGACGTCAGACTGAACCATCGGCCGGGAAAATGTACCGCGCGGCTTGGACTGGATTTCCGACTTCAGTTGATCGTCCTTCACCTTCTTGTTGCCCTCGAAGGCAACCCGGTTGATGACCGGATTCTCGACGACCGAGACCACCAGCCCGTTCCCCACCCGGTTGATCCTGACATCCTGAAACAGGCCGGTTTCGATCAGCGCTTTCAAGGCGTCATCAATGCTGGCCTGGTCAAGGCGCCCACTGGCATCTGGCTTGAAATAGGAACGGATCGTATCCAACTCGACGCGGCGGTTCCCCTCGACGGAGATCGACGACAGCGTCTGGGCGGCAGCGGGAGACGACACGAGTGGGACGGTCATCACAGCGGCGACCGGCACGCCAATGGAAATCAGGGCGGCGAGCAATGTCCCCCTTAACACTCGCATTCCAACATTCATGCGCAACGCGCCCTTATCAATTCTGACGCCGCCCAGTTCCCCCTCAGGCGGCAGATTCCCATTCGCGCTGTTTGTAGCCAATTTTCCTTCAGTGGCAAACGGCCATTCGCAGTGCAATTCTAATTTAATTCCAAGACGTTGCCCATAAGTCACGCCCGAATCACGACGATCCTGGACTAAGCCTCAGCCAGAATCGAACGTGATCGATTCCAAGAAATTTCAGAGCGACGTGCGGGCGGAAAACCGCGAAGAATTTTTCCTCATCCCGCCCTGGAGCGAACGACTCACGATCCAGCCAGGTGCAGAATATCGTTGTAGGTGGCGAAAACCATTAACATCAACACCAGACCCAGCCCGATTCGAAAACCCACTTCCTGCGCACGCTCGGATATCGGCCGACCCCGCACGGCTTCCGCCGCGTAAAACAAAAGGTGCCCGCCATCCAGCAACGGAACCGGAAACAGGTTTAGCAGTCCAATCGATACGGAAAGAACGGCGGCAAGATGGATCAACTCAGCGAAGCCGATCGTGGCTACCTGCCCGGAAATCTGAGCAATCCGCAGCGGTCCTCCAACCTGGTCGGCGGCCTCGCGCCCGGTGAAAATCCCGCCGATATAAGCCATCGTGCGGTCGACCACGAACCAGGTTTCCTTAACTCCCAACCATAGTGCCACCGCCGGGTTCACATATTCCCTGGTGACGTCTCCTGGCGACGTCGCGCGCGTGATTCCGAGAACGCCGATCCGGTAAATGTTTCCGAACCGGTCCTTGATCTCCTTGAGCTCCGGCACTCCTTTGAGATCAACGATAGAATCGCCTCGCTTCACTGCGAATGTCAGCGTCTCGCCGGCACTGGTACCGACGATCCGCTGCATGTCAGAAAAGCTGTCGATCTTGCCGCCATTGATCGCGGTCACGATATCGCCGGCCTTGAAACCGGCGGCTTCAGCGGCGCTGCCGGCCTGTATCCCGTCTACGCGAGCTGTCGTGCTGGGCTTACCCAGAAACATCAACAGACTAGCGAAAATAACAATCGCGAGGATGAAGTTGGCGATGGGGCCGGCAGCAACGATCGCGGCGCGCGGACCAACGTTCTTGTGATGAAAGCTACTCTCGCGCTCCTCCGCCGTCATGGAGGCAAGGGTCGCGTTCGAGGGATTGCTGGCTTCGGAATCATCGCCAAAGAACCTGACGTATCCGCCCAGGGGAATCGCGGAGAGCTTCCAGCGCGTTCCGTGCCTGTCGTTGAAGCCCGCCAGCTCGGGGCCGAAGCCCACGGAAAATGTCAGCACCTTCACGCCCGCCCAGCGCGCAACGAGAAAGTGGCCAAGTTCGTGAAAAAAAACAACGATGGTGAGGACAAACAGGAACGGAACGATGTAGCCAATCAAACCTGAGCTTAGCATATTGAAACTATTAAGAAAAAAATCGGCCATTCCGTTTCCCTCGTCCAGTGCCGGTGGCCCTGTTCCCGTCCACGCCTAAGATGCCTTTGCGGCAATTTGAGGCAATAGTGAAGCAGCCATATTTCGCGCGTTATGGTCAACGGCGAGGGCGTCATCAGCCGACGCCAAGGGCGCGAGATTTCCTGCCCGGACCCAGCCATTCATGGTGGCTTCGACCAGGCGTGCGATGGCGCCAAACCTGATCTTCTCAGCGATAAACGCCGCGACGGCGATCTCGTTTGCAGCGTTGTAGACCGTGGTTGCGCCATTTCCGGTCCGCAGCGCATCATAAGCGAGCCGCAACGCCGGGAATCGGGCGAAATCCGGCGCCTCGAAAGTCAGTTGTCCAATTTTAGCGAGATCGAGCTTCGCCGCCGGTCCCGCAATGCGTTCCGGCCAACCGAGACAATGTGCGATCGGCGTCCGCATGTCGGGGGTGCCAAGTTGAGCGACGACGGATCGGTCTGAGAACTCGACCATGCCGTGGACGATCGATTGCGGGTGAACCAGGACGTCGATCTCGTCCGGCGTCAGCGCAAACAGGCAGGCGGCCTCAATGACTTCGAGCCCCTTGTTCATCATCGACGCTGAATCGATGGTGATCTTCTGTCCCATGCTCCAGTTCGGGTGCTTCAACGCCTGCGCCAACGTCGCTTTCTCGATGTCAGCCGCCGCCCAGGTGCGAAACGGTCCTCCTGACGCGGTGATGATGACGCGCGTGAGTTCATCGCGATTTCCCGAACTCAGAGCCTGAAACAAGGCATTGTGTTCGGAGTCCGCTGGCAGGATGCAAGCTCCCGCCTTCGCGGCGCGCTGCATGAAGAAATCGCCGGCGCAGACCAGGCATTCCTTGTTCGCAAGCGCAATCGTCGTCCCTCGATCAACGGCTGCAAGCGCGGGCTTCAGTCCAGCCGCGCCGCTCACCGCGGCCATCAGCCAGTCGGCTGGACGCGAAGCGGCCTCGATGATCGCGCTTTCGCCGACACCACACTCGATGCCGCTACCAGCAAGCGCATCCTTTAATTCGCCAAAGCGAGCGATATCCGCGATCGCCACAAACCGCGCGTCAAATTCGCGCGCCAGCTTGGCAAGGCCTTCAACATTGGAGTTCGCGGTTAGGGCCTCGACCCGATAGCGGCCGGGCGCGCCGCGCAACAAATCCATGGTGCTGTCGCCGATCGATCCGGTCGCTCCCAGAACCGTCACGGTCCTGACGCCAGCCTCAACCGGCTTGTCGTTTTTCAACGGAACAGCACTCATACCTCACCAACCCATAAGAGCGTGACCGATGCCATTGGCATCGCCAAGCAGAAATCCGAAAAACATGGCGAACACGATCGCCGCGACAAAGCCGTCGAGACGATCGAGCAAGCCGCCGTGACCGGGAATGATCTGACTGGAATCCTTGACCCCGAATCGCCTTTTGACCGCAGATTCAAACAAATCGCCCGATTGCGACACGATTGACAGAACCGCCCCTAGGAAAAGCAAAGACGTCAGATTTCCAAAACCAAAAGCCGAAAATCCGGCGGCAACTGCAAGGCTCGCGACGAAACCGCCTGCCGCACCCGCCCACGTCTTCTTCGGACTAACGCGAGGCCACAATTTGGGTCCGCCGATTCCGCGGCCGGCGAAGTATCCCCCGATGTCCGTCACCCACACCACCAGGAGCACAAACATCAACGCGACAAATCCGTATTCGCCGTCGAGGCGAACCTGAACCGCCGCAAATGCGGCAGCCGCCGCGTAACAGAATCCACCGACTGACCAGAGCCGCAACTGTTGCGACATCGCTGCGACCACCGCGGCGCCGATCAGGAGAACAACCAGCGAAACCGCGTCGTATCCGAGCGCCAGGCACAGGCTGGAGACAACGAGGGCTGCGATCCCTGCGGCAACCGTCCACCTTTCCTGCGCGGTGCCGACGATCGTCAGCCATTCGACGTACATGCCGATGGCCGCGAGGGTCACAAGACCTATCCATAGCGGTCCGCCAGCCCATGCGATCGCAATCGCAGCTGGCGCAAGCACCAATGCCGCAATGATACGCGTCCGGAGATTTCGCGATCCGCTTGCGGCAACCGGCGCGAGTTGATCCTGATTCACACTAATGTCCCGAGTCCAAGTTCGAATGTCCTTAGCTAGCAACCTTTGATACGAACTTCGGAATCAAAGGCAAACTAACATCTTATAGTCTAGAATCTTTCCGCTTCTGATGGATGATGCGGACTCTATGATTTTGATTGGCGCGCTTCTTCACGCGACCGATAACCACTTCGTTCGAAAAGCTATGATCACGATCCGGCTTTCGCAGCCAGCCCGCCGAAGCGTCGTTCGCGTCTGGCATATTCGGCGATCGCGCCTTCGAGCGCCGTTCTGTCGAAATCCGGCCAGTGAATCGGGACGAATACAAACTCACTGTAAGCCGCTTGCCACATCAGGAAATTCGACAGCCGCTGCTCACCGCTTGTGCGAATGATCAAGTCAGGATCGGGAATGTCCGGCGCGTCGAGATATCGACCCAGCGTATCGGCATCGACCGTGGCCGGGTCGCGCTTGCCGTCAGCGACTTCACGAGCAAGGCGCTGGGCAGCCTTTGCGATTTCCTGTCGCGAGCCATAGTTGAATGCAACGACAAGATTAAGCCGGTTGTTGTTCTTCGTCAGATCCTCGGCCTCTGTCAGCAGCGCGCAGATATCCGGCTCCAACCCGGCACGCTCGCCGATAACTCGCACCCGCACTCCGTCGCGGTGCAGCGTTGCCAGATCATTACGGACGAACCTTCGCAGCAAGCCGAAGAGATCGCCGATCTCGCTCGGAGGCCGCGACCAGTTCTCGGAACTGAATGAAAAAATGGTCAGATAAAGGATGTTCAATTCGCTTGCAGCACGGACCACGCGCCTCAACGCCTCGACGCCGCGGCGATGACCCTCCGCGCGCGGCAGTCCTCGAGCGGCCGCCCATCGGCCGTTGCCATCCATGATGATCGCAACGTGCAACGGTGTATCGGATTGGTCCGATCCCTCGATTGCAGGCGCAACAGCATTCGACATCAGGCCAGTCCAATCCTGCTAAACGGTAAGGATTTCCTTTTCCTTGCCCGCCAGCAACTGATCGATTTCGGAGATTACGCCGTCCGTAGCCTTCTGAACATCGTTCGCCAGGCGTTTCTCGTCGTCCTCGGAAATCTCGTGATTCTTTTCGAGCTTCTTGAGCGTATCCAAGCCGTCGCGACGCACATGACGAGCCGCCACCTTGGCCGCCTCCGCATATTTGTGCGCGACCTTTACCAATTCCTTGCGCCGCTCTTCGTTAAGTTCGGGGATACGCAGTCGCAATACCTGTCCCTCGGTGGCCGGGCTCAGTCCGAGGTTAGAATCGACAATCGCCTTCTCGACAGCCTTCACCATCGATCTGTCCCATACCTGTACCGACAGCAGGCGCGGCTCGGGGACACTGATCGTTGCAACCTGATTTAACGGCATGTGGCTGCCATAGGCATCGACTTGCACCGGGTCGAGCATTGACGGCGACGCCCGACCGGTCCGCAAGCCCCCCAGTTCATGCTTGAGGGACTGTATCGCTCCCTGCATTCGCCGCTTCAGGTCGCCGATATCGAAGTTTTCCGACGCCATGTGCCCTCCATCTGGAACTTGCCTGAACTACATCCGATCCGACGCCACGGATCAACTTGCGACGATCGTCCCGCGGCCGGTCCCCCTCAGGATGGCGCCGATAGAATCCGGTTCGGCGATCGAGAACACAATGATAGGCAGCGACGTCTCGCGAGCAAGCGCGAAAGCTGTCGCATCCATGACCTTATAGCCGCCTTCGAGCGCCTGCGAGTGACTTAACCGTTCGAACCGTTTCGCCGACGGGTCCTTCTTCGGATCGGCACTATATACGCCATCCACGTTGGTCGCCTTGAGCACGGCTTGCGCGCCGATCTCGGCGGCACGAAGCACCGCCGTCGTATCGGTCGTGAAATAAGGATTTCCGGTTCCGCCCGCGAGCAGAACAATTCGGTTCTCTGCAAGATATTTGTGCGCCGCACGGCGGGTGAAGAGCTCACAGACTTCGGGCATTACAAACGAAGAGAGGGCGCGCGCCGATTGCCCGCGGCGTTCGAGGGCGGCCTCGAGCGCAAGGCAGTTCATGACGGTTGCAAGCATTCCCATCGTATCGCCGGTCGGACGCGAGACGCCGCGGGACGATACCTCGACGCCCCGGAATATATTTCCTCCGCCGACAACGACCGCGATTTCAGCTCCCAGCGCGCGGGCCGCGGTCAGATCGCCGGCAATACGATCGATGGTGGGCTGATCGATGCCGAAAGATTGCGAACCCGCCAGATATTCCCCCGACAGCTTCACGACAACACGACGGTAGGCCGGCTGATCCATGATGCGTTAGCTCCGTCGCGAGTCAGACTGTCCCGCCTCAGATCCGGCGTCAGCCCTGTCCGGCCGCCGCAGCAACCTCGGCCGCAAAATCGGAATCGGCCTTCTCGATTCCTTCGCCGAGAGCATAGCGCACAAAGCCTGTAATCTTCACAGGCGCCCCAACCCTGCCCTCGGCTTCCTTGAGCGCCTGGCCAACACTCTTCTTGTCGTCGAAGATAAACGGCTGTTCCAGCAGCGTCTGTTCCTTGAAAAAGGTCTTCAGGCCGGACTCGGTGATCTTCTCGATCATCGCTTCCGGCTTGCCTTGTTGCCGAAACTTGTCAGCGAGGACGTCCTTCTCACGTGTGACGACATCCGGGTCGACTCCCGCGGGATCGATGGCCAGCGGATTCGTGGACGCGACATGCATCGCAATCTGGCGGCCAAGCGCTGCGAGCTCGTCGGCATTACCGGCAGACTCAAGCGCGACGATCACCCCCAATTTGCCTGCACCGTCGATCACGGCATTGTGGACATAGCTCGCGACGACCCCCTTGGCGACCTCCAGCGAATCCGCGCGACGCAACGTCATATTCTCGCCGATGGTAGCGATGGCATCCGAGATCGCCGTCTCCACGGTGGCGCTACCAACCTTGGCGGCCTTGATCACCTCGACATTGGCGCCGACGCTGAGGGCGACCTGCGCCACCATCTTGACCAATCCTTGAAACTGCTCATTGCGCGCAACGAAGTCGGTTTCCGAATTGACTTCAACGACGACACCCTTGTTGCCGCTGGTGACGACGCCGATCAGGCCCTCGGCTGCCACACGCCCCGCCTTCTTGGCAGCCTTGGAAAGTCCCTTCTTGCGCAGCCAGTCAATCGCAGCCTGCATGTCACCGTTGTTTTCGGTCAACGCCTGCTTGCAATCCATCATGCCGACGCCAGTGGTTTCGCGCAGCTCCTTGACCATCGCCGCGGTGATTGTCGCCATTGCTGTAATGTCCTTTGCCTGTCGGGAGATTGCGGTACGGCTTACTGCCCCCGCCACCTCTATTCAGGGATCAAGTCAGAAAATCAGGTCTGAAGCGGCCGGCCGCAACACCGCCCGCGCGTCACGTTATTCGGCCTCGGCGGTCATTGCCTTAGCCTGGGCAACCCAGCCGTCGGCCCGGCTTGGAAGGCCAACTTCTTCGCCAATCCTGTGCGCGGTATCGTGATCGAGCTCTGCAAGCTGCCAATAGTGAAAGATGCCGAGATCGTTGAACTTTTTCTCTATCGCCCCTGACACGCCCGTGAGCTTCTTGAGATCGTCGGCGACGCCTCGCGGCCCGGCGAGCCCCTGGAAGCCGGCAGGCTGCGCGGCATCCGGAAGCTGTTCCTGCACCGGCGCAACCGAGGCGCCGACATCGATGCCGGAATCACCCTGAGCCCGCGAAATGCCGTCGATTGCCGCTCGGGCAATGAGGTCGCAATACAGGCTGATGGCGCGGCCCGCATCGTCGTTACCGGGCACGATATATGTGATGCCTTTCGGATCGCAGTTGGTGTCCACGATCGCCGCGACCGGAATGTTCAGCCGCTGGGCTTCCTGGATCGCGATGTCTTCCTTGTTGGTATCGATCACGAAGATCAAATCGGGGAGACCGCCCATGTCCTTGATACCGCCGAGCGAACGATCGAGCTTGTCGCGCTCGCGCTGCAGCGTCAGCCGTTCCTTCTTGGTGTAGGCATTGGCATCGCCGGAATTGAGCACCTCGTCGAGATGGCGCAACCGCTTGATCGAACCGGAAATCGTTTTCCAGTTGGTCAGCGTGCCGCCCAGCCATCGCGAATTGACGAAATACTGTGCCGAGCGCTTCGCCGACTCGGCGACGCCGTCCTGCGCCTGCCGCTTGGTGCCGACGAACAGGATGCGGCCGCCCTTGGCGACGGTATCACTGACGGCCTGCAACGCACGGTGCAGCAACGGCACGGTCTGCGCGAGGTCGATGATATGGATGTTGTTACGCGCACCGAAAATGTACTCCGCCATTTTCGGATTCCAGCGGTGCGATTGGTGGCCGAAATGAACGCCAGCCTCAAGCAGCTGACGCATGGTGAATTCAGGTAGCGCCATGGTAAAATTCTCCGGTTGGTTCCTCCGGAAACGTGTGAGCAGACCGAACCGTCAAACCAAAAGGAATGCGGTCCGGCAGCCACCGGACGGCTTTTTAGGCCATGTTTCCGTGTGAGATGCGGCCTGTATAGCGAGGGTACCCGCTATACGCAAGGCAATCCGACCCCGCCGCCTGCGCTGCCCGGGCCGGTCAGACGGCCTGAACGTCCACGACCCCCGACACCGCCTTGATCGCGCCGGCGATCTGAGGCGAAACCCGAAAGCGGCCCGGAAGCTTTATCTCCACCTCCGTTTCAAGGTCCAGCAACATCACCAGCGAGACGTCACCGTCGCCGGCTTGCCTTGACGCTGAAACTCCGGCGCCCCCGGCCGGGTTACCGCTTTCGTTTGCCAGAAGACGTTTTTCGATCGACTCGAGCGGCTTGGAATCGCGCAGGAAAATCCGCAGACCCTTCTGTGTCTTGGCCGCGGCATCGTCGAGCGGCTCGGCACGGGACACCCGCGCCCGCACATCCTCTCCCTGCAACTCCGCGTCGAGTTGCAACAGCACTGCTGCTCCCGGCTCAAGTACGTCCCGAAATAGCGCCAGACCTTCTGAAAACAGCACCGCCTCGAAATGGCCGGTCGGATCGGACAGGCCGATGATGCCCATCTTATTACCGGTCTTGGTTCGCCGCTCCATCCGCGAAAGCACCGTCGCGGCTACTTTGCCGGCGGTCGCACCAGCCTTCACCGCGCGGGAAAATTCGATCCAGGACTGGACGCGCAGCCGCTTTAGCGCTGTCGCATAGTCGTCGAGCGGATGCCCCGAGAGAAAAAACCCAACCGCCTCATATTCGCGCCTCAGCCGATCAGCAGGCAGCCAAGCCTCCGCCCGAGGCAGCATGATGTCGGGCGCGTCCGCCATGCCGCCGAACATGTCATTCTGACCGAGTATCGTTGCCTCGTGACTGCGCTGGCACGCGGCAAGGATCGCCTCGGCGCCGGCGAACACGCGGGCGCGATTGGGCTCGAGCGCATCGAACGCTCCGGCGGCTGCGAGGCTTTCGATCACGCGCTTGTTGATGGCACGTGGCGGCACCCTGGCGGCGAAGTCGGCCAGCGAGGTAAAAAAGCCGTTCTTGCGAGCTTCGACGATCAGTTCGACCGCGTGTGCGCCCACCCCTTTCAGCGCGGCCAGCGCATAACAAATAACGCCTTCGCTCACCTCGAAGGTCGCGCCAGAGCGGTTGACCGACGGCGCTTCGACCTTGATGCCCAGGCGGTGGGCTTCCGCGCGAAATTCCGAAAGCTTGTCGGTGTTGCTCATGTCGAGCGTCATTGACGCCGCCAGAAACTCGACGGGGAAATGCGCTTTCATATACGCCGTCTGATAGGAGACGAGCGCATAGGCCGCCGCATGGCTTTTGTTAAATCCGTAATCAGCGAATTTCGCCAGCAGCTCAAAGATCGTTTCCGCTTGGCCTTTGGGAACGCCGCTTTTTACGGAGCCGGCAACGAAGATCGCGCGTTGCTTTTCCATTTCCGCGCGGATTTTCTTGCCCATCGCCCGCCGCAGCAGGTCGGCGTCTCCGAGCGAGTAGCCGGCCATAACTTGGGCGATCTGCATCACCTGTTCCTGATAGATGATGACGCCGAAGGTTTCCTTCAGGATCGGCTCGAGCATTGGATGAAGAAACTCCGCCTCCTCCTCGCCGTGCTTGCGCGCGCAATAGGTCGGAATATTCGCCATCGGCCCCGGCCGATACAGCGCGACCAGCGCGATGATGTCCTCGAAACGGTCCGGGCGCATGTCCACCAGCGCTCGCCGCATACCCTGGCTTTCAACCTGAAACACGCCGACCACGTCGCCTTGCGCCAGCATCTGGTAGCTGGGTGCATCATCGAGCGGCAGTGTGGCGAGATCGACGTGGATATTGCGCTGCTTTAGCAACTTCACCGCAACGTCAAGAACGGTCAGCGTCTTCAGGCCGAGAAAGTCGAACTTCACGAGGCCTGCCGGCTCCACCCACTTCATATTGAACTGAGTCACCGGCATGTCAGACTTTGGATCGCGATACAGCGGCACGAGTTCGCTCAAGGGGCGATCGCCGATCACGATGCCCGCCGCATGGGTCGAGGCGTGACGTGTCAGCCCCTCGAGGCGCTGGGCGATATCGAACGCGCGTGCCACTACAGGATCCTCATCGCGAAACGCTTGAAGCTTCGGCTCCCCTTCGATCGCCTGCTTCAACGAGACCGGCGCTGCGGGATTTTGCGGCACCAGCTTGGTGAGCTTATCCACCTGACCGTAAGGCATCTGCAGGACGCGGCCGACGTCGCGCAGCACGCCCCGCGCCTGTAGCGTGCCAAAGGTGATGATTTGCGCGACCTGATCGCGACCATAACGCTTCTGCACGTAGTCGATGACCTCACCGCGCCGTTCCTGGCAGAAATCGATGTCGAAGTCCGGCATCGATACGCGTTCGGGATTGAGGAAACGCTCGAAGAGCAGGCCGAACCGGATCGGATCGAGATCGGTGATCGTGAGCGCATAGGCTACCAATGAGCCGGCGCCGGAACCACGTCCGGGCCCGACTGGAATTCCCTCGGACTTGGCGTATTTGATGAAGTCCGCAACGATCAGGAAGTAGCCCGCATAATTCATGCGAGTGATGACGTCGAGTTCAAAACCAAGGCGCGCGCGGTAGTCGGTCTCCATCATTCCAGTCGAGACGCCGTGCACCGCTAGCCGCTTCGCAAGCCCCTCTTCCGCCTGCCGCCGCAATTCAGCAGCTTCATCGTTTTTGCCGTCCGCCGCGGCGGCGTCGGAGGCCACTGTAAAGTTCGGAAGGATCGGCTTGCGTGTCATGGGCCGGAACGCGCAACGTTCTGCGATTTCAACCGTGGACGACAACGCTTCGGGGATGTCGGCAAACAGGACAGCCATTTCCGCGCGGGTTTTGAAGCGATGATCGGAAGTCAATTGCTCGCGTTCGGTCTCCGCAACCAGGCGACCGCCGGCGATACACAGCAAGGCGTCATGGGCCTCATAATCATCGGAGCTGGCAAAATACGGCTCGTTGGTTGCAACCAGCGGAAGACCCTTCGCATAAGCGAGGTCGATCAACGCACCTTCGACTCGCCGTTCCTTGTCCAGGCCATGACGCTGCAACTCCACGTAGAGCCGGTCGCCGAAAATCTTGGCGAGTTGATCGCAGCGAGCAATCGCAAGCGCTGAATGATCGGCGGTGAACGCCAACGCCACAGGGCCCTCCGGCCCGCCGGTCAAGGCGATCAAACCTTCGTTCTCACCCCGAAGCCACTCCCAACTGATGTGCGGGCTGTAATGCACCGGCGTTTCGAGGAACGCCCGGGAGTTCAGTCTCATCAAGTTACGATAACCGACCTCGCGAGTCGCCAGCAGGACGATTCGGGCGGGTGGAAGCGCATTCCGCGCATTGGCGTCCTGATCTCCGAAATCCACTGCCAGTTCACAGCCGATGATCGGCTGAATGCCCTGGCCCGCGACCTTGTCGGAGAATTCCAGCGCACCGAACATATTGTCGGTATCAGTGAGCGCCAATGCCGGTTGGTGATCCGCCCTGGCGAGCTCCGCCAGTTTCTGGATCTTGATCGAGCCTTTCAACAACGAATAGGCCGAATGGACATGCAGGTGAACGAAACCTGCGTTAGCCGCGACTGTTTTCTGGATCATGGCTTCTTGAGCAATCATCGGGCCGAATCGGCACGGGCCGACCCGCAGCGAATGAATGGTGAGGGCTTGCACCTGGTGAGTCCATCCGAAACCCCCACACCCGCGCGGCTGTTCTCGCTTTCCCCAGTCCGCCGGACCTCGCTCACGAAAGTTGAGGAATAAGCTGCGCCCAGACGGCAACCATTCCAACGAACAGCACGATCGACGCCAGCGCCGACGCCTCCTCCACAAACATTCTCAACATGGTTCGGCCCTCCTCTGACTAGAACATAGGAGGAACATTGTTCCCTTTATGTTCTAAAAGTCAAGTAAGGACGACCTTGGAACAAATCCCTTGGTTAATGGCGCGGGTTTCGCCGACCACCATCACTTGCGTGGCCGCTTGGTCAATTTGTAGGACCACCACGCCGTTGCGTGGTTCCAGCTTTTGATAGGTAGGCTACAGACGTCACAATCTGCATGCCCCGTGTCCTTAAACGGACTGGTATAGACCGTCACTGCGTAGACGGCGCCGCAACCAGAACAGGTATATTCACCGCCGTCGCGGCTTCGCACGCCAGGTTTGAGTTTCTGAGCCATAAGGGGCCGATAGCGCTCCTTGGTCCACTTCGCAAGTCGTTTCGTTTGCCGCGAAGAGACAAACTACCAAAGGTTCAGGCGCGGCTTAGTTGAGAAGAAATGACCTGCCGTATCTCACGTGGTTACCGTCGAACGGGAAAAGCCTGAGTCGGGATTCCTAAGAGTCTTTCATTTGACGCGTTTTCTTCACGCGAACCGGATTCCACTTCGCTCAAAAACGCTTCAGCTTTCGAGAGATAAGCCTTAATCCGGGCGCAACGCATCCGCCATTTCCTGAATGATCGCTTGCGCGGCGGCTTTTGGATTATCCGCGGCGTAGATCGGCCTGCCCAACACCAGGTAATCCGCCCCCGCACGCATGGCTTCAAACGGTGTGGCCACCCGCTTCTGATCATGCTTGGCGCCGCCGCTCGGGCGGATACCAGGCGACACGATCATCAGCTTGTTGCTGGTCTGCTTGCGAAGCTCGGCGACTTCCAAGGCCGACGCGATGACGCCATCGACTCCAACCTCAAGCGCCCTCTTCGCGCGTGCAACGACCAAGTCTTCGACGCTGCACTCGAATCCCATTTCCTTGATATCCTCGGCATCCATGCTTGTGAGCACAGTGACGCCGAGAACCTTCATGTCGGAGTTGCCGCGACCGGCGACGGCAGCTTTCATGATGCTCGCAACGCCATGCACGGTCAGGAAGGTGATCTTCAACTCGGCTGCCTGGGCGACCGCGCGTTGAACGGTCTCTGCGATGTCGTAATATTTGTAATCCAGGAAAACCCGCTTGCCCTCCGCAATGAGTTCCCTGGCAAATTCGTTTCCGCCGACGAGTTGCAGCCCTAAACCGACCTTGTAAAAAGAGACTTCGTCGCCCAAGTCCCGAACGAGCTTCCTTGCATCCTCGATATTCCAGTAATCGAGAGCGACAATCAGCTTCTCACGGGCGAGGTCGAGATAGTGTGAGCCGGTCATGCCGCGGGCCACCTCAATGCTTGTCAAAGGACCTCGAAAGTTCGAGGGTTGGTTAGCCTGACACCGAACTTTTGAAGTTTTGCGTTTAGCGAGATGGAACTACTTCAGGCGAGGATATATATCAATATGCGGGGCAGTCACACGCCCACCTGCAAGCTTTGCGACTTGATAACTTGATACGCGGCCAAAAAGCGAAAGTGCTTATCAGTTCATTCATTCAGGAATCATTTGATGCGCGGAACTTTCATCGCTCTAGCTCTGATTTTCTCGTGCGCCACAGCTAACGCCCAGAACTGGGACCCCCGTTATCCGGTCTGCCAGATGCTTTACTCACCGGTCACGATGAGTGACTGCCGCTTTGAAACCATGGAGCAATGTAGGGCGTCAACAAGGGGCTTGTACGCCCAATGCATGGAGAACCCCTATTTCGCCGGCACGCCAGACGATCGGAGGCGGCCACGACGACGACACCACTACCAATAATCAAGACGAAAGTTGGCGCCGTCTGGTCAAATCCCTTCAGTCGAGTTCGACCACGTGACCGTTCTCAAGCGATACTCGCCGGTCCATCCGATCTGCGAGTTCCAAGTTGTGCGTCGCGATCAGCATTGCCACCTGAGTCGCTTTCACAAGCTGCATCAGCGCATTGAACACATGATCTGCTGTTTGGGGATCGAGGTTGCCGGTCGGTTCATCGGCAAACAGCACCCGCGGCGCGTTGGCAACGGCACGCGCGATTGCAACCCGCTGCTGTTCTCCGCCGGATAACTCCGCCGGACGATGGGTGACGCGGTCCTCGAGCCCGAGATAAGCGAGAATTTCGTGTGCGCGCTTGACCGTCTCTGCGCGCTTGAGACCGCGGATCATCTGCGGCAGCATAACGTTTTCAAGCGCGGTGAACTCCGGAAGAAGACGGTGCGACTGATAGACGAACCCGATATCGGTGCGCCTTATCTGCGTACGCTCAACGTCCGAGAGACTGGACGTCGCGGTTCCTCCGATATAGACCTCCCCTGCATCAGGGCTTTCGAGCAGTCCGGCAATATGCAGCAGGGTTGACTTGCCCGATCCCGACGGGGCCACCAGCGCAACGGACTGGCCCGCCCACAAGGCAAGCTTCGTGCTGTCCAGAATGGTCAGCCTCGTTTCACCCTGCGTATATTGACGCCTGATATCGTGAAGATAAACAACCGGTACTTCCTTCGTCTCTTGCTCCATGTCGGGCTCACTCGTACCGCAGGGCATCGACGGGATCGAGCCGCGCCGCGCGCCATGACGGATAAAGAGTCGCGAGAAACGACAGCGTCAGCGCCATGATCACAACGGCGCTGGTCTCCCGAACATCGATTTCGGCCGGCAGTTTGGACAGGAAGTAAAGCTCAGGTGAGAACAGCTCCGTGCTGGTAAGCCATGAGAGAAATTCGCGGATCGACTCGATATTGAGACAGATCACGAGCCCCACCACAAAGCCGGTAAGCGTGCCGACCACGCCGATTGCCGCCCCCGTGATCAGGAAGATACGCATGATCGCTCCCTGAGAAGCGCCCATGGTGCGCAAAATGGCGATATCGCTCCCCTTGTCTTTGACCAGCATAATCAGCCCTGAAACGATATTCAGCGCCGCGACCAGGACAATCAGCGTCAGGATCAGAAACATCACATTGCGTTCGACCTGGAGCGCATTGAAAAACGTCGAATTCCGCTGCCGCCAGTCGACCAGAAACACCGGGCGGCCCGCAGCTTCCGTCACCGACGCGCGGTATTCAACGATCTTGTCCGGATTGTCCGTATAGACCTCGATCGCGGTGACATCGTTGGCGCGATTGAAATAGGCCTGCGCCTCAGCCAGCGGCATGAATATGAAGGTGGAATCGTATTCCGACATCCCGATTTCGAACACCGCCGCGATCTTGTACGGCTTAATGCGCGGTGTCGTGCCCATCGGAGTTACGGCCCCGCGCGGTGCGACCAGCGTCACGCTGTCGCCTGCGTGCAGCGAGAGTTGATCGGCAAGACGCCGGCCGATGGCCACGCCTTGTCCGTCGTCGAACCCGTCGAGCGTCCCCTGTTTGATATTCTGGGCGATGGAGGTGAGATTGTTGAGATCATTAGCCCGGATGCCCCGGACGAGCACACCGGCGGCATTATACGGCGAAGACGCGAGCGCCTGACCGTCGACGACAGGCGCGGCAAGCCGTATCCCCTGCACCTGACTGATACGGTCCGCAACGTCCTTCCAGTCGGTGAGCGGCGACTCCAGCGGCTGAACCAAGAGGTGCCCGTTCAGGCCAAGGATCTTGCTAAGCAGTTCCGTGCGAAAGCCATTCATGACAGCCATCACGATAATCAGCGTGGCTACGCCGAGCATGATGCCGAGGAACGAGAAGCCGGCTATGACGGAGATGAACCCTTCCTTCCGCCGCGCTCGCAGATAGCGCCCGGACAGCATCCACTCAAAGGCGGCAAACGGCTTGGTTCGAAGCGGCTCGTTCATGGTCTCATCCATCTTTCGATAATCCCATGATTCGCGGCCAATTGTGGCCGGAATGGCATTGAATGCCGCGCGCGGTGGATAATCGCTACGTCATCAACCGCGCAATCGCATCCTCCAACGCGACATGCTCTCGCGCCCCGTCGCTCCGTCGCTTGATCTCGACCTTGCCTTCGGCGAGCCCCTTCGGGCCCACCATCACCTGCCAGGGAATGCCGATCAGGTCGGCGGTTGCGAACTTCGCGCCTGCCCGCTGGTCGGTGTCATCGTAAAGCACGTCAACTCCCCTGGCGGAGAGTTCGCGATAGAGCCGTTCACATGCCGCGTCAGTATCACTGGCGCCTTGTTTCAGATTCAGGATCGCCACCGCGAACGGCGCCACGGCGTCCGGCCATTTGATGCCCGTCTCATCATGACAGGCCTCGATGATCGCTCCGACGAGACGGGAGACCCCCACTCCGTAGGAGCCGCCATGGATCGGCTGCTCAATGCCGTCGGGGCCAGCCACCAGTGCCTTCATCGAGTCGGAATACTTGGTGCCGAAATAGAAGATCTGACCGACCTCAATGCCGCGGGTATGAACGCGTCTCTCTTCCGGAACCTCGTGCTCATAGCGCGACCCATCATGCACGTCCTCTGTCGCGGCATAGGCTGTGGTCCATTGCTTGACGATCGGCGTCAGATCGCCATCGTAATCCACATCCATGTCAGGTACCGGAAGATCGAGAACATCCTTGTCGATATAGACGCCGGATTCTCCGGTCTCGGCGAGAACGATGAATTCATGACTGAGATCGCCGCCGATCGGGCCGGTCTCCGCCCGCATCGGAATCGCCTTCAATCCCATACGCGCGAATGTGCGCAAGTAAGCGACGAACATCCTGTTGTAGGATCGCCGCGCGCCAGCTTCATCGATATCGAAGGAATAGGCATCCTTCATAAGGAATTCGCGGCCGCGCATGACGCCAAAACGGGGACGCTGCTCGTCACGGAACTTCCACTGGATATGGTAGAGATTGAGCGGCAGGCTTTTATAGGAACGGATATAGCCGCGGAAGATCTCGGTGATCATTTCCTCGTTGGTCGGACCGAACAGCAGCTCGCGCTTGTGGCGATCCTGAATCCGCAGCATCTCCGGTCCATAGGCATCGTAACGCCCGCTCTCGCGCCAGAGATCCGCGAGTTGCAGCGTCGGCATCAATAGCTCGATCGCGCCGGCGCGGTTCTGCTCCTCGCGCACGATCGCCTCGATCTTCTTGAGCACCCGAAGACCCAGCGGCAGCCAAGCATAGATGCCGGCCGCCTCCTGGCGTATCATGCCTGCCCGCAGCATCAGCCGGTGCGAGACGATCTCGGCTTCCTTCGGGGTCTCCTTCAGAATCGGCAAAAAAAACCGCGACAATCGCATGGGCAGGCCTGGAATCGCTTGGAGACACGGACGCTGGCAGTGAAACCGGATCGGCCAGCAAAATACAAGGTCTGCAAGACGACAAGCCGCGCAAAAGCGACGGAATTTCACGTTTTCGGAGTCAGTCGAAAGAATAAAGCAGAGTTTGATTCAACGCAGTTAAAACGGACTCTAATGGATCTGAATCTCTGCCTCGGCATGAAATTGATCGAAATCCGAGATCAGCACATCGAGTGCGAGAGTCCATCGCCCGGCGACCGGGATCGCCATCGAAACCTGCCATTGTCCTTCGCCGGAGGACCTCGCTTCAGCAATCGAGGCCTCGACACCGTTCTCCTGACTGGACAGCGTCACGGAAACGGCCTTGGCGGCAAGCACCTGCTCGTCCGGTGTCCGCAACTGGATGGCAATACTGACAGGACCGGACCGGCCACGTGACACGGTAATGTCCGCCATCAAGCGTTCGGTATGAACGTGCGTAAACAGGGGTTGGGCGGCGAGAAGGGCGCGAGGCGGAGGTGTAAAACGCCAAAGTCCGACGACGCCGAGGATGCCGACCACCAGGACCAGTTCGGCAATGATCGTCCGTCGCATGAGACGGCGAGACTTATCCCGGCCCTCCCCGACCTGCGGAGTAAGAAACAGCCGATTCCAGAGCGCTATCGCCAGCAGCAGTACTATCAGCATGAGCTTGATCGCGAGAACGCGGCCATAGCTCGTCGTCCACAACGCGTCCGGCCGCTTGAGTTGCACGACGGCGAGCAGCAGCCCGCTCGCCAGCAGCGCTGCGACAGCGAAGGGGATGACCCACGAAAACCGCTTCAGGGCCTCGATCGCGGCCTGGCGAGGCCCGCGCATCGCCAGCGCGAGCGGAGCCAGCGACCCGACCCAGAATGCCAGAGCAATGCCGTGCACAAACACCGCAGGCGCGGTGAGCCATCGCGGCGAAGCCGTGGCAGCATGACCGGTCGTCGCCAGCGCCAATCCGACACCCAATAGAGCGCCGAGCGACATCACCCTGGCGCGGGTCCCGCCGACCCGATGCGATAGCGAGGCCAGCAGCAAGGCCGCGGCCGCGATCACGGCCGACAACCCAAACGAGCCGTGAGCGCCTACGATCCACACCTCCGGGTCCGGTAACGACGATAACGGCAACGCCAGGGCATCGAGCCCTCGCAGCCCTACACCAATTGCCAAACTGCCCAATGCGACCAGATCGATGACGTTACCGATGACGCGCACGGCAGGTGCGGACGATGCTTGCATCCATGCGACGAAGAACGCGCCGCCAACGCCGACGAACAAGCCGAGATAGACGGTTACCCGCGTCAGCCAGATCGCGCCACGAAGCAGCGCGTCGTCCGAGCGCATCGCTTGCGGTGCATTCGCGCCACGCTGGCCAATCCAAAATGTCGTGGAGCCGCCCACCGGATGACCATCGGCCGAAACCACACGCCAACTGATGACGTGCGCGCCGTTGTCCAGCTTCGCCGGCGTGAGGATAAGCTGCGCGCCGTCGCGGCGAATCCGCGTGACGCTCTCAGCCGCTCCGCTCTCATCGACGATCCGGATCGTCAGCGGCTCGACGGGCTCGTTGAACGTCAGCGTCAGGGTCGCCGGCGAACGTGCCAACAGAGCGCCGTCAGCGGGATCACTGGCTATCAGGCTGGCGTGGGCCCAGGCCGCCGACGACAACAGCACTGTCATCAACAGCCAGCACCACACCACCTGCGTGAAATGTCTCACCGACGACGATTCTCAGCGTTTGGCTTTCAGTCGAACCACCGGCGCAGGCTTGTGCAGTCCGTCGAGGACCTGTCCGGCCTGTGGGATTTCGATCCAGCGCTCGACCCCCTGTTCGCACTCCTGCACGGCGGAAAAATAAAGGTTCTGCCCCGCCTGGTCCGGGAGTCGGACGACCAGACCGAACGTATCATAGAGGCTGTCCGGCAACGGACCCCCACGCCAGGCGACCTCATCCACGACATCTGTGATGGTATTTCCGTGTGGTCCTTGCGCCGGCGTTTCGAGCTTTTTGCTCTTGATTTCGACATTCCAGCCCGTCTTCATCTGCGGCTTCGCCGACAGAATGCCTTCCGGCAGCTTGATCCGCAGCGCCGTGGTCGCGCTGCCGTTGCAGCCGTGCGGCACGGTAAAGGTGAGATGTGCATAGCTGTCCGCGGGTGCATCCGCCGGCTGGACCGTGACATGCGCCAGCGCTGCGTTACACGAGATGATTGCGGCAGCCACCGCAACGGCCGAACCTATCCACGATCCTAACGCGCGCGTCACTTCTCGCCTCCATCCTGTGAATGATCCGGCATCTTTTTCATCATCGCTCCACCGGCCGGCACGCCCGGCGCTCGCGCACCGATGCCTTCCACATCGAGCGTGACCGCGACGTTGCCGGCCTTTTCGAATTCGAGCGTCACCGGCACCTTTTCACCCTTTTTGAAGGGATGCTTGAGATCGACCAACATCAGGTGATAGCCGCCCGGCTCCAGCTTGACCGTCTTGCCCGGCTCGACGGGGAGTCCACCCTCGACCTGATGCATTTTCATTACGCCGTTGCTCATGCTCATTTGATGAACTTCGAGCTTGCCGGCTGCATCGGTCGAACCGCCGACAAGTTTATCGGCAACCGCACCTTTGTTCTCGATGGTGAGATATCCGGTACCGACCTTGGCGCCGCCCGCCGTGGCACGAGTCCAGGGCTGAGAAATCACCAGATCGCCGACGCTGGCGGATTCAGCGTGGACCGGCGTCACCAGGCCAAGCGCAGCGACCGCCACGGCGCCGATGATGCCGCGAAGCGCCAAACATGATTTCATGACATTCTCCTTTTGGTTCTGTCACAAGAGGACCGTTCGATCATAAGCACTGGTCGAAAAGATGCCGATATGCGCGCGTATAGGCACTCACCATCGCACTTTGAACCCAGCATAGACCGCGCGCCCAAATCCAGGTTCAAACAATGGTGAGTTCGCGTTGGCCCGATCGATGATCGAACTGGAAGCGATGTAGGCCTTGTTGCCGATGTTGCGTGCCTCGACGTAGCCAGAATACCTGCCGCCATCGTCAAAGCCGGTTTTCAGTCCATAGATCGCATAGCCGTCCGTGCTCAGCGTGTTCGCGCTGTCCACATAATAGCCTTGCGGCACCCATTCGATATTCGGACCAATGTAGTACCCGTTCGGATGCTTGTAGAGCAGCTCGCCTCGGACGAAGTGGCGCGGCGCTCCAGGCAGCAGATTATTGCCGAACACCGGATCATTGCTGAAACGGAAATCGCTGAAGGTATAGGCAATGTTGAGCCAGAGCCGGTCCGGCTGATCGCCGCGCACGAAAAGATTGCGGAAGATCGCAGCGCCTGCGCCGGCCTCGATGCCCTGATGCATCGTGCGATCAGCGTTGGTGACGTTGCAGTTACCGAACGCGCTGAATAGACAAAGCAGTTCGTTGTCGATCTGCGCCCGGTAGTACGTCAGCTCCCAAGTGGCGTCAGGCCGCCCCGCGCGCGTGCCGATCTCGTACGTCGTCGCGCGCTGCGGCCGAATGCTGGTAAAAGGAATGGTCGGAATCCCAGGACCGATCGCACTCTCGCCGTAGCTCGGCACCTCCGCGCTGCGCGAAATGTTGGCAAAAGCCTGCCAGGTCGGATCGATCTGCCACAATAACCCGCCTTTCGGGCTCCACAGGCTGAACTCCGTCCGGCCCGATTGATCGCCGTCGCTCAGGAGGCGGTCTTGCCTGTCGCGCGTCGCGTAAAGAAACTGCGTGCCCGCGACCGCGGCGACGTTCGGCAGGAAATAGAACGAATCCTCGGCATAGACCGAAGTGTTCTTCGAGCGATCGATCGACGACCACAGCAGCTCACCCTTCTGGCCGGCGAGATTGGCGAACTGTTGATTGTCGATCCTGCCATTGATCACGTTGACGCCCGCCACCAGCCGGTTGCGGAAGCCATTGATCATGCGGTCATCGACCGCTCGCACGAACGCGCCATAGTCCTGATAGTGATAATCAAGCCATTGGAAGATCGGGTGCATCAGATGGCGATCGATCCCGAACGCACCGAACTCCACCGTCGTATTATCGAACCGCATGGTGGTCTTGTTACCTATACGCACGGAATCGATATTTCGCTGCCAGTCGCCTGTAAGGTTGTTGACAGCGGCGGTCTCAGGTGACGTCAGCGCCGAAAACTTGCTGACGCTGCCGGGGGTGCGTTGCCGCACACTGTTGGCGTTGAGATAAAACCGCGTCTCGAAATCCGGCGAGAATTGATAACCGACGTTGCCGCTGAGGCGCGTCGCCTGGCCGAAGCTGTGATCGCGAAAGCCATCGCTGCTCTGCGTTGCGGCGGTGATAAAGCCATCCCACGGACCGTTGTTGCCTCCGGCCTTGGCCTGCAACCGCCGGAAGCCGAAAGCGCCGGCATCGACGCTGACGCCGTTGATGAAGGGATCGCGGCCGGACGGCGTCACAAAATTGATGGCGCCGCCGAGGGAGTTAGCGCCGAAGCGCAGCGCATTGCCCCCCTTGAAGACTTCGACATACTTATAGGCAGTCGGATCGATTTCCTGGAAATCGCCATAGCCGTCGGACGTGTTGATCGGGATTCCGTCCATATAGAGCTGCACGCCACGTAGATGGAAGTTACGCGACAAGCCCGAACCTCGGATCGACAGCCGGGTGTCGTCGCCCCATTTCGGCTGGACGAACACGCCGGGCACGTATTCCAGCACGTCCTTGATGGTGTTGGCGACAGTCGAGTTCTTGTAGGCATCGGCTATCACTAGCGCGACGCCGCCGGGCGTCTGTTGGATTTCCCGCAGCGCCTGCTGCGCGGTAAGGACCGTCAACGATCCGGGGACGGCGGCCGGAGCAGCGGCCTGCGAAGGAGCCTGTGCATGACGAACGGCCTGATTTGACCGCGGCGTGCTTCGCATGGCGGGCTTTAACTGAGGTTTGTCGGGCTGGGCCGCCATGACTGTTACCGCCGGCAGCGTTACTCCGGATTGCGCGAAAGCCGCGGAAGGCAACATGATCGCAACGGACGTCGCGAGCACACGGCGAAGCCCGCTGCCTCCGACGGAGGCAAGGCAATTGAACATGATAATTTACCTGATACCGGACATTCGCCCGGAGCGTTCGAACGGATTCGGATCGCTGCAAGATCGCAGCAATCGTTCAAAACTCACCGATCAGGAAATAACGGGAGGGCCACGCGCTTGCGCGTTGGAGCCGACCGCCGATGGCGGCAGGACGAAGGTCAGATCGCGCCAGCGGACCGCATTGGCATTCCGTTCGACCTCGACAATGGAGGCTTGCGGGTCAGCAGTCGGGGTCGCGCTACTGCCGACACAGCATAATGTACAGCACGCGCCGCTTGCCTTTTGATGGTCCGCCTGACCGTCTTGCGAAATGCTGCCGTCAGTGGCGTGGGAACAGATGGCGCCCGCAGTCGGATCACCCGTCGTGTTGCTCAACGCTCGGCAGGCGGCGATTGGTGCGAAAATCTGCACCAGCATCGCAAACATGACGATCGGAAGAAGCCTTCCCAGCCGCCGTCGCATGATCCCCTCAGCCGTTCGCGTTGAGAGCTATCACGGCCGGAGTCGAGTGTCGAGCCGATATCCTACAGGTCGGCGGAGGGGTGTACGAGCGAATACAAGACCACAACGATCAGCGGTTTTGTATTCTAACGCTGGCCCGGCCTTTCTCTTGAATGCACCAGTATCCGACGCGGCGCCGGGACAGCGCGCACAGTGCTTCGCGAAAGCTAATCCGAAAAACCCATCAGTCGCGACAACCGCGCCACATTCAGCAGGCCTGAATAATACGACCAGGCCGCGATACCATAGAGCGTCAGTGAAATAATCGTGGTCCAAATCACTTTGCGCAGCATCAACGCCCGCACAGGGGCTCCGGGATCGGTGCCCGGAGCATGCTCGCCGTCTTCATGCTGGCTTCGCACACCGAACGGCAGCATCAGAAACAGCGTTATCCACCAGAAGACAAAATAGATCGCAACACCGGAGAAAATTGCGGAAACCATCAGGATTGCTCGATCTCGACAAGCGCGCCGGAAAAGTCTTTCGGATGGAAGAAAAGCACCGGCTTGCCATGCGCACCAATCTTGGGCTCGCCGTCGCCGAGAACGCGCGCGCCCTCTGCTATGAGAATATCACGAGTCGCGACGATGTCAGGAACCTCATAGCAGACATGGTGAATACCGCCATCCGCATTACGCTCCACAAACTTCGCAATCGGAGACGTCTCGCCGAGCGGCTGAATGAACTCGATCTTCGTATTTGGCAGCACCGCGAACACTGTGATCACCCCATGCTCGGGCAACGGCAGCGCGGCAGAAATTTCCGCGCCGAAGGCGACGCCGTAAATCTTTGCCGCCTTTTCGGCATCTCTGACGGCAATAGCCACATGATTGAGCCTACCCAGCATGTCATCCCGCAATGCAATGGTTGGATTTAGTTTCGTCGCACCTGCATCACATCCACCTCCATGTCCGGGAAACACCGTCAAGGGGAGACGTTAATCCACTATACTATAGCGTTTTCGAGCAAAGTGGATACCGGTTCGCGTGAAGAAAACGCGTCAGATCAAAATCATGGAGCCTCGCTTCTGATTCCATCAGAAGCGGAAAGGCTCTAGATCACCAGAACGTGAATATAGCAGAGTGGCTTCTTGCCCCACTCTTCCGCGACTGCTGCCCGTACCGCGCGGCGCACCGACTCGGCCATCGCATCCGGATCGCGCCGCCGTGTCCGCGGCAACTCTTTCACCGTCGAGACCACCGTGTCGAAAACGATGTCGTCGAGTATCTCGCCGGCCATATTCTTCTCCGGTATGCCAACGAGATCAACTTCGGGATCCTCAACCAGTTCACCTTTGTCCGTGACAGCAATTGCCACGAACACGCAGCCGGCAAATGCCATGCGCCGCCGCTCGACGACCGCGCGCGACTTTGAATCCTCCAGGATGGAGCCATCCTTGTAAAGCCGCCCTGACGGCAATTCATCGATGATGCCTGGGTCTCCTGGCCCAAGCCGGACCAGATCGCCATTCTTGCAGATCAGAACTTTCGGCACGCCTGAAGCACGCGCCAACTGCGCATGTTCGGAGAGATGCAAAGCCTCGCCGTGCACCGGGATCAGCAGACGTGGGCGAACCCAGGAAATCATGTCCCGCAGCTCGTCGCAGCGTGGATGGCCAGAGACATGAACAAGTCGGGTGCGATCAGTAATGACCTTGATGCCCTGCGCCACAAGACCGTTGATGATAGCGCCGACGGCTTTCTCATTGCCGGGAATGGTGCGTGAGGAAAAGATCACGGTGTCGCCACCGTTCAGCGTGACCTCCGGATGATCGTCCCGGGCGATGCGGGCAAGTGCCGCCCTGGGTTCGCCCTGACTGCCCGTGCACAACGCCAATACTTTGTCCGCAGGAAGGTGGCCATAGACTTCGGCGCTACGGAAATCCTGCACCCCGTCCATATGCCCGGTCTCGCGCGCGACTTGCACCACGCGCGCCATTGCACGGCCGACCACTACGACCTCGCGTCCTGCCTCACGCGCGGCATCGGCCACCGCGCGCAGCCGTCCGACGTTGGACGCAAACGTTGTCACCGCAACTCGGCCCTTGGCGGCCTTCACCAATTCCGCGATGGTTTTGGCGACTTCGATTTCAGACGGCGAACGCCCATCCCGCACCGCGTTGGTCGAATCGCCGATCAGCGCCAGCACGCCTTCGTCGCCAAGTTCGCGAAAGCGCCGTTCGTCGGTCGGCGGGCCGATGATGGGCGTCGGATCGATCTTCCAATCGCCGGTATGCACAACAATTCCAGCTTCCGTATGGATCGCAAGGGCATGGGATTCCGGAATCGAGTGCGCCACCGGAATGAATTCCACGCCAAAGGGACCGATCCCGATACGCCCTCCCGAAGGTACGATAGTCACAGGGATGTCGGGCGAATTGCGTTCAGCGGCGCATTTGGCCTCGAATAAAGCCGCGCTGAATTTGGTCGCGTAGATCGGGCATCTCAGACGCGGCCACAGATCGATGATTGCGCCGAAGTGATCCTCATGGGCGTGCGTCAGCACCAGGCCGACAAGGTTCTTTCGTTCCTGTTCGAGAAACCGGATGTCCGGCATGATGAGATCTATGCCCGGCAAATGTTCCTCGTCGCCGAAGGATACACCGAGATCGACCGCCAGCCAGCTGCGCTGATGACGATTGCCGAGCCCGTAGATCGACAGGTTCATGCCGATCTCACCCACGCCGCCGAGCGGGGCGAACATCAACTCATCAGGCCGCGCTATCATGTTGCTCCGACCGAGGCTGCCGTGCCGAAATACACATCGCCGGCGGAGACGGCCACTCGCGTACCGTCGGAGGTCGCAACGATCAAACACCCGTTTTTGTCGATGGTATCAAACAGGCCGGATACCATTGACTGGCCAGACTGGACCGAGACCTGTTGGCCGACGCCGGCCGCCCGATCGAGCCACAGCCGCCTGATCTCGCCAAAGCCACGACCCATGTCCCAGATCGCGCGAAATTCAGCCCAGGCCTCGGTCAGCGCGCGAAATAAATCCTCCGCGCCGATGTCGATGCCGAGGTCCCTCAGCGCAACGGCCGGATACGGCATTCCCTCAGGCGCAGCAACCACATTAGTGCCTATGCCGACAACAACGGCCAGACGGTCACGTGCAACCACCTCGGCCTCCAGCAGGATCCCCGCGAGTTTCCTCCCACCTGCCAACACGTCATTCGGCCATTTCAAATGAAACGTCACCTTCTCCGAAACTGGAGATCTCATGCGCGCTTCAAGGCTGACTGCTTGAAGCGCAGCTTCGAGCGCCAACCCTGCCGCAAAGCTCAAGGTCGCTGCTACGGCGGGCGAGGTATCGATAACCTCGAGTACGCTGCTGGCCAGATTGCCCCGAGGGGAGATCCAGCTACGCTGCCGACGACCCCGTCCCGCGGTTTGTTCCGCCGTTACCAGCCAGATCGGGCCGGTCTCGCCCGTTCGCGCACGCACCAGCGCTTCGGTGTTAGTCGAGCCGATGCGGTCAAAAACCGCGAGTCGGTAACCAGCCGATGCAGCTCGTGGACCGAGCGAGAATGCCATTAGAACAATGATTTCGCAGCCGCCGTGGCTGCGCTGACCAAGGGTCCCGGATACACGAAGAACAGCATGTTAAAAAGCGCCGTCGCCGCCACCACCGAACGCAATTCGATGTGCACCGCGTCTGTCGCCTCGGCCTGCTCGTCGAAATACATCATCTTGATCACGTTGAGATAGTAGAACGCACCGACGACGCTGGTGATGACGCCGATCACGGATAGGGCAAACAGTCCCGCCTTGATGGCCGCGCTGAAAACATAGAATTTGGCAAAGAAACCGGCCAACGGCGGGATTCCGGCGAGCGAAAACAGCAGCATTGCAAAGAAAAAAGCCAGCAGCGGATTGGTTCGCGATAGCCCCGCGAAATCGCTGATCTGCTCCAGGGCCTGACCGTTACGACTCATGGCGAGAATGACAGTAAAGGCCCCGAACGTCATCACGGTATAGATGACCAGATACAGCACGACGCCCTGCGCGCCTTCGACCGTGCCGGCAGCAAGACCGACCAGTGCAAAACCCATGTGGCCGATCGACGAATAAGCCATCAGGCGTTTGATGTTGCGTTGTCCGATCGCGCCGAACGACCCCAGCGCCATGGACGCGATCGCCACGAAAACCACGATCTGCTGCCACTCGGCGACGACCCCAGAGAATGCCGTCAGCACCACGCGGGTAAACACAGCCATCGCCGCGATCTTCGGCGCCGAGGCGAAGAATGCCGTGACCGGCGTCGGCGCTCCTTCATAGACATCGGGCGTCCACATATGGAATGGCACCACCGACACCTTGAAGCAAAGGCCAGCCAGCAGAAAGACAAGGCCGAACACAACGCCGATGCTACCGGTCTTCGCAGCGGCTGCAATGCCGGCAAAGCTGACCGTTCCCGTGAATCCATAGATTAGCGAAGCGCCATACAGCAACATCCCGGACGCCAGAGCGCCAAGGACGAAGTATTTCAAACCCGCTTCGGTTGACTTGACGTTGTCACGGTTGCTCGCCGCTACCACGTAGAGCGCAAGGCTCATCAATTCGAGCCCGAGATACAGCATGATCAGGTCGGCCGCCGAAATCAGCACCATCATGCCGACCGTCGAAAGCATCACCAGAATTGCGAACTCGAACATCCGACGGGACTGGTCCTCGAGAAACTCCCGGGACAGAACGAGCGTCGCCGCAGAGCCGAGCAAGGCAAGTATCTTCAGAAACCGAGCGAACTCATCGACGATGAAGCTGCCGCCGAACGTCATCAGCCTGCCGTGCGGCAACAGATACTCAATCACGCCGGTCCCGATCAGAAAACAGATCGCAAGACCGGTCACGAGGCCGGCTGCACGCTGGCCGCACCATGCCCCTATCAACAGCAACACCATCGCGCCGACCGCCAGAACAATTTCCGGCAATACGGGAAGCAGTTGATATCCAGCGGCCTCAAACATCATAGCTGGCATCCCTGACCTGCCGCGATCATGGCAGCGCCGCAGCCTTGATGGCGGCGGTCGCGCTTGCGTAATTGTTGACAAGATTTTGTACGGAAGCCGCCGAGAAATCGAGCACCGGCTTCGGATAAACGCCGAACAGGATCGTTAGCACCACAAGCGGCGCCAGCGTCAGGCCCTCGCGGAAAGTAAGATCCTTAATGGTCGCAAGCGACGGTTTGACCAGCGCCCCGAACACGATCTTGCGATAGAGCCACAAAGCGTAGGCTGCTGACAGGATCACGCCGAGCGTTGCCGCGACCGCTGTGGGAATGTTGACCTTGAAGGTGCCGATCAGCGCAAGGAATTCCCCGACAAATCCGGACGTTCCGGGCAGTCCGACATTGGCCATCGTGAAGACGAGAAACACCATCGCATAAAGTGGCATCCGGTTGACGAGCCCGCCATAGGACGCGATCTCGCGCGTGTGCATTCGGTCATAAACCACACCGACACAGAGAAACAGCGCGCCCGACACGATCCCGTGCGACACCATCTGGAATACGCCGCCGTGAACCCCTTGCATGGTGCCGGCAAAAATTCCCATGGTCACGAATCCCATGTGAGCTACCGACGAATAAGCAATCAGCTTCTTCATGTCCTCCTGCATCAGGGCCACCAACGAGGTGTAGACGATCGCGACAGCGGAGAGAACGAAGACCAGCGGCGCGAAGTCATGCGACGCAAGCGGAAACATCGGCAGCGAAAAGCGCAGGAAGCCGTAGCCCCCCATCTTCAGCAAAATAGCTGCAAGGATCACCGATCCCGCCGTGGGTGCTTCGACATGTGCATCCGGAAGCCAGGTGTGCACGGGCCACATCGGCATCTTGACCGCGAAAGATGCAAAGAAGGCAAGCCACGCCCACATCTGCAGATTGTACGGAACGGATGTGCGCATCAGCGTCGGAATGTCAGTCGTTCCGGCATTCCAGTAGAGCGCCATGATGGCCAGTAGCATCAGAACCGAGCCGAGCAGCGTATAGAGGAAGAACTTGAAGGTGGCATAGACCCGACGCGGACCGCCCCAGATCCCGATGATCAGGAACATCGGGATGAGGCCGCCTTCAAAGAATACGTAGAACAGCAGCAGGTCGAGCGCCGAGAACGTGCCGGTCATCAGCGTTTCCAGAAGCAGAAACGCCATCATGTAGGCAGGCACGCGACGGGTAATCGATTTCCAGCTTGCGATGATGCATAGCGGCATCAACGCCGTGGTGAGAATGACGAACGGCAGCGAGATGCCATCGACGCCCATGTGGTAGCGAATGCCGGTGGCAAGCCAGGTCGCCTGCTCGACGAACTGGAATCCCGTATCGGTTGGATCGAAGCGCGCAACCAGGATCAGCGACACCGCGAGGGTGACGATCGTCGTCCACAGCGCAATCCAGCGCGCGGTGCGGTTGGCGGCTTCGTCGCTGCCACGAGCCATCACGTAAATCAGAACCGCGCCGACCGCCGGCAGAAAGGTCGTGACAGACAGAATGGGCCAGGTCGTCATTCCTACCGGCCTCCCGAGAACATGAACCAGGTGATCAGGCCGGCGACGCCCATCAGCATTGCGAACGCATAGTGATAAAGGTAGCCGGTCTGTAGCCTGACGACATTGCGGGTGACATCAAGCACCCCCGCCGAGACACCATCGGGGCCAAATCCGTCAATGACGAAGCCGTCGCCCTTCTTCCACAGAAAGCGACCAAGCCACTTCGCCGGACGCACGAAGATCACCTCATAGAGCTCGTCGAAGTACCACTTATTGAGCAGAAACTGGTAGAGCATCGGGTGTTCACGGGCCAGTTGGACCGGCACGTCGGGGCGACGGATATAGAACAGCCACGCCACCGCAAACCCCAAAATCATCATCGCCGTCGGCAGGTAGGCGATTGCCTTTGGAATATGGTGCATTTCCTCAAGGATGTGCGGATGCATCTTCACGGATTCCCGGAAGAACTCTTCGACCCCGTGCCCGGTGAATAGTTCCTTGAAGGGAAAGCCTGCGAGGATCGAGCCCGCGGCAAGAATTCCGATCGGAATTAGCATCCAGATCGGGCTTTCATGCGCAGCCTTATAGTGCGCCTGATCGTGAGGCCGGCCGTGGAAGGTCTTGAAGATCAACCTCCACGAATAGAAGGAGGTCAGGCCGGCAGCAACCACGGTCATGAGGAAACCGTAGTACGCGAAGGGGTTGTGAGACACATAGGCGGATTCGATAATCGCGTCCTTTGAAAAATAACCCGCCGTCAGCGGAAATCCTGTCAGCGCCAGCGTACCGATCACCATCACGAAGTAGGTATAAGGAATGCGATCCTTCAGACCACCCATATTGCGGATGTCCTGCTCATGATGCATCGCATAAATCACCGATCCCGAACCCAAGAACAGCAGCGCCTTGAAGAAGGCGTGAGTGAACAGGTGGAACATTCCAACGGTGTAGGCTCCTGCTCCCATTGCCACGAACATGTAGCCGAGCTGCGAGCAGGTCGAATACGCCACGATGCGCTTGATGTCGTTTTGCACGAGACCGACCGTCGCCGCGAAGATCGCCGTGGTCGCACCGATGAACATCACGAAAGCCTGCGCATCCGGCGCCAGTTCAAACAGGGGCGACAGCCGCGCCACCATGAACACCCCCGCCGTCACCATGGTCGCTGCGTGAATTAGTGCCGATACTGGTGTTGGTCCTTCCATGGCGTCGGGCAGCCAGGTGTGTAACAGGAACTGGGCCGACTTGCCCATGGCGCCCATGAACAACAACAGGCAGATTAAAGTCAGGGCGTTGACGTCCCAGGCAAGGAAGTGAACCTTCGTCCCGGCCAAGCCCGGCGCCGCGTTGAAGATAGTGTCGAAATCAGTCGAACCGATCAGCATGAACACCGCGAAAATGCCGAGCGAAAAGCCGAAGTCTCCGACACGGTTGACCACGAACGCCTTGATCGCCGCCGCATTAGCCGACGGCTTCTGATACCAGAATCCAATCAGCAGATAGCTAGCGAGACCGACGCCTTCCCAACCGAAGAACAGTTGGACCAGGTTGTCCGACGTCACCAGCATCAGCATCGCGAAGGTGAACAGCGACAGATAGCCGAAAAATCGCGGCCGGTTGGGATCCTCGTCCATGTAGCCGATGGAATAGAAGTGCACCAGCGACGACACCGTGGTGACGACAACGAGCATCACCGCCGTCAGCGTATCCACCCGTAACGACCAACCCACCTGAAGATCGCCGGAGGAAATCCAGGAGAAGAGCGCAATCCGTGCGTCATGATGCATGAAGCCGACATCGACCAGCGTCACCCATGACAGGACTGCCGATGCAATCAAAAACGCGGTCGTGATCAGTTCGGCGGCGCGCGATCCAGCAGCCGGAGGCTCGCTGACATGATGGTCGTCGTGACCGTGGGCGTCACCGTGCCCATGTTCATCATGCGCAGCAGCCGCGTGAGCATGACCATGGTCGTCGTGATGATCGACTGAATCACCGCTGGGATTGCGCCCATGCGCGCCCACCAATGCAATCAGCGCGGCGAGGATCGCGCCGATCAGCGGCAAGAAGACGATTGCCTCGATCATGCATCCACCTCACGAAGCATGATCTCGCAACCAATGCATCCATTGGCCGGAGAAAGCCGGTCCTCACTTTTCCGGATCATGCTTCAGCCCTTCATCAGATTGACGTCCTCAACCGCGATCGAACCGCGGTTGCGGTAATACACAACGAGAACAGCAAGGCCGATCGCCGCCTCGGCCGCGGCAACCGTGAGCACTAGTAGCGTAAACACCTGTCCAACGATGTCGCCCAAAAACGCCGAAAAAGCCACCAGGTTGATATTGACGGCCAGCAAAATCAATTCCACCGACATCAGGATGATGATGATGTTCTTGCGATTGAGAAAGATGCCGAGAGTCCCCAGCGTGAAAAGGATCGCGCCAACCGCCAGATAGTGTCCGAGGCCGATTGTCATTTCACCCACTCCGCTGAGTCAGCGTCCTGCAATCCCTGCCCCGAGGCAACCTGGCGCACGCCCATAGCCATCTCGGGAGTCCGCGCGTTCTGGACATTGATATCCTGACGCTTGACGCTGGCCCTGTGTCGCAGCGTCAGGACGATGGCGCCGATCATGGCCACCAGCAACACCATGCCGGCGAGCTGGAAATAATGAATGTACTTCGTGTAGAGCACGAGACCGAGCGCCTCGGTGTTGCTGACGTCGCCCGGAATGGCCGCCGTGATCGATTTCGTGACCGTCGGATTGAGGGTCCAGCCCCCGACAACGAGCAGCAGTTCCAGCAAAAAGATCGCTGCGATCACCAAACCGAACGGCAAATATTCAAGAAAGCCCTCTCGTAATTCGGCGAAGTCGACGTCCAGCATCATGATGACGAAGAGGAACAACACCGCGACCGCGCCGACATAGACCACGATGAGGATCATCGCGATAAATTCCGCGCCTAACAGGATGAACAGACCGGCGGCGTTGACGAACGCCAGAATGAGGAACAGCACCGAGTGCACGGGATTGCGCGACGAAATGACCATCGCGGCAGATGCAACGCACACGCCGGCGAACAGATAGAAGAACAGCGCTGGAAGGATCATGCGATACCTCCGCCAGCCAGTTGCAACCTTGCCACGCGGAGAACACACCCCCTCCCCCCTTGTCGGGGCGGGAGAACGGAGGCAACGCCCCATACTACAATGCGATTGAACATACCCACCTTACCGATACGGCGCGTCAAGTTCGATCGCTTTCGCGATCTCGCGTTCCCAGCGGTCGCCGTTGGCGAGCAGCTTGGCCTTGTCATAATAAAGCTCCTCGCGGGTCTCGGTCGCGAATTCAAAATTCGGCCCTTCGACGATCGCATCGACCGGACAGGCCTCCTGGCACAACCCGCAATAGATGCATTTCACCATATCGATGTCGTACCGCACTGTGCGGCGGGTGCCGTCGTTGCGGCGCGGACCGGCCTCGATGGTAATGGCCTGCGCAGGGCAGATCGCCTCGCACAGCTTGCAGGCGATGCAACGCTCCTCGCCGTTTGGATAACGGCGCAGCGCGTGCTCACCGCGGAAGCGTGGCGAGATCGGATTCTTCTCGAAGGGATAGTTGATGGTCGGCTTCGGTTTGAAGAAATACCTCATAGTGAGGAAAAACGCCGAGATGAATTCGGTCAGCAGGAGCGAACGGGCTGTTGCATTGATACTCATGACAAATCTCAATTCGGCGCGATGCCAGCGAACTGCAACACGCCGGCTACGATCACCACCATCGCCAGCGACAGCGGCAGAAACACCTTCCAGCCGAGCCGCATCAGTTGATCATAGCGGTAGCGCGGCACGATCGCCTTCGCCATCGCGAACAGGAAGAACATGAAGAACAGTTTCAGTGAGAACCAGATGACGCCAGGCACCCAGTTGAACGGTGGCAAGTCGACCGGCGGCAGCCAGCCGCCCATGAAAAGGATCGCACCCATCGCGCACATGGTGGTGATCGCGACGTACTCGCCGAGCATGAACAACAGATACGGCGTCGAGCCGTACTCGACCATGAAGCCCGCGACGAGTTCGGATTCCGCCTCGACGAGATCGAACGGCGGGCGATTGGTCTCGGCCAGAGCCGAAACGTAAAACACTACAAACATCGGCAGCAGCGGCAGCCAGTACCAGTTCAGAAACGTCAGCCACGGCAGTCCGATCAGACTAGCCAACCCGCGGGTATGCTGCGCCTCGACGATGGCAGAGAGGTTCAGTGAACCTGCGCAAAGCAAAACCGTGATGATGACGAAGCCGATCGATACCTCGTAGGAGACCATCTGCGCCGCCGAACGCAAAGCGGCGAGAAACGGATATTTCGAGTTCGACGCCCAGCCGCCCATGATGATGCCGTAAATCGACAGCGACGAGATCGCGAAGATGTAGAGAATCCCGACATTGATGTCGGAAATGACCCAGTTCAGATTGACCGGGATCACCGCCCACGCCGCCAGCGCCAGCACGCAGGAGACCAGCGGCGCCAGAAGGAACACGCCCTTGTTGGCGCCGGAGGGAATAATCGGTTCCTTCAGCACAAATTTCAGAAGATCGGCGAACGACTGAAACAGACCCCACGGTCCGACAACATTGGGACCTCGCCGGATCTGCACCGCGGCCCAGATTTTTCGGTCGGCGAGCAGAATGTAGGCGATTGCTATCAGCAGAACGACGAGCAGCAGCAGGCTCTGCGCCACCATCACGATCAGGGGCCAGAGAAAGTCCGTCCATAATGGCATTGCGAAGAAATCGGCCATCACGCTTACTCCGCTGCCGTCAGCATACGACCCGACGCAAGCCGCGAGCATTCGGCCATCACGGCCGAGGCCCGCGCGATCGGGTTGGTCAGATAATAGTCGTCAATCGCAGGCTTGAACGGCGACTTCTCGATACTGCCGCCCTTGCCCACCAGATCTTTGATCGCGCGGATATCGCCGGCCTCGATCTGGTCGATCCGCATCAGATGCGGCACTGTCTTGAACATCGCCTGCCGCAGGGCGGCCAGCGAGTCATAACCCAGGGTCTTGCCTAGCATTTCGGACAGCGCACGAATGATCGCCCAGTCCTCTCGCGCCTCGCCGGGCGGGAAGCTCGCCCGGTTCGCCATCTGGACCCGGCCTTCCGTGTTGACATAAATGCCGGTCTTTTCGGTGTAGGCTGCGCCTGGCAAAATGACGTCCGCGCGGTGAGCGCCGGCATCGCCGTGTGTTCCGATATAGACGACGAATACCCCGTCCGGCACTTTGATCTCGTCTGCGCCGAGCGAAAACAAAACGTCGAGCCCGCCCGGCGCGGTCATCCGCCCTGCGTTCAAACCACCCTTCCCCGGCACGAAGCCGAGGTCCAGCGCGCCTACCCGCGACGCCGCATCGTGAAGAACGGCAAATCCGTTCCAGTCGTCATTCAGCCCACCGATATCAACGGCAAGTTTGGCCGCTGCCGCGAGAATTGCCGCGCCGTCAGGCCGGGACGTTGCAGCACCGCCGACCAGTACGATCGGATAATTGGCGCCCTTTAGTGCATCGAGGAACTTGTTCTTCCCCGCAGCGAGGTCCGCAAGCGAATCTGCGCCGGCGCCGAGATAGTCATACTCGTAGGTCAGATCGGCTCGCTCTCCGATCACACCTATCTTGAGCTGACCCGTCCGCCAGCGCTTGCGGATGCGCGCGTTGAGGATCGCCGCTTCCTTGCGCGGGTTGGACCCGACGATCAGCAGCGCGTCGGCCTGCTCGATGCCGGCGATGGTCGGGTTAAAGATGTAGGACGCCCGCCCCCGCGCGGGATTGAAGGCGTCGCCTCCCTGCACCGCCATGTTGACCGAGCCGAGTTTTGACAGCAGATCCTTAAGCGCGAACAATTCCTCGACAGCAGCAAGATCGCCGGCAACCGCGCCGATCCGCTTTCCGTCGGTCCCCTTCACCTTCGCAGCAATCGCCTTGAATGCTTCCGGCCACGAGGCCGGGCGCAACGCGCCGTTCTCGCGAATGTAGGGGCGATCGAGCCGCTGGGTGCGAAGCCCGTCGACGATGTGGCGGGTCTTGTCCGAGATCCACTCCTCGTTCACGGCACCGTTGAAGCGGGGCAAGATGCGCATCACCTCGCGTCCGCGCGTATCGACGCGGATGGCTGAGCCAACCGCGTCCATGACGTCAATGGATTGAGTCTTTCCGAGCTCCCATGGTCGGGCGGCGAATGCGTAGGGCTTCGATGTCAACGCGCCGACCGGACAGATATCGACGAGGTTGCCTTGCAATTCCGACGTGAGCGCACTTTCGAGGTAGGTCGTGATCTCCATGTCCTCGCCGCGGCCGGTCGCGCCCATTTCCGGCGCGCCGCATATCTCGGCGGAGAAGCGGACGCAGCGCGTACACTGGATGCAACGGTTCATCGAAGTCTTGACCAGTGCACCGAGATACTTGTCTTCGACCGCGCGTTTGTTCTCGGCGAAACGCGAAGTATCGACGCCGTACCCCATCGCTTGATCTTGCAAATCGCACTCGCCGCCCTGATCGCAGATCGGACAGTCAAGCGGATGGTTGATCAGCAGGAACTCCATCACGCCTTCGCGCGCCTTCTTCACCATCGGTGATCGCGTGGAGATTTGCGGCGGTTCACCGTTGGGACCGGGACGGCAATCGCGTACGCCCCAGGCGCAACTCGCGACCGGCTTCGGACCACCCTTCACTTCGACAAGGCACATCCGGCAGTTGCCGGCGATCGACAGCCTCTCATGATAGCAGAAGCGTGGAATCTCGGCGCCGGCGGCCTCGCACGCCTGCAAGAGCGTATACTCTGCCGGCACGTCGATCTCTTTGCCGTCGATGATAAGCTTCGTCATGGCTCTACTCCGCCGCAACCATATGGGCGGGATCGAGGATGCCCTGATCGTCGCGGTCGGCCTTGTGCGAATACTGGTCGATGCGCGCCTCGATTTCGTGCCGGAAATGCGCGATGAGACCCTGAATCGGCCAGGCCGCCGCATCACCCAGCGCGCAGATGGTGTGACCCTCGACCTGCTTGGTGACTTCGAGCAGCATGTCGATCTCGCGCTTGTGAGCGCGACCTTCGGCCATCCTGGTCAGCACCCGCCACATCCAGCCGGTCCCTTCCCGGCACGGCGTACACTGGCCGCAGCTCTCGTGCTTGTAGAAATAGGAAATGCGCGCGATCGCCCGGATCAAGTCGGTCGACTTGTCCATGACGATGACCGCCGCGGTGCCGAGGCCGGAACGCAGCTTGCTGAGGCTGTCGAAATCCATCGGCGTATCGATGATCTGCTCAGCCGGCACCATGCGCACCGACGAGCCGCCCGGAATGACTGCCTTGAGATTGTTCCAGCCGCCGCGGATGCCACCGCAATGGGTATCGATCAATTCGCGGAACGTGATCCCCATCGCCTCTTCGACATTGCAGGGGCGCTCGACGTGGCCCGAAACACAAAACAGCTTGGTGCCGACATTGTTGGGTCGGCCGATGGCGGCGAACCAGGCCGCGCCGCGGCGCAGGATATCCGGCGCCACCGCGATCGACTCGACGTTGTTCACCGTGGTTGGGCAACCGTAAAGACCGACATTGGCCGGAAACGGCGGCTTCAGCCGAGGCTGACCCTTCTTGCCTTCGAGGCTCTCCAGCAGCGCCGTCTCCTCGCCGCAGATGTAGGCCCCTGCACCATGTGCGACGTAGAGATCAAACGGGAAGCCATGAATGTTATCCTTGCCGATCAGCCGGGCCTCGTAGGCCTCGTCGATGGCGGCCTGAAGATGTTCGCGCTCGCGGATGAATTCACCGCGAATGTAAATATAGCCAGCATGGGCACCCATGCCGACGCCAGCCAAAAGGCAACCTTCGATCAGCAGATGCGGATCGTGCCGCATGATCTCGCGGTCCTTGCAGGTGCCGGGCTCGGACTCGTCGGCATTGACGACGAGATAGCTCGGGCGGCCGTCGGCGTTGTCCTTCGGCATGAAGGACCATTTCATGCCGGTCGGGAATCCGGCCCCGCCGCGGCCACGCAGGCCCGAGGCCTTCATCTCACTGACGATCCAGTCGCGGCCCTTGTTGACGATCGCTTTGGTGCCGTCCCACGCACCACGGCGGCGCGCGCCGGCCAGCCGCCAGTCATCGAGACCATAGAGATTTCGGAAGATGCGATCCTTGTCGTCGAGCATCAGGTCTTGCCCTTTTTGGTCGCGTCATCGGCGGGCGGCTTCGGCGCAGGGCTTTCCCGCCGGCTCGCGGAATCGGTCGGCTTCTTGGCGTCCGCATCCGTCAATGCCGGCTGAACACCGCCGCGCGATCTTCCCTCGCCTTTCGCAGCCGCCGTATTCAATGTGGTCGGACCGCCGACCGGCGCGGAAAACTGGCGGTCGATCTGAGGACCGGGCTTCGGCGGCTGGCCCGAGGCAAACCCGTCCAGCACCTTGCCGAAGTTCTCCTTCGTCAAATCTTCGTAAGTGTCCTTCCAGATCAATACCATCGGCGCGTTGACGCAGGCACCGAGGCACTCGACCTCTTCCCACGAGAAGTCGCCATCCTTCGAAAGATGAAACGGCTCGTGATGGATGCGGCTTTTGCAGACGGCGAGAATGTCCTCAGCGCCCCGCAGCCGGCAAGGCGTGGTGCCGCAGACCTGAATGTGAGCCTTTTTGCCGACCGGTTGCAACTGGAACATCGTGTAGAAGGTCGCGATTTCCAGCATCCGGATGTAGGGCATGTCGAGCATGTCAGCGACGACGCGGATAGCTGCCTCGGAGATCCAGCCGCCATTCTGCTCCTGCGCGCGCCACAAGATAGCGATGGATGCGGAGGCTTCGCGGCCCTCCGGATATTGCGCGATCTGCTTTTTGGCCCATGCGAGGTTTTCCTCGCTGAAGGCGAAACACTCGGGCTGTTGTTCTTTCGGTGCCAGGCGGCGAACGGACATCGTACTCTAGTCTCTCAATGAACACGTTGCGACGCGGTCGCGTTCAGGCGACGAAAACGATCTTTCCAGAATGCGCTCGAGGTTCCGAACACGTTGTATCCAACGTGGGAGGCAACCTTGATGCGGTCCAAAATGGAAAGTTCGGTTAACGTCTCGAAACGATCACTGGCCGGATCGTGCACGATCAGATCTAGCGGCGTCTGCTCAAGAATATAGCGCGATACGGTGTGATTTCGGTCGTTGCCGTGTTCCTCGCATAGGATCACGGCATCACCCTGCAGCACGCGGGTGCCGCCCTTGATGGCTTCGATCTCAACGCCTTCGACGTCAAGCTTGATGAGGTACTTGCCGTCAGGTGAAATCTTGCCGTCATCGAGTAGATTATCTAGCGTCACCACTGGCACAACTTCGCCGCCGGCATCCGCGCCGCCGGCGATGCTGAAGGCCTCGTGCTTGGTGCCGGACAGGCGCGCGGTGCCGCGCGTCGCGCCAATGGCGCTCTGCATCACCTCGAAGCGACTGCCATTGATCTTTGCATTGTTCGAAAGCCTGGCGAAATTCTTGGACGACGGCTCAATCGCGATCGCCTTGCGTGATCCGAACGGCTTGCTGGACACCAGCACCGACCAGTAACCGTAGTTAGCGCCGCAATCGAGCAGCGTGTAATCGACGTCTGCGGAATCGCGAAACAGCAACTCAAGTTCGTCTTCATACTTGAAGGAGCGATTGAGCAGCTTGCTCCAATAGCCGTCGCCATAGGGAAACGCGAACGTAGCATCGGGATTGAGCCTGACGGCGATATCCCGCTCCGGCAAGGTTTTGCGCAGCAGGTTGGCGCAGCTGTTATAGCCGCGATGCGAGAACAGCGACGACACCTTGGAGCCAGCCACCAGCGCCAGCGCAGCCACGCGCTCCCAGGCGTTCGCTCCCTGAAGAACGCCGGAGGTTCGGTCGAATTGGATCGGCGGCTGTGCGATCACCGGTCAACCTCTCCGAACACGATGTCAAGCGAACCGAGAATAGCGGACACATCCGCTAGCAGGTGCCCCCTGCAGATGAAATCCATCGCTTGCAGATGCGCAAAACCCGGCGCGCGGATCTTGCACTTGTAGGGCTTGTTGCTGCCGTCGGAGACGAGGTAGACGCCGAACTCTCCCTTGGGCGCTTCCACGGCCGCATAGATCTCACCTGCCGGAACGTGGAAACCCTCGGTGTAAAGCTTGAAGTGATGGATCAAAGCTTCCATCGAGCGCTTCATCTCGCCGCGACGGGGCGGGAAAATCTTGTTGTCTTCGACCGCTACCGGTCCCTGCCCGTCAGGAGCGCGCAGCTTGGCGATACACTGCTTCATGATGCGAACCGACTGCCGCATCTCTTCCATGCGAATGAGATAGCGATCGTAGCAGTCGCCGTTCTTTCCGATTGGAATATCGAAGTCCATTTCGGCGTAGCATTCGTAGGGCTGCGCCTTGCGCAAATCCCAGGCCGCTCCGGAGCCGCGAACCATGACGCCGGAAAAGCCCCATTCCCAGGCCTGCTTCAACGTCACCACACCGATATCGACGTTGCGCTGCTTGAAGATGCGATTGGCGGTCAACAGCCTGTCGAGGTCGGCGACAACCTGGAGGAACGGATCGCACCAGGCGTCGATGTCATCGATCAGCTTTGGCGGCAGATCCTGATGCACCCCGCCAATGCGGAAATACGCGGCATGCATCCGCGAGCCGGACGCGCGCTCGTAGAAGAGCATGAGCTTCTCACGTTCCTCAAAACCCCACAGTGGCGGGGTCAGCGCGCCGACATCCATCGCCTGCGTGGTGACGTTGAGGAGATGCGAAAGAATGCGTCCGATCTCGCAATAGAGCACCCGGATCAACTGGCCGCGTCGCGGCACTGCGATCCCAAGCAGTCTCTCGGCCGCGAGACAAAACGCGTGCTCCTGATTCATCGGCGCGACGTAATCGAGCCGATCGAAGTACGGGATCGCCTGAAGATAGGTCTTTTGCTCGATCAGCTTCTCGGTGCCGCGGTGAAGCAGGCCAATGTGCGGATCGACGCGCTCGACCACCTCGCCATCCAACTCCAGCACCAAGCGCAAAACGCCGTGGGCCGCCGGATGCTGCGGGCCGAAATTGATGGTGAAGTTACGCATACCGGGAGTTACGGCACCAAGTGCTTCCGTCATCAGCTACCCGCCTTGCCGCCCGTCGCCTTCTCATCACCCGGCAACTGATAGTCAGCGCCCTCCCAAGGTGACATGAAATCGAACTTGCGAAATTCTTGGTTGAGACGCACGGGCTCGTACACGACCCGTTTCTCGGCGTCGTCGTAACGCACCTCGACGAAGCCCGTCAGCGGAAAATCCTTTCGCAGCGGATGTCCGTCGAATCCATAATCGGTCAACAAACGCCGCATGTCGGGATGGCCAGTGAAGATCACGCCGTAAAGGTCGTAGGCCTCCCGTTCGAACCAGTCCGCGCCGGGAAACACGTCGATCAACGAGGGAACCTGGGTGGTCTCCGAAGCGTGAGCACGCAAGCGGATGCGCGCGTTCAGCGTCGGCGACAGGAAATGATAGACCACATCAAAGCGCTTCTCACGGCCGGGATAGTCGACCGCGGTCACGTCGATGAAGTTGACGAAGCGGCAGCGCTGGTCGTCGCGGATGAAGCGGGCGACCTCGACAATCTTCGCCGCCTCAACCGTCACGGTCAGTTGACCGAACGACACGGAATGATCCGTGGCCGCGCCCGGAAGCGTGGCGACGATCATCTGACCGAGTTCGGAGAGATCGGTCATCCATGACTCCGCACTTCAAAGGCGGCCTGCCGCCCGGACAGAATGGGATTACGCGTCAAAACCATAACCTTAGCCGTCAAGCTGGCATGTCCTTGAAGATCGTTGCAAGATTGCATCCCATTTCCACCGCGTTACTGAGGTCGCTGGATTTCACTGGTGGCCCACCCAATGATTGGCGCCCTGTATTCTGCCGCCTTCTCCGAGACCCAAATTGCCTTCTCCAGTGTGTTTATGCTCAAAAAGAATTCCGCGTACGTCTCATCCTCGGCATCCGAAGTACGTAGGAACACTTTGCATCTTGCGGTCATCCGGCCGCTCTCGGGCACGATCAAACCACGCAGGACGACCATATCACACATAAAGTCCGGGGCAGCCGGGCGATCGGTGGCCGGCATGCCAAAGCACTCTTCGAACAATCGCACAAGATTGTTCGTCGGCTCGCCCAAAGACACGAAAGTGGCAATCCGTGTGGGATGTCCTCTCGGAATGATCCATTCGTGCCGGTCGTGCAAAACAGGCTGCCCGTTGAAGCCAGCACTAATTTTATCCACCCCATCCGTTATTGTGCCGTCCGAAACAGGAAGCACAAGCGCAAAGCCAACGACCCGTTCACCACAGTTTGCTACAACAACCGCCTTAAAAATTTTTTCATCCCATTCGCACTCGACAATATCGAACGCCAGTTCGCCTGGCTCTGGAACGAAGAGAGAAGGACTTGCCGCTGGATCTGATCCCAAAGTCCATCGAGCGCCCTTTGGAAGCGCACCGTAAAGTCCCTCGCTCGTTGGACCGAACAGTCGCGTCTGTCTTGCGGACGAACCTCGAAGCCACCCGAATAGACCCATTTTCAGCATCTCACCTTGGCGCGGTCCGAGGGTTTAGCGTTCAATAGTTCCAACTCTTCGGATCTTCTTCTGCAGGAGAAGAATGCCGTAGAGAAGTGCTTCGGCCGTAGGCGGACAGCCCGGCACGTAGATATCGACCGGCACGATGCGATCGCAACCCCGCACCACCGAATAGGAATAATGATAGTAACCGCCGCCGTTGGCGCACGATCCCATCGAGATGACATAACGCGGTTCCGGCATCTGGTCGTAGACCTTGCGCAGCGCGGGCGCCATCTTGTTGGTCAGCGTTCCGGCGACGATCATCACGTCCGATTGCCGCGGCGATGCACGCGGCGCGAAGCCAAAGCGCTCGACGTCATAACGCGGCATCGAGACCTGCATCATCTCGACCGCGCAGCAGGCCAGGCCGAAGGTCATCCACATCAGCGAACCGGTACGCGCCCAGGTGATGAGATCGTCGGCCGCGGCGACAAAGAAACCTTTGTCCGACAATTCGTGATTAACCTCGAGAAAGTACGGATCGCTGGCACCGACGGGCCGGCCGGTGCTGGGGTCCAAAATCGAGCCTCCCGACGGAGCCGAGAGAGGGCTGCCGGCGTAGGCGACCTTTGCCGTGGGAGAGTTCAATCCCATTCGAGAGCGCCTTTCTTCCATTCGTAGGCAAAACCGACCGTCAGCACCCCTAGAAACACGATCATCGACCAGAAGCCTGTCACGCCGAGCTTGCCGAACGTGACCGCCCAAGGAAAGAGAAACGCGACTTCAAGGTCAAAAATGATGAAAAGAATAGCGACCAAATAAAACCTGACGTCGAACTTCATCCGGGCATCGTCGAATGCGTTAAATCCGCACTCATAAGCGGAAAGCTTTTCCGGGTCCGGCTGCTTGTATGCGACGATAAATGGAGCGATCAGGAGCACGGCGCCGATCACACCCGCTATCCCGATAAACACCACAAGCGGAAGATAGTTCTGCAAAATGCCGCTCATGGGCGCTTCCCCTCGCTGCGATGCTTTACCCGCAGATTTGTTTAGATATTGGAACTTTTGAGAGGCTTTAGCCTAGCAAAACAGGGGTGGCAAGATAGCCTAATTTGACGCACCCGGGACGGAGATTTTGCGACTTGACATCGGAGCCAGGACCGCGGCCGGGCGGTCAACCTGCTCCTCGCTCACCCGCCGAACCACGGCCCGAAAAATCAGACCCAATGAAATCATTTCGGGAGTGCCGCGAAGCCGCGCTGAAACAAACTGGTTTTATTGCTCTTGCCTACGGACCACGAGTTGTGACGAGGCGGGAGGCAAACCATGAACCATTCGATCCAGAGCGCAGATCGCGCCACCCACCTGAAGATCGTGATTGTCGCGCTTGTCGCGGGTGCCGTATTGACGACTTTCGGGACTTCCCGTCGCCCAAGCACCGACTTCGTCCAGACTGCTCACGTGATCAAGGCCGGACAACCAACGATGGTATCCAGCTCGGAACCATCGCTCGTAAGATGATCCTGATTTCGCGCCGGTGACCGAAGCGCCATCTGGTGGCGCTCATTGAGGCAACCGCTGGCTGGAACCGGTCCGAGCTGCGAGCCCTCGTCAAAACCCGAAGCTGAGATCACGCCAAATGGCGCGAGAGACGGGACTCGAACCCGCGGCCTCCGCCGTGACAGGGCGGCGCTCTAACCAACTGAGCTACTCCCGCGGAAACCGTTTATCCGCGCATAGGGGTGACGGCTTAAAGGGGGGGCCTTTCCAAGTCAAGGCAGTTGCAGATCTCCTTTGCTATCAGGCTTTTTGAGGGGTCGGTGCAAAAAATCAGCTATTTGCAGGCAAAATGGCGCGAGTGGCATCTCCCCGAATCAAACAAGGGCTGATACGCCTTGCTTTTCGACGCTGGCAATGACGAGGAGAGCTATATTATGGCGAAGAAGGCAGCGACCCCGAGCACCGTGACCCTGAAACATCTCGCGGCAGCGTTGGCCGAGGACCATGAATTGTCCAAGAAGGCCTCCGAGGCCATCCTGACCGACATGGTTACCCGCATCACCAAACACCTCAAGAAAGGCGATCGTATCCGCATCGTCGGCCTCGGCATCCTCCAGGTCCGCAAACGCGCCGCCCGCAAGGGACGCAACCCGGCCACCGGCGAGGAAATTCAGATCAAAGCATCCAAGAAGGTCGCGTTCCGAGCCGCCAAAGAGCTCAAGGAAGCCATCTGACCAGGAATGCCGGGTCCAGGACGCTCCGTTCAAACGCTCGAGGATTTGCCGCAACGAACCGGTTGCCCACGCAAAGCCCAATCGCGGATTTGGCGAGGTTGATTTCTTACTGCTCAGCCCTGCCCTGGATTCCCGATGGCTGTTCCCATGACATTCAATCACACGGTGACGGAGCGCTTTCTTCGCTATGTCACCATTGATACCCAGTCCGATCCGACGTCTTCCAGCTGTCCTTCCACCGGGAAGCAGAAGGATCTTGGACGGCTGCTGGTGAGGGAATTGCAGGAGATCGGCGCCGCCGATGCTCATCTCGACCCGCACGGTTACGTGTACGCGACCATTCCGGCAAACAGCTCAAAGCAGGTTCCGGTTATTTGCTTCTGTTCGCATATGGACACGTCGCCGGACTGTTCAGGCGCTAACGTCAAACCGCAGGTTGTCCGGAATTATCGCGGCGGCGACATCGTTCTGTGCGGCGATCCGTCGCAGATCGTCCGCGTGGCGGATAATCCGGCACTGGCTGATCAGGTGGGCAACGACATCATCACGTCGGACGGGACCACGTTGCTTGGCGCCGACAACAAAGCCGGCGTCGCCGAAATCATGGATGCAGTGCAGGTTCTGCTTGCCAACCGAGATATCAGGCATGGCGTGATCAAAATCCTGTTCACGCCCGATGAGGAAATCGGACGCGGCGTTGACAAAGTCGATCTGAAAAAACTCGGCGCGGACTTCGCCTACACCGTCGACGGCGAGACCGCAGGTCATATCGAGGACGAGACGTTCTCGGCCGATGCTGCGGTTATTACCATCAAGGGAGTCAGTGCCCATCCCGGATTCGCCAAGGGAAAGATGGAACATGCGATCAAGATCGCATCGCGCATTGTGGAGCGGCTTCCAAAAAATATTTGCTCGCCCGAGACTACCGAGGGCCGCGAAGGTTTTCTTCATCCGACCGGATTCAGCGGCGTACTCGAACACGCGACGCTAAACTTCATCGTGCGCGATTTCACGGAAACAGGTCTGACGGAGAAGGAGGCCTTGCTGGAGGGCATCATCCGCGATGTCATGACGGACTTCCCACATTCGACGTATCGGCTGGACATACAGCCCCAGTATCGCAACATGAAGCAGATTGTGGATCGTCACCCGGAGGTTGTCGATAACGCGATGGAGGCAATCCGCCGCGCCGGTCTCAAGCCAGCCAAAGGCAGCATTCGCGGCGGCACGGACGGCTCGCGACTGTCATTCATGGGGCTTCCCTGCCCTAACATCTTCGCCGGTGAACATGCTTTCCACTCACGCACCGAGTGGGTCAGCGTACAGGACATGGAAGCCGCTGTGCGCACCATCGTCCATCTCGCTGCGATCTGGGAAGAACGTGCCTGACGTTTCTGATATCGCGAGCAGAGATCGCAGGTCCGGATGCCGCGCGGTCATCGCGGGATACGACTGCGCGAACATCGTTAATCTTTCCTAAACATCAGAAGATATGATCCTCGAATCACTGGGGATTCAAGAATGCTACGCACCATCTCGCTTGCGGTCATCGGAGTTGCAATGATGGGAGCGGCGGGATCGGCCGCCGACCTTCCAGTGCAGAGCCGCATCGGCAAAATCTTCGCGGAGCCGGAACCTCCGCCGGTCCGTGTTGCGCAGGAGAAGGATTACCCCGAGAGCGTGCTCTACCGTTTTCGGATTCCGCCGCCGGTGCCGGGCTATTACGGAAGGCCAAACGATTTCTACTATCGCCCGTACTACGAGGAGCGGCCAGTGCTCTCGTTCTATTTCGACCGATTGCCGTACGCTTGCGGACTTTACGGATATTGCTAGGGCACGATCAAAGGTTGCGCGCGGTTACGATCCAGATCGATGCCGGTAGAACCACTGTTTTCTCACTGGCAAACGGAGCAAGAACTTCCCGGACCGAGTTCGCCGCAGCAGCGATGACTTCAACAGGCTGGCCTTCGATCGCGCGGCTGGCGGGACCGAGCTGAAGCGCGGACTTGACCGCGGCTTCAATTCCGCCGCCGACCGAAATATCCAATGTGAGGTCATAGGCCTCCATTGCGACATCGGAAAAACCGGCAGCACCGAGAATACGATGAACACGCGCTTCGGACGCGAACGCGAACGGACCGGGGTCTTCCGGCGCGACCTCGGGGAGCTTCGGAACATGGTTGTAGACCGCCTGGAGCGGGACCATGAGCCAGGGATTTAGGCGAGGCTCCCGCCAGCAAATGAATGCTAAGCGGCCACCGGGTCGCAGCGCCTGACGCAGATTGGCAAACGACACGACCGGCTCGTCGAAGAACATCACGCCGAACCGGGAGGCCACCAGATCGAAACGCGCTGGCTCAAATGGATATACGGTGGCGTCGGCGAGCAGAAATTCCACCGACGCGTTCTTCGGCGCAATCTGCTTTGCCCGTTCCAGCATCGGTGCAGAAATATCGATTCCCAGGACGTAGCCGGAAGCGCCTACCCTCTCCGCGAATGCCCGCGTAGTTGCACCGCAGCCGCAGCCGACATCTATGATGCGTTCGCCGGGCATAGCTTTGGCACGATCCAGCAGGAAGGTGGAGACCGGCTGCAGCAGTTCATCCTGCATACGCTGACGATCAGCCCAGCGCTGGCCGCCGGGTCCATTCCAATAGGCGATCTGGTCCGCGTTTCGCGTCAGAGGAACCCCTGCCATCACCGCTCCCGCGCAATTCGAGCGATTGCCCTTCACAAAATCCGTGACGCCGCTTATGGAGGAAACCACTCGATCTAGCGGCTTGGTAACAAGCCGAGGTCAAAACGTACCACACCCAAGCCGAGGGCGATATCCCGCCGCAGCGGGACAGAGGAGATGCCGCCTGCGGTTCGGACCAGAATGGAGAGAAGAGATGGCAGATGAGGAAGATAAGACGATCGTCGAGCAAGGCCCTTCCATCGGTGAGTATCGCCGGGAATCGATCCCCGAATACATCGTCGATTCGAGCGGCGCCCGGTTTGAGTTTGATCGTATCGCTCTCGAAGGAGCCGGCGGGCTCGAGCCATCGCAGCTGGCCCGGAATGAATGCCTTATCGCCCCCGGTTTGATCTATCGTAAAGTTTCGTCATGATCGACCCGAGTATGCGTCTGCGGCTTCCGTTTGCATCGGGATCAACGGGCAAAGCCGTATGATAAAGCCTAGGGCTGCGACAGCGGCTTGCATGCTGGGATGCGTCGGGGCTAAACAAGGAGCGGAGGGCGGCTAGCTCAGCTGGTTAGAGCATCTCGTTTACACCGAGAGGGTCGGGAGTTCGAATCTCTCGCCGCCTACCAATATTTAGCTGTTTTGATTCGGCTCCCCGCCAGCTTCCCCGAATTTTGACGCATGGGAACGCTTCAATGAAGCGCACCTCCATCTCCCTCCTCTATATCCCTGATTATGGTCTGGCAGGCATAGTCGCATCATAATGCAAGAACGGCGCCCTCGCAGGCGCCGTTCCGTCAATTATATCGTGACGATCAGTGAGCGGTCAGGCCGCCCGCCGCCTCGTCAGCCGCATCGGGAGTGACCGGGAGCTTCGTATCCTCCTCCCAGACAATCGGCTTGGGCTGCCGCACCAACGCTTTGGCGATCACCTCGTCCATCCGCGCGACCGGAATGATCTCCAGCCCAGCCTTGATAGACTCGGAGATCTCAGTGAGATCCTTGGCATTCTCGTCCGGTATGAGCACCGTCTTGATGCCACCTCGCGCGGCTGCCAACAGTTTCTCCTTGAGACCGCCGATCGGCAAAACCCTGCCTCGCAGCGTGATCTCGCCCGTCATTGCGATATCGCGCCGGATCGGGATTCCGGTCAGCACCGACACAATCGTCGTCGCCATCGCTACACCGGCCGAAGGACCATCCTTCGGGGTAGCCCCCTCGGGGACGTGAACGTGGATATCGCGTCGCTCGAACAGCGGCGGCTCGATCCCGAAGGTGATCGCGCGCGAGCGGACGTAGGAAGCCGCCGCCGAGATCGATTCCTTCATCACGTCGCGCAGGTTGCCGGTAACCGTCATGCGTCCCTTGCCGGGCATCATCACGCTTTCGATCGTCAGCAACTCGCCGCCGACGTCGGTCCATGCCAGACCGGTCACGACACCGACCTGATCGTCGGTTTCGATCTCGCCGTAGCGATATTTCGGAACTCCGAGAAATTCCTCGACGACTTTCTCGGTGACTTTGACCGACTTCCTTTTCGAGAGCATCAGTTCCTTCACCGCCTTGCGGGCGAGTGTGGAAAGCTCACGCTCCAGGTTTCGCACGCCCGCTTCGCGGGTGTAGCGACGGATGATGAGCAGGAGCGAGTCGTCATCGATTGACCACTCCTTCGAATCCAGGCCGTGCTTGGTGAGCGCGTTCGGGATGAGATGCTTGCGAGCAATCTCGACCTTCTCGTTCTCCGTGTAGCCGGCGATCCGGATGATCTCCATGCGGTCCATCAAGGGACCGGGAATATTCAGCGTATTCGCGGTCGTGAGGAACATCACGTTGGACAGATCATAGTCGACTTCCAGATAGTGATCGTTGAACGTCGAGTTCTGCTCGGGATCGAGGACCTCAAGCAGGGCAGACGACGGATCGCCGCGGAAATCCGCGCCCATCTTGTCGATCTCGTCCAGCAGGAACAGCGGGTTCGAGGTCTTGGCCTTGCGCATCGACTGAATAATCTTGCCGGGCATCGAGCCGATATACGTCCGGCGGTGACCGCGGATTTCCGCCTCATCGCGCACGCCGCCGAGCGAGACGCGCACGAATTCGCGGCCCGTCGCCCGCGCGATCGACTTCCCGAGCGAGGTCTTGCCGACGCCGGGCGGACCGACAAGGCACAGGATCGGTCCGGTCAGCTTGTTGGCGCGCGACTGCACCGCGAGATACTCGACGATACGGTCCTTGACCTTCTCAAGCCCGTAATGATCAGCGTCCAGCACTTCCTGGGCGGCGTTGAGATCCTTCTTCACCTTGGACTTCTTGGCCCACGGAATCGACAGCAACCAATCGAGATAGTTGCGCACCACGGTGGCCTCCGCGGACATCGGAGACATTTGCCGCAGCTTCTTCAGTTCGTGCTGGGCCTTCTCGCGAGCCTCCTTCGAAAGCTTGGTCTTGGCGATCTTCTCTTCGAGATCGGCGAGCTCGTCCCGGCCCTCGTCATCGCCGAGTTCCTTCTGGATCGCCTTCATCTGCTCGTTGAGGTAGTACTCGCGCTGGGTCTTCTCCATCTGGCGCTTGACGCGTGAACGGATGCGTTTCTCGACCTGCAGGACGGAGATCTCGCTCTCCATCAGACCGAGCACCTTTTCCAGACGTGCGGTTACAGACAGCGTCTCAAGAATGCCCTGGCGATCCGCGATCTTGGCGGCGAGGTGCGACGCTACGGTGTCACCAAGCTTGGCGAAATCCGTGATCGCCTGCACGACACCCACAACCTCGGGAGAGATCTTCTTGTTCAGCTTCACATAGCTTTCGAAATCCGACACGACTGAACGCGCCAGCGCCTCGGCTTCGACGCTATTGGTATCGGTATCAGCCAGCGCGACCGCGGTCGCCTCATAATAGTCAGAGCGGTCGGAATAGGTCTCAACGCGCGCCCGCTCAAGACCTTCCACCAGCACCTTCACCGTGCCGTCGGGTAGCTTCAGCAGTTGCAGCACGCTGGCGAGCGTTCCGATTTTATAGATAGAATCTGGCACAGGATCATCGTCCGACGCGTTCTTCTGCGTCGCTAGCATGATGAGCCCATCGTTCTTCATCACCTCTTCCAGCGCCCTGATCGATTTCTCGCGGCCGACGAACAGCGGCACGATCATGTGCGGGAAAACGACGATGTCGCGAAGCGGAAGCACCGGATAGGCATGGATTTCGCCGTGGACTATAGCTGGCCGGGGTTTCGAGGCGGTCATAGCCTTGTTCCTTTTGTTGCGCCCCCTTGTTCGCAGCCGCATGTCAATGCGCAACCGCCACAAGGTGCCGAGTTTCCTGGAGAAGAATGGGCCTTTGCGAACCGAGGCCTCACCTGCCCGAGGTCGTGAGCAGCTAGCGAACATGCGCCGCCGCCGACAGCATAAGGTGGCCATCCACCACCAGCGTGTCAAGTGAAGGAAATCAGCGGCTTGTAACCGACACGGAGCGTCGGCTTGCAACCTACAGGAGCCATCGGCTTGTAAAAGCAAGGCCCTCGCGGCTAACCGCCAGCGAGGCACGAGACAGCCGAGAAACGGTCGAATCAGGCGCTGGCGCTGCTTTCGCTCGCGCGATCAGAGCGGTCGGCGTAAATGTACAGCGGTCGCGCGGTTCCTTCGACCACTTCGCGCGAGATCACGACCTCCTCGACCCCTTCCAGACCCGGAAGATCGAACATGGTTTCGAGCAGGATGCTTTCGAGAATCGAGCGCAACCCGCGCGCGCCGGTCTTGCGCTCGATGGCCTTGCGGGCCACCGCGCCGAGCGCCTCGTCGGCGAACGTCAGCTCGATATTCTCCATCTCGAACAGCCGCTGATACTGTTTCACCAGCGCATTCTTGGGATCGGTCAAAATCTTTTTCAGCGATGCTTCGTCGAGATCCTCGAGCGTGGCCACGACGGGCAGACGTCCGACGAATTCCGGGATCAAGCCATACTTCAGCAAATCCTCCGGCTCGACATGCCTGAAGATTTCGCCAGTGCGGCGGTCTTCCGGCGCAAGCACCTGTGCAGCGAAACCGATTGACGTCGTGCGTCCTCGCGCCGAGATGATCTTCTCTAGGCCGGAGAACGCGCCCCCGCAGATGAACAGGATATTCGTGGTATCAACCTGCAGGAACTCCTGCTGCGGGTGCTTCCGGCCGCCCTGCGGCGGAACCGAAGCCACTGTGCCTTCCATGATCTTCAACAACGCCTGCTGCACGCCCTCACCCGACACGTCACGCGTGATCGAGGGGTTGTCGGACTTGCGTGAGATCTTATCGATTTCGTCGATATAAACGATACCGCGTTGCGCACGCTCGACATTGTAGTCCGCCGACTGCAACAGCTTCAGGATGATGTTCTCGACATCCTCGCCGACGTAGCCGGCCTCGGTCAGCGTCGTTGCATCCGCCATGGTAAACGGAACGTCGAGGATACGCGCCAGCGTCTGCGCAAGGAGCGTCTTGCCCGATCCGGTCGGTCCGATCAGCAGGATGTTCGACTTCGCGAGTTCGACGTCGTTATGCTTGGTCTGATGGTTAAGCCGCTTGTAGTGATTGTGGACCGCAACCGAAAGTACCTTCTTGGCGTGGCCCTGCCCGATGACGTAGTCGTCCAGAACCTTGCATATCTCCTTCGGAGTCGGAATGCCGTCGCGCGACTTCACCAGCGAGGACTTGTTCTCCTCGCGAATGATGTCCATGCAGAGCTCGACGCATTCGTCACAGATGAACACGGTCGGGCCCGCGATCAGTTTGCGCACCTCGTGCTGACTCTTGCCGCAAAACGAACAATACAGCGTATTCTTGGAGTCGCCCGTACCGACCTTACTCATTCCTGTCTCCGTCCGACGCTCGATCCCGCCTGTTCGCCTGCTCGCCCGTTCCGATCCGGCACATCCGGTCTAACGGGTTTACATATGAGCAAAGTCCGTACCAGAAAAGACCCTGCGCTCTCAACCCCGCGCGAATCGCGGGTCCATTCGATTCTCCTGCGCATACCGCCAGTTGAAACGCAGCAACCGCACCATGGCTCCCCGACTCTCAAGAATTCGCTAATCGGCAGCCATCCGCAATGCGACAATAGCCTGATTTGGCCCAGGGAGGCGACTCTTCCCTTGCCAAAAACTGGTCCAGCGTTGCGCCGGTATCATGCCAGTCAGGCGAATACTTCGCGCGGAAGGACAAGGAACTTTTCAGAAACCATCGCCGTGCAATCGCGATGGTTCAAACTGGATCGGGATCAACCGGCCTTCCGTTCGTCACTGGACGGAGCCTTGATACGTTACGAAGCCTTCGGTGCGGCCGGTTCTTCAGCGCGCTTGTCGATCACTTTATCAACGATGCCGAAGTCACGAGCCATGTCAGCTGTGAGGAACTTATCGCGCTCCAGCGCCTCCTCGATCGCCTGGTAGGTCTGTCCCGTATGCTTGACGTAGATCTCGTTGAGCCGCTTCTTGAGGCTCAGAATTTCCTGCGCGTGCAGCATAATGTCCGTCGCCTGCCCCTGGAAACCGCCAGAGGGCTGGTGAACCATGATGCGCGCGTTCGGCAGTGCGTGCCGCATATCCTTTTCACCTGCGGCCAGCAGCAACGAGCCCATCGACGCAGCTTGTCCGGTGCACAGCGTTGCGACCGGCGGACGAATGAACTGCATCGTGTCGTAGATCGCCAGACCCGAAGTCACCACGCCACCCGGCGAATTGATGTACATCGAGATTTCCTTTTTCGGATTCTCCGCCTCCAGGAAAAGGAGCTGCGCAACGGTCAGCATCGCCATGTTGTCTTCGACCGGGCCGGTCACAAAGATGATGCGCTCCTTCAGCAACCGGGAGAAGATATCGTAGGCCCTCTCGCCGCGATTGGTCTGCTCGACCACCATCGGCACGAGGTTCATGTAGGTTTCCACTGGATCGCGCATTGATCACCCAAAAGTTTGTGTCAGCGGTTGGCGGCGACGAACATCCGAGAAACCGAGAGTCTTCAGTTCTTCCGGCGCGGATGAATGTCCCGTGATGCAGGACTCGGCAAGCACGGCCCACAGATATAAGTTCATCGCTTGGGCGACAAGACTGAACCTAAGCCACGCCGGAATCGTAATTTGCTGGCGCCCTCGATTTTGACGTTCGCCACGAAAGGTCGCGCAGTACGAGCTGGTCCTGGACGGCACCCCCGTCTCGAATGTCAGGCTCACTCCACAAACTGATTCGCAGCCTGACGGGACCGTATCGCGACGCCGGATCCGATCCATACCCATAATATCAAGCGGCGCCGAACAGGCCCCAACGCGCGGTCGGTCAGATCTCGTTACTGTGCGCCTCGTGTTCCTTAAAGAGGTCCTCGCGCGTCACACTCTTTTCCGTGATCGTGGCGAGTTCAAGAATGTAATCCACCACCTTGTTCTCAAAAAGGGGCGCGCGAATCTGAGCCAGCGCTTGCGGGTTTTTCTGATAGTAATCCCAAATTTCCTTCTCACGGCCCGGCGTCTGGCGGGCGCGACTAATCAACGCACGGTTGATTTCATCATCCGCGACCGAGATTTTGTTCTTTTCGCCGATCTCCGAGAGTACCAGGCTGAGTCGTACCCGGCGGTCTGCAATCCGGCGGTACTCTGCCCTGGCCTCTTCTTCGGTGGTGTTCTCGTCGGCGAAGGTCTTCTTCTCTTTTTCCATCTCCGCCGTGATCGACTGCCAAACCTGTTCGAACTCCTCTTCAACCAGCGTCGGGGGCGCATCGAACTTGTGCGTCTCATCGAGACGATCAAATAGCGCGCGCTTGACGTGTTGCCTCATCGCTCGGGCAAATTCAGCGCTGAGCTGCTCGCGGACGACTTGCTTCAACTGATCGAGCTCCTGCAGACCGAGCAACTTGGCAAACTCGTCGTCGATCTTGATATCCTCCGGCGCCTCGATCAGGCTTACCGTGGTCTCGAACTCTGCATCCTTCCCAGCAAGCTCTGAGTCCGCATAGTTCTGAGGGAACGACGCCTTGACCGTACGAGTCTCGCCGACTCCGGCCCCGACCAACTGCTCTTCGAACCCCGGAATGAGGGCATTCGATCCCAGCACGACCAGGATATCCTCGCTGCTCCCGCCCTCGAACGGCTCGCCGTCGATGGTGCCCTTGAACGAAATGGTGACGCGATCGCCATTCTCGGCCTTCGCGCCCTCCGTCCTGTTGGAGTAGGTGCGATTCTGATCGGCGATCCGTTTGATGGCTTCGTCAACGTCGGCGTCGCTAACATCGACCACCGGCTTCTCGATGGTGAAGGACTTGAAGTCCGCTAGTTCGATCGGCGGCACGACTTCGATCGCCACGCTATAGCTGAGGTCGGACTTGCCCGCGAGGATATCCTCGATCTCCTTCTCCTCCGAAGGCATCGTTACCTTGGGATTACCTGCGAGTTTGAAGCCACGGTCGTTGACGATCTGCATATTCGTATCGCGGATCGTGTCTTCGATGGTCTCGACCATCAAGGAGCGGCCATAGAGCTTCTTGAGGTGGCTGACCGGCACTTTCCCTGGACGAAAGCCGTTGATCTTCACCTTGTCCTTGAGGTCGACGAGCCGCTCATCCGCCTTGGCCGCGATTTCGGCGGCCGGAATGCTGACCTGGAACTCGTGTCTCAGTCCCTCGGCGAGGGTTTCGTTCACCTGCATGACGTCAATCTTCTTCCGCTCGATCCGGCTGGAATGGCCGAATCATTGTCAATCGGTCGATGCGCGGCAAAACGCCTGCATCGGTGTACGGCCGGCATGTATCCAACCCGGATAGCTGCCTGAAATCATCTGCTCAAACGCTTTAGCGCTTGGTGCGGGCGGAGGGACTCGAACCCCCACAACTTTCGTCACTGGAACCTAAATCCAGCGCGTCTACCAATTCCGCCACGCCCGCCGGTGGAGTGGGTTTGACATTTGCTACCATTTGGCTGGGAGTCGGCAAAGCGAATGTCAAATGATGCCGAAAAATGCGAAGCGGCTTTCGGTAGACCTCATGCTCCAACGAGTTAAAACCGGAACGAGTTGAAACCAGGCGCATCGAGGGCAACGGATTCATCTCCCGCCGTCATCGAGGCGCTTCGATGCGGCGGGCTTATAACATGGCGGCATCCGTCTGCAGTAAAAAAATGGCCGTGCTGGACAGGGTCCGAAGAACATGATCGGCATTGGCAAATGATGTTTCGTCCTGCTCGATTAACCCGGAGGCATCTTCTGGCCGGTTTCGGGGCAGCCGCCGCGGCAGGACCCGCCGCCACGATCCATGCGCAATCGCAACATCCTCAAATACACGCCATTGACGCAATGCCCACCCCCCTTTCACTTGGGCCGGATCATCGCGAAACCACGGTCTGGTCCCTGAAGACCGACGGCTCCTCCGGAAGCCTCCGTTTCCGCCAAAGCGAGAGCATGTTGGGCCTTGTCGTGAACAACGGCCTGCCGGCGCCGTTTGTTTTGAACTGGCATGGATTAGATGGCGCGGCTGCCATCGAGCCATTGACCGCTCGGCCCCCTATCTCGCCGGGCGGAACCGATCGCTATTCACTCCCCTTCCGGCAGGCCGGAACTTTTATGTGCGATAGCCGCCTGCTGGGAGATGGTCTGGCGCAGCCCTCGCCCGCGCAGGCTCTGATCGTCGAGGAACAGTCGCCGGCGGAAGTCGACCGTGACGAGGTCATGCTGATTGAGGACTGGCGGCTGGATGCTGAAGGACTTCCTGTCGCGCCGGGAACGACCGAAAAAAAGGTCGGACCGCCTCTCTACCTGGTGAATGGAAAACCATCGCCCGACATTAACCTTCACATCAACGAGCGACTCAGGCTGCGGTTCATAAATGCCTGTCAACGCAATGTAATTGCTATTGAAATCAAAAATATTGGTGTGCGGATCATAGCGATCGACAGCCAGCCGGCGGAGCCGTTTCTGGCGCGCAACGGCCGATTGGTACTGGCCCCGGGAACCCGGATCGACGCCGTTATAGACGCCACGCTGCCGTCGGGAACGACATCAGCCATCGCCCTGCATGACGGCGGCGGCAAACCACATGAGATCGCCCGCCTGCACGTTTCAGCTGACGGGCCGGGCCGGGCCGCGCCGCTGCCGGCGCCGCCTGCGTTGCCATCCACCAGCCTGCCTGCGAGACTCGATCTCAGGAATGCGCTGCGCGCCGACGTGCCGCTGCCCTCCTCTGAAGGAACTCCAACTTCATGGAGTCGCCCGGCGCTCTTTAGCACGCGTAGAACCCCCGCCTTCCGTGTCAAACGCGGCCGGACCGCCGTGCTTGCGCTGACAAACACGACAACAAAGCCGATGGTCTTTCGCCTGCATGGCCATCACGCCCGCCTGCTGGACCGGCTCGACGACGGATGGAAACCGTTCTGGCTGGATACGGTGCTGGTCGATACAGGGCAGACCCAACGCATCGCTTTTGTCGCTGACGTCGCCGGAGCATGGCTGATCGAAACGATGGCTGTGGAATGGAGCGCGCCGCGCCAGGTCAGTTGGTTCGCTGTTGAGTAGCTGTTTAGTAATCAACCCCGAACCGATCGTAGAGCCGCCGCAAGACAGCGGGCAACACCTCCGGCAAATCCTCGGCGATCAGTCCCGGTCCCGCCTCGAGCCCCGTCTCGCCGTGCATCCAGACCCCCATGCACGCCGCCTCGAAGGCCGGCACCCTCTGCGCCAGCAGCCCGCCGATCATGCCGGACAGTACGTCGCCCGAGCCTGCCGTCGCCAGCCATGGCGGGGCATTGGCCGCGATCGTCGCGCGGCCGTCGGGCGAGGCCACCACCGTGCCCGGCCCCTTGAGCAGAACGACCGCTTCCGAACGCTCGGCCGCGGCACGCACCCGCTCAAGTTTTGATCGAAGTGGATGTTTCTCAATCATCTCACTGAAAAGACGATGGAACTCTCCTTCGTGTGGGGTCAAGATAATGTCGGCGCTTCCGCTCTGCTTGATGGTCTCGAACAAGCGACCCGGCGCGTCGGCAAAGCTCGTCAGTGCGTCGGCGTCGAGCACCAGCGCCCGCTTGGCTGCAATAGCCGTCGTCACAAGTGCTCGCGTTTCCTCGCCGATCCCGGCGCCAGGTCCGATCACGCAGGCATTGATGCGCCGATCTTCCAGGATTTCCGCGAGACCGGCCGCGTCATTCATGCGGCGTACCATCACGGCAGTCAGCGCCGCCGCGTTCGCGCCCAGCGCATCGTCGGGGGAAAGCACGCTCACAAGCCCGGCTCCCATGCGCAACGCGCTGCGCGCGGACAGTCGGGCAGCGCCCGTGGATGTCAGATTGCCGGACACAACGACGGCATGGCCGCGCGCATATTTGTGCCCGTCGATAGGTGGCACTGGAAACACGCTCTGCCAATAATCCGGGATATTCTCAAAGGTTATAGGGCGAATCTTATGCAGTACCGCATCGGTGATACCGATATCGGCCACGCGCACCCGGCCGCAAAAAATCCGACCCGGTAAAAGCAAATGCGCCGGTTTTCTGCGAAAGAACGTTACCGTTTCGGTAGCGCGTATCGCCGCGCCCATGATCGCGCCAGTGGTGCCGTTAATGCCGCTCGGCAGATCGATGCTGAGCACCGGCGCGCCGTTGGCGATGATTGCCTCGATCATCGCACGGGCGTCACCCATGACCGGCCGGTTGAGACCCGCGCCGAACAGCGCATCGATGATCAGCGCGGGTGAGCCGAGCGTGGAGAGGTCGCAGGGCAGCACCGGCCCTTTCCAACCTTTTGCTGCGAGCGCGGCGTCGCCCTTGAGGCTGCTTCGCTCGCACATCAGGATGACCGAAACGTCGTAACCGCGCGCCGCCAGCTCCGTAGCAGCCACGAACCCGTCCCCGCCGTTGTTACCGCATCCGGCGACAACCAGGATCGAGCCTTCCTCTGCGAGGTCGGCGGCTGTGTCCGCGACCGCCTGCCCGGCACGCAGCATCAGGGCAAAACCCGACGTGCCTCCCGCAATCGCCAGCCGATCGGCCTGCTCCATTTCGCCGGTCGTCAGAATCTCCATGGCCTCAAACCCGATAGCGGCAACTTGCCCGTCTCGCACATCCAACGTTGCACAAAAAATAAACGTAGTGCCTAATTTATAGTCTGGCCGCTGGTCAGACGCTCACTTACAGATATGTCAAGTTACCTTAATCGTATGATATTATGGATGTTTTTTACAAATTGCGTATTGGCATAAACCCTGCTTTGAAGGCGAAATTCGACCCAGTGTATCCACTGGCGGGCAATGAAGCGTGTCCCGCGACTTTTGTCCGTCCGAAAACCAGTGCATGACCGCTGCTGCAGGCGGCAGTGTGAGCGCGCATTAGCCCCTGGCTGGACATTGAAAGCGCCAGGAGACGTTCAATGAAAAAGATCGAAGCCATCATCAAACCGTTCAAGCTTGACGAAGTAAAGGAAGCTCTGCAGGAGATCGGATTGCAAGGCATCACCGTGATCGAAGCGAAAGGCTTTGGCCGGCAGAAAGGACACGCCGAGCTCTATCGCGGCGCGGAATACGTGGTGGACTTCCTGCCCAAGGTCAAAATCGAGATTGTGATCGGCGATGATCTGGTCGAAAAAGCCATCGAGGCCATCAGGCGCGCCGCCCAAACGGGCCGCATCGGCGACGGCAAGATCTTCGTATCCAATATCGAAGAGGCTATTCGGATCCGAACGGGGGAATCCGGCCTCGACGCAATCTAGACCCTTTGAGAACGACATCCACACAACAAGCCATACAGACGGCCGCTTCGCGCCGCCGATTACCAAGACCAGCATAGACAAGGGGTATTTATGAAGACCGCCAATGACGTCCTGAAATCAATCAAGGACAACGACGTAAAGTACGTCGATCTGCGATTCACTGATCCGCGCGGTAAGTGGCAACACGTCACCTTCGACGTGAGCATGATCGACGAGGAATTTTTCGCCGAGGGCACGATGTTCGATGGTTCATCGATCGCCGGCTGGAAGGCGATCAACGAATCCGACATGATGCTGATGCCCGATCCGGCGACGGCGTCGATCGATCCGTTCTTCGCCGAGACCACCATGGTGATCACCTGCGACATCCTGGAGCCTTCCACAGGCGAGCCCTATAATCGCGACCCGCGCGGAATCGCAAAAAAAGCCGAAGCGATGGTAAAATCGCTAGGCATCGGCGATACGGTCTACGTCGGCCCGGAAGCCGAGTTCTTCGTGTTCGATGACGTGCGCTTTCAGTCCACGCCCTACAACACCGGATTCAAGCTCGATTCCTCTGAGTTGCCGACTAATTCCGATACCGAATATGAGGGCGGCAATCTAGGTCATCGCATCCGCAACAAGGGCGGCTACTTCCCCGTTCCACCGCAGGATTCGATCCAAGACATGCGTTCGGAGATGCTTGGCTCCATGGCCCGCATGGGCGTGAAGGTCGAGAAGCACCACCACGAGGTGGCATCTGCCCAACACGAACTCGGCATGAAGTTCGATACACTGACCCACATGGCCGATCAGATGCAGGTCTATAAATACTGCATTCATCAGGTCGCGCACATCTACGGCAAGACCGCCACCTTTATGCCGAAGCCCGTCTACGGCGACAATGGCTCGGGCATGCACGTTCATCAGTCGATCTGGAAGGACGGTAAGCCGACCTTCGCCGGCAGCAAGTACGCCGACCTATCGGAAACCTGCCTGTATTATATCGGCGGCATCATCAAGCATGCCAAGGCGATCAACGCCTTCACCAATCCCTCCACCAACTCCTACAAGCGCCTGGTCCCGGGCTACGAGGCGCCGGTGCTGCTCGCCTATTCGGCGCGCAACCGTTCGGCCTCCTGTCGTATCCCCTACACCACCTCGCCGAAGGCCAAGCGTGTTGAGGTTCGTTTCCCTGACCCCATGGCCAATCCGTATCTCGCTTTCGCTGCGATGCTGATGGCGGGCCTCGACGGCATCAAGAACAAGATCGATCCCGGCCCCGCCATGGACAAGGACCTCTACGATCTGCCGAAGGAAGAGCTGAAGCAGATTCCAACGGTTTGCGGCTCGTTGCGCGAAGCGCTGGAAAATCTCGACAAGGATCGCGCCTTCCTCAAGGTCGGCGGTGTGTTTGACGACGACTTCATCAACGCCTTCATCGAATTGAAGATGGCCGAGGTGGAGCGCTTCGAGATGACGCCGCACCCTATCGAATTCGATATGTACTACTCGCTGTAATCGCGACCTGCGAAATCTTCCGCAGGTTTCGAAAGCTCAAGGGCGCCCATCGCGGGGCGCCCTTTTTGTTGAACGGTCGTACTCCGTACGGTCGCGCCAGCTTGATCCCTGCGGGGTTTGCAGAAAGAGTGCCTGCTTTGGGAATCAGTGAGGTTGAAAGTGGACGGTTCGCCTGAAACTCAGGGCTTCGAACGGCGGTCTCTTGCCCGCTCGATCGCGGCCGGCGGCATTGGCATTGTCGCCTTTGGCGCAGCCCTCGCACTGGCATGGTATTCCGCAGCAACGCTGTTCATGCTGTTCGCTGGCATCCTGTTTGGCGTGTTCCTCACGGCCATGGCGGATCTGCTGCGCCGGGTGTTCGGCGGAAATCAAACCCTGCGGCTGGTGATCGTGTGCCTCCTGTTCACCGGGCTGTTGTCCGGTGTGGTTGTACTCGGCGGCGCAACCATCGCCCAACAGGCTACGGCATTGAGTTCGACCCTCCGCGCGCAGCTTGGCAACGCCAAGGATTTTCTCGAGAAGCAAGGGATCGACACCAGCTTCCTCAACCTGGGCACCAAGGCGGCGCCAACCGACGCCGGTGCCACTCCGACGCCCACCACATCTGCCTCGCCGTCGCTCGGCCCGAAACTACCCGACGCCAGCACCATCGCCTCCGGAACCGGCGCAATCGTCACTCAGACCATCAAAATTCTAGCCCACGTCTTTGAGGGCGTTGGCAACTTCTTCATCATCATCTTCCTGGGGCTGTTACTGGCGGCACAGCCAAAACTCTATCGAGACGGCATCCTGCGTTTCGTGCCTAGACAACGACTACCCGAAGCAACGCGCCTCATCGACGATGTCAGCGAGACATTGCGCCGGTGGCTGCTCGGTCAAATGGCCACCATGGCCACGCTGTTCCTGCTGACATGGATCGGGTTGACCGTGATCGGCATTCCCGGCGCGCTGGTGCTGGGCTTCATTACCGGGCTCCTGACGTTCATCCCCAACGTCGGCGCCATCCTGGCGGGCGCTCTTATCGTGCTCGCGAGCCTCGGCTCCGGATTCACCGCGATCATCAGCTCCTTCGCGCTCTATCTCGCCGTGCAATTTCTTGAAGGCAACGTACTAACGCCGCTAATTCAGCGCCACGCCATCAGCATTCCGCCTGCGACGTTGTTCGCGGCACAAATTTTCCTCGGCGTGCTGTTCGGCGTGTGGGGTCTGGCGCTGGCGCTGCCTTTGATTGCGGTCATCAAAGTGGTGCTGAACCACGTCTGGCCGGATCAAACTGCGGTTGCCCAGAGCTGACTATAGCGGTTTCGAGCGAAGTAAGTACCGGTTCGCGCGAAGACAACACGTCAAAATCAAAATCTGAGAGCTCCGCTACTGTTCCATCAGAAGCGGAAAAGTTCTTGCCGTCAGACGCTGGAAATCACCACCGTTTCGGTGTGCTCGACCTCGGGGGGCGAAGCGAAGAATGACCCCACCAGCGCACGCCATTCGGTGAAGTTTGAGGATTCGCGAAAATCCACGACATGGTTTTCAAGCGTTTCCCATTTGATCAGCAGCCTGTAGCGTGACGGTCTCTCGATAGACCTATGCAACTCAAAACCTCTCCAGCCGTTGCAGCGCTTGAAGATCGTTTGAGCCTGCGACACAGCAGCCTCAAAATCTTTCTCGCTGCCCGGCTTGATCTCGATTTGCGCGATCTCGGTGATCATGTGAGCAGACCTTTCATATGCCTTGCCTCTGTACCGCAATCGACTGCAACCGTGAAGCGAACGGCAAGTAGCGTTCAGGTGGCGTTACCAGGTGCTGTTATCGCCACCAAACAACGACAAAACGCCCCCGGCTCCGGGCGAACCGGGCCGATGGGCGCAAATGCGGGGAATATCGCGTTCAGGGTATCCGGAGAACGGGCTGCCGATCTTGCTGCCGACTTCGCCCTGTTCCGGAGAAAACTCAGAGCCGATATAGAATCTGGTCAGTCCAGAAGCGCTCAAGGCGATGCAACGACTTGTTCAGCGTTGCGAACTCTTCGTTTGAGATGCCGCCGACCTGTTCGACAGTCTTGACGTGCTTTTGATAAAGCGCATCGACGATGCGTCGGATCTCCTGGCCCTGCGTGGTCAAGCGGATTCGCACCGAGCGGCGATCCACGCGCGAGCGCTGATGATCGAGGAATCCAAGCTCGACGAGCTTCTTCAGATTGTAAGAAACGTTGGAGCCGAGATAGTAGCCGCGGGTTCGCAGCTCACCGGCCGTTAGTTCCTTGTCGCCGATGTTATAGAGAAGAAGCGCCTGCACCGAATTGATGTCGGCCCGACCGCGACGATCGAATTCATCTTTAATAACATCGAGCAGTCTGCGATGCAGTCGCTCGACCAAGGTCAATGCTTCGAGATAGAGCGACTGCACCGGTGCCTGGCCGGCAACCTGTTCCGCGGGCTCGTGAGCCTTCGCAACGGCTTTCATGATGACATCCCCTGTTGTCGTTTTTCGACTTATTCGACGAAACTTGTGTTCCGCCTGATAGCTGAGACCTTAGGGGGGGCGTTTGAAGATCAGCTTAAATAAGACAATAAAGACATCATGAATTTAAGAGAGTGAATCGCCGATTAAGTCGCCAGAAAAGGGCATTTCGCAACCCTTCGTTGACGTTTCCGCTGCGCTGTTCACGCTTCGTGTGCGACCGCTGTCGCATTCAGAAACAGCACGGTTCAGATTTGAAATACTCGGTCAATATAGATAACCGGGCCGTTAGGGTGACCAAATTCTTTTGCGAAAAATTCTCGGAAAACTTTACGGGACTTCGTCATCTCCGATCTGGAAATGACGTCCGTTCGGAAGAGCCGCTACAGTTCAAGCCGTACTCCCTTCTATCGGCCCGACGCTCGTCGCACGCCTCATCTATGGCGGCCGTTCACGCGCAGCCATCCATGCCAGCGCCAGATAGGCCGTGAGCAATGCAGTTTCCAATCCGACGACGATCAGGTTGCCGCCGTAGATCGCCGGAAACATAAGTTCGACGACGGCCATTGAGACCACCGTGGTCAGCCACACGACGGCGCCCCATGGCGTGGCCAGCCATAGACCAACGGCAGCCACAAGCTCGATCACGGCGAAGTAGATCGTCGCCGCCTGCCAGGCCACCATCTGGTTCTCAAAGGCGTCGTCCTCGCCGCCTATGAATCCGGTCAATTGAGCCCAATGATAGAGCCCAACGGCGAGCGATAGCACCGCCATGGCCCGCAGAAACACCACAAGTCGCCGGGTCCAGAGGTTTTCGTCGGCTTCTGTCTGTGCAGTCGAACTTCTTGCCACCGACATGGCTTGATCCCGCGGGATCTGCTCGCGCGATGAGGTTTTAGACATCAGGATGCTCACAACCGGAACCGACAGCCATGCGAGATCAATTCATGACTTTCCGGAACCATAAAATCAATTGCAATGCACCGAGATGCACGAGCGCGGTGACGAAGCCGGTTCCTGATGCTACAAAAATCCAATTGGTTCTGGCCTTCGGGAGTGTCGGCAACATGGCGATAAAATACGGGCGTCCCATTGAAATGCGGGATGGACCCCGCCGCGATGCCGCGATCACCGCCCCTCCGCTCGATCTCGTGGCCCGGCTTCGTCGTAACCGCAAAGCGGAATGGGCCCGCCGTTTGGTCCGCGAAAGCGTTCTGACAACCGACGACCTCATCTGGCCGCTGTTCGTGGCCGATGGCGTCAACGGGCGGACGCCTGTTCCCTCAATGCCCGGGGTTGACCGTCTCAGCGTGGACCAGTGCGTGCGTGACGCTGAACGAGCGCTCAAGCTGAACATCCCCTGCATCGCGCTGTTCCCCTACACCGATCCCGCATTGCGAGACCTCTCCGGCAGCGAAGCCCTCAATACCAAGAATCTGGTCTGCAAGTCGGTCCGCGCCATCAAGCGGGAATTCCCGGACCTCGGCGTGCTCTGCGACGTGGCGCTCGACCCCTTCACCAGTCATGGCCATGACGGTCTGATTGAGGACGGCAGGATACTCAACGATGAAACCGTTGCGGTTCTGGTCCAGCAGGCGCTGGTGCAGGCGGAAGCCGGCTGCGACATCATTGCTCCGTCCGACATGATGGATGGCCGCGTCGGTGCGATTCGAAGGGCTCTCGACGAAACGGGGTTCGTCGATGTGCAGATCATGGCGTATGCCGCGAAGTATGCATCAGCGTTTTATGGCCCGTTCCGCGACGCCATCGGTTCGGCCAAGGCGCTCACCGGAGACAAACGCACATATCAGATGGACAGCGCCAATTCCGACGAAGCGCTGCGTGAAGTCGAACTCGATATTGCCGAGGGCGCCGACATGGTCTTGGTGAAGCCGGGTATGCCCTATCTCGACATTGTGCGGCGCGTAAAAGACACGTTTGGAATGCCAACCTTCGCCTATCAGGTGTCGGGCGAGTACGCGATGATTGCCGCCGCTGCAGGCAATGGCTGGATCGACCGCGATCGGGCGATGATGGAAAGCCTCGTTGCCTTCAAACGCGCCGGCGCCGACGGCGTACTCACCTATTTTGCTGCGGAGGCAGCGGAGAAGCTGAAACGAAACGGCTGATCCTCCCTCCCCGGCCCGTACGCCACCGTTCCGTACGCCTCTGAGCTTCTGAGGGCTTGTAACCCAGGCAGCACGTCGCCATGTCGAAGGGCGGCAGAAATGCCGTGCTGAGCGCCGTGGAGGATTGGACATGGCCGATGGTGGCTTCAACACTGCGCAGAGTGGCAACTCTGCCGAGTTCCAGCGGCGTGCGTCTGATCCCTGGATGCAGCCCGAGCTGTTTCGCGGTGTTTTGGCCCGGCGCTTTTTTGCATTCCTGATCGATCTGCTGGTGCTTTCGATACCAGTGATCCTTGGCATGATCTTCATCGCAATATTCGGCGTCATCACGCTCGGGCTCGGCTGGGCGCTATTCTGGCTGGTGTCGCCCGCCTCCTTGATCTGGGCCATCGTTTACTACGGCGTGACACTTGGCGGCCGACATTCGGCGACGATCGGGATGCGGGCCATGGGTCTGGAAATGCGGACCTGGCATGGCGAGCCAAGTTATTTTGTGCTCGCCGCCATGCACGCGATCCTGTTCTGGATCTCGGTGTCGATGTTTACGCCGCTGATCCTCCTGATCAGCCTGTTCAACAACCGGCGACGCATGCTGCATGACATGTTGTTGGGGACCGTCATCATCAACAATTCGGATCTTGCGACAGTTGCGGAACCACATGGAAGCTATTGATATCGCGGCAACCCGGATTGACGGTCAGCCCTGGGAGCGCGATGCTGCAATGTAATTTGTCGGAGGCTGACAAGGCGCCGTGACCCAGCACTCGCGAGATACCCCGCAGTTCTATTTGACCGCGCCTTCGCCGTGTCCGTATCTGCCCGATCGCAGCGAGCGCAAGGTATTTACTCATCTGGTTGGCGAAAAGGCAGGCGAACTCAACGATCTGCTGACTCATGGCGGTTTCCGCCGCAGTCAGTCAATCGCCTATCGTCCGGCTTGCGACCAGTGTCGTGCTTGCATTTCCGTGAGGGTGATCGCTGATGAATTTCGGCCGTCGCGCAGTGCCCGCAGGGTGCTATCGCGGAACGCTGACATTGTCGGCAACCTGCGTGCCGCAATGCCGACGTCGGAGCAATACTCGGTATTTCGCGCTTATCTGGACCAGCGACACCGCCACGGCGGCATGGCCGATATGACCGTGCTGGATTACGCGATGATGGTGGAAGACAGCCACGTCGAGACTCGCATCATCGAATATCGCAGGCGCAACCCGGTGAGCAGTATCAACGAACGCGGCGAACTGGTGGGGGTAGCGCTAACCGATGTGCTCAGCGACGGGCTCTCGATGGTTTATTCGTTTTTCGAACCGGCCGAACAGAACCGTTCGCTCGGCACCTTCATCATTCTCGATCACATCTCGCGTGCGCGGCGGCTCGGCCTGCCCTATGTGTACCTCGGCTACTGGATCGAGGGATCGCGGAAGATGGATTACAAGGGCCGCTTCCTGCCACAGCAGCGCCTTGCGCCGACGGGCTGGTTGCGCGTGGATGAGAACAGTCGATCGACAGGCGACGCGGCAATCTAAGCCAACCGCGCTCCGGTCATTCCACCACAACGATTGTAAGCACTCATTGCGAGGATTGAGAGAAACAGGTCACTACGTTGCCATCTATCGTCATCGGTACCGTCCTACTTTGAATGCACCTGCGTTGAGCGAATTTTGAAACCTACTTTGAGATGAAGCACTTTCAAAACGCTGACCATCGAGCTGACGATCGAAGTAATCAGTTAGCCACGGAGATGCTCATCCGATCGTGGTGACTTCAGAGGGTCCAGCACACGTTCGAACGATTACAATGCCGTGCCCTATCCGGCAACCGTATCCGCCAACAGCTTCACATTCAGGATCACGATCACGCCGGCGATGATCCATGCCACGGCGGCGGTCCCGGTTGAAATCGCGAAGTCGCCCATCTTGCGCCGGTCCGAGACGAAGCGGACGAGTGGGATCACCGCGAACGGCAACTGCATCGACAGCACGACCTGACTGAGAACCAGAAGCTGCGCGGTTCCGCTCTCGCCATAGAGCGCGGTGACGAAGATCACGGGAACGATGGCGATGCCGCGGGTGACGAACCGCCGCGCCAACATTGGCATCCGCAAACGCAGGAAGCCTTCCATCACGATCTGGCCTGCGAGCGTCGCCGTCACTGTGGAATTGATGCCGGAGGCGAGAAGCGCGACCGCGAACAACGTTGATGCGATGCCGAGACCCAATAGTGGCGACAGCAGCCTGAACGCGTCTCCGATTTCGGCCACTTCGGTGTGTCCGCTGCGGTGAAACACTGCGGCAGCGACGATCAGAATGGCCGCGTTGACGAACAGAGCCAGCATTAAGGCTAGCGTGCTATCGGCGGTCGCCCAGCGGATCGCGCTCCGCCGCCCCTCCGTGGTTCGCGGATAAGCCCGAGTCTGCACGATCGACGAATGCAGATAGAGGTTATGCGGCATGACCGTCGCGCCGATAATGCCGATGGCGATATAGAGCATTGCCGGATTGGTAACGATCTCGCGTGACGGCGCGAAGCCGCGCAAAATCTCGGCGACCGGAGGCGCGGCGACGACGATCTGGATCGCAAAACAGACCGCGATCACGATCAATAGCGCGACCACGAAAGCCTCGAGGAAACGAAAGCCGCGGTTCATCAACAGCAGCAGCAGAAAGGCATCCAGCGCCGCGATCAGCGCGCCGCCGATCAGCGGGATGCCGAACAGCAGTTGCAGCGCAATTGCCGTGCCGATCACCTCGGCCAGATCGCAGGCAATGATCGCGGCCTCACAGACCAGCCAAAGCATGAAATTGACGGGTCGCGAATAGCTGGCGCGGCATGCCTGCGCAAGATCAAGTCCGGCAGCGATACCGAGCCGGGCGGCCAGAGCCTGCAACAGGATCGCCATGAGGTTCGACAGCAGGATGACCGATAGCAGCGTGTAACCAAACTTCGAGCCGCCCGCGATGTCCGTGGCCCAGTTGCCGGGGTCCATATACCCCACCGAGACCATGTAACCGGGTCCCGCAAAGGCCAGCATGCGACGCAGCCAGTGCCCGGTCGCGGGAACCCGCACCGTCGCATGGACCTCCTCGAGACTGGGACGGACTGGCGCTTCCGAACTCCAGCCAGTCTCAGCCGAGAAGGTCCCTTGCGACGGCTCCGAAGCCGGTTCGGGCGACAAAGCGGATGTTTTCATATCCATCGGATGTGATAATGGGCTAACTCCAGTTTTATTGCAACTCATTTGCAAATGCATCTAGAGCGGGATGCAGAAAAAAGTGTGCAGCGGTTTCCGCTAGAGTATTTTTGATTGACGCGTTTTCTTCATGCGAACCGGATTCCACTTCGCTCGAAAACGCTATAGGCGTTCGCAAGCGGCGATGCACCGCGTCGCCGAGATCGCGGGGTTCAACCCAGATGCGGGTACGTGAGATCTACTTGCCAGAAGCGACGGGAGAATCGAGCAGTTCGAGCACCGTTTCGGCCGGACGGCAAATCCGCACGCCCTTCGGGGTTTCCACGATCGGGCGTTGAATCAAGATCGGGTGCGCCAGCATAAAATCCAGAAGCTGATCATCGGTCCATTTGGGATTGCCGAGATCAAGCTCGGCATAGGGTGTGCCCTTCTCCCGCAACAGCGCGCGAACGGGAAGATCCATGGCGTCAGCCAGCGCGCGAAGCCGTGCACGCTCCGGCGGGTGCTTGAGGTATTCGACGATCACCGGTTCCTCGCCGCTCTCCCGGATCATTGCCAGCGTGTTGCGGGAGGTTCCACAAGACGGGTTATGATAGATCGTCACGGTCATGGTCAGCCTCCGCTTAGATGTCTATCACGATGTCAGATGGTTCGGCCGAACCTGTTCGATTTCGGTAGGCCGTGCGCGAGGCGTCCGGCGTCGGCGCGGTTGCCGCGCCAGTCGGACAAGTCCTTCCAGCTCAAGCCCTGCTCGCGGCCCGCGGAGTCCCGCCACGTCAAACCGGTTTTCGAATCGAATACGGCGACGTCGGACAGCCCTGCGTCCTTATACTTCTGCAATCGTACACCGCGGCCGCGCGCCATCTCCGGCACCTGATCGAGCGGAAAGATCACCATCTTATGGTTGGTGCCGATGACCGCGACCTGATCGCCCGCGACCGTCACGATCGCCTTGGCCTCGTTCGGCATCTCGACATTGAGCACCTGCTTGCCCTTGCGCGTGGTGCCGACGCAATCGTCTTCGTTGACGACGAACCCCTGCCCCTCATGGCTCGCGATCAGAAACTTGCGGCCGCCAGTGTGGACGAATAGCGACACGATCGCTGCATCCTGCTCGAGATCGATGAACAGGCGGATCGGTTCGCCATGACCACGTCCGCCCGGCAGCTTCGCGACGTCGAGCGAATAGAATTTACCGTTGGTAGCGAACAGCAACAGCTTTGACGTCGTTTCAGCGAAAAACGCGAAGCCGAGCTTGTCGTCGGTCTTGAAGGACAGGTTCGACAGATCTTCGACGTGACCTTTCAGCGTCCGCGCCCAACCCTTGTCGGATACAACGACCGTGACCGGCTCGCGCTCGACCAGCGATTCTTCCAACGCGGCAAGATCGTGCTCGGGCGCATCCGCAAAGACGGTGCGGCGCTTGCCGAGCGGTGTCTTGGGGCCGAACATGTCACGCACGTTGCGCACCTGTTCGCCGACTTTCTCCCACTGCTTGGCTTCGGAGCCCAGCACGGCATTGATGCCCTTGAGTTCCGCCCGCAGATTCTTGTCCTCGGTGCGTATCTCCATTTCCTCGAGCTTGCGCAAACTACGCAGGCGCATGTTGAGGATGGCCTCCGCCTGGACCTCCGTCAGCTTGAACGCCTTCATCAAGGCTGGCTTCGGCTCGTCTTCGGTGCGGATGATTTTGATGACCTTGTCGATGTTCAGATACGCGATCAGGTAACCGCCAAGCACTTCCAGCCGATGCTCGATCTGCGCCTTGCGATAGGCGGAGCGACGCAACAGCACGTCGCGCAGATGGTCCAGCCATTCGCGAAGGCACTCTGCAAGGCCGACGACTTTTGGAATCTTGCCCTTGATGAGAACGTTGAGGTTGAGCGAAATGCGACTTTCAAGCTCGGTCAGCTTGAAGAGCGATTCCATCACCAGCTCGGGATCGACGTTGCGCGACTTCGGCTCGATGACAACGCGGATGTCTTCGGCCGACTCGTCCCTGATATCACCGACCAGCGGCAGCTTCTTCTCGTTGAGCAGTTCGGCGATCTTCTCGATCAATCGCGATTTCTGCACCAGCCACGGAATCTCCGTGACCACGATGACCCAGGTGCCGCGCGCACCTTCTTCCTGATGCCACTTGGCTCGGGTGCGGAAGGCGCCGCGTCCGGTCGTGTAGGCTTCAGCGATGCTCTCTTTGGAATCGATGATGATGCCGCCGGTCGGGAAGTCCGGCCCTTTGACCCATTTCAGCAACGATTTCGATTTCGCATCCGGCTTGTCGATCAGATGTAGCGCGGCGTCGCAAAGTTCGGCGGCGTTGTGCGGCGGAATCGCGGTGGCCATCCCAACCGCGATACCCTGCGCGCCGTTGGCGAGCAGGTTCGGAAAGCCGCCGGGCAGGACCACCGGCTCGCGGCTCTGGCCGTCATAGTTCGGACGAAACTCGACAGCGTCCTCGTCGATGCCGTCGAGCAGCAGCCGCGCCACATCGGTCATGCGCGCTTCGGTGTAACGATAGGCGGCGGGATTATCCCCGTCGATGTTGCCGAAATTTCCCTGGCCGTCGACCAGCGGATATCGCGAGGCGAAATCCTGCGCGAGCCGCACCATGGCATCGTAGATCGCCTGATCACCGTGAGGATGGAAAGAACCCATCACATCGCCAACAATCTTGGCGGACTTCTTGAAGGCCGAGCCGGGATCGAGCCGCAGCAACCGCATGCCGTAAAGGATACGCCGGTGCACGGGTTTCAAGCCGTCGCGGGCGTCCGGCAATGCGCGGTGCATGATGGTGGACAGCGCATAGGCGAGATAGCGCTCTTCCAGCGCATCCCGCAGTTGCACTTCATGAATTTCGGCCGGCTCAGCCGGAATCAATCGTTTTCCCATGCGGACGGGTTAACGCCTGTCAGGTACGGCGACAAGGTGTGCGAATGACCGCTCCTTCTCGAGGGAGGGTGTAAACTCAACCTGCGGCTAACTGGATGCCCTGCCTTCGCCAGCCCCGGTGCGCGCGCCCTCCGGAATTGCCGCTGCCCGCTTTCGCACCACCGCGTTGATAAACCCGGCGCGAGCGTCGGAATGGCCCTGCCCGCGCGGCTCCAGCACATAGCGCAGCAGGAATCGCCCGGTTAGCTCAAACCCGTCCAGCAGGTCTTGTTCCGACCAGCAGTTTTGCTCGTCGTTGATCGCGCGGAGAAAAGGCGGCAGCGGCAAGAGCCGGTCGCGCCAGGGCTCGCCGGCCTGCCGCGACACCGCCCCGCCCGATTTCGGAGAGACGTAGATGAGGTCTGCGGTGGCGCCAGTGGCCGCACAGGCCGACAGATCGAGGCCGAAACCGAGCTCGGTCAGCATCGCCAGCTCGAACCGGACCAGATGGATCGCCGCCCCGCCCGCGCTGTCGAAATCATCCAGCGTCCGTTCCAGCATCGCAAACATGCCTTCATGCGGGTCGCGCTCCGGCAGCAGGCGCGCCAACGCTGCCAGATGGGTCACGCCATAGGTCGCATGTGACGATGCGAGCAGGCTCGCTGCGCGCATGCGCGTTCCTTCCAGCACATAGGTGCCGAGGTGCTCGTCAAGCCGCGCCCGCCACAGCGCGTTGACCGAATTACCGGGTTGCAACAGCGGACGCATCCGTGATCCGGCCCCGCCACGCACAAGGCCGAGATGGCGCCCATGGCTGCGGGTCAAAAGCTCGACGATAGCCGCGGACTCGCCATGTCGCCGCACTCCGAGCACGATGCCATCGTCGGTCCATTCCATGGCGCCAGTCTACGGTATCCTGCCGTTTCGCAGCAATTCGATTGCACCGTCAGTGGAACCACTTTTCCGCGTCATCGGAGAACGAAAAATATAGTCCGGCTCCGGCCAAACCGGTCGAAAACAGATCGACTGACAATGCCAGAGTCAGCCCATAGTTTAAGGAACCGAGCATCGAAAGCACCGAAAGCGCAAGCGCGACGACCAGCGCCCATCGCGCCCAATTCTTTCGTTGCCGTGCTGCAAGCCACACCAAAAGCAGAAAGAACACAAACACGATAACGACGAACGTATCGGCGCTCACCGCAGCCGCCTGGTCGATCTCGGCCGACGGGCGTGCGATAAAAGCAGCCGACAACGTATCGATCAGGAGCGAAAGGTACAGCAGAACTTCAAACCGCAGCACGTTTCTCGGGATGGTCATTCCGTCGGCCTATTCCTTGGGAAACTCCAGTCCCATTTCTCGATAACGGTTCGGATCGTCGCCCCACTTCTCACGCACCTTCACGAACAGAAACAGATGCACGGGCTGCCCGATGATCTCGCCGATCTCCTTGCGGGATTCGGCGCCGATCGCCTTGATGGTCGCGCCGCTCTTTCCCAGAACGATCTTACGCTGACTGTCACGTTCAACAAAGATGGTCTGCTCGATACGAACCGTCTTATCGTTGCGTTCGGTCCAGGTGTCGGTCTCGACGGTTGATTGATACGGCAGTTCCTGATGCAGATGGCGGTAGATTTTCTCGCGGGTAATTTCGGCAGCGAGATGGCGCAATGGCGCGTCCGACATCTGGTCTTCCGGATAGTGAAACGGCCCTTCCGGAACGCGCACGGCCAGCGCACGACGCAGATCATCGGTGCCGTCGCCCGACAGCGCCGATACCATGAACGTATTCTCGAACGAGAGACGTTCGTTGGCCGCGCTGGTCAGCGCCAGCAGCTTTTCGCGGGGGACGAGGTCGATCTTGTTCAGCACCAGAATTTTCGGATGTGCCACGCCAGCGAGCTTCGTCAGGATGGCGTCGGCCTCGTCATCGATGCCCGCGCGTGCGTCGAGAAGCACGCAGACGAGATCGGCGTCGTAGGCTCCGCTCCATGCGGTCGAAACCATGGCGCGATCGAGCCGCCGCTTCGGGACGAAGATACCGGGGGTATCGACCAGAATGATCTGGGCGTTGTTCTCGACAACGATGCCGCGGATCAGCGCACGAGTGGTCTGCACCTTGCGCGAGACGATAGTGACTTTGGAGCCGACCAGCGCGTTCACCAGGGTCGACTTGCCGACGTTCGGCGCTCCGATCAACGCCACGAAACCGCATCGCGCAGCCGGGCCGGTCTCGCTCACTTGACACCTTCACGAGCGATCATGGCGGATGCCGCAGCCTTCTCCGCCGCACGCTTACTTCCGCCAATACCTTCCGAAGCCTCCAGCCCCGGCAATTCTACCGCAACGCGGAAGCGCGGGTCGTGATGCGGCCCGGTGCGCTCCACTTCGCGGTAAACCGGCGTCGGCAGCCCCTTGCCCTGCGCCCACTCCTGCAGCACGGTCTTGGGATCGCGCAGCGGTCGCACTGGCTTGCGCATCCGCTCAAGCCAGTTGTGTTCGACGAAGGTAGCTGCAGCCGCATAGCCACCGTCGAGATAAACCGCCCCAATCACCGCCTCGCAGATGTCGCCGAGCACGGACCGGCGTAGCCGAGCCCCGGCGCCAGCGCCGACCGCGCCGAGCTTGACGCCCTCTTGCAGATCGAGCGACTTGGCAACGTCGATACACGTCTCCTTGCGCACCAGATCAGCCAGGCGCTTCGACAATTCGCCCTCGTCCGCCTGCGGGAAGGCACGGTAGAGCATGTCGGAAACCACCAGACCGAGCACGTGATCGCCGAGGAATTCGAGACGCTGGTAGCTATCGCAGCGTCCGCGCGATGACTTTAGCGCCGAGACATGGGTGAAGGCCGTCGTGAGCAGCGAGATATCAGCAAACTTATGACCCAACCGCTGTTCGATCGCGGCCATAATGGCTTTTGTGGTGGTCCGGGCTCGCTTCTTCTTCGGGGCAAGCGCCACCGGCTCCGCGCCGGATGGCACGGCTACGTCGTGGGGAGGCGGCACTGGCTTAATATCAGCCGATTCGTCGATCATCGCACGATGGAGAATATGCGATTCCAGCGCACCGCGGCGGGCCAGCGCCAAATCTGCCAGGCATGCTCGCCCTCCGCGATCGAAAAGAAGATCATCTGCGCCCGTCCGACCAGATTCTCGAACGGCACATAACCAACGGCGGAGAGCACGCGGCTGTCGGTCGAGTTATCGCGGTTGTCGCCCATCATGAAGAAATGGCCCGGCGGCACGGTGTAGACGTTGGTATTGTCGTAGAAGCCGTTATCGACGCAATCGAGCGTTTTGTAGGTGACACCGTTCGGCAGCGTTTCCTGCCACTGCTTTACGCGCGCCGTCGCATCGGAGCCGCAAGGGTCTTCACCCACGAAATCCGGTAATCGTTCGCGCTGCACCGGTGTATCGTTGATGTAGAGCAGCCCCTCCTTCATCTGGATATGGTCGCCCGGCAGCCCGATCACCCGCTTGATATAGTCGGTGGTGTTATCCTTCGGCAGACGAAACACCAGGACATCGCCCCTGTTCGGTTCAGAACCGAACACCCGCCCTGAAAACAGCGGCGGTGAGAATGGGATGGAATAGTGACTGTAGCCGTATGAGTATTTCGAAACGAACAGGTAGTCACCTACCAATAGCGTCGCCTTCATCGAGCCCGAGGGGATGTTGAACGGCTGGAACAGAAAGGTCCGGATCACCAGTGCGATTAGGAGAGCGTGGATAACGACACGGACGGTCTCGCCGACGCCGCTTTCAGTTTTGGTTCCGGATGACACGCTCATCGTTTCCCTATCTAGGTGGCCGCCGCTTCAAAGCGATGGCAAAGCATTTCAAGCGAAGCGTATCCGTTCCGCACAATAACGCAGTGAATTCTGGTATTTGGACGAATTCGCACGCAATTCGTCACGATTCGAGCTGATTCACCCTGATCGTGGTCCCTGCGGCGTTTTAGACGGTTGTTTACGACCGCGCAATCAACCGTGTCGTGAAAATCAGATAACTATCTGATAAATAGCAGATTTTAGTTTAGACTCAGTGCCAGCCGACTCAAAATTTGCCTGCTGCGACGGCCGAAATTATGACGAAAGCCTGCGCCAACGGCCAGTCATCGGTAAGGCTCACGTCAATGCGGGCCTCAAGGCCGGAGGGCGTGAGCAGCTCCAGCCGTTTCAGCGCCCCGCCCGTTAGTCTCATAGAGGGTTGCCCGGTCGCCAGACTGATGACGCCCATGTCCTGCCACCATACGCCCTGCCGGATTCCAGTCCCGAGCGCCTTGGCGCACGCTTCCTTCGCGGCAAACCGTTTCGCATAGGTCGCAACCACCATCTTCTCATTGCTGGCGCGCCGCTCGGCCTTCGCCCGCTCGACCTCCGTGAAGATCCGGTTGAGAAATCGATCCCCATGACGCTCCATGACTGTCGCCACGCGGCGAATATCGATCAAGTCGGAGCCGATGCCAATGATCATGCCGTCCGTATCTTCAGCGTTGCGCGTCCGCGATCCATGGCCGCACGCATGGTGCGAACGGTCTCGGCGACGCCGACAAGCAACGCCTCGCCCATCATAAAGTATCCGATATTCAGTTCGACGATCTCGGGCAGAGCTGCGATCGTCTCCGCCGTCGCGTAATCGAGACCATGGCCGGCATGAACCTCAAGGCCCGCCGACTTGGCTAACGCCGCGCCTTCGACAATACGACGCCACTCGGCATCCGCCTTCTCTTTGTCATCCTCCACGACAGCATCGCACCAGCCGCCGGTGTGAATCTCGATCACCGGCGCGCGCAGTTTCGCCGCAGCCTCAATCTGCCTGGGGTCGGCGGCGATGAACAGCGAGACCCGGATCCCCGCGTCGTTCAGTTTCGCAATGAACGGTGCCAGCGCGTTGTATTGGCCGGCCGCGTCAAGACCGCCTTCGGTGGTCAGCTCCTCCCGCCGCTCGGGGACCAGACAAACGGCGTGCGGTTTGGTGGCGAGCGCGATCCCTTGCATCTCCGCCGTCGCCGCCATCTCGAAATTGAGAGGCTTTGCAATTCCGGCCTTTAGCCGCGCCATGTCGGAGTCGCGAATATGACGGCGATCCTCGCGCAGGTGCGCGGTAATGCCGTCGGCGCCAGCCGCAATCGCCGCAAGTGCTATTCGCACCACATCCGGCCGATCGCCACCGCGCGCGTTACGGATGGTGGCGACGTGATCGACATTAACTCCTAGGCGTATGGACGGAGGATGGGACATCAAAGAACTCTTAATCTGCTTCGTATCGCGTTGGCTTAGCATCGCGACGTTAAACTAAAATGTGAGCAGTCGATTTTGCCGGCTTGGGAAGACAAACTGAGATTGCACATGAAGGCCGGTCGCGATCCATATCACTTTATTACTAGCCATTGACCCGCTCGACCCGTGCCACAACGTCCTTGGCGCGTAACTGGGCGATGATGGCGCTGAGATGCTTGAGATCGTAGACCTCGAGATCGATGGTCATTTCGGTAAAGTCGGACGAGCGCCTCGTCATGCTGATATTGTCAATATTGCCATCGTGCTCGGCGATCACGGTCGCGACCTGCGCGAGGCTGCCGGGTTCGTTGAGGCTATCCAGCACGATGCGGGCCGGGAACCGCTGCGGCGTGGTGTCGTCGACGTCCCAACGAACGTCGAGCCAGCGCTCGGGCTCTTCCTCGAAATTCGTCAGCGCCGGCGACTGTATCGGATAGATCGTGATACCCTCACCCGGCGTGATGATGCCGACGATACGGTCACCCGGCACCGCGCCGCCACTGGGCGCGAACTTGATCGGCAAGCCCGAATTGATGCCGCCTATCGGGATCACCGCCGGGCCACGAGCCGGATCCGGCAGCGATTTTAGTTTGAGTTTCGCCGCCAGGCTCTTCTTGACGCCTGGGCGCCCTAAGCGCTCCTCCTTGTAGTCCGGGTACATCGCGCGCGCGACATCGGCGGCGCGCATTTCCCCCCGCCCCACCGAGGCCATGACATCCTCAATCGTCGCGCGCGCCAACCGGGGCAACGCGCCGGTGAGCTTGTCGTCGGCGTATTCGATCTTCGCGCGGATGAACAGGCGTTCCACGATCCGCCGGCCAAGGCTGACATACTGACCGCGCACGGCGGCTCGCGTAGCGCGCCGGATCGCCGCCCGCGCTTTGCCGGTTGCCGCAAGCGATTCCCAGGCAGATGGCGGTGCGGACTGAACGTCCGAAGTCAGAATCTCGACCTCGTCACCATTCTGCAATCGCGACGACAGCGGCGCGAATTTGCCGTTGATCTTGCAACCCACCGTGCTGTTGCCGACGTCGGTATGCACGGCGTAGGCGAAGTCGATGACATTGGCGTGCCGCGGCAGCGCGATCAATTTCCCCTTCGGGGTGAAGCAGAAGACCTGATCGTGAAACAATTCGAGCTTGGTGTGTTCAAGGAATTCTTCCGGATTGGCGCTTTCCGACAGCATTTCGATGGTATGACGCAGCCATGCGAACGCATTGGACTCGCGATTGAGCAATTCGGTCGGCGAGCCCGCGCCTTCCTTGTAAAAGGCATGTGCGGCGATGCCGAGCTCGGCGATGCAATCCATCTCCTCGGTCCGGAGCTGCAATTCGACACGCTGATTGCCAGGTCCGATCACCGTGGTGTGGATCGAGCGATAGTCGTTCTGCTTCGGAGTCGAGATATAGTCCTTGAAACGGCCTGGCACGACCGGCCACGTCATGTGGACCACACCGAGAGCGCGATAGCAGGCTTCGACATCGGGCATTACGACGCGAAATCCGAAAATATCGGAAAGCTGCTCGAACCCGACCGATTTCCGTTCCATCTTGGTCCAGATCGAAAACGGCTGCTTACGACGACCGCTTACCCGCGAAACGATACCTTTGTTCGCAAGACTGGTCGTGAGCTGGGTCTCGATCTCGCCGATGAGGTTGCGGTTACGCTCGGCCAGCGCATCAAGCCGCTGCCCCACCACCGCGTGGGCTTCCGGATCGAGGGTCTGGAACGCCAGATCCTCAAGCTCCTCCCGCATCTCCTGCATACCCATGCGGCCTGCAAGGGGCGCGTAGATGTCGAGGGTTTCCTCGGCGATGCGCTGACGCGACATCGGCGGCACGAACTCGAGAGTACGCATGTTGTGCAGCCGATCCGCAAGCTTGATCAGCAGCACGCGGACGTCGTCAGCAATCGCCAGCAGCAGTTTGCGCAGATTTTCGGCCTGCTTGGCCTCGCGCGAGACCAGTTCCAGCCGTTTCAGCTTGGTCAGGCCCTCGACCAGCGCGCCGATCTCTGGCCCGAACATGTTGTCGATCTCGGCGCGGGTGGCCTCGGTGTCCTCAATGGTATCGTGCAGCAGCGCCGCGACGATGGTGGCATCGTCGAGCTTGAGACCGGTCAGGATGGCCGCCACCTCAAGCGGATGGGAGAAATAGGGATCGCCCGACGCCCGTATCTGTTCGCCATGAGCTTTCATGGCATAGACGTAGGCTCGGTTCAGCAAATCCTCGTCTGTATCGGGGTTGTAGGAGCGAACGCGTTCGACCAGGTCGTACTGACGCATCATTCGCGGACGCGGCGGCTTGACGGGGGCAGCCGGCATCGGCGCCGCTGCGGCCGAGTCGGGCGCGGCCTCTATCTGTCGCCTTCTGCGAGGCCAGCCTGTCATAGAACCAAGTGTCTTCATCGCGCGGAACCCGCCGTTCACCCTCCAGGGTCTATCCTAGATTGTCCCGACCGAAAGTCGAATTCGATCTTTAGGCGTACCAGATTTTGGTTATCAAAGCGGCCGCCGATCCCACGACCTGACTAAACGCAAAAGCCCGGACCGAGGTCCGGGCTTTTAAACCTTACTGTCGGTGATGAGCCGATCATTCGTCCTCTTCGGGTTGTTCCTCGCGAGGCGCGAGTCCCTCCAGGCCTTTCAGCAGTTCTTCCTCTGTCATGCGCTCGACGGCAACCTCGGTATCGTCCGCATCGACGCTTGCCCCGGCTGAACCGATCAAAGGCACGGTGTCGGGCTCGGGCTCGTCAACCTCGACAAACTTCTGCAAGGAATGAACCAACTCTTCGCGCATATCCTCCGGGGAGATGGTTTGTTCGGCTATCTCGCGAAGCGCAACAACGGGATTCTTGTCGTTATCGCGGTCAATCGTAAGTTGCGAACCGGATGAAATCGTCCGCGCGCGATGTGCGGCCAAAAGAACCAAGTCGAACCGGTTGTCGACCTTATCAATGCAATCTTCCACGGTGACGCGCGCCATCGCCTGTCGCTCCGTTGCAGGGCTGAAACTGGTGAATATATACGCTACGTATAGAGCGTTTGCGGGTTTCGCAACAGGGAATTTAGCATTTGGCGTGACGGCCGGTCTCTGATACCCGTTATTGGAGCCAGAAGGCCGACGTCCGGAGAAGCGCGGAATAGGGTCCTGACCGGACAACAATTCGCTTCATTGCTTCTCCATCGTATCACGCTGCCTTTGCCTCAACCTCATTGCGCATATTGGCTTCTTCAGTCTGATCCGCAAGACGCGATGCATCATTGAACCGTGGGGCTGGATTCAGCCGCACCAATAACGCGAACAACGATCACGAGAACGCTCGATGCCATCTGCCTCCAACAAGATCGCGCTTTTCATCGATGGCGCCAATCTCTACGCAACAGCCAAGACGCTTGGCTTCGACATCGACTACAAGCGCCTCCTGAAAGAATTTCAGTCCCGAGGCACCCTCATCCGCGCTTTCTATTACACGGCGATCATCGAGGATCAGGAATACTCATCGATAAGACCGTTGATCGACTGGCTTGACTACAACGGCTACACGGTGGTCACGAAAGCCACCAAGGAGTTCATCGACGCCAGCGGCCGCCGCAAGGTCAAGGGAAATATGGACATCGAACTTGCGGTCGATGCGATGGAGCTTGCCGAGCACGTTGATCAGATCGTGCTGTTCTCGGGCGACGGCGATTTCCGCTCTCTTGTCGAAGCGGTCCAACGTCGCGGCGTTCGCGTGACCGTTGTTTCCACAATCGCAAGTCAGCCGCCGATGATCGCCGATGAGCTACGCCGTCAGGCCGACGTCTTCACCGATCTCGTTGAGTTGCAGTCGAAACTCGGCCGCGACCCGTCGGAACGTCAATCGCGCCACCACGCGCCGCAGTTCCTGCAGCGCACCGCTACTATGGCACCCCGGAGCGATGACGACGACTTTGAGGACTGAAACACGCCCGCGCACCCGAACCGCTCGATCCGGCGCGGCTTCCGCCAGTTCAGAACCAGGCCGTGATTGTCCGCTTTGCCCGCGGCTGGTCGACTATCGCCTTTCGGTGCGGGCGCGCGAGCCGGATTGGTTCAACGCGCCTGTCCCTTCTTTCGGCGACCCCGACGCGGCCGTTCTGATCGTCGGTTTGGCGCCGGGCGTGCAAGGCGCCAACCGCACCGGGCGCCCCTTCACCGGAGACTATGCCGGCGACCTGCTTTACGCGACGCTTCTCAAATACGGCTTTGCCACCGGACGTTACCAGGCCCACCCCGATGATGGCCTCAAACTGGTCGATTGCCGCATCAGCAATGCGGTACGTTGCGTGCCGCCGCAGAACAAACCTCTACCGGCCGAGATCAACACCTGCCGTGCGTTTCTCAGCGCCACGCTTGCGGCAATGCCCAGATTGCGAGCGATTGTCGCACTCGGCCGCGTCGCACACGATTCCGCGGTGAAGGCGCTCGGAGTCCGCGCCGCCGCCGCACCCTTCGTCCACGGCGCCGTGCATCCTGTCGGCGCGGTGAGACTCTATGATAGCTATCACTGCTCGCGCTACAACACCAACACGCGCGTCCTGACGCCCGCAATGTTCGAGAGCGTATTCGCGCAGGTGCGTGCCGATCTGACCTGCCGCTGAAACTCCGACAACTCTATCCCGGCTCCGTGAAGCGGATTCCCATCATCTCGCCGTTTCGCCAGACGCGCTCGCATTCCCTCGGCGTTGAATTCGGCACCAGCGCGACGCCGAAACGCTTTGGCACAGTCAGACCGGAGGCAATCACCAGGCGCGCGCCATCGTGGGAGATGTCCATCACCTCACACTCCGATTTGGATCTGCCCTCGACCGAGTCGAGCACAAGCCACGCTCGCTGATGCCGCCGACGCATCCGCCGAATCGCACGTTTCTGTTTGATGCGCATGTCGAGAGCAAATCACCTCAACCCTAAAATTAAGTTGAACCGATCCTTTAAAGTTTAACGACCGGATCGACCTCCGTCAGGCTTGCTACTCTCATCCCCTCGCCCGCAACAACCGGCCCTTTTCGCGGCCCCAGTCGCGCTTCTTCTCGGTCTCGCGCTTGTCGTGCAGTTTCTTGCCCTTGGCAATCGCCAGCAACAGCTTGGCCCGGCCGCGTTCGTTGAAATAGAGCTTGAGCGGAATCAGCGTCATCCCCTCACGATCGACCGCACCCATCAGCTTGTTGATCTGCTTCCTGTGCAGCAACAGCTTGCGCGGCCGCTTCGGCTCGTGATTGAAGCGGTTGGCTTGCAGATATTCGGGGATGTTGGAATTGATAAGCCAGATTTCGCCGTTCTTTGAATCGGCGTAGGATTCGGCAATCGTGGTCTTACCGTTACGAATCGATTTGACCTCCGTACCGGTCAGCGCAATGCCGGCTTCGACGGTATCCTCGATCGCATAGTTGAATCGCGCCTTGCGATTCTCCGCGACGACCTTGATGGCGCGCTCGCCTTTCTCGGCCATATCCCTGAAACCTCCAGGCGTTATCTTTCGAGGGACGGCGGCGACACCGATCTGGCGGCGTTGCGTCCTATACCTTCGCTTTCAGGAGATCGCGAATCTCGGTCAGCAATTCTTCCTCGCGAGAAGGCTTCGGCGGCGCGGCAGGCGCTGCCTCATCCTTGCGCTTCAGCTTGTTCATGCCCTTGATGACCATGAAGAGGACGAAAGCGACAATTATAAAATTCAACGACAGCGTGAGGAAGTTGCCCCAAGCCAATACCGCACCTTGCTTCTTCGCATCCGCAAGGTTGGTCGCAGTGACGGCCTTCGAGAGACCCGTGAAATAGTTGGAAAAATCGAGGCCGCCGGTAACGGCGCCGATGATCGGCATGATGACGTCGGCTACCATCGAGGACACAATGGCCCCGAAGGCGGCGCCGATGATGACGCCGACGGCGAGATCGACGACATTGCCCTTCATCGCAAATTCACGAAATTCTTTGATCATCGCAATCTCCAGCAGTCCTTCACCGCCACGTGCGGCAGCAATTAGCCCCAATTCAGTTCATCAAACCGGCATGGACCATGGCATCGCGGATGAGCTTTCCGGTCGGCGGGGTCACCGGCATCAGCGGCAGCCGCACGACTTCGTCGATCCGGTCGAGCAGCTTGAGCGCATGCTTTGCTCCGGCGAGACCAGGTTCCTTGAAAATAGCGTCGTGCAGCGGCACCAGGCGGTCCTGAATTGCGAGCCCGGTGGCATAGTCGCCCTTCAGGACGGCGGACATCAGGCCCGCACACAATTTCGGCGCGACGTTCGCGACGACGGAGACGCAACCATGTCCGCCCGCCGCCATGAAGGCGAGCGCCGTCATATCCTCGCCCGACAACTGGATGAATTCTGGCCCCATCGCCCGGCGCTGCAGCGAGACCCGCGCCAGATTAGCGGTAGCATCCTTGACGCCGGCGATGTTCTTCAGTTCGAATAATCGCGCCATCGTTTCGACGGAAAGATCGACGACCGAGCGCGAAGGAATGTTGTAGATAATGATAGGAATACCAACCGCATCGTTCACGGTCTTGAAGTGTTGGTACAAACCTTCCTGGGTCGGCTTGTTGTAATACGGCGTCACCACCAGCACTGCGTCAGCGCCGGCCTTCTCGGCATGCAAGGCCAGATCGACGGCTTCGCGGGTCGAATTTGAACCCGCGCCCGCGATCACCGGCACACGACCCCCGGCCTCCTCGATGCACCATTCCACGACCTTGCGGTGTTCGTCGTGGCTCAGCGTCGGACTCTCACCAGTTGTGCCGACCGGCACAAGCCCGTGGACTCCTTCGGCGATCTGCCAATTCACCAGACTACGAAAGGCGGCCTCGTCAACGGAGCCGTTCTTGAATGGCGTCACCAGGGCCGTGTACGATCCTTGGAACTTCGCCGTGCTTGCCATTAGTCCGCTCCAACACGTTGCGCGGCTTCGCCGTCTGCCGATTTTGATGCTGGATCAGTCATATCGGGTCTGACGCTGCCACGAAAGGTCCACGGCTGAAGCCATGGCCGCGATTCCGCCGTTGTCGAGGCATATGATCGCAATGTCGGGGTTTTAGTGTTTTGTCCACACATTCAATGAAATAGTAAATAAGATTTTAGGGGCCTGCCTAATTCGCTGAAAAAGGGATTTGTCGTGACATCGCCTGCCCGTGCATCAAAGCTACGAACCGCGGCTTTAGGCGCGAGTCTGGTGGCGGCCGCGCTCTGGGCGGGGATCGCCCATGCGGAGAAAGTCGCCAAAAGTTCCGCGCCGAAGTCGAAACCTTCAGGCCACGCCGTTCCAAAACCCGTCTCCGGCCATGGGCACGGCAAGACCGTCGCTCCGAGCAAAAGCAAGACCGTCGCTCCGAGCAAAAGCAAGGCCCCCGCAGCCTCGATCATTCAACCAGCTACACGTCAGCACGCCACGCTTCCCGCGCCACCGGCTCGCAAGCCCGCTCCACGAGCTGCGATGGCCGTAACGTCATCGACCTCGCGCACCGATGTCGCTGCGCTTGAGAATGTCATAGACCTTACCCACAAGAATAAATTTTCGGAGGCCACCCAGGTCCAGGCCAGCATGACAGACCCGGTGGCTCGCAAGCTCGCCGAGTGGATCATCCTGCGCAGCAACGACAACGGCGCGCCGACCGAGCGCTACCGCGCCTTCCTCGACGCCAATCCGAGTTGGCCCTCGCAGACATTCCTACGCCGGCGCGCGGAAGCTGCGCTATGGGACGACCATCGCGACGGCGCCACTGTGATGGCCTGGTTCGAAAATGAACGACCACTGTCGGGCAAAGGACGCTTTGCTCTGGCAAGCGCGCTGCTCACACGCGGAGACCGCGCCCGCGCCGAGCAATTGGTCCGCGAGGCCTGGCGGACAGATGCGATGTCGGCCGCGGTCGAGGGAAAAGCGCTGGAGATGTTCGGAGCGCTGATTACGCCGAGCGACCACAAGGCGCGCATGGATTACATGCTTTACGGCGAGGACCGCGAAGTCGGAATGCGTGCGGCGCAGCGTCTCGGAAGGTCGCAAGAGGCCCTCGCCAAGGCGCGGATTGCGGCCGATCACAAATCATCCAGCCTACGCGCACTGCTCGAGAAAGTACCACACGAACTGCACAGCGATCCTGGCTATGTCTTGGCCTACATTCAGCTACTGCGTCGTGAAGAGAAGTTTGCGGAAGCTGCGCGGCTGATGCAGAGCGCGCCGCGGGATCCCAACCGGCTTTACAATGTCGATCAGTGGTGGATCGAGCGGCGGCTGCTCGCGCGCAAGATGATCGACGTCGGAGACTACCGCACCGCGTATCTCATCGCCCGCGACGCGGCGCTCCCCGCGCGCGATATCTACAAAACGGAACAAGAGTTTACCGCCGGCTGGATCGCTCTCCGCTTCCTGAAGGACCCCAATACGGCCGCCCGGCATTTTGCGCGCATCGGCGTCGGCAGCGTCAATCCGACCGCGCTGGCGCGGGCCGGCTACTGGCAGGGTCGCGCCGCCGAAGCGGCAGGCCGGATTCAGGAGTCTCGTCGCGCCTACGCGTCGGCGGCGGAACAATCCACCAGTTACTATGGTCAACTCGCACGCGCCAAGCTCGGGCTCCCGCAGATCGAACTGCACAGCGTTCCAAGCAGCCGGTCACGAGGAATCGAGCGGCTCGAGATAGTCCGCGCCACGGAGCTTCTCTACGCTCTCGGCAAAGACGACCTCGCAATTCCGATCCTTGCCGATATAGGCGCAAACGGCGACCCCGATGCGGTGTTGGGGCTTGGCGAACTCGCCGCACGTCATGGCGACGCGCAGGGAATGCTGCTCGCTGGCAAGGCCGCGCTAAATCGCGGATTGCCATTCGATTTCTATGCCTACCCGGTCAGTGGAATGCCGCCGGTCAAATCAATTGGACCGGATGTGGAGCGCAGCATCATCTATGCGATTGCCCGACAGGAAAGCGCCTTCAATCCGTCGGTGGTCTCGCCGGCGCACGCCTACGGGCTGATGCAAGTGACGCCGGATGCTGGACGGTATGTCTGCAAGAAGTACGGCGCCAGCTTCGACCTTCATCGCCTGAAGACCGACACCGCCTACAATGCTGCACTCGGCGCAGCGGAGCTCGGTGGCCTGCTCGAAGACTATCGCGGCTCTTACATCATGACGTTCGCGGCCTACAATGCCGGCCGCGGCAGCGTCCAAAAATGGATCGCGCGTTACGGTGATCCGCGGGACCCGGGAGTCGATGCGGTGGACTGGGTCGAACTGATCCCGTTCTCGGAGACGCGCAACTACGTGCAGCGAATAATGGAAAACCTGCAGGTCTATCGCGCCCGCTTTGGCGGCGGCTCGAAGTTACAGATCGAGGCGGACTTGCAGCGCGGCGCTAACCAGTGACGTTTGGAGACGAATAACGCCTCGTGCCGGGCACAGTCCACGTGGAGGAAACGTCCTTGGTGGTCCTCCTTGCCGGCTGCGGAACTTCGTTTGCGGAACAAGATTGACGCGAGTGCCTGGAGCAACGGAGCCTGCGCGCAGGCCCGATCAATCCGTCCCATTCGAAAGCTTTTTTGCTTCTAGCTGAATCAGAAGCGAGCTTTGGATTAACGCATCTTCTTCGCGCGAACCGGCATCTACTTCGCTCAAAAACGCTAGGGACACTCCAGCAGAACCGCATCTACGCGTGAACGCCGTAATATCGGATTTGTCGCCGCTATCTCCGTCGCCGATGAAAGTGTCCAGGCTGCTCACGACCCGTGGCCAAATGCGTCGAGAGGTCCTTATCAGTGGTTCAGACGATCGTCGTCCTTGTCCCGCTCAGCGGCGGCGCAGCACCTTCCCTGAAACTGAGCAAACATCTGGCTTCGCCACAAAACAAAACCCCGGCGGTCTCCCGCCGGGGTTTTATGAGAGTGCGTCGTCAGACGATGTGTCTTACCAGGTGCGCTGAGCGCGGAACATAACGGTCCAGATGTCCTGATCCTTCAGCTGATAATTGCCCGTCGCCTTGTAGACCGCGTAGTTGTTTGGAAGATTCGCCACACCGGCGTGCTTCTGATCCAACATGGAGTACACTCCTTCCGTCGTGAACGTCAGGTTCTTGACTGGCGTCCAGCGAAGGTTTGCACCGACCTGCGCGATGTTGAAATCGGGGTTGCAGGAGGTGAAACCCGCACCAAGGGCCCGCGGAATTGAGACACCGCACATATATGACTTGGCTTCGCCGGTGAAGCTGACCGCTGCGTAGGCGCCGAATACCGAACTGCTCCAGTGCGGACTCCAGTTGTGGGTGAAGGCGCCGCGCATGCCCCAGGTCGAGACCAGTTGAAGCTGGCCGTTGGGTGCATAGACAGAATCGGGCGCAAAGCCGAAGCCAACGCTGCTAATGCCGCCGCCGCCGCCGTAGATGAGGTTAGCACCTGCCAAAGCGGTCATGTCCTGGATGTTGTAGCGGGTCGCACCGTTGGTGTAGACACCCGAGACATTGATCACGTCACCCGGACCAGTCGGGATGTTCTTGATCGTCAGAGCGCCTTGACCGGCCCAACCCCACTTGCCTCCGGGACCGCCGCCGGTTTCAACGCCAGTGTAGTAAGCCGGGTTGTTATGATGCCCTGCGAGCGAGGCCTGGAACATACCCCAAGCTTGATCGACGCGGAGCTGGCCGACGATATCCGGAAAAGTGGTTCCACCATAGGCGCTGAGGCCGTAGCCGAGCTGGGGGGTGCCGTAGGGGACGGGACCGAAGAAGGGGGGTTGAACATCGAGGATGGCGTTGCCGGGCGGCGCTATCCCGAGGTTTTGAATGCCGGGCTGGTAGTATGCGCTCGGATCCTGCACCCCGATCGAAGCTGATACGCCGTTGCCGAACTCTGTCGTGTAAGTGAACTGGTTCACGCCCGTGAGCGCGCCGCCACCGCCGACAAGACCGTCATAGACGTTTCCGGGATATTGCCCCCAGGGAGCACTAAACTGAGAAGCAGCTTTACCGATCGTGAAGCCAGCAAACTGGATGAAGGCGTGGAACACACCAAGCTGGCCGCCGAGTACGCCGCCGTTCGGGTTTCCGTCATACGCACTCCCGCCGACGCGCACACCTTGGTAGCCGCCCGAGGTCCAGGTGAAGACACCCTCGAAAAAGGTGCGAACCACGCCGTACTCTGTCGCGGTTCGGGTGTCGATGGTCAGGTCCGATCGCGCGCGCCAAGTGAAAGCGTTGGAGCTACGGTTCTGCGCACCGGCCTGAAGCCCAGTGTTGCCTTGGAAGATCGTATTCGTATTGACGCCCAGATCGGCGCGCATATAGCCGCCGAGCTTGATGCAGGTGTCGGTGCCGGGGATGTAATAGAAGCCCGCGCCATACAGGGAGCAGACCTTCACGTATTCGACCGCTTTGGCCTTTAACGGAAGATCGGCAGCGTGAGCCCCGCTCATGACGACCAGCCCTGCCGCCGAGCCGAGGTAAAGGCTCTTCATCAAATTCATCGTCAAACCTCCAAGTTGCTCTGCAGGGCGACCGGGTCCGCTAAACGCAGCACTCAAGAGCGTTTCCCCAATTGCGGACTAACCGATAGCATTCGTGCTTGCTGACCCCCGCTCAACGCGAGGAGGGACGCAAACGGGCGACCAAACAGCGACCATCTAAAACAGAACGACTTTGGGATGCCCCCCTCCGTCGCACGATCAGAATTACCGAACCGTCTTGCACACGCAATGAAGGAAGCTTCGAAATGGAATAAGTCGAAACGATTTTGGTGGCATGTTGCTCAAATGGCACATGCCAATCGCCTCATTTTTTTCGATAAGCCATTGGTTTTTAGTATATTTTTCTTTCAGCGTGTTTGAGGCGTCTAAAATGGCACATCCGCCCCACATGACACGCTGTTCGTCTCCGCTTCTCAAACATCGCAAATCATAGACACCTGATTCGATCCGTGGATCGCCGTTTCAAAGTTGGAAAAGCTACAACGAATTCAACGTTGTATGCTGGATAATACAATGCGAAGACCTGTACTTCTGCACCGCAAATGCAGGGTCGGGTGGTGCCGATCAGCATCGGCATCACAGATCTGCGTCACATAGTCTCATGGATTCAAGTGCTACGCCTTATCTCGCGATCATGTGCTTGCGGCTGGCGAGCGTGTCAGGCATATCGGTCATCAGCGGAGCTGTGGCCGAGTGGCTGAAGGCGGCGGTTTGCTAAACCGTTATAGGGTTGTAAAGCCCTATCGAGGGTTCGAATCCCTCCGGCTCCGCCATCTGCGTACATATCTGCGAACTTCGGGCAGCACATTGCCGCCCGAGCCTTGGGTAGAACTCACGACGGCTTTGCGAAGATCGTCGATATGCCCTTCAATCCGGATTTCATCGGTTCCAACCTCGATACGCTCCAAAACCGTAGAGAGGTAGATTTTGGTGCGAGCTGGACTCTCGCGTTCCAAGAGCCCGATCATGAGCGTTCTGAAATGGGCAATGGCTTCCTCGGTAACCTCGTCAGTTCTACCAATCGCCGCCGTTGCCTCTGTCAGACGTGTCCGCGCCATGCCAAGTTCGTCGGCAGCGCGATGTAGATTGCGTTGGAAGAGCGGATCACTCTCCAAGGATGGCGCTAAACGAATGCTTGCCAAAAGACCTTCGATTGAAGCTTCTGCCACCGATACCCGCGATTGTAAGGCTGGAAGATCCTGCATGGCCGAAGATGCCCGCTGCTGCCTCCGTCGCTGCAGTCCCAAGATCAATTCGCTCAAATGGCCTTGATCCAGTACTCTAGAACGAACCGCCGTCAGAACTGCCTCATCAAGCACCTTCTCCGGAATTCTCGGACCGCTGCAAACCATCTTGCCTCGATTGGCGGCGCTACAATAGTAGTATCGATACGCTCCACCTTTGCCTGTACGTAGCGTCATTGATGCACCACATTCGCTGCAGCGCGCGAGCCCGGACAGAAGCAGTGGGCTGCTCATCTGTTTGGCTTTTCCCGTCTTCGGGTCGCGACGTTGAAGGATGAGTTGAACGTCCTCGAACGTGCTCTTACTGACAATCGCGGGAACTCGCAGGAGTGCTGGTTCCAGCTCTTCGCGAAACTCGTTGATCGCCGGATCGACGCCCCAGTAATAGTCACCGAAATAAGCAGAATTGGTGAGGATACGGTGGATAGTCTGGTTTCCCCAGCGTGATCCGGCCCTTGTCGTGATACCGCGGGTATTTAGCCATTTAGCAATAGCCTTGATACCGAGAGGCGGACTGGTGCCATCGCCATGCAACGTAAGATCATAGATCCTCTCAATTACGGGCCTGCGATCTTCGTCGAACGTGACCACCTTGCGCTGGGAGTTGTTTGGAGCAGGAATCAATTTCAGTCCATCTGGTGGTTTGCCACCCGGCCACCAACCATTTTGTACCATTTGACGACGCGCATTGAGGGAGTCTTCGGCAGAACGGTGAGAATGGTATTCATCGAATAGCGTAGAGATTCGCTTTGCCACTAGGCCGCCGGCATTCTTTGCGAATGACTGAGACACCGAAAGAACTTCGATATCGTGGACGCGTAACAGTTTTTCCACGATGGCATAGTCGCTCGATGATCTTGCAAAGCGAGACGTCGTCCAGATGAGGATCTTGTCGAACGGCCGTTCGAGCGCCTGAGCGTCTTCGACCATCATCCGGAATTGCGGCCGATTTGTCGTTTTTGCAGACTTCCCCGGCTCGACGTAAACCGCCACAACTTCCAAGCCTCGCTCTTCGCAGTAGCGTCGCAACTGAGCTTCCTGTTCTGGAATCGATAGGTTGGATTCGACACTCCGCTTGCTTGAGACCCGCAGGTAAAGCACGACACGAATAGCACGGTCGCTACGACGTCCCTTAACCGCTGTATTGCCGTTTGCAAGAGCACGACGCGCACTCGTCGAACGCAGCTTTTTTGACGTTACTCGGCCCAAGCTGTCCATTGAGATTCGCACATGTGCCGGTCTATTCCGCGATTTCGAACGTGCCATTCGACCGCTCCTCCAGCTCAAAATTTGGGCAAATCGTCGAACAGGCTTTCTAAGGCGTCCAGCTCGCCTAGGCTAACCACCAATTCCTCCGGCAGATTATTAGCTACATGGTAAAGCATGCTGTGGGATCTCTCGCGGTGCCTCAAAACGATGTCCCGTCGACGCGTCTCAGAATTAGCCATCGGGCGCCGAGCCGCGTCACGTCCCCGCAAGCGTCGTTTCGTTTGAGGTCGCCGTCGCCGATACACTTGGTCCCGACAGCCACTTGTTACAGACGGGATTTGGTCCCTGTTCATCACAGCTACCTCCACACGCACGTCAGATGCCGGTCGGTTCGCTTGTATCAAAGCCGTTCAAGCAGTCAGCCTGTCCACCATCATCTGAGTATTCTCGGTTCGAGCTGTCAACTCATTGAGCAAACAAGCGCGCCAGCCCGAGCGAATAAACGACAGAACGACGTTTGATCTTTAATTTTTTTTGCGATCCGTTCGCGAGATCTTCTCGCTAAGGACTCGATCGGGAACACAAAAGGAAAACTCGAAGAACACAGACAGGCATAATCCCGCCAACGAATCCTTCAATTGGCAGCCCGGCGCGTGACTAGCGATCACATAAAAATGAGTGTGAAGCTCAGGACCCGCTGCGGAAACGTGCGAATCCTACCCGGACATTTGTTGACAATGACGGCATGCGGCTTTGATGACTGCGACTCCGCGCGGTGGAAATTCCAGTACTTCCCGCATCGAGCAGCGCATCCTCCGCCTCGTCGCGGCTAAAGTCGACGCTCGACATCGACTGCCGTGAGACAGGCTTCGCGGTGCCGATTACCTTGCGGCACTGGGATTCGAGTTCCTGCTGCACACGCGCGGCAAACATATCCCGAAGGCGCGTCATCGCGTCGCCGGCTTCGTCGACCTCGAGAAGATCGCCAATTTCGGAAAGCTTGAAGACGCCCTTCTCATGATCGCTGGAGATATCCGCGCCATCGATTATGGCGGTGCCGACTTCGACGAGGATCGGACCTTGCCGCTCGCTCAACCAACTCGAGGCGATCGCCGCTACCGCCAACATCCGGAAGCGAAGGTCTTCCAACTTGCTCTCGGCATAGGATCCGAGCGAGCGCTTCACGTCGATGATGAGTCCCGCGTGCCGTGCGCGGTTCGCGATGAACAGATCGGGCGTGTAGGTTCTGTTTGCGTGCACCTCGGACGGCAGCCGGATGCCCTGGATTTCGCGCCACTCGTTCTTTTTGAGAAGTTGGATTGCAGCGGGAACGATTGGCATCGGTCGGTCCGGCGGCAAGATCACAAGATCAGGATTACATTTGGCGATCGCCGCAATGCCCCACTCGAGGAGCTTTCCCTCGTGAAATGCTACGGATCGGGCGACAGACGCAAGTTCAGAATACTTTCCAAAGATGCGGTCGGGGTTCGGTTCATACGCGACAATTGCTTGAATCGCTTTATCGACCATGGATTTGAATTCAGGCTCCAGATCGGAAATCGAAGCGCGGCAGGAATAAGCGCGCCTGACGGCCACGCTCGATAAGCGAGTTTTCATGGGACACTCTTTCTTCAGGGTCGATCGGACAACACGAACACCACTTGAACCGGGCGGCCGGCGCGTGATGCATTCAAGAAAAAGATGAACCTTGGATCGGTACGTTGTTTAGAATTTTTTTAACCGCTACTGACTTCGTTCGATGGAGTCTGGAGCCGCCGTTCAATCAGACTCGCCAAGATTATGATGCTGGAGAACTTCGACGATTGCCGCCCGTTCAAGATAGCCGTTGTTTCTGAGGGCTGATGCAATCTCGAGAATGGCTGGGCAATGCAGTTGGACGATGGTTTCAGCATAGAGATGGCATCGATCGAGTCGTTGTCTGATCGCCGCCAACGTCGTCTGGTTATGGAGCATTGCCTCCCTCGAGGCGTCCGGCAACTGAACCAGGCCAGATTGACCGAGGCCAAAGCGAACCTCGATATCCAAAGCGATCTGGGTCGCTTTCATCAGGTCGGACGTGTCACCGAGGCCTGCGCCAATGGTGACTTCCTGCGCTCCCAGAAGGAGCTTTTCAGCCGCGCGGCCCGCAAGTAGCGTCGTCATGACGTGCTCAAGGCCGCGCAGCGTGAGATCGTTGCCCATATTCATCTGACCGCTGGTCAGGCCGCCCGTTTCCGTGAGCCACACCATCTTGGGTTCGTAACATCGCAGTGCGGCGCCGACGACGATATGTCCCGCCTCGTGGATGCTGACGACATTCCGGAGATCGTGCGGAAGCCCGACCTGCTGCCCTCTGATCTCTTGGAGGATGTCATGGCTGGTGAATGCACGGTTGCCGCGCCGGGCATTTGATCGGGCGCGTCGGACCCAGGCTTCGACGTCGGCCCCGGTGCCACCACGTGCGGCCAGAGCAAGTGGCATCAGGTCGGCCTCCGGAAGATCGTTCTTGAGATAGAACCGAATGATTTCACACAGATCATCGGTCCCGGGCCGTTCGATACTGATCGTCCGGTCAAGGCGCCCGGCACGACGGATGGCGGGGTCGATTCGGTCCGCATGATTGGTCGCGCCGATGACAACGACGCCCGGGCGGTCGTCGATCCCGGCCAGAAGCTCGAGAAGAAGATTGACGATCTGCGACCAGTATTCGACGTACTCGCCGCGCAATCGGGCGCGGTCAGAGATTCCGTCCAGTTCATCGATGAACAGGATTGATGGCGTCAGTCTGCGGGCTTGTACGAAAGCGGTCCGCATGGCTTGAAGCGTGCCTGACAGATAGCTGGCGGCATTCCAGTCAGCCACCGACGTGGCGACGATCGGCACCCCGGCGCTGCGAGCCAGCGCCTTCGCGTATTGTGTTTTGCCGACGCCAGGTGGGCCATCCAGCAACAGGCCCTTGTCAATGGCTGCCCAGTCCAGATGACCGCGCTTGTAGGCGGCGAGATCTGCCGCCAGGTTCAGGCCCCAGTCTTTGGCCGCGCCGTATCCGGCAAGCTCCTCGAGCCGTGGACCGCTGTCGTCAAAGATATCCTTATTGCGGATGATCTCGTCCAGCCGCTTCAGGCACTCATCGGGCGTCTGGCGCTTTCTCACGGCCAGTTGCAGGTCGCCGACATCGGCGGCGCGGACCAGCTCCGGATCGATAGCGCCGCAGGGTGCATGACCGGTGACGGCCTCGATCACGAGTGCGATGGCGCGTTCGTCGATCTCGCCGAGGACCAGATGATGCTCTGCCGTCCGCATCAGATCGCGCGGCAAATGGCGCCGTGGTTCCGGAGCGATGCCAATGATGGGGCTCTGTGCATGGAGGGCGGATGCGACGGTGTCGTTGCCCTTCTCTGGCTTGTCCCCGTTTTCGGTCCCGTCACGCACGAACGCCAACGCTGTTCGTTGCTGGCGGCTCGAACCATACTGTCTGCCTTGCAGGACCTGGATATCGGAGCCGAACGCGCATTCGTGCAGCACTTCGGCAACGAGGGCGACCAGCTCTGCGTCATGGGTGGCGATCGTGATCACTGGATTGCCGCGACGCAATTCCTTGATGAGCCCGGGCACCGTCTCGATGGCGCGGGCCGTGAGGATCGCGACGGCGGCAATGTCCGGCCGGATGGAGGTCTGATTGTCCGGATCGGCGCTGCCGGAAAGATCATCGAGCAGCTGCTCGATCGGATCAGTGGGATCGCCACTCCGGAGCAGAGGCTTGGCCTCGGCGCCTGCTGCGCGAGCTAAAATGTCGAGGAAGGCGCGCGCCAGTAAATCTGACGACGTTTTGGTGGCGGGGCTTAAAGCAGTCGCGGCGACGCGGTCGTCGGTTTCCATCACGGACATGAGGGTGCCTCGTTGTGAAAGGATGATGATGTCGGATTGGCGAGGGGGATCAGTGGTGCCGATCGCCATGATGTGGCGGCCCGAGTCGATAGAACCGCGACCAGGTTCGTGCCCATCCACGTTCGGCGTCCAGAACCATGAGTTGACTGGTATGGATGCGGGGCCGATCGCCGAGCAGCGGATGATCCGTTACCTCGCCAATCAGGCACGGGCTGAACAATGCCGCGGAAGACCAGTTCTCCAGCCAGGGTGCGTTGGCCAGGGAAGGATGGTTCGGCCAACCATGAACACGGATGTCATGGATGTCGTGCGACAGATCAACCAAGGCGTTTTGAAGGTCGATGATATTCCGAAACGGCGTCTCGATTGTCATTGCATCCTCCTGACGATCAGAAATCGGCAATCAGCCAGAGATCGCTGAGCAGGCGGCACTGCGGGTCGATTTTTGACCGCCGTCGCAACGCCGAGGAAATGAGAATTCCGGATGTGACGTCGCCGTCTATCGCGAAAGCAAGCATGGCCGAGAGGACGAGATCGATTTCAGCGTGATCGATCTTCCGCTTCTTGAGTCGATCCACGGTAATCTTGATCGCGGCGGGCACTTCACCCGTGGCTACGTCAGGCCAGTAAGGCTCCCCGTCGATCCTCGTTCCTATCAGGGCCCATCGAAGGGTGGCGGAGTCCCTTTTTCTGAACTCGCCGGGGATTTTGGTCCTCCACCACGTCAATGGGGAAGCCGGGTCATTATCGTCGTTGGCCAGCGCAGGAACCGGTATCCTTGCGTTCGGGGATAATCCAGAAGATTCACTGATCTCGAAGGCACGACTGATCGCTACGCGCATGCGTTACCCTCCCAAAAAAAAGGATCAAAGCGACGGGTCTTGGACGTACTGGTGCAGGACTTGCTGTCGCGAATCCTGCCGCGCGGGCGGGCTGCAAGCGCCGCCGCGGTTCTTCAGGGATTCATTTCAACGAAGCTTGGCGTTTGATGGCGGTTGAAATTTCGCTGCGCAATCTGGCGAACCAGTCATCAAACTTGAGACAAGTTGTACCATGTTGGCCTGCACCTTTCCGGAGGGCATCCGGAGAAACCCGACGCATGGTTAATATCGCCTGGCAAAGGCTGTAGAACGCAACGTAATGTGGATCATGTCCATCGAGATGCGCAACGGAACCTATCGCAGTGGAGTCCAAGCCAAAAAATATTCGGTTTTTACAACCCGCCTCCGGCACGAGAGCCCATGCATTGCACGCTGCTCCGATCAGAGAACATTCATCACCCGATGACCGACGGGTCATGGTCAGCGAACGACGCCCTCGCTTGGGTTGTTTGGCGGGGGCTTTCAGCCCCTCACGCCGCCAGGTCCGTTCAACCCCGTTTCTTATTTATCGTCCAGCCGGAGCCGGCCCAATCACGTCTCGTCCATGATTTCGTCGCCGAGACGTGGAGCTGCTTTTCTGACGTAGACATACTGACCGGCTAAGCCAGTTCCATCCCATTCGTCTTTCGCAAATAGTTTAAATCCGATCTGAAAAGCGATCATGTGCATCGATCCGCCGGAGCACAGGGTCGATCGCACGCTGATAGATCTCCGTTCTTAAGAAACGTAGCTCGGTCTCACGTTGAGCCTCAGAAACGTCGATGTACCAAGCACGAGGCTGAGGTCCAGGATCGCCGTTCCAGCGATACCCTCGAGCCTTGAGGACATCTTTCAATTCGTATGGGGAGTTCTCCGCCCAGATTCGCCATGTCACGGCTCGGGCACCATCCAGGAGGCGACTGAGGCCCGTGACTCCGGATTTGGGCAGTCGAGTCGCCAGCAATTCGACGGTGGCGAGACAATCGTGCATCGCTCGGTGACGATCGTAGAAGAAGCCGGTCGCCTGGGCGAGATAGGCCAATTTCGTACCCTCAAACCCTTCCGCAGCCCAGTCGATCTGGTTGAGCGAACAAGCCCACGGCTTCGACGAAAACACATCGCTGAACCGTTCAAGGAAGCGGCGATCGAACGCCGCGTTATGAGCAATGATGAGTGATGCCGGCGCCGCGAATTTAGCGATCTCAGCCTGGTCGATGACTTGACCCGCCACCATCTCGTTCGTAATGCCAGTGATCGCGGTGATCTCAGGCGTAATCAGCTCGCTCGGCTGACGCAACCTTTGGAAACTTTCGCCCACGCTGAAGACGGTGCCATCCAGGCCGTAGCTGAACGGCGTCATGGCGAGTTCGATAATCTCTTCGCGCCGCGGATCGAGCCCTGTAGTTTCCACATCCACCACAAGGCCAAGTCTGACCGGCGTACCGGGAGGGGGAACGTTAGATGGGCGCGGCTTAAGGCGCCGGATGACGCGGTAATCCCCCGTGGCCTCCAGCGTCTGCGCGATCAACTCCAGATGGTCAGAAGAAGTCATCATCCTGCTTCGTTCTCCGCTGTTGGCTCCCTTCCAGCCGCTGCGGCATCATCGACCGACCGGGGTGTAAGGCGAATATCAGCGGCTCGACCTTCTTCATGGAACCAGAGATCGACGATGGCCGTATCGTCGCTACGCGGTCGCGGCGACGCCTCCCGCACTTTGAATGTCGTGGGAAGATTGACTGAAGTTCCAAACACCAGCGCGTGCTGCCGAGGCAGCGACGGCAGCCGCTTCAGGACGGACTCCGAAATAAATGGAGTCATCTGGCGAATTTGAGAGAGATCGTCGGGGTTCTGAATGCGGTGAACCAGGAAATTGGAGCACTGGCTGAGAACCGTCTTGGACAGCTCGCTCGGACGCTGCGACGCCAGGAGCACGAACATGCCGTACTTGCGGCCCTCTTTGGCGATGCGCTCGAAAATCTTGGTGGCGTCGATGGAGAACCGGGAAGGTGTAGAGGCGACATACCTGTGAGCCTCTTCGAGGAGCAGGTGTATCGGGAAGCGGTTTCGAGGTTCTGCGCGGCAAAGAAACCGAAATAGCATGCGCGCAATGACCGCGCTGACCAACTCAACGATTTCATCTTCGACGGCATTCAGGTCGATAATGATGACCTGATTGCATTTAGCGAATGCGCCGCCAGCGGCCTTTTCCAGTCCCACAATGTTGCTCAAGAACTCCAGATCGCTTACGGCCGCATCGACGTCGGCGCCTTCGTGCCGCAGAAAGGCATATTCCGTCCGCTCCTGAAGAGATTTGAGCCGCGTAACCATGGCCGAGCAGTAATCTCGGATTTGGCGGTTGCCGTGGGCCTCCTCATAGAGGATCGCGAAATCCAGACATTCGTGCAGCTCATCGAAAGAGAACGGCGTCCGATTGTAGGCTGGTAAGGGCGCATCCTCCCGGAGCTTCTTCCGTACTTCGTCCAGAAACAACGATTGGTTATTCCCATGAAAATTTCCGTACTGAAAATTCGGGCTGAAGCGGTTCAACAGCGCCATATTCAGATCGTTCGTCGGATACTTCTGGAGAAGAGAGACGACGCGCTGAAACTTCGACACTGGAGAGTCGCCATCTGCTCCTCGAAAGCACTCAATGATGCAAGTGGCGACAAAATGCTCACGCAGCGCCAGGGCATCTGGCGTGTTGGCGTGGAAGAGGCTTGTCAGACCCAACGCCGTCCGAAGGACCGGCAGTTGCGTTCGCTCGCTGGCCTGCAAAAGCAGTTCCCATTCTGCCATCTCCAGGAACCAGTGCGGCATGCGAAAGCCGGCGGTCGTCCCATCAAGGATCACTCGATGGACGCCAATGCCGCCGTCTTTCGCCAAAGGCGCGAGCGCCTCGTGATACTCGCCATTCACGTCAAAGACGATGAACGTCGCTCCGCGGGCGTGATGTTCGTTCGGCTTGTAGAAGAGAGACTGCAAAACCGACGCGACCGTGCATGACTTACCACTGCCGGTATTGCCCAGGACGGCGACATGGCCGCCGAAGAACTCGTTCAGACGGACTTTGACGTCATAATCCTCGAACACCACCGACTTGCCGATTGGCAGAACGCGGTAGCGCGTGGCGCCTGCAGGTTGGCTGGCACCGCCAGCCGGGCCGACCGATGGCTCAATGGCCGCCTCGGTCTCGAAGATGCGATCGAGTTCGCCATCCAAGGCATAGAGCGCATCTGCATACAGGGATGGGAAAACGGATACGCCGAAACGGAACACGCCGCCGCGCATCGGCAACATGCCGACAGGCACCACATCCAGGTATTTGGAAGAGCCAGCCCGGTCGAAGTCACCGCGCTCGGATGGCGCGCTCGCATCGCGTTCGCGCAAGCCTACAACCTCAACCACGACATATTCCGACTGCGACGGGATCATCAAGAATGACCCCAGCCGCGCCACGTAGTGTACGTCGTCGAAACCGACGACCGTAAAATTGTCGGTCCCGGCGTGCATCTCCACGACAAAGCGGTCGGCTGCGACCGAGACCACTTTGCCGATCGCGCGCTTGCGATCGTCGTGGCTCATGCCTCATCTTCCTTCTTTTCATCGTCCCTTTTCGGCGCCAACTCAGACAACACCTTGCGAACAGCATCGTCGATCCGATCGCTGGGACGCTGCGGCATGAAATGTTCGACGATCATATCGAAGTAGTGCGCCTTCGTTCCCTCGGTGGGGCCGTCGCCACCGATGATCCAAATCCGAGGATCGCGCAGCGCCCGAAGCTTGGCGATCTCCCCGTCCATGTCCGGCGCCGCAAAGATCACCAGGCGGAAAGTCGGGATCGTTAGCGCCTGGTAGATGATGTTATTCAGGTGCTCGTCCCCAAAGGCGTAGCCGGCCGTCATGAGAACACTCTGCTCGCGTACGATTCGGGACTGAAATTCCCGGAAGAGGTCCGCATAGGGCGAGCCGAGCGAAGAGTTCTGCTTCGCCGGCGTCGGATAGATCAGCATCTGGTTCGCGGACGCTGGCGGCCAAACCTCCTTGATCGGGAACAAGCCGTGATCGTCCTCGGTCCAAGTGACCGAGCCATGCAATTTGCAGAGATAGACGAAGGCATCGACGGCGGTCCACTTACGGCTGGCGACATCGAGCTGCTCGGCTAAGGCATAGCGGAAACTGGCTGGGTTGAAGCGGCGTTCAACCACACCAGAGAAGCCGTTGGCATATGGAATGCCCAAGCGGTCCATCGCCAATTCGCTGAAATGATCGTAGTTGGTCGTGAACACCCACGGCCGAGGCAAGGACCGATCGCGCAGGACCAGCTTCTTGTAAAACCGCTCGTAGAGATCGCGCACGGTGGTGTCGCCGTCCGCGGCGAAGCTCCCGTTGGTGACACGGATACACAGGAAATCTTGGACCTTTTTGATGATGCCATCGAGAACAGCGCGGTCGGGGCTAAGGTCGGTGTTCTCGCTATGACGTAGCACAAACCGCTGTGCGAATAGCACCTCCATCAGGCGCTCAAGGTTGCGGCTGTAATCTTTCCCCAAATTGATCCCGAGCGCATCGAGATAATCGAGTTCGGCCTTGGTCAACCGCCATGGCGCGGGCTCCCGCTCTCGTTCGCCAAGGACCTGTGCTTCCAACACACCGCCGGCGCCAGCGTCTTCGGCTACGACTGAATCACCGAACATTTCCGTCAGCGGGTCAGCAGTTGGGTCGGGCGGTCGGCCCTCGGCTTCGATGACATCGTCATCAGCGACGGCCTCACCGCCCTCCATCGATGGCGTCTCAGCGTAAAATCCCGCATTGCGCGCGTCGAGGGTTTCCCCGCAAAACTCTTTTGCCAGAGGCGCCATCGTTGAAATGCCGAGCTCTTTGCCGCCCTTCATCAGGGAGGAGCATCCCGCGCCAAGCAAGAATGCTATGTTCTTGGCGCTCATGGCCTCGGAAATGGCCTGACGCGCGCTCTCACCCCCTTTGTTCCAGTCAAGATCTAAAGGTTCGGCATCGCCGTTCCGCAGAAATTGAAATTTGCGTCCTTCGTCGCCCTCACTCATGCACACCCCCTCATCAGTTTCTTATTTTGCCGCGGTAGCTCGCGCGGCTGTATCTGCACATCGCGCCATGAGCGCCCCGAACGGTTCGGCATGGTCGAAGAGCAACCGTCTTCACCATTCGGGTATCGCACACCATCTCCAATTAGAAAGAACAAGCCTGTGCTCGCAATCCGCATGTGCGGCCGACATTGCAAAGAGGACGATAAGAACGACCAGAAACGCAAACTTCGTTCTAGAATGGCCAAGCTGAATCAGATCAGAACTCCTGCGTGGGTTCAAAGTCACTGACTGACACTCGGTCAAAACAGAACATGCTCGTAGATGTCTTCCTTTAATCCGAGGGTGAGCCCCTTTACCCCGCTGCGCCTCGTCGGCGTCGGCAAAATGTGAAGGTGGAAATTGCGGCCACCAATTTGGCATTCTATAAATGGCTCTTTGAATTTTGTTCGGACGTATGCTTCGATCTCCAAGCCTCGATCAATCGCGCGCCATTCCTTAAAGGCGGCCTTAAGATGCTCAGGATTCGCCAACTGCCCTTCCTGAATCAATGCAGTAAAGGTCCACTCTGCGGCCTTTTCACTTGTGAAAGCCAGCTTTGAAATTGCGGCGGTGTGAAGCAGTTCTCGAAAGGAAGATAGCTCAACTGGGATGATGTAAGCATCGTCAGCCAAATGCTCTTTGCTTTCCTTTCTTTGATAGGAACTCAGCACGTCATGCATCCAAATTCGATTGTCGCGCAAAAACTTCCGCGCAGCATCGCAACATTGTTGGGGTGAAAGATCGTCTCCAAAAAGCTTGACGCCTTGTTTCCGCTTGGCGATGTTCTCCAGAAATTCCCACATGTAGTTATCTTCTGAACCATAGAAGAAATCGAAATCCAACCCTCTCATGCCGCCGCATGCGGGATTGGAGAACCTGGGAGGTGGGGCCGTGCCGATAACAACAAGCCGTGTGTCATCTGGAATGGGCTCACGAGTATTATAAGGGTGCCGCTCCAGCATAATCGCCATCTCCCGCTGAAAACGCGGCAAGTCGTCAATGTTCTAAACTGTCACGTCAAATTGGCGTCAGCGTTTGCTACCGTATTGGTCAGCAACGTCCGGTCCAGAAAATTGTTTCGATTCTCACAACTTGTCTCCGGCACGAGAGCGCATGCATGACAAGCCGCTCCGATGAGAGAACGTTCATCACCCGAAACCGACGGGTCATGGTCGGCGCATATAGGATCGTTCGAGCATAATTTTAGGCGTTCCAAACTGCTTTCGATCAATCGGGGAATTCTGATCGCGATTTCGGTCAATCCTCCCAGGGTTCCTTGGGCTCCTGCGCTGGCGGTATAGATCAAAATTCCGAAGCGATCAGATTGATCTGCCTCTCTCGATGCTATCGCGTAAACTCGCTCCTTCAGAGAACTAAGTGGATAGCCGCAATCCAGAGAGATCTCCTCCATGAGCGCATGCGAAAGCGAGTGCAAGAGGATGTAAGGCACGCTTGGAAACTGCTGTTTTACATTGTGACGGGACTCGTAGTTTTTGACTCCTGCTACCAATTTCCCGGCGCGATCCACTACTCGTTTTCGCTGAAGCCAATCCCGGATCACAGCAGGCTTCACCGTCAGAAATATCCCCTCGCCGGTCTGCTCCATGGCAGGCAGCCAGTCTTCATTCTCGGCCAATGGCGCGCCGTCCACTGCGAGCCGCACCTCTTCCAACATTTCCTCGGCTATGGTGGGCGCAGGCTCAAGTCGAGTGAAACCGTATAAACACGTCACTGCCTTCAGCCGATGTACGGCGACAATCGAATTCAGATATGGCTGTCCATCAACAGTAACGCACCGGTTAATGTCCGGAACGTCTAAGGTCTCTGCGAAGAGCGGTTCGCCGATGCCATCGGCACCGATTATGCTGTCACCGCTCGCCAGTAAATCGTATTCCGCAATTTTCGGATCTTGCACGGCCTCTCGCACGACAGATTCGCGCATTCGTATAATACGACGGTAGATATCCTCATTTCCGTATCCCGCCAGAGAGGCGCCAATTTCAGGCACATTCCTCAACACTTCAACGAAGGCTGGATCCGTAGCCTTCTGCAAGCTGGACCAGTTCTTCCGGATAGCCTCGCTCAGCGCATCCTCATTGATCGGCAATGATATGATCGTCACCGATTGGGGAAAATAAGTATTGGTTGCTGAACGCGACAAGAAATGCAGTTGCTCCGTGCAGCCTGGCTCCTCACTATCTAGCCACGGGCGTTTTCCCATGCATCGTCCTAGAAATCCCGGCTTGAATGCGTCCGCAAGGGATACTGATGGGCGACCGCAATGGCAGCCGATGCGGATATTCGAGGGATCGGCACTGGTGCCTTGCTCCTCGATCCACAGGGCTTCGCTACACTTTTCCCCGCGATGAACGAGCCACTTCCAGTCTATGTCCTGAAGATGTCCCTTCTTGCAGGCGCCAACAAAACGGATTGGCGTGACATCGACTTTCTTGCCATCATCGCGTTGGAATTTCTTCCTGCCGCCGCTCGCGTCCAACTCATTCCAGCGAACGAGCCGTCTACGTCGAGGATCCGCTGTTCCAGCCTCTTTAACAACGCCCTCACAGGTGAACCAAGTGGGGAAGACCCTGACGGCGACGCTCGCCGGATCGCTCTCGTTTCGACTGTCTTGGGCAATCGGCGGTGTTCGAAGCTGGACGGGCTTATTCGCGTCCCAACGCCCGTTCTGTGAAAGAAAGGTCTGAAGCAACATTGCGAGCCGCGGCTCCTCAATGCGCTTGAAGGCTATCTTTTTACCATCCCAGTGATCAAGCCCCGCTATGACCACCGACCGAGTTGGAAGATCGAGCATCGCTCCGGGTCCAAAAGACGTGAACAGTTGACTCAAGCTCTGTTTGGGGCGGCTCATTGATCATGCTCCGATTCGTGCAAAGGTTGGCCGAATGGATCACAACTCTTCAGGAAGACAGCGTATTCGACATCTCGCATCGAGCGTGCGGCTACGAACTGCTGGTGCGCACGGTCGAGCGTTTCAGAAGCGCGATCCAGCGGGTATTGCAGTAGCCGTCTTTCCACGCCGGATCCGTCATATGTGAAGGTGCCGCCCGTTGCCGTCTGTGTTTCCGCGACCTGCTCCCACATGTCGAAGAGTTCGACTGCACGGGACACAGCCCGGTCTATCGAGTCCCTGTCTACCCTAGCGGAAAGTGCTCTCCGACGAAGAGCTGTAATGACGGTATCGCGAGCGCCTGAATAGTCCTTAAGCCTGCTTACCGCGTCCGAAGGTGAAAGCGCAGGATCATGGTGCCGTGCCGCCGCAACGACGACCGCCGCCAAAGCGCGATCCAGCGCTCGTGGAGCAAACGGTGTCACACTTGTTGCTTCCACCGCGCGATAGAAAGAAGAGTGGAAGGCGCGGAATTGCTCGTAATGGGCGCGATCCCGCGGCTTATGGAGGTTTAGAATTGTCACTACCAGACCTGGCTTTCCGCTAGCGCGGCCTACACGGCTGGTGGCCTGGATGTATTCGGCGGTGGTTTTGGGTTGGCCCTGGACGAGCATCAGACCGAGACGGCTGATATCGAGGCCGACCGAAATCATATTGGTGGCCAGCGCGACATCCACGCTATCGTCGTCAACAAATCCACCCTTCATCAATGCCCTGCCTAAACGATCCTTCGCCAGTGCGACCTCGTCCGTTGTGACGCGCGATGTCAATTCCAGAGGTTGTCGCATCTGACGGTTCGCAAATGCCATCCCCGCGGGCGCGACGCGCTGGCGCTTGTCGCCATAGTTCGCAACATGCTCGCGGATTTCATCCTCCACGATGCGGCGTGCACCACCCAACTCGCGGAGCGCATTGAAGTAGGCAAGCACGGTGAGATACGGATCAGCTGGATTCTCATCAGCTGGCTGCGGTGCAGTCAGTGCTTGCGATCCTGAAAGCAGCGTCTGCATGCTTCGAAGGAAAAGGAGCTTTGGCCCGCGGCCCTGGCTCGCGACACCTATATAGAGGCGCGCAGGTTCTTCCGAAGACGGCACTGTCTTAGCAAAGAAGCTGTTGGCCCGGCTGATGCCGGGCGGTGGGAACACGGCCGTTTCGGACCGATCGAATAAAGCGGCGATTTGCCTTTCTGCCCGACGCACGGTGGCAGTCGATGCGACAATTTTTGGTCGGACCGACCGATGTGTACCCGAACGAGACGCGAGCAGATCGATTGCCATTTCGTAGAGACCCGCGACTGTTCCGAGCGGACCCGAGATAAGATGTAATTCGTCCTGGATGATCAGATCCGGCGGGTCGAGGTGGTGGCCATTTCCGAGCGGTCTGCCTTGGCCGGGCTCGGATGCGCCGAAGAAGCCCCTTTCCGGTTCGTATCGATCGACATGTCCGAAGAACGCGCCGCTCTGACCAATCCAAGGCAACGAGGCGAACTTGTCCACCGTGGCGATGAGAAATGCGGGCAAGCGACGATAGATCGGCTCGTCCACAACGATTATAGGAAGTGCTCGATCACGAGTGAAATCGCATTCCGCATTCTCGCATTTGATGGCGAGGTTTTGCGGTGCCGTGCTGTTTGGCGTAAAGTGAAAGCTCTCCGGCTTGAACGGAGTCCCACACCACGGACAGGCTTTCAGCGGCACAGGTGACTTGGTCTTCGGGCGCCTCTGGTAGCGTTTCAGCCAGGTTGTCGCGGCGTCCTTGTCAGACGGATTCCGGGGCTTAAGATTATTCGGCGAAGCCGCGCCACCGACCCAAAGGCCGATTTCGATTGGCCAATCTCCCAGCGACTTGCGACCGTTCTCATTTTTCGTTCTCAAAAGCTCAAGGGCGCAAACGAGGCCGGCAGCGCGCGAGAGTTGGTCAAGGGTCAAGAGTCGCAATGTGTAGCGCATTATGACACTCACACCCGCCCCCAGAACCCCTGACCCCCGCAACCGCCTCAGCACAATCGCGTAAGCGGCAAGGCCAAGATACGCCTCGGTCTTGCCGCCGCCCGTGGGGAAAAACAGCAGATCGACGATGTCTCGCTCAGGATTGTTGCGGTCGGTCATACCGGCGAGATTGAGGAGGACGAATGCAAGCTGGAACGGCCGCCAAGTCGGCGGATCTAGTTCGTCAGGAGCCCTCTTTTGTATCGCGGCCTCACGCTGTCGATTGGCCATGGCCATCGCCGCGTTCATGAGCCCGAAGGCCTCGCGCGCTTGGCTGTTAAGCTTGAGAAGAGAGATCCCAGCGCGAATCCTTCGATTCGCAGCATCAGCATTCGCAAACAACGCTTGAACAGTCTGTAGCCGTCGTGGAGCAAGACCCGTCATCAGGTGCTCCTGATCTCGTCGCCACTCCGCGTAGAGATCAGGTAAAGCGTCCAGAGCTGCGCCAAGTGCCGCCGGGCCCGACATCGCCGCCGCGGCTAGAGCTTCCATGCCGAACTGAACGCCATCGATTCTGGTAGGCACGACACGTTCTACTTCCTGCTGTGGAAGGAATTCCGTCCAGACACGCGTCATCGGCGCGTCTCCGTTTGATCTGTCCTCGCTTCCTTCCCAGCCTGCCGACGTATTTCGGCCGACGCCGTATTCGCAGACATCTCGGTAATGAAGATCGGCGAGCCTGAGGTCTGGATCGTCCGATTGGTAGGTAGACAGGTCGCCGCGAGGATAAAATCCCTCATCACACTCGAGTTCTATCCGACATTGAAATGCGTAGGCCACGTCTTTGTAGGGGGCCTTTGCACTGCGTCGACGGTTCACCAAGAATACGGTGACCACCCGTAATCGCTCTTCAGTCCCCTCTGGGGTGTTCTGTTGAAGAACACGCTGGTGGACGGAAATTTCGAGGCCGCCGCCGGGGCGTTGCGGTGCCGCACTCTCCGGAAGGGGAATACCGGACTGGTTCCGCGTGACATCGAGCACTTTCCTAGCTTCCCCGGGGATGCGGACCCAGCGCAGCGCGTCGGGCTTTTCGGGTTTTGGTTTTCCTGTTTCTGACAATTCCGGGATCAGCAGTGCATCAGGTAAAGGCGGCTCGGTCTTGTAGTTTCCCCACGTCGCCCGCATGGTGATCTGGTTCACCGTTTCCGGCAGCATCACTGTTAGGCCGATTGAAGACGGAAGAAACCTGTCGCGTGGTGGTTGGTCGGACGAATCCTTCTCGTCAGCATCGCCGTCAACCGCAGAATCCAGCGTTTCACCCGCAAGCAGGTCGTCACCGGTTTCCTCTACCACCTCGTCTTCGTCCGCAACGGCCGGTACAACGCCATCATAGGCGGGCACGATAAAGCCACCCACATACCATCGCGATGGCTTCTCGGGCAGCACCTCGTGCGCGAGATCATGATCGAGGTCCGGATGCGGCCCAATAAGATCGCGGCGAAGCAGGTCGACAAGCTTGGACCGGATTTCTACGGAGCTAGTCATGAAACGGTCCTCTCGGCTTGGCCGTCGATGGATAAGATTTCTCGTATCCTCTGGCGGAGCCGCCTGCTTCGATCCTGGATTGTAGAGCAGCCGACATTCCTGGCGCAGGCTCTATGGTCGACACGGTCCAGTTGACAATTATGTCGATTCCATTGCGTCCCGGAAGGATGGTTGAGGCCTGTCAGGATGCGGGAGCGGTCGATTTCACCACGATCGGCAAGCTGCTCAAGAACGAGGGCCGGGATGGGGCCAAATGGCACAAGCCAAGCATTTGCAAATTCACGCAGCTCCGGCAAAAATTTTGTCTCTATTGTCTTCTTCATGCATATCCGACGGATGATCTGGTCATCACCACCATAGTCGGTCCACTTGGTCGTCTTCATTCCCTTTTTAGTTACCGTCTTCCACTCGATAACCGGGTAGCGCAAAACTGAAGTATAGTGAGCCCGAGACGCCGCAACATCGAATAACAGCGAACAGCCACGCAGTCCGAACACTTCATTGAGGCGGAAGTGGTCCATGAGTTCTGTAGCGATGGATCGCATATCACCGTTGAAGGAAGCCGCCTGCTTCGCTTGCGCTGCGGCTTCTGGGATCGGCTTCCCCGCCATAAGCGCTGCACGCAACGCAAGCAGCGCATCCTTCGCTTGACGTCTTCCGGGAGTGATGCCGATCAACACGATATCGGCCTGCTCGTTGACCCAATCGAATGGCGCGTAAAAGGCACCAAAGTCCTCTTCGCGCCAGAGTCGAAAAGTCACATCATTCAGAGTGTCGCCGCTGTCGATCATTCCTGCGATATCTGCGGCTGACATCGAGATGAGCCTCTTGCTCAATTGTTCGATCTTGGCGGTTGCGTCCTCAGTGATGCTCATCAGCCCGCGCTTCCAGAAGGTCTTGCTTATCGTCTTCGGTGTATTCCACTGACGTCCACATGAAGCATTGAACGTCGGTCATGTTCCGCGGACGAAGGTCGGAAATCTTGTTCCTGGTAGTTCGCGCCAGATCGAATAAGGATTCATAAACGGCCGGATCAAGTTCCGATTTGTAGGCGTTGGCAAAGGGATGGCCGACGCGCTCCGCGAAGGCGGTGATCATCGTGGGCTTGAGGAACATGTGAACGTCAGGCTCTCCCACAGGAATGGTAGGTAGGCAACCACCGTCCATTTCGCGTTATCGTGACGCTTTAACGCGGTGGCCATCGCGCCTAGCCCGCCCTTGATATCGCCGTTGGCGAATGCTGCTGCTGCCTGGATGAATTCGTCAGCATCCGGCCCCCCTGAGCAGCGACTGAAGTCGCGTCTTCTCGAAGGGCGATAAGAGATTTGTAGCCCGGTAGGCCGAGAAAATCGCTTCTCCAAACCCATGTCCTCTGGCTACTTCCGGAAGGGGCGCAGTTTCGTCAAGCTTCTCCTTTGCCTTCAACTTGTAAGCACGCTCATGGCCGGTGTAGTCCCCATCTTCAAATCCCTGCGGAAAGAAATGCAGAAACCGGGATTGGGCACCGTCGTAGCCGAAGAAACGCGGGTTCAGCCCTGCCGCCGCATCATGAATCCGACGCCACACATCATCTGCGTCGTCGCCTTCCTCGAGAGCCTGCCGCCTTCCATCAAGCAATACCAAGCCGCTATAGCCGTTCGGCGTCTGCACGAGACGCACCGTCGCCTTGCCGACCTTCGCCTCGCGAATCGTCTTTAGCATCGCTCCCCCAAGCTGTGCTCAGTCAGAGCACGTAGATTGCCAAGCCCACGCCAATGATGCTGGCCACCCCCGCAGAAAGTTGAAAAGTGCGATTTTCTGCCATCCAATTTATTGCAGTGCGAATGCGACCGCCGTGCATCTCCCACCGCGACGTGTTCGTTTTCAAGGATCGATCATGAGCTCGCCCGGCGATGTTAGCGATCACATCGACTTTTCTCAACGTTGACTGGTGTAAGCCGACGTAATTCTGCTTCTCGAATGCTTCCGCTTCTCCCGCGCCAGTAAGGAAGTCCCGAGGTTGGATGTTGTTCTTCTCAAGTAGGGTTTCTAAGCGCGGATGTCCTGTATATGCCACTCCGTAGATGTCGATCAGCAAACGCGCCAGGTCAAACTTATTCTCGTCCTGGATGACGAATGGCGTCCCGCCCAGTACCTTGAAACGATGTTCGATGGCCGCGAATCCATAATTGATATCGCGCATGTTCCAATGCAGATACTTCATGCCTTGGTGGCTGCTTATGTGCTGAAAATATGCTTGCAGCATCTTGGATTCGAGCGCGTCATATTGGCTGATGATCCGATCCAGCGGAACACTCTCTAGCTCGCCGATCTGGTGAATTGAGAAGGAAATGGTCTGCCCCGAATTCAGCTTTCGGATCGCTATTGAGGTGATGCGCGGCGACTTTCCGTCGGTTCGATCGTAAAAGCTTTCGCATGAGTAATGGATCACCCATACATTGGAAGCATCCATGAAAAGACGATCTATAACAACAAAAGCCAGCTTCTGACGCTTGGGATCTGGGGCAGCCATTCAATTCTCGATTATGAATACACGTGCATCAATGACATTCACTACTCCGCTGCATCCTCCAACTCGTCCTCCTCGCTTGCCCTGATACTTCCCGCCTTTGCCAATCCCAGTTGAACCTCATCCTCGTGGCGCTCGGCGTTGAGCTTGAGGAGGCGGGCGAGCACCTCGTCGCGGACGTCGGACGGCCAAAAGAGCCGGCCCTGATAGGTGTGATCGTCCTCGGTTTCCTCGGTCAGGAATTGCGGTTGAGCGCGGTCGGCGAGGTCGTCCCAACCATAGGCGCGCAGCACAGCTCGATCCATGTCGGCATGGAGTTCGCGCAGGCGCACGATGCCGGTCGACGTCCCGTTTGCGTCGTGGAAGCGGTTGTAGGTCTTAGTCATCCCCTCGTTGCGGGCGACCATGAACTGAGCGCGGAAGTCGTGGTAGGCCTGTCCAGCGAGACCAAGTGCTTCGTCGTTGGTGTAGCCAACCGGGAATGGGAAAGTACGAAAACAGTCTGTGGGGCCATATCGAAGTGTCTGTCCAAGCGTAGATGAAAAATATCTCGCCCAGTTTTCATGGAGACGTGACTGCAGCACAGAGAACATTTGCTGACTTGGGTTTGTTATCACAACGACGGTATCAGCGAATATTGTTTCCGATGGCAGAAAGGCAAAGGCAACGTGTGCTGTGACGCGAGATATACCCAAGACATATTCTGATTTTCGCGCCGCTTCATATAAAGCAAACTGTGGTTCTCCGAAGCGCCACCATTTGTCCCTATATACGCCCCGCTTCAATTGATCCCGAACTGGTTTGACTTTCTCCCGCGCGATTTCCATCAGCTCAGGATATTCGAGGAGCGCATCCTCTTCAGAAAGATCGCTAAGGTCGAATGCGAATCTATGTGAAGCCTGCCTGGGATCAGTGTTCACCTCCTCGCCACCAAGGTAGGGATGTATTCTGGTCGAAAGGATCGGTCGCGCTGAGGTCATTCTCTCAAGATCAGCTATGGACGATGACTGGCCACGATCTGGATTTGAATCGTCAAACGTGAACCCCATGCCCAATAGAATCGAGCCAATGAACGACCGACCATCATTTGCGGAAATCTGGTGTGGTGAAGAATCATAATCTCCGCTGACCAAATAGGCAGAGACACGATGAACTGGCTTGCCATCAAGAAACGCCTGCCGTTCCGATCCTTTAATTATATTAAGTTCAGAGACAATTACAGCAGCGTCGCCAGGCCATCTCTTCCGCCGGATTGCTCGAAATATACGGCCTCCATTTCTCAATATTACTGAAATGCTTCCCTCTCTCGTATCGCCCTGCTGAATTGTACTGGTTGCAATCAGGCCAAGAGCACCTTCATGACGAAGGAGATCGAATGATCTAAGGAAGAATTGGCCAACAAGGTCCGTATTTTTGTTGGTTTCGCTGTGAGTAAATGAAAGCCACTCGGGGTACTTGTCGCCCAACTCTGTGGAGATTCGTTTGCCCCCCAAGAAGGGGGGATTCCCCACCATCGCATCAAACCCCGAATTGTCGCGCGAAAACACTTCCGGGAATTCTAGCTCCCAGTGGAACGGCCGTATCGGATGCTCGCCGTGCCGTAACGTGGCAGCGACCGCAGCGAGACGATCCTCGCGTTCGTTGGTACCGGAGCCTGACAACAACTTGGCGACTTCGACACGAGCTTCTTCGCGGGCTTTCGCCCTTTGGGCCGAGAAAAAGGCCGCGACGAGAGCGTCGCCGTACATACGCGGCTGATCCAATCTACGCTCGACAACGCGGTGGCGTGCCTCCTGAATGGCGCGGGTCACATCGTCGGATGCGAACTGAATCTCCCGCCGTCCGGTGGTCGCCTCGTTGACGCGATCATGGACTAACCCGCGAAAAAGCGGCGCGCTGTTCTTTGTCTCATCCCAATGCGCCGCCTCGATCTGCGCGCGCGTCAGCCCGACGAGACTGTCGCCTGATTTAATCGCGTGGTCGAGGAAGGTGAACTCATGCTCGCGCGCCAGCGTCGCCAGCCAGAGCGACAGGCGGGCGAGATCGACGGCCAGCGGATTTTTGTCGACGCCGTAGAGCGAGCGCTGGGCGACCAGGCGCCGGGCATGCAGCGCCTCGTCCTCGTCGGCGGGAATCTTTGGCTTCAGGTCCGGATGACGACCCCAGGCCTTCTCCAATCGCTCGCCGAGCTGACGGCAGGCCTCGACGAGGAAGGCGCCGGAGCCACAGGCCGGATCGCAGACCTTGATCTCCAGCACCTGATCCGGCGTCGCCTCTACACCGATGCGCTCGAAGGCGGCCTCCAGCGCATGGCGCACGATTGGCTCAGTGAGCGAGCGCGGGGTGTAGTGGCTACCAGAACGTCGGCGATCATCGGTCGGCTGCAAGATTGGGCTGCCGACCACCGTCACATGGCCGCCCGGCGAACCGCGCGGTTCGGCAATCACCGCCAAAGCCTCTGTCAGTTCTTGGGCCCCTTCGGCCCTTTTGATCGCCTCCAGCCGTTTTCCCGTCGGCGAGACACCTACGTCCTTAAGAAGCTTCTGGCGGTCTGCGCCCTTCTTCGCAGCCAAGGCGTCAATGTCGACGAAAACGGGCAGGTTCTTCTCGCCCTTGACCGCGATCATCCGGCCGGGCGCGCGCAACACCGTGAAGCCCATAATCGTCTCGTAGACCGAGCCGATCTGCTCAACATCGAGCGAACGGTAGGACAGCCTTTCGCGCACCCGATCGCCGGTGATGGCGCGTGCCTCGATGGTCATCAGCAATTCAAGGATTCGAAGGATCGCACCGTCGCGGATCGGCAGGACTTTCGCCGCCGTCAGCGGGTCACCCTCATCCCGGCCTTCAAGGAGAGGAAACACGTTCGGGTCGAACAGCTTTCCGCCCCGCGCGGTGATCCAGCCGGACGGATGGCCGCCATGTACCAGCCGGAACAGCGCCAGCAGCCGTCCCCAGCCGCCGACGCGTTCGTCCATCGTGTCGGGATTAAGCGCACGGTCTTCGGTTAGCCGGGCATAGAGTCCACGCACCGAATAACCCTGCTCGTAGATCTCGACGGCCTCGCCTGTGCGCATGGTCGGAATCATATCGCGATCCTCGGCATAGAGCAGGAACACCAGCCGCATCAGCGTGGTGAGCAGACCCTCGTAGAGGTGATGTGGTCGCGTCGCAGCCAGATGCTCGATGCGCTCGCGGTCAGCGGCGTGGAAGGCACGCAGCAACTCGTGCAGCGCACCCAGCACCTGCTCGGCGAGTTCGGCCGACACCTTGTTCTGCGCCTCACGCGAGCGGGCGAACAATTTCGGCAGGCGGCGCGGCTCCGGCTCGGTGAACAGCCGCGCGTGGCCAAGCATCAGCTTCACGCCTGCGAGCATCGCACGACCGGCGACAGTGGCTAGGCTGCGAAGCGGAAAGGATAGCCAGCCGGAAGTCTCGCCGCGCGGCGCGTAAATGAGCCTCAGATGCGAGCGATCAATCAGCACGCCAATGGCGACGCCGGTCTCGCGGAGCAGTCGTTCGAACTGCTGGTGCGGCGTCGCCTCCCAGCCGTCGAGCGCGCCGCGCTTGTCCGCCTCCAGATCGGTGTGAAGCTTCACGAGAACCTGGAAGGGCTCCGGATCGGTGCCGCCCAGATCGCGCACCGCCCAGTCGGGCGACAGGACCACGTCGTGCTCGTCGACCCGGGCAGCGAGTTTCGTTGGCAGTGCCGGCCCACCAGGCGCCCCGGCCACATAGCGCGCTTCCCAGCCAAGAATTCGTTCGAAGAAGACCCAGGGATCTGTCAGAACCGGTCCATCGCCGTCCGCGTCCAGGAGTTCCGCCACCGTCCGAGTATCCACTGCGGTCTGGTGCGGCGGGTTTAGGCCTTCTTCCCGGATGACATTCGGGCCGATGACCAAGCCGACAGGCCCAACGTGGTAGAGCCATTCAAGCTGCGGATCGACCTGGGTGTCGAACATGACGCTCATGACAGCCTCGGCCAGAGATAAACAATACCAACCGGCTCCAATCGCTCGGCTCTGACATCATAGGAGTCGGCGACGCGCTTCGGCTCCTCCACCAGCTCCTTTTCCAAGGTGTCGAGGCGGCGCTGCCAGTGCCGACGATCCGCCTCCCGCTGGCGTCGCTCGGTCGGTTCAGTCAGGTCGAGTTCGAACTGGTCGGTGTCCTTGCCGGCCGCCGCCTTGCGAATCCTGTCGCGTTGGGCCTCCAGCAAACTCCGGAGGGCAACCGATTCCTTGATTGCTATTTCGGCCAAGTCCTTCTTCGCCGCTTTGGCAGCCGCCTTGGAACGATCCACCAGCGCCGGGCGGAGGTCAGCAAGGTCCTTCTGAACGCCTGCGAGTAGCTTTCCGACAATCTCCTGCGGCGGCATGCTCGCGGTCCTCAGCGCCTCTTGTAACTCGGCCAGCGTGGTTTCCTCTCCCGCGGCGCCAAATGCCTTCAGTCCCTGATCCGAGCGGGCCGCCTCACTCCAAAACGCCGTCACCGGCAGGATTTCCTCGTGCAGCCGCGCTGCAGCCGGACCGAACAGGGCAAGCCGTCCGATGAGCACGACACGGGGCTGGGTGCCAGGTCCGTAGATGACGCTCGCGCGGTTCAGCCCGGCCCGGAAACCATGGGAAACAAATCGCGACAGGAGGCGGCGTACCAGGCGGTGCTCCAGATGGACGTGCACGATGCCCTCGGCATCGCGCCCGTCGGGCAGGACGGGTGCCTCGAATGTGATCGCCCTGACGGGCTTCTTGACCCGCCACTCGGCAAGCTGCTTCCGTTTCGGTGGCCGCCCTTCACGCAACTCGTCGAACAGGTCGCCCCAGGACGAATCCTTGGCAAAGATCGGCAAGCTCGGGTCCAGTTGGAACGCGCCATCGACACCCAGGTCGGCAGCAGGCGGCAGGGGTACACCGTCCCGCGCAAGCGCGGTACGGACGACGGATTGCAGTTCATCCGGCTCGATGCCGACCCGCTCGCGGGCATGCTCCAGTTCCCGGTCGAGCACGCCGAGTTCGCGAGATAGCCGCCCGAGCCGCTTCTCCTCCTCATCGGCCATCTCGCGCCGCGCGCGGTGGACGAAGGCGTTGCCATCGTCCTTCTCGATCTCGCGCGCCATGGCGGCGGCCGAACGCCTGGTGATGCCGGTGCTCGCGAGCCTCTTGTGGATGGTGTCGCCCAAGACTTGCCCGGCCGAACCGAGCTGGTTGCGGATCGTCTCCGTCTTCCGGACGAGGGCAGCGAGAACCTGATCCTCGGCACGTTGGGCATAGACGAAGTAGCGGCAGGTCACGACCTCGGCAGGCTGCAGCTTGCGATCAATGCGGCCGTTGCGTTGCTCAAGGCGCGAGGGATTCCAAGGCAGGTCAAAATGGATGAGGTCATAGCAGCGCGTCTGCAGATTGATGCCCTCGCGTGCGGCATCGGTGCACAGCAGGACGCGCAGCGGTTCCTTGGCCGGATCGGCGTTGAAGGCGAATTTCACCTGCTCGCGCCGATCCTGGCCCGTGATGCCAGTGAAGGTGGCGATGCGTTCCTCGCCGTGGTCGGTGTCCTCGAAGACTTCCTTCAGGCGCTTTTCCAGCCAGAGCCTCGTATCCTCCCATTCGGTGAAGATGAGGAGCCTGCGGTCGTTCCACCGTCCAGGCAAGGACATCATGTTCTTCTCGATCCAGCCGATGAGCCACTCGACGCGCGCGTCGGGTTTCCGCTCGTTGCGTCGCGCGATCTCCAGCATCGCTTCAACGCGCGCGATCGCCTCGTCGAAGTTCCGGACGTCGGGAGCGATCGCGTCGGTGGCGGCTTCCGCCACCTCGTCCTCCTGCTCTTGAACTGCCTTCAACAGGTCATCTTCACTGGCGCCCTCGCTGAATTCGAACTCGGCGGGATTGTCGGCGATCAGGGAAGCCGCTGCCTCGGAGGCGGCGGTCTCGGCCTTCTCCCGATGCCGCTTCAACGTCTCGAGATGCTTTCTCAGACTTCGGGCAAATGCGGGGATCGACGAAAGCAGCCGCTGCTGCAATCCGGACATCACGAAACGAGCCTTCGCCAGCGAAGTCCCCTGCAGGCCGTCCTCACACCACGACCGGTAATCCTCGAACAAATCCGACAGCACCAGCTCCGGCGTCTCCGCTGGAAGGTTGGAGAGGACGACGGGCTCGATCCGGCGCTTCGGGAACTTTGATACGTCCAGTTTCAGGAGGTCACTTTTCAGGCGCCGTACCATCACAGGTTCGAGGTCGTCGGGTTCCACCGGCACACCGCGGGTGAAGCGCTGCGGATCGAGGATTTCCAGAAGCGAGGAGAAGCTGTTGGAGTGCCCGTTGTGCGGTGTGGCGGAGAGGAACAGACGATGCTCGAACCGCTCGGCAAGGTTTCGTACAGCGCGGGTAAACTGGCTATCGGTGGCATAGGCCATGCCGCTGGCGGGAGCCGCATGATGCGCCTCGTCGAGGATCAGCATGGCCCGGGGCCGGAAGTTGCCAAATAGCTGTACTAGGCCGTCGGAATAGGATTCGTCCGCCAACAGGCTGTGCGAAATGATGAAGCGCGACCCCACTGACCAAGGATTCGCGGAGAACCCGTAGTTGCGGCGGACCGCAGCCAGGTAGTCGCGATCGATGATGGTGAAGCCGAGGCCGAACTTTTGCGCCAGTTCGTCCTGCCATTGGGCCGTCATGGCTGCCGGACTCGACACGACGGCATAATCAACACGGCGGCGGAGCAGCATTTCCCTGAGAACGAGGCCAGCTTCCACTGTCTTGCCAAGGCCAACATCGTCCGCAATGAGGAGGTTCACGCGCGGCAGCCGCAGTGCCTTGGCAAGGGGCAGCAGCTGATACGGATCGAGCCGGATTCCCGCCCGGAAAGGCGCCTGGAAAAGATTACGGTCGGCAGCGGTCGCCGACCGCCACGTTACGGCGCGCAGGTGGGCTGAAAAGACCTCGGGATCGTCCGTCCCGCTCTCGCCAATCCGATGCCAGGCGTCATCTTCGGCGCGGCTAAGATCGAGTTCAGCTTCGAGAATGGCACGCAAACCCTCGCCCTGTGCATCGTCGTCAATGCAGGCAAGGTCAAATGCTCGCAGCGGCGCGGCCCCATCCGGGACCCCCTCCACCACCCATTCCCTTCCTCTGAGCCGAACTAGTTCCCCACCGATAAGCCCACGCACCACCTCGTCACCAGCCAAGACACCAACCCCAAAGATTCCAACCCTCTGCGATTTCTAACAGAATGCGGGGCGATTTCACCCTTCGGAATCGTCTCAGGAGTCCTTGCTGATCGCTTCTCTGGCCTTCTTTAGAACTCGGAAGACCGATTGGTTACTGAGTCCTAGCTTCTTCGCTATTCGCGCTTGCGAAATGCCTTCGGATTGCAGTGCTATTATTAGGCTAGCTTGCCGTTGAGCCTGTGTCTGCCGTCTGAGATCGGATCGTAAGATATTGACATTCCAATATAATTCTTGGTTCTCAGTTCTGTTCCGCTTCACCCGCCAATCAATGTTTTATGCAGGTTTCCTGCAATATTCTTCGCAAAATACTCCCGCATATGGCGCGGTTGCCGCCAATAGAAGCGATTTCGGCCAGCACAAAACCCGGCACAGTGTGTTTCGATCCGTTCGCTCTATGATCAGACATGCTCATCACCAACCACCCCGTCCGAAAGCTCGGCCGCCAGCCATTCCGGCGAATCCCCTTCGCGCATTTTCGCGATGTAGAATCTGACGCCCTGCTGTCCCTCGAGCGCGACCTGAGATTTGTGCCTACGCCCTGTCCCAGGCGGGATGAGCAAGGGCCCTGGCGAAGGAGCTGGGCCGCCAGAATGCGCTTCGGTTCGAGGCGCGCCGCCTCTATCGGGAGCCTGATCTAAGGCGAGCTCATCTCTGCGGTTGCGTTTGCGTTGGGCTATTCGGCGCATTCTCGCCGGATTTCGGTGGCGTGCCGCGCCCGGTGAAGACTGAGAGACTGAGTAGCATCACGAGCACTACACCTCCGATAACCCAGCCGATCGTGGTGTTGTTGACGCGCCTTATATGGTCCTTCCCCCTGGAGGGATTGTCATTTGGGGATGCCATGTTGCCTGCACTCCATGCCTGTCTAGGAACTACAACCGCACAGGGTTTTCGCAGTTCCTGATGTAGCCCCCGCGCTCGGGCGATAGGGTGTGCGGCGCTCAGGCCAAATGTGGGAAAAGCGGAAGCTGGCGAGGGACAAAAAAGGTGGCCCGACTCTGCAAGAGAGCATCGGCTGTCACTATATGTTCAGCCGTGGGGGCAATAAAAAAGGAGCTCCCTATGTCCAATCAGAACGAGAAAAATCCGGACCTGCAGCAGCAGAGCCAAAGTCAAAATCCGAGCCAGCAGGCCGACGAGGACGAAATCAGGAAAGCCGAAATCAGGAAGGCCGTAAGGGCAGATATGATCGACCCGAAACATCCTCACGGCCAACAAGATACTGAGTATAGCGGTGGCACCTGATCGGGCCGAGCATCGCCGGGTGGCCCGCTGTACGCTTCTGGACTCGGCATCTCGCCTGTACCCGCTTGTATTGGTCCCTTGCTTTGTCGAAATAGCCGACCCGTTACGGGGACGGCAATGACGCACCGGGTACGATGACGCCGTCGACGATCGTCGCGGCGCGAACGTTGACCCACTTGTCTACGATCAGCGTGCCGCCCGTTGCCCTGATGTCGTAGTCGAAAAACTTCCACCCATCCGGTGATGGAACGAAGAAGACGTTCTCGAAGGAAATGTGCGTCGTCCCGGTGTCGGCGTAAATCGCCATGCCACGCCCGCCGCCGTGGATAAGCACATTGGTCATACGAACTTCGCCCTGGAAGTTGTCCGCCCAAAACAAGCCCGCAGACCCGATAAAACCCGCACCGCAATCGACGGTTCAAGCGCCATTTGCGCGGGGGATTCGAATGCGCCAACGACGGAATATTCGGAGTAATAGAGCTTTGCCATAAGGGTAACCTCCGCGGGTCCGTGCCCATTTAGAATAAATGCGTCTAATAAGGAGAATCTAGCGTGTCTTACTACCGAAACGCGAAGATGAAGCGCAGCAGGTTCACCGAAGACCAAATCACCGGGATATCGCCGCAAGGATGGCGTGAGTAACGCCACCATCTACAAGTGAAGTCCGCGTGGGTCGCAAAAGCGTGATGGCGTTACGTGGTGGTTCATCGAGATTGGCGCTTGTTTCTTGATTCTAAGCGTTGCATCGAAATAACGTTTAGGTGCTCGACAGTGGAGATTTCAAATGTCCCGGGGCTTTGGCGCGATCCAACGAGCGATACTCGAGGCGTTATCGGACAAATTGATCATCACCCTCTCGACACTTGACCTCGCTCACGTCGTCAACGGCGGGGTGCGCAGCAGGTCGATGATTGCATCAGTTCATCGTGCGCTTCGAACTCTGGAAGCGGTGGGCAAAGTCGTCCGGCTCGATGGGAGATGGGCTCTCGCGTCGCGACAAAGGGAAGCTCGGAGCTTCAGGCGCAGAGGACCTGAGTCGCCTGTGCAACAGAAAAACGAACGGTTGAAATTGATCTCGAAGATTCTTGGAATGCTAGGATCGTCTCAAGACGGTGAGGTTCTGGCGGCTGCGAAAAAAGCGGAAGCCAAGCGGGTCGAGCTAGGTTTGTCTTGGGACGATATCATTCTGGGACCATCTTATTCGATGAGTTAAGAGCAGTGCCCTGACATACCCTCGACCGATCTTTCGCGTTAATTCGGACGAGGGAGCGTGCACGCCAGTTCATTGACTGTCGACACACGCTGAACAAGCGTCGGGCATGACTCCCGCTGCATTATTGTCGAGCGCCGCGTAGACTGTTTCAGTCAGACAGCCATTTCTGTACGTATGCGTCGATGAGCTCGCGCACGGATTCGGATTTGATCACCAAGCCGAGGTCGATCATCTCCGCACCGATGAACCCGGACTCGCTCTGCGTCGGTACTGGCCCGGGCACGAGCTGGTTGGCCTCTTCTCGGAAGAATACCTCCGCCACCACGCCAGCAAACCATATCGTACGCGCCGCGTCGCCGCGCGGGCGCAGTGGATCGTCGCGCACCACAAAAACCGGGCTGCCGCTCGATCCGGGATACACCGCGGCGTCGATCAGGAATTGCTTGTGCCCCTCGAAATCGAGTTCCAGCGGCGTGGCGGTGGTGCCCCGGCGCAGGATGGGCACGAGGTTGACCTGATCCCACACTCCGCTGGGATAGCCGACGAACAGGACCTCCTCCAGCGCATCGAAGCCCCGCACCGTTGCCGCATCGGGAATGCGCTGGCTGTCGATCGCGTGATAATATAGCTGCACGCCGAGATCGCGCGCCGCACGCTCGAGCGGCCGCAGCGGCACGATGGCAAGATCGACCGCGGGGTCGGGATGGACGAACCACGCCGCGGGAAAGTCGTCGATGTTGAGCTGAAAGCGTTGGCCGAATGCCGGCTTACCCTCGCTTGTCTGGGTGAACACCAGGCCACCGCGGCGCACGCCCTCGACCAGATGCCGGTTGGTGACGATAAACGGCGTACTGCCCTTAGCGTGGGCGTGGCTGAGGATGAAGGCCGTGCCCGAGCCGGCGCTGCCGTCCTCGAGTTCGGTGTCCACCCGCACCGTGGAAAACAGCAGCTTCTTTGCTATGGAGTCGATTTCCATGGGGCTCACGCGTGCGCTACGGCGCGCTGGTTCAATCGCTCGATCGCGGCCACTGCGGCGCGCTGTGCTTCCTCGGCCTCGGCCTCGTTGCCCATCATGGTCAACCGGCCGAAAGAACCGAAGGCTTTGACATCTACCAAGGTGATGTGCGCGGCCTTCTCGGCCTCATTGGCGGCATACATGATATAGCCCGCCGGCTCGACCTCCAGGATGAACATGCTCTTGCCGGGCAGGATCATCGAGCCCTTGCGCAATTGGCGGTTGATCAGCGTGGCGTGGTCGGGCGTGATGGCGCGGATGATCTCGTTCCACGCTATCTTGCAGCGCAGCCGAGAATCCATCGTGGTGTTGAGCTGCCGTAAGATCAACTCGCCCGCGGCGAGCACTTCGCTCTGATTGCGGAAGTGGAGCTCCATCGAACCGAAAGCGCGCTCGACGACCTGCTCACCCATGCGCACGTTGGTTTTTTTCAGCGCGATATCCGAAAGATTGTGCACCGCCATGCCGGGGGCGACCTCGATCCACATGCAGGCATCGCCAGGCACCGGTAGAAAACCTTGCGAGGACGTCGCGATATAGGACGCCAGCTGCGGTTGCAGCGCGTCCATGAACACGTAGGTTCGCAGGGTGATCTTCATCCTCAGCCCACCCTCACCGCGTCAGGCTCATGTAGAGCATGGGCAGTTTTTCCGGCAGGCGCTCAGCCTTATCGATAACGGTGAAGTTCTTTATGCCAAAAATGCGCGACACGTATTGGTCGGCATGCGGATCGAGCGACAGACCATAGACCGTGATACCTTGACGGCTGAGTTCTTCCACTGCGGCCTTGGCATCGTGGCGCAGGTATTTCGGATCGGTGACGTCGTTGTCGGCCGGCTCGCCGTCGGTGACGACGAATATGACACGTTTGCTTCTGGGCTGCAGCGCCAGGTAGTGGGCGGCATGACGCAACGCTGCGCCCATGCGAGTGGAGAGCCGTCCTTTCATCCCCGCCAACCGCGCCTTGACTACATCGTCATACGGCTGGTCGAAATCCTTGAAGCGGTGGTAATGCACATCGTGCCGGCCGTCAGAGCAAAACCCATGGATGGCAAACGGGTCACCGATACGATCCAGCGCACCTGCCAGCAATACCGTGGCGGCGCGCGTAAGGTCCATCACTGTGTAGTCGTGGCCGCGCACCTTTTCGTTTGACGACTCGGACATGTCCAGCAGCACCAGCACCGCCAGATCGCGCAGCGCTCGCTTGTAGCGCATCATGATACGCGGATCGTGCTGCTGGCCGATGCGAATATCGATCATCGCGCGCACCGCGGCGTTGATGTCGATCTCGTCACCATCCTCCACGTGACGAATGCGCTGCATACCTTGCGGCACCATCGACTCGATCAGGAACTTGAGACGCGAGATCACCGGCTTGTGCTCTAGGATGATACCCTCGATCACCTCCAGTTCGCCCATCACCGGGTGGTACTCAAGCAACGTCACCCAGTTTGGACGCTCGAGCTGGATCTGATAGTCCCACTCGGGATAGTGGAAAGGCTCGGAGACCGGCGGACGGCCTTCCAGCGAGTTGATGCTGACGTTCTCCTGGTCGAGATAGAACTCGGTCGGAAGCTCCCAAACCTCCTGCGCATCGTCGCCGGCAAACTCAACGTCCACCTCGTTGACCATTTCCATCACGTTGACTTTTTTGCGCACCTGCTGGCGGGTCTCCCAGGTGGCAGCCATCACCTGCGCCTCGTCGTATTCCTCCAGAAACCAGACGGCGCGATTGTCATCACGGTAGATGGCGCTAAGCGCATCCGTAAGCTTGTTGTAGGTAGGCAGGTCGAGTTCGAACAGGTGGTGCGATAAATCCACGCCCAAATTCCAGCTCACCTGATTGCTGTCCAGATCAGACTGGGCACGAAACGCGGCCACGCCCTGCTGCACAAACGGATGCGGGTCGGTCGTGTCGAGATCGAGCAAGGCGCGGGCGAGACGATCAAGCAGCTCCCCCACGGTCTGCGGCTGGGCCGAATAGTCAAACACCGGATGCAGCGCTAACCAGGCTTGGCGCATCCCGGGGAATTTGCGAATCGCCAACTCCTCCACGCGCGCATCCTCGAACAGCTCGATCAGCGCCATCTGCACCGGCAACAGTTGCTGCATCGAAAGCGGCGTCTGGGTGAATACAAGATGCGCAGCGCAATGGTTGATGGCGGCGCGGTAGACCTCAAGCGCACTGACGATCCGTTCGGGCGCGGTCGCATCGCCCTCGGGTTTATAGTCGTCATAGGCGTCTGCGATGTGGATTACATAATGCTCGATATACGGCTTGAGCCCTTCGCGACTCTCGTAATCACCGGCGGTTGGACGCAGAAAAAAATCGCGACCCCAGATCGCACGCATGTAGATGTTGAGCCGCCGCTGAATGTCGACGAACAGCGTGCCTTTGCGCTCTTGCTGCAGCACGGCCATCGCATCGGCGCTCTGCAGTCCGAAATAAGTCGCCTGCCCTTCGAAGTCCGCCTTGTACGCCTGCGCTCCCCATTGCACCCAGCGGCGCAAGCCACCCAGCGTGAGCTGGCTGAGCAGGCGGTCGAGATTTTCCAGCATCGGCCGCAAGCCGCGCGGAGCCTGGGCCAGCACGATCTCGAGCACATTGAGGTATTGGCGAAATAGTTCGGCATCGCCCACTCTGTGCGCTGCGAGCGGCGCGGTGCTGGCGATCAGCGCCAATACCTGCCCCGAGGTTTTGGATGCCATGCTCAGCAGGAAGTTGACCAGATCGGGCAGCACCTCCTCGCCGATGGCACGCCCGACCTCCGGCATGGACTGGATGAAACTCACCACTAGGTCTTCGCCGCGACCAAGCTCATGCAGCGCCACTGCGCCTTTGAGATAATTATTCAGTCCGCGCGGGCTGATGGTGCGCGCAGCCTCGTTCCAGGAGGCGCGCAACAACTCCTGCGCACGGCCGGGCAGTTCGTCGAGAAGCTCCTGGAATTCGTCTAGGTGGATGGCCATGATATGTAAGTTCGGACTGCCCTTGTAATTCTAGCCCGGCCGACCTCTCGTTTCCTTTCTCACCTCGCGCCCGCAAGCCGTCGGAGACGCTCAGAAGTATGTCGTCACCGCGGAATCGAGCGCGTTGCGCATATCGGGATCGTCGGTGATGGGGCGCACCAAAGCCACGCGGCAGGCAGCCAGCGGCGCGACGCCGCGGGAAATCAGCGAGCCCGCGTAGATCAGCATGCGAGTCGAGATGCCCTCGTCCAGCCCATGGCCTTTGAGGTTGCGCGCATGTTCGGCGATGTGGACCAGCTTTTTTGCCGCTTCCAACTCGACGCCGCTCTCGTGCACGACGATCTCGGCCTCGACCTCGTGCTCAGGGTAGCTGAAGTCCAGCGCACCGAACCGCTGCTTGGTCGACTGCTTCAGATCCTTCATGAGCGACTGATAGCCGGGGTTGTAAGAGATGACGACCTGGAAATCCGGATGCGCTTCGACGATCTCGCCCTTTTTCTCGAGCGGCAGAATGCGCCGCGCATCGGTCAGAGAGTGGATCACAACCGTGGTGTCCTGACGCGCCTCGACCACTTCGTCGAGATAGCAGATTCCGCCGAAACGGGCCGCCATGGTCAAAGGTCCATCCTGCCAGCGGGTGCCGTTGGCATCGAGCAAAAAGCGGCCGACAAGGTCGCTGGCGGTCATGTCTTCGTTGCACGCCACGGTAACCAGCGGCTTGCCGAGCTTCCACGCCATGTATTCAACGAAGCGCGTTTTGCCGCAGCCTGTCGGGCCCTTCAGCATCATCGGCATACGGACCGAATAGGCGGCTTCATAAAGCTCGATTTCATCGGCTACCGCGCGGTAGTAGGGCTCCTTGGCGACGCGGTAGGCGTCGAGCCCGGCCGCGGCGCCGGCCGCCGCATCCGTCACGGCGCGAGGGGCCGCGCCGCTCGGCGCAGGGGAATCCGCGGGCACGTGGAAGGCTGGGTTTCGTCGCGGAAGGTAGCCGCGCCTGGTGGGATCGTCACGCATGATCGGGTTCCTGGAAATCTCAATCCGGCCAAATGCGGTCGGGGAACAATTCCTGCTTACTATCCGGCGGCTCGGCCGCCAGTGATTCTGTCGGGGCGCGCTTGGCGGTAGCGGCCTTGGCAGTGGTCGAAGCCGAGCGCGCCGTCTTGCGGGTCTCGGTCTTTTCTTCAGGGGTAGGCTCCGCGCCAGTCTTGGCCTGACGGACGCTGCTGGCGAGCTTGTCTTTGATGCTGGTCATGCAAGAATCTCCTCTATGAGGCCTTCGATTTCCGCGACCGCACTTTGGCCGCGCGCCCCTAGTTGGTATGCCGATACGCCCTCAAGCGCAGCGGTCTTGTAGATGCCGCGGCGGCGCACCGGGGTACGCATCACCGGCAGGCCGAACTCGGCCAGCGCCTCCTGCATCGCCGCCGATAGCGCGCTGCGCGCCTCGATCTGGTTCGGCAGCAGGTAGGCTCGGAGTCCCGGGTTGAGTCGTCGAGCCTCATCGATGTCCTGCGGTAGCCGCAGGCTGGCCCACAGATCCATCGGCGAAGGCAGCACCGGAATGACAGCCACGTCGCAGCTTTGCAGCGCCAGCGCCGCCGCACGGCTCTCGACCGCCGGCGGGCAGTCCAACACGACGAACGGATAGGCGCGAAAGTCCCGCCGCAGATCGACCGCGCCCACGCCCACGCGCAAGTGCTTGACCGTGGCCGGAAAGGATTGCGTGCCTGCCGCGGCCCATTGCGTGGCCGAGCCCTGCGGATCCAGATCCACCACAACCGCCGATGCACGCCGCGCCAGCCCCGCACCGAGATGCATGGCCACGGTGGTCTTGCCGGCGCCGCCTTTCTGGTTGATCACCGCGATGACCAGTGGCCCGCCCATCGCTCACTCCCCGCGCTCGGCCAGAGCAGCGATACGCCCGGCGAACTGTTCGTCCTCGGCGCTCAATGCGGCGCCGTCGGCCGCCCCGATCGTAATGTTGACGTAGGTGGTGCCGAAGTTGATGTTCTGCGGATGGCGCTGAATCTCCTCGGACAGCGCCGAAAGCGCGTCGAGGAAGGCGCGGGTCTGCGCATATTGCGCAAACGCAAAGCGACGAAACAACGTCGGCGGCTTGTCGCGGCGCTCCCAACCTTGGAAATCATCAGTCATGGGCGTCCTACCCCGGTTCGATCTGGGTTACGTGATCGAGATGCGCTAGCGCCTCCTGTAGCAAGGCTTCGAATAGCGAGGCGGTGTCGTTACCGCGCAGCCGACGGCGCGTACGTCAACGCGTCGACAACTGCAGAGACCCGAACCGAACCGTTGTCCGACCCAGCCGCGCCGCGGGCAACTGCCCGCCGCAAGGTGTCATACCCAACAGGACCTGCCGCGCCATCAAACGCTCGGCATGACCCGGTCGCTCCGGCTCGGCGCGCCGCTTGCGTGCCAAATTTTCGGCATCTCCCCAGGAGCGTGCGAGCACGCTTGGACGAGATACTTGCTGCACGCCGCCAACTCTTGATTGAGCGCGCGTGCGAGCCAGCCAGGGTTCGCCGATCGACCGCCACGACGTCCTCCGCGCAGGATCAGCTGCGGGTGGACGTGAGTTCGGCGTCGCGACCGCCACGGCTGCCGCCGTTGACCTCGGGTTGGGTCGGCAAGATACCCTCGACCTCGTTGTGCACTCGCGCGATGATGTGCGCGGCCACCAAGCCATCGCCCACGCGCTCGCAGGCGTCAGCCCCGGCACGCACCGCCGCGTTGACCGCACCGGTTTCGCCGCGCACCAGCACGGTGACGTAGCCGCCGCCCACAAATTGCCGGCCGATCAGCCGCACTTCGGAGGCCTTGGTCATCGCGTCGGCCGCCTCGATCGCGGGCACCAGCCCGCGGGTTTCAATCATGCCCAGGGCAATGCCGTTCACGTGTGTTGCCATGTCGTTGTCCTTCCAATTACCAGCAGGAGAAAAAGCCGAGCTTAAGCGCTCGGCGATTTCGGCAGAATGCCTTCGACCTCGCTGTGCACGCGGGCAATGATGTGCGCGGCCACCAGACCGTCGCCCACGCGCTCGCAGGCGTCAGCCCCGGCACGCACCGCCGCGTTGACCGCACCGGTTTCGCCACGCACCAGCACGGTGACGTAGCCGCCCCCGACGAACTGACGCGAGATCAAGCGCACCTCGGCAGCCTTGGTCATCGCGTCCGCCGCCTCGATCGCGGGAACCAGTCCGCGAGTTTCAATCATGCCCAGCGCAATACCCATCGATTCAGCCATCTGTTCACTCCTTGTTGTCGAAATAAAAGAATCACAAGCCAGTCACGGCACCTTGACGCCCGCTACGCGCGCGCCGTTTTGCTCTTTGCTCACCGCGTCATCACTCCTCCTCCCAGCCATCAATGATGCCGCAGATAGTCAGGTCGGTGGCCACTGTTCGATCAGGCATGGCCATACGTGCGGCTGTGCCGGCAGCAGTGAATACCCACTTGCCAGGCGGCGTTCCGACCGGGTCGGTCGCCACCGATAGTTCTCCCTTCTGGCCCCTCAGAATCCGAAGCGAAGCCGAGTTCATCTCTGGCACACGCCGGGTGCAGACCAATTCATCGACCACGCGCCAGATTTCCATCACGCCACCTCCGGATTCCAATGGTCGATGATACCGACGATGGTCAGATCGGATGGATAATCCCTGGCCCCTGCCGCATCGCGCGCCGCGGAGGACCCGACACAAATCACCCAGTCGCCCGGGATGCAGCCGACGGCATCGACCGCGACGCTGCGCGGTCCATTCGGCGTTTCCTGCACGACAAGCAGCGGACGATGACCCATGGCATGGATGCGATTGGTCGACACGAGGGTGGTACTTACACGCATGATCTTCATGGCTCATACGTCCTCAATGATCATCGACAGCGTCGTCGGCGACGAAGGCGCAGCGCTCGTCGCCGTCACGTTCGCTCACCGCAATCGCGCAATTGAGCAGACCCCGGGCGGCCAGATCGGGGTAACGCGACTCGATCGCGTCTCGCACCCGCCGACCCCGCGCGATCGCCCGCTCGCGCGACTGAGGAATCCGCACGTCGTATTCGAAATGCACCAGAACCGGCACGGGCAGGCCGTGCGCGACGTTGAGCTTGGAGAAGATATTGATCCCGACATCCATGTCGGGCGCGCCTTCCTCGATTGTATTGAGGTGAGCGAAATAAAACAGATTGCGCAATTGCAGCGGCCGCAGCGCTTCACCGGCAACAATGCATTCCTCGTCGTGACCGATTGTCGCGTAGCGCCCGGTGTGGTGCTTGATGACGTACTCGACCTGCGACAGGTTGGCCTCAGCCAGCGCCAGCACCAGGCGGCGCATACCATCGTGCATACGGCCGTTGCCCTGGCCCCAGCCACCCATGCCCTCGGCATCGGCAACGATCCCGGCGATACGCGCCCGCGCGGCATCGGGCGCTAGCCCGAGGGTGTCGCGGTAGACCTGCGCGGTTTCGAAGTAGCGGTGCGCGTTAAGCTCGCCGAAGCCATCAGGCAGATGGATGCGCAGCGCATCCAGATCCGTGTCAACGCCGATAAGCAGCACATCTGGAGCGGCGCCCGCACCGAAAGTCTGGTCGATCGCCGTCCGCAACTCATTCTGCAGGCGGTGCAGCGCCGCCTCGGTGGCCTGACGGTCGTTGCTGCCGTGAGCAGCGCAACCCTGGCCGTCCGGCGAGGAACTGCTGAAATGATAGACGGCGATCTTGAGGTAATTCAGGCGGTCACCATCGACCATAGCGCCCGACAGCCGCTCGACTTCGCGCTGCGCCCAGTCTGATACATCGACGTCGACATCGAACAGTGCGCCGGCATACGCCTTCACCCGCACATTCGGCCCAGGCAAAATGCGCAGCACATAGGGGCTGACGCCCTGCAGCCTGCCGTCGGAACAAGGGCTGATGTCAACGGTGTGGTAGCCGCACGAACGCAGGAAGTTCTCATCGAGCGGCAAGCGTTGGCGCCAACCGGCCTGCTCGGTCGACGCATTTTCAACACTCGCCTTCAGAGCGCTGAATATGCAGCGCGAGTGCAGTGCGGACAAATCCAGCCCGCACACCCAGGCGTCCTCGAGCACCTGCGACGGCAGATCGAAACCGAGTTGCTCGCGGGCAAGCTGCTGCGCGCGCTCGGTGAAGTTTCCGTCGTGCTGATACGTCGAGATATGTTTGAGCACGTCGACGATGCGGGTAAAACGCGAGCGCACGGTTCGCTCGTAATCGAACAGCATGCGATTGAGATCGCGATCGACCAGCGCATGCTCGCACATCTGCCCGCCGCCGATCATACACGCCGGATGATCGGGCATAGCCACCGCCTCGGGAGCCGCCACAGCAACTGGGCTGGCTTCTCGTCGCAGGGCCTGAAGGCGTTTGCGCGTGTTCATATCCGCGATCCTCAGCCGCGCGCCCCGCCGGAGACGGTCACCACGGCGCCGCCACGGGCGTTCCCCGCAGAACCCGTAATCACCGAGTCTGGCACTTCCGGCCGCTCGATCCCGCGAAACGTTACGGCACTCACCCCGACTCCACGCGGCTGGCCGCGCATAGAAGGATTACGCGCCAAGCTGGACGAACCCTCGGTGCCAGTGACACGGCTGTTACCGTCCCAAGCATCTCCCGAGACGCGTCGACCCTGCTGACTGCCTTCGCCGCTCAAACGACGCGCAGCGGGAAGCGAATGCTCTTCGTCACGCGGACGGCGCGATTGGTCGCCGTGCCGGAATTCCGGTGTGCCGGTGATCAGGCCATCGGCCTTGTTGATCGGACCTGTGATGCGCGAACTGCCCATGCCGCTGCCGGTAACGACCTCGGTCTGCCGCTCGCGCGCCTGCCGCGCCGGAATGGTGACACTGAAATCCCGGGGAGCGGGCGGACGCTGATCCACACCCCGCGAGCGGAAGCGATCACTCATCGCACATTGCCCGGACGCAATATTGTCCAGCCCGAGATAAGGCGTTCCCGAAATCGGCTCACAAGCGCCACGCTCGTCGCCGGTGACCTGCGACCCGCCCGCGCCCGGCCTATCACCGGTGACGACGGTGGCCGGAATCACCGCGCTGTCGCGTACCCGCGCAGCCTGCTGTTGACGCTGCGGCGCCTCGCAGAACCCCGAGTACTGGCCCTGACCGATGTATGGGGTGCCACTGATCGGCGCACAGGTCCCGGCCTCGTTTCCGGTGACGTGTTCCGCACGTCCAGCAGCAACGCCCGTAATCGTCTGGCCGCGCAGCGTGGTGTCGACCACGACTTTGCTGACCGGCGAGACTACCGGCAACGCTTCGACTGGACATACTGCGGCTAACTGGCGGGTGCCAATGTAGTCCGTGCCGGTGACGGGTTCGCACCCATAAGACTCGTCACCGGACAATTTTGGGCTTGGGGCGACCTCCGAGCCGGTCACAGTACGACCGCGCAGCGTCTGCATCTCCGCCACCTTCTTGGGGCTCTGCGTCTGGCACAGCCCGGCGAAATCGGCAGTGGTGTAGTACTGGCTGCCGGTGATGCTGCGGCAGGAACCGACCTCGTTGCCGGTTACCTTGGCCGACCGATCGACCGCGGTCCCCGAGACGACCTGTTCGTCGCGAGTGGACATCACGCTGACCTTTCGCGGGCCTCCTCCTGGAGGCGGCGTTCGACAGAAATCGCGAAACTGTTCAACAGTGTGATATTCGGTGCCGGTAATCGGACGGCAGCTTCCAGCCTCGTCGCCGGTCTGCCGTTCACTGCGGCCAACCACCGTGCCGGTGACAGGCTTGCCCGCAGCTGTATGTGTAACCGCCACTTTAGGGGGCGCGTCGTCGGTTTCCCCCTGGCTGTAACGCGTGCCAGTGATAGCGCGATCGGCGCCGTGCTCGACGCCTGTAACGCGGCGCGGACGGTCGACCAGCGCACCGGTGACGGTTTGGCCCTTGTCGGTACGGGTGAGCGCCACCTTCCCCAGCGGGGCGGACGGGCGCGTCGAACAAAACTGCTCAAAGCGCTCGCTCGAAAGATATTCCGTGCCAGTCACGGGACGGCACGCGCCTGGCTCATCGCCAGTGGTCTTGGTGGAGCGCCCCAGCGCGGTGCCGGTGATGCGTTGCTCGCGCAGCGTGCTGCTGATCGCGACCTTGGGCGCTGCCGGCTCGGGCCGGGTGCCACAGATCGTCTGGAACTGCTCGAAGCCGATATACTCGGTGCCGGTAATCGCGCGGCAGGAGCCCGGCTCATTGCCGGTCACCTTGGAAATGCGTTCGACCTGGGTACCGGTGACGGTCTGCCCAGAGAGCGTGTGCCCCTCCTCGACCTTGGCCGGTGCATCGACCACGTTGCGAGCGCGCACCCGACCAGTCGGGCGCGTACCGGCACCCGACGTCTTGTCGATTCGACCCGCCAGTGCCCGCACCAACCGATGCTGCATCGCGACCTGACGGCCGGTTGCGCCTTTCAGCATGGCACTCTGCCAATCCTGCGCCGGCATCGAAGCGGCGATCCGCGTCGCTTGGGCGATGCGCTTCAGACCCTTTTTACCGTCTTGGTTCAGCGCAGCACGGCGCATCTTAGCGAGCGCGCGGCCGGTCGCCTCCGGCGCGTTCACGGCTGCACGCGCGACCGCCGGAGTATCGATTTGCACCGCCTCAATCTGCGCCGCGTCCTTCCGCTGCGCGCCGCGGCTGCAGCCACACTGTCCGCCGCAACTGCATTGCCCGCCGCAGCCGCAGCCGCAATCGGAGCCACGCACCTCAGCTTGAGCCGTACGGCTCGGGCGCAAATGCGCCGCCGGACGGGATGCCGCGCCCTGCCCGGCGTTCTTCAACCCGGCCTTCCCAACCGTGGACAGCGCCTGCCGTCGGATTCGCGCCGCGGACTTCGATGTCACCGGTTGATTAAATGTGGCCGATGCAGACGCCACCGCCGATGCGGCTGTAGCAGCACCGCCATGATGCGCGCTAACAAGGTGTGCCGCATTTAGCTGCAAGCGGCCGGCGGCGGAATGCTTGACGGTTTGCGCCGTCGAGACGGTCCCGGCCTTGCCGTGACGCGCCATAGCCTGCCGGCGCTGGAGCGCCAGTTCACGGCCGGATAGAGTTGCAGTGGCATGACCGGGGGCGACGTTTGTCATTCGGACCTCAGCACAAAGAACCCGATGAAGGGGCGGCACCAAAGCGCCGCGCCGCGTTCAAATCATGGGCGCCGAATCGAGTCGGCTCCAGCGCCCACTTCATCAGCGATACACCACGAACGCCATGCCCTGGCTCTGGGCGTAATTGTCGTACGCAACGAAACGCACCATCTGATCCGGAAACTCGCGGTGACAGGCCTCGATTTCGGCCACCACGGCGTCGACGGACTGCTCGCCGAACAGCGGCAGTTTCCACATGTACCAGTAGCTCGCTTTGGCGGGCGTGCCCTTTTCGGTGTGTTCGACCGCCGGATTCCAACCCTGAGCAATCGCGTGGGCGATCTGACGGCGCACCTGCTCGGGCGTCATCTGCGGCAGATAGGAGAAGGTCTCGTATTTCTTGAGCGAACGGTAAGCTTGAACAGCCATGACTTAGTCCTTTCGATTTTTGCTGGGCGGCGGCGCCCAATGGGCGCTGCCGACCCTAGCCGGCGACCGGTTACTTGTTGGCGACGGCGAGCTTGTCCATGGTTTCAAACTCGAACTTGATCTCTTTCCACGTTTCCATGGCGATCTTCAGTTCGGGCGAGTGAGCGGCGGCAGCGGTGAGGATATCCTTGCCTTCCTTCTCCAGATGACGGCCCTCGCCGCGCGCCTGGACGCAGGCTTCGAGCGCCACACGATTGGCGTGTGCGCCAGCGGCGTTGCCCCAGGGATGGCCCAGCGTGCCGCCACCGAACTGCAGCACTGAATCGTCGCCGAAGATCGTGACCAGCGCAGGCATGTGCCAAACGTGGATACCACCGGACGCCACGGCGAAGCCGCCCGGCATCGAACCCCAATCCTGATCGAAGAAGATGCCGCGCGAACGGTCTTCGGGAACGAAGGATTCGCGCAGCAGGTCGATCCAGCCCAGGGTGGAAGCACGATCGCCTTCGAGCTTGCCCACGACGGTGCCGGTGTGCAGATGGTCGCCGCCCGACAGACGCAAGATCTTGGTCAATACGCGGAAGTGGATACCGTGATGCGGGTTGCGATCGATCACCGCATGCATAGCGCGGTGGATGTGCAGCAGCATTCCGTTGTTGCGGCACCAGTTCGCTAGACCCGCGTTGGCGCAAAGCCCGCCAGCGAGGTAATCGTGCATGATGATCGGAGCGCGGATTTCCTTGGCATACTCGGCGCGCTTGTACATTTCCTCAGGCGTTGGCGCGGTCACGTTGAGATAGTGACCTTTCCGCTCGCCGGTCTCGTGTTCGGCTTTTTGAACAGCCTCCATCACGAAATCGAAACGATCGCGCCAGCGCATGAAGGGCTGGCTGTTGATGTTCTCGTCGTCCTTGGTGAAGTCCAGACCGCCACGCAGCGCTTCATAGCAGGCGCGGCCGTAGTTCTTCGCGGACAGACCAAGCTTCGGCTTGATGGTGCAGCCCAACAGCGGACGGCCGTACTTGTTAAGCTTGTCGCGCTCGACCTGGATACCATGCGGAGGGCCGCCGCAGGTCTTCACGTAAGCGATGGGGAAGCGCAAATCTTCCAGACGCAGAGCACGGACAGCCTTGAACCCGAACACGTTGCCCACCAGAGAGGTGAACACGTTGACAACCGAACCTTCCTCAAAAAGGTCGATGGGATAGGCAATGAAAGCGTAATAGCAGGTATCGTCGCCCGGCACGTCTTCGAGGCGATAGGCGCGCCCTTTGTAGTAATCGAGGTCGGTCAGCAGATCGGTCCACACCGTGGTCCACGTGCCGCAAGACGACTCGGCAGCAACCGCCGCCGCCGCTTCTTCGCGATCCACCCCAGGCTGCGGCGTGATCTTGAAACACGCCAAAATATCGGTGTCGAGAGGCATGTAATCCGGCTGCCAGTAGCTCTGCCGATATTGCGTGACGCCCGCCTGGTATGATTTGACTGCCATATTCGAGGACTCCTTCATGCGCGCTTTTGCGGTAAGCGAACTGCGGTAAGCGAACGACGGGCGAGGACCTACCGCGGTGCGGGGCATCCCCCCACCCGGCCCGGGGATGACGTTCGTGGGTCTCAGCAAGGCCTGTGATTCAGCCAGCCCAGCGATTCACGAGTAAAGAACATAGAAGAGGATCGGCATAAACACTAATTGATATTTTTGATCGAATGCATTAGTGTCGCTTATGTATCGGCCATGCATCTGACCCTCAGACAGCTCCAGATCTTCGACGCTGTGGTGCAACAGCAGAGCTTTACACGCGCGGCCGACGTTCTGCACCTCACCCAGCCAGCGGTCTCGATGCAGATGCGACAGCTGGAAGAGCAGATCGGCGTACCGCTGTTCGACCACGTCGGGAAAAAGATCCACCCCACCGATGCAGGTCGCGAGTTGCACCGTCATACCACGCTCCTCGGCGCCAAGATGCGCGACCTCGAGTCGGCGATGGAGGAGTTCCGTGGCGTCCATCGCGGAGAACTCGACCTCACCGTGGCGAGCACGGCCAACTACTTCATGCCGAAGCTCATCGCAGCTTTCTGCGCCTGCCATGCCAGGGTGCAGGTACGGCTGCAGGTGTCCAATCAGACGCATATCCTCGAGACGCTCTCAGCGGCGAACCAGGACCTGGCCATCATGGGGCAGCCGCCCGAGGACGGTGAGCTCGTCGCGCGCGCATTTCTCGACAACCCGCTAATGGTCATCGCCTCGCCCGAGCATCCACTCGCCGGACGCCGCAAGATTCCGCTGGTGGAATTGGGTCACCAGCCGTTCATTACACGCGAGCCCGGCTCGGGCACGCGAAACGCCGCGGAGCGTCATTTTTCGCGTCTCGGCGTGGAATTCCACTCAGTGATGGAAATGAGCAGCAACGAGGCCATCAAGCAAGCTGTCGAAGCCGGACTGGGGCTCGGCATCCTGTCGCTGCACACCCTGGAATTGGAGCTGGCGATACGCCGCCTGGTCACCCTCGATGTGGAAAGTTTTCCTATCGTGCGGCAGTGGTTCGTCGTGCACCGCAAAGGTAAACGCCTATCGGCGGTGGCGCAGTCCTTCCTGGCGTTCATCACCCAGCAAGCACGGCTGCTGGCCTCGCCCAAGCATCCGCAGCAATTCCGCTCACGCCATGAACTTGACCAGGCGACCGACCTGGATGTCGCTGACGAAAAGCACTCCTGAATGGGCCTCGAAAAACGGCTGGAAACCCTCGAGCAGCGGATCGAACAGGCTTTGCGGCACGGCGGCGATGATCATGATGAGAACGTCATCTTCATTGAACATCAAGTGCCCTTCGTACATGCCGTGGGCGCCCTTCCCGGACAGATTGCCGATGATGGTGTAGCCCTTGACCCCGGCGCGATCGAGCAAGTCGGTGGCGAATTCCCTGTGCTCGCCCTGAAGAATGATTTCCAGCTTTTTCAGCGGATGCAGTTTGATCTCGTTCATGCGGAGTGTTCCTTCTCGGCAGGAGCAATCAGAGCCGGACGCTCTTCCCACTGGCCATTGTTGAAGACAAAAGGCTTGTAACCCTGAGTGGGGTCGATGACGATGGCGCGAATCCACCCGCCAAGCACCAGACTCTTGACCTTGACCACGCGTTCCAGCACACGGCCGGCAAAGTCCAGCGGCGCCTCGATCAGCGCGATCAGACGCATCGGCTCGTGGTAAGGCCGTCCCTCGCGCATCACCGTCTGCATCGGCAGGCCGGTCCGCAGATCGCTCAGGTTACCGGTCATCACGCCGAAGCGGCCGGACACGTTATGGTAGACCTTGCTGCCGCTGCCCAGATGGGCATTGTCCACGGTGGAGAAGAAGTGTTCGAGGTTGATCCACTGGCCCACCACCACCGGGGCAGCGAGCAAATTTTCCAGCAGCCGGCCCTTGGGGTCGCAGCGCCAGTCGTAAGATAACAGAAAGGCGGTGCCCTTTAGATCCGCGTTTTCGGTGAGCGCGCGCCGGCCGACGATGCCGTATACGTTCCCCGACAGCCCCCACTCCGGCCGGACCTGCGCCCAATCCACCGCCAAGCGGTTCGCCAGGCGCCAGGCTTCGGCCGGCTCGATCGCCTTCGCGTCCGGCAGAAGCTTGGGCATGCGCTCGGCCGCCGTCAGCCGCGAGGCCGCGCGCAGGCCTTCGCGCAGGCGGTCCAGATACACCAGATGGCGCGGCGGCAGCAGGTCAAGGTCGGACAACTCGATGGCATCTGTGGTGGTGACGTGCAGCGCGGGCATGAACCAGGTGTCTTCCGGGATGGTGATGCCCATGGCCGCCAGCCGCTCGCGCACCGCGGCCTTGTTGGCCATCTGCGCGAACACCCGGGCATTAACCAGGCCGCTGGCGCCACCGCAGGCGCCGCAGTCCAGCGCCGACTCGTAGGGGTTGTTCTCGGTCTTCCCACCGTGGCCGACAACGAGCACGAAGCGCGAGAAGGTCTGGGTCAGCCCGATCATCGTCAGGGCCGTGTGCACATAGTTAACCTGCTCGTCGAGCGAGTAACCTATGCGCCCCAACCGCTCGAGCTGATGATTTGCATAGTCGGCATCGACACCATATGCCTCACGCAGCTTGTCGATGAACTCGACCTCCTGCGTCTGAGATACGCGGAACTCCGTGCGCAACCGCGTCGGCCCGTCGCGGTGGCGCAGCGCGATTTCGCGCAGTTCGCGGATCATGTCGTCATCGACCCGCTCGCGCTCGATTTTCAGTTCCTCATGCAGCGCCTTAACGATCATCGCTCGCTGCAGCGTGCGAATGATGGAGTCGGCCTGCTCGCGGGTGAGCTTGTCCACCAACAAGCGGGTGACCGGCTTTTCTGTATCGATGCGGCTGCGCCAGCGGCTGTAGGCCAGCGGCGCCAGGGTTTTGCCGAACAGGTCCAACCCGAACAGCATACCCACCGCCTCCACCGTGACG
>NZ_MWPQ01000056.1 GCF_002028545.1 Nitrobacter vulgaris
CTTTAGCAGCCAGCGAGGCACGCGCCCTGGGCGACATCATGTCGGAATCTATGGGCGGCATCATCTCGGAATGCCCGGGCGACTTCATCGGAATCCGCAGACTACCGACCTGCATCGCCTGATCCTCGCCGCTGTTGTCGATCGTGAAGGCTGGCATGCGGCCCAGGATTGGCTCGCCCCATGGCAGGATGAACTGCACGCGGTATCCTTCGGGAACGGCCACCCTATCGGCACGGCTGACCGGGACTGGTTTGAAATCGAGGCGGTCCTTGGCGGCTCGTCCATCACCAGGGCGAACGAACAACGCGGCGACCGCTGTAGCCAGCGCGCCAGCGAGCACGTCCCGGCGCTTCAAACGCCGCGCGACAAGATCTCCAAAACGCGGGTTTCCAGTCTCAAGGCATGGCGGCTCATCACCGCCGTCGCCGCGAATAATCTCGATGGTTTTGCTCATCTCGGACCCCCAATAGAAGGGTTCGAAATTACCGCCGCTGTATGACAGTTAGTTCACGCCATCGATGGCAGGCGAAGATGGTTCAGGTCCATGGTTCGATAGGGACGATCTGAAAGATCAGCTTGGCCATTTGATTTGTCCCTTTTATTGTTCCAACTCCAGGGACGAACTGCTCACGACAATTCTGACAACGCTTCTGGAATTTCTGAGCACACCGGCCACGATGCCCCGACTGAAAGTCGGGCCTGCGTGCCATCGCTAACATCAACAGGAGAATTACAAATGTCCGAAGTTCGTCCGCCAGTCCCGCCGTTCACGCACGAAACCGCGGTCCTCAAGGTGCGAGGAGCCGAGGACGGCTGGAATTCCCGCAATCCAGAAAAGGTCAGCCTCGCATATACTTCGGACAGCCGCTGGCGGAACCGGAATGAGATTTTCTCCGGCCGCGACGCGATCGTCGAGTTCCTGACCCGCAAATGGGAGAAGGAACGAGAATATCGCCTCATCAAGGAATTGTGGGCATTCAGCGATTCACGCATCGCCGTGCGCTTTGCGTACGAATGGCAAGACGCGGGCGGCAATTGGTTTCGCTCTTATGGTAACGAAAACTGGCAGTTCAACGAAGCTGGCCTCATGGCTGTTCGCCATGCCAGCATCAACGACCTCTCGATCACAGAGAACGCACGCCTCTTCCATTGGACTATCGGCGCCCGCCGCCCGGATGATCATCCGAGCCTGAGTGATCTCAATCTTTGAGTCTCCTGGATCTCCTGCCTCCTCGGCCACGCACCGTGTTCTTCACGGTCGCCGATCGCGGTGAAGCGGGTTAGCCCGCTTACCGTAACTAGAGGCTGATTTTGGTTTGCCAAACGAGCATTAACGACGCCTGACGATCTCCGGCCCAAGCGGAATCGCTTCAAAGTTTATTATAATTTGCTGAGATACTTCTTCCGAGAAAATGGATCTGGGAAGAAATATGGGTAAGCGGGCCAAACGTGGAAAGACAGAGTCGATAACACTTCCGGTCGCAGGAAGAGTTGCAGTCGGCGTCGTGGCCGCTGCCGCATTGGGGTACATTTTGCTGTCTCGCCCTGCGGGGGTCGAACCAGTACGGAGGCCATCCGCGCGCTTAGTCCAGGTACCGTCGCCCCCAGCTCACGTATCAACTTCAATTCGTGTAGCGTCAACTCAAGCTGCAATCCCTGCCCCCGCGCCTCGGGTCGAAACACCAAAAGCCGCTGACGCTCCCGGTAGACTTGTTCGGCAGGTGGTTGACTACGTCAGCCACCAGACGCCAGGCACAGTCATCATCGATACAGGAAACACATTTCTTTATCTCGTTTTGAACGACGGGCAAGCGATGCGCTACGGTATCGGTGTTGGCCGCAAAGGTTTTACATGGTCCGGCGAGCAAGCTGTGGCCCGCAAAACAGAATGGCCGGATTGGCGTCCACCTGCAGAGATGCTGTCTCGCCAGCCTTATCTGCCGCGATTTATGGCAGGCGGTCCCGGCAATCCACTCGGCGCTCGGGCGATGTATCTAGGCGAGACCGAATATAGGATTCACGGCACCAACAAGCCCGATACGATTGGGAAGCGGGTTTCGTCCGGCTGTATCCGGCTGACCAATGAGGACGTCATGGACCTTTATGAGCGGGTGAAGGTCGGAGCGAAAGTGATCGTGCTTCCGGTAACCGCTGCTCAACGACCATCGCAGGGAAACCCGGCCGACGCCGCCTTCCGATCGCCGGACCCGGCATTGCCATCGAACCGGCTCCCGGCAACCGACGCGCAGGGGCCGTCATCTCGACCGAAGATGGCCAAGGCTCAGTAACTTACGTGTAGCCCATGTTCCTATCCGAGAGCCGAATGGGTGATGCGGAAACTAAAATAGTCGTCGACAGACCTGGAGCGCCTTCAGGACCTACTGGCGAGATCGCCATGACAAGGATCATGGCCTCGACCAGTTTGCTTCTCAGCAAAGTGGTCGCATCCCATTTGGTCGCAGCGGGCGTGGATGGCGACGTAAGAGGCGAAGACAACGCCAGCGGTCAGGCGCCAGCGTGGATCCACTACAATTCTGAAGGATCATCCGGCCTTAGATAAGGGCCATAGAGCACGTCCTGCCGCCACTCATAGAGCTTCACAACAACAGCACCCATCGCAACTACAACAAAAAATAGGGCTACCTCGAACATCGTCGATCTCCAATCGTGCGACACACTTCGATCGACGCGATGGATTGGTCAACGACATCTAGGGGGTAGTGTTAATATGCACCGCGGACGAGCATCGAGCCGTCGCGTTCAGTTCCAGATTTAACCCGAGGCCGCAACATCAAGCTTAATGCGCGAGTTTCATTGCGCGGAGACTGAAAGCCACAGCGCCGATATGTCCCGCAGCTCGCGCCATCTGCGACGGGTGATGACTCTCCCCAGCAAGAAAAAGAGCCAGCCTTGTCAGCCCCAGACCAGACTCAAGTCAAAGCTCGACGCGTATTACGTGCCTGGGGTTAAGCGGTGAAGGCCTGATTTACCACAGACACTTCTTCGGGAGACAGACCGGCCCTTAATCCAGTAAAAAGTTGCGATTGCTACCGGCACAGCGAGCGCCAACCACGAGATCGCGTCCGAAAGACCATTGCCAAAAAGAGCAAACGTCAGCCCTGCTGTGGTGACAGCGGCTATAAGGACAGGCACACGGAAGACTTCCCAAACCGTTCTGTGGACGACTTTTTGCCGGGGAATGTGGATTTGAGCCATTCAATACTCACGCTTCGGATCAACCATCCGAGGTATGCTGCGAGAGGCGCGATCGATCCCAAAGGATCGCTTTTTAATTGCCCATAAGTAAAGGCCGCTCAACAGGATGATGATCGTAATAATATCGAAAAGCGCCCAGATGATTTTTAGAGGCAACTCCCCATAGTCTCCAAAATGAAGCGGACGTGAAACCTGCAATACCTTGAGATACCAAGGAACCTGCGGTGCAATCATGTTTGACGCGTCGTTTGCATCGACCAGAATGGGTTCACGCATCCGAGCCGTGAATGGCGTGCTGCCCTTGGTCCCCACGATGAGGTGTTGCGGGCTTCCGAAACGGCCAGAGGTCGGCATGATGACCTGCGTGATGATCCGGTCCGGGAATTTCTCTTGTACGTTATCAACGACTGCTTGAATGGACGGAATTCGCGCAACCGGCTTTCCTACATAGGAAGCAAGCAGGGTTGGCAAGTACTGAGCACGCCAGAGGTCGGACAACGGACTCGCAAGTGTGTTGATTGTGCCCGTCAGCCCCACAACCAGTGCCCAGGTTACGGTCACGATACCCAGAAGATTGTGCCCATCCAGCCACTTCACACGAGACGATGTGTAGCGAATCGAGCCGAAATCCAGCCGCCTCATGAACGGCCAGTAAACGACAATGCCCGACACGATAGAGACCACGAAAACAAGACCTATCACGCCGAGAAAAAGCTCGCCGGGCAGACCGACGAACATATCTCTGTGAATCCGCAATATGATGTTCATGACGTCCAGATGCGGCACCTCATCTCCCAGTACTTCAACGGTCCGCGCATCGAACGTCGTGCGACGGAACATGCCCGGGAGTGGAACTGCAGTGGGCGATGTCGCAACACTCACTACCGGTTCAGTCTGACTTGGCTGCATGAAAAGGATGAATTGGCCGGGGTATAGTTTTTGGGCAGCCTCAACTACACGATCCAACGATGCCCGAGGGGTATTCGCTGCCATCGGGGGCGCGGATATTTCCTCTTCGAATAGCTCATCAATCTCATGATGAAAGATCAGCGGCAACCCGGTCACGCATAGCATCAGCAAAAACAACATGCTGACGAGCGATGTCCACGTATGGATGCGAGACCATATTTTGATCGTCATTTGTGCATCAGAAGTTGGATGTGGCCGACAGTAAGTTAAGCCCAAGGAGTTGCAAGCGCGATAGCCCCGCTATGCGCTGACGTCCAGTAAGCCTGGTTTCCGACATTCTACCATGCCCCGGACAATAATCGGTTTTCCGTTCCAAGGCGAGGCAAAGGTGTATCGCGATCTCGTCTGCTATTGGAAGCTCTACAAATGTAGGTGCAAAAAACTGAGGCTTCGTCATGTTCCAGTGAGCGACATCTGTCGCTCTTATCGCGCGAGCCTCTCCTGGAGACCGGTATCTGAAAACCGTGGTTGATCAGCCGGACGTCGGATACACAATGATGCTGGCGCGAGCGTGCTCAGACAAAGACCCATCTACTCAGTCAAGGTACGGATACGCGTACTGCCCATCGCCTTCCCTTTGACCCTAAATATTACGTGACGAACGGTGATGAAGGGGCCTGCCAAAGCCTGAGGGACCGACGTCACGGTTCCAACCCTTAGGGTTACGCCAGCGCAGAGTGGAAGCCGGTTTTGAACAAGATCATACTCGATCAAAGACCAGGTTAGAGGTGTAGCGCGATTGAATCAAACATCCACCAATACGAGGAGATTGCCCGTGCTCACGCCGGTTAAGGATGATCTCTCCGTCCAGCAGGATTCGTCGCCGCGTCAGCGAGATTACAACCGGCGCCGCTTCCTCGCATTGCTACGCGACGAGGTCGCGATCCTGCGCACACTCGGCATGGATCATCGGCGCATCGCCGTGCAGCTCGATATCGAAGAGCACGACGTGCGAGCGTTTTGCCCGAAGCCACGCGAGAAAGACCCGCGCCGCAACCTGCCGCGTCGCGCCGTGGAAGCGCTGCTTCATGGCCGTCACGCCTCGATCGGCGGCAGGACTGTCGCCAAGCGCAGCCGCCATCTCGCCGTGATTGCCGCCGCCTACACCTGGGACGAGTTGTTGTCCGAGCCGGGCGTCGGATCCGTCACCGCAAACCAGATCCGCCTCTGGCTCGAAGAGCGTGGCGGGATGTTGCGTTACGGGACAGCAGACCCTCAGTCGAACAATACCGACTGATCGCTATTGTTGCGTGATGCATCAGCTTCAGCGTTCACGGCCGTTTCAGCAATCTTTGTCTCGCCGCGCTCGGGCCATGCACGTTGGATTCAGGTCTGCGCCCATTGTCGCAGCAGGTTGTGATAAAGTGAGGTCAACGACACCACGGTCGGATGCTCGGGGTGGTCAGCGTTGAGACGAATGATCGACATATCCAGATCGAACATCATGGCGCGTCGCGACGCCTCGCTGATCATGCTTTCGGTCCAGAAGAACGACGCGACACGTGAGCCCCGGGTCACCTTGGTGACATGGTGGACGCTGGTGCCAGGATACACGATCATGTCGCCGGCCGGCAGCTTCACGGAATGGGTACCGTAGGTGTCCTCGATGACCAGCTCGCCTCCGTCGTATTCCTCCGGAGACGAAAGAAACAGCGTCGACGAGACGTCAGTCCGCACACGCATTCCTGTGCCAGGAACCATACGGATGGCGTTGTCGACGTGCGAGCCGAAATTCATCTCGCCGTCAGCATCGTAGCGGTTGAACAGCGGCGGAAAGATCGTCTTCGGAAGCACCGCGGACACAAACAGCGGATTGCGGTTGAGGGCCGCCAGTACAATGTCACCGAGCTCGCGGGCTTCCGGCGTTCCCTCCGGCAATTGCAGATTGCGCTTAACCTGCGCCGATTGATGCCCGGCCGTAATCCGCCCGTCCACCCATTCGGCACGCGCCATCACATCTCGGCAATGTTGCACCTGCTCCGGCGTCAAGACATTCGGAACTCGCACTAGCACCGGGGCGCTCCTTGAGATAAAGAGCCGGCGCCTTACGACGCCGGCTCCGATATCGTTATCCTCGACCTACCGTAAAAGTTATTTGCTCACGTAACGCTCGGCCTTCACCGGATAATCCGGTGCGACCGGCGGCGGCGGCACGAAGCTATAGCGGTAAGTCAACATCGCGGTCCGCCCGGCGGCCGGAACGGCGTGACCCTGGTAATACTGGGCGTAGTACAGCTCATCCGTCAGGTTGTAGATGTTGAGCTGCAGCATCGAGTCCTTCGTGAGCTTATAGCTCGTCATCAGATCGAGCTTCCAGTAGTTGGGCACGTAGTTTGTGTTCTGGACATTGGCGAAGGTTTGCGCCGCATAAACGGCACCGCCACCGACAGTCCACAGTGGCGTCAGTTCGTAAGTGGTCCACAGCGTAAAGTTATGCGGTGGCGTCTGGGGAAGCTGGTTGCCCAACTGCGCAAGATCGGTCGTATTGAGGATCTTGGAGTCGAGATAGCTGTAGCCCGCGAACACGCCCCACTTATCGGTGAGCTTGCCCGCGGCGCCCACTTCCACACCATCCACGCGCGCCACACCGCCGAGCACCAGCGCCGCATTCGTGGCCGGATCGATCGGAATGCGCATGTTGGTTTTCTCGATACGGAACACCGCACCGCTCAACGTCAACTTGCCGTGTAGAAGATCGACCTTGGTGCCGACTTCCATCGTCGTGTTGCGCTCGGGAGCTAGCCTGGAGTTCGCCGCGTTGTTGCCGGCGTCGCTCAGCACGTCGAACTCCGCCGCCGGATTATTCGACACGCCATAGGCAGCGTAGACCATTGCATTATGGGTCGGATGAAAGACACCGCCGACGCGCCAGGCGACCATCTGGTCGGCCCGACTGAGCTGCTGGCTCGCGGGCGGTACCGCCGCGAGATTGGTATAGGTCGTTCGGAAATCGTCGTAGCGGATCGATCCGAGCAATTCGAAGTACTCGTTGATCTTAACCTGATCGAAGCCATAAACCGCGTAGTCCGTCGAGATAGTGTAGTTCGGCAAGAGGAAACCGTTGTTCGGTCCACCATAGGTCGTATCGACCGGAGCAAAGGCGCTGGTCCGGCACGCCGGATCGGTTGGCAAGCAGTAATTGGCACGTATCTGAGCGCGGGTTTGCTGCGAGGCTAAAGCACCCAGCGTGAAGGTATGCTCCAAGCTGCCGGTGTGAAACTTGCCGGTCAGATCGGTCTGATTGATGAACAGCGTGTTATCGGTCAACGTCTCGAAGTGTTGACGCCCGATCGTCATCAGTTCGACCGGATAGCCCGGCGGCGGCGGCGCTATCGCAGGCCCAGCTGCTGGCTGAGGTACCACGAAAGTGCTATTCGCATCACCAAGGCTACGCGGTGGGGTCGGCCGCGCCATGCGGTCGACACTGACGTATCGGGTCGAGTTCGAAATCTTCAAGCCGTCGTCGAAATCATGTTCGAACCGGGCTGTCGCGATGTGGGTATTAGTGACCTGACGGTCGGCCAGAGGGCCACCAGCCACGCCGTAAAAATTTTGGCGGGGAACCGGTATCGGCGGTGTCGCCGTGCCATTGCCGAAATAGCCAGGGTTGGTCCTCGCGCCGGTCACCGAACTGTAAACCGGCGGCGGCAGATATGGATGACCGTAATCCGGCACGCCATCCTCGCCTTGATAAACATAGCTGAAGATTGCGCGGGTATCCGGCGTAAACTCCGCTTTGAGCGACGGCGCGACACCCCAGCGCCTTGCGAAAATGTGATTTCGGTCCTGGACAGGAATGTCCTGATACATCGCAGCAATGCGGCCGGACAAATTCCCCTGTGTCCCATTGGCATCGACATCGGCGCGATAACCGCCGCTGCTGACGCCGCTGACGGTGCTATTCACGAAGGTGGTCGCTTGCGGCACCTTCGAGACGGTGTTGATCGCGGCGCCAGTCGAACCACGACCGAAGGCAAATCCCGACGGCCCTTTGTAAACTTCGACGCGATCACTGCTGAACATGTCGCGCGTGTACCAGCCCGGATCGAGAAGGCCGTCGCGGTACATGTCGCCGCGTGCCGCGAAGCCGCGCACAATCGGCGTATCCCCCTGATTGCCGCCTTCGCCGGCGCCGAAGGTGATGCCCGGCACCGTTCGCAGCGCATCTTCCATGGTGAGAACCCGCTGCTCCTGGATCACCTGCTGCGTCACCACGTTGACGGTTTGCGGAGTATTGGAGAGCGGCACCGGAAGACGGGCCATTCCTGCCTGCGCAGGCGCCTGATAGCCAGTGACGCCATGCGCGTCGCCGAGCATGGGATTGACCTGAACGTTGCTCGACGTGGCAGCGGCAACTGGCGCTGGGGCAACGTGTGCAGGCGCGTGATGTGTGGTTCTTTTCTTGGCTTGCCGCTTTGGCGCCGTGACACGAACCTGCGGAAGATCTTCTCCGCTGGGCGCTGGCTGAGCATCGGCGAAATCGGGGATCAACATGACCGCGGCAACGCCGATCATTGCTCTCCCCCATCCAACTACCGACGTATCCTCTGTTTGTCTGTCAACACTGCTTGTACCACCCGTATGATCTGCCGATGAAATAACCATTGCCCCCAATTCCTCGATTGCCGACCCCTACGGAAACAGAAACAGTATCCGCGACGGCGGTCCGTCATTAGCTTTAGACATTGTCGTTGAGCAATATATCTGAGGCACAATTTGAAGCCTTTTATAGAAGTTCTAACGCCGTCCATCTGCGTATCCCAAACGAAATCAACCCGCGCGAGTAAACAGCGTCTCCTCGCTGCGTCTCTTAAAGAGATTCTAAAAATGTTTGCCGGTTTGCCTGTTTGATTTGGAAAGCCCAGACGCTAGACCACTCGCCAGATGCCTGCGCACTCGTTCTTGGCCCGCTCGGATGGCCCAGACCGGTGCATGATTGTAGAGTTTTTCACCATGAAGCTGTCTTTGAATGTCTCACATACAATGGTGAGAAACGACCGAATGCGGATCGCAAAGGCTTCAGCGGTCGGGCTTGCAAGCCTCTTGATGTTGGTGATGTTGGCGGTTGGACCGCACCCCGCTTACGCTCAGTCATTATCGCGGCCCGGCTCGCACGACGCCGTTTCTTCTGGCCAAAATCCTTCGCTAGGCGTGCAATCAACGCCTGCGGCACCGCAGACGACACAACTTAATTCCCAGCAACCCACGTCGCAGGCCGTACCTGACGCAAAAACGTCTCCCGCCGAGCAATCGGCTGCGCCGGCGACGCCGTCAGTCGAACATCAAACGCCGCCGGCGACCGAACTAGTCGAGGTCTCCGAATCGATCCTGCCGCATGAACTGACGCCTATAGGCATGTTCATGGCGGCCGACTCCATTGTGAAAGCGGTGATGATCGGTCTGGCGCTCGCTTCTGTCGTGACCTGGTCGGTATGGCTTGCCAAGACAATTGAGTTGCTCAGCGCGCGAAGCAGACTTGTGCGCGACCTTCATAGGGTGGAAGACGTTCGCTCACTCGATGAGGCGAGCAAGATATTGCAGCAGTCCGGCAGTGATATAGCCATCCTTACCAAGGCCGCGCGCGTTGAGATTCATCGTTCGCAGGACGCCATGAACCATGACGGGGTCAAGGAACGAGTCGCTTCGCTGTTCAGCCGCATTGAGGCGGCCGCGTCACGGCGCATGACCCGCGGGACCAGCATTCTGGCCACTATCGGATCGACCGCGCCGTTTGTCGGGCTTTTCGGCACCGTCTGGGGCATCATGAATGCCTTCATCGGCATTTCGAAGACGCAAACCACCAACCTCGCCGTCGTCGCGCCTGGCATCGCCGAGGCTTTGCTGGCGACAGCCATGGGGCTTGTCGCGGCGATTCCGGCGGTGATGATCTACAACATGTTTTCGCGCTCCATCACCGGCTATCGCGGCTTACTCGGAGACGGCTCGGCGGAGCTGATGCGCATGGTGAGCAGAGATCTCAATCGTGCGGAGATGATACCTCATCGGATAGCTGCGGAGTAAGGAGTAACACCCGTGGGCGTTTCGCTTCAGTCGGCATCGTCCGAGGACGAGATGACGCAGGTCAGCGACATCAACGTGACGCCGTTCATCGACGTCATTCTCGTGCTATTGATTATTTTCATGATTGCCGCGCCGTTGGCGACCGTCGACATCCCTGTCGACCTGCCGGCATCGACGGCGGTGCGCCAGCCACGTCCGGAAAAGCCGATCTTCATTACGCTCAAGGCCGACCGTACGCTGGCGGTCGGGGAGACGCCGCTCTCGCGTATGGCGCTAGCTGCCTCGCTGGCCTCGCTGACATCGTCGGATCACAGCAAGCGTCTGTTCGTTCGCGCTGACAAGACCGTTCCCTATGGCGAGGTGATGTCGCTGATGAACGATTTGCGGTCTGCAGGGTATCTGAAGATCGCCCTGGTCGGGCTTGAGTCCGCGAGCGGAGCCGGGGAAACCGCGCAATGAGCATGTCGCGCCTTTACAGCCACGTTACGCGGAAAGAAATGCTGCGCTGGGGCACCTGCTTCGTTGCAATGTTGTCGCTACATGGCGCGGTCGCGGCCGCGCTGCTCATGACTCCGGCCGAAGGAGATACATTCGATACCGTCACGGCAATCGAAGTCGATTTTACGACTGAGTCATTCCGCGACGCCGAGGCCCGAGACGTCGCACCGGGCGAAGAGCAAATGCAGACCGACGAGGCTCCTCCGCCTCAGGAGAAGGCCGAAGTCAAGACCGAGAAGGAGCCGGAGCCCGAACCGCCGCTTCCGCAGGTAGCCGAACCGGATGTTGCGCTGGAGACCCCTCCTGAGCAGAAGAAACAGGAGGAGGAGAAAAAAGAAGAGAAAGAAAAGACTCCGAACGCAACGCCACCGGTGGTCGCCTCGTCCGTCACGACGGCGCCAACCGCCGCGGCTGCACGTAAGGCGCCACTCGTGAGCTGGAAACGGAAGCTGGCCCTTCACCTTCAGCGCAATAAGCGATACCCGCGGGATGCCCAGGCCCACCATGAAACCGGAACAGCGCGGGTGTTCTTCATCGTTGACCGCAATGGTCACGTTATTTCCAGCCAAATCGCGAAAGGCAGCGGTTCTGCAGCTCTCGATCGTGAAACGCTCGAACTCCTGCAACGCGCGCAGCCCTTGCCTCAGCCTCCGAACGACGTCGGCGGTACTCAGTTTGCTTTTACGATGCCGATTCTTTTTGAGTTTCAATGATCCCACGCCTGGCAAGGCGCGCGCTTAGTTTCGGCACTCGTCGGAAACTGACACAATACGAAACGACAGCCGACCGGATCCTTGCCCAGGAATCGGATTGTCGACGATTATCTTCCGGCGGGCTGCTTGATCGCGTTGCCGAACTGCGCCGGCGGGTGCAGGCCGGCTCGGCCATCGATGGGATCAAGCAAGAGGCTTTCGCGCTGGCTCGCGAAGCTGCGTGGCGTGCGCTGAGCGAGCACCCTGTTCCGGTGCAGATCATCGGCGCTCTCGCCCTTCATGACGGTCATCTCGCTGAGATGAAGACCGGTGAAGGCAAGACGCTAACCGCCGCGCTCGTCTGCGCGCTCAATGCTTTGACGGGCCGGGGCGTTCACGTCGCCACGCCGAACGACTATCTGGCTGAACGCGACGCCGCCTGGATGCGGCCGTTCTACGACTTGCTCGGACTCAGCACCGGCGTCATCACGCAGGAGATGGACGACGACAGCCGGCGCGAAGCCTATCGTTGCGATATTACCTATGGCATCGCCAGCGAGTTCGGTTTCGACTATCTGCGCGACAACCTGAAATTTTCGGCCGCGGAAACTGTGCAGCGCGGCCATGCATTCGCATTGGTTGACGAGGCCGACGCTACCCTGATCGACGAGGCCAGCATGCCCTTGGCGCTGTTTGGGCCGCTTGGCGATCACTCCGGCTTTTATCACGCGATCGATGCCGAGGTCGCCTCGTTGCAGCCCTCGCACTACGAGATAGATCATCGTCGGCGCGTCGCGCTGACCGAGGCGGGATACAGTGAGATCGAATTGCGGCTGCAGCAACAAAGATTGCTGAAGGCTTCGACGACGCTGCATGACATTGCGTCGATCTCGCTGCTCCACCACGTCATGCAGTCGCTGCGGGCTCATGTGATGCTCGCGCGCGACCGCGACTATGTGGTTGAGAACGGCAGCGTGACCATTGTCGATCGGCTGACGGGCCGACCGATGCCAGGGCGGCGCTATGATGAAGGGCTGCATCAGGCCCTCGAAGCCAAGGAAGGTTGCGCCATCGGAGAGGAAACACGTACGCTCGCCTCGATCACGTTCCAGACCTATTTCCAGCGCTACGCCAAGCTATCTGGCATGACCGGCACAGCAAAAGCGGATACAGAAGAATACCGAGATATCTACGGCCTCGACGTGATTTCAATCCCGACACACCGACCGATGATCCGTGTCGACGAAACCGTGCTGCACTCCACCGCCGCCGGTAAGTTTCAAGCGATCCTGCGGGAGTTGGAAGACGCCGCCGCGCGCGGTCAGCCCGTGCTGATCGGCGTTCCATCAATCGAACGATCGGAAGCATTGGCAGCGATGCTTGAAGCCAACGGCTGGCGGCAGCAAAACGCACCAGCTCAGAATCCAGGTTCAAGCCGCACCTTCTCCGTCCTTAACGCCAAGCATCACGCCCGCGAAGCCCAGATCATCGCTGAAGCCGGCGCTCCGGGCGCGGTGACGATCGCCACCGCAATGGCCGGCCGGGGCACGGATATACGGCTTGGCGGCGAACACGCCGATGCGCTAACACGCGCCAGGGTGATTGCCGCAGGCGGGCTGCTGGTTATCGGCACCACCCATCACGATCACGGGCGGATGGATGAACAATTGCGCGGTCGTGCCGGAAGGCAAGGCGATCCGGGGCGATCGGTTATTCACGCCTCGCTTCAAGACGAGTTTCTGCGGACTGCTGCGATCAACGCGCCACCAACACTGTTAACAGAACAAGCCGCCACGATCGCGCCTTCGGTTGCGACCCTCCTGATCGAGGCGGCGCAGAAGCGGCATGAAATGCGCAGTTTCGATCGCCGCCTTGGACTCCTGCGTTTCGACACAATCATTCAACGCCAGCGCGACAACGTTTTCGATTTGCGGCAAAGCATCCGCGATGGAAGCGACACGCTCATGTTGGTAAAGCGCCTGCGTCATGAGACGGTCGACGACCTGATAAATCGTTTCGCCACGCCAACCGCTCCATGGGACATTGCCGGGCTGGATCACGCCATCCGGTCCGTCCTGACTCTTGCCATTGATATCAGACCTCCATCGAGCGATCCCAAAGCCGACGCAAAGGTCCTCACCCAGCTCATCACTGCGGCGGCCGATCGCTGGATCGACGGCAAGATAGCCAGCATGGGTGAGACGATGTTTATTGATATCCTTCGCCGGCTGATGATGGCGCTAATCGATCACCTCTGGTCAGAGCAATCGGAACGCCTCGACCATCTCAAGCGCAGGATCGGCGACCGCGGGCTTCCGCCGCACAAGGTCGTTGCGGAATTTCAGCTTGAAGCATTCGCACTATTCGAACGAATGATCGTCGATTTCCGTCGCGACGTGACGGCCTATTCCATGCGCGTCGGTATACTTCCGTCGTGAGAAGCCCCCGCCCCTCATCAAACGTCCATCCATAAGCTCTCGCCAAAGTCCTTCACTTTGCCAAAGGTCGCGGAGCGGATGTATTGCCCGTCAATCGCGTTTACCGGCCTCCAAGAACTTCTTGGACCAGCCGTAGCACATTGGAGCGACGATCCCCTCGCGTCAACAAAGCTGACCCTCGCTTACAAATTCAAGTTCGTGTGACGCCATTTCTCGATCAATACGATCCGCCGATAATCGGACGTATGCTCGGGCGGCGGCGCGGTTGGTTGATTGTGGCCATTCTCGCTGTCATGGCCATGCTGACCGGGATCGCTTTTGGCAATCCAGGATATTGGATCTGGTGGACAGTCGGTTTCTCAATCGCACTCGGAATCGCGGGCGCAACGCTCGATCTGGTGCTCGACGGTTGGCGTATCACGAGCGTGCGTCCACCGGAGAAACAGGCGGCTGTCCTCATCGGTGCCGCTCTTCAAGCACCAGGGATTCACAAATACCGACATCGCGCCCGTGACCGAGGTCTTCGGTTTCTGGATCGCGCTTGGTGCCACCTTCATGGCCGGTTGGCTGATCCCGCGTATCGGCATGATGTCGAGCCTCCTCATTGGCACCGTCGCGGGCTCGGCCTCTTATCTCGCGCTCGCGTTTCCAGCGGCACATGGCGGGGATGGAGGTAAGGCGTTTGGACCTTCGCGCTGACCGTCGGCATTGAAGGAAGGAAGCCAATACGATGAGCAAATGGTTTTCAGTCTGCCGTTCCGACTATATTGGGCGTGCGATTTAGTTTAGACTCACCGCTGGTGTTCTGTTCTCCTTTAGCAGCTTTCCTTATACGCTTCTCGTAATCAGAGAGGATCATCGTGCGATCGTTTCAACGTCTTGCTATGAGCATCGCATTCTTCGCGGCGATCGCGGTAGGAGCTACCAACGTTTGCGCCGAAGACGAGCCGCTTGGCGTTCGGCTGGTCAATCAAATGAACGCGCGCTACGGCCAGCATACGGGCGTTCGCGCGAACCACGCCAAGGGTGCCGTGTTTGAAGGTATCTTCACGCCGGCGCAAGGCGCGGACTCCTTCAGCTCGGCTGTATTTCTCAAAGGCGCTCCGACGCCGTTGGTCATTCGATTCTCAAATGCAGGCGGCGTCCCTGATGCGCCCGACACCCACCCTTCGACCGGCGGTATCCGCGGCATGGCCATCAAGTTTCGTCTCTCGGATGGCAGCGAGCAAGACATTGTCTGTATATCGGCCAACGGGTTTCCGGTGGCAACCGGCGAGGATTTTCTAGCTCTGCTCCAAGCCGTCGGTGCGAGCGGTCCCAATGTCCCCAAGCCGACGCCGGTCGAGAAATTCTTGTCGATTCACCCTGCGGCAGCAGCGTTTGTCACCACGCCTCGGCCTGTGGCTGTCAGTTACGGCACGCAACCCTTCTTCGGCGTGAACGCGTTCAAGTTTACCAACACGCAAAAAACGAGCAAGTTTGGCCGCTATCGCATCGTACCGGAGAGCGGCCCGGCCTACGTAACCGACGAGGAGGCGGCGAAGCGTCCTCCGAATGCATTAGCTGACAATCTACGGGCGTCACTCGAAGCAGGACCGGTCAAGTTTCACCTTTTGGTGCAGGTTGCCGCCGCTGACGATCCAACCGCGGACGCTACGAAAGTCTGGCTGGATAGCCGTCCGACGATAGAACTCGGAGAAATCGCAGTCATCAAGGCGTTGGATACGAAGAAGATCGAGAACGATCTGCTATTCCTGCCGACCAATGTGACGACCGGCATCGAAGCTTCGGATGACCCGATCATTAATACGCGTACCGAGGCGTATGCCGAGTCATTCAGTCGCCGCACCAAATAGATCGTTCGCCAGGTCATATTGACAGAGTCGTGACCATAAAAAGATCGTGGGGTTGTCAGCGGCAAGCAGCAACGGGTCCTAGTAATTGCCGAAGGTTACCTAGGAGTTTTTCTGTTGTCCGCCTTTTCAATTTTTGTTCAGCTTCAAGCGTCAGTTGGATGAGAGCGCATTACAAGGAGTAGCGATGACGATGACACAGCTGGCCGCGCTGGGGCAACGCACGCATCCAAGAGGTGTTGCGCGCGCAACGCGACGCCTACGCCAACTTGAATAAGCAGGCGCTGCACTACGCTGCCCGAGGCGTCACTATCAACGAGATTCACAACGTGTATGAGGTGCCGAAGAGCCTGCGCGATCAGTGGGCTGCGCGGAGCTACCATGGGGATGTGCAGAACAACGCGCGAGCGGTAATCAACCGCTTCCTCGGCCACTACGACGGCAATCCGGCTAACCTGATCCCGTTATCACCGAAGGACTCCGCGCCACTATACGTGGACATGATGGGCGGACCGGCAAAAATCATCTCGAAGAACGAGGAACTACTTGGGCAGGGAAAATATCCGATTGTGCACCGATCTAGGGTCGGGACCCATAAAAGTGATTCCTTCGGCGCTGAGTTTGTGATTCACGGTCTCGGACAGGAGGCCTTTGATGAGTCGCGATTGCTTTTGGCTAA
>NZ_MWPQ01000028.1 GCF_002028545.1 Nitrobacter vulgaris
CGCGATGGAAGTGCACCTGATCGTGCCGATCGCGATGGAGGAGAAGCTGCGCTTCGCCATCCGCGAGGGCGGACGTACCGTCGGAGCAGGCGTCGTGGCGTCGATCATTGAATGATCACCGCAACAAACCGTCAGTACCAACCGAGTTCAACCTTGCACAAGTGCGGTAGACCGCACTTGTGGCCGGAGCAGGCGTCGTCGCCAGCATCATCGAGTAGGGACGCGGAGCGCCGTCAGCGTCGGCCAGAAGGGGCAGCCTCGCAGGAACTCGCGATCCGGGGATTGCTTGCCACTTGCAATCAGGGCGCCCGTCATGCTTGAAACGGCTAGGGTCTGCGGCGACGCAGCCCTCACAGGAGTGTAGCTCAATTGGTAGAGCACCGGTCTCCAAAACCGGGGGTCGCAGGTTCGAGCCCTGCCACTCCTGCCAGTCAATCGTGCATCTCCAATCGTCCCCAAGCATTGTTGCCTAGCAGGACTGCTGACCATCCCTTGACCTTTCCAGCCGCCAGCAGTAGATAGCGGCACCTGCTGTCGGCCCGATTTTACGGATATCCGACGCGGCCTTGAATTTCCCGGACAGTCGAGCCCGCTGGGCGACTACCCTCAAAGGAGGGGTGGGCGCGCGAGACAGTCTGTCCAGACATCCGAAATCAGATCGGCAACGAACGCGGATCATCAACGATGGCTTTCAGCCCGTTCAAATTCCTGCAGGAAGTGCGCACCGAGACTGCGAAGGTCACCTGGCCGTCCCGTCGCGAGACCACGGTCACGACGATCATGGTGTTCCTGATGGTGGCACTGGCGTCGATTTTCTTCTTCTTCACGGATCAGTTAATCCGTTTTTTCATTACGTTCGTCCTGAGTCTTCATTGAAGACACGAGCGACTCGCGCAACGGAACTGAACCATGAGCATGCGCTGGTATATCGTCCACGCCTATTCGAATTTCGAAAAAAAGGTCTCGGAGTCGATTCGGGAGCAGGCCAAGCAGCGGGGGCTTGAGGATCTCTTCGAGCAGGTGCTGGTGCCGACCGAGAAGGTCACGGAGGTCCGGCGCGGCCGCAAGGTCGATACCGAGCGCAAGTTCTTTCCGGGTTACGTGCTGGTGAAGATGAACCTCACGGACGAAGCGTTCCATCTCATCAAGAACACTCCGAAGGTCACGGGCTTTCTCGGCGCGGAAAACAAGCCGATGCCGATTTCGGAAGCCGAGGCCATGCGCATCATGCATCAGGTGCAGGAAGGTGTGGAGCGGCCCAAGGCGTCGGTGTCGTTCGAGATTGGCGAGAATGTTCGCGTGGCCGACGGGCCGTTTGCGTCGTTCTCCGGCGTGGTTGAGGAAATCGACGAGGCGCGCTCGCGCGTGAAGGTCGCGGTGTCGATCTTCGGCCGCGCAACGCCGGTCGAACTGGAGTTCGGTCAGGTCGAGAAGGTTTAGCCGTCTGCCCGGCGTTCCGCCGGGCGTCCACGTCTTTCGTCGTGGAACGGTTGTGAAGACGTGGATGGTCGGGACAAGCCCGGCCATGACGTGCGGAAGGGAATTTCCGCGGAAGCCGTGGGAGGTGAGGGCGGTCGCCAGCCGTCTCAAGCCGTAACCACCAACAGGAGTAACGCATGGCAAAGAAAGTGACCGGATACCTGAAATTGCAGGTACCGGCCGGTGCGGCGAATCCGTCGCCACCGATCGGTCCCGCGCTTGGTCAGCGCGGTCTCAACATCATGGAATTCTGCAAGGCGTTCAACGCCCAGACGCAGAAGGAAGAAAAGAATACGCCGATTCCGGTGGTGATCACGATCTATGCCGATCGTTCCTTCACCTTTGAGATGAAGACCCCGCCGATGTCCTACTTCCTCAAGCAGGCGGCGAAAATCCAGTCCGGTTCAAAGGCGCCGGGCCGCGATTCCGCCGGCAAGGTGACCAAGGCGCAGGTGCGCGAGATCGCCGAGAAGAAGATGAAGGACCTCAATTGCGACACTGTCGAATCGGCCATGAGCATGGTCGAGGGCTCTGCCCGCTCGATGGGCCTTCAGGTGGCGGAGTAACGAACCATGGCAACCGGAAAACGTTTGAAGAAGGCTCGCGAAGGCATTGATCGGGAAAAACTTTACCCGATCGCCGAGGCGATCAAGCTGATCAAGGAACGCGCCAAGTCAAAATTCGACGAGACGATCGAGATCGCCATGAATCTCGGCGTCGATCCACGTCACGCCGACCAGATGGTGCGCGGCGTCGTCAGTCTGCCGAACGGCACCGGCCGCACGCTGCGCGTGGGCGTGTTTGCGCGCGGTGCCAAGGCCGAGGAAGCCAAGGCAGCAGGCGCGGACGTCGTTGGTGCGGAAGATCTGGTTGAGACCGTGCAGGGCGGTACGATCGCATTCGATCGCTGCATCGCCACGCCGGACATGATGCCGCTGGTCGGCCGTCTCGGCAAGGTGCTCGGTCCGCGGGGCATGATGCCGAACCCGAAGATCGGCACGGTGACCATGGATGTCGTCGGCGCCGTGAAGGGTGCCAAGGGCGGTTCGGTGGAATTCCGCGTCGAGAAGGCCGGTATCGTGCAGGCCGGTGTCGGCAAGGCTTCGTTTTCGGAAGAGAAGCTCGTCGAGAACATCAAGGCGTTGGCGGATGCGGTAGCGAAGGCCAAGCCGGCTGGCGCCAAGGGCACCTACATCCAGCGCATTGCGGTGTCTTCGACCATGGGACCGGGCGTCAAGGTCGAGCCGGGAACCGTGCTCGGCTGAGGCCGAGAATCTGCAACAAGCAAGGCGGGATCGGAGTTTTCCGGGCCTGCCTTGATTTTTCTTGACCGCGCGGCAGGCGGTCCCGTTGACGTCGTCGAGTGCAGTGCGAGCTTTTCTGAAGCTGGCCGGAAAATTGCATGATTTAGAACTTGGCAGCGTGGCAAAGATTCGTTAAACACCACGCTCCGGACGTGCTGGCTCTCGCTGGCGCGGCGGTGTTCGCTTCCAAAAACCCAATGAGATTGGAGATCTTTCCTTTCCGCATGTCCATTCGGATGGTTCGGGGAGGACAGGATGCCAATTTGGCTGGGGCGCGGGTGCGAACAGGGGTCTTCGATCGTCCCGTCAGGGACGGTGCTGTTGATTCCGTCCTGTCCGAGACTGCGGGCGCCGACGGCCGAACGCAAGTTTGTCCAATGGCTTAATTGCATAGCCTGCATAGACGGGTGAAGACCGGGTTTCGCTTTTCATCGCGACAAGCGGTGGCTGCGAATTGGGTTCGAACCTCGACACCCCGTGCCATCCGGCCGCCAGGCCGTCAGCTCGGGAGGGCAGGCTACTGAATTGTCGTCGCGCCCGGCGTGTGTCTTGAGGCAGGTGTCTTGTGGGACAAGTGCTTTGGGATCAGGTTTTGGGCGGGACGATGGGTATAACCCGGCGGCCTCAGCCTTGAGACAAAGGTCGCCAAACGGAAAGAGCTTGCTGTGGAACGAGCGGCAAAAAAAGAGGCGGTCGAGGCGCTGAACGAGGTCTTCAAGACCACGGGCGTTGCGGTCGTCGCTCATTATTCCGGCCTCACCGTGGCCCAGATGCAGAAGCTGCGTATGCAGATGAAGCAGGCGGGTGCGTCGGTTAAGGTCTCGAAGAACCGTCTCGCCAAAATTGCTCTTGAAGGCACAGACGTCGTTGCCATCGGCTCCCTGCTGAAGGGGCCGACCGTGATCGCGACTTCCAACGATCCGGTGGCGGCGCCGAAGGTTGCCGTCGAATTCGCCAAGACGAATGAAAACTTCGTCATTCTCGGCGGTTCGATGGGTAAAACCGTTCTGAACGTCGACAGCGTCAAGGCCTTGGCCTCGCTGCCGTCCCTCGATGAACTGCGCGGCAAGCTGGTCGGCCTCCTGATGGCGCCGGCGACCAAGATCGCTCAGCTCTCGACTGCGCCCGCGGCCAAGCTCGCGCGCGTCGTTCAGGCCTATGCCTCAAAGGGCGAAGCGGCGTGAGGCCCTTCGCAAGTTGAATCTGGTTCGAACCGAATACGTTAAAGGAACACATCGATGGCTGATCTGCAGAAGATTGTTGATGACCTCTCGGCGCTGACCGTGCTCGAGGCTGCCGAACTGGCGAAGCTGCTTGAAGAAAAATGGGGCGTGTCGGCGGCTGCCGCGGTTGCGGTTGCGGCGGCGCCGGGCGCTGGCGGCGGTGCCGCTGCGGTTGAAGAGAAGACCGAGTTCTCGGTCGTGCTCGCGTCCGCCGGTGACAAGAAGATCGAGGTCATCAAGGAAGTTCGCGCCATCACGGGCCTTGGCCTCAAGGAAGCCAAGGACCTCGTCGAAGGTGCACCGAAACCCGTCAAGGACGGCGTTGCCAAGGACGAAGCCGAGAAAATCAAGGCGCAGCTTGAGAAGGCCGGCGCCAAGGTTGAGCTTAAGTAACCGCAGTTCTTTGAGCGAGATCCGGTTTTCTTCGTCAGTTTGGCGAGCGTCAACGAGATCCGGGGATCGCTTCGCTAAAGGCGTGGATGGCCGGGACGGCCTCGCCACAACGGAGGCGGTAAGTTGTAACGAGATTTCCCGGATGGGCGCGATCGGAATCGCGTTTCATCCGGGCGCAACTGCCAAGCTCTGCTCTGGCCGGTTGTACACAGAAAAGTGTGGAGATTCAGGGGAGCGTCCCTCGAATCTCCACGATTGCCATCCCATATCGGGACGGCAGCACGAAAGCGCAGCATATGGTGGGAACGGCGGCGTTCTCTCATAAGCTGTTGGGAGAGCAGCGATTTCGGGCTTTTTCGGTCCGTTTGGATATGATTTTGACGGGCGGGTGCATCCCTGCACCCCGCGCGTCGTTTTGCGTTCTGCGAGCCTGGCGTTCCAGTTCAGGATTTAAGTCCTGACATATGCGTGCCGCTCTTGAGAGCGTTCCGAGATTCACCCTGGAGGCGATGTCAATCGCGCTTCGGAAGGTTCGCCCCTCACGGGCGACGACATGAGAGGCCACGATGGTGCAGCAGACGTTCACCGGTCGCAAGCGGGTTCGCAAGTTCTTCGGGCATATCCGGGAAGTCGCCGAGATGCCAAACCTGATCGAGGTTCAGAAGGCGTCCTACGACCAGTTCCTGATGGTCGCCGAACCGGAGGGTGGCCGGCTCGACGAGGGCTTGCAGGCGGTTTTCAAATCAGTGTTTCCGATTAACGACTTTTCGGGCACCTCGCAGCTCGAATTCGTGCGCTACGAATTCGAGGCGCCGAAGTATGACGTCGACGAATGCCGCCAGCGCGGCATGACCTATGCCGCGCCGCTGAAGGTGACGCTCCGCCTCATCGTATTCGATATCGACGAGGAAACCGCCGCGAAGTCCGTGAAGGACATCAAGGAGCAGGACGTCTACATGGGCGACATTCCGCTCATGACAATGAACGGCACCTTCGTCGTCAACGGCACCGAGCGCGTCATCGTCTCGCAGATGCATCGGTCGCCCGGCGTGTTCTTCGATCACGACAAGGGCAAGACCCATTCGTCAGGCAAGTTGCTGTTCGCCGCGCGCGTCATTCCCTATCGCGGCTCGTGGCTCGACATCGAGTTCGATGCCAAGGACATCGTGTTCGCGCGCATCGACCGTCGCCGCAAAATTCCGGTGACGTCGCTGATGTTCGCCCTCGGCCTCGACGGCGAGGAAATCCTCAGCACGTTCTACAAAAAGATCATTTACAAGCGCGCGAAATCCGGCGGCAATTCAGACGGCTGGCGCGTGCCCTATGATCCGGTTCGCTTTCGCGGTTATTCGACACTGAACGACCTGATCGACGCTGATACCGGCAAGGTCGTGCTCGAGGCCGGTAAGAAATTTACGGTTCGCGCCGCGCGCCAGCTCCAGGAGAAGGGGCTGAAGGCACTGCGCATGAGCGACGACGATTTGGTCGGCATGTATCTCGCCGAGGATCTCGTCAATCCCAAAACCGGTGAGATCTACGCCGAAGCCGGCGAGGAAATCACCGAGAAGTCGCTGAAGGGGCTGAACGAGCACGGCTATAAGGAATTGCCGCTGCTCGACATCGACCATGTCAACGTTGGTCCTTACATCCGCAACACGCTCAGCGCTGACAAGAACATGACGCGGGAGGACGCGCTGTTCGACATCTACCGGGTGATGCGTCCGGGTGAGCCGCCGACGCTGGAGTCGGCGCAGAACATGTTCCAATCGCTGTTCTTCGACGCCGAGCGCTACGATCTGTCCGCCGTGGGCCGCGTCAAGATGAACATGCGCCTCGATCTTGATGCGCCGGACACGTATCGCACGCTGCGCAAGGAAGACATCCTTGCGGTCATCAAGACGCTAGTCGACCTGCGCGACGGCAGGGGTGAGATCGACGATATCGACCACCTTGGCAACCGTCGCGTGCGCTCGGTCGGTGAACTGATGGAAAACCAGTATCGCGTCGGCCTGTTGCGCATGGAGCGAGCCATCAAGGAGCGGATGTCCTCCGTCGACATCGACACCGTGATGCCACAGGATCTGATCAACGCGAAACCCGCGGCTGCTGCGGTGCGCGAGTTCTTCGGATCGTCGCAACTCTCGCAGTTCATGGATCAGACCAACCCGCTCTCGGAGATCACCCACAAGCGCCGCCTGTCGGCGCTCGGGCCGGGTGGTCTGACACGCGAACGCGCAGGCTTCGAGGTGCGCGACGTGCATCCGACGCACTACGGCCGTATCTGCCCGATCGAGACGCCGGAAGGTCCGAACATCGGCCTTATTAACTCGCTCGCGACGTTCGCGCGCGTCAACAAATACGGCTTCGTCGAGACACCGTATCGCAAGGTGAAGGACGGCCGCGTCACCGACGAGGTGGTCTATCTCTCGGCGATGGAAGAGGGCCGCTATCACGTCGCGCAGGCCAACCTGCCGCTCGACAACCGCGGCCGTTTCACTGAAGACCTCGTGGTCTGCCGTCATGCCGGCGAGGTGCTGCCGGTGACGCCGGACAAGGTCGACTTCATGGACGTGTCGCCGAAGCAGCTCGTCTCGGTCGCCGCGGCGCTCATTCCGTTCCTCGAGAACGACGACGCCAACCGCGCGCTGATGGGCTCGAACATGCAGCGTCAGGCGGTGCCGCTGGTGCGCGCCGAGGCGCCGTTCGTCGGCACCGGCATGGAAGGCGTGGTCGCCCGCGACTCGGGCGCAGCGATCGCCGCGCGCCGCTCGGGCGTGATCGATCAGATCGACGCCACCCGCGTTGTTATCCGCGCAACGGAAGATCTCGATCCGACCAAGTCGGGTGTCGATATCTATCGTCTTATGAAGTACCAGCGCTCGAACCAATCGACCTGCATCAATCAGCGTCCATTGGTGAAGGTCGGCGATATCGTCAAAAAGGGCGACATCATCGCGGACGGCCCGTCCACCGATCTCGGCGAACTCGCGCTCGGCCGCAACGTGCTGGTCGCGTTCATGCCGTGGAATGGCTACAACTTCGAAGACTCGATCCTGCTCTCGGAGCGGATCGTCAAGGAAGACGTCTTCACCTCGATCCATATCGAGGAATTCGAAGTGATGGCCCGCGACACCAAGCTGGGTCCCGAGGAAATCACACGCGACATTCCGAATGTTTCGGAAGAAGCGCTGAAGAACCTTGATGAAGCCGGCATTGTCTACATCGGCGCCGAGGTCCGCGCGGGCGACATTCTGGTCGGCAAGATCACGCCGAAGGGCGAAAGCCCGATGACCCCGGAAGAAAAGCTGTTGCGCGCGATCTTCGGCGAGAAGGCTTCCGACGTTCGCGACACCAGCTTGCGCGTGCCTCCGGGTGTGCAGGGCACGATTGTCGAGGTCCGCGTCTTTAACCGCCACGGTGTCGACAAGGATGAACGTGCGCTGGCAATTGAGCGGGAAGAAATCGAGCGTCTTGCCAAGGACCGCGACGACGAGCAGGCGATTCTCGACCGCAACGTCTACGGCCGCCTCGCTGATCTGCTCGAAAACCGTCAGGGCATTGCCGGCCCGAAGGGCTTCAAGAAGGATACCAAGATCACAAAGTCGGTGCTCGAGGAATATCCGAAGTCGCAGTGGTGGCTGTTCGCATCGCCAAACGACAAGCTAATGGCCGAGATCGAGGCCATGCGGAAGCAGTACGACGAGTCGAAAAAGGGCCTCGAGCAGCGGTTCCTCGACAAGGTCGAAAAGCTGCAGCGTGGTGACGAGTTGCCGCCCGGCGTGATGAAGATGGTCAAGGTCTTCGTCGCCGTGAAGCGCAAGATTCAGCCTGGCGACAAGATGGCTGGTCGTCATGGCAACAAGGGTGTGGTCTCGAAGATCGTTCCGATCGAGGACATGCCGTTCCTCGAGGACGGCACCCACGCCGATATCGTGCTTAACCCGCTCGGCGTGCCCTCGCGCATGAACGTCGGTCAGATTCTCGAAACCCACCTCGGCTGGGCATGCGCCGGCCTTGGCAGGCGGATCGGACAGGCCGTCGATGCCTATCTCGCGAGCGCGAAGCAGGAAACCAAGCCGCTGAAGGAGACGCTCAAGAAAGTCTATGGCGACAACGAGACCATCAAATCGCTCAACGATCATGAACTCGTCGAGCTCGGCCGCAATCTGAGCCGCGGCGTTCCGATCGCAACGCCGGTGTTCGACGGCGCCAAGGAAGCCGATATCGAGCAGATGCTCGAGCTCGCTGGCATGGACAGGTCAGGCCAGTCGACCGTCTATGACGGGCGGACCGGTGACTCGTTCGATCGCAAGGTTACGGTGGGCTACATCTACATGCTCAAGCTGCACCACCTTGTTGATGACAAGATCCACGCGCGCTCGATCGGACCTTACTCGCTCGTCACCCAGCAGCCGCTGGGCGGCAAGGCGCAGTTCGGTGGCCAGCGTTTCGGCGAAATGGAGGTGTGGGCCCTCGAGGCTTACGGCGCGGCGTACACGCTCCAGGAAATGCTGACGGTGAAGTCGGACGACGTCGCGGGCCGTACCAAGGTCTATGAGGCCATTGTGCGAGGCGACGATACTTTCGAGGCAGGCATTCCGGAATCGTTCAACGTGCTGGTCAAGGAAATGCGCTCACTGGGCCTGAATGTCGATCTGCACAACTCCAAAGTCGGCGGCATGTCCGAAGCGGCCGAGTAGCAGTTTGAGAACGCCTATTCCCGGCGCGGCGCATCGCACAGCGAGGCGTCGCAAAACCGGGACCGCAACGAATTCCGCGGACCGTTAAGGTTCCGGATCGGCAGCGCACCGGATCTCGGCTCGCGCAGCATCCGGAACGCGGCCGTCGAGGAGAAGACCATGAACCAAGAAATAATGAATTTATTCAATCCGACGACTCCGGCCCAGGTCTTCGACCAGATCCGGATTTCGATCGCGTCGCCGGAGAAAATTTTGTCGTGGTCCTACGGCGAGATCAAAAAGCCGGAGACGATCAACTACCGCACGTTCAAGCCGGAGCGTGACGGCCTGTTCTGCGCGCGCATCTTCGGTCCGATCAAGGACTACGAGTGCCTGTGCGGCAAGTACAAGCGGATGAAATACAAGGGCATCATCTGCGAGAAGTGCTCGGTCGAAGTGACGCTATCGCGCGTGCGCCGCGAGCGCATGGGTCATATCGAGCTGGCTGCACCCGTTGCCCACATATGGTTTCTGAAGTCGCTGCCCTCCCGCATCGGCCTCTTGCTCGACATGACGCTGAAGGATCTCGAGCGCATTCTCTACTTCGAATACTACGTCGTTCTGGAGCCTGGTCTTACTGCGCTCAAGGACCGTCAGTTGCTGTCGGAAGAGGAATACCTTCGCGCGCAGGACGAATACGGCCAGGACAGCTTCACCGCCATGATTGGCGCCGAAGCGATCCGGGAATTGCTGAAGGGCCTTGAACTCGAGAGGCTTGAGGCGGAACTGCGCGCGGAGATGCAGGCGACTGAGTCCGATATCAAGCACAAAAAGCTCGCCAAGCGGTTGAAGATTGTCGAGGCCTTCCGCTTTTCCGGCAACAAGCCGGAGTGGATGATCCTCACCGTGGTGCCGGTGATTCCGCCGGACTTGCGTCCACTGGTGCCGCTCGACGGCGGCCGCTTCGCCACGTCCGACCTCAACGATCTGTATCGCCGCGTCATCAACCGCAACAACCGTCTGAAGCGGCTGATGGAGCTGCGTGCGCCTGACATCATCATCCGTAACGAGAAGCGAATGCTTCAGGAAGCGGTTGATGCGCTATTCGACAACGGCCGTCGCGGCCGCGTCATCACCGGCGCAAACAAGCGGCCGCTGAAGTCGCTCGCCGACATGCTGAAAGGCAAGCAGGGGCGCTTCCGGCAGAACTTGCTCGGCAAGCGTGTCGATTATTCCGGCCGCTCCGTCATTGTCGTCGGTCCCGAACTGAAGCTGCACCAGTGCGGCTTGCCGAAGAAGATGGCGCTGGAACTGTTCAAGCCGTTCATCTATTCGCGGCTCGATGCCAAGGGTCTGTCTACGACCGTGAAGCAGGCAAAGAAGCTCGTTGAAAAGGAACGTCCCGAGGTCTGGGATATTCTCGATGAGGTCATTCGTGAGCACCCGGTGCTCCTGAATCGCGCGCCGACGCTTCACCGGCTCGGTATTCAAGCGTTCGAGCCGGTTCTGATCGAGGGTAAGGCGATCCAGCTTCATCCGCTGGTCTGCGCCGCCTTCAACGCCGACTTCGATGGCGACCAGATGGCCGTCCACGTTCCGCTTTCGCTCGAGGCGCAGTTAGAGGCGCGCGTGCTGATGATGTCGACCAACAACATCCTGCACCCGGCGAACGGTCAGCCGATCATCGTTCCCAGCCAGGACATCGTGCTCGGTCTTTACTATCTTTCGATCATGCGTGAGGGCTTGCCCGGTGAAGGCAAGGTGTTCGGCGATATGGCCGAGCTGGAGCATGCGCTCCATTCCCGCGTCATCCATCTTCATACCAAGATCAAGTATCGCTGGGATGTGATCGGCGAGGATGGCGAGTCCGTAAAGCGTCTGATCGAAACCACTGCCGGCCGCGTCATGCTTGGCCAGGTGCTGCCGAAGTCGCCGAAGATCTCGTTCGACGTCATCAACAAGCTGATGACCAAGCGCGAAATCTCCGGCGTGATCGATCAAGTCTATCGCCACTGTGGTCAGAAGGAGACGGTGATCTTCTGCGACCGGATCATGGCGCTCGGCTTCTACAATGCGTTCAAGGCCGGAATCTCCTTCGGTAAGGACGACATGGTGGTCCCGCATGGAAAGTGGAAGATCGTCGACACCACGCGTACGCTGGCGAAGGATTTCGAGCAGCAGTACAACGATGGTCTGATCACGCATGGCGAGAAGTACAACAAGGTCGTTGACGCATGGTCCAAGGCGACGGAGGAAATCGCCAAGGAGATGATGAAGGAAATTTCTTCGACCAAGAAGGACGCCAAGGGCGTCGAGGCCCAGATCAACTCGATCTACATGATGGCGCATTCCGGCGCGCGCGGTTCGCCCGCCCAGATGCGTCAGCTCGCCGGCATGCGCGGCCTGATGGCGAAGCCGTCGGGCGAGATCATCGAGACGCCGATCATCTCCAACTTTAAGGAGGGGTTGTCGGTTCTCGAATACTTCAACTCGACCCATGGCGCCCGCAAGGGTCTCGCAGACACCGCGTTGAAGACCGCAAATTCCGGCTATTTGACCCGACGTCTGGTCGACGTTGCGCAGGACTGCATCATCACCCAGGACGACTGCGGCACCAAGCTCGGCATCAAGATGCGCGCTATCGTCGATGCCGGCACGGTGGTGGCGTCACTCGGATCGCGCATCCTGGGCCGCACGGCCTGCGATGACATTCGTGATGCCGCGAATAACAAAGTGGTGGTCAAGCGTAACACCTTGATGGAAGAAAGCCATGTCGATCAGATCTCCCGGGCCGGTATACAGGAAGTCAAGATCCGCTCGGCCCTGACTTGCGAACTGGTCAACGGCATCTGCGGCAAGTGCTACGGCCGTGATCTGGCTCGCGGCACGCCCGTCAATCACGGCGAGGCTGTCGGCGTCATCGCGGCGCAGTCGATTGGCGAGCCTGGCACGCAGCTCACGATGCGCACGTTCCATATCGGTGGCGCTGCGCAGATCAACGAGCAGTCGGTGATCGAGTCGAACTTCGACGGCAAGATCACGTTCAGGAACAGGGCGATCGCAAGAAACGGCGAAGGTAATCTGGTTGCGATGGTGCGTAACATGGTTGTCGCCGTTGTCGATGCGGACGGCACTGAACGCGCAACTCACCGCATTCAATACGGCGCGCGCATGCACGTTGACGAAGGTGACATGGTCAAGCGCGGCCAGCGTATCGCCGAGTGGGATCCCTACACCCGGCCGATTTTGACAGAGCTTGAGGGTACTATCGGATTCGAGGATTTGGTCGAAGGTCAGTCGATCTCCGAAACGCTCGACGAATCCACTGGTATTGCCAAGCGCATCGTTATCGACTGGCGCTCGACGCGCGGGGGAGCCGACTTGCGTCCAGCCATCGTGATCAAGGGCAAGGACGGCAAGGTGCTGAAGCTGCCCCGTGGCGGCGACGCCCGCTACATGCTGTCGGTCGACGCCATTCTGTCGGTCGACGTTGGCGCCAAGGTGAAACCCGGCGACATCCTGGCGCGTATCTCGACCGAGAGCGCCAAGACCCGCGACATCACCGGCGGTCTGCCGCGAGTGGCCGAACTGTTCGAGGCTCGCAGGCCGAAGGATGCGGCAATCATCGCGGAAATCGCCGGCACCATCCGGTTCGGCCGCGATTACAAGAACAAGCGCCGCATCTCGATAGAGCCGGTCGACAAGGACGAGGAGACCCGCGAGTATCTTATTCCGAAAGGCAAGCACATCCATCTGCAGGATGGTGACATCGTCGAGAAGGGCGATTTTATCGTCGATGGCAATCCCGCGCCGCACGACATCCTGGCGATCAAGGGCATCGAGGAACTCGCTGCCTATCTGGTCAACGAAATCCAGGAAGTTTACCGCTTGCAAGGCGTGCTCATCAACGACAAGCACATCGAGGTGATTGTTCGTCAGATGCTTCAAAAGGTCGAGATTACCGATCAGGGCGAGACCGACATGATCTCGGGCGAGCAAATCGACAAGATCGAGTTCGACCGGCTCAACCTCAAGGCCAAGGAAGAGGGTAAGAAGATCGCCACGGGAACGCCGGTTCTGCTCGGCATCACCAAGGCCAGCCTGCAAACCCGCTCGTTCTTCTCGGCGGCGTCATTCCAGGAAACCACGCGCGTGCTCACCGAGGCTGCCGTCAACGGCAAGGTGGACCCGCTCGAGGGCCTGAAGGAAAACGTCATCGTGGGTCGACTCATTCCGGCAGGTACCGGCGCGTCGATGGCCAAGATCCGCGAAGTTGCGGTCAAGCGCGACAAGCTGATTCTCGACGAGCGCGAAAAACAGGCGACGATCGTGCCGTCCGCGCCGGAGGCCGAACCGCTGGCTCTACCGCCGGCAGAGTAGGCATCGGCTGATCTCAGATGAAAAGGGCCGGCGCAAGCCGGCCTTTTTTCGTTGTGCCGCATCAGGCAATCCTTCGCGCAACCTCACTGCTTTTCCGAAATGGAAACAGTTTATGCGGTCAGCGTGAGGAAAAATTAATTTCAAGTTTAGCTAATCGGTCTTTCCGCGAGGCATTTATCTCTCCGCCGAGGCGAAATGATATACTGCGCGCAGATGGTGCGCTGGAGTGCAGGATGATGATCGCCGCAAGAAAACGGGTAGCCCGCAAGTCGGTCCGGCAATCGGCCTGGATCACTCTGGACGGCGGTTTTGCCGCAAGGCCATGCATCGTGCTCGACCTCTCGGCTGCGGGCGCCAAGATTACTGTCGATGACGCTGGCGCTGTACCAAGCGTTTTCCGCTTGGCTTTCTCCCGCGACGCGAGAGAAGGGCACTCGTGCACGGTGGTGTGGCGACGCCAGGGGACGCTAGGCGTCAAGTTCATTCGCTGAAATTTCGAAGTCCCGCTCTCAAGCAGATGACCAGAGTCTGTCACCGCTTCATGGAAACGATGAAGCACTCTATCTTTTGATTTGGGGCGTCTTCTTCACGCGAACCGGTTTCCAGTTCGCTCGAAAACGCTATAGCCCGGTCTAAGGCCCCTACGCCAATCCCCCTTCATGCGATTCCGGGCGCGGCGGTGATGAGGATGGCCGCATGTTGGATCTGTTCATCGGTCTGGTCAGGCCCAGAGCCAGACGCCCAATGAAGCGCGCCCATCGGCGTGCGCGCCAGGTCGGGCCATTGTCGATGGATAGCGAACGAAGATGCCAGGCTTTCGTCGCCGACCATGCATCACACTCCATCTTGACGGGGTCGTCGTAGAAGGTCTCGATCTTGGCGCGATCCATGCCTTCGGTCGAGAGCCAGTGCGGGATGTGGACATTGCAGAGTCGTTCGACGTCGGTAAACACCTTGTCGGTACCGGTGCCTGCGGCCGGGCACGAGGTCGCGAAAGCGTCGCCGACGAGAGCGACCCCGGCCTGCCGATGATTTTCCGTAACATACAAATCTGCCGGTCTGATCTTGATCGGTCCGCTAACTTTGAAACCTCCGGTCATACGGTCGAGGCGGGGCATGACCGCGCGCATCGTCGCCTCGGGGTTGTTGCGGAATTCGCGAAACCAGATGTCGTCGATTGGCCGATAGACCATCATGTTGGCCCGCATGGTATTGCCGATCGGAAACAGGGAGAGATAGGCCATCCGTGCGCCAGAGCGTTTCGGCCAGTATGTCAGGGCCGGGAAGGGAAACGCCGATAGATCGACTGGCACGACGTTGAAGCCGAGCGTCACGGAATGACATTCGCTGATGACGCGGCGCCTGAGGCCGAGCAGATGACGCAGGCTGACGCTAAGACCGTTCGCAAGCACGATCAGGCGCGCAGAAATTATTTCTCCATCGGCCAGCACCAGGCGCTGGCGTTCGTCGCTCGTGGCGACCTCGACGACTTTCGTGTTTAGGATCTCGACGTTGGGCGAGATTTGTGCACGCATGGCATTGACGAGAGTGTCGTACATCACGCCGTGCTGGTCGCTTGGCTTTTTCGCCACCACAAAACCGAACCGCGCCTCCCAGATCTCGCCATCAATGGTCGTCGCCCGCAGTATTTCTTCCTCAAGCCCTGTCCTGCGTAGTCGTGGAAGTTGAGTGCCGCCGAGCTTTTCGCAGCGTAGGTCGGGCGGATACGTCAAATGTGGATCAATCATGATCGCAGGGATGCCTGCACGGCCCAGCATCGCGGCGGTGGTCGAGCCGGCCAGTCCGCCGCCAACGATCGCAACATCCGTATAGCGCATGGATTGGTCCTCGTTCCGGAAGGGTTATTATTGCGCCGCAAAGGCAAATAAAATCTTGAAAGCGTCAAAGGATCGAAGGGCGACCGTCTCGATACAATTTAACTGAAAAGCAACGGGGGAGGACCAGTATCGCGGGCCGGGTGGGTCGCCGAGGATGATCCGAGGCGTCTGATGATTTCAGTAAACATTTGTTCACCAACACTGGACCTTGCGGCGCCCTGGGACGATCTCGTTCGGCGGGCGTCATCCAATGTGTTCATGAATCCGGCTGCCCTGATGGCCGCAAACGAGAGCGGGTTTGCGAGCGTCCATGTTCTGCTGGCGTGGGACGACAGTACCGGACTCAAGAAGCTGGTTGGCGTATGGGCCTTTCAGGTTCGCAGAATTTCGCGGCTATGGCCCGCGGTGCTTGAAGCATTGCCCTACAACTACGCTTTTCTTTCCAGTCCGGTCGTGGATCCTGCTTTCGTCCGAGATGTCATTCCAAGCTTTTTATCGGCGATCCGTGACAGTCGCTCACTGCCCAAGGTGATCATTCTGAAATCGCTCGATGCCGAGGCCCGGAGCTTCGAAACGCTTGTTGATGCGTTGACGGAACAGGGCTGTGCCTACCTCAGACTGTCTGAGAATGCGCGGCCTCACGCGACTCCTGATATTGGCGTGAAACGGTCAGGCTCGACCCGGAAGAAGCTGCGGCAGGATTGGAACCGCCTTTCCGCCGTAGGCAGTGTCGATATCGTCAATCTCCGCGCCGCGGATACTAGGGTCCGGACTCATAACCAGTAACTGACCAGCGCAGCGATGCAGACGGCTGCGAGGAAATTGATTGCGAGACGATCATATCTGGTGGCGATGCGGCG
>NZ_MWPQ01000034.1 GCF_002028545.1 Nitrobacter vulgaris
GGTAGCGGGGGTACCTTGCGGTGGCTAAATTGATTCGCATCTCGTTGAAGACCGATTTCGGGGGGCGGCCGGTACGCCACCTTAATTCATCTCGGCGCTCAATGATCGGAACAAGCCAATCCGGAACGGGACTGCCGCTGTTTTTCTTCAGAAGTTCGGTAAGCTCTGGCGACGTTGGCAAGTGACCTTGCGAAATCTCGCGCTCCCAAAAGCGGAAGCTGTTTTTATCAAAGTAATCGTAGATGCTGCCGGCCTGCTTCGGCTTCGATGCCAATGCCAGCGCATGCTCGCGCTGCTTGGTCGACTCAAAATCGATGCCGGCGCTTTCGCCTGATGACGTTCCTTGCTTCCCGTCCCTCATTCGCTCCTCAAGTAGGATCATGCCAATCGGTTGTAGGCTCCAGGATGAGCCCCAATGCATAAAAGTGCTAGCGCCTATGCCTCCTTTCGACCGGCGATCCGAGGCAACCAGCCTCGCTTTTCGAGTTCGTCGTCAAAGATTTTGAGGTAACCCTCTAGGCGGTTGATAAAGTCGAAGTCGCTCGGAGAATAGGGACAACCTTGGCGAGCGCACTCCTCGGCATCGGCACGTTGTTCCGCAATTTTCGTCATAAAGATCTCTCTGGCCTCAAGTATTTTCTCAAGCCGATGGAACTGCTCATGGTTTATCGGACCGGTGATCTTAAGTTTGTAAGTGCTATAGTCGAAGTGAACATCGTCGGGATGGGGCAGAGGAGGGGGAAGACCGCGATCACGGCAAGCCTTGGCTTTCGCGGGATAATGAGCTTGAATGTCACGGTACGTCTCGTAATGTGCAAGAACCTCGGCGAGCTCCCTTTGTTCGGCTTTGTCAATTCTGTCCAGACAACTCTTTAGTGCTAGACGACTGCCTTGGATTGCTAACGCAGCTTCCCTCCGTATAAGTGCTTCTTTCAGGCTGACGGTGGATCTTCGATCGCCCTCGCGGATGGGCACAAGGCCTCGGGAGTTCTCGAGAACGAGCTCACCAAGCGGTAGGGTCTGCTGACGTTGCCGCATTCGAGCTTTGCGTGAGGAGCCGAGCGGGTTACCGCTTTGCCCTTTCTTGAATTGAGAGGATTTCGGCGGTCGGCGATATCCAACCTTGTCCTCGTCGGCCACGTCCTCCCCAACGGAGCTTACGCGACTTCCCGACTCCTTGGCAGCGTCCGGCGGATCAGGTTCGAAGGTCTTAGACATAGGCTCCTCCAGTTTTTGCTCGGAGTAGCCTTTTCGAAAACAGAAAAGGCGGACTCCGAGCGTGATTGAACACGCTTCATCGTCTGTTTCCTTTTCTGCTTCGTTCGCGAGACGATTTCATATCGTCTGGCCGATGCCATGTTGTGCGCACACAAGACAGCAATAGCGGCCCTCACAAGGGAGCACGCGATCGAACGGGTCCTTATGCCAGGACCGGGTTCCCGTCAAGCACTAGTATTTTGGGGAGAGTTTGGCCGGCTTTGTCACGTTAGTGGATGATAGGTGCGACAAATCCAACATTCAATCACGATCACGCCGCAGCAGTCGCCTCTCGCCACGTCTGCATGGCCAAGGCTCGGAATGCCCGGCGCGTCTTCGCCGAGATGAGGTGACGCTGGACGTTGAAGTTGTTGTAGGTGGCGGCGTGGACGGACAGAAATCGTTGGGCTGATCCCGCGCTCTTGAACCCCTGCATCTTGGGCTTCCGTCGTCGGGTCGGTTGATGCGAGTTCTCCGCTCGGTTATTGCGCCATCGCCGACGCTCATGGCGACGAGACAGCCCAAGCTCACGGGCGGCCGCGCCGTAGGATCGAAGATCGTCGGTCACAAGCTTGTCCGGAACAAAGACCATTTTCTTGAGCAGCTTCTGCAGCAATTTCAGTGCCGCCCGCTTGTCCCGCTTGCTCTGGACACCACGTCAAGGACTTCGCCTTTGGCATCGACGGCGCGCCATAGATAGACCAACCGGCCATCGATCCTGATAAACACCTCATCGAGATGCCAAGACGAATGAGGCTTGGACCGGCGGCGCCGAAGGTCAGCTGCGATCGTCAGTCCGAATTATCTCACCCAGCGGCGCACCGTCTCATAGGACGCCATGATTCCGCGCTCCGCCAACAGGTCCTCCATCCCGGAAGCTGAGGGTAAACCGGGCAAAGAGCCAGACGGCCTGCTGAATAATCACGGGTGGAAGCGATATCCGGCGTAGCTGAGTTTGCTCGAGATCGACACTTCGGGCCGCAGATCAGCGCCGGCAAGCTCAACAACGTGACAATGCCGACAAAGCCGGCCGACGTCCTCACCAGGATTCATCAACGGTCATCCCAACCGTGACATCGATCAGCTGCTGCCGTCGGTATACCGAACGCAAGACCTCCGAGCCGTGGCCTGAAACCGCCGCTTACGGCTCAGTAGCAGCGCATGACGTTGACCGTCTTGCCGCCGCCGACGCCGACGCTCTCTTCGCCGCAGCCGGGCACGTAGGGCCGATCCGACGGTATCACATTTGGAGGAAAGCGATGCGCCCAGTTCCAGGGCACGTCGAAAGTGGTAGTGTAACGGACCTCGGCCGGTCCGGCGAACGGCGCCGTGATCGGCCCCGCAGCGGGTACGTAAGCGCCATAATCATAGCCATAGCCGGGCCAGAAATAGCCGTCGACGCCCCTATTGAACGCATGCGCTCCCCGCACCGTGGCTCCCGCCTGCGGCGCTGCTACGACACCAGCGCCGCCCGCTTGCGCGATCGCTTCATTGGTCGCAAACGCCAGCGCGATCGCGCCGACGGTAGCAAGCGCTCCAAGCTTTCTGTAGGTCATGGCACGCTCCAATTCTTTGTTTGTTTGACAGCCCTTGGCCGTACGCTAGGCGCGTCATTTCGCGCCCGCAAACGTATGTTTAATGTTTGGTTAAGATGTAATCTGAGGAGGTCAGCCCTCACGCCCCAGCCGCAGACTTCTGCCTGTCGCCAAGAGTTTCGATGAAAATGCACAGCTGTTTGGCGGCCGTCTGCGAACGCGGCGGAGCGCCTACATTACCGGTGCTGCCGAGGGCGACACCTCCGCCACGGCGAAAGCCAGCCCGATGCCAACGCACCAGCGTCTCAGGCCGGATAATCTTGAGAACCTGCAGGACCGACGGAAACCAGCGATACAGTTGGATAAAGAACCAGCGATTATGGTTCGTGAGCCGGACGTGACCATGCAGCCGCCTCAAGACGATCAACTGATGTCGAAGCACCGCGTTCTCAGCTTCAAGCCGCAACTTTGACTTGAATGGCGAGGCCAGACGGCCGGAACGAAACAGAGCAGCCCGACCATTCCCCCAGCTCAGGCGATTCCGTCACATCATCAACGGATGAGGTTTCGGCAAACACAGGTTGCGCGCTCTGTGGCGCGCGCTTTTAATCACTGCCTAAGACCAATTAATTCCCTGCATCGCACCGAAAATTCCCTGCTAAATGAAGGCAGGGAATTCGCGGTTAATTCCTTGGATCAACTATCTTTTATGAGAGAAATTCGCCGGTTTTCGCTGAGAAAAGTGAGTTTGCAGGGAATTTCGGGGTAACTTTGGAATAATAACCGCGGAGACCCGTTCGCATCTGACTGCGTCCGCCACCACCTATCACATTGAATATAAACAGCGAAATTTCCGCTAAAGAATATTCGTAAAGCCGGTTGTGGCTACCGGAAGCATATCGGAAGCAAACGGATGCCAGAGTGAGCAGGGGGCAGGCGCCTTACAAGCCATCCCGGACCTACGTGGGCGCGCCGATGCGATAGATTGTTTGGCGGGTAGCTAGGCTCAGAACTCATTGATCAGAGCCAGAAGATGACGGCTGCGGCGATGCAGATGGCGGAGAAGAAAGTGTGGGCGCATCGGTCGTAACGGGTGTGAATGCGCCGCCAGTCCTTGAGCCGACCGAACATGTTCTCGATCTTGTGCCGCTGGCGATAAAGCCTCCGATCGTGCTGGATGGGCTTTTTGCGGTTTGATCTCGATGGGATGCACGGGGTGATGCCGCGCTCGTCGAGAGCCTGACGGAACCAGTCGGCGTCGTAGCCCCTGTCGGCGAGTAATTTCTTAGCGGGCGGCAACGCGTCGATTATCAACGCCGCGCCCTTGTAATCGCTCATCTGACCTTCGCTGAGCAGCATGATGACGGGGCGACCCCGACCGTCGCATACGGCGTGCAGCTTGGAGTTCAGGCCGCCCTTCGTGCGCCCGATACGTCGGGAAACAGACCCTTTTTTAAAAGGCTTGCGGCGGTGCGATGCGCCTTGAGATGGGTCGCATCGATCATCAGCCGGGATGGTTTGCCGGCCTTGCGTGCCAGTTCAGCGAAGATTTTGTTGAAGACGCCGAGGCGGCTCCAGCGCACGAACCGATTGTAGATGGTCTTGTGCGGACCGTACTCACGCGGCGCATCGCGCCAGCGCAGACCGTTTCTGATGACGAAGACGATGCCGCTGATCACCCGCCGGTCATCAACCCTCGCGACCCCATGCGACAAAGGAAAATAGGGTTCAATACGGCGCATCTGCGCCTCGGTGAGCAGAAACAAATCGGACATCACGGGCGTCTCCCAGCAACGCCAATGAATCAGCCGGAACGCCTCTCCGCAAAAAAATTAATGGGTTCTGAGCCTAGATTGGACCAGCAAGTCCATAGTCCTATCTAGGGCATCGGTGCGGGATGCTCGAGCTCACCGCCCGAGGCGGCGGGCAGGAGCGCGCCATGCTCCGAACCAGTCAGACGAGGCTGTCGTCCCCAATGCTGCGGAACTCATTGGTCTCCGGATCGAGCGCGTAGAGCGAACCCTCGGCGATGCCGAAATAGGCTCCATGCAAGCGAAGGTGCCCCCTCTCTACGGATTTCTGCACGAAGGGAAAGGTCATCAGGTTCTCGATGCTGCGGAATACCGCCGCCTTTTCGATGCGGGTGGCGAATTCTTTCATCGTCTCCCGTTCGCGCTGTTCGACGACCTCGTCGGGCTTGATGAGCGTTGCCATCCACCGGCCGATGAAGTCGCCGGACGACAGCGGCGCGGCCTTGTTGATGATAGCGCTGATGCCGCCGCATTGCGCGTGACCGAGGATCACGATGTGCTTCACGTTGAGCACTTCCACCCCGAATTCCAGCGCAGCCGAGATACCATGGGCGTTGGCGTCGGGCTGATAGACGGGCACCAGGTTGGCAATGTTGCGCACGACGAACAGTTCGCCGGGCTTGGCATCGAAAATCACCTCCGGCGAAACGCGCGAATCGCAGCAGCCGACCACCATCGTCTCAGGCGACTGCCCTCGTTCTGACAGCGCGCGATAGCGTGATTGCTCGATCGGTAGCCGTTGTGTGATGAAGGCGCGATAGCCGTCGATCAGGCGTTGCGGGAAAGCGCTCATGTCGCACCAACAAGAGCGGCACCCGCAAATAGAAACATCGGGAATATCAGCCTCAACAGAACGTCGGGAATTCCCTCCTTCGTATCAAGTCCATATTCGGGTCCGAATGCAGAATCTTCGTCCTGACCAGACAGGACATGGATCGTGATATTGTCCTCGCGACAAAACTGGCCTTGGCCAAAATGTAAAAAAACAAATGCCATCGTTGCGCCGACTATCAGGACCAGTCCGACTATTATAACGCGCTGAGCGTCGTTCACAACATTAGCCTCCCGTCCGTCGCCAGTACCTTGCCGACTTCGGCATTCGGCTGACAGGTCAGGAAGCCATAGACCTCTGCTGTGCATGTCCAGTTGGTCCAGATGCCGGCGAATGTGAGCATCGGACGCGTCTCGTTGATCGCAAATCAGACGGCTACCTTCTTGCCATCGATCGTGTCGTATTCGGAAAACGATCTGAACGGCACGAGGCACCGTTTTCAGGGCCAAACCATCGCTGCCAATGCATGCTCGAGGTGTTGCGGATGTTCGTTACATCGCTGTCAGGGTCTGATCGCAGCAGCCGCCTGAAAGACAGGCTTTCCGTTGGCTTCTAACTTTGCCGCGCGCTCTACCCCAGCGCGCCATGACGATCTCGCGCTCGCCGGGCGCGTTACGCACGATCGGGGCAGGGTAGTCGGGGAAGATACCGGGCAAGGATGGCAGGTTGCCGACTCGGCTTTTTCATCGCCCCGCGATAGCCGACGGATCGCGTCGACGTTCTTCGTCATCGAATAGAGATTGCACATTCCTACCGCGGGACAGGGCCGCAGCCACCGGGCGAGAGCGAGGCGCGCCGCATCGGAGAGTAAGCCATGCTCAGGTCGCATTCGCCGAGGGCGATGCCTGTTCCTCGAAGAGGCGGTGCAATATGTCCCGGTCAAGATGGAGACGACCGCCTGCGGCTTCGAAATTCTTGCCCCAATCTATGAGCATCGTCAGGCAGGCGTGATCGATATAGGTAAGTCGGCCCAGATGGATGTGCGCGTCATAACCTGGCGGAATCTCTTCCAACGCACCCGCGAATCTCGGGAGGCGGATGAACGTCGCGGCGCCGTCCAGAAACATATGTACGAACCGTGAAGTGTCATTCTTTTCGACCCGAATGGCGAGATGAGAGAAAGTGTAAACAAGCCTGGCCAGCGACACGCCGACGCCAAGCAAGATGCCTGTGAGGAGGTCAAATCCGACGACGCCTGCGAAGGTGACGCCGAAGACGAGGGTTTCGATACGATCCTGCCGCCAGAGGTCTTTGGCGAAATCCACTTTCACGAGCTTCGCCCCGGTGTAGACGAGGATGGCGGCGAGAGCGGCGACGGGAATCATGCTGAGGAGTTGCGGCAGCAGCAGCACGAAGAGCAGTATCCAGGCGCCATGCAGGAAACTCGAAAGGCGTGTGCGCGCGCCCGCCATAACGTTGGCGGAGGTGCGCACGATCACGCCGGTGACCGGCAGGACGTTCAGGAGACCACACAGGATATTGCCGGTCCCCTGCGCGATAAGTTCGCGGTTGTAACCCGTGCGCACGGCATGGCGCTGGAGGGAGTCTGCGGCCGTGGCGGTAAGCAGCGATTCGGCGCTGGCGACGAAGGCGAGGGACAGACCGGCGAGCCACACGCCGATGTCGCGCAGGGCGTCAAGATCGGCAAGGCGTGGCGCGCGCGCCGCGTCGAGCAGCCGCTCCGGCACAGGCACGTACCTCACGTCGAGATCGAATGAGGACGTCGCCGCCGTGGCGGCGACGACGCCAAGAAGCGCGGCCGGCACGAGCCTTAGCGCTTTTGGGGCGAGGGCCGCCCATAGAGAGAGGATCGCAATCGTGAGGAGGCCGATGACGGCGGCGGGCCGATGCGCTGGTTCGGTGACGCCTTTGAAAACTGCTGCCGGAATGAGCCACAGATTGAGGATGCCGCCAAACTCCTTGCCGGTGCCGGGCGGAATGTCGTCGACCATGACGTGAAACTGCGAGGCGAAGATCAGCACGCCGATGCCCGCGAGCATTCCCTGAATGAGCGCCGGCGACACGGCGCGGAATACAGGACCCAGCCGAAAGAGCCCCGCAACAATCTGAACAAGCCCGCCGATCATCACGATGATCCCGAGAGTCTCGAATCCATATTTCTGAATGAAATCGACGACCATTACTGTGAGGCCAGCGGCGGGGCCGCTCACCTGCAAGGGACTGCCCGAGAGCGGTCCGACGACAAGGCCGCCAATGATCGCCGTCACCAAGCCCACGGAGGCGGCCTTTTCCATGGGCACGCCGGAGGCGATCGCAATGCCCATCGAAAGCGGCAGCGCCACAAGGAAAACGACGGCGGATGCGAAAACGTCATGCCAGACAAATCGCGCAATCGGCACCTTCAACAGAAGCATGAAACTCTCCTTCTCGACCCTGAAAATTGTAGAAGTAGTGAGAGAACCTCGCCCACCACTCTGGTGGCGCCGAACGCTGGGTTCCATGCTTGAATTCTTTTACGGAGCCTAATGGCGCAATGGTCTACATGTCCACGCTGCTCAACGGCCAGCTTGCAAGGAGAGCGCGGAAAGCCTTGGCCCGGGCAGAGCTTCGGGCCATTTGCATTCTAGGTTGCCGCTAGTGACCGGGTGGCAGGAGAGTCGTCCCTTGTGGATTGTCATGGGCGAATTGCGTTCATGGAACCATGAGCATCTTTTACGTGCGGAATTCCGACGATAACCAGCGGCTCCGTCTCTTCCGGTTTCTGGTCGCTGAATACGCCGGCGAGGCCGAGGACGTTTGGCCGCGTTACCGGTGCGAACCTGAACATGAGAGGCGTTCGAGGAGTTCACCAGCCGCATAGGCTTAGCGAGATTGCTGCTCTGGTGGTGCGGACCGGCCAACGGTACGTCAGCGAAACTTTGCGTGGGTGGCCATTTACCGGAAACGTATCAGAAGCACCAACCGTTCGCGGCTTCGACCGCGTTAGCCGGCTTTGGTCAGGTCGTCGTAAGGATAGATGATTCTGTGGTTTGGGGTGACCGCGCATCCGACGGCTGAATGGATCGCCAATCAACTGACGGAGGCGTGTGGCTGGGAGCAGGCCCCTCGTGACCTGATCCGGGACCGCGATGGAGCTTATGGCGAGATATTTATCCGCCGCGTTCAATCCATCGGCATTCGAGATCGTCCGACATCTCCTCGCTCACCGTGGCAAAATGCGTATGCTGAACGGCTGATCGGATCGATCCGCAGGGAATGCGTTGATCATATCGTGGTATTCGGCGAACGCCATCTGCGTCACGTGCTGCTCTCGTACATGAGCTACTACAACGGCACGCGCACCCATTTGTCATTGAACAAGGACGCGCCGAAATCACGCACGGCTCAGAGAAGGGCGTATTCTTCGCCTTCCAATCCTGGGCGGGCTGCATCACCAATATATTCGGATTTGATTTGCGACAGGCACAGCCATAAGCAAGCGCATCATAGTTCCGAAGGCGCACAGAGCCGCATTCGGCCAGAAAGATGTGGAGGAGAACTACGAATGTTTGTCAGGAAACACTCCTCCTTCACAATATGGCTGTTCCTCGCACCGCTTATCGCCCTCTCGGCCATTTCCATACCAGGGCCCGCGATTGGACAGCGAGCCGAACAGCGAAGCTTACCGAGCAGCCAAGCAATCCCAAGCCCGTCGGGCGAGCTCCTTATCCAGCTGGAGAGTGTCTACAGCCAATGCACGCCGACCTCGTCGCAAATCTCCCGATAAGTATATGGCGGCAGACCGTTGATGACCCGGCGGGCAAGGAGAGGCCATGCGGTCTGCGCCCGCCTGAAATGGTCAATGCGCATGGCTTGTCGACTTCCGTGTCAAACGACGCTGGCTTATATGTTGACGCGGCTCATTTGCGAACCGCTGACGCGCATCCGCTCGTTGAAGGAGCCATTTCTACGGGGCCGAACCTAATACAAGGGAAGCGCACTGAGCTGTGAGACTGCTTATTCCCCCTCCACCTTCGCCGCTCTGCGCAGCATTGCAAGCGCGATACCCAAGGTAGCCGCATCAATGTTTACTGAGTGTACAGCATAGACTGGGAAAGAGAATTGAGGTGCGTCGGGGACCAGATAGAGTTCTCCCGATACTAAAAGGGACTGAACCGCATGCTTTCTGAAGTAACCAGAGCCCCCCTCAAGTAGAAGATAATTAAGAGCCAGCGGACCAAGATTGACCACCAACCCGTGGGTCGCATCGAGAAAACTTGCCGCATGATGAAGAGAAAAGTCTGCTCCCCAATCGACGTGAACGTAGCGAGGATTGTTTGTGTGATATGATGCGAGGTCGGTTGTTACCAGTACGAGCTCTTCCTCTTCAACAAGTTGATCTCTAACCATGGTCGATGCTGGGGGGCATACACGACCGCAATGTCCACGAGTCCGGCTGCCACGTGTGCGATTAGATCGTGAGGAACGTCGACATGAACACGAAGCGCTATATCCGGATGTGAGTGCCGCATCCTTCTGACCCAATCGACAAGAAGCGGCTCCCACAGGCTAACCTCGCTGCCAATTGTCAAAACGGCACGATGACCTTCGGGGACTGCCACTTGCTGTTTTGCGCGCTGCCATAGTTGTACGAAGGCCGGCGCGAAGCGCAGGAATTGCTCGCCCGCTGGGGAAGGCTTGCACCACCCTTATTTCGAATGAAAAGCGGCCGTCCGAGCTGTTGCTCGAGGAGGCGCACGCGTGCGCTAACCGTCGTTTGTGCGACATGCAGCCGATCGGCCGCCTTGATGAAGCTTCCCGTGCCGACGATCTCGATAAAGGTCCTGGCGAGCTTATAACATGAGGCCGAGCGTCGGTTCGCTGGCCAGAAAGTTTGAGGGTCGGTTGGCGGAGCAGTCAGCACGAGGCGCCCAAATACTTTCGAGTATAGGAGAGGCGAATATCGGAATTGCGCATGACTTGAGAAATATTGCGTCTGAGAGGCGAGCTCTCCGTCACGAGACCCTCGCAGGCTACGAATGCACCGCTCATAACCTATGTTCAATCGGCTGACCCATCAGAAAATCGCGGGCGTCGTCCTGGACGTCGTGCCGCGGCTCGTCGCCAATGGCGCGTAAGTTGTGATCCACGGCAGGATCCGGGGACAGTGAATGCTGGCGATGATTTCGGCTTTGCTAGCGTTTGCCAAAGCGACGCCTGATGACGCGGAAGAAAACTCGATGTTAGTTTATCACGACGGCCAGGCTTGGAAGCGTCTTCAACGCCGAGCTATGCTGCGGGACCTCAGTTGGAAACGATCGGCACAACGGTACTTGAAGCTTGATGCCGCTCTTCTCTAGGTCGAACACGACGTCGGATTGACGAGCGATCGCCAACGCCTGACGATTGTTCGCTCCTGCGAAAGACCCGCCCCGGGATGGTGCGGCAGTCGGTGGGCTACCAACTTAGAACGGAGATGACGCGATGAAACCGACAAAGGCGCTTCACGATCTAGGTCAAAGCTTGTGGCTCGACAACATCAGCCGCGATTTGCTGAACAACCGCATCTTGCAACAGTACATTGACGAGTTCGCGGTGACGGGACTGACATCGAACCCCACGATTTTCGATCATGCGATCAAAAACAGCACGACCTATGACGCCGATATTTCCAGGAATGCATTGTCGACGAAAGGAACGGAGGAGGTTTTCTTCGACTTGGCATTGGAAGATCTGACCAGGGCTGCCGAACTGTTCCAACCTGTCTTCGCCCGGACAAACGGGATCGATGGTTGGGTGTCGCTTGAGGTTTCGCCTCTCTTAGCCCATGACACCGGCAGCACTCTTAAGGCGGCGTGTGATCTTCACCGGCGTGGCGGCAAGCCCAACTTGTTCATCAAGATTCCTGGAACTGCGGAAGGGCTACCTGCCATTGAGGCGGCTATCTTTGCTGGCGTCCCGATCAACGTCACGCTGCTTTTTTCTTGGGAGCAATATGTCGCGACGGCCGACGCCTATCTACGCGGCGTCGAGCGGCGAATTGCTGCGGGACTGAACCCGGCGGTCGCCTCGGTCGCCTCGCTCTTTGTCAGTCGCTGGGACATCGCGGTCGCCGGCAAGGTTCCGGGCGAGCTAGCCAACCGGCTCGGCATAGCGGTCGCCCAGCGGACCTACAAGGCTTATCGAGAGTTGCTCGCATCCCCGCGCTTCCTGCGCGCAGCGAACGCGGGTGCGCTGCCGCAGCGCCTGCTATGGGCCAGTACCGGCACCAAGGATCCGCGCGCCTCCGATATCCTTTACATCAAAGCACTCGCGGCACCTTTCACGATTAACACAATACCCGACGCTACGCTCGAAGCCTTCGACGACCACGGCGAGGTTGACACCACGCTCGCTCCTGACGGGGGCAACTGCGAGAGAGCTCTCACTGACTTCGTAAGGGCCGGTATCGATATCGGCGCGCTCGCCATTAAGCTGCAGAACGATGGCGCTAAGTCCTTTGTAAAGTCTTGGAAGGATCTGATGGGTCGTATCGAATCCAAGAGCGCGGCGATCCGAAAAGCGAGCTGAAGCAGTCAGCAACAACAACGTCCCTTACGCCTGACTCTATGAGAGAGCGTCGCTGGCATTCCAGCTTTAGGCATCTCAACTCCGTCAAACAAAGCGGTGCCTCCGTCGATGGCCGGCTCGTCGATATCAAAGATATCTGCTTGGTCTTGCGTGCGAATGCATCTGCCCAGCCTATGGCAGAACGATGGCCAAGAAGGGCGATGTGCAGACGCATCATTTTGTACGTGGCGGTGACAAAGTAGGCCACGGGGCGCCGGCTTAATGCGGGCGCGGGCGGAGAAAAAACCGTCCAGTGGCTCTCTTTTTGGGGGTCGGCCCGCAATGTGCCTTGAGGGCATCGCCAAGCATCAGCGACGCGAGGATGGCTGTCACTCACCGGCAACAACTGCTATTCATGTGCGGCAGGAGAATCATCTATGACTGCACGAGTGCTGTCCATCACTGCCATTGCCATTTGGTTTGTTACCATTGCCGTCGCCGCATTCTTCTTCGTTCGCGGTCAGACGCAAGTGGCGCCCGACGGACGCACGACTGTTCTGCTGGGATCGGATGAGCGCAATCTCGTGCTCTCCGAAATGCGCAGTATGCTTGAGACCGTGCAGATTGTCGTCGAGGGGGTGAAGGAAGGCGACATGAAGCAGGTTGCGCAGGCGGCGCGCGCGAGCGGTATGGCAACGGCCGCCGACGTCAATCCGGCACTGATGGCCAAGTTGCCACTCGAGTTCAAGCAGCTAGGGCTCAGCGTCCATAAGCGCTTCGATGAGATTGCTACCGCAGCCGACTCGGGTACGAGCCGCGAGCAGGTGCTAGCGACACTCAGCACGCAGCTGTCGGCCTGTGTCGCCTGCCATGCGAGCTATCGCTTCGACGCGGTGACGCCGGCGGCGAAGTGAGTGAGGACAAAGAAACAAGCCTGAGGGTTTTGCTGCACTGAATGCGGCGCGCAGTCGCGGCAGCCAATATTGTTCGTATGACTATCAGCGGCTCTTGAAAGCGCACGGCATCATCCCGTAACGAGCGGCAAGGGCAATTGCTACGATCACGATTGGCGCCGATCGTGACTCCACTCCGATCGGCTTTTTTTGATTGTCTTTATGGCGTTACTGTTGGCACCTGCAGCGATCTGACCTCTGTGCCGATTCACAGCCGAAGCTGCGAAATGTCAGAGTGCTCATGCCGCGATCCGCAAAGCGGAGCAGTTGTCCCGAGTTGCAGGAAATGTTGGTGCGGTTGCATTCAGCCGCGCTGGAGATCCGGCCTTAGCAAATCTTAGCGAAATTCGAATCTGGATTTGCTGGGCTGCGTCACACTTACGGGATCGGATGCCGGAAATGAGTCGATCAAGCCTTCTTCCAACTGTTGATCGATACGTCGGTTATTTGCCCTATCGATATCCGTCACGCTCATGGCGAAATCCTTGTTTACACGTTTAATCTGCCACTGAACATACTCAATGATATCGCCGAACTCAGCTTCGATATCGTTGGCTGATATGCCCTCCGTTTTAGCCATCTCAAGGCACTTACAAACAAGCGCCTTAGCAAGCCTGGTATCCCCCTTCGCCTGATAACCCTCGGCGTGGATGTGAGACTGGACCCAAAGGTCAACGAATGTACGAACCTTATCGCCCAAGGTGCCCTCCATCCGTTAGTAGGCAAGCAAGCGTGAAGCGCGCCGCTGTCGCCCATCCATGCTAGTCGTTGAGATTGATCTCAAGGATTCCGGCCTCGGGTGATCGAAAACAACAGAACCGCAGCGCGCTACCATCCGAGGTCGATCGGAACACCACTTGATCATCACCGTGCCACTGGCTCAACTCCGCCACCAAATCCTCGACCGTTAGCGGCCTCTCGATATCTGGTGCGTTCCTGATTGGGGGGACACCGCCTGGGCACACTTCATTATTGCGATTCATGATCAAACAACTCCGGTAAATCTCAGCCGCGACTATGCTACCCGTCAGCCGGGCAAACCTATCGTAGGCTGAAGCAGTTTCCCGCGGCAGAAGGCGTTAAGGAGTGTCAGGTCTCCAACTACCATTAACTCACAACAATGGAGACGTATATTGCACGCCGCGTCAATTCTTCGTGCTGATGCCACACACTGCTGACAAAAGGAGCAGCTTTATCCGTTTTGTAAGCAGCAGACACCAGCGCGCTAATGCCAACCAATGTTCCGATGACTAGAATTGTTGCTACAACTATCTTCATGTCACCTCATCTTTCATGGCCACCTCTTTCCCTTTGATCACTGAGAGGGCCGGAACTTTCCGGAGAAGATAAAGAATCGTGAGCAGTAACGACGTATCCTCGACTCCCCTGAGCGAGTGCGGAACGCCCCCTTCGAGATACACCCATTGACCTGCCGAAAGTTCAAGTGACGTTTCAGGCAAGCCGAGCAGAGCCGACCTTCC
>NZ_MWPQ01000020.1 GCF_002028545.1 Nitrobacter vulgaris
TCCACGATCAGCATCCCCGACCACCTGCTTCATGACAAAGCAGGCAGCGCAACAGCCAACCTGTAGGGGGTCAATTTTGGACGCCGATCCCCCGGCTTACGGGGTCAATTTTGCATGCCGAATGACAGCCGATCCCTGCGTAGACCAGGAGGGACGAAATGAGACGCGGTTATCGCGTGGTCGAACCGGGAGCATCGGCCGGTGCCAAGCCGAGGCGCGTCATCTGCTGTAACCATTCAGCCGGCGCATCGCGGAGGGCAGCGACACCGATTCCGCGGGGGAGCCGTCCTTCAACGGCTGCTGACACAAGTGTTGGGGCAAGGAAGGCGAGGGAGAGGGTCAAAGTGATATGCCGCGTGCTGCAATGTTGGCGGACGGCAAGGCTTTCGATCGTCTCGCGGCCGTCGACGACTTCCTGAAGCCAAAGTCGGCCGCGGCCGATCGCTCGGATGAGAGCAGACCGACGTTCGGCCTTCATGGCCCGGGCGCGATGCTCTGGCGTATTCGCCGGCAGCAAGATCTCGCGGGCGGGCCTTGACGGCTTCTTCCAAGGCACGACGATGGTGCGCGAGGTGAGAGCTCGGTGTTCAGCCGGATCGGGATCGTGGTGGCTGTGGATTTCTTGATTGTTGTTTCCGTCAGACCTGAGAGTGATCGCCAACTGCTTCTTGCGAACCTCAATCCGGGTGACAAACCGCTCAATCGTCTCTCGAGACAACGTTTCGTTCGAAGGCGATTCATCTATGTCCGTGTTGGCCATGACCGCTTTGGAGATCGTGGCTTCGATCTCTGACGCAGGCACGCGGGTGACAGAGCCAACCGGCTCATCCGTGCGACCCCGAATGCAGGGCGCAGAGACGTAATAGCGATGTCGAACGCGATCCCGACTAGCGTAGGTCAAGATCATGCGATGACCTGCGTCATCAAACAGCAGTCCTGCAAGGAGGGCACGGGTTCGAATACGTGTCGTCGTGCGATGTGACCATTGTTCAGTCAGCCTTTGCTGAACAGCCTCAAATAGTGTGCGGTCGAGCAAAGCAGGCTGAGGTCCTGGGAGGATCTCGCCCTTAAACTTGACTTCGCCGAGATAAAAGCGGTTCCGCAGCATGTAAAACAACGGCCCCTGCGTGAACGGCACACCTCCTCGCGTTCCGCCTGATGCCAGCTGCCGGATCTTGGACTTAAAGCCTCGCTCCTTTAGGTCCTTGACGAGACGGTTGACGCTGCCGAGTTCCAGATAGCGCTGAAAGATCAGCCGAACGATATTGGCCTCTTCCTCGTGAATGTGAAGCTGACCATCCTTAAGGATGTAACCTAACGGAACCATGCCGCCGACCCATAGCCCCTTGCGTTTAGAGGCCGCGATCTTGTCGCGGATGCGCTCAGAGGTGACCTCGCGCTCAAACTGCGCAAAGGACAAAAGGACATTCAGGGTCAGGCGACCCATTGATGTGGTGGTGTTGAACTGCTGGGTCACCGAGACAAACGAGACGCCATGGGTATCGAACAGTTCGACCAGCTTGGCGAAGTCAGCCAGAGAACGTGTCAGCCGGTCCACCTTGTAGACGACGATGATGTGGACCCGGCGGGCCGCGACATCCGCCAGCAACCGCTGCAAGGCCGGGCGGTCGGTGGATCCCCCGGAAAAGCCGCCATCATCATATCGTCCCTTGACCAGCGACCAGCCTGCATGCGCTTGGCTTCGGATATAGGCTTGGGACGCATCATACTGCGCATCCAGCGAGTTAAACTCTTGATCAAGGCCGGAATCGGTGGATACCCTCGTATAGATCGCGCACCGGACGACCCGGTTGTCGGCCGGCTTCATGTTCGCACCCCCTTACTGTTTCCGTCACGGAGACCAAAGAAGCGCGGTCCATTCCAATTCGTTCCGGTAATGGCGAATGCAATCCCCGACAGGCTGTCAAAGGTCTTCCCCTCGAAAACGAAACCGCCTTCAACGGCCATCACCCGGTGAAGCTGCCGGTTCCACTCTCGCGTGAGAATAGTGCCGAGCACCATCGCTTGCTTGCGCTGATCCTGGGCCGCTAAGAGCGGCAAAACCTCATCCAAAGACTGCACGGTAGCCGCACGCTTCAGAAGTTGAACCGTCGCAGCATCGAGATCCCCAAGCGCATCAGCCTGGATGCGGTAGGCGAGGATGCCGAACAGCAAATGCTTGGGCAGATGTTCGGGGGCTGGCCGCCCCATCACACTCTGCCACCGGGACTGTAAGCCAATCAGGTCGAGACTGCGCAGATGCGCAATCTCATCCTCCATCGACAAGCTAAAACCTCTTCGGTCGACCAGCGTTCGCGATCCTGGACTTCGCGCCATGGCATCAGGCCGCGGCCTTGCCAGGCTTCGATCCAGTCGACGCGGCAGAAGCGGCGTTTCCAATTATTTTGTAGATCCGACCGGTTTGCGCCGCTTCCGATGTCAGCGTTAGCTTAAGCTTCTTCCGTATGATACCCGCGAAGAAGCCGCGCACCGAATGCTGCTGCCAATCCGTGGCCTTCATGATGTCGCCAATCGTTGTGCCCTCGTGCGTCATCAGCATCTCGATGACCCGGGCTTGCTTGCTGCCGGCGCGAGGCTGCACCGATTGATCCAACGATCGGGCTGGTGCCGAGTTGATCTTCTTGATGGGTGCAGCCTCAACGGCCTTGGTCGACGTACGGTGCGCCGACTTTGTGCGCCCGGGTGCCGCCGCTGATCGAGATGAAGTTTTGCGAGGTTGTGTTTTGGCCATGTAACGTCTCCGATGACTGCAGCAACATCGCTGCCACCACCGAAGCCCCGTCACGGCAAACGAACCGGCGGGGCAGACGATCAAGTGGCCGAAGCAGGCACTCAACTTGCCGACAGTACTGCTCCAATCGCCCGGCAATGCCAGTGGTTTCTGAGCAATCTTATTGCTCCTTCGAACCCTCGTCCGTGTGGATGACCGTAGCGAGAGTTAGAATCCCGCTCTCTCCGCCAGTGTCCTCGCCGTCAACTTTCTCCGCGCGGTTTGAGCACGCTGAAATCGCCAGTAACCGGGGGCCTTCGCTCAAAAACCTCCGCACTACGGGTCGTCGGCTGAGCGCCGAAATTCTCTCTCCTGGCCCGTTTGTCTCCAAACCTCCGGACTGCGGGGATTTAGTACGGATTTCGTAAGCGGTTGATTTTGACGCGATTTCCGAGATGCAGGCCTCCGCACTTTGCAGAGATACCGCGGAGTAGCGGGAACAATTCGAATCCAACGTGGGCGTTGATTGCACGAGGATTTTTCTATCTCTCGGTGTGGAGTTCGCATCGACAGCTCCCGGCCGCAGCGTGAGGACGAAAACCTTCTCGACCCAGACCATAAAGCAGTCGCATCGATTGGGGCTTCGATAAGCCAACGGCGCGCGACCGGCCGGCGCTGCTTGCGCGCAACATTTCGCCTTCAGGTTTTGTGAAGCTTCCGGAACGTCGACTTCAGCTCCGCCAAAAACGCCGTGCAAGCCGGCTAGACCAGCGCAGCTTGGCGACAGCAAAGGAAAAGTTGCCGCGTCCATGAGCGTCCGATCTCTATTCCTTCCCCGTCATACGCCGGATTTCAATGTAAGCTGGTCACCATGGACGAGCGGGAAATGATAGTGCGGCGTCTGGCGCAAGCTGAGGAGCATGTGCTGCTTGGCGAGAAAAATATAGCTCGCCAGAAGGAGATCATGGCCGAGCTCGAGCGCGACGGATCGCCGCTGCCCCTGCGCGGACCAAAATCCCGGCGGATCTTTGAAGGCGAAGCGGAAAGCCGTCGGAATAAAACAAACTTTGGAACGAACGGCCCTGCCAGCCCATAGTCCTCGTCACCGCGCGGTTCTTGGCTTTTATCGGTGATGAGAACGCGAGCTTGTGCTCCCGCCCAACGCAGGAAGCGCTTCCATGTCAGATTCTAGTCCAACTGTTGGTGAGCCGGTGCCAGGTCAGCCTAATCCTGAGTTGGAGCGCATCAGCGGTTCTCAGAAGCTTTCTCTTCTGTTCATTGCGGTCGGGTTTGTTTCTTTGGTCGCGCTGCTGGCTTATCTGCCGGACTTGGCAACGCCGTTCAGATAAACCGCCGGGCGGGAGTGTCGCGAGCGTTAACCCACCGCAAAAGGAGTTCGTGAAATTTTGGCTCGACGTGAGCGTTCACGCGGACTAGCAAGAAGGCCAGCGCCGAGAAGAGGTCGCCATCCGGAAGTTGCCGAACAACCTGCTCAGGGCGGAACATGAGCAAGGCTTCTCGAAGGAAGAATTGAGGCCGCGTTGGAAAGCGACGTTGAAGCCTATATCCGCGCCCGCATTGATCATCTGAACGATGCTGAAGAGACCCGCCTCCGCCCGCCGTGAGAACGAATGGCTCTCGCGTTGACGCTCGTCGCAGCTTTCAGATGGCGATTGGATAGAAGAACCATAACACCAGCAGCGTGATCAGTACGGTCAAGCCGACAACGATCGCACAAATAAAGAGGTTGGGCATATCTGCCAACCCTGAAGCTGCGGGATCGTTGCTACGCAGCCTTAGCCGTAACGTCACATCCATTTCGCGGTTCGGCAGCAAGCCACCGTCAGCATCCGCTGCAGATGCTGTCGATCTTCTTGTCAGCCTTGGAATGACCCGGTGTGTTTTCCTTGCGAATCACATCGTCCCCCTGCATCGCAGGTCCTGGAGTAACGGTGCCGTCTATGCGGCCTCCCGCTGCGCCACCAGCCCGGTTGCCTGTCGTGCCGGCCCTTCCAGCTGGAGCACTGCCCGTGCCGGCGCCCGCTCCTGAGCCCGCTGCTCCCGAAGCGCCACTCGCCGCACCGCCTCCGGCCGAGCCACCACCACCTCCTCCTCCTCCGCCACCGCCCTGCGCAAGGGCAGATACAGGAGATAACAGGGTCGCAACGAGAAGCAGCTTGCAGGCGGACGAACATGACATGGAGAAGCTCCTTTACGGCTGCAACGCCATGGCAAACCGCGCGTTCCTAGCTGTGAACCGAAATACAAGAACCTCAGGTCACCTGACACGGCCTCCGGTTCGGACTAGCATGGACGCAACGGCCTCGATGACGGAGTGAATGCTATGGGGAAGGCGGAAAATTTTCTCAATGAAAAGGAAGCAGCGGGGTCAGTTGAGATCGAAGCAGTTCAGAGAGAATTAGCTCGTGGTCATTGGGGACGGATCGCTACCGAAACGATCGATGGTCTCACGTCCTACTGGTTTGATGATGGATCGCGGCTAATAGCTGGGAGTTTTGATGGCGACGAATTTATCATTCGAGCCGCTCCAGCCTTCTCTGAAGATGAACTTCACAACATGCCCCCCGATGAAGCGAAAGAACATCGCGCTATGATCGATTCTCTGAAGGGTACAGCTTAGACATCCGTCGGCCTTGGCTCCATAGGCGGGCTTCGCAGCCAAGCTGCGATGAGCGAGACAATCCACCGCACCTCCGATAGGTGGCATCCAGCAAGAAACCGCTCGCCCGGGAGATTTCTTCGGCGCTAGAATTTCCATCGGGTTAAGAGGTGGAGGTGCAGATGGCTGAACGTCGTAGTTCAAAGCAGCTCACCCTTCAGAATCGTCTTAAAGCCTGGGCTGATAAAACGCGCGAGCAGGCCGACAAATTAGAGCCTGGCCCCGCTCGTGATGCTCTGTTGAAAAAGATCGAGCAGGCGGAAAAGGCGGCCCGGTTTGATGCATGGTCCCGGTCGTCTGGATTGCAGCCGCCGGTGGATCCACGCGATCCATCGGAGTGAACGGTGATCGCTAACCGAAGTAAACGGACCCGCGCGCATTGCGGGATAATAGCCCGCCGGTCATCTCCGGCAGGCGCGATGGATCGCCGACGCGTAGGTTCTCCGCGCTTTCCTTGCCGCGGTTCATCACGACCTGGTAGCTCACCTTGTCCGCCTTCGTTGAGTGAGCCAAGGCCTGCCCGCTCGACTGCCGAGATGTGCACGAAGACATCCTTACCGCCGCTCTCGGGCGAGATGAAGCCATAACCCTTCTGCCCATTGAACCGCTTCACAGTACCAATTGCCACTTGCCGAACTCCTGTTGGACTGAAAACGACGCGAACCCGCGCTAAGCTGCGCGGGTGAGATCAGGCGGTAATTTGCCGCCGTTAGCCGCCAGCTATGCCATCATTTGCTTATGCAGCCAAATGTTCATCATCGCGGAGTCATTCATGTCGCCGGGAAAGCCCAGATCCTTCGCCAGCTCCTTGCGAGCTTCTAGTCGGGAGTCGACGTCGAGAGCCTTCATGAGTCAACGATCGAAGTCCGCCACGCCAGCTGTTCTTTTTTCTTGGCAACCGCTTTGTCAAGAATGGCGGCGACGTCAACATCGTTGTCGGCGGTCGCTTGATTTGAGTTGGAGGTGGTATTGCCTTCGCCTGCCTCGGGTCTTGATGGCGGTGTCGCAGCTTCGGCGTGGCTGCCAAAGATCGCACCCATGATCTTTCCAAGTATGCTCATTGTGACGCTCCGTTCGGCCGCGAGGAACAATTCAACCTCGAGATAACGCGCCCGATCAGGTTCGTTGCATCCCATTCCGCCGCCCTGAGATTGGCTTCACTCAGTGTAGGGCTTTCCATCGTTATGCAGGAATTGCCAAGCTCCCGTCGAATCCAGCACTGCTTCAAGATCGTCGTTTGGATAGGTAGCGGAATCCCCAGGTGAGCGGTCACCGATCTCCAGATACACGACATCTGATCCCGTACGATTGATCAGATGATGCGCAAAACCCTTAGCCGGAAAGCCAGCGCACATGCCTGACTGGAGCTCGAACTCCCCCTGATCTGTTGCTAGCGTGGGTTGGCCTTCCAGAATGAAAATGAATGCGTCCTGCTTATCGTGCCGGTGCATCAGCGAAGACATACCTCCCGGCAAAAGACGTGTCAGGTTGACGCCGAAATTCCGAATTCCGAACAGATCACCAAGCGGCGTCTTCTGCCGCCTCGCCATCTGCGACCAGTACGGCTCGGGATAATTTGAAGATCGCGCACGCAGCGGGGCATCATGCGCGGCAATGCAAATGGTGCCGTCGGGCGCCTTGCTCATTATATTCTCCAACCGTTGAAGCGATGGCGATTTGAGGTAGCTCAACCCGAGGTCGCTCGTAAGCGCCTGATCTCTGGCGCCCGGACCTTCTCTCCAAGGCGCAACCTATTTTCGATTGCTTACGAACGGCCGGCGAGGTCGACGGCGCCGAGAGCTCATATAGCGCAACACGAGAGAGGCCTTTCACCAGCCAAAGGCGATCCCCATAGTGCCGGGCAACGTTCATCACCTTTGCGCAATTGGTCGGATTAAGTCCGAACTTGTCGAAGGCGAGCTGGGTTATGCGAGACGTCTTGTGCTCTCCCTTGTGCTGGAGGAGGAACAATCCCTCGGCGATCCCGATTTCGACCTTAGACTTTCGCTCGACCCGCGGCTTCTGATGGGCTCAGGTTCGAAATGCTTCCTCAACTTGTTTTCCAGGATCATGCCCAGATACTTGCCGAGCGATGTTTCGAGGAAAAGGTCGAGCTCGCGCATGACCTCGAGAATGGTCATCAGCGGCGGCAGATGATCAAATGCCTCGAGCCATTCTGAGCCCGTTTCCGTCCACGCGCGTTGCCGAGTCATCATATGGTGCACGGCCTCGATTACTGGCGTGACGAGCACATTTTCGTTGTCCGCCGACTCGATGATCGTCACGATCAAAAGATTGACGTGGCCCTCGTCATGGTACGCGTAGACGCGTTCTAGCCCGGCACGTGCTTCGCTTCGATAATCGGCCGATCAAAAGAGCATAGGATCGTTGGAGCGTTTCCGCGCAGATCTCTGGTGGTGTCGGTTGGAACGCAGGAATCCATTGCTTGGCCGCGGACGACAAACTGGTGCTCACCACGCTGCTAGCCTTTCCGCCATCGCGCTGTATCAGGTGTAAGAGCGCGATCGAGGAACTGCAACGCGATGCGTCTAGTGCAGCGGCTCTTCTACGATGACCGTTACGTGATTTTGTATCCCGAGGATCACTATCGTTGCACGCGCCCGTCGCGGCGTAGCCGCACCCCCATCCTATTTCATAGTCGCAGGACGATCGGGAAGTGGAACTAACACCAAGTCGAGCAATCCCATTCGATAGCGAATTAACTTCGAATTTTCATCATGCGATCGAGTTGAATTTGACGATAACTGCAACTGATTGTATCGACAGCTTGCTGCCGCCTTCCGGCGAAGAGATCAGGATATGTCGACTAAGTCGCCCAATTACATTGACAAACATGTCGGCAGCCGTGTGCGCATGCGCCGCATTATGCTCGGCATGAGCCAGGAGCAACTCGGGGAAGCTTTGGGCCTGACATTTCAGCAGGTTCAGAAGTACGAAAAAGGCACTAATCGCGTCGGTGCCAGTCGCATCAAGCACATTTCCGAGATCCTTGGAGTTCCGGTTTCTTTTCTATTCGAGGGTAGCCCCGCGCGTATCTCCGCGACCGAGGATCCCGGCCAGGTGCCATCACCTGACTACGTTTCCAGTTTTGTCGCAACATCTCAGGGACTAGCCCTGATCCGCGCATTCACTCGGATCACTGATCCAAAGCTCCGCCGCAGCGTCGTCAACTTGGTCGAGCAGATTGCGTGTCGCGAAGACTAAAGACGGCGTTCGTTACGACGGGCACTGTAGGAACGTGCAATGGGGAGGAACTAGCCCTGCTGTGACGGATGCCCGTTAAAGGGATCTTCAGCGATAGGGCGGATGGGGCATGCTCTGGAAGATCAGGCTCGTGCAGCAAATTCAGACAGCGCCCTCGCGGCTACCGGCCCTCGATCTGCTGCGGCTCGCCGCTGTCGCAGGCGGCGGCTCGCGGATCGCTCAGGTCGCGCCCCGGCTTCAATAGATGTGTTCACTTGTTACAAGTGGCAACACAGTCTGCCGATATAAGACCTACATGTCCCTGTCGGAAACTCAATCTTGCTGGCAACTGATATCGAAATCGGGCGATGCTCCTGCCTTATGCGAGAGGTCTGTAGCCTAATTTGGTTGGCGTTGGTCGGAGCGTTCTGGTCGCGGGTCTCTGAAAACACGATTTTGCGTCATCAGCTTAACGTGTTGCGGCGGAAATCGCCGAAGCGGCCGACGTTCGGGATGCTGGACCGTCTGGCATCCGTTGGCTTGTATCGCTCGGATCCGAAGGTGCTGGACGCCTTGGCGATCGTGAGGCCGGGGCCATGGTCTATTGTCGTTCTTTAGCGTAAAGCGCTTCCATCTCAATTAAATCCCCACATAAGCGGCTGTGCATCTGCCAGCACGCAGCTTAATCCCGTTCGATTCGATGTGATGGGGTCTGAACGCCAACCAAGGTTTGTCATCCCGTGCCATTTCCGACCACACCTCCGCCACTCGCCCGAGCTTTAACCGAGCGCAGCTACCGTGAGCCGACCCCTGTTCAGATCGCCGTGCTTGCAGACGAGGCTGTCGATCGCGACCTTCTTGTTTCGGCGCAAACTGGATCCGGCAAGACGATCGCTTACGGGCTGGCCATTGTAAAAAACCTTCTGGGTGACGTCGGGCGGTTCGGGCGGGCGGCCGCGCCGCGTGCCTTGATCGTCGCGCCTACGCGCGAACTTGCCTTGCAGGTCCATCGCGAACTCGCATGGCTTTATCAATACGCTAATGGGCGCGTCGTCTCGTGTGTCGGCGGCATGGATCCCCGCCGCGAACAGCGCGAGCTTGCCGAGGGCGCCCACATCGTGGTCGGCACGCCGGGGCGATTGTGCGATCACTTGCGGCGCGGGCGTCTCGACGTCTCCGAACTAAAGGCGGTCGTGCTCGACGAGGCCGATGAAATGCTCGATCTCGGTTTTCGCGAGGATATCGAATTTATCCTCAAGACCACGCCGGAAACGCGCCGAACGTTGTTATTCTCGGCAACTTTACCGCGCGGCATCATCGCGCTGGCAAAGCAATATCAGCAACAGTCCTTTCGGATCGAGGTTGCTGGCGACGAGGGCGGTCATGCCGATATTGAGTACCGCGCCATCAGAATCGCCGCCAGCGATGTCGACCACGCGGTGGTCAACGTCTTGCGATTCTTTGAATCGCCGAGTACGCTGGTGTTTTGCAACACCAGAAATGCTGTCCGGCATTTGCAGGCGACACTTCTGGAACGCGGCTTCTCGGTGGTCGCGCTGTCCGGAGAGCTGACGCAGAACGAGCGAACGCAAGCCTTGCAAGCCTTGCGGGACGGACGCGCCCGAGTCTGCGTGGCGAGCGATGTGGCCGCGCGCGGCATTGATCTGCCGAACCTCGATCTCGTGATCCACGCGGATATTCCCAACGATCCGGAGGTCATGCAGCATCGCTCCGGCCGTACCGGCCGGGCCGGTCGAAAGGGTGTCAGCGTATTGCTGGTGCCGCCGGCGCGACGGCGGCGCGCTGAACTGCTGCTGAATTTGGCTGGCATCGATGCCACCTGGGGCACGGCTCCCCAGCCCGAGGAAATTCGCAACCTCGATCAGGAGCGTATGCTGTGCGATCCGCTGCTGACCGAGGAGACGACGAACGACGATTTGATACTGGCGCAGGCCTTGCTTGCCCAGCGCTCGCCGGAGGATATCGCCGCGGCGCTCGCCCGGCTGTACCGCGCGCGGCTTCCGTCGCCGGAAGACATTCTCGATCCCGGCCCGAGCACCGGCCGGCCTCCTGACGATCGCGGTCGAGACAAGGGCATCCGATCACGGCGTGGCGACGATCGCTCGGCCGAGCCCCGATCAAAGAGACGAAAATCATCCGCGCGTCACGAGATGACAGAGGGCGGAGTCTGGTTCCGCGCCGCCATTGGACGCAGGAAGAACGCGGAAGCGCGCTGGCTCCTGCCGATGATTTGCCGCCGTGGCGGTATCGAGAAGCAGGACGTCGGCACGATCCGCGTTCTGGATACGACGACCGAGTTCAAAATTTCCGAGCGAGTCGCGGCATCCTTCGCCGCCAAGGTCCGGCGTCCGGACAAGGAAGACAATATCCGCATCGAGCCGATGGCGGACGCCGTCCAGGATCATGCGCCTTCGGAACGGCGCTCACATCAGCCTCGGCACGAATCCGGAGACATCGATCGCGGCACGCATCGCAGCGACAATTCTGATGGCGCGACAGAACAGAAGCTCTACGGCAAATCCCGCAAGGAAAGTGGCGTGAGATCTGGTAGGACACCGGACTTCGAGAAGAAAAACAAGCACCGGAACAAGCCTGCCCACACTGGAAAACCACAACTGGCAACTGCGTCGCATGCGAAACGAAAACCAAAGAACAATCGTCGCGGCTGATCTGTCGCATGCATGTGCAAGAGAGCCGGCTCCGCAAATCTGAAGAGAGCGATAAGTGGAGTTTCTGCCTGATAGCGGCGATAATTGTCGCGAACAGAAGAGACGATGCGCTGGAGATTCCCGTGCTATCGCCGCGGCCGCGCCATGGGCATCCGGGACAAGCCCACCGCACCAGCCTCGCCCTGGCAGAACGGCTTTGCCGAACGGCTGATCAGATCGATTCGGCGTGAGTGTGTGGACTACATCGTTGTCCTGGGCGAGGTGCATCTGCGTGGAGTCCTGCAATCCTACGCCTACTATTACAATAGTGTCAGAACGCATTGATCCCTGAACAAGGATGCGCCGGTTTCTCGTCCGGTTCAGCGCACCGGTGTGATCAGTTTACGCGCCATCCTAAGCGGACTTCACCACCGCTACGGCGGAGCGCTCCGTCTTCGTCTATCCAGACCGACCTGAAAGAGCGGCAGCCGCCCGGGAGCATATCGCTTTGACTTCAACGAGCCCTGTAGGCTGCAGCTCAAAATCGGAATTTCCGATAGATTGGACACCCCAAGCTCATGAAAATGTATACTTGGCGGTTAATCTCTGTCGTTGGCCGCAAGTTGCTGAAACTGCCGCTTCATCGCATTGACCCTGGAGAGGTATGTCGCCACGAGATGATCGCCGCATCGCTCTGTCGCCTTCATTTGGAAACGACGGCGCGCGTATGCGGTCGCGGGACCTCCGCCGCAGAGATGTATAAAGGCGGCAAGATCTTGCCGTTGTTGCTCGTTGGCCGGCTTGCTACCTGACCGAGTGAGGACGGCAGCTACATTTCGGTCCAAGTATATCGATGCCAACTCGACGGCATGGCTGGGTATGACGCGGAGATAGGGGCCCAGGCCGCAACCAGAATTTTCGACTGATTTCGCTCGGATGCAGAGATGTGCAACCTCGGCGTAGGCAGGATCGGTCATTTGGAACAGGCCGATGGCGCTGGATGCGGGCTGATAGATATTGAAAGGATTGAAACTGAACCGCCAACGCCAGTATGTCCGGTCTACCGGGTTGCCCGAACTTTCGACTTGAGCGAGCGCTGCCAACAATTCTGGCGAGATCGAACGGGTCGCAAAGTTTCGAAACAAAGGCCCGTATTGCCGCCACGTCTCGGCGGGGTTTTTGCTCAGTCTGTGGCCGAAGAAGAAGAGCAACTCAGTCGGCTTGCGGACCACCTGAACTATAAGGTTGATCATCGCGAAGGAGGCAAACACGATCGCGACGATGCCCAAGATCCGAACCGATCGCGGCGCGTTTCGCTGCGCCCACTTTACGCGGCAACCCCAGCGACCAAGTTTAACCGCGAAGCGCCTGGATGTTCTAGCCATAATTACCGAGAGCGTAGACCCGGCAGTGGTATGGCGTATGTATTAACGTTTCACGACCTGTAAAGCGGGAGCTGCGCTAGTTTGCGTTGCCGCGCCCGTGTCCTGGCTCGGATTTCGTTGGCTGCGGATAGGTACGAGGTCTGCTTAAATTTCTCTGCAGAGAGTACGAAGGTTCGAAAGAAGCTCAACGCGCGCATCGCAAAAAGTGATTGGGTAAATCAGTGTCGAGGCTGGCGGCAGAACCAGCGATACGCCGGGGTTCACATAAATTTCGTCGCACAGACGCTTACCGACTAATGGGCGGCTGGTCAGCATCAGATGGGCAGATCGAGTCGTGCCCCAGCGTTTGCAGCGAGGACAGCGACAAGCCGAGCAGGAACCGACTTCAGGAAGGGTATCTCGGCCTGCAGCAGGGCTATCGCCAAGGTTTCCAAGTGGTCCCGGCTCGACACGACCGTCGGGACCGACCGGCTCCGCGTGATGATCTCGAAATCGAAGAACTTGATTTTGAGCGTCACCGTCCGTTCCCGGTTGCCGGTGCTCTCGCCGTGGCCCCCGGCTTCGTCGATCAGTGGCTGGAACTCGGCGGCCATCGCGTCGAATGTCGTGAGGTCCACCGAGAACGTGTTCTCCGCACTGATGGACTTGCGGATGCGGTTGGCGCGGGCGGGGCGATCGTCGACGCCGCGCAACATCCAGTAGTAATAAGTGCCGGACTTGTCGATGTTGGTATTCATGAACTCGAGCGCCTGGTCGCAGATGTCCAATCCGGTGAAGACGCCGAGGCCATTCATCCTTCGCTCTCGTCGCCGGACCGATGCCGTGGAATTACGTCTCCTAGGGTCCGGACTCATAACCAGTAACTGACCAGCGCAGCGATGCAGACGGCTGCGAGGAAATTGATTGCGAGACGATCATATCTGGTGGCGATGCGGCG
>NZ_MWPQ01000053.1 GCF_002028545.1 Nitrobacter vulgaris
GCTGCAGGTGTGGCAACCGATGCACTTGTCCAAGTGAAAGACCATCGAAACTTGAGCTCGGATGTCCATGTGTATACTCCTTCGTTCCTATGGCTCGTTCTTATGACTTCATTTTTCGATTGTCGTTGCGCACTTATCTGTTGCCGTTCTCATCGACAGTGTCGGGCGCAGGTGGTTTTGACGATTCACCGCCTCGCTTGCGACGTGAATCCACCGTCGCTTGCGCAGCAGCCAACGCAAGTCCATCACCCATGCTCGCTATTGTCGGATCGATATGCTGGTGTCCCGCCGGAGTTGGAGTGTCGCGTACTGCCACGATGCTACCCTCAAACTCGAGCGTCATGCCGGCAAGCGGGTGATTCGTATCAACTACTACATACCCGTTATCCTCATCGACCTCGGTAACGATCACATTCTCAACTCGACGCTCATCGTCGCTGTGCGCAAGAAAACACATTCCCGGCTCAATTTGATCTACACCGCCAAACGTTTCAGCCGGCACTCGCTGCTGCAACGCCTTGTCGCGTTCTCCGTAAGCCTCTTCAGGCGGCAACGTCACTTCAAACCGCTCGCCCGCAGCCCTACCCTCGAGCGCGCGCTCAAGGGCAGGTAGCAGACGTCCACTCCCATGCTGATACTCTAACGGCTCATCGCCCCACACAGCTGACCGAATGTGACGAATCTGGCCGTTAGTCCGCAGAGTGTAGTTAATGGTCACGTATTTCCCGACGCTAACCCGCTCAGGCGCGCCGAAATGCGCCGGAGCCGATTCATGATCGTGATCGTGATCATGGTCGTGATCATGATCGTGACCATGCGTCGCGATATCGCCTACCATTCCAACTTCTCCATCTTACGCACGACGACATGGGTGTCGCGTGTGAAGATACCAGTCGGACCCCAATAGTTAAAGCCGTATGTAAACTGAGCATATCCACCAGCCAAGAACAATGGGTTGATACGAGTACGCGTCAGACTGTTGTGTCCACCGCCCCGCCACTTGCGTTCCTGCGACTTAGGAATGTACACCGTACGCTCAACTGCGTGGTAATACATGCAAGTACCCGGTTGAATTCGGCGGCTCACGTTGGCGCGCGTTACGACCACACCGTTGTCGTTGTAGACCTCGACCCAGTCGTTATCCTCAATACCGACCTTCTCTGCATCTCTATCATTGATCCACACCGGATCCATGCCGCGAGATAGCATCAGCATGCGGTGATTGTCTTTGTAAGTAGAGTGAATGTTCCACTTACCATGCGGCGTGATGTAGTTCAGAACCAATGAACGATCATCAACCCGACTCTTAACAATATCACCGGTCTTGCGCGGATTAAGCCGCGGTTTGTAAGTCGGGATATGCTCACCAAAGTCAAGGTACCACTGATGATCGAGATACAAAGATTGCCGACCGGTCAGCGTACGCCAAGGCACCAAACGCTCGACGTTCATACACCAGGCGGAATACGCCCGACCGTCGTTCGTCATACCCGTCCAGCAGGGACTCGTAAGAATTCGTCTCGGCTGGCGCGTCAGATCGTAGAAGGTCGAAGAGACACCCCTAGTGGGCTCCGCAATATCGACAAGCGGTAGACCAACATGATGCTCCTCGTTATGGAAGCCCTGATAGCATACCTCGCCGTTTGCCTCAGGCGCACACATCAACAAGGTGTTGCATGCGTCAAGCACATCTTCCAGACTTGGATACCGCTTGCCACCCCATTCCACACACCGCATATGCCTCGCATCCGGCATCGGCATGACGGGATTATCAAGCATCTGGTCGTACTGCTTCTTGATCGGAATGTTTACACCGACCGCAGAAACGCCATCCTCGCGAGCCTTCGGACCGAACGAAATGAACTTGTTATACAAGTTCGCATAATCTCGCTCGACCACTCGTACGTGCGGGAATGACTTGCCCGGCACCGGCTTGCATTCACCCTCAGCCCAATCGAGAATCTCCGGCTGAGCCAGCTCATCAGGAGTATCGTGCATGAGCGGCTGAACAACCACGTCCTTAACCGGCTTCGAGAACGCTAGCGGAGCCAACTCACTGACCTTTTTAGAGATCAGCTTGAAGATTTCCCAGTCCGTTTTCGATTCCCATACCGGCGGAACCGCCTGTCCCAGCACGTGCAAGAACGAATGCAAGTCCGTCGTATTAAGGTCGTTCTTCTCATACCAGAAGGCAGTCGGGAGCACGATGTCAGAATAAAGTGACGTCGTGTTCATACGGAAGTTAAGATCGACAACCAAATCGTACTTTCCGCGTGGCGCCACGTCACGGTACTTCACCGTATGCGTTTTGCCCTTAGCACGATCCTCGGCAATCGAGTTGTCGTGAGCTCCGAGATAATGCCGCAAGAAGAACTCGTGACCTTTAGCGCTCGACTGGATCGCGTTACCGCGCCAGATGAACCACATCCGAGGCCAACTCTCGTCAGCATCCGGATCATCGATCGCGAAGTTCACCTTCTTACTGGCGACCTGATCGACGACGTGTGTGACGATATCCTCAGTGCTCTTCGCACCCGCACGCTCGGCTTCGGCTGCCAATTCGATTGGGTTACGGTTGAAGTGCGGCGTGAATGGCATCCAGCCAGAACGTACCGACTTCGCCTCCAGGTCTATCGCATGACCCTTAGCCCATCGCGGATTCGGCGCAGTCAAGCCGTACTCCGTAAACTCCTGCTCGTAGCGCCACTGACAGCTATGAGCATAGTGCCAAGTCGACGACTGCACGACCCGCGGCGGCTTGGTCCAGTCGAGCGCCATCGCAATCGTATTCCAGGGCGCAACGGGAGCAAGTTTTTCCTGACCAACGTAGTGGTTGATACCACCGCCGTTGACACCGCAGCAACCGCACAGGATCAAGGCGACCGTCGCAGATCGGTAACAAAGGTTATTGTAGTACCAGTGGTTGGCACTGGCGCCCACGATAACCATGGACTTGCCGTTCGTGAGTTCTGCGTTGGTCGCAAACTCCCGCGCGAACCTTATCGCCGTCTCACGGCCGATGCCGGTGTGACGCTCCTGCCAAGCTGGAGTATAAGGCGCATCTTCATCGTCGTAGCTGGTTGCAAACGAGCCTTCCAGACCACGGCTATGGCCGAACTGAGACATCATGATGTCAAAGCCGGTCGCAACGAGTACCTCGCCCTTGTCCGTAGCGATGCGCTTAACCGGAACGCCGCGCGAAACAACGCTGCCATTCACGAAGTCGTCAAACCCAACCTGCACCACACCATCGGATTGATCGATAAAGCTCAATACCGGATCGATCGGACTGTTATCCAACGTGTCTTCAGCAGACAGATTCCACTTGCCATGCGTAGAACCCCAACGGTCACCGACCTGACCCTTGAACGCACGGGGCTCACCGGTGCCGGCATCAAGCACCAGCATCTTCCAGTCGCCGTTCTCGACGTCCTGGTAGCGCGCAACACGCTTAGCGCGCAACAACCGGCCCGTCTTGTAAGTGTTCCCATTGGGCTCCAACTCGACAAGGAACGGAAGGTCAGTGTAGCGCTTCACGTAGTCGATGAAGTACGGAACCTGACGATCGATATAGTACTCCTTGAGGATAACGTGATTGGCCGCCATCCATAGAGCCGTATCCTGGCCCGCCTGAAGCGGAATCCACTCGTCGCAATACTTGGCGATCTGACTGAAGTCCGGCGAGAGAACCACAAATTTGGTACCCTCGGTCCGCGCTTCTGCAATGAAGTGCACGTCGGGGGTACGCGTCATGTTCATGTTCGCAGCCATCGAAACAATGAACTTACTGTTGTACCAGTCTGCGCTTTCGCACACGTCGGTCTGGTCGCCCCAAATCTCCGGGAACGACGTCGGCAAGTCGGCATACCAGTCGTAAAAGCTCATGTTTACGCCGCCGAAGAGCTGAAGGAAGCGTGAACCCGCAGCATACGACAACATCGACATGGCCGGAATGGGCGAGAAGCCCATTACCCTATCCGGACCCCACTTACGGGCCGTATATAGGGCAGCCGCAGCAATCAGCTCGACCAGCTCCACCCACTTGGCACGGCGGAAACCACCCTTGCCGCGCGCCTTCTGAATACGAAGCCGCTTTTGCTCGTCTCCAACCAGGGAGGCCCAAGCCTGCACCGGATCAGGATGCGACGCCTTGGCTTCTTTCCAAAGGTCGTAAAGAGGACCGCGGATATATGGGTACTTCACCCGGATCGGGCTGTAGACATACCAGGACGCAGAGATACCACGCTGGCATCCACGCGGCTCGTAGGGCGGCAGACTGCGCTCAAGAAGCGGATAGTCAGTCTGCTGCATTTCCCAGGTGATGATTCCGTCTTTGACGTAGATCGCCCAAGAGCAGCCACCGGTACAGTTAACGCCATGCGTACTGCGGAAGACGTTATCATGAGACCAGCGGTTGCGGTAAAACTCTTCCCACTTGCGCTCCCGGGGATTAACGAGGTCAAGTATCCAGCTCATCAGTGTCTCCTCGGTGCGTTCGTCCGGCCGCGAGGCCTATTACTATTACCGTCAGTTCCCTTAAACCTTCCGATCCAACCGTCGGAATACATACCCGTAAACCAACCGCCGTGGTAGGGACCCGTGCTTCGTCCGGTCGTAGGCGTAGCCATCATCGGCCGCCGTACACCAAACTTCAGGCGATTCCGCCATCTGAAACCAGCGATCAACAACAGAATCACAGCACCCAAGCCGGTCAATCCTGCCAGCTGCCAGATTGCCGAAGCCGAACGCACGGCCAACCCTTCCTGAGCAAGGAAGGCAGCAACGTCTGCCCGCTCCTGCGGAGTCGGCGGCTGCTTCGTCCAAACTGCTTTCATGGTAGGTGTAGGCAGACCAGCCAGCCAGGAAGATAGTCCGCTAGCTCCACCAAGTCGCTTTGCCACAGTGGTCAAATCAGGAGCAAGCGCTCCGCCGCCGAAAGCTCCGAGGCCGCCGGTGCTGTGACACGCCATACAAGGGGGACCGCCATTAGCGAAGCGATCATTACCGGTGAACAGATCCTTGCCCTTTTCGGCATCACCCTTGAGGGCCGGCGCCGCAGCAGCTGAGGATCCTCCACCGCCACCTGTCTCCAGGAAAGCAATGATGTTGTCGACCTCAGCAGTGGACAACCCCAGATTGGGCATCTCCATGCCGTTATATTTACCGAGCAGCTCGACCGCGACCGGATCTTTCTTGGCGATCATCGCGTCAGGCTTAGAGATCCACTCATGCAGCCATTCGGCAGGACGCTTTTTCGTAACGTCTTTCAGGTCGGGACCGACAAGATCCCCCCCGCCTATGCTGTGACATGCACTGCATGTCTTATCGTCGAATAATTTCTTACCGGCCGCTGCATCGGCTGCGTTAGCCACTGTCGGCAACGCTGCCCATATGGCTGTCGTAGCTAGCGCAACAACGGGCATAAATCGCCACGACGCTAGGGGCTTTTTGCTCATGATCCCTCGTCCTCAGATCCATATGATCGGGCGGGCATTAAGTTTTGTTAGATAACAGACGTTTCCCGCTCGTGACCCGTCGTTCTCAGACCCACATGATCGGCGACGGTAGGTTTATGCTAGACTAGAATCGTTAGAAAGCGCAAGGGCGTTGATCTTCGAAATGAGCATTTTTTTCGTCCTGCGGAAGCAGTGTTGGAGAACGCGACCAACTATCTTTTGTTTCCGATTCAATGACGCAGTGCACCCTCAGATTACGCTTCCTGTTCAGCTAGCAAGCCCATCTACAATGAACAGATATAATGAACAAACCTCCTACAACGCGACCCGCCAGATTCAATATTCGGCAAGCAGGCTGGCGGTTGTCAGCGATCTCGTAAGAAGCTGTTTGCTCCACCGCTCAACCGCTTGCACGGCGGTTCATTTTGTCGCGGCCCGTCGGAACGGTGGCCGAAGCATGAACCAGCTTCCCGGAACCTGATTGTCGTGACGAGACCAAGACCGTTAAAGGCAACCCAAGTACCAAGGTCGCCCAAGTCCGACCTCACTGCGGCGGCTATCCAGCAATCCGTATTCAGTCCGAATTACGTTGAAGCCCGGCACGGAATCCTCGATCATGCGTCGGAATGTCCCTCCCCCACGGCCTAGGAGATTATCATGGCTAAGTCGCGCTTGCCCGCGTTCCTGCAGGACCATCCGGGTCTTGGCAGTCTTGGCAACGTGGAAGTGCCGCGACTGAAGCTGCTTCAGGCTTCATCGCCCGAACTTGCCCAAGCCGAGAACGCAAAAGAAGGTGAGTTCTGGCACAGCCTGCTGGGTCGCAGCATCGGATCGTCCATTCGCATCTGCCCGGTTTTTATCAACTGGTGCTTCATCTTGTGGCGTCCGCGGGAGGCCGGCGGCGGAATTCTTGCGCGTGCAGACGATAGCAAACATTGGATTCCCGCCGATGCCGAATTTTCGGTCAAGCTCAAGAGCGGCGACGAAGTCACGTGGAGGACTGGCCGCACGGTGATGGCATCGGGTCTGAATAAACGGGGCAGCTATAATCCGAACGATCCCAATTCACCGCCTGCCGCCACGCGCTTGTATTCGGTCGTATGTTCGTTTCCGGATCACCAAAATTGGCCGCCCGCGGTGGTGAATTTGCAGCGAACGTCCGAGAAGGCGGCGACCAAGCTGATCGATCAATTGAAAGTCCTTCGCGCGCCGTCTTTTGGAGTCATTTTGGAAATGGCCTCCGTTAAAGATGAGTCTCCATCCGGAGAGTTCTATAACTACGCGTTCGAGCTTTATGGGCCGGTGGAAGACAAACCGTTCTACGAGGAAAACTCCAGGCAATACCGTTTTTTCATCGAGCACGGACTCAAGGTGAAGGACCTGGAGGGCGCGCAAGATGACTAGCTTGACGAGATCGTACCAACTTTGATGCGCCCGTGAAGGGACCGTTCCAGATCGAGCTCGCTTTACCGGTGTCTTTCGACAGGCATGAATGCGCCGATCGCGCGTATGATTTGGCGCAAACGTGGGTTCCATAGAAACACAAGTGCACGTGGATCAGGCAAGCCGGCGCTCAGCCTTCGGGCGGTTACGGGACATCGCTTTTGCACCTGGAGAACGGATGCTCTCCGGTTTCTCTGGTTTGGACAGGTCGCGATGGCCGATCCTGTGGGTTGTCTGCTTCTTCCTGGTCCAGGCTGTGCCTGCGACGATTATCCGCGCTGCCAACCTTGAGGAAGGACGCATTATCGCCATCGCGCGCGGGGCCTTGGAAGCAGGTCATGGGCTGACCCCCTTCGTCTACGGCGAACGGTTCGCTGAGCGACCGGTTTTATTGTCCTGGATAGCTGCACTCTTTGGCGAAACAACTGGCGACGTCACGCTATGGTCGCTGCGCATCCCTCACCTTTGCTTCTTCCTCGCCGGGGCGTTGCTGATCTACAGTTTGCTCAGATCTGTTGCTGGCAAGAGTGCCGCGATTTTCGGCGCACTTTGCTGGATCAGCATGCCCGTTGTCGCGCCAAAATTCATCAATGCCGAACCTGACATCGTTCTCTCGGTCTTGCTGTTCGGCGCGTTTTACGTGTGGTGGCAGGGAACTCGCGATGAGGGACTAACCACCGGCCGATGGCTCTGTATCAGTATGTTGGTCGCACTTGCCGGCCTGACGAAGGGGCCGCAGGAAGTTGCTTATTTCACTCTTGGCGTTGGCGCTTACATCCTTTTGAAACAGCGCGATCAGATTCCAGCATTTGTCGCGGCGAACATTGGCGCCGGATTAATCATTGGGGCCTGGTATGGCCTCGTTTATAAGCCGGGTGATGTCGGTACCTGGGAAGCCCATTCGCGTCTGACGCAGACGACTACCGGCCTGACGACGATTCTCGGACATATGGATTTCGCCAAGAGCCTGGCTGTTGAGTTCCTGCCGGGCTCCATCCTGATAGGCCCCGCAATCATGATCGCCGTCCGCAGATGGCGAGATAATACTCAGCATGACCTGCTGCTTGCCGCGGTCCTGTACTCTGTCGTTTGCACCCTCGTTCTCCTGGTCTGGCCGGGCAAAGTGGCTGCACGTTATGCGATGCCAGGAACCATGACGTTAGCAGTGATCTGTGGGCTGATGTTTGAGAACTGGCGCCACAGCCATCCCAGGGTCATCGTGTCTGCACTGGTCGTGACCTGTATGATTTTTGGCGGGCTGCTGGTTAGAGGCTGGATGGTGATGCCCATCGCTCCGCACCTCTTTCAGGAGAGCCGTCTGGCGGGCCAGGCGATCGCTGCCGCCCTTCAGGAGCGACCTCTCTACATAGCAAGCGGAGATTCGACCGATCACAACATGCTGGTTTATGTGAGAGAACCAATAAGCGCAGTCGCGTTAGACGATCTGGCTAAACTGACCACCTCGGCCATCGCAGTCTTACGTCCCGAGCATCAGCGCGCCGTGCTTCAGATGAGGCCCGAGTTGCAGTTTGTCGAAAAGGGTAATGTCGTCTCCGGTAAAACTCGCTACAACATCGTCGAGATCATCCCTCCAGGATGAACTATGCAGATTTCACGAGCGGTTGCGATCATGTCAGTCTCTGGTCCGACACACTGTCCGCGGCGGCAGTCACGTCTGCCCAAATTCGGACCTTCGTCGGCTACGATCCGTCGTCAGACGGACGGCGGTTCGCAGGCGCAACCTGCTTTCGACCTCCAGCGCAGATAAACAACGATATGATGATAATTCATCAGTATTTTCAAAGTCTTGTATAGCTACTGCGATCATCGCGGCGATCCCCCTGCGATTTCAATTGACCTCGTGGCCCTACTCAGTACTCTCGAAAGACTTGAGTATGCACCGTCTGATTTTGTCACGGACCGCGGCAGCCTCTCCCTGTCCGAAGACCAATTGATATGCTCGGTAAGCTGACGATTGACGCCCTGCCGTTTTATAGCGGCGTCGCCATGGCAGGAGCGCTGACCGTCGTGTGCGGCGCACTGGGCGTGGTCGCAATCATCACGTGGCTCGGTCGATGGCGCTTTCTGTGGTCTGAATGGCTGACGAGCCTCGATCACAAGAAGATCGGCATCATGTACGTGATTCTGGCGCTGATCATGTTGGTGCGCGGCGTCGTTGACGCACTGATGATACGCACCCAGCAAGCATTTGCATTCGAACCGCACGGCTATCTGCCGCCGGACCATTTCAATCAGATCTTCACGTCCCACGCCACCATCATGATGTTCTTCGTGGCGATGCCGTTTGTGCTTGGCCTGTTCAGCATTGTTATTCCGCAGCAGATCGGTGCGCGCCGGGTGGCGTTTCCGTTCATGAATTCGGCGGGCCTGTGGCTGACAGTATCCGGCGCGACATTGGTGATGATCTCGCTCGTCGTCGGCAGGTTCTCCACCGCCTATTGGACCGCGTACCCGCCCCAATCGGGAATGCAGTTCAGTCCGGACGTCGGCGTCGATTACTGGATCTGGGCAGTCTTGCTCAGCAGCGTCGGCTCGATACTGGCGGGAATCTGTTTTCTCGTCACGATCGTCAAGCGGCGCGCGCCAGGGATGCGATTGATGATGATGCCGCTGTTTACCTGGACAGCGCTATGCGCCAGCATATTGATCATATTTGCCTATCCATCCTTGATCGTGGCCGCTGCGCTGCTTGGCCTCGACCGTCATCTCGGCACGCAATTTTTTGCCGGAAGCGATGGCGTCTTGAACTACATCAGCCTGTTCTGGATCTGGGGGCATCCACACGTCTACATTCTGATTTTGCCGGCTTGTGGCATCTATTCGGAAGTCGTGGCAACATTCTCGGGAAGGCGATTGTTCGGCTATAAGTCGCTCGTCTACTCCATGGTCGCCATTACTGGGCTATCATTAGTCGTCTGGCTGCACCATTTTTATACTATCGGTTCCGGTGTCGACGTGAATGCCTTCTTTGGCCGCGCGGCTCCGCTTATTGCCGTGCCCACTATCGTGACAATCGTCTGCTGGTCGCTCACGATCTATCTTGGCCAGGTAAAATTTTCGGTGCCGATGCTTTTTACGCTCGGGTTTATCGTCACGTTCCTCGTAGGCGGTATCACGGGCTTTTTGTTCGCGGTGATACCGCCTAGCATCCACGACACCACGTTCCGAGTGGCCCATTTCCACAACCTGCTGATCCCCGGCGCGTTGTTCGGCTATTTCGCCGGCTATCAATACTGGTTCCCAAAGGCGTTCGGCTTTCGTCTCGAGGAAAAGTGGGGCAGACGGGCCTTCTGGTGCTGGATCGTCGGCTTCTGTCTGGCCTTCATGCCGCTGTACATTCTCGGCTTCATGGGAATGCCGCAGCGCCTCAATCGCAGCGACGTCGCCGATTGGCAGCCGTATCTTATCGTCGCCCAGGCCGGCGTCCTCTTCATCGTATGCGGCGTCACCTTCCTGGCCATCCAGATCGGCGTCAGCATTCGTGACCGCAAAACGCTTGCTGCCTCAAGCAACGATCCATGGAACGGCCGGACGCTCGAATGGGCAACCGCCTCCCCGCCTGCGACCTACAACTTCGCCGCCGTGCCGCACGTGCAGGGCATTGATCCGTGGTGGACCCTGAAGCAGGCGGGAACTTTGGACCACAGGTCCGCGCGCTTTCATGACATCATCATGCCCGGCAAGAGCAGCGCGGGAATCATGCTTGGCGCGATGTCGTTCGTGTTCGCCTTTGCAATGATCTGGCAAATCTGGTGGCTGGCCGCCGCTGGCGGGCTAGGCATTTTTGCCGCGGTACTCTCGCAGACGTTCCATGATCATGCCGGCCAACGTATCCCCGCGAGCGAAGTCGAGGCGATCGAAAGCCGGCGTGGCGTCTCGCCTGCACTCGGACGTGAGGCGCGGACGTGACAGATGCCGTCATCACCGCCGATCATGGCGATGAAACCAATGCCGAATCAGCCCAACGCGCTATCGAGGAGAAGACCTACGGCTTCTGGCTCTGGCTAATGAGTGATGCGATTATCTTCGCGCTGCTGTTCGCGATCTTTGTTGCGATGGCGCGAAATACCGCAGACGGATCGACCCACACGTTATTCCTGCTTCCCCGCATCTTCGCGGAAACCATGCTCCTGCTGGCGAGCAGTGCGACCTTCGGCTTCGCCAGCGTTGCGATATCAGCCGGGCAACGCAGGCGCGCGATCGTCTGGCTGGGGATGACCTCTATTTCCGGGCTCAGCTTCGTCGTCATGGAGATCTCGGAGCTTTATGGCATGGCCATCGCCAATGCCGGCCCGTGGCAAAGTGGCTTTCTTTCTGGTTTTTTCGCTTTGATCGGCACCCACGGAGCCCACGTCAGCTTCGGCCTGGTTTGGATTGTCTTGCTGGGATGCGAAATCGCATTGCGCGGACTCACCCCCATCGCCGCCTCGCGCCTTTATCGCCTGGGCCTGTTCTGGCATTTCCTCGTTATCGTATGGATCAACATCTTCTCATTCATTTACCTGCCCAGGCTTCTCTAGCATGGCAGCAGCGCCGCAATCGTCTGAAAGGTCAAACGTTTACGTCGCGGGGAGGTCTCGATGAAATCGTACCTCGTCGGCGTCGTTCTAGCGTCGATGCTCACCGCGATTCCATTCGGCTTCGTCGCCACCCGCACGTTGCCTCCGACACAAACTTTGGTCGTCATCGCCATCGCTGCGGTTGCGCAGGTCGTTGTCCACTTGCGGTACTTCCTGCATCTCGACTTGAAATCATCGTCGCAAGACAAACTGATCGCGTTCTGCTTCGCCGCTATCGTGCTCTTTGTCCTAGTCGGCGGTACGATTTGGATCATGTTGATCGGTTCCCGCACTGCATAGTCGGTGGTGCCACCGCGATATCTTAAAGACCCGCAAAACTGACGGCGATCGGAGCGCGGCCACCCTGATTGCATCCTCAATCACCAGCGATACACAGACAGGGTCAAAAATCGAAGGGTATTGGCCAGCTTGCCGGCGCTCGAACCCTGGCCCTCGGTGTTGTCGAATGTCGGTCAATTAGGACAACATTCGGAGCACAGCCGCCCCTTTTGCTGACCTGTAGCTCCGACATGGTTGAACAGCCCTTCCGGGTAGCCCCCCTTGGAAGGGCATGCGGGCAGCACGTTCTGAAACGCAGAGCCGACGACGGAACGAAGCGACATCGTGTCCGCGAATGGGGAGGCATCCGGGGTCGATACGCATTGAAACGCTTACTGTTGGAGCCCGAGAGGCTTTATCGACCGCGCTTGCGGTCTGGGCGGGCGAGTCAACCCGAGCGTTTCGCTCGGTTGCGCGGTGCCTGCGATGCTGGATTGCTGCGACGCGTTGACCCAGCTTGATGGAACTCGAGTGGAGATCCGCTATCTTGCTTTCACGCGTCGTGTCCTGACCGCAAACCGGTGCCGACGTCGCCCGACAGTCCCACAAGAACCCGCAACTCTCCTACCAAAACAATCAGTTGCGTGGTCGCTCGGTCAAAAGCCGCCGAAGCGATCCGAATCGGTCCAGCACATCACCGAGATGTTTGCAGAGATCATCACGCCGACGACATATGAACGACAAGGCATCCGTGGCGATTCGGGGAGAAATTGCGAGCTACGTCGAGCGGTGTTGGCTGCGCCACCAAAAGCCGAAAGTGAAAAGCACAGCTGCCGCGAGACCGAACCAGGTGATGGCGTATTGAAGGTGATCATCTTTCAAATGCACATCGAGCGGGCCAGGCTTGGGAACGCCGCTCGCAGGTGCCGGCGTCTCAAGGTCGATGTAAAACGGTGCAACGTTTCCCCAGCCAAGAGCCTGTGCCATCGCGCCTATGTCGCGCGAGAACCACAGCCGCTTGTCCCGGCTGGTAGACGCAGTCAGGGCGCCAGCTTCTTCCGGGAAGCGGAGATAACCCGTCATCGCCACGGGCTGTCCCGTCACCAACGGTTTCACCGCACGATCCTGCTGGTTGCGATCCTGCGTGGTGTTCTGCACGAAGCCCGTATTAACAACGAGTACGCTCCCGTCGGCCAGTCGCGCGGGCAGAAATGCCCACGTGCCAAGCCCAACATCCGGGCGCACAGCCGAGCCGGAGCTGTAAACCATTGCGTCGGGTCGCGCTTCGTAGGTCGCCGAAAAACTCACCCGGCGAAATTCATCCCTGACCGACGATAATGTCGCCCAGTCTGCCGGCGGGAACAAGGCGATGGGCGCGGCGGTCAATCGCTCGGTGAGCGCTGCTATCAGCGCGTGCTTCTCGGCCCCGCGCCGCAACTGCCAGACGCCAAGACCGACGAGCACGGCGACCATGACCAGCGCAACGAGGCCGAGGCCGAGGCCGGCGCTGCTACCGCGACGGCGGGAGGCATTCATAGGCGATTACGAGAGACTACGCGTCCCTCAGCAGCCTTGTGATGAAACTGGAGGCTGATCAGGAGCGATTTCATTGCGCGCAAGGGCCACAGCGTAACAGCGAGGACTGTTGGGATCCAGAGAGCAGCGTGGATCCAGAGGGCTGGCTGATACTTGACTTCGACGACGAGTGCGGCGGCGACGACGATGAAT
>NZ_MWPQ01000073.1 GCF_002028545.1 Nitrobacter vulgaris
TAATCTAGACCGTGCTTGTGCAGGATGCGCTTAGCCAACCGCGCCTGCTTCTCGCACTCGCTGCCTCGCGCTTCGCTGACCGGCGCGAACCACATGGAGCCACCGCCGCCGCGCCAGTTATACAGACCGAATTCCTGCAGGTTGGGCACACCACTCATCAGCTCGGCGCGGTATTTGAACGGCTGAGTATCGCCGGCCTCCTTCTGGGTAACAATGCGGCCCTTGCCGAGCTTCTTGAAAGCGTCGACGACGATCTTCCAGTCCGCATCGACCTGTTCCTGTGTGCCGTACAACGCGGCGTACAAATTCCAGGCACCCATGCCGGTGTCATTCTGCATCTTTTTTAAGATGGGATCAGGCGTATGACCGGGCTCGGTGATATACTGCGAGCGGCGCAGATGTGCGCTGCCAGCCTCCCAGAGCACGTTGGCGATCACGACCGAGTTGGGAATGGTCCCGGAAATGCGCAGCGGACGTAAAATCTCGACGATTTCGACAATATCTTCCTCGTTGTCGAAGATAACTTCGAACGGCTTGAACACCGGTGGTTTTGGCATCAGCCAGAAGCCCATCTTAGTCGTAATGCCGTAGTTAGCCTGGGTGAACATGCCGTCCAGAGTTGGACCGTAACCCCACTTAAAAATCTGCCAAGTGTTGCTGCCCTTCACCCCGCCCATACCGGTGCGATAGATATCACCGTTGGCCAGCACCACTTCCATACCACACTGCATCATGAAATGTTCGCCGTAGGGGGTGTAGCCCACGCCGCGATCCATGGTGTTACCGAGCGGTCCGGCAATGGCCGAAGGTGCCGAGAACGACAGCATCAGCGGCAGCTTGTTCTCAGTGATGTGGTCGTAGAGCTGTCCATAAGTCACACCCGGCTCGACCAGGGCGTAGCACATCTCCGCATCGATCTTGATGATCTTGTTCATTTTCTTCAGATCGAGGATAACCTGGCCGCGCTGGATCGGCGCGGCCGAGCCGTAGCCAAAGTTTCGGCCGGTGGAAATGGTCCAGATAGGAATCTTGTGCTCATTGCAGATTCGCACCACACCCTGCACCTGCTCGACAGTGGTGGCCGTCAGAGCTGCTGACGCCGCATGGGCTGCATTCTCGACGGACATCATGACTTTGTTATAGGGCGCGAGCTGGTCGGCGTTGACCAACACGTTCTCTCCACCCAGCAAGGCGCGGAACTTCTCGATGGCTTTGTTGAATTCGTCCCGGACCGCTCCTCTGGGCAGCACAGCGTTATTTTGTTCAGCCATTCGGTCAGCTCCTTCAGACATCGATCGAAAAGGAAACGAAGCTGCCGGTGATCGGCGTGTTCGCGGTGGGAGCCAATGGAGCGGCCAGCGTCGTGCGCGTGCCGATCGAAGCCAGCAAATAACCAATGCTGCTCGCCCACTGTACAGATTGGCTGGCCCCCCGTGAGAGTCCGGTCAGCTGACGCGGCGCCACGGGACCGTTCTGGCGCTCCTCAATCAATTTGAAACCAGCTCCACAATCGTGCAGCTGGCGGCTAAGCTGCTGCGCGCAGCCTTCGGACATATCAGTGCTGAGGACCTGATGCCGGGTGAACCCGTCTTCGGCAGTATGCTGCCCAAGCCACTGCACACGTGCGCCGCCACTACGGGCCATATCTACTATGAGAGTTGCTGAGGCATCATCCAGCAGGCCGATAACCCGCATTGGCAGACCGTGACGTAGGCGACGCTCAAAATCGAGCATAAATCCCAGATCGCGGCCGACCTTCTGAACGCGCAATGGTGCTTTACCAGCCGCCATGGCGCCATACAGGAAGATCGACTCAGCCCCGCCCTCGTTTACGAGCGCCAACATTGTTGGCTCCGTAGTTGCAGTACCGATCGGCGCGCCAGAGTTAGCCGCAAGGGCGGGTATAAAACCGTCCACGGTCAGACCGATACTGCTCAGGGCCGCGCCTTTGAGCACGAAACGACGATTCACACTCATGTCGGGCTCCTTAAGGCTGAGTAGCCGGGGTCGGCAGACTCGACAGATATTCGGTGACCTGAGCAATGGATTTATCGTCTATATAGGAGGCCGGAAACGCGGGCATGGCGTTGAGGCCATTGCGTACAACCGACTTAATGTAAGCTTCGGGTAGCCCGCGACCGGCGATCACTGGCCCCACTCCCACGTTGGGGGCATGGCAGAGACCGCAAAGTTTATCATACAGATTCTTGCCACTGCCCCACTGGCCATCAGCCATCGCCTGGATGGAAGCGGTCATTAGCGCAAATGGCAGTACAGTTGCGAACAGCATCCGTTTCGTGACCTTGCCACTCAAGAAATCAGGCATGTTGGTTCTCCAGTAGCAAGCAAACCGGCGAGTACGCATTGCTTAGAACGGATACTGGCGCGGCGCATGCTGCACCGTGACCCACTGATCCGAAGTAAACTCCTCAATTGCCCAGTCACCATTGAACCGCCCCAAGCCGGAGTTTTTCTCTCCGCCGAAAGGAGCGTTTGCCTCGTCGTTCACGGGCATATCGTTGATATGTGTCATGCCCGCCTGTATTCGCTGTGCGAACTGCACCCCCCGCGAAGTATCTCTGGTGAACACGGCGCTGGATAGGCCGTATTCGCTGCTGTTGCACAGCTCCAGTGCATGTTCTGCATCGCGAGCGCTCTGGATACCGACCAGCGGACCGAAGATTTCCTCGCGAGCGATTTCCATATCTGCGGTCACGTTGCCGAATACATGCGGCGGTATGACGTTGCCTTGCGGTTCGCCGCCCACCAGCATCTCCGCACCCTCCTGCTGCGCCTTGCGTATCTTGTCTTTGAGTCCCGCAAGCTGTTTGGCGTTGATCACCGGACCCACAACGGTTTCCGGCCTCTTTGGATCGCCATAAGGCAAAGCCTTGACGCGCGCGACGAAACGTTGCGTAAACTCTTCCACCAGGGGCGCTTCAACAATGATGCGGTTGATGGCCATGCAGATCTGCCCTTGGTGCAGGAACTTGCCGACCACCGCAGCGTTCACCGCAGCCTCGACATCCGCATCGGCCAGCACCACAAACGGACTATTGCCACCTAGTTCCAGAGCCACGCGCTTGAGATGAGTACCGCCGCTGGCGAGACGGCCAATGTTGCGACCAACCGGTGTGGAGCCAGTGAAAGAGATGAAGGACGGCACCGGATGTTCGACGAATGCATCGCCGATGTCCGAACCGGCGCCGACCAATACGCTCAGCACACCTTGTGGTAGCCCGGCCTCCTCGAAGATTCGCGCCAGCAGAAGGCCACCGGTGATGGGCGTATCACTGGCCGGCTTGATGACCACGGCATTGCCCAGCGCCAGCGCTGGGGAAACCGAACGGGCGCTGAGGTGCAACGGGAAGTTCCATGGACTGATCACCCCGACCACGCCCAGCGGCGCGCGATAGACGCGGCTTTCTTTGCCCGGCACATCTGAGGGCAGAATGCGGCCATGAGCGCGGCCCGGCAGGCTCGCAGATTCCAAGGTGATGGCGCGGGCGGAGGCCCATTCGATTTCGGCCTTGATGCTGGTGCTGCCCGATTCACGAATCAACCAGTCAAGAATTTCTTCCTTCCGCTCATCGAAGATGTCGACCGCCCGACGCATGATGTCGCCACGCGTAGTGGGGCCCATTGCAGCCCATTCAGCTTGAACCGTTTGCGCTGCACGATAGGCATGATCCAGATCCTCGCGACTGGCCATCGGCAAGCTCAACAAGCTTTCGCCGGTAAACGGATCGATGACATTCAGATCGCGTTCGGCGCTACCTACGCGCCATTGCCCGGCAATCGGCTGCAATTCGAGATTCTGATAGCGGGGCTTTCCCTTCACGACAGACGTCCGTTCATTTTCGTGGCACATCGACCGTCCGACTTTGGACAGGGAGACAAAGCGAAAGTGTTCCAGCTTCAGTCTCAAGGGTCAAGTTCTGTACCGCTTCAGCTCTCGACGTAACCGCAGTCCGCGGCAAAACATCACTTGTAGAAATGTACGGACTAACCAGAGATTCCTTGTCATGAACTCAATGAGCAGGAGAGTGATCGGAATGCACAAACTAGGCGATGCGGACTATAAACTGCGAATACTTCAAGTAATATCGACAAGGCTTGCCGAAATTTCGGCGTGATCTGACCACTTCTATCTCTTTGGACTATGACAACCTTACGCCCGCCGCGGGGCGACTCTCCGGAGAGTGCCTCACAGATCGGCAATTTCCGCGTGATGTCGTTGCCCTCGTGCTTAAAGCGGCGAGGATGAAACGTTTTGCAGTCCAAAGCCGGTTCACAGCTTGGGGCTCACGTCAGTGCGCTTCGCGACCGTGAGGAGCCATGAAATCCGGAGCGGGACCGACCGGCACTATGCCGGTAGGATTGATCGTCTGATGGCTTTTGTAATAGTGGCGCTTAATATGCTCCATGTTCACAGTCTGGGCGACACCGGGAAGCTGGAAGATCTCGCGCGTGAAGCTCCAGAGATTGGGATAATCGACGATCCGATGCCGGTTGCACTTGAAGTGGCCGTGATAGACTTCATCGAAGCGTACGAGTGTCGTGAACAGCCGGATATCCGCTTCGGTGAGACGCTCTCCTAAAAGATAGCGTTGGCGCGCCAGACGCTCTTCGAGCCAGTCGAGCGTTTGGAACACGCCCGCAACCGCGTCGTCATAGGCCGCTTGACTAGTCGCAAAGCCGGCCTTGTAGACGCCATTGTTGAAGCCGTCGTAAACTCGCGTGTTCATTGCATCGATTTGCCCGCGCAGATCCGCCGGATAATAGTCGCCCGACGTTGCCCCAACCGCGTCGAAGGCATTGGTGAGCATTCGGATGATCTCAGAGGATTCATTATTGACAATGGTGCGCCGCTGCTTGTCCCATAGGAACGGCACGGTCACGCGGCCGCTATAGTCCGGCTGCGCGGCCGTATAAACCTGGTGGAGGAAATCGGCGCCGTTCAAATCATCGGGCGTGACTCCCGATCCTTGTTTGAAGGTCCAGCCGTCCTCGCGCATCAGCCAGTGGACGACCGAGACCGAAATCATGTCTTCCAGTCCCTTGAGGACGCGCATGATGAGAGTGCGGTGCGCCCAAGGACAGGCGAGGCTGACATAGAGATGATAGCGGCCCGCCTCCGCCTTGAATCCGCCCTCTCCGCTGGCACCGGGCGCGCCGTCGGTGGTAATCCAGTTACGGAATTGACTTTCGCTACGGATAAAGCGGCCGCCGCTCGCAGCCGTGTCATACCATTGGTCGTGCCATTTGCCGTCGATCAAAAGCCCCATGTGAGCTCGTCCTCGAAAAGTATTTTCCGTCGCGCTGGAGCCGCATAGACGTCAACCTTGGCGCAACAGGGAATGTCAGCTTTCGTGCGTTCAAGCATGAGGGGATCAACCAGAAGATCGTCACCAAGCGGAAGAACTTTGGATCTCTCTGTGACTGAATGCCACCGACATCCATTTCGTCGGCGTTCGCTGAGAGTGGTACTGAGCTGCCGACGATTTCGCGCTCAGCTGAGTCTGTATATTGATATTCGCTCATGTCCCGACAATGGTAGCAGCGCGAAAGCGACGCTTGATCTTGGTCGGAGGCAACATTGGACAGGCTGGAACCCGAGCGGATGTTTGTTGCGGTGATGGAAACCGGAAGCTTCACCGCCGCCGCCGAGCGGCTCGGCACAAGCTCGGGCCAAGCCTCAAAGCTGGTCTCGCGGCTTGAAAATGAGCTCGGTGTTCGCCTCCTCAGCCGCACCACGCGCGCCGTATCACCGACCGAAGCAGGGCACGCTTATTTCGATCGGCTTCGGCCGTTGCTCGAAGAGTTTGATAATATGGACGCCGCAGTCCGGGATAAGTCGGGCGCGCCGCGCGGGCGGTTGCGGCTAACGGTGCCGCTCACTTTCGGGACCACGGAAATAGCACCGGGGCTGAACGAATTCGCATCAAAATTTCCCGAGATCGAACTCGATGTCAGCTTTTCGGATCGGATGGTGAACCTCATCGACGAAGGCTTCGACATGGCCATCAGGGTTGGACGGGCCGACGATTCTAGCATGATCGCGCGCAAGCTTTGCGACGTGCGTATCGTGATCGTTGGATCGCAGACCTACCTCAAGCGTCGCGGAGAACCAAAAAAGCCCAACGACCTGGCGCACTTCGACTGCATTATCGATACGAATTTCCGGGAGCCGAATCGCTGGCCGCTTCGAAACGCACGGGGCACCCCGATCGACGTCGCAGTCGGTGGCCGCCTTCGCTATTCTAATGCCGAGGCCTGTCTCAACGCCGCCGAGGCTGGGCTCGGGCTTGCCTGTGTGCCAAGCTTCATTGCGGGCAAGGCTTTGCGTGCGGGCCGGACACGACGCGTTCTGCAAGCTTTCGAAACCGAACCCTACACGGTGCATGCTCTCTATCCGCACAGCCGTCATCTCGCCACGAAGGTCCGTGTCCTGGTTGATTTTCTGGTCGAGCGGTATCGCGGAACGCCGCACTGGGAGAAGGGTTGGTAGATTTCTTCCGTTCTAGATGTAATGAACTTCTAGGCGACCGGATTATCGTTCAGATCAAATAGGGCCATGTTTCCTGGAGCACGACGCGTGTGGCGTCACAACCAGGAGACTCGACATGAACATCGCCATCTTCGGAACCGGCAATATGGCCAGCGGCCTTGCTGCCCTCTTCAACAAGGCCGGACATAATATCACCCTGGCTTCTAGGGAGCCGGTAAAGGCGCAGACGGTTGCAGCTAAACTCGGCACCGGCATCGGGGTCAGCTCGTTAGCCGATGCGGCCAGCGCTGCGGACGCGGTCGTCTTGGCCGTGCCCTACGAGGCAGCCGCCAACGTCGTTGAGGCCGCCGGTGACCTTGCCGGAAAGATTGTCATCGACATCACTAATCCCCTGACCGTTGACTTTTCCGGCCTCACTATCGGTCATACCACCAGCGCGGCCGAGGAAATTCAGAAGCGAGCACCGGGCACAAAGGTGGTGAAGGCCTTCAATACCGTCTTCGCCTCCGTGCTTCAGAACAGCGGCAAGGTGTCCGGAAAGCCGGCAACGGTCTTTGTTGCGGGTGACGACGCTGAAGCGCGAAAGAGCGTTGTCTCTCTCGCCAAAAGCGCGGGCCTGGCCGCGGTGGAGACCGGAGGTCTCGCCTCAGCCCGGTATCTCGAGCCGCTCGCAGGCCTCAACATCGCTTTAGGCTACGGCCTCGGCCACGGCACTGACATCGCACCGACATGGCAAGGCATCGCCTGAGCCGCGGATCGAAAGGACAGCACCATGACCTATACAACTTCTGCACACGCAGCCCGCCCAGCTCTCATTTCCGGCGTGACCAATGCCGATCTTGCCGCAACGATCCTGCGCGTTTCGATTGGCGTTCTTTTCCTCGCCCACGCCTGGCTCAAGCTGGTGATCTTCACGCCGGCTGGCACCGCAGGATTCTTTGAAAGCCTGGGCTTCCCCGGCTTCCTTGCCTATCTGGTCATCGCCGCAGAACTTGGCGGAGGCATCGCTCTAATTCTAGGCGTCTGGAGCCGTTGGGTTGCGCTGGCGCTAGTGCCAATCCTGCTCGGCACGATCTACGCTCCGCATGGGGCGGCCGGCTTTTTCTTCTCGAACCAGGGCGGCGGCTGGGAGTTTCCTGCCTTTTGGGCCATCGCCCTTATTGTACAGGCTCTACTTGGCGACGGGGCCTACGCTCTGAAGCGCGCCCACGCCTGAGCACTTGGTGCGGTCGCGGAACGAATCCGCGACCGCTCTTTTTTGAGGAGCATTCATCATGACCGCAGCGTCTGATTTTTTCGACATGAGCGCAGCGCCAATGCGCGTTGGCAAGGTCCGGCTGAAGGTGCGCGACCTCGACGCCGTCTCAGGCTTCTACCGCACCGTTCTCGGCCTGACGTTAATGGCGAAGGACGATCGCGAGGCAACGTTGGGCACAGGTCATACGCCCCTGCTCGTGCTCGAAGCCGACCCCGCCCTCGCTCCGCGCGACCGGAGGCAGGCCGGGCTTTTCCATACGGCCTTCCTGATGCCGACGCGAGCCGATCTCGCTCGCTGGCTGGGCCACGCCGTCGAGGCGCGTGTGCCGCTCCAGGGCGCGTCCGACCACATCGTTAGCGAGGCAATCTATCTCGCCGACCCCGAAGACAACGGCATCGAGGTTTATGCTGACCGACCCGTCGCGCGCTGGCGTGGCGCGAATGGCGATATCAGGATGAGCACCAATCCGCTCGACAAGCAGAACCTGCTCGCAGCGGGCGAAGGAGCAGGTTGGACCGGCTTCCCTAAAGACGGCAGCATCGGCCACGTGCACCTTCAGGTCGGAGATACGGCAGCGGCAGACCGTTTCTATCGCGACGTCCTCGGCTTCGACACCACTGTCGACTACCCCGGCGCCAGCTTCTACGGCAGCGGCGGCTATCACCATCAACTCGCCGGCAATATTTGGAATAGTCGCGGCGCCACGCAACGCCCGAAGAACATAGCGGGACTCGACAATGTCGAGATCATCGTCCGCGATCCTGCCGATATCGCGAAGATCGTGACGCGCGCCGAAGGCGCAGGCGTAGAACCAACGAGTGGTGTCGAAGGAACGGTCCTGCGTGATCCATTTGGCACCGCTATTACCTTGAGAAGTTAATGGAGGCGATCATGCTGACAAACGGTAAATGGATGGCCAACTGGCAGCCGGTGCAAGCCAAGGACAAGAAAGACGGCTTCGCCGCCGAGGCCGGCCGCTACCCTCTTTATCTCCCTGCTGATCTGCCCGCTGAGCGTCGGCTCGACTACCCATACCGATATCACGTCATCAAGCTTCTTGAGCTTGCGGCCGATCAGCGTGCGCGACGCCCAGGGCGATCCAAACGCAGTTGAATCAGACCTTATCCGTCACAGGCAGGCGCTGGGCGATTGGCGACTAGGGATTGATGATTTTATAGAGCAGCAGGCTCGAGAAATCGACCCAGCCGCCGCCATAATAGCCCGGATAGGCTCCCTTGAGCGCCTCGGCATAGCTTTCCGCGGTACTATTGGCCGCATGAAGTTCCTTGGCCTTGTGCAAATAAGCGATATTGCTCTCGATGACATCGAAGCCCACGGGCTTGCCGCGGCCGATCATCAGCGTGTCGTAGCCCTTTGCAGCATCTCCCTTGAGACCCCGAAGTATTTCAACCCAATGGTCGTAATAGTTCGCGACGGTGAACAGATGGGTTTCAGGTGGGAACACCAGATCGAAGGCCATCACCACGCCCGCAACGGGCAGACGAACAATAGACTGCCAGTCGGATTCCCCATCGGGCTGGCGTTCGAATTCGAAACGCACGCCGCCGATGGTTGCCTCGCCGACCGCAAGATCATGATCCGGCAATGTCGGCGTCTTGGCCACCACCGGGCCGAAGGCCTCGTTGCGAGCATCGAGGATTTTCTGACCGTTCTTGCGGATATAGGCGATGATCTCGGGAAAGGCATATATCGGCGCCTTGGGAAAACGTGCATGCAGCACGCCCAGACCCGACCAATGGTCGGGGTGGATGTGCGAAAGCACGATCCGGTTCACTGGCTTGCCGAGTCCGGCGATGTAATTCGCAAGTTCCTCGGCATGCTTGACGTGAAACACAGCGTCGAAGACGACGAGCCCGTCCGCCGTCTCCACAATCTGGGAGGCGACGTAAAGTCCCTCCTCGGGGGCATTGTAGGTGTGGATGGCTACACCACGATAATCTTTCGTGGTGACCTGTCCCAATGTGGTTTGCGGAGGGCTCATGACGATACCTTTGACAGGGAACAGGTGGAAGCACGGGGTAAGAACATGGTCTCGTCCACATTCGATCGCTTCAGATTTCGCCGATGCGAATGATTGGCTTCAGCGTGACTCCTTTTTCACTGTCGGCTGCAGCTTCGTTTATCTGGTCGAAGGCATAGAATTTGACCAGCTTGTCGAAGGGGAAGCGGCCAGCAAGATAGAGGTCGATGAGCTTGGGAATAAACACGTCGGGAATGCTGTCGCCTTCAACGACGCCACGGACGCTTTTGACATTTTGCATCAGATCGTTGACGTCGAGGTCAAGCACCGCTCCAGGCTTCGAAGCGCCAACAATCGCAGCGGCTCCTGTTGGGCGCAATGCCAGTGCAGCATTACGGATCACGGATGTGATACCGGTCGAATCCATAGCGAAATCTACGCCTTTTCCGGTAACTGCGCGGATCACCTCGACCGGGTCATCGTCGGCGCTGTTGACGACGTGGGTGGCGCCGAGTTGCCGTGCCAATTCCAGCCGCGAGGACACGACGTCGATCGCGAAGATGGTCGTCGCGCCGACCGCTGCCGCTGCCATGACCGCCGAAAGGCCAACCGCGCCAGCCCCGAAGGCCGCAAAGCTCGCGCCCGGACCGACATTGAGTGCATTGAGCACAGTTCCGGCACCCGTCTGTATGCCGCAACCAAGAGGCCCAAGCAGTTCCAGTGGCGCATCCTTGCGGACCTTCACCACATTTCGAACGTTGGCAATGGCGTAGGCACCGAATGAGGATTGGCCGAAGAAACGATCGTTTAGCGGGGCCTGATCATGTCCGCACAGGGCGTGCGAGCCATCGTCGGGGCGCGCGCCAGAGAAATTATAGTCGTTGAAGTTCTCACAGTAGGCCGGATGACCTTCCTGACACGGACGGCAAGCGCCGCAGGAATGAAAGGTGAGGACGACATGATCGCCCTTCTTTACTTTGGTCACGTTCTCCCCGACCGCTTCTACAATTCCGGCACCTTCGTGGCCGAGGACAATCGGATGCGGCACTGGATAGATCTGATCGCGTGCGACCATGTCGGTGTGGCACATGCCCGTCGCTACCACACGGACCAGCACCTCGTTATGGTGCGGTTGTGTGATGTTCACCGACTCGATTCGGAAGGGCCCGCCTTTCTGACGGACTACAGCTGCCCGAAAGCCCCGTTCGGCAAATTGCTGAGTCGACATCTGGTTCGTCCTGTCTGGATCAAAAAATCACT
>NZ_MWPQ01000013.1 GCF_002028545.1 Nitrobacter vulgaris
TCCCGGCGCGGCTTATCCAGATCAATGTCGTCGACGTCCGATTGCAACGCGCGAGTCGAAGCCGGAATACCAAACCCCAGCAAAAGCAGCGTGAGTATCACGGCGATTTTGCGCGGCGACGTCATTTTGCGCCTCGCCATTGTCCGGATAACGTAAGTAGAATCCGAAGCTTGCCCTCGCCAGAAGCGCCAAAGCCCGCGGGCGTCTGCACGGTGAGTTGGTCGACGAACAGGAACGGCATGCCGGCCTCGATGTCGTAGAGCAATTGTTGTAGCCCGGATTGAGCAATCTCGAAACTCACAATGATCGTGACGAAGCCGGGCTTTTGTTGGCTACCTTGTAAGTCGACCTGCGACGATAGCACGTTTCCTCCGAATTTCGTGACGGCGGCAGAAGCGCGTTGCAGAAACGCAGCGCCTGCGACTGTTATGGTTGTGCCTTCCAGAAATGGCGAGCCTGCTGGCGCGCCAGCGAGTCTGTTTTTCGCCGCTGAGGGTTGTCGGTTTTCGAATTGCTCGAGCATCGTTTCCATGGTCGCCTTGTCGGCACGTTTGCCGATCAGATCCGATATTGAGCTCGTGATGATGAGCAGAAAACAAATCAGAGTGCCGACATAGATAGCCGTCGCAGGCAACGGCGCAGTTGTCATTTTCCGTAAAATGGGCGCGAGAGTCATGATCTGATCTCGAAATGCGGCTTTAGACGCGCCTCAATATGAAAGCGTTCGCCCGGATCATTCCGGTCGCGCGTGGTCGGTGCGAAGAAGGTGGCGCGAGAAAATTGAGGCGACTGCTCCAGGAGACGGATCAGCGATGGTGCGTTCCGGGTCAAGCCGACGATTTGCATCTTATCGGCATCGATCCTCAATTCCGTGACATAGGTGGAATCCGGAAGTGTGCGTGAGATCTCCTCCAGTACTATGACGCAGGAAGGCGAGGTTTGCTTGCGCCTGGCAAGCAACGACGACGCTGACTCGCCGGGCTGGTCGATGCGGAGCGCCGCACGGCGTTGACTGATACGTTGCTGCAATTCCTGCCGCTGGTCGTCATACACGCCGCCAAGATAGGTGGAGACGACGAGTGTCGCAGCGGTCGCCATGCCGGTGCCGAGCAACGTTAGCCGTAATAGCCGCGGTATATCGGTCGCAAGCGTCTCGGGGCGGGATAGCTTCTTCTCGAATATCCTGATCGGACGAGTTGTGGCTTCCATGTCCGGCGGCTCGATCAATCCTTCGACCGATGCTGCGCCGAGAGATGACGCAAGGTCCAGGAGAGGCTGAATGGCGTGACGAGATGTCGTGGCGAGCGTCAATGCGATCCGCTCATTCGCCGCGGGCGTTGGCGCGGTCATGCCGTACACCGCATTATCGGCTGTCCACGGTGTCAGGCGGTCGATCTGGGCTCGGACCATGCCGTCGAGAAAGTCCGTTGCTTGTTTGGGGAAATCGACGGTGCGGAACAACACTTGGTCCGCTCTCATGTGGATTTCAAGCTGGCTGCCGCGCAGCGCCGCTCGCCATTCTTCAGTCAGAACCGGGGCCTGTCCAAGCCGGAGCGTGATTTGCGATAGCGCAGCGCCTTTTTGCTTTGAGATGGCGATCGCGGCAAAATCGCCGGTCGCGTCCTGCTTGAGCAGGATCCGGCGTTGCGGCATCGCACGCGTAACGCTCGTTTGCAGAGCTGCGGCGACAGTTCCGATCCAGCCTTCGAACAATTTCTTCGCTTCGCTCATCATGCTCTCAGAAATTCTCCGTCAGTCATCCGCGCGCGGCCACGATCTGCCACGACAACACTTGATAGGGTTCTTCTGCGGCGCCCAGCGCGATGACCACTTCTGAAGCAACCTCACGGCCATCGGCAAAATGCAGGCGGATCAGGATACGATAGGCATTGCTCTTTTGCGCCGTCGCAGCTTTCGTGTCGGCCGTGCTCAGCGCCGCCTTGATCGCGGCGGGATCGTTCGGCCGCGTCGCGCGGGTGTCCAGAAAATCCTTCAGGATCAGCGGCGTCATGCCCGGCAGTGCGGCGATAATCTCCGGCGGCGCCGTCAGCACATCGACGCCTGCGCTCCCGTTGAACACGGTGACAAAGGGCAAAGCGCGTTCGACCAACGCAGGTGTCATCCCGAGTACGAGGGCGAGTTCGTTGACATGCGGAAACGGCGCCTGGCGCGGCGAATAGGATTTCCCAGCCGCCCGGTAGCGTGCCTCTTCGTCTTGGTCGTCGCCGCTGGCGGTCGTGGTGCGGCCGCGCCAGGCTGCGATGCGGTCGGCTGCGGCTTTCGCGTCTTCCTCGCTCGCGCCGAGTACCGACAAAAGACTGGCAAGGAACTCCTTCGGTGCGGCATTGAGGTCAACACGCGTGGTTTCAGGAACAGAGGAAATCGAGAGCCTCGCTCCGCCGAGCCGGATATGGAATGCGTTGAGCGGCGGGCGCTCGCCCTTTTTCGCATCCAAGAGCCTATAGGCGGCCAGTTCGACGCCGGCTGTGATCAATGCCTCGGCCTTGAGGCTCGTATCGTTGAGTACCAATGCTCGCGCCGAATTCGACAAATAAGCTGAGAAGATCGTCACTAACGCTGCGAGCGCGGCGAGCAGCCACAGCACGGCGACGATGACGAAACCGCGGCGGGATTCCTGGCGGGCTGAAGACCCTTCGTCATACGACTCCGCCGTCATGAGCCGCCCTCCCTTGGAGCGCCCGTCGTCTTGTTGTCATTCACGGTGCCGTCCTTGTTGTTGTCTTTGTCTCCGCCTTTTGCATCATCACCGGCGCCATTGCCGCTTTTGCCAGCCGGCGCATCAACATGGACCAGTGCTACTGTCGATGCCGACAGTACGCGCTCGCTAAGGGCCTCGCGCAAGGTCAGCATGATGATCCTCGGCAGCTTGGGTTGGTCGTGCCAGTCGTCATGGAAGACGTGATCCGGTCCGGCATAGGCGAAGGACAGGCGCAGGGGTGCACGCAGCAACACGACCGGATCGATCGTATGAATCTGTTCCGAAGGTGATATGCCGGGTGGAATCGGTGTGAGCGGCGCGCGAGTTCGGAGCACAACGAGACGGCCTCGGTCGGTAGTCTCCCCGATACGCACGATATCGAGCCCGATGCCGGCGTTGGGCGCGAGCGTGGTACGCACAAAGGTCACCGACAGTGCCGACCCGTCGAATAGTGGCTTTTTCTGCTCACGGCCCGGCGAGACATATTCGGCGGCGGAAAGGTCGGCGGCGATCCGCTGCATTGCGATTCCGATTTGTTCGATATTCTGAATGCGGTCGAGCCCGCGGTTCCAAGTTGGCAACCATTGAGCGGTGAGCGTAGCGAGCGCCGACAACACGAGTCCGGTCAGCGCGAGCGCTACCAACGCCTCGATCAACGTAAAACCTGCATCGCCTGCATCGGTCCGGCCTGTCATTCTTTGTGTGCCTTACGCATCAGGCGAACGGTCGGGAGCTCGATGGTGGCGCCGGAAGGCGAGCGGACTCGAACCTTCACCAGTTCAGGACTCCAGGGGATCTCATTGTCGGCGACGAAGCCGCCGATCGGGCCGATGTCGACCTGCCAGCGATAGTTGCGCAGTTCGCCGAAGCGCCGTCCCTCCGTCAGCTCCTTGCGCGGCGGTATCGCAGTCGCCAGCACCGCCTGTGCGGTCTGCATCAGGACGAGGTGTTCTTCCAACTTCCGTACGCCGCGCGTGTTGGTCGCCATTACATGTCCGACCGAAACGATGGTGGCGGCGACGACCGCGAGCGCGATCAGCACTTCCAGGATCGTGAAACCGGCATCATGCCGGTCAATTTCTGCTCGTTGAACGGTCGGCAATTTCTATCCTTCCGGTCAGCCAGTTGACACGGATTTCGTAGACTGTATTCAGCCGAGCGAGTGCGATCGTGCCACCGCATGACATGCCATCCGCGAAGAAGCTGATGGTCGACAGTGCTGCGCGGTGATGGCAGGTCTGGGGTAGCAGCGCGTCGAAGCGTACGTCGTCCGGAATGCGCAGGAGCTGCGCCGTGGAGCCGGAACGGATCGTACGCGAAGAGGAATCGACCAGCGCCGCGACAGCGGCGTGACGGCCGATCGCGGCATTACGGTCGCCCTTCAGTAGGGCCGCTGTTTCCACTGCATAGGCCTGCAACCGCGCGCGCGAAGTATGCTGCGGCAAGAAGGGTAACGACACTGTCGCCATCAGGGCGATTAGCGCGATGACGCAAACCATCTCGAGCAAGGTAAAGCCATATTGGTGCGCCTCGTTCAAGCGAGTCACTCGTTCCTGGCTGTGGTCAATGCGTCAAGCGAGATGTCCGCTGCGGTGCCGCTGCCGCCTTCCTGACCATCGGAACCGTAGGAGGTGATGTCGTAAGCGCCATGCTCACCTGGCATGCGATAGACATAAGGATGGTTCCATGGATCTTTGGGAACGTTGCCGCCCTTCAAATACGGTCCGTTCCACGTGTCGACCCCAGGTGTGCGTTGAACCAGTGCCGCGAGCCCCTCGGAAGCCGAAGGATAGCGGCCGGAATCGAGGTTGAAGAGATCGAGCGCGCTGGAAAAACTCTGCATCTGGATTTTCGCGGCCTTGACCTTTGACTCGCTCAGATAGTTCAGCACGCGCGGGCCGATCAGGCCCATGATCAAGCCGATGATGGTGATGACAACCAGCATTTCGACCAGGGTAAAACCCTGCTCGGTATACGAGACGGTTTCCGTCGCGACACGTGAGCGGTTTAAAAGTCCGGAGAAGATTGCACCTGCCATTGTTCTGATCCCTTCATCTATCCAACAAGCTGCGTGACCGACAACAGCGCGGTCATGACGGAGACGATCAGCCCGCCGACGACGGTGCTGATGGTGACGATCGCGAGCGGTCCAATGATGCCGACGACGCGATCGAGGCTGCGCTGCAGTTTCGCCTCGTAAAATTCGGCAACCCGGCTCGCCAGCGCCGGCAGTTGTCCGGTTTCCTCGCCCAGCCGCATCATCCGTACCGCCATCGGCGGTAGACTGTTCGAGGCCGAGAGCGCTTCGGACAGCTTGCCCCCGTGCCTCACGCGTTCTGATGCAGCGGTCCAGACGTCGGCATTGCCGGAGACCGCCATAATGTCGACCAGGATACGCAAAGCGGTGGTCAGGCTGACACCGCTGCCGAGCAGGATGCTGAGATTGCGACAGAACAGGCTGGTTCGGTAGAACTGGAAGATGCCGGCGATACCGGGCATCCGCGCAGCCGCGCCCAGTGCAGTTGCTCTTGCGGCGGGACGGCGCCACGCAAACCAGATCGCACCGATCAGGCAGGCCGTTGCGAGCAGAAGAACGGTTGCGTTGGAACGCATGAAATCCGAAAGGCGCAGGAAACGTTGAGCGCGGAGTCCGACTTTCCTTCGAAATCCTGCAGCACCGCGGAAAACTGCGGCAGCACGCACAGGATAAAAAACAACATGACGCCGACCGCGGCTATCAGCACGAACACCGGATACTGCATCGCGTCCCTCAGCTTGCGGCGCATCTGTTCGGCGCGGGCACGTTCGGCGCCCAATAGCTCCAGCACTTGGTCCAGCGTGCCCGATACTTCGCCGACCCGTATTAAAGCCACATACATCGGTGGAAACAGTATTGGATGTGCGGCGATCGCCTCGGCAAAACTCTCGCCGCCGAGCAACGCTGCGCGTAACTTGCCGACCACGGGACGCAGCCGTCCGACGTCGGCGTCGCTCGACAAGAGTTCGAGTGCGTCGTCAAGCCTGGCGCTGGCTTTCAGGAGCAGCGCCAGATCGCGTGTGAACGTCGTCACCTCCGTCGGGCTTGGCTGGCTGAATAGGGAAAAGCCACCGGAGGCCGAGGCGGAGCGCTTTTCCTGAGTCGTCTCTATCGGCAGCAGTTGCAGGTATTCGATCCTGGCCGCGACCTCCGCCGCGGTCGGCGCCGACAGCGTGCCGTTCACGATCTCGCCATTCTGCGTCAGTGCACGGTAGCGGAAATTCGGCATCACTTCGTCCTCATCGCGTCGTCGTGACGCGGAGGATTTCCGCTGGGCTGGTCAATCCGGCGCGGCATTTGGCGATGCCGTCTTCAAGCATCGTGGTCATGCCACCGCGAATTGCGGCCTGATCAACTTCTAGTCCGTCTGTCTTCTCACCGATCAGGTCGCGCAAGGTGTTGTCGAGTTCGAGCACCTCGAATACGCCGAGCCGGCCACGATAGCCGGTGCCGCTACAGCGTTCGCATCCGCAAGGCGCAGGCACCGATTCGCCCGGCTGGAAGCCGAGTGTGGCAAGCCGGGGATCGTCGGCGAGATCGAAATCCGTCAGGATCTTTTGTGACCTGCAGCGTTCGCAGAGCTGGCGTACCAGTCGCTGAGCGACCACCGCGCGAAGGATCGAGCGCAATAGGTATCCTTCGATGCCGAGATCAAGCAAACGCGGCAGTGCCGCGGCTGCGGTCTCGGTATGCAGAGTGGTGAGCACGAGATGGCCGGTGAGCGCGGCGTGCACGGCGACATGCGCGGTCTCGGTATCGCGCACCTCGCCGACCATGATGACATCTGGGTCCTGGCGCACGAAGGAGCGCAGCGCGCTTGCGAACGTCAGTCCGATCGCGGGTTTGATCTGCGATTGGTTGATCCCTGGGATTTCATATTCGACCGGGTCTTCGACGGTGAGGATTTTCCGCGTCGGCTCGTTCAAGATCGACAGGATCGTTGCCAGCGTCGTGGTCTTACCGCTGCCGGTCGGTCCGGTGATGACAATCATGCCGTGCGGCAGCTTTAACAACCGCCGCAGCTTGGTTTCGTCGGCCTGCCCGAAACCGAGCTTCTCGACCACCAGCAGTCCGCGGTCCTTCGGCAGGATGCGGATGACGACGGACTCGCCGTGTTGGGTCGGCATGATGGCGACCCGAATATCGATGTCGGTGCGGCCGGCGCGCAACCGTGCAGCGCCGTCCTGCGGCAGGCGGCGTTCGGCGATGTTAAGGCTCGCGATAATCTTGATGCGCGAGATTACGGCTTGCGGTACCACGCCGGCGGGCGCCGTAATCGGCCGGAGCACTCCGTCGATCCGCAGGCGAACTACAAGCCCGCTCTGAAACGGCTCGATGTGGATATCGCTGGCCCGCAGCTCTACGGCCTTTTCCAGGAGGTCGTTGACGGCGCGCACCACCGGTGCGCCGCTCGCAAGATCGCGCAGGCTATCGACGTCGTCCTCGCGCAGCACGGGCAAGCTGCCGGCTTCCGCGTGTGCGGTGGGATCATGGTCGGCAAGCCGCTGGTCCAGTGCCGCGGCGAGATCGTCGGACGAGGCGATGGTGATCTTGATATCCGGCCCGAGCACGATTTCTGCCGCTCGTCGCGGCGCGAGGTCGGTCGGGTCGGCGACGGCGAGGTGGATACCGCGGTCAGCCACCTCGTAAGGAAACACAAGCGTCTCGCGTAGGAAGCGCTGCGAGAAGGCCGAAATCAGCGGCGTCGCCGCAAGTATCTCCTGCAGACTTACGCGGGAATGACCGAAGAAGTGGGCGGCTTCGTCGGCAAATTCGGTTGGCGATAAGTTTGTGGTCTCCCAGAGCTTTGCGTGTGGTGCTCCCGGCGCGGAACGCTGTTGCGCCGAATCATCAGACGTAACCTCTTTTTTTGGATCTGACTCTTGTCGGCCTCGGTGCAGATACTCGACAAATTGTAATGACTGAGGACCGGTCATGCGTCCCTTCCTACGAATGTAAAAGCGTTAGACAGTCGGGATGCGCCCCGAGGCTCGTCCATCACGATCCCGCAACTTCGCAATTGACTCGTGACCCTTCACACGGCTACGGTATATTTTGTTGAATATATCGCATCAAGTGTTCGATGAGCAAGCAAGGTATCAATCAAATGAATGGGCAGCTTCTCAAAGGAGAATCGATGCGAAGTAGGATTTTCAACAATACTGTTTGAAATCGGCGTTAGATTAATCTTTCACTTTGGCGTTAACCGTAGGCTCACCTTGGATCGATCCTTGCGTGTGATCCGCGATGTAGTCGCTAGCCGTTGGTCGGCGTAAGCATGGGTCCTGTCAGCGATCAGATGCGGTGCCGAAAAGTGGTGCGTAGCGTTTGCGCTATCGCAACGGCACTTTGCATTGCCAATTTCCTACCTTCCTGCAAATACGCCACGACCGCCGCCTCGGCACCCGGCGATATCGACGTGCTCGACAAAGTGCGGTCGCTCGACATCATGCCGCGCCAGGCGCAAGGCGTGCATGCAGATCAGCCGAATGTTGGCGTGCGCGGGCGCGCTGAAGTCTTCGAAGGCAAGGAGATAACCGAGATCGCCGAAACTCGCTCGCAGCCGGCCACGAGTGGCGGCAATACGGGCGGCGGCTATGACCTCAATTTCGAAAACACGCCGATCCCGACCGTCGCGAAGGTCATGATCGGCGACATCCTCAATGAGGGCTACACCATCGATCCGCGGGTACGGGGCACGATCAGTCTGGTGTCGGTGCGGCCGGTGCCGAAGTCCGATATTGCGTTTGTTCTTGAAAATGCATTGCGGGTTTCCGGTGTTGCGCTGTTGCACGACAACGCCGGCTATCGCGTGACCCAGCGTGGCGAGGCCATGGGAGCAGGGCGGGTGGAATCTGCGACGGCAACGGAGCCGGGCTACGGCGTTTCCGTCGTGCCGCTTCAATACGTTTCGGCGCAGACTGTCATGAAACTGATGGATTCCTTTGTAACCAAGCCAGGCAGCGTGCGTGCTGACGCGGCCCACAACCTGTTGCTGATTCAGGGCACTGGCTCTGAGCGCCGCGCCGCGGTCGACACTGCCATGAGCTTCGACGCCGATTGGATGCGTGGCCAATCGGTGGGGATATATCCTGTCAGCAACAGTGCGCCGGAGCCGATCATTGCGGAACTAGAAAAGATTATGGACTCCGGCGATAGTGGCCTCAGCCAAAGCGTGGTCAAGTTCCAATCGGTAAGCCGGCTCAACGCCATTCTCGTCGTGAGCCGTAAGCCGGCATTGTTGCATACGGCTGCGACCTGGATCCGGCGACTCGATCAGGCCGATACCGCGCGGACCAGCGTGCATGTCTACCGGGTGAAATATGGTGAGGCGAAGCAGATTGCGCGCGTCCTCACTGCGATGTTCATCGGCGGATTGTCATCCTCGCTCGATGGTGCCGACAATCAACTCGCTCCCGGTTCTGGCTCGTCCCTGACCTCCGGCATCGACAAGCTGTCGGCAAATGCAAACTCGCCGTCGTCGGCCGGGAGTTCTGGATCTCGCTCGCGTTCCGGAACGGGTGGAGCAGGCGATTCTTCGGGAGCTAAGCCGTTGACGGCAAGCTCCGGGACCGGGACTGGGATTGGCATGAACACGTCCGCAGGCAGCGACGCGCTCAGTGGCGGCGACGGTGGCAATGGGCAGCCGCTGATGCAGGGCGTGCGCATCACTCCCGATGTTGTCAACAACACGCTACTGATCTACGCCGATCAGGCCAACTACAAGATCATTGAAGCCACATTGCATCAGGTCGATCAACCGCAGTTGCAGGTGGCTATCGATGCGACGATCGCCGAGGTAACCCTCACCAACGAATTGAGCTACGGTGTGCAATCTTATCTGACCAGCAAGAACCTAGGTCTGAAGGCGAATCAGGGTTCGATCCTCAATACGCAGTCAGGTTCGGCACCGATACCAAGCTCAAGCGGCACCGATGCGGCCGCGGCGGCTGGTTCGATAGCCAACGCCTTCATTAACCGCGCGCTTCCTGGCTTCAACTTCTTGGTCGGTTCGGAAGCGCAACCGGCCGTCATTCTCGATGCTCTTCATGCGGTCACAAGCGTCAAAGTACTTTCGAATCCTTCACTGGTCGTGATCAACAACCAGATGGCAACGTTGCAAGTCGGCGATACGGTACCAATTTCGACGGGCACTGCCATGGTCCTGAACAGCAACAACAACGTGGTCAACAGCATTGACTATCGCAACACCGGCGTCATCCTGCGCGTTTCGCCGCGCATCAACGTGAACGGCAATGTCCGGCTCGAGGTCGAGCAGGAAATCAGCAGCGTCCAGCCAACCGCTACCTCCACGCTGACACCGACCGTGGCAGAACGGCGGGTGAAGAGTTCGATTTCGGTTGCCAGCGGTCAGACCGTGCTACTGGCCGGGCTGATTAGCGAACAGCAGAGCGGCGGACGCAACGGCATCCCTCTGCTTGACGAAATCCAGGGGTTTGGAGACGCTTTCGCGCACCAGCGCAAGAAAGGCACCCGCACTGAATTGATCATTTTCATCCGT
>NZ_MWPQ01000075.1 GCF_002028545.1 Nitrobacter vulgaris
TCGACTTCGTGCTCATGTTCGTTCCTTCGTCCGCGACGAGAACCGAACACTCCTTAGATCACACAATCAATTCTGTGCCATAGGCGCTGATCCCGGACAACCACATTCAGAAGCATGGCAAGCGTCTGATGATGGATATCCCGGATCCCGGTTGGGGTAGCCCGCTAGGTAACGCACTCGACCACGGCGTCGGCTACACTTGGATGAACTACCGCGACCATTTCGGTTCACATTGCGGTATGGAAGTGGTGTTGCCGAACGGCGAAATCATGCGCACGGGTATGGCCGCCGTCCCGAGAGCTGAAACTTGGGCCGAGAACAAATATGGCTTCGGCGCGTATGTGAACGGGCTGTTCGCCCAAGCGAACTTTGGGATCGTTACCAGGATGGGCTTCTGGATGCAGCCGGCGCCAGACCATTTCCTGGCCGCCATGGTCAAGGTTCCCCGCTATCGTGACCTGGTCGCATTGATTGATGGTGTCAACTTCATGGAGGACCAAGGCCTGATCGGTCATCCGCGCTACGCTAGTCCCATGGACCCGCTATGCATGCAGATTGAGCCGGAAATCTATCGTCCCACTTCGGAGTTGATGGAGCTTAACGGCCAACCCGGCGGCGCCAGCGTGGAAAAATACGAAGCATACGCGCGAAAGCATGGGCTGGAATTCTGGAACGTATTGCTCAATTTCTATGGCCCCAAGGAGACCATTCAGGCGAGCTGGGTATATGCGCAGAAATTATTCGGCGGTATTCCCGGCGTGCAGTTTGAAGAAATCGAGAGCTACCCGGATCCTTTGCGGAACCAGAAAGCCACGTCAGGCGTCCGGCACAAGGTGGCGCTTGGCATTCCTAACATGTCGATCTTCTCGATCGGCGCGCGCTCGGCGGCGATGCCGGAGCCGAGTGACGGTCACGTGTGGTTCTCACCCATCATCGCACGCTCCGGAGAATCCTTCATGCGTGCGCATGAAGTCTTCACCAAGGCAGCACGCGAGCTGAACATCACCTCAGCCCCGATAGGTGTTACCAATGTACCCCAGACTTGGCAGTATCGAACCTACGTGTACTTGTTCCCAGTGTTTGTTTCGCGTTCGGACAAGGAACACAATCGCAAGGCCGTGCAGGACTTCCGCAACCTAATTCGCATCGCTGCCGATCACGGCTGGACAGAGTACCGCACGGCGCCGACGTTCCAGAACGCGGTTGCGGGGACTTATTCGTTCAACAATAACGTTCTCCTGCGATTCCAGGAGCAACTGAAAGACGCTGTCGACCCGGCGGGCATCATGGCGCCGGGGCGAGGCGGGATCTGGCCGCGCCGGTACCGGAAGGATAAGCCATGAAGAAAACGCTCTTTGTCGCGCTGGTGCTGGCGCTGATAGGTCCAGTCACAGCCGCCGCTCAACCGCCATCGGGTCACACCGCTAAACCCGTCGTAAACGAAGCCCAACTGCAGCGAGGCAATGAGCTGTACCAATACTGGTGCGCCGCCTGCCACGCGCGCGGCCCGGGTCATCCCGGCACCCAAGCCTTGAAGGCTCGTTATGGCGACGCGCTGCCCGCTGCACTCGAAGACCGGCCCTCTCTCACTCCGGAGCTGGTCGAGGTGTTCGTGCGCAATGGTATCTCGGTGATGCCGTTCTTCCGAAAGACAGAAATCAATGACGAAGAGCTGGCCGCCATCGGTGCCTACCTCTCGCACGCCAACCGAACGACCAGCCCCACGGCCAAAGAAGGAAAACAATGATTCTCGAAAACAAGACCGCCATCGTCACCGGAGCCGGTTCTGGACTGGGTCGCGGCATTGCACTGAAGCTGGCGGAAGAAGGCGCCAATGTCGTCATCACGGACATTGACGACAAAGGCGGCAATGGAACCCTCGAGGCTATCCGCGCTATCGGTAGGGAGGCGATAGTCGTTACAGGCGATGTTTCTGACCCCGAGCATCACGTGGAAGTCATCAACCGCACCAAGGAAGCTTACGGCCGCCTGGACATTGCCGTCAACAACGCAGGCATCAGCCATCGTTTCGCTCCCGCTGCCGAAATCCCGGTTGAAACTTGGGATCGGGTGATCCGCATCAACCTGTCCGGCGTGTTCTACGGCGTGCGGATGCAAATTCCGGCTATGCTCGAGGCAGGCGGCGGCGTTATCGTCAACATGTCCAGTGTGGCGGGCGCAGTGGGTTTTCCTGGCCTTTCCCCGTATACCGCTGCCAAGCATGGCGTGGTGGGTTTGACGAAAAACATTGCTGTCGACTACGGCACCCGCGGCATTCGCGCTAATGCGGTCGGCCCCGGTTTCATCAAAACCGAGCTGATCGACTACATACCGCCCGAGCAGCGCGCGACACTGGAAGAGGTTCATGCTATGCGCCGGCTGGGCGAAGTGGATGAGGTCGCCGAACTGGTCCTGTTTCTTGCCAGTCCGAGATCCAGTTTTATTACAGGTGCCTACTACCCCGTTGACGGCGGTGCGCTGGCTCATTGAATAATATGCGCTATGCGCTTCCGCGCTCGATGGCTGGAGGCCTTATCCGCTCAATTCAGAGAGGTAACTCGCTTGAGTCGGAGATCCGGCGCCAGCGAGTTGGAATATCGGCGGCTTCTCGGACTGACGAATTGGTTTGCCAACGAAAATCTACGGTTCGGCTCGTCATCGTCATCCTGGCGTTGAATCTGTAGCGCGACAGCGCGAGCGCTGCGGCGAGACAGCCCGGCCGAGAGGCGATAAGCATCGCGATTGGCCTGTGCGAAGGTAACAGGAGGACCAGTAACCATTCGTAGAGCCAGCGATAACGAGGATGGCAGGCAGGGCCGCTCGTTACATCCCTGTAAAGCTAGGCGATCATCAGGCCTGCCGTCAGGTAGGCAATCCACACCAGCAGAGCACTGATTGCAACGTCGTCGGGTAGGGACGTCGACCGCCGATGGCGATGGAGGAGCCGATGGCCTGGGCCGCAACGATGATCCTGGCTGATAGCTTCCTCCGGATCCGGGTTTTAGATCTCGAGCGCGATCTTGCCAAAGTGACCTCCGCCTGCCTGAAGGCGAAACGCGTCGGCAATCGATTTCAGCGGAAAGGAGCGGCCGATCACCGGGCGCATGCCGATCGTCTCGATCGCGCGCACCATGTCCTGCTGATGGCGTCGGCTGCCGACGATCAAGCCCTGAAGCCGCTGTTGTCGCGCCATCAGCGCGGCCGTCGGAATCTCACCGGCCACCCCGGTCAGGACACCGATCAGCGCGATATGACCGCCGATGCGCGCAGCCTGGATCGATTGGGCAAGCGTGGCCGGGCCGCCGACCTCCACGACATGGTCGGCGCCCCGCCCTCCGGTCAGCTCCCGGACGGTGCTGCCCCAGTTTTCATCACGACGGTAGTTGAGAAGATGATCGGCGCCCATCGATCTGGCTCGCTCCAGTTTTTCGTCGGACGAGGATGTCACGATAACGCTCGCTCCCATCGCCTTGGCAAACTGGAGCGCGAAAACGGAGACGCCGCCGGTGCCGAGCACTAGAACGCTGTCCCCGGCCTTGATCCCACCATCGACGACCAGGGCCCGCCACGCGGTCAGGCCCGCGGTGGTCAGCGTTGCGGCTTCGGCATGGCTGTAACCCGCGGGGGCCTGCGTGAAACCCTGCGTCCGCGCCACGACGACCTCCCTGGCATAGCCGTCGATCCCGTCGCCCGGCGTCGTCGAGAAATCGGCAACGGGCGAAACGCCATCGAGCCAGTCAGGAAAAAATGTCGAGACGACATGCTCTCCGACAGCGAATTCGTCCACACCTTCGCCGATCGCTTCAACGACCCCGGCGCCGTCAGACATGGGAATGCGGCCGTCTGCGGCACCCATCACGCCTTTCACGACCGCAAGGTCGTGCGCGTTCAATGAACTGGCGTGGATACGAACGCGGATCTGACCCGGCCCAGGCTGGCCGGGATCGGGCAAGTTCACCATTTCCAGACCGTCGATCCCGCGCTGGCCGCGGGTGCGTACTGCCTTGATGCTGTTGGTCATGTGTTTCCGCTTTCTCTTTCGGCGTGCCTGAGATGACGATGAAATGGCCTTTTCGTTGATACAAACGGGACACTTCCGATCGGTCCGCAGTATGTTAATCGTGTGGGGCCGCCTTGTTCGATGCAAGCGGCTTTTCGGGGAACGATCGACGCTCGCCGCGAAGGCCCTGAGGGAGGGCATTTCAGATTCTACCCTTTGCGTCACGAACCCATAAAGAGATTCGGTTCAGCGCGTAATCCTAGCGGAACCATGCCTCCGACCCACAAGCCATTGCGCTTGGAGGCCGCGATCTTGAGCGAATGCGCTCGGCTGTGATCCATGCCGTGATGATGCACCGTCGGCCGACAGTTCTTGTCCATTCACTAAATCCAAAGCAATGCTGGTCTCGCCTTGCACTTCTTCAACCTGCCTGAATGTTCTTTTGTCCTTTGTCCAATTCGGGTGCGAGGTAGGTTTACCGGCGGCTGCTTGATCGCACCTGGGGTTTTTCATGGACCATCCGTCGGGCTGACTTGAGTTGTGTGATCGAAGCCAATCACATACGGAATAGATGCAAGCTTGAGCATAGAACGTAACAAAGCGAAGCTCGTCGATATCGGCAAACTTTTTCGAAGGAAGAGGAACGTGTCTCTCGACCGTCGACGTTGATTGCTGGCTTCGCCAGCCATAGCGGCCGGCGCGCATATCGGCAGGGCAGATGGCCCATGAATAGGGACCGCCTTGCGGCAGATCTCGCGCCAAGTTAAGTTCCTTCCATAAAATACCAGTATCTCTTGATTTTTTTGCACAAGCCCTCATATGAGAGTGTGACGATGTGAGGACAGACGGCGCTTCCGATAAAGCGACCCAATGCACTCACCACTAAGGCTGCGGCAAGCGCGGCGATCGCCGCTTGAGCGGTGCGATTCTTAACCGCTAGCTTCCGCGAAATTGTGACGCCGCAGACCGCCGTATCTTATCGGTGGCGAGGGGCCATGCCAGCGTCGCTCAAATCCACGTCGCTGACTCGCGCCGCGAACCGCAATTCGGCGGGACGCATTCCGTTCGCGCGGGTCGTCATCAGGAAAGGAGAAGCTATGGCTGTGAAAAGAAAAACTTCGCACCTGCGCCCTAGTAGGAAACTGTCTGGAAAGACTGTCTATGGGGCCGAGGGGAAGAAGATCGGTTCAATCAAGCACGTGATGGTTGACGAGAAGAAGGGAGAGATTGCCCACGCCGTACTCGGTATCGGCGGATTGTTTGGCATCGGCAACGCTCGCTACATGGTGCCTTGGAACGTGTTGAGATACGATGCCGATCTTGGCGCGTACAGCTCCGACATCAGCGAGAACCGGTTGAAAGGCCGCCCGAAGCACGGGGTGGAGACCATCTTTGACTGGAACGCTCGATATGCCACGCTCCATCCCTATAATAACGAGGTCGTGGTACATCCAGGCTAAAGAGTGATTGTTAGTACCCGCCGGGATTTCCCGGCGGGTTTCGCTGACCCATGTCGTTCTGACCCTCCAACGCCCGCGCGCGCCAAGTTTCTGCCCATACATCATCAGCCACCCGAGCAGCACCAGCGTCACTCCCGCTCCAAGCACCTTGCCAGCGAGATCGCTCCCATTGTCGCAAAGCCTCCAGCCGGCAATGAGGGCCAGTACGGCACCGAGGCTGAAAGCAGGGTCCCCATCGGGCCGACGATCTAAGACATCGTTGGGCCTCGTGGATCTGACGTTCTGTCGCGCCGGCCGCTCTTACAGCCTCTTCTGTCTTCGCCTCTCCAATCCACGCCACACTCCCGTCGACTTCGGGGATCTCCGGTGTTCAAGCGCCGAAACGCCGAAAGACGCCGCAAGCTGTTCAACCCATCAGGGCTTGCCTGAGGTCATGCAATAGCGCCAGCTGGACCACGTTGCCGTCCTGATGCTTTGCGGAGCGCCGAGCCGCCAAGCAGACGATCGTCGATCCTAAGGATGTAGCGGAGGCGGCGGGGCTAAGATACCTCTCACACGACAGGCCGGCATGCGACGGCAAAAGTCCGGCAAAGGTTTTCTCCTACACTCGTGCCGACGGTTCCAGGCTAGCCCGGCGGAATTGCGAGCGACTTCATGCGGGCCTACATCATTCCGATCGCAGGTCGCAATACGCCGCCGCTGCCTATCGCGATCATCTTGCCGCTCACGGCCTGGTCGGCCCCATGGGCCGGCGTAGCAATCCCTATGACGACGCTAACGCGGAAAGCTTCATGAAGACGCTCAAGGTCGAAGCTGTCTACCCGATGGCTTTCGAGACATTCGCCGACGTCACAGAAAGCCGTCTACGTTTTCTTGATGGAGTCTATAATCGCAGACGGCTACACTCAGCGCTCCGCTATCTCAGCCCGTACAATTCGAGAATCAACATATCCGGCAAGCCGTCAAACCGGCGGTCAAATTCCGTCCGGCCCAAGGGGCCCCCTCCAAGGCGTAGGCAGACTTGGTCTCAATATCGCAGTCGATGCCATGATGGGCGTGGAGGCTCCGGATTTTCCGGCTGGCGCTTTCCTGTGCGTCGGCATATAGGCGCGCTTGATCTTTTCCGAACTTCTGCTCCAGTGTCTGCAGAGCGGCGAGTTCGCGAGCATTTTGTTCGAGTTTGCAGGCGATTAAGGCAACACTCTGTCATAGGATGCGCCACGAAATTCCACCACTACCTCCGCGAGAAGGTGGTCGTGGCGCAAACATTCCTACTTTGATCTTACCGGCGTATGCTGCAACTCCGAGAGGGTGCGTGTTGAAGATCAGGTCGCTGGTCCCATAATGACGCAGGTGTAACGGTTACGTAACTGCTCGCCACCTCTTCCCGTTACGCCGGGGCGACGCTCCGCTTTCTCTCCGCCGGTGCCGAGCCTTCGCCCATGCCTTCGGTCGGCTCGGGCGCGCTGCCCCCGCGGACCTTGTCCTCGATGCGGTGTCCAACTTCGGGGTCGATGTTCTTCCAGTACTGGAACGCACGGCTCAGCACAGGCTCGCGAACCCCGCCCAGAAGGCTTCCGGCGACTTGCTCGACCAACCTGTCGCGCTGTTCGTCGTCGAACACCTCACGCACCAGAATGCCAGGTTGACCAAAATCATTGTCGTCGGCGCGAAGCGCATAGGCGCTGCGCACCATCTGGCCGTCGGCTTCCCAACCGTCGGCGACTGTGCCGGTGTTGTCCGCCCAGTGCCGCCCGCCGCTGTTCGGGGCGTAGACAGGCGCATTACCGCTGTGATGATACGCCATCGGTCCGTCGAACATGTAGGTTTGAACCGGCGCCTTGGGCTGGTTAACCGGAAGCTGATGGAAATTGGCGCCGATCCGGTTCCGTTGCGCGTCGTTATAGGCGAAGGCGCGGCCCAGCAGCATCTTGTCCGGCGAAAGCCCGATCCCCGGCACAGTGTTGCCCGGAGAGAACGCAGCCTGCTCAATTTGGGCGAAGAAGTTCTCGGGATTGCGGTTCAGCGTCATCTTCCCAACGCGGACCAGCGGATAATCCGCATGCGGCCAGACCTTTGTGAGATCGAACGGGTTCAGCCGGTAGGACTTGGCGTCCTCATAAGGCATGATCTGAACCGATAGCGTCCAGCTCGGATACTCACTTCGGGCAATCGCCTCGAACAGATCGCGGCGATGAAAATCGGCGTCCGAGCCCGACATCGCCAAGGCTTCCTGATTGGTAAAAAACTTCATCCCTTGCTGGGTATGGAAATGATATTTCACCCAGAACCGTTCGCCTTTGGCATTCACCCACATGTAGGTATGAGAGCCATAGCCATTCATATGTCGCCAGGTCCGCGGCAGTCCGCGCATTCCCATGAGATAGGTGACTTGGTGGGCCGACTCCGGGTTGTTGGTCCAGAAATCCCACTGCATATGGCTGTCGCGTAGACCCGAATCCGGCAATCGCTTCTGACTGCGAATGAAGTGTGGAAACTTCATCGGGTCGCGTACGAAGAAGATTGGTGTGTTGTTGCCGACAAGGTCGTAGTTGCCGTCGGTCGTGTAGAATTTAAGCGAGAAGCCACGCACATCGCGCCAAGTGTCGGGGCTACCCTGTTCGCCGGCGACGGTCGAGAACCGCGCAAGCATGTCTGTGACTACGCCTTTCTGAAACAGGGCGGCCTTGGTGTATGCGGACACATCCTCCATCGTCTCGAACACGCCGAACGCGCCCGAACCCTTGGCGTGAGGCTGGCGCTCAATCACTTTCTCGCGGTTGAAATGCGCCATCTGCTCGAGGAAATGGACGTCATGCAGTAGGACGGGACCATCCGGACCGATGGTGAGGGAGTTGCGGTCGCTCGGAGCGGGCGCACCGGCGCCGGTGGTGGAATGCATCCCTCTGATTGCATCGTATCGCTTTAACATAGATTTCTCCCTGCTCCGGTGACGGCATAAGTGTCCATATAATTACTCAATCTGAGAAATTGAGTCTGCAAACGGAAACGGAAGCGCTTGCAACAGCGAGTTGGACTCAAGCGTAACTTCCCAGTAAAGCGTTTGGCTTTGCGGGTGGTCGCGGGAGCATTTGTGTGATTCCAGCCGGCGGCTGAATTGGAATGGGTTGGCTACTATGGATGGTGCAGTCCTGATGGCTGATGTTACATGAGCTCCATCTTTCATCCAGCCCTTTGCGGCGGTTTCTTGTTGAGATGAAATGTGATGGCTATGATCGTTGCAGAATTTCTGAGCGCGAAGGGATACCATGTATACTCACATTCTCGTTTCCACTGACGGCTCCGAACTGGCACAGAACGGTGTCAACCATGGCCTGTCGCTGGCCAAAGCACTTGGCAGCAAGATTACGATCGTCACGGTGACGGCGCCTTTTCCAGTCCCCACCATCGGCGCTGGCGGATGGGCTACCGCAGGCATGGACCTGGATCGGTTTGAAGATGGCAACAAGGAACATGCAAAGGCTATCCTTTCGGCAGCGAAAGCGGCTGCAGAAAAAATGGCACTGACGGTCGAGACATTTCATATCCCGAATGCCTTGCCAGCTGCAGCTATCGTTGATGCGGCGAAAACGCAGGGTTGCAACCTGATCGTGATGGCCTCCCATGGACACCGTGGAATCAAGAGAGTCCTTCTGGGCAGCCAGACTGCCGAGGTTCTTGCGACTGCGCATATCCCGGTTCTTGTGATCCACTGACCAGCCAGACATTACAGCATCGAGATGCTGCGGCTCTCGTAAGACCGAGCGACCAGCACTGACGTCACGAGCCAGCGATCGTTCGAGCGCGGTGGAGACCGCGACGATGCCGTCGATGCGTTCGCTCGAGCGTTCCTTATCCGGCTTGGTTTTGGCAGCCGGATCATAGCGTACCTCCAGGTTGGAGGTGTTTCAGCACAACACTGGATGACCGTCATGTCAAAGGATCGCGAGACATGCCGGCGACGGCTCGTCGGCGCGGACCCTTGTCCGCGCGAAAGCCCCTTTCCAAGCTCTTGACTGCACTGGCATGAGCGTTCGGGGCAGATAGAGCATTTTCCGACCGGAATGAATCGTTTGGGATTCCCAAAACGGCGCGAGTCAGATTCAAGCTGCATGCTGGCGAAGGAGGCCAGCATGCATGGCC
>NZ_MWPQ01000076.1 GCF_002028545.1 Nitrobacter vulgaris
GATCATCTAAAAACAGGACGACTCGGGATGCCCCCCGGCCGATAGCCTATCGATATGTTTCTCGCTATACATCGTACAGCGCGGTGTCAACATGCAGGCATCTCTTTTAGGTGAGGGAAACTTCCGGGTGGGACTGAAAGGCAACACTAAAGCCGGTTCATGCAACCGATGATTGCCGCTCTGCGATCATGACGGTTTTGCGCGTAGCGCTCGTGATCAACCGTGAGATCAAACATGGTGACCGCTCGGCGCGTGACGCGAGAAATCACCTTTGGTTCTTCATCTTCGTGTCCGATCGTCACGACAACATTGATCTCAACATCGTCCACGGGGTGTATTGTTTCTACCTTACCGTCAGAATGAATTCCGAATGACTTCGGTTACACGTTATAGTAGTATATATATAATGAGGAAATGCCTCCGGTTGCTGGCGGGCAGTGCGGTCATATTCTTCGTAAAAGTCATTGAGTTCTGAATAAAGAATCTACCGAGAACGGATTGTTGGTGGGTTGTTCCGACATCAAAACCGCGCCAACGAATTTTGCTACCTCGGCTTTGGCTGCGTCGAGGTCAGACAAATCCACGATTACGGCATTGATCAGTGGATTCCCGTTTATAAAGTGAAAGCAATACTGCGGCATGGTGCTCCTCTCTCTGTCAGGGGACTCCATTGACCACTGAGGGTGAAGTGCCTGTGACGTTCGGCGCGTCGAGATAGACCGCGCCGCAGGTATCTACGCAATACGGTCCCCATTTGTTTTGGTGGCTATCGAGGGGAGACGCCTTGGCTGAGGGAGAGATTGAAAGTATCCGCGCAATACTGTCTTCAAAGCCTCGTCCGATCGGATGGGAGCAGCGAAGGCAACGTCTCGATGAGGTCGGCTCAATTTGGCCGGTGGCGGACGATGTAGAGCTGCGAACAGTCGGTTGCGGAGATGTAGCAGGGGAATGGTCGCTTTCGCCTGGGGCGGACGCCACACGGGTACTTCTGTATTTTCATGGCGGCGGCTACTGTTCGGGCTCAATTGCGAGCCATCGACGCCTTGTTACAGAGGCCGGGCGCGCCGCTGGTATAAGCACGTTGGCGATTGCCTATCGGCTAGCGCCGGAACATCCGTTTCCTGCTGCGCATGACGATGCCATGATCGGTTGGCGGTATCTGCGCCAGCAAGGCATCGACGCGCGGAATATTGTAGTTGGCGGCGACAGCGCCGGCGGCAATCTCACGATCGCCCTGATCAACGCCTTGCGAGAGGCGAACGAAGATTTGCCGGCGTGCGCGTGGCTGATTTCACCCTGGACTGATCTCACCATGTCCGGAAAGACGTTGGAGAGCAAAGATCATATCGATCCAATTATCCATCGTGGCTACCTGGTGGAGCTAGCTGATGCCTATGCTCCCACATCACTCGACCGCAGGAACCCACTTCTTTCCCCTTTGTTTTCGGTCCTTGCAGGATTTCCACCGACGCTCATTCAAGTCGGCTCTGCTGAAACATTGCTCTCGGACTCAACACGTTTTGCGGAAGCTGCCGCGGAAGCCAACGTTGCGACGACTTTGGAGGTGTGGCCAGAAATGATTCATGCGTGGCCTCTCTGGAATGCCGGCCTTACGGATGCACGGCTGGCGCTCAAATCAGCCGGACAGTTCATGAAACGCAGGTTGTTAGATCGAGTCCCCTAGGCTTATGAGAATTGCAAGGTTTCGGCATTTGCAACAAGCCTAGGGTCTGACGAGATTTGCCGACTGTCTCGGTAGATTGGCAAGCTGCCCTGAAGCAGACCCTTTGGCTTTGACCTTTGTCTTTTGAGTGTCACCTGAGAGATGTTCCGCCGTCTCACGCAACAGATCGATTGTCTGCAGCGTGACCTCCGCATGCCGGGACGGGATCAAAATCCCGGCCTCCTGGAAGGCTTCCAAAATAGCGATCCTTAGATCCGCGGTCACGTTGCCGCCCGCACGCACATCGACAAAAGCGTAAAGTTTGAACGTGAGGCCATCTACCCCAAAATCTTCAAAATCGAACGACGGCGCAGGCAGTGTCAGGACGCTGGGATGGTCCTGCGCGACCTTGAGCAGAATCGATTTGACCGCCCGCGGATCGGAGCCATTCGCAACCTTAACCGGGATCGCGATACGACGTCTGTTATCGCGCAATGTCCAGTTCTTCACCTTCTCCGTGATGAAGTAGGAGTTCGGAATCACAACACTCGCTCGCTCAGACGTCTCGACCTCGGTCGAACGCACGCTGATCTTGCGAACATAACCCTCTTCGCCTCCGACGACGACCAAGTCACCGACCCTGATGGGGCGCTCAGCCAGAAGGATCAGCCCCGACACGAAATTATTGACGATACTTTGCAAACCGAACCCGATGCCGACGGAGAATGCGCCGGCCAGGATCGCGAGATTGGATAGGTCGAAGCCTGCGTAAGAGAAGGCCACAAGCGTTGCGATGACGACGCCGCCGTATCCCACTCCAACGCGAATCGAATCGCGAAGGCCGCCCGAAATACCCGCCGCCTTGAGAACCCGCTCATCGAGCCAGCCCTGGAAAAGTCGCGCGGCGCCATAGGCGAGCCCGAACACCATCACCGACGCGAGGAGCACCGCAATGGATACTTGGGTGTTGCCAACCCGGAAACCGAAGAAGAGCTGCGAGTACCAGTCGTAGACTTCCGGCCAACTGTACCCCCACTGGAGTAAAATGAGGGGCACCGACAGTATGACCACGATGGCTTTAAGGAGCAGGCCAATCGGCAGAGCCAACTGCTCGTGCCGCTGGTGTTGCTCACCAAAGCTTTCCTTGAGCCAGCGGCCTGTCGCTGCACGGTCGTCGCCCAAGCCCTGCATCAGCCCATCGATCCACAGCAGCAGGAGGTAGGCAAACGCCATAATGGAGACGGTTACGACCAATTGTTGCGCGAGAAACCGGGCAAGCGCCAGGTATCCGGCAAATGTCGAGATGATGATCGCGACAACTGCAATCCAAACAGGGGCCCGCAGCACGGCGAGGAGCCGCGGTGAGAGGCTTTGGTCCTGGTGCTGCCCCTCTAGCGGCGTAAGAAGGATGGCAACGATGATTCCGGCCAAAAGCAGGCTCGACGGAAGCGCAACCGCGATCGTCAGCGCAAAGGGAGCCTGCACAACACGGGTGACCATGTAGAGCAAACTGGTCACGCCGTACACGATTGCGAGCGCCAGAAGGAGTCCGCAAATTCGACGTGCTGTGCGATCAGAGACGGGGATCAACCGCCAATGCGGCATCCTCGGTGCGAACGCGCTGATGACGAGCACGCTGACCGCGAGAACGGTGATGATGGATTGCGCAGTCGTGTACAGCAGCCAATCGACACGTTTAGGCAGTTGATGCGTGTCGGCGACCAGCCCGTAGAGGAAAGCGATCGGCAAGACCGGCAAGAGCCACAACAAGGCGATGGCGCCCGCGACTGCAGCCCGCCGCCAGAATGGCTGATCAACGTCCTCGGATCGCCGGCGGCGCAACCGCCAGGTTCCCAAGGCGGCGGCAACAGCGAGCCCGAGCATGAGCAGTCCGGATTCGAAAACGAGGAGCTTCACATCGTCCTGATCGCCAAGACTGCCCCACCAGTCGGCCACGATGTCGCGAACGCGGTATGTGGCCAATGGAACATAGTTCGGCACACTCGACCAGGTCTCGGACGAGTAAATGCCAGGTAGCGGCTGCAACAGGCGCGTCGCGAAATTCTTTCGACGGATGTCTTGGATGGCATCGATGAGCTTGTCGATGCGCAGATTGGCGGAGTCGATCTCCTTCTGACCTCCGGTCAACACCCCATGGTAGTAGGTCCGGTCGGCCCGACTTCGCGCGACGTCGTCCGGCTCGGGTGGTTGACCGGCGGCCGGCGCCGGCCCGAGCAGGCCCAATTGGTCCTTGGCGGCTGCGAGTACAGGTTCAAGTTGCTTGCCAAAGCTTCCAATCTCGCTGCGAACGCGCTGGAGCTTGTCACGGAGGTCGTTCAGTTCGGAATAGCTCAAGCGGGGCTTTTTTAGGTCACCTTCCAGGCGCGAAAGCTCCTGCTCCCAGCCGTTGATACTCTTCTCGATGTCAACGCCGACATTTTTGTTGGCACGTGTAACGATCTCGGCCGTGTTGAGCGAAGCAGCAGGCTGTTTTGCTGGCTGCGCGGTGGCTGGCGCATCCGAAGGAGAATCTGCCCGCTGCGTCACATCTGGTTTGGGCGATGTCGGCGCCTGTGCGGTCTGAGCCTGAGCGCCGGCCACAACCAGCATAGAAAAGAGACTCAACGCCCACGCTACGACCCACAGTCGGCGGATCATCGGCAGTTCTCCCTTATTCGATGGCAACTTTGAAATCCAAACGGTAGATTCCCCTCAGCCGTCTCCGAAAACTTGATGGCCAGACAATGACCAATTGTGCGATTCCGGGGTCAGCTATGGTGGTGCGTGTATCGTTTGAGACCGGCGAACCCACAATCCGAGCCCGCGCGGCCCGTCTCCGCAACTCCACCCGCTCCGACGGTTGCTACCGCTTTGCCCTATTGCTCCAAAGGAATCACTGAATAGCCTGGGAGGATTCGATTCTCACGGTCAAGGGCCGCCTTGGCGCAGTCTCGAGCAGCTGCAAGCGGCAAGGCAATGGCCCATTTGGGAGGTATCTTCGCGACGAATCGGGAATCTATCCGATCAATTGGTGTTGATCTCCTCCGCGGCGGGATCTTGAATATTATAAAGGGGTATCTTGTAGTGCTTACGCGCCCACATGCATATTCAAGATAGTAGGGTATCTACTCTGTGAATAGTGAGCAGCACAATGACGCGCAGAACCGTGCTTGGCGAGGTGTCACTGACCGGTTCGGAAGCAAGCTGCGATCAGCTTTACTGGAATCGCGCTTCGGATCTTCTTTTTGCTGTGCGTCCCTTGGGCGCGGGAGGCTTTGCGTATGAGGCCATCAATCCAGCCTTCGAGGCTGCCCTTGGAATTTCGTCACGGAAGATCAGGAAACTGGATGTCTTCGACTATATGGGCGCGGAAGACGCTCGATTAATTTGCTCAGCTTTCCAGGCATGTCTTGCACAAGGGAGCGAAGTCAGGGTCCGTCACGGACTTGCATTTGGAGGTTCAAGGCATGACACGGAGACGACGGCCGTTCCGGTCATCCAGCCAGACGGCTGTGTCCGATTGATCGGTAGCCACCGGATCTTGCGCGGGGAGGATGACATTCGTAGGAATGTTAGCCTTGCTTCCATTCAGGAGGACATCCATCAGCGGTTCGCATCCGAGCTCCATGACTCCACGTGCCAGCACCTGATTGCCGCAAGCCTTAGTCTCATGCGAATGCGCGCCCACCCAGGCGCTTCGATCAATGCCGAGAGACTTTTCGATGAAGTTGATGCATCCATCGGCGAGGCGTTAAAGGAAATCCGCGCATTCACTTATTTGCGGTATCCTCAAGCACTGACGGTCGATGGATTGAAAACGACGATCGAGTGCTATGCGCGAAGTTTCGCCACGCGAACGTCGCTGGATGTCAGTACGAAAATCACGCGCGCTGTCGACCGATTGCCAAAAGAGCATCAGCGTTTATTGCTACGGGTCACCCAGGAAGCGCTTACGAACGTATTTCGGCACGCGAAGGCCACCAAGGTCAAGATTGTCCTTGAGGCAACTGATGCTCACATCCGCCTTATGATCAGCGATAACGGATGCGGCCTGTTAGCCGCGCGTGCGGGCCGCGGCGTGAAGGCAATATCCACCGGTGTTGGAATTCCGACAATGAGCGCGAGGCTGAAACAGATCGGCGGCAGACTCGAAATCCATTCAGATCCGGCAGTGCCGCACTCTGGCACGACGGTATATGCTGTGTTCGCTCATGGCTTTACGACGAAGGTGCGTAAACGGAAGACGGTAGCGGCGCCTGCCAAGGCCAAAGCAAATACGCCATAAAACGCAGAGTTTAACGATTCCCGGGGTCGCGGGCCGAAGTCAAACTCGTGCCACTGGTCGCGAATTGCCGCTTTTCCCAGAATAGAATCTCGGTGAGGGTGCGGACATATTTTGGGACGCCAGATCCATTAATGGGATTCGCCATCATAGATAGTTCTACCTAGTGATTTATCCTGAGGTTCGAGAATGTCCTCCGGAGAACTTCTGGAAGATGAAACGAATTCTCATAGCGGACGACCATGCCGCCGTCCGGCTTGGGTTGCGTGCGGTGCTTGAGCAGCGTCCCGGTTGGGAGGTCATTGCCGATGTGGATGACGGCAGGAGGGCGTTCGAGGTCGCCCTTGAGAAGCGCCCCGACGTTGCAATCCTGGACTTCTCGCTCCCGCATATGACGGGAGTCGAAGTTGCGCGACTCATCAGCAAACATTTGCGGGAGACGGAAGTCCTAATCTTTACTGTGCATGAGTCCAGGGTGCTGGCACAGGAAGCGTTTCGGGCCGGTGCGCGCGCATATCTGGTCAAATCTGACGCAAACAAGATGTTGTTGGCGGCCGTAGAGGCTTTAATGATGCATAGGTCGTTCGATGATGGGCGGTTTAGCGCCGGGCCGCGCCGCGAACAGAACGGCGCGGACGCAGGGGGCCAGAAGCTCTCTCCGCGCGAGCGGCATGTGGTCACGCTGGTGGCCGAAGGCTACAGCAATAAAAAGATTAGCTCCCTCCTCAATCTCAGTGTGAAGACCACCGAAGCTCATCGTGCGACGGCCATGCGGAAATTAGAGATCAATTCAATCGCAAGCCTCGTGCGATACGCGGTGAGGTCCAACATGATAGAGCCGTAACAGACCGGCGATTGATCTTTCCAATAATCGCAGGACTTGAGGAAATATTCTCACCTCACTTCGTTTGCGGGCATGGATTGGACCAGCAACAATCTCTGATGAGGTGGACATCACGTAGTTCATCGCGGAATCGTTGGCAGATTGGCCCGGATGCGCTCAGAAAAATCTGATTTTCCGTCGGCGGCCTGCGCGGCTTCATTGATGAGAGAGCGTCGCCTCAGTTCTTCGAACGGCAACGTCGTGTCCACTCGGCCCGAGTGATAAAGATAGCTATCGATCAATCCGTTGAGCAGGTGGCGGATATCGAACCGCCCCTGCCTGCCTGCGGCATTGGCGTAGCGGATAATATTGATGGTGCAGCTATTGGTCAGCAGGTGATAGAATTCAGGCGTGTCGGCAAGTTCGTTGATCCGGTTCAGATAGACAAGAAATAGCCGGCGCGCACTCTCCGCAGAGGTATTCAGGCGATATAAATATACCGGTTCGTGGCGGTGATTGGTGCGCACACCCACCAGGTCACGTTCGCTGCCGACTATGTAGATCAATTCAAATTGCTTGAAGAGGGAGGCGACGGGCGCAAAGCCTTCGCCAACCTCCGGCCGTGTTTCGATGGAGATGCTCAACGGCTCGGCATTGTCGAATATGAAGCTCACGAAGGTGTGCCCGACTGGCCCCTCAGCAAAGTAGGCTACGTAGAAGTCGAGACCGGTCAGATGAGACAGCTGAACATCCCGCTCCTGGTAGCGGACCGTGAAGTCGCTCCGGCTGCGATAGTCGAAGTCGCGGACGCCAGTGAAGTGCACATTGTCGCCGTCGATGATGGCTCGTGGCATCACCGCGACTTCCTGTCGCCAGGGACGATCATGCGAAGGGGGAATGGCTATCCACCATGCGACCACGCCGACGAACAGCAGAGCCGCCATCACGGACATGCGTCGCCGATGGGAAAACCAGATGGCCCAAATCGTGAACGCTGCAAAGACTATCGCTAGCGCGATGCGTAATCCGGGCCATGGGAGATTTGAATAGTAGATGGCCAGAGTCGCCCATGTGAGGGCCAGAGCGAGACAGAAAAAGCCAAAAGCCTTCTTCAGCCAGCGCAAAGATGAAGTCAGAAACCTGAAATGCACACTCATGGCTTCTTCCACCAGCGTCGTCGAACTATTACAGATGCCGAACGTAAGATCGCATCAGATATCATGAACAGCGGCATGCCAGCAAACGACTGTCTGTCAGGTTTTATTTGCCAAGCGCGATTCGCCAAATCGTTGCCGGTGATCAAAACTAATCTTGTGTCCATCTCTTGCTTCCGAACGCCGTTGCGCTACCATCGCAATATATATTTTCAAGCAATGAAGTGTTGCGCAATCCGACATCGCTTCAAGGCGCATCGCTGATGAAAGTTGGCAGCATAGTTCGCGATCGTCCGGTACTGTTTTTGTACGGATTGATGATTGTTACGCTTGCGGCGTTACTGCCGATTCCACCCTTGCTGCAGAACCAGGACTATCATCAGTTTGCCGATCAGCGCGAAGTGTTCGGCATACCGAATTTCTGGAATGTCGTGTCCAATCTTCCATTTATCGCCGTGGGCGCGGTTGGTCTCGCGCAGTTCGGACGCAGCGCAACAACTTTCGTATTATTTGGCGGAATTTTCCTAACCGGGTTCGGCTCATCCTATTATCATCTCAATCCCAGTGACCAGACGTTGTTCTGGGATCGATTACCGATGACGCTTTGCTTCGCCGCGATACTTTCGGCGGTGGTTGAGGAGCGCGTGGATCCAAAGGCCGGCGCGGTGTTGCTGCGGCCGCTGCTTGCAGTCGGCATTTTCAGTCTTCTGATGTGGCGCTGGACAGATGATCTGCGACTATACGCGTGGGCTCAATTTTTCCCATTTACTGCACTGGTGTTAATTCTAAGCCTGTTTCCGCCCAAATACACCGGCGCTTCCTACTGGGGCGCCGCTGTGGCACTTTATGCATTAGCCAAGTTGCTGGAGCATTATGACCATCAGGTTTATTCATTCGGTGGAATTCTTAGCGGACACACGCTGAAGCACCTTGCTGCGGCATCCGCCTGCTTCGCAATTCTGAAGCTATTCCAGGTGAGACGGCCGCTGGAAGCTATTGCTCGTAGTGATTAGCTCCGCCCGGCATCGTGATGAACTGAACGATGGTCGACTTCCGGGACGACATTGAATGGGATTGAAATCGCGGCGCAGATTGATCGTCTCTCCGGATTCTGCCGGACCGTTTGGGAGTATCCCTCATGTCTCTGTTCGGGGTTTCTTCCGATAGACGTTGATGGGATGCCGCTATTAGCTTCAATGGGCCGGCAAGTCCGGATGCCATGCTGCAATTTCGGAAGCGATTTGATGGTAACCGGTGAAGTGCGGGATTGAGTGCGTGATGACTGCTTCGCGCTGTCTTGCCAGCGCCCTCAACACCCTCAGCCAGGTTCGGTTAACAATGCGAGGCGTGCCTCTTACGCGCAAGCGATCAGACACTTGTGTACACCGAGCTGACAGTCCTAGGGTCGGGACCCATAAAAGTGATTCCTTCGGCGCTGAGTTTGTGATTCACGGTCTCGGACAGGAGGCCTTTGATGAGTCGCGATTGCTTTTGGCTAA
>NZ_MWPQ01000061.1 GCF_002028545.1 Nitrobacter vulgaris
GAACCAGTTCGCCTACTTCAACATTCCGGGTTGGTGGGACGACACGTGCTGTGGTGAAATCGACGTCACCGTCACGCTGAAGGACGGAACTGTACTGAGCACGCGCGACAACGTGAAATCAGCGACGGACGAGAGGATTGCAAATTGCTGCAATGCTAAGCAGGCGTTGCAATCGCATCTCAACGGTCTATGTCTGGGCGCCCGGCCACGGCGCCCCTCAGGCTCCTGCCGTTGGGGTGCCAAGGCGAACACCTAGAGCCGCAGGCAGGGCTTGAATGCCAGTAGCTTGCGTGGGCTACCGCGCGACAAAGCGGCGACATCGACGTTGAGCGCCCTGAGGTTCACCGTTCGATATACAGGACACCGCAATGTTATAGAAAGTCGGAACGAGTGGCAGCAAAACCCGCCGGGATTTCCCGGCGGGTAACCCAATAATCAGTGGTTAACCTGGATGTACCACAAATTCGTTATTGGAGGGGTGGAGCGTGGCATATCGAGCGTTCAAGTCAAAGATAGTCTCCACACCGTGCTTCGGACGGCCTTTCAACCGGTTCTCACTGATGTCGGAGCTGTACGCGCCCCGATCGGCATCGTATGTTAGCACGTTCCAAGGCACTATGTAGTGAGCGTCGCCGATGCCAAAGAATCCGCCGATACCCAATACGGCGTGGGCAATTTTTCCCTTCTTCTCGTCAACCAACACGTGCTTGATCGAACCGATCTTCTTCCCCTCGGCCCCATAGACAGCCTTTCCAGACAGTTTCCTACTAGGGCGCAGATGCGAAGTTTTTCTTTTCACAGCCATAGCTTCTCCTTTCCTGGTTAAGAGACCCGCGCACGGAACGCGACCCGCTGAATTGCGGTCGCGACGCGAGTCAGAGCTTCGGCACAGATTTGAGCGACGCTGGCATGACCCCGCGCCGATGAGTGCCCGCTATCTCTAGCGGGGCTGGGCGACAGTCAGTACATTCGTGATCTGCCGCATCGGTTAGCGAAAGGCGATATACGCATCATGGAACTCGATCATCCGCGACCAATCCACCTTCGCACTCAAAGCGCGCGATTTCTGCGGCCTCCAGGTTGGAGAACTTCAGGCGCACTCCATAACCCGACCCGTTTCCCGGGATGAAAACCGCTCCGAGTTTTTCCAAGGTGTCTCGTATCGCCTCGATTTCGGTGCGCTTCAGCGATCCGGAGACATTCTCGAACCGCTCGATGGCGTCCACGCTGATTTCCGAGCGTCGCGCCAGCATGGGCCTTGAAATCTCAACGAGTGCGCGAGCAGCACGGCACCGTGATCCCGTAATCATCGGTCAATCTCCTGCTAACATCTCACTTGCGGCATTGGCGCAGCATCGGACGTAAAGGTTCTCGAAGGCCGTCTGGACCGTAGAGCAAAATGAAGGCGGCCCAAGTCAGAAGCACACCACAATACTTATCAGCATCATCTGCACACCTCGCGCAATCTTACGCCGCGCTGGCACTGATCGGTGCTAGCGTAGCGGGCTAGGTTTGTGGGAATGGAAGGTCTGCTCTATGCCTTCGCAAGCGAACGAGCGGTCACGTCAAACTTGGAAATCTTTATCGCTAGAGCATGTCCTCTATCTAGCGACAGGAACGCAGAATTCAACTGAATGCGACAAAGTGTGCAGGCAGTAAAGATGCTTCTGGACTGCGCTGCAGCAATTTGCGAGAGGTCAGCAGAAGTCTTCGATGTTGGCTGGCGGGAGTTTTGACGTGGACCGCCTTGAACAGCCCGACCCGCATCATCTGGGCGATCCCGCGGGCGTCGTTCCGATCGGTTTTGTTGATTAGAGATGTTTTAGCGACAAGATCTCCCGCGTGTTTGATGCCTTGCATCGCGTAGAATCCGAGAGCAGCCGTGATGGCGCTCATCAGCAGGTAGCAAACCAGGATCTGTATTCGGAGTGTGTTACCCGCCGGTATGCAGGAACGTAGGTTTTCGTAAGCAGCGCGGAACAGCGCGATTTGCCCCGACCCCTGACGTCATACTCGCACCCACACGATGGCTCCACGTCCGTCAAATGACGATGGCGATCTTCTTCATCACGCCTATCTCACCTCTCCAACTTTCAAGTTCGATTCGAACGATCAGAAGCCGGGCACCTCATTCACCGTTGTCTTTCCGGTCGAAGCAGCTTTACGGTGCGGTGCGGGATCCATCCAAAAATGAAGCTGACGGTGAAGGTGAACTGAGTTTGTTTGCTGGCCCGCCCGGGGTTACAAAACCGTCGTATTGAACAGCGCTGCGTGGCCGACGTAGTAGGCAAACAGCGTTGCGGCAAGTGCAGCGCAGAACCCGGCCGGAGCGGCGAGTGGAACACGCCGGTCGTTCTCTACCCGGCGGTCATCGGCAAGCACTGCGAACAGCACCGCAATGATGCCCGAATGCCCGATGGTGTCTATCTTTCCAAATTCCAGGCAAGCAGCGATGAACATACCCGCTAGAATTGCCGCTGCGCAGCGCCGGACCAGTGGCGTCCAGAGCAATGCAAATGCGAGTACGAACTCAACGGCGCCAGCAGCACGCATATAGAACTGGGGATCAAACCCGAAAGTAATGCTCGGGTGCGTGATGAAGATCGGGTAACTCCACTGAGGATAGGCCCATTTTTCGACGGACGCCCACATCAGAGTCACCGCCGTCGCATAACGCATGATATCAATCGGCTCGATCCCGAAGAATTTCTTCTGAAGCCCCCTCAAAGCAAGATACGCTGCGATGCCCAGAAAGATTGGGTAGTCCGCCAAATGGAACATTCCGTAGTCGTGTATCGCCATGCCGAACAAGATGACGATGCCGAGCGCGGAGATCGGCAAAGTTCGCCTCCACAATAGGCAAATCGCGATTGTGAACTGCAGGGGAGGGAGGAGCGGCGATTTGCTGGTCAATTCTGGCGTTAACAGGATGCCACCCAGCGAATCAAATTTAAAAGGATCGCAAAGAACAAAAATCTCCGCAACGCTGCTAACTATCTCTCGACAGCTACCGCTTCCCCACTCGTGGCTCTTCTTGCGCTCTAGATTGCCGATGACAGAATATTCAGGCTTCCACGACCGCTAGGATCATTTCTAAGTCGCCAGTCATATGGACTTGACGCCGCTCTATAGGCGACATCGACCAACGCTTCCCCCCGCGCATCGATCGAGATCAACCGCAACCCCGCAAAGAATAACGAGTTCTATGTGCGGGTAAAATTAGTAAGCTTTGTAAATCCGCCCGCAAATGCAACTGTCTCAGTGAGCGTTCGCGGCAGCGATCAGTGGTTCGATGATAGGCTGTTCACATTTCCGTCGTGGCCACATAACCGCCTCAGCGGCTATATCGACTAGGGATTGGCATCTTACTCAATCACCAGTGAAAGTGTTCGCGGCAGCAAACTGAACGAAGACTGGGGCGACGACGAGATCTATGCTGCGGTCAAGGTGACGGGCTTCGGTGAAGTGAAAACCAACACCGTCAAGGGTAATTGGTCTTAAGACCAGACTTAGCGCGCCGCGGGAGCGAATGGACGCAAAGGGAAGCTGGCCTCTAAAGGCGAGCTAACAATCGTCCCAAAGGCTATGATGGCCATCTGATGCAGTACCTCTGCGGCGCGCTGCCATGGCTTCGTGAATTGGCAGGATGGCCAGCTCAATCGATAGGCGATCTCGATCAGCTTGCGCGCGGCTACGTCCGGAGCGGCGTGATCGCAATGACACCCATGGCCAGCTACTGACCGGCTTTCCTTAGACGTTGGACCAGGCCTAGAATGCGGCTGATAACACTCCTTTACCAACCGTGACGGTCACCGCACCCGAGGCTCGAAACAAGAAGCCGCGCACTGCTGCCCGTCGCGCTGCCACTCCGGTGAGATCGACTGTTGCTCAGCGCGCTGCCGCTCCGGTGAGATCGCCGGCTGTCCCGTACCTTACGCCTCCGACCGGCGCGATCGGTCAGCCGCCGGCTCCCTATGCCGGCGGCCAGGTCAGGACCACCACAAGCGTCGGCATGTTGGGCAATCGCAATGTCTTCGATACCCCGTTCAACACGACGGGTTACACCAGCAAGTTGATGCGCGACCAGCAGGCTAATGCCATCAGCGACGTCGCCGACAATGATCCCTCGGTGCGCACGAACTCACCGCGCTATAGCGAAATCGATGGGTTTCTGATCCGTGGTTTCCCGGTATCTGCGAGCGACTTCGCGTTCGATGGTCTATTATGGCATCACCGATACGCGCCGCCCTGCTATGGAGCCTATAGAGCGTGTAGAGATCCTGAAGGGACCAAGCGCCTTGCTGTACGGAATTTCGCCGTTCGGAAATGTCGGCGGCAAGCGTATGGTCAAAGCAAATCTAATGAGACTTCTTCGGTGGAACTCTGAGACTCACTAGGCGATGACCAAGTCTATGAAAATTAGCTTACCTAATACTTTGCACTTTAATCATCTTCCACCGCAGGCAAAAATAAGTCGAAGGTGGAACCCCGGCCTACTTCGCTATCAACGATTAAGCGTCCTCCAATTTGCCGAATGAAGGCGCAAACTTGCGGGATACCTAAACCAGTCCCGTTTTTACCTTTGGTGGTAAAGAACGGTTCGAATATGTTCTTCATTACGTCCTTGGTCATACCCAAGCAACACGGACCCGGACATAGGCGCCTAAGCCCCCTCCTCCTGCTTCCGGATCGCGACTGTCGGTTATTATCTCGATTACGCCTCCGTCGGGCATAGTATCACGCGCATTAATGACTAGTTCAAAATCGCGGCCGCAAATTGCGGTCGATCGATAAGGCATTTTGGCAAATTGGCAGAAAACTGGAATTCGATCCGGACCGATGAACCGATCGCGCATGTCAGGAGCAGCTCCAGTTTGGAGAGTAGCTCCTTCACGTCCGCTGCTGAAGCGAGAAGCTCCTTTTGGCGCGCCAAGGTGAGAAGTTCGGATGTCAGCCACAACCCGCGATCAACTCCCTCTTGGGCGCCACCAATGAAAGCGCGTACTTTATCCGTGTCGCTGATGTTATTCTCTGTCAATCGTAAGGACGAATCGATGACCGCCAAGATATTCCTGAAGTCGTGCGCAATTCCGCCAGTTATTTCTCCTAGAACTGAAAGTCGTTGCGCGGCCGGTGCTGACTGCTCCGCCACTCGAGCCTCAGGGCCTCTGGACAGCGGATCGACGCTTGCCGCCATATCATTTACCGATGTCATTTGACTTCTTTGTTTTCTATGAAGAGGTCAGTCCGCGAGCAATGAGCTGGATCTATAATCGTCTCCTCGATCGCCGCGGCCCTGGGGCGTAATGACGTAAGGGATCGGTCTCTTTCCATCAGTAGATCACTGGAAGACCGCTAACCGCTGAAGCAACCGCCTTTTCTCTGGAGCAGCGGTCGGCGTCGTCGTCACTCAAGAGTGATACGCCTCCCGATTAAGGCAGACAAACGATTAAAATGCGAGTTCACTGCAAAACTATTGCCGTCACTGACGATCGCCGCGCGCGCAAGCGCCAATGAAGAGCCCACTTGCCGAATAGAACTCGGAGGGTGAATGCACCATCGTGCAACTCCTCACCGGCCGCATGCACCAACGTAATAGGGTTCTCTCGCGCAAATCCGCTCCTTGGCCCATCGATCAGCATCGGCCGCTTTGGCGAGCCGGCGTGGCCAGTACTCTGGATGGGTCGGCGAAGAGCATCGACGTGGGAAGACGAAACGAGATGCGCACGGAAGGAAATACGTGCGCGTCTAGTCCGGAGGATTTGTTGACCGCTAATGAACCCGATGAAAGAGATTCATTAACACGAAAGCCTTTTCGCAGCTCGATCCAGCTCTGGATGCCGGTCAGGCTTGTCAGGGTGGCGGCGCTGGCGAACGCCGACGACGACCCTACGCGCGAGCCGAATGAGCGCGACTTCGCCAGGTTGAGGAATTTGGCCGAATAAGCAGGTGTCCCCTAGCCGCTCGGAATCCGCCACGCCCTTCTGAATGATGAGCGACGACCAAATTTCCGTCCTGTTCGAGGGCAACGACAACGGCCAGGCCACCGGAGATAGGGTCGCCGGGGCGCTCTTCGCCGGCTGGCAGCGAAGGGACATTCTGGCTCATCGTTTAAGTCTGTCAGTCAATGCTGCAAACGCGGTTTTCCGATCGTTCGCGCTTGATGCGTTGACCTTCATGAAGATTGTCCGCTCTTAGTAGATGCGATGCTCTCGTTGGGCCTGATGCCAGCGCTCGATCTAGTCGTGGGCTGAATGATACGGCGTACCGCGCAATGCTGTGTACCTCTCTGTTCGACATGGCCAGATCGTCCGCTAAGCACTTGATGAGTTCTCGCTGAGAAGTTACGAGCGTTGTCTGACATTGACGTGAGCCCGGTCATGGGTAGGTGAAGATCGGTCTGTCGGCTGGTTATGGCAGCGCTCTTGTACTTGAACTCGTTCGTCGTCTTGATCACCACCTAAGCGGGCTGGTGATGAGATCGCAGCCCGGTGTCGCCAGACCAACGTTGATGGTGGGTTCGCGCGGGACTTTCAGCCAACTGCGGAGGAGCAAGTGGCGCCCCTGCCTGTGCCAGCTAGAAGCTGGGCAGGAGCTATCAGAGCCGGACGCTCTTCCCACTGGCCATTGTTGAAGACAAATGGCTTGTAGCCCTGAGTGGGGTCGATGACGATGGCGCGAATCCACCCGCCAAGCACCAGACTCTTGACCTTGACCACGCGTTCCAGCACACGGCCGGCAAAGTCCAGCGGCGCCTCGATCAGCGCGATCAGGCGCATCGGCTCGTGGTAAGGACGTCCCTCGCGCATGACCGTCTGCATTGGCAGGCCGGTCCGCAGATCGCTCAGGTTACCGGTCATCACGCCGAAGCGTCCGGACACATTGTGGTAGACCTTGCTGCCGCTGCCCAGACGAGCATTATTCACCGTGGAGAAAAAATATTCCAGATTAATCCACTGGCCCACCACTACTGGACCCGCCAATAGGTTTTCCAGCAAACGTCCCTTGGGATCGCAGCGCCAGTCGTAGGACAAAAGAAAGGGCCGCCCCTGCAAATCTGCCGCTTGGGTCAGGCTGCGACGCCCGACGATGCCATAGACGTTCTGCGACAGTCCCCACTCCGGCCGGACTTGCGCCCAGTCCACCGCGAGGCGTTTTGCCGAACGCAAGGCTTGCGCTGGCTGAATCTCCTTCGCCTCCGGTGACAGCTTAGACATGCGCTCGGCCGCCGTCAGGCGTGAGGCCGCTCGCAGGCTGTTGCGCAAGCGATCCAGATACACCAGATGGCGCGGCGGCAGCAGGTCAAGGTCGAACAACTCGATGGCATCTGTGGTGGTGACGTGCAGCGCGGGCATGAACCAGGTGTCTTCCGGGATGGTGATGCCCCTGGCCGCCAGCCGCTCGCGCACCGCGGGCTTGTTGGCCATCTGCGCGAACACCCGGGCGTTAACCAGGCCGCTGGCGCCACCGCAGGCGCCGCAGTCCAGCGCCGATTCGTAGGGGTTGTTCTCGGTTTTCCCGCTGTGGCCGACGATGAGCACGAAGCGCGAGAAGGTATGGGTCAGCCCGATCATCGTCAGGGCCGTGTGCACATAGTTAACCTGCTCGTCGAGCGAGTAACCTATGCGTCCCAGCCGCACGAGCTGGTGATTGGCGTGTTTGGCATCAATACCATAGATCTCGCGCAGCTTGTCGATGAACTCGGCCTCCTGCGTCTGGGGCACACCGAACTCCGTGCACAGCCGCGTCGGCCCATTTCTGTGTCGCAGCGCGGTTTCACGCAGTTCACGGATCACGTCGGCATCCACCCGCTCGCGCTCGATCTTCAGTTCCTCATGCAGCGCCTTAACGATCATCGCTCGCTGCAGCGTGCGAATGATGGAGTCGGCCTGCTCGCGGGTGAGCTTGTCCACCAACAGGCGGGTGACCGGCTTTTCGGTATCGATGCGGCTGCGCCAGCGGCTGTAGGCCAGCGGCGCCAGGGTTTTGCCGAACAGGTCCAACCCGAACAGCATACCCACCGCCTCCACCGTGACG
>NZ_MWPQ01000044.1 GCF_002028545.1 Nitrobacter vulgaris
TCGACTTCGTGCTCATGTTCGTTCCTTCGTCCGCGACGAGAACCGAACACTCCTTAGATCACACAATCAATTCTGTGCCATAGGCGCTGATCCCGGACAGTCTCCTCATGGCTGAAGTGCCACTATCCCGATTTATTTTGCGCCGCGCTTCTCAACAGTCAGCCGATGGGCTTTTACGCACCGGCGCAGATCGTCGGCGATGCCCGGAAGCACGGCGTTGAGGTTCGCCCGGTGGATGTCAATAAATCTCAGTGGGATAACACGCTGGAAGATGAGGCTGGCCGTTATAAGGCGGTCCGTCTCGGGCTTCGCCAGGTCAAAGGCGTTCGTGAGGAAGATATGAGGCTGCTGGCAACGCGCAGAGCCGGAGGCTACCGCGATATTCACGCGCTGCATCAAGCGGGGATTTCACAGGCGGCACTGGAGCGTCTTGCGAACGCAGATGCGTTTCGCTCTCTTGGTCATGATCGACGCAGAGCGCTTTGGGAAGTAACCGCCCTTGCTGATTCTCCGATCATCCTGTTTGGAGGCGAACCAAACGAAGCAATCGTCGAAGAGGAGCCGGTGCTGCCGGTCATGAGCCTGCCGCAGCATGTCGTGCAGGATTACGGCACGACGGCGCTCTCGCTTAAAGCGCATCCGGTGAGCTTTGTGCGTGAAAAGTTGACCCAGCTCAGAATAGCCTGCGCGGCCGATCTCAAAGAAGCCCGGGACGCTGCGCCTATTAAGGTCGCGGGACTCGTCCTTGTCCGCCAGCGTCCCGGCACGGCAGGCGGCGTCTGCTTCATGACGATCGAAGATGAGACCGGCGTGTCAAATCTTGTCATCTTCAAAACTCTGTTCAGTAAATTCCGGCGCGAAATCCTTCACTCAAGACTCATCATGGTGGATGGAAAAGTGCAGCGAGAAGGAGATGTCATTCATGTGATCGTTAAGACCTGCCATGATCTCACCCATCTCATGCGCGGGATGACTGAAGACGAGACAGAAAACCTGCCGCTGCTGACGCTCGCCCACGCAGACGAGCGCAGCCCTAGTGGCCGGGACAGCCGTGACTTCATTCCCTCGGCTCGAAACTTCAAATGAAGCTGACGCGGCACACATGCCGCAGAATGGTTCGGCACCTGGCTCGAAATATATCTCCGTCAGATTGCCCCCGCTTCAAATGAGCATAAACGCAAACGAGACCCTCAAGATTGCAGGTTCTGGCTCGTGCTAACGGCCTTCTCGCACTGATTGATTGCCGCGAACAAACCGATAATGTTAAATTCAGATATGTGTAATCTTTACAGCATCACGACAAACCAGGAAGCCATTCGCCGTTTGTTCGGCGTTTTCCACGACAGAGCGGGAAATCTTCCGAGCCTTCCTTCCGTCTTCCCAGATCAGGAAGCGCCTGTCGTCCGCAACGAAGATGGCAATCGCGAGCTGATTAAAATGCGCTGGGGTATGCCTCCGCCCCCAAACTTCGGCGGTCCGCCGATCACAAATATACGTAACACGCTATCTCCTCATTGGCGGAGATGGCTGAAGCCAGAAAGCCGCTGCCTTGTTCCTGCATCAAGCTTTTCGGAATACGCCCCGCAGCCAAACCCTGCGACGGGGAAGAAAGACATCGTCTGGTTTGCGCTGAACGAGGATCGTCCGCTCTTTGCTTTTGCCGGTATGTGGACGCTTTTTACAGGCGAGCGAGGCCCAAAATCAAATCCGGTTCCCGGACCGCACTTTGTTTACGGCTTCCTCACAACGACACCTAACGCGGTTGTTGAACCAATTCATCTGAAGGCAATGCCGGTCATTTTGACGACGGAAGAAGAAAGAGATGTTTGGATGCGCGCGCCCTGGGATGAGGCCAAGGCCTTGCAGCGTCCGGTGCCAGACGAGTGTATTCGTATTGTCGCACGCGGTGCCAATAAGGAGGATAAAACCGCAGCCTGATTGATTTTGGCGACTTTTTGTTCCTGCTGCGCTCGCGCCCGATGTCATGACCTATGTCCTTCGCATTCTTCTTGAATTCAGCCTTTCGGTCCGTCGTCTTTTCAATAGAAGCTGTATCGCGCGCCGCCATGCACTTTTCCGCAAAAACTTTCTTTGGTTCGAACGGCGCCACAGGTTTTTCGTGGAATATTCCCACTTCAGGGGTCGCGGTTAAGATTTCGCCGATGTCACAAACTGCTTCCCTTCCGGCATTATATCTAGCGTCGCATGATCCCCCAATTGGCGGCTTCGATTGCCTTGTGCTCGATAGTTCGATCGGCTAGTTGCGCGGGGCTATGCTACCTGCGCTTCAGCCGAAAAAAACGCTCTTTTGATTTTTGATGCCTCTAGAAAGATGTCGCGTGGTATGCATGCTGTTGGATGCGGTGCGATAACGCTGCGGCTCTAATCTCCTTTCGGCTTACGTCCAGTATCGTGGCCTACATCTTTCGCGTTATCTTTGAACTCTCCCTTGCTGTCTTTTCCTTTCTTCTCAGGTGCCAGGCCGCGCGCTGCCTTGAATTCATCTGTAAGGCCTCTCTTACGTGCCCTGGCGGAATCCCTTTCCTGTGACGCCGCTTCTCCGCCGTCGCGGGCTGCGTCCTTGCCCGCTTCCCGGTTCGCCTTGCTGAAGTGTTCCGTGAGCGATGACTTGCGCTTCTCGCGCCACTCCTTGCGGAATATCTCCTTGTCGCGATCTTCGGTGATCTCGCGCGCTTCCGCCTGGCTCTCCTTGGACTGGCGCATCTTTAATTCGTGGAGCTCATCCGCCTGCTTCTTGTAAAGCGCCGAGAGATCGCGCTCGTGCTTTTGCCGGATTTTTTCCGTGAGCTTATCTGTTCTGTCGTTCAGCTTACGTGCAAAGAATAGACGCTCGTTCTTTTGCTTTAGCTCCAGCTTCTTCCTTTGTGCTTTCAACCCCAAAAGCGCGCTAGCTGCTCCCTTCAACATTTGCTTGCGTCCGCTCTTGCCTGCCCTGCGGTAATCCTCGCCATAGGTGCGAATATCGAACCGCACGCGGCTCCAGGCATTCCGCTGTGCGTCTGCGAACCTTCGCCGTTCCTGGCGCTGAATTGTGAAAAGATCATGCCAGTCGGCGCGCGTCGCTTCACGGTAGCGCCTGCGCTGCTCTGTAACGAGCCGGTCTCGATCTGTGCGGAGCCGGTCGCGCTCGCCGTGGTGCTTTACGCCAAGGCGATCACTTTCCCGCACGCGCCTGTCACTCCTGCGATGTGCGCGCTCCATCCGCCAGCGCTGAAACTCGGCGGCCTTCTGGCTGCTGCGGTCCTTTACGAACTCGCCCTGCCTGCGAAGTTCGTTATTCAGGACGCGCTGCTCGCACCTGATCTGCCCCTGCCTGCGTTCGAACTCTTCCGCCCACGCGGAAAGTTTCAGGTGGTCCATCTTGAGGGGTGCCGCAATGCCGGTCTCGGGATTGACGCGGTTGACGATGATATGGATGTGCGGATGCGGCTCGTCGTCATGCCCAACAAGGAGCGCTTCGTGGCCCTCAAGCCCGAGCGCTTTCAGCGTCTCCTTGGCCGCACCGATCATCTCGTCCTGCGAGGGCTCCTCTCCGGGAGCCCATGACAGGCTGTAGCAATAGACGGGGTCGGTCAGCTTGCGGCCACGGGTGCTGCCACCCGCCCGTGCCTTGATCTCCGTCTGGTGCATCGCGGTGTAAGCCATGAGCCGTATCGCTTTATCGGCATCCAGGGTCGGAAGGTTGACGGTGTGGGCGAAGGCGACGCGCTCGCTGGTTTCCGCCTTCTTGTCGTGAAGGTAATAAAGGCCAGCGCCGACGAAGCTTCGGCCTTTCCCCGCCACTTTAGGCACCATCAGCGATGTCCAGGATGGCGGCTTCGACGGCGGCAGCCGCCCTTGCCAGCTCAGGCGGAATCAGGCCTGTTGCATGAAGTTTATGGACGGCCTGATTGAGGTTGATGCCAATGCGGCGCAGCTCGTCAAAGACTTCAGGGCCTAGGGTCCGCGTCTTCTTTACGACGACGGTTCCCGTGAGAAGCATGCGGCGGGTGTAGTCCGAAACGGACATATTCGCCTTATGCGCAGCCTGCCGGATGCGAAGATATTCGGCAGGGCGAAGGCGGCAGCGCAGCATCTCGCTGAGCTGGTCGTCACGGCCTTTCCGGGGCCGGGCCATGGTTCGCTCCCTGGCGTACGCCCGCGTAAAAATAAGGACGCGTCGTGGAAATGAATTATGCCGTCAGGCCCCGTGCCGGACTTCCGTGGTTCAGCGGCGGAACGCTGGCAAGATGAAATCGTTTTTTGGCAGGGAAACCTCCGCGCTAGCCGGAAAGGTTTTCGTGCCACAAAAACATATCTTGCTACTCTGGACTACTCTCCTTTTTCCTTACTACCATCCCCTCCGCTTCTGCGCCAGTTGGGCTTTAGCCATGGCCGCATCGTCCGGTACATACCCGCGTGTGTGGGCTGGGATTAGTCCTGTAAAATGATTGGATGCCAGTTCGCCCAAAGGGAAGAAGGCGTAAGCCACCCGTCTCCAAAGCCGACAATTCCGCATTGAAGATACGGGTGCTCGGTAAGGACAACGTGCCGCTCACCATGGCGGAACTGCGTGAGGGCCCGCTGGAAGCGGCCCGTCAGCTCCTCCAATATGAACCCGGTTACCGGGTGAAATCGGCGGCGATCTATCTGCCGATGATCGCGAGGACGGCGGCCTCGTTCGTATCAATGAAGCCAATGAGCTTGTGATTTTTCCCTATAAGAGCGCAGCCGAGGAACACGGCATTTGAGGGGGCAGCCCCCGCGGCTAGTCCCGCCTTCGGCCTACGCCGGGTAGCGGTCCTGGCCGAGCGCCTCATCCAGAACTCCGGGCAAAGTCCTGTCCGCAAAGCCCAGCACTGACTGCGCCATGAAGGCGAGGTGTTCGAGCATGTAGTTGTCAGCAACCGCGATGAGGACGTTCGTCAGCGCCCTCGCAATGAACCGGTTGGGCTGCTTGCCATCGTAACGGCGGCAATGCCGGACAACCTCCTTTTCAAGGTCTTCCTGGCATGCACTCTCTTTGTGGGGCCAGCCCTTGATTGCCTCTTCCACCTTGCCGCCCGGGGGAAGCCATGCCCCGTCATACATCTTCCGCTTTGCAAGCGTGGTGCGGGATGCCTCCAGCTGATAATGGTCCTGGGCGTGCCCGGCGGTGATGCCTTCGCGGCTTGCGATCTCGTTTGCGGCGAACATCAATGCCGACTCGACCTCGTGCTTCGCGTTATGATAGCGTCGGTACATTCCAAGCACGAATTCCATTAAATCCGCCTCGATCTTGTCCCGACGGGTGCGGTCCATCGCAAGCGCAAATTCGCTCATATTCCCTCCGTTATTTTTCTTGATTGAAAGAATTCTAACATGGCGGACGAGGACGGCGCAAATAATGGCGGCAAAATCGGCAAGTCATTTAATAAGCATTCAAAAGCAGACATTGAGAAGTTGCCAGCGCGCGAAAAAACGCAATACGAGAATAACGAGATTACCTTCAGACGTGAGCAGGACCGCACGAAAAAAGAGAATGATCTAAGGCGCGATGAGCGCGTCATTAAAGAAATCCAGAACCAGCTTGGTAAGCCGCAACCTGCGCCTAAGCCGGACTTCGCCCGCACCACCGCCAGCGACGACCTATTCTCTCCTCAAAAATTCAAATCACTTCGCGATGCGGCGGAAAAGACCGTCCGTGAGCGCGAGCAAAACGATCTAACCGAACGCGCTCGCCGCTTTGAGATTTCTCAGGTGAGGTTTCTTGATCGCCACCTTGGCAAAGATCGGTATCCATCGAAGGAGCGCGAGTGATGCCGCCCCAATTACCCCGAGGCCACGCCGCAGTACGCAAACCGCAATCGGCGTCAAGCAAGTGGGCGGAGCAAGCCGACATTGCCGCGATTGAAGGCCTCATCGTCCATAAGGATTTGAAGGCGCTGTGCGGGCGGCATGCCCTGTTCGTCGGGCAGCTCGATGACGGTTCTTATGTCGGCGTTACCGATGACCGGCACTGCCTGACCGTCGCCGGCAGCCGTGCCGGCAAGGGGACGACTTTGATCGTCCCCAACCTTGCGCTCTATGGCGGGTCGATACTGTGCATCGACCCCAAAGGTGAGAACGCGCGCCTCACTGCCGCGAGGCGGCGCGCTATGGGACAGGACGTATATGTCCTCGACCCCTTCGGTGTTTCAGGAGAAGCCGAACAGGCTTCATACAATCCGTTCGACGATCTCGACCCGTCGGACCCTGCTTTCATCGACGATGTCACGCTCCTTGCGGACAGCCTGATTGCCGACAAGAACCTGAAAGACCCGCATTGGGATGAAGCGGCGCGGGAGCTCATCAAGGGCCTCATCCTGCATCTGAAGCTGAACAGCCCGTTCGCCGACAAGCAGAACCTCTATGAAATGCGCCGCATACTTTCCAACCCTGCACTCCTTGCGCCTCAAGTGATTGAGATGGAGGAGTCGGATGCGCTCGATGGTGTTCTGGCGGCCATTGGCAACTCGTTTGAGTTAAAGCCCGAGAGAGAGCGGGATTCAGTGCTCTCGACAGCCTTAAGGCATACGGAATTCCTCGACAGCCCCGGTATGCGCGAAGTGCTTGCGGGCGGAGCTCCGGCCAAAAAAACTCTTTCGTCTTTAAGAGCGCTGCGCGCGTCGCACCGGACAGCGGGCGCGAAGCCGGTCACGATTTATCTTTGTCTGCCTGCATCACGGATGCCGACGCATTCAAGGTGGCTGCGGGCCGTCATAAATTTTGCGCTCGCGATGCTGGAAAAAGATGCGCAGGACCAGGGGCCGAATGAAAAACCTTCCGGCCCCGCAGTGCTGTTTCTCATGGACGAGTTTTCCTCGCTCGGCCACATGCCGTCGATGGCGATTGCGGCGGGACTTATGGCTGGCTTTGGCGTGCGGCTATGGCCGTTCCTGCAAGATCTTTCGCAGCTCCAGCAGCACTACGAGAAAAGTTGGGAGTCCTTCGTCGGCAACGCGGGAGCCCAGCTTTTCTTCGGCAACACCGACCTTACGACGCTCCGGCATGTCTCGGAGCGCCTTGGTAAGACGCGTATCGTTTCCACCGGGCTCTCCATGCCTGCTGGCGGGCTCGATAGCGTCAGCCTCAGCGAGACGACAACGCCTTTACTTGCAACGGACGAAATTCAGATTCATTTCGCGCGGCGGAAGGCCGCCGATGAATTCCTTATTCTGCTTCTGCCGCATAGCGTTCCGGTTGCCCTTAAGAAGACGCCCTACTTCAAGGATAGAAACATTACGGCGCTGCTTAGCGGTCAAGCGCTGTCATCACCGCCCGTCAAACCTAAAAGAGGATGGTTTGGGTCATGAGAAACGCATTCCCTTGGATTAAGGGACTTGTTCGGTTCGTATTCTTTACCGGCAGTTTTGGCCTCGATGCTTTTCTTCTCGCAGGCGGCGCTATTTCGATCTTTTCGATGTTCAACCCGCGACCGTCCTTCATCTATGATGGCCCCAATAGCCTCTCTGCTTCCCTTGTGGCGTTTTACTACCCGGTCGTTCTATGGGGATTGTTCGGCGTTCTATTCGTATTGAGCGTCGGCATGGCGATACGGGGATTCAAGGCGGGAGCGGCGCAGGCAAAAACAGTGATTTATACAAGAGAAGGCGGCGTGGTCGACTTCCCCTGGTGGACGTGTCTTGGCATGTGGGAGTACTGGGACCAGGTCGTAAGCTGGACGGTGAAAGGGCTCTTTTTTGGCTTCCTCGCCTATCAGGGAATGCTTCACGAATACGCTGCACGCCCGTGGTTTCCATCTCATTGAAACAACATGAAAATCTGCCTGAACTTTGATGGTCGTGACGGCGATATGGTATTATTTCATGAGTGTTATCGAACGTATTTGCAGCCGAAGTAAAACCTCTCGTCAAAGAAAGCCGTGAAAAGCAGTTTGCGAGGCGCAGCCACGACCGTGCAATGCGCGCAATCGGCAAGCTCGACCCCGCAGCGCTCACCCTCCGCCAGAACGCTTATGTGTTCAGCTATCTCGCCGATGCCGTGATGGAAATGGCGAAGCGCAAAGACCATTTCTCCCCGCCGTATAATTACGTTCGGGAAGATTTCTATAAAAGGGAGATTTTCTATCTTCAGGATCTCGGTAAGCGGCGGCAGTACTCGCCAGCGCTCTATGAGTGGATGAAGATGGCGAGAGATAAATTCGCGGGTGAACTGCAGTTAGAGCAAGATTTTCAGAAAGGCCTGCGCGAATGGTCGGACATGACCATTGAAGAGCGGAAAGAATTTCTACGGGAGCAAATCAGGGCGCAAATTAAATCATTCAGCAAACATGGAGTTGAGTTTTTGGTGCCGCCCATATCTTTCGAGAAGTTAAGCGGCGATTCCTATGCCCAGTTCCGCTACCTAATGACGACGCGTGGTCCGGAAGACACGGATATCGTGCTTCACACGAAGCTGCTCAATTGGAGAAGGGCGCTAAGGCCGCTCGCGTATGCGTTTCACGAGGTAACCCACGCCGTTACGTGGCAGCTCGCGCGGGCGGTGACGGAAGGAACAATCGCGCCCGGCCATCCGCTCTATAAGGATGCGCTGCAGCGGAAAATCAGCATCCACGCGTCTGCGGCTTTCCCGGGCAAAGTCGAGAGTCTCTCTTTACAATGTCCTGAGGAAGATATCGCCTACACATCGCAGTTCAGGTTTGAGGAGCGTCTTTCCGAGCAAATTCGCGCGGCTAACCGAACTGCCCGAAACGCGAGACCGACGCTGTAAGAGCGCCGGTCCGCGACCCGCTTAACTCACTTCTTCTTTTTATTCGCCTCGTCCTGCTGCCTCTTTATCTCTGCAGCACGACCGGCGATCTCTTCTTTTCTCTGCTGGTCGCTTTTATAACTGCCCGGAGGCGGCGCGCCCTTACCTTGCTTAACGTCGCTTACGCCTTTCTTCCAAGGGTCATTGCCCATCACATTCCTCCAATATGAATTTGTAAAAATGTCCGGCATGTCGCCGGTCATTGGAGCCTATGTCTGGAAGAAGCGCCCGATTGCTCACAGTTGCGTGAATAAGAAAAGCGGTTGCGATGCAACCGGACTAGCCGTGCGGCAATGAGCAGGGGTTAAGCCGTCACAGGGCCGCATCCTTTGCGGCTTGCGCAGCCCTTGACGGCTAAGGGCTGCAAGCCCTCTCTTCGCGCGAGGGATCGTTATCGGATAGACAAGACGCTGACGGCGGCTTGGGGCGCTTACCTAGAGCCCGGTCCTCCGCAGTTTTGCGGAGGACGCGCCCGACCCAATTAGGCGGGTTCTCTCGTAATGGCTTCCGCCCGAAAGTTATCGAGCTCGACATTGACCCATGTCGGTAGATCGGGGCCGGTTCTGGACTTCTTGATCGCGCCTTCTTCGTCAAAAGCGTCGACGACCATTTCGTAGTGACGGATTTCCTCGAATTTTACGATGTAGCGTTTCATTGTGCTTCTCCTTGTTAGTAAGAAAAAAGGCGCTTACGCGCCTTTCTCCTCGGTTTCTGATGGAGTGCGGAGGACGATGCGTCCGCCCGTGACAGGAATCAGGTCGAGCTGCAAGGTGAGACCTTTGCCGTCTTCGTGATCCCAGGCTGCGCCGATGCGGGTCCAGAAGGACTTGTCCTCTCCCTTGTCGGCTACGTAATACGCGACGTAGGCAGGTGCTTTCGCTTCGCGGGCTGGATTGCGGTTCGATTTGAAGTTGCGTGCCATGATTTGCTCCTTTTGCTGAATGTTCGACACGCCAAACCTTAGACGGGGCGGCAGAGCGCCCGGATCACTGCTTTTGAAAGGGAGGGGCATCGCCCGGCTGCACAAGCACAGCGCGGAAGCTGGGGACACCTTTGAAAAACCCGGAGGGCCCGGCATTGAAACGGAAGCGCGCCCTGTCAGGTCATGGCGTCTAGAGTCGAAGCACTCAGCTTTTCAAAAGGATGCAAACGGCACAGGCAATTCAGAAAAGATCGAACGGTCGCGCGATGAACGGAAAAGCTGATTGCCGTAATCTCAATCACGGCCGCACCGGACAAATCTTCGGACCTTCCCGCTAGCAGATCATGATGATGGCCAGTTTCCCGCTTCAAAGCACGAGTATAGATTCTGCATCCGGGCATCCTTGTCATCCGCGCCCACCAAATCTGCAAACCGTTCTCGATAAGCGTCATCTTTGCGCATATTGCCGGTATGTTTCAATGTGGGAATTCTGGCATAGCGTCCTTAGCTTTTGGGAGCCGTGATCTCCGGACCCGGTGGTCCTCGAAAAACATTTCGTCCGTGCCGCGTGACTTCCGCAGTGTTGGCGTGAAACTCTTCCCATCTGCCAGTTTGCTGAATCACTTCAGCTTGCTTCCGTTGCAGCGGTAGCCATTTGGATGCAGGATCATCCGTTATCTCGATGCCGCTTTCCCGCATGTAAGCGAGAGTTTTCTGATACTTGGCTACACGCTCGGAGTGATTGTTCAATTTTTTCCTGCGGTTTAACTCCACATGTTGATCAAAATCCTTGTCGAGCTGTCGGCGGTTGTGGCCCAGCTTAACGCCGAACGCTATCTTGCCGTCATAATCGCCAACATCGTGACCCAGCCACGTTGCCCGCATGTACGGCTGAATCTGTATTTGCAAGAGCGATCTCAGCTCAAGCCTGTCAAGCCGACGCAGCGCGTCGTAGCGGCGCTGGAGCTCCGCCGCCTCATTGCCATGCCGCCTGCGCATGCTATCTTCAAGCTGCCGATGAAACTCTTCGATTGATCGCTTGTGTTTTGTCTGGCGGGCCTCATGGTGCCGAACTAGCGCGCGGAGAAACACGATCTTTTTGAGATAGAGCGCGAGCCCAACGGCCTGCCACTTGCGCCGCGCGAGATGGCGCTCTCGCACCGCCATAAAGTGCGCGAGCAGAACCTTGCGCTCATGCATATGCCGGACTTTCATCACCTGCCAGTTGAGATCTAGCTGGAGCTTTCTCGCCCGCTGGGCAGCCAATAGGCTATTACGAATGGCCTCTGCCGCTGTATCCTTCTTGAGCCTTTCGCGGGCCGTATCCTGCATGGCGGCGGCGCGTTGCAGCATCAGGATTTTGCCTTTTTCCACGCTGGGCAAAAGCGCGAGATTTATTCCCTCCAGCTTCCTTACGACGTCTTTTGTTTTCGCGCCGTCGATCTGACGCGCGAGGCTATGAACGTCGCCTGCGAGGTCGACCACGACAAAAGCGCGGCTATCGCCTTTTGCGAGCAGATAGCCCAATTCTTCAAGGCTATTCCGGAAGCTCTCGGCACTATCGGAACTGCGCCAGGCTTCGGTGATCGCCGCCCTGCGCTCCTCCGGGCCGATGCCGGAATGTTTCGCCTGGGCCTTCTCGGCGCGGGTTGGACGCTTCGCCCGCTCGGGGTCCGTGAACCGCTCCGCGCCGCGATCGTTCTTGAGGCCGTCGGGTAGCGTGAGCCCGAACTCCGCTGCGAGCATCTGCGCGCATTTGCGCAGCTTCTGCCGGTCATGAGAAAGGTGAATGGCTTTCATGTGCTCGATGTCGATGCGCGACCACACCACATGGCAGTGATGACGGCCATTCTTGATGTGAAACAGCACGATGCGCGACTGCCCCGCGAGGCCAAGGCGCTCTTCGATGAGCGCGATCGCCCGCATGAACTGCTCCCGGGTGAGGGGCTGTGGCGGGTTGATGAAGGCTGCATACACTCCTTCCTTGGCACACGTTCCCGCGCAGAGCGCGTCCATTTCGGCGAGTGCGCCGTCAATATCGGTCGCGACCGTGCCGCTCACTTCGGCCAGCTCGATTGTTTCATTATCGACGGTGTTTTGCAGATGGCGCGCGAGCCACCTCGTGTTGCCGGTCTGGATACCGGAGATAATCATGGCCGCCGCCCGCGCATATTAGCGTGCCGCAATATGCTCACGGTTTCCGTCCCAGGGCGGTGAAGCACAGGAGCCGCAGTTCGGACAGATCCTGCAAGGCTGTCTCGAACGCTTGCGCGTCTGCAAGCGCCGCTGCGCTCCTGAATGCCATGGCGAGCTGGCCGATTCGGCCCAGCAGCAGCGCGACATCCTCGTGGCTGGAGGCCGGGCGGCGGGCCGCGCGCGGGAACGGAAAGCTCAAGGCAGTGCAACGCAGGAAGGTGGCGATCGGAACGCCTGCTGCCTGAGCTTTAGCGCATACCAGCGCGTGCTCAAGCGGCGTGAAGCGGACCGTGTACCGCTCGGAGCGTTGCCTTGTTTCACTGCCGCTTTCCGCCACCGCCCCTCCCGTGGTTTGGCGTCTTCCAGGCCTATTGCCTGGTCGTGGTCGCGAGGGGCGCGAAAGCCCTTCGCCCGCAGGCGGGCATAACAGCACCGCGTGCCGCGAGGCGGGTCCAGGGTGGCCGTGAGCCCTGGTCGTGGTTGCAAGGGGCGCGATAGCCCTTTGCCGGTTGGCGGGAAGATGGACACGGCTTCCGCCAACCGAGAGGCGTATCCAAGGCCGCCTCCGCCTTGGTCGCAGGGTGCGGGATAGAATGGTCCCGCGTCGGTCGTTCGCCGTCAGCTCAAAGCTGACGAGATGCGAACGGTCGACTTAAGCCAGGGGTGCAACGGGGGGCGGCATCTGAGCCCCCCTCAAGGTGAGCGCGGCGGTCCGCGCACACCTTGTATCCTCTGCTATTCTCTTCTTTCAGTCTGACATACCTCAACACGAGGTTGCAAAGACAGCCGCGCGCTTGCGCGCTGATTACATTTGAAGCTGCGAATATGCTTTTTGGATAAGCCTACTATTGAAGATGCTAATTTAGAGGCGCGCAGTGCTCGCGCATCCATAATGGCGCTCCGCAAGGAGGAATTTCATGCCGCGTTGTGCAGCTTGAGCTCGCGAGCCGGGTGCTTCCGCTGCCATGTCTCGATCAGGAAAAGCGCCACGGTGCTTGCCGAATGAATGGCAAGACTTGCGATTCTGCGGTCGATCCTCGCGTAGCCGCGCTCCCTGCCATGGGCGTCGCCGCCATGGGTGCGAAGCGAACCGATGCCTTCGATAACCGTCGCAAGCCCGTTCAGGATTTTCCGCACATCGTCCGCAATAAGGGCATCCAGATCATCACGGTCAGTACCTAGTCCTAAAGGCTTGCGCACCGCGGCAAACAGCCCCTTGATATCCTTCTTCTCCGGCAGGCCGAGACCGAGTTCGATCAGGATTGAGCGGCACACGCTTTCGACGGTCGAGCACGCCGCTGTAACTGCATCCTCGGGGTCTTTATCCGCGCTTGCGAGCGCGCGTTCGATATCGCGGGTCACGGTGTCGAAGTTAAGCACTTGCGCGGCGTTTGAAAGCGAACCCAGCACGGGCGAGGATGCGCCTGACTCGATTTTCGCCACCAGCTCGAAGAACTGCTTTTGCGCCTCTTCCGGGAGGGCCTGAAATCCCTCTCGGCCAACGGCGGTCCGGCTACGATGGGCGTACAGTTTGCGCAGCGCCTGGCCGACCAGATACCCGTCCTCCACTTCAATGAATCCGCGCAGCAGATTTGCCTTGGAAGCGCCGCTGACCTGGTATTTATCGTCGTAGATACTGATCCCGAATTCGTCCTCGAAAAACTCTGAAAATGTCCTGTTTGAGAAATCGAGGACATAGCCGCTCTCCATCCCTAGCACCTGATCTATCTGTCGCATTTCCGAGCGTTTAATCGTCACCATTGCAATCACCGTTTACGGCCCAGCCAGGCACTTGCCGCCGTGCTCTCCGTGAATCAACTCTTTCGACGGATTGTACCACAGACCCGCGAAATACCGCCTGAGCGTCAGCGCAGTCAGCTCGCGGCGAGACCAGATATGCGCGTTTCTGGTTGCGGGCGTGCAGCCTGACGATCCTTCGCTGCGCCCTCAATTCAGGCTCGTGTAGCGGCTCATTCATTCGCCATCACGGATCAGACTCAAACCGCAGTCCGGTTTGTAAAAGCTTTTTTTCTCAACGTTCCTCTCCCGCGTCACGCCTGGCCTCCTGACCAAGTCCTCGCACCGATCGTCAGCTCGCATGGCCGCAAATGCAGGGGCATTCCTCCACTTCGTTTCGGCCGCAAGCGGTGCAGCCCGCTGACGAAGGCGCAGGGCCTTTCCTCCAGGAGGCCGCGATGGTCGCGGCCCGAACGATGGAGGAAAAAATGAGAGTGATTTCACAATCCGAACTGCTGCGTCTGTCCCGTCTCGAACTCACGACTCTGCTGCGCAAAATCGCGAGCGAGCTTCCGGGGCTGCCGGAAGGCTCGCAGGAACTGCGGATAGCTCACTACAACCTTTACAATATCCGCCTGACACTGGCGCGACCGGATTTCCGGCCGCGCTGAGCGTATCAGGCGGCGTTTCGCCTGTCGGCGCTGAAGCACTTCAAGAAAGAAGCCGCTTCAGACGCCTTCGCCGCCGCGGCAAAGACCGCCCGCGAGTCGCTTTTCATCATCGTGAGCCACTGTGCGAGATACTGCGCGTGGTCGGCCCGCGTCTCCTGGGTGATGCCAAGCTCGGCGCATAAGAACGCCGCGCCGATTTCGGCTACGAGCTCTTCCGCTGCGTAGGCATGATCGCCGAAGCGCTTGCCCATCTCGCGGTCCAGCCGGTGTTTTGCACCTGACCAGTGCGTGAGCTCGTGAACAAGGGTTGCGTAATATCCTTCGCTCCGGCTCATCGTCGCTGTTCCACAGAACGCATCCTCGGAAGGCATCTGAATATGATCGGTGGAAGGCCGGTAATAAGCGCGATCGCCGCCATGCTCGATCCGCGCTGCCGTGGCGCTGACAAAAGAATCCGCCGCTGCGATCCGCTCGACCGGTCCGAGCTTTTCTGGTTCGTGAGTGCTCACGTAACCATCGACCTGCGCGGCGTTAAAGACCCGCGATGCGCGCGCGATACGGCGTTTGCCGTCATCGCCTGCATCATCGGGATCGGGGTTCGCATCGAACTCCTTGTAGAAGATGACAAGGCTCGACTTCTCGTCTTTGCGAACCTGGGCACCAAGCTCAAGCCACTGCTTGTAGGTTGCCCACATGGGCGTTGCATAAGCCTTCACTTCTGCCGCCACCCAAAGGCTGACGATGTTGATGCCGTTATAGGCATTATGCGTGAGCGCATTGACCGGCATGAACAAGGGACCGGAGGACTTGCGCCACGGCAGCGCGGGCTTGCCGGGATCGGCCTCGATCGCAGCAATCAGCTGCGAGGTGATTTCAGAGTAGATGTCTTGCCGTTTGGCGGCATGGTGAACTTGCCGGGACATATCGCTTCCTTCGCTTTCGCGAGCCGCCCTGATTGGCGGTCTCGATGCCTGAGCGAAGGCGACGGGGAATAAGCGGCTGCGGAATTTCGCCACCGGCGAAACGGCCCGGCTTGCCGGAAAGCCGAGGGCTTGCCCTTGAAGTGGGCGCGCACCGGCGCAGCGTCGGCATGATGAGAGACGCCAATTGCGCGAGTGAAGGAAGGTCGGGTGTCTGAATGGATAAATGCCTGCCGGACGGCCAGAAATGGCGAAAACCGCCTGATGCGGCGATAAGAAGCCTATTCTCCGCATGATATGCGGCGAATAGGAAATTGTGCTCTTGCGAGCTGATTAACCGACTTTACATGCCCTTAAGAGCATTTTCTTGCGCTGAACGGTAGAATCTGATATGCTCTTGAAAGCAGCTAAACCTACTTAAGAGGCTCTTGAAAGCATATGGTTGCCCGCAACAAGCTTCAGACAGCTCCCCCGTTTCCGGTCGAACAGGCGCTCAAGCGCCTCGGCGATAACCTGCGTACTGCACGGGTTCGCCGCAACATCACAATTGAGGATGCAGCCGCGCGCATCGGCACGGGGCCGCGCGCCGTCATGGATGCCGAGAAGGGCAAGCCATCAACCGGCATCGTTGTCTATTCGGCGCTGCTCTGGCTCTACGATCTGCTTCAGCCGATCGAGACACTCGCCGATCCGCTCACCGATAAAGAAGGCCTCTCACTTGAGGCTGCAAAAGCACGCGTGCGTGTCCGCAAGAGCGGAGGGCTGGATAATGACTTCTAAGTCTCCTGCGGAATGCTTCGTTTACATCACGCTGCCCGGAGAAACGGAGTCCGTCACCGCTGGCAAGTTCGAACTGACGCAAGACCGGCGCGGCAACGCGCTGGGGCGCTTCGTCTACGGCAAAACCTATCTTGCCCGTGGCAATGCGGTTGCGATCGACCCGATCGAACTCAAGCTTGCAGGCGATACTTATGAAACCGCGCGCCTGAACGGTGTGTTCGGCGCGCTGCGCGATTCCGGCCCTGACTACTGGGGCCGCCGCGTCATCGAAAAACATGCTGGGCAAGCGCAGCTCGGCGAGCTCGATTATTTGCTGTCCTCAGCTGATGACCGCGCGGGAGCGCTCGGCTTTGGCCTCGGCCAGCAGCCGCCTGCCCCCCGGCGCAAATTCAACAAAACTATTGAACTCGCAAAGCTTCAGGAAATCGCGGAAGCGTTGATGCGCGAGGAGGATGTTAAAACCGAGGAAGCCGCTCAGGTTCAGGATCTGATGCTGATCGGCACCTCGATGGGCGGTGCGCGCCCCAAAGCCGTCGTCGAAGACGATCAAGGCCTTTGGGTCGCAAAATTCAACCGCCCCGACGACCGCTGGAACAACACCCGGGTTGAGCACGCGATGCTTGAGCTCGCAAAAAGCTGCGGCATCAGCGTAGCCGCAAGCCGCGTCGAAACCATCGCCGGAAAGGATGTCCTGCTGGTCAAACGCTTCGACCGCGAAAACACCGCCCAAGGTTACACGCGCGCGCGCATGATCAGCGGCCTCACCTTGCTGCGCGCCGACGAAGCGCCTGAAGCACGAGAGCGCTGGTCATACGTTCTTATGGCGGAAGAACTACGCCGCGTCGTCGCCGAGCCCAAACGGGACGCTCCCGAGCTGTTCCGGCGCATGGTATTCAACGCGCTGATCTCGAACATCGATGATCATCCGCGCAACCATGCGCTGATCGCAAAGGACCGCGACTGGAAACTCTCACCAGCCTATGATCTCACGCCGTCACCCGTGATCGCGCAGGACCGCCGCGACCTCGCGATGGATATCGGCGATCAGGGCCGCTTTGCGAGCGCAAACAATCTCCTGTCCCAGCACACAAGATTTTTGCTGGAGCCAGAGGATGCAATGACGATCGTTTCAAAGATGACCGAACAGGTAAAAGCAAGCTGGTACGACGTTGCCCGCGCCCAAGGCGTCACCGAAAAGGATGCTGAAACCATCCGCGGCGCGTTCCTATATGAAGGATTCTCCCGCTGACCTTGCCCTGCGCGAGGGATCGTCACCGACTGGCCGAGACTACGAAGGAGGCTCGGGGCGGAACGCCTAGAGCCCGGTTCAACGGAACGCGCTCTAAAAGAGCGAAAGCTCTTCGTATGCCGTTATCATCACACCATCTCGCAAACCGGAACCACCTCTCAACACTTACAAGGAGAACGGTTTCACCCCCCACGGCTGAACCATTTTTTGGTTCGCGCTATCGATCACGATAAGATTCAAATTCGGATTGTCTGGAAACTTTATCAGCGGGACGTAAAAGCTCTCACGTCGGCAGTCCTTAAGCTCGATTTCGAAGAGCTGCCTGAATAGTGACGATATTGTTCCGCCTTCGTTATACAAAGGATATGGACTGAAACGCACACTGAACATTACTAGATTGGCCGCAACAGCATCGATGCAGTTTTTCAGCGTTGCTTTGTCGAAATGCGTTTTGCGATCATGCTTTGTTTGGTTGTAGCCGTCATACCATGGAAGTGACTTAGTCGGCTGTGCCGCGGTCCAACCATGGAACGGGCGCGATGGTGCGACGCCTGGGAAAGCCTTTAGCGTCAGCTGAAACTCACTAAGGAAAAGCGGAGCCAGAAGTTTCACGTAGTCGCCGGTAGTGAAGTCTTTGCCAGCTGGCGCGGCGTCTGCCTCGCGCATATAGCGGGTCCACGCATTCTCAAGCTCAGTACAGGCGAGGATAAGAAGCTCGCGGGTTTTGTGGCTATAGGTACTAAGGCTTGCGGGGCCAGGCTCAACGTAGAGAAACAATTCGTCCAGTCGATCGAGTAGCAGCCTCATTGACTGAAGTGCTTCGTGCCGGTCACTGTCGGTCGTTGCTAGCGCCGTGCGTATGTCATCGTAAAGAAACACGCCAGGTCGCCAGACTCCGGCAACCGTTTCCCCGACTTCCCGAGCACCAGCGACAACGTCCGTTGCGCCGAAAGTGGCAGTTATCCAATCGGCGATTGTCCCGGATTTTCCCTCCGTTGTTGTAAGACCAGACGAGATGACCCAGAGACCGCTATCGCGTCCATAGAAGTGTACGAAGTGCTCGTCGATTTCGTAGGCATACCCCATCGGTTCGGTCTGATGCAGTGGCGGACTGACATTCACCTTGGAGAGTGTGTTCTTGTAAATGAACGGTTTCAAAAACGTATCTCTTCTAAGGTTGCCGCTGACGACGTCATAAAGATAGCCTTCGTCGAGATTGGAAAATTGGTGCGGGCGGCCGGAATCGAACCGGCACAGGCCTTACGGCCCTACGGATTTTCATACCACTTCGGCTTTCACCGCCGCCCTATGGCGTTTGTGGTCTGGACTATCCCTTCACCGTGGCGCGTGCGCGCTGTAGGTGCTGCCCGTCTAGTCTCTACACCTTCACCTTCAAGGATATTGAAGGAGCTTGGCTCGGGATTGCCATTTGAAAGGTTTCCCCGACTTTGAGCAGTTCTGCATCTGCGGTTTCCCGTAGAGCACTCAGGCCTTGTTCAAGTCCGTTGCGTCTACCAGTTTCGCCACGCCCGCACAGCCTTCATCTATAGCGAAGGGATCGGAGTCGGAAAAGCTGTTTATTCACATGATATTGTTATGGTTTCTTCGTCGGAGCCTTCGCACGCCGTACTCCGGGCCTCGCATCGCGCTTTGAGCTGACCTTGTTCGGCTCCGGCTCGGGCAATGCCACCGCCTTCTTCACCGGCTTTTGCTTCCTGACATTGATCGCGGTCGTATCCAGCGTATTGACGAGATGCGAGGCGTAATATTTCTCGATCATCTCGACGCTGGTGCGGCAGTTTTTCGCGATCTGGTAGATGTCAGCGCCCTCCATCAGTCGCAGGCAGATGTAGGTATGGCGCAGGCTGTAGGCAGTGCGCGACTGACCATCCCGGTCGGTCTTGAGGTTCAGCTCATTCAGCACATTGTTGAATATTTCTTTTTGACGCTTCGGAAAAATGAGGTCGGACGGCTCGGGTTTATTGCGCCTTACCAGCCGCCGGTAGGGTTCGACTGCGCCCGGCATACTCTTGCAATAACCAATGCCGCGCTTGCCGCGCACCTCGATCTCCAGGATGGTTTCATCCAGCCCGTCATCATGCGCTATTTTTACATCGCGGTATTGAAGCCGCCAGGCTTCATCGGGGCGCAGGCCGGTATTGGCCATGAACAGCACGAAGTCATGAAGCTGTTCGCTTTCCTTTTTGAATCTCTTCTTCTTTGGATTTTTCGCGCGCTCGCGGGTTGCCTCGTACAACTGCTTGTACTCGTCCGGCGAGAACCAGGCGCGGTGAGAGATTTTGCCTGACGCTTTGTACGGTTCCGACAGGTCAGGCATCAGGCGGAGCCAGCCGTGGCGTACGGCTGATTTCAGCACCTGCCTGATCACCACCACCTCCTGGTGGATGGTGTTGCGGGCGGGGGGTGCTCCCCACCTCGCGATCGCCTTTTCATGGCGATGAATGCGGTATTCCTGCAGGAGGCCCGGGGTGATTTCAGAGAGGCCTTTATCGCCCATGAAGGGCAGGATGTGATTATCGAGACGCGTCCTGTGCGCCTCGACATAGATCTTGCTGCGTTGACCTTCGGTCAGAACTTTGAATTCACGGTAGAACTGCTCTGCTGCGAATTCGAATGATTTCTCATTGCCGCGCAGCTCGCCTTTGATGAGCTTGCCCTTGAGGGTGAGATACCAGTCTTCTGCAAAGTCTTTTGCCTGAGCGAGGCTCTCCTGCTTGGTGCTGACGCGGTGATTGCGTCCTGCGAGGAACGTCGCGCACTGCCAGAAGCGTGCGCTTTCCTCGCGTTTGTAAACATGGAGTCTACCTCCCATGAGTTCGTGATTTGCCATAATGCACGGCGTCCTGATGCGCCTTACAGTGCAACTTTGTGTAATCTATGTGTAATTATATCAGGAGGGGTTCAGGCGGGCAAGAAAATATCAAGCTATTGATGTTATTGTCTTATTTGATCATGAATTCCGTAAATTACTACAATTTTAAGTCTGTTGCGTCTACCAGTTTCGCCATGGGGGCAGTGATTTGAGTCCCTTGCGTTTACCGATTCCGCCATGCCTGTGCGCTTTCTTTTCAAACACTTAGTGGGGAAATGCAATGGCGGTATTGCAAAACAGCTCGCGCGTTCTGCAAATGCGTTCACTCGGTGATGAAATGAGGCAGGAGACGAACCCATGATCCCAACCGACGATGTGACCAACCTGGTGGAGCGGTTGCGGCAAGACGCCGAGATGCTCAAGGACGGCTACCAGAGAAACCTCACCGAGCTTTGGCACGGCGTCGTCGTGAAGGATGCCGCAAAAGCTTGTGAAGCAGCTGCCGACCTCATCGAAGCCCAGATCCAGGCACTGAGCAATGCCAAAGCGGAATGGGATGCATTGGATCAATCTCACCGATCTATCGGCGAGCAACTCGGCCACGAAGGAAGGCGTCGCATCGCCGCCGAAACCAGGCTGAAGGAGGCCGAGAAGGTGATCGAGTTGGTCGCGGCGATGCGAATTAACAACTCCGAGCAGATTCGACTGGTTACGCGCGCTCGCACGTTTCTCGCTCCAACGGAGAAACAAAAATAACAAAAAAGCGTCGCGGGTGTTACGCAGCGCTCTTTCGTTGCAGCGCCTCGCGGACAAGCGGCAGGCGGTCGTTGCCGAAATACATATCGGTCTTGCTAAGAAAGATCGTCGGCGATCCGAACGCGCCACGCGCGATCGCCTCGTCGGTATTAGCCTTGAGTTCGTTCTTGATGCCCTCATCTCCAATGCCGGTCAGAAGCTTTTCAGGGTCGATGTCGAGCGACCTGCAAATCTCGGCCAGCACCGGCTCACGCGAGATGTCCTTGTCATCGCGCCAATAGGCTTCAAACACCGATCTGGCGAACGGCACCATCGCGTCGTTGCCAAGCCAGAGACAGCCGCGCATGGCTTTGATGCTGTTTACGGGGAACACAGTCGGCGGTATCTTGATCGCAAGTCCCGCCAACCGCGCCCAATCCGCGAGATCTTTCTTCATGTAGCGAACCTTCGCCGCCACCGGATTTTCCCGCGAGGCATAGACGCTCGGGTTGATGGCATTGAATATTCCGCCGACCAAAACCGGCCGCCACGAAATCTGCTCACCGAACTCCTTTGCCAGCGGCTGGATGTTGTGGAAAGCGAGATAGGTCCAGGGACTGGAGCAATCGAAGAAGAATTCGATCATGGACTGCTTCCTTTATTTTCGTGCCACGGCTTGGCCCGACCATCCCTGTCTTGTCAACTATGGCTCAAGATCAACGTGAAGGCGGACATGATGTCACAACATTGATCAATAGGATTGAATCGTCACACTTTCATGCAGCTTCACACGATAGCCGGCCTGCAATGCGCGCATGGTGGATGGTGGCGTGATCAACCGGGGGCCTGCAAGCGGCAAGCTCGCCTCGCAATAGCCATCAAAGCTCCACAGCAACGGTCGTGCACCCACAATCAAATAATTTTGTTCACCCGCGCGCACCATCGCTCCGTCCGGCAATTCGTTGATCGGCATCGAAAGCGAATGCAGTCGCTTCGTGCGGCCATCGAGCCGTTCCACGTGAAGAACTGCGTCTATTGAAGGCGCTGACGCATAGCGGGCACGATTGCCTCGTTTCCACGCGGCACGAAACGCATTTGCATCCGCGCGCCGGCAATGGAAGCACGGGCGGTGTCCGCCGGATCGTGAATGATTCCACGGTTGCCGGTGAAGGCGCCGCGCTGCGACACCGCGACAATGTCGCCTGAAGGCATGACACGGTTTTGCAAAGGATGCATGAACCTTTCGAACCATGACGTGAGTTTTCTTGACCTGTTGCCGGCGAGAACGATGAAGAATTCTATGCTGCGCCGTCACGCAACGGCGGGGCGAAGGCAAGGTCGAGATCCCACGGGAAATAAATCCAGGTGTCCTGCGAAACCTCGGTGATAAACGTGTCAACCAACGGTTTGCCGAGGGGCTTGGCGTAGACGGTAGCGAAATGTGCGTCCGGAATCATGCTCCGCACGACTCGCGCTGTAGCGCCGGTATCGACAAGATCGTCGACAATCAGAAGATCCTTGCCGGTGCCGCCGCCGAGTTTCGCGGTCGCATCTGAGATGCCTTTCAGCACTTTCAGTTCGCCTTTGCGGATATGGTCGTAGCTTGTGACACACACCGTGTCGATCACGCGGACGCCGAGTTCGCGCGCCACGATCGCTGCCGGGACGAGACCACCGCGGGTGATAGCGACCACTGCATGGAAGGGTCCTGTCTCGTTCAGCCGCCAGGTCAGCGCGCGGCAGTCACGATGAAACTGGTCCCAGGACACCGGAAAAGCCTTGTTGGGCGTTTTGTTAGCAGTCACTTGGTGGTTTCCGTCACAAGTCTTTTTGCAAGAGCAGAAATCTCGCTCATCATATCCAGAATTTTTGGTCTGAGTGCGAGACGCCAAACCGATGGGCCATTTACTGAGGCACTTTGAGTGCCGTCAGCATCGCTCTGATTGCGTCCATTGCCGCCGTCAGCTTGGCCTGATCGCGGGATCGCACCACAAGGCTCGTGTTCGGCTTGCCGTTTTCGTCGAGGAAGGGATAACTGCCGATGGTGGTGTCCGGGTGCGCCTCGGCGATCTCGCGCAGCGGCGTGCCGATGTCACCTTCCCGGCAATTGCCGCGCACCGATTCCGACAGCATCCGCTCGCCCACCTGCAGCGACGGCGCGACGATATCCATCATCGCTTGCATGATCGATGGCACTCCCGCCATGACAATGACATTGCCGATCCTGAAACCGGGCGCCAGAATGGTTGCGCTCTGAATCGGTTCGGACCCCCGGGGAAGGCGCGCCATCCGCAACCGCGCCTCATTCAACTCGCCGGGCTTCTGGTAACGCTCCTTGAAACGCGCCACCACCTCGGGATGATAATCGATGCTGACGTCCAAGGCTTTCGCGATACTGTCGGCGGTGATGTCGTCATGCGTGGGGCCGATGCCTCCGGTCGTGAAGACGTAGGTGTAACGCGCGCGAAGCGCGTTCAACGCCGCGACGATATCGGACTCATTGTCGGCAACGATGCGTACCTCCTTGAGGTCAATTCCGATATTGGTCAGGTATTCCGCAATGAATCCGATGTTCTTGTCCTTCGTCCGGCCGGACAAGATTTCGTCTCCGATCACTAAAACGCCCGCGGTGACAATATCACCCATCACCTCTCCTCGCCGTCAGCAGGTACTTGTCCCTCGCCCGGAACCTGCCGCTTCATGGCGAACCCGCCGCATCATTGCGGAGCGTACGGCGCGCATTCGGGATCATCACATGACGCGCAGCCGCGCCAGCGTCAAGACGTGCGCCTTGACTGCGCAACAACAGAGGCCGCAGCGCTCCATCGTCAAGGCCCTCAATGCAGACAGAACACGCCATCCACCGCGCGCAATTCAGCAGGCTTGATCAGCCTCGAATGCGCGACCGTCACCGAAACCAGCGGTCCATCGAGTTGCTTCTCCCAAAAAGCGAGGAAGTCGCACAACACCGGAAATTTCGGGAACATGTCGTAATTCTGCCAGACGTAGCTCTGCAATAACCACTGGCGATCGGGGCGGCGGTACAGGATCTCGGCCGTCGTCAGGCCATAGCCGAGCACTTGCTTACGAAAATCATCCGAAACGCCGCGGGACTGCACGTCATGCTTCGTGACCATCTCAACCTCCTTGAAGGCTGCGCTATCGGCGAAGTGACGGGCCGGTTCCCCGATAACGCTCCATTCCTCCGTAATCCGCGGTCTGGACTGGTTTTGATGCGCGGATCATCTGGAAAATGTGACATACGAAGCCGGAATCACAAATGAAAAAAATAAAGAAACCAGCAATTAACCAAGTTCTAGCAGCAGCTTACTGCATCTGCTAACAATGCTCTGCACGGTGGGTTAAATTGACGACCAGGCGCTGGCAGTCTCCATCTTTGATTGCTTAAAAAATACGTCTCGGACCCTTGCCCACACCCTGCACCGGGCTTATGTCCTGTCCGGTTAGCTAGCACTCGCTTGTGTTGACTGCTAAAACTCAGAACATCCCAAATTTTCAATATCTTAGGAGGACTGCATGAAATTCCGTCCGCTTCACGACCGCGTCGTGGTCAAGCGCATCGACGCTGAAGAGAAGACCGCAGGCGGCATTATCATTCCCGACACGGCCAAGGAAAAGCCCTCGCAGGGCGAGGTCGTAGCCGTCGGCCCCGGCGGCCGCGACGAGTCCGGCAAGCTGATCCCGATCGATCTCAAGGTCGGCGACAAGGTGCTGTTCGGCAAGTGGTCCGGCACCGAGGTGAAGATCGACGGCCAGGATCTTCTCATCATGAAGGAGTCCGACATCATGGGCGTCCTCACCGACGCCGCGCCTGCCAAGAAAAAGGCCGCCTGAGCGCCATCCCCTTCAAAATCATTCAAAGGAAATATCCAATATGTCAGCCAAAGATGTCAAATTCGGCGTCGAAGCTCGCGACAAGATGCTGCGCGGCGTGGACATCCTCGCCAACGCGGTGAAGGTGACACTCGGTCCGAAGGGCCGCAACGTGGTGCTCGAAAAGTCATTTGGCGCGCCCCGCATCACCAAGGACGGCGTCACCGTCGCCAAGGAAATCGAGCTTGACGACAAGTTCGAGAACATGGGCGCGCAGATGGTGCGCGAAGTCGCCTCCAAGTCCGCTGACGCGGCCGGTGACGGCACCACCACCGCGACGGTTCTGGCTCAGGCGATCGTGAGGGAAGGCGCCAAGTCGGTCGCCGCCGGCATGAACCCGATGGACCTGAAGCGCGGCATTGATCTGGCCGTCGACGCCGTGGTCGCTGACCTCGTCCGGAATTCCAAGAAGGTCACCTCGAACGAAGAAATCGCCCAGGTCGGCACCATCTCGGCCAACGGCGATTCCGAAATCGGCAAATTCCTCGCCGACGCCATGAAGAAGGTCGGCAACGAGGGCGTCATCACGGTTGAAGAAGCCAAATCGCTCGAGACCGAACTCGACGTCGTCGAGGGCATGCAGTTCGACCGCGGCTACATCTCCCCCTACTTCGTCACCAACGCCGAAAAGATGCGCGTTGAGATGGACGACGCCTACATCCTTATCAACGAGAAGAAGCTCTCCTCGCTGAACGAGCTGCTGCCGCTGCTCGAGGCCGTGGTGCAGACCGGCAAGCCGCTGGTGATCGTCGCCGAAGACGTCGAAGGCGAAGCGCTTGCGACGCTGGTGGTCAACCGCCTGCGCGGCGGCCTCAAGGTCGCGGCCGTCAAGGCTCCGGGCTTCGGCGACCGCCGCAAGGCCATGCTGCAGGACATCGCTATCCTGACCGGCGGTCAGGCGATCAGCGAAGATCTCGGCATCAAGCTCGAGAACGTCACGCTGCAGATGCTCGGCCGCGCCAAGAAGGTGATGATCGACAAGGAAAACACCACGATCGTCAACGGCTCCGGCAAGAAGGCCGACATCGAGGCGCGCGTGGCGCAGATCAAGGCGCAGATCGAGGAGACAACCTCGGACTACGATCGCGAGAAGCTGCAGGAGCGTCTGGCCAAACTCGCCGGCGGCGTTGCGGTGATCCGCGTCGGCGGCGCGACCGAGGTCGAGGTGAAGGAGCGCAAGGATCGCGTGGATGACGCAATGCACGCGACCCGCGCGGCCGTCGAGGAAGGCATCGTACCGGGCGGCGGCGTCGCCCTGCTCCGTGCTTCCGAGCAGCTCAAGCGTATCAAGACTCAGAACGACGACCAGAAGACCGGCGTCGAGATCGTGCGCAAGGCGTTGTCCGCGCCGGCCCGCCAGATCGCGATCAACGCAGGCGAAGACGGCAGCGTCATCGTCGGCAAGATCCTCGAGAAGGAGCAGTATTCGCACGGCTTCGACTCGCAGACCGGCGAATACGGCAACCTGATCTCCAAGGGCATCATCGACCCGACCAAGGTCGTTCGCACTGCGATCCAGAACGCGGCTTCGGTCGCGGCGCTGCTGATCACCACCGAGGCGATGGTCGCAGAGCTGCCGAAGAAGAACACCGCTGCCCCGGCGATGCCGGGCGGCGGCGGCGGCATGGGCGGCATGGATTTCTGACGCACAGCGTCAGAAGTCGTCGCCCCTGAATCTAAACTGCTGAAAGCCGGGCAAGCCCGGCTTTCAGTGGCGGCATGGATTTCTGATCCACGCTTCTCAGTCAGTTACGAAATGCAAAACCCCGGCAGCGATGCCGGGGTTTTTGTTTGCGGTACAAACCCCGCGAATTTGTCTGGCCCGACTTTTTTATACGCGCGCGAGGTGTGACGCTTACCGCCAACGGTTCACGATCGCCAACGCACCCCACGATCCCAGCACCGCAGCGGCCATGGCACCGGCCAGCGAGACAGCCATCACGGCCCCTCCCGAAGCCGCGAGCGACGACCCATCCATAAACGGGCTGAGGATCATGACCATTATCATCCCGCCAACCTGGGCAGCCACAAACGTCCCGAGAAATGAGGAAATGATATTGACGATCCAGCCGAGCACGCCCCGCCTTTTCGTCCATGCCTCGTGGATCGCGACGGCCAGCGCCGCGACAAAGACAGCCAGCGCGATCACCATCGGCCCGCCGACACTCGACAGCGGAATCGCGTCGCTGACGTAAAGCAGCAGGATGCCGACCACGGCGACGAGTAAGATGTATGGCATGGTGTTCGTTCCGGTTTCCCTTGGCTAACAGTGTCTCATATGAGTCTGCCGACGGGCGTCACGGGTTCAGCCGGTTATCGCGCGATCGGCCGCTATCGCGAAAGCCGATCAAACGTTGTGGCCGAGTCTGTTATCGGCCATCCATCTCTTTCCGGCTCGCTCATCACCAGCAAAAAGATGGTCGCAGAACTGTCGAAGAAGGACACCCGTGCGCCCCGGCGATGCAGGGCGGCGGCATGGGCGGCATGGATTTCTAAAGTCCATCAGCCCTTCGAAGCTGAATGCGAATGCGAAAGGCCCGGTGCAAAAAACCGGGTCTTTTTGTTTGTGATCGCCACTCTGTTCGCCTGATCGTCAAAGCCCGTCGAAAGAGCGGGACCAGCGCTCAATCGGCAGGACCCGCAAACAAAATGAGGTTGCCGTCTGGATCAAGGACGATGAAGTTCCGTGCACCCCAAGGTTCTTTCTTCAGTTCTTGGTGGAAGCTCACACCTGCGGATTGGAATTCCAAGAAAAGTTGCTTGATCTCTGCTGCGGTGTCGACGGTGATCGACGCCGAAAGCAGTTGCTCGCGCTGGCGAATGTCTCCGACAAAGACTGGCTCGCAAACAAGCCGCACACAAAGCTGCGCACGGTCGCGCTTGACCGCGCCATAAAACGGCGGATCGCCGTACACAAAGTCGATTGCAAAGCCGAGTTTGGAAGTAAAGAAATCGCACGACGCCTTGACGTCAGCGACATAGAGTTGAGCTGCCGTTCCGCTGAGGTTTGGAATTGTCATTGCCTGTTTGACTTGCGTGCTCATGGCTAGAGCTCCTGCCTTGAGCGCCTGCCATTCCTCAAACCCCAATTGGCGAGCCACAAGCTCTTGTGCATCGCTGAGCCTGAACTTCGCTTCCAGCACTTGATGATCGTCAAGCTGCTGAAATCGAGGCAGCGCAGCTCTGATCGCGGCGGCAACTGGATAATACCGCTCACGATGCCAGCGCAGATACTGTTTGGCCTGCTTCTTCAGGTTTTCAAGGCTAGGCATGGGCGCAACTACGGTTAGCACATCGTAGGTGGGCATTGCCCCTTCGGCTTCAGCCGATGCGCCCTACTGCAACTATTACATGATGCCTGTCCGGACGGTAAATTGTCAACGGCAGCAGCGTCCCCTGACCCTCGGCCGCGGAACGCCGGATGAAGCCGGTGTGACCGTGGTGACCGTGGTGACTACGCTCGTGTGCTTTTCACTTTCGCACACGAGGCCGCGGGTGCATCGGGCACCCGGCGTTCCGCGCGCCCTCTTCTTCGATGGCGCGAATGAGGAACACCTCAAGCGCGCTTCTTCGACGGCGCGAACGAGGAACACCTCAAGCGCGCGTCTTCGATGGCGCGAACTTGAGGCGTAACACGACGGCGTCCCCGCGCCGATAAACAACAGGGGCGATGACGCGTGTCTGACCGCGCGCACGTCGCGCGCGGCGCTGCTCCTGCGAGACGGTCGTGCCGCCTACTTGCGGTCCATCCGCATCGGCGCGGGCGCCGATTTCGAACTGCCGACCGTCGAACGCCGATCCTCATTCATCTTGATTGCCATGACGAGGTGGCTCTTGAGCGTCTCCAGTGTCTTGCCGGCCCAGTTCTTCAGATTGGCGTTATCGCCGCTCTTGGAATAGCGCTCGAACAGCGACACAGCATCCTCATGGGCATCGACCTGCATCGGATCGTAAAGCGCGGCGAATTCCTGAGGTGTCGCGACTCTGAGCTTGTCGAGCTTGCTTTGCGCGGAACTGTCGAGCGCGGTCGGCAACTCGGCCTTCAGGTCGCCGCTTTTCACCATACCCTTGAGGTCGTTCGAGGTCTGGGTGTGATCGGCGATCACTCGTTCGGCAAACTTCTTTTCCGCGTCATTGCCCTTCTGCTGCGCGATCTTGGCAGCCTCGATTTCCAGCATGTCGCTGGTTGCGACCTCCTTGACGAAGTCGGCGGTGGACGGCGCGACGCCGAGCACAGAGTTAACGCCGGTTCTTTCGCTGATGGACTGCGCAGATACCACCCCGGTCAGCATTGTGGTGGCGGCGAGAGCGATCAGAATCTTTTTCATGTCGCGGATCCTTTTTGGTTGTGTATGGAACAGCCCCCGCTCGGCCGCATGACGAAATTACGGTTCCGGAGCGCTCGTTGAGCGACAACGGCTGGCGCGCAGCGTGGTTCCGACGCTGTCAACAGGTTTGTTGGTTGCATGTCCTCTCGATCTTTCAGATCGAGTCAGCCGTCCGGCCACCTGTAACTGAATTCAGCTACTTCAATTCCGGCGGCAGTGGCGCGAGCACATCGCCTTTCGGGTCCGCCACCACGTCGATCTGGAAGGTCTCGATCGTCAGCGGCCCGCGTTTGCGTTCGAGAGTCGCGACCTTCTCGACGTGATTGAAAAACTGCGCGACGCGCGGCCAGTTGGCCGATCCGTCATCGACATATAGCAGCTTGCCAGTCAGCTGGTACGCATCCGGTGGCGGAGCATTGATCCAGCGAATGCGCTCGAAATGTTGCGCCACGCAAGTGCCCTTCGGCAGATAGAACTGAAGCCAGCTCGTTACGCCATAACCCTGAGCGAGCACGCAGCGCGCGCCGCTTCTCGCGCGCATCGTCTCAATCTCAGCGGCAAGCTCTGGAAAACCAACGCCAACGCTACGCACCGAAGCATCGCGCCGATAGCCCGAGAGTAGGCCAGTGTTCACCTGCACCACCAGCGCCACGAATATTCCAACACCCACCGGCAGCGCCCAGCGCTGGCAGGCATCCGCGAAGTGCCTACCACGCGGCTGCCAGCGCGCGACATCGGAAGCCACCGCCGCCGCGATCGCCAGCGCCGGATAGATCGGTCCGAACCAGTTGGCCTCGACTCGACCATGCAACGAATGCCAGACAAAATAGATCGTCAGCGTCCACACCATCGCATTGATCAGCACTCGCGCCGCCAGCGTGCCCTCGCCGCGTTTCGCCAATGCAAACAGCCCCATCGCGGCGAGACCGAACACCGGCGGCGTCGCAAAGGCGATCTGAGTCGGGATCAACTCAATGATATAGCGAAGGGTCAATTGGTCGACACGCGCGCGACCGAACTGCTTGGCGAACGACACCCAATGGTGTTCGGCGTTCCAGATCAGGACCGGCGAGAAGATCGCCAGCGCCACCAGACCCCCGAGATAAGGCCACGGCGTCCGCAGCCAGCGCCGCAGCTCCGGCACGGCCAACAGCCAGATCAGAATCACCGGACCGAAGACCAGCGCGGTGTATTTCGACAGCAGGGCCGCGCCGACGGCTGCCCCCACCCCGAGCCACCAGGCCCCGCGCCCGGTCACGAACAGCTTCGCGAGACACAGCAGCACGAAACTCGATGCCACCATCAGCGGCGCGTCCGGAGTCACGATCACGGTTCCCGCAGCAACCATCAACATGAGGTTGAGAAAAACGACTGCCGACGCCGCCGCGCGCGCACTGTCGAACAGCAGCACCGTTGTGCGGTAGACCGCAAAGCTCATCGGCAGCGCCAACAGGACCGACACCAGCCGGACGCCGAATTCGGTATCGCCAGCGATCATGGTGCCGAGACGAATCACGATCGCCACCATCGGCGGATGATCGTAATAGCCGCCGGCCAGATGCTTCGACCACGTCCAGTAATAGGCTTCGTCGAATGTCAGCGGCGTCAGCGCCGCGCAGACGAGCCGCAGCGCCACCAGCGCAAGGACCGTGAGAACAACGGCGCGGACGGACCGCGTCTCGGCCGGATGCATCGCCCTGCTATCGCTTGCGCCAGACGAATAGGCTGGATACCGCGTAATTCCAGACCACGCCCATCAGCGCGCCGGTCGCGCCTGCCAGCCACCAGATCGGCTTCTGATCGTAGACCGAAAATGCAACGCCGACATTGGCGAGCAGGCCGACGCTGCACACGAGATAGAAAACGAGGAGGCCGCGCAAGATCCCGAGCCCTTTCAGGCGCAGGTCGCGATAGGTCAGGAAATTGTTGAACAGGAAATTGCTGGTCATCGCCAGGATCGCGCCGAAGGCCTGGGAGTGCGGAAACGGCCATCCCAACACTTCGAGCGCGACAAACAGACCAGCGAAATGGACGACGACACCGACCGATCCCACCAGCGCGAACAGCAGAAACCGCAGCGATACCGCGTCATGCGTCAGCTTCGCCAGTACGAGGCCCAGAAAGTCGAGCGCGACCATCGAATCCAGCTTGCTCTCGCCGTGCAACCGCGAGCCGAAGGTGTAGGGAATCTCTCTGACACGCAATGCGCCGCGCGCAGTTGCGATCACATCAAGCAGGATCTTGAAGCCCTGGGTTGAAAGCTCAGGCGCAAGCTGTTCGAAGCGGTCGCGGCGGATCATGAAAAAGCCGCTCATGGGATCGGCGATTTCGATGCGCAGCAACTTCTTCGCGACCGAGGTTGCCAGCATGCTGAAGCCTGCGCGCTGCTTGTCGAAGCTGTCGGCACTGCCGCCTTCGATGTAGCGGCTGCCGACGACGAGGTCGACGACGTTGCTTTCCAGAAGCGCGAGCATTTCCGGCAGCCGGGTTTCATCGTGCTGAAGATCGGCATCCATCACCGCGGCGCACGGCGCGCTCGATGCCAGAATGCCCTCGATGCATGCGCCGGACAACCCGCGCCGGCCGATGCGCCGGATACAGCGAACACGCGGATCCGCCGCAGCCAGCTCGCGCACTACGTCCGAAGTTCCGTCCGGGGAATTGTCATCGACATAGATGACCTCCCACGCAATTCCCTTCAGCGCCGCGGACAGTTTTCGGTACAGCGCAACCACGTTGTCGCGCTCGTTGAAGGTGGGCACGACAACCGAAAGCTGACGCGGCATTCCGGTTGATAGCTCGACCGGCTCCGGTCTCATGGCTTCATTCATGGCGCCAGCATATATCTGTGGCGACCGCCGATGCCAAGATGAGCGCATCAAGGTAGCCGGCGTGAAGCCCTAACAGGCGCGAGCCGGGAATCCTGCTAAAAGCCGGAAATGTAGGGAAACAGACCGAAGTCAACGACCACGAACAACGGAGCGCGCGTACATCCGGCGCAACCCAGTTATCCCGTGGTCGTTCCGGCGACGGAGCGGGCTTCAACATCGCCGTTGTCATTAAGGTAGGTACGGTCGGAACATCCGCAAGAGGCAGGTCCCATATGATGGGCAAAGCAGGCAATATCTACGTCGGAATCGGCGGCTGGACTTTCGCCCCTTGGCGAGGCGCTTTCTACCCGGACAAGCTGGCGCAAGCGAAGGAGCTGGCATACGCCGCCTCCAGGCTCACCTCGATCGAGATCAACGGCACCTATTACGGATCGCAGAAGCCCGAAAGCTTTCGCAAATGGGCGCGGGAGGTGCCGGATGGTTTTATATTCTCTCTGAAGGGTCCGCGTTTCGCCACCAATCGCCGGGTGCTGGCCGAAGCCGGCGATTCGGTAAAACGTTTCTATGATTCGGGCGTGCTGGAACTGGGCGACCGGCTCGGACCGGTGCTGTGGCAGTTTGCGCCGACCAAGACTTTCGACGAGTCCGATTTCGGCAAGTTTCTCGAAGTCTTGCCGAAGAAGCTGGACGGACGTGCGCTGCGGCATGTGGTCGAAGTTCGCCACGACAGCTTCTGCACACCGGCCTTCATTTCGCTCCTTCGGCAGTTCCAAGTGCCGGTCGTATTCGCCGAACACGGCAAGTATCCGGCGATCGCCGATACCGTTGCGGATTTCGTCTATGCGCGCCTGCAAAGAGGCAGCGACGAGATCAAGACTTGCTATCCTCCGAAGCAGCTCGATACCTGGGCGAAGCGCTTTCGATGCTGGGCCACAGGGGGCGAACCCGACGATCTGCCGCGCGTGGGCGAGGCCCAGCCGAAGAAAGTGGCGCGCGACGTGTTCGCCTACGTGATCCACGAAGGGAAGGTCCGCGCACCTGCGGGCGCGATGGAATTGATCGCACGGTTGAGGTGACGAAGAACGGTTGGTTAAAAAAACCTTGAGGGTGTTTCCATATTGTTCCCTACGCGACTGCCTGCCCGCCTGCTATCAGTAGTTGTACGTATGGGCGTTTGGGGCTTGTGGGGGCTCGGGTACGTTGGGGAGCGTGCGCGCATTTGGCATGGCCGCCTTATTGGTGTGGGCGGCCGTTGGTCGGTCAATGGCCCAGCCTGCGGTAACCCCGCCGCTGACCGATAATCTCAGCGGTGGCTCCAGACCCGAACGATTCCTGTTTTTCAGCGGCATTGATCTCTGGAGCAACGGACTGGCCGGCTACAACGGAATGCTGCTGGCGCCGAAAGGTGACTTGAACAACGATGGTTTTCTGGTTCGTTTGTTTATGTCCGACAATCTCGAACGGTACGACACTGCGACGCAGCGCTTCACCACCAACATCTTCCACGCCTCGGCCCTGCCCGGCTGGCGGATCAAGCGCGGTGACCTCGAGATCAGGGTGTTTGCCGGTCCAACCCTGGAAATTCGTGGGGTCAAACCCGATGTTCAAACCGGCAAGCTGAGCGGAAGCCGCTTCGGCGGCCAGTTAGCGAGCGAGCTATGGTGGGAGCCCACGCCAGCGATGATGGTGGCTGCTTCCGGCGCGATCACCACCATCTACTCGGTGTATAGCGCCCGCGCCGCGGCCGGCTGGCGTTTGTTCGACCGGTTCTGGATCGGACCCGAAGTCTCCGTATCCACCGATCGGTTCAGCACCCAATACCGGATCGGCACGCACCTCACGGGCTTCAAGACGGGGCTGCTGGAATGGTCGGTCGGCGCCGGCTTGGTGGAAGATAGTTTCGACCGCAGTGGCATCTACGGGCGCGTCAGCGCTTTGCTTCGAAAGTGATGTTTCCATTAGCCTCGGCTAATCCAGCGTGCGGCGGAATCGTGTCACCGCGATCGCCATGGCCACCAGCATCAGCGCCAGCAACGCGAGCGTGTCGTACTTCAGGTTTTGCATGGTCGCGCCCTTCAGCATGATGGCGCGGACAATCCTGACATAGTGCGTCAGTGGCAGGCACTCCCCGACACGCTGCGCCCACACGGGCATACCGGCGAAGGGAAACATAAAACCGGACAACAGGATGCTTGGCAGGAAGAACATCATCGACATCTGCATGGCCTGGAGCTGATTCTGCACGATGGTCGAGAATGTGTATCCGACGGCGAGATTGGTTGTGATGAACAAAGTCGAGAGCAACGCCAACAACGTCAGGCTACCATAGACGGGGACGCCGAACAGCAGCACGCCGATGCCGATGATCAGGGTTGCTTGAATAAATCCGACCAGCACGTAAGGCAAGATCTTGCCGATCATCACCTCGACCGGCGTGATCGGCATCGACAGCAGGCTCTCCATGGTACCCCGTTCGATCTCGCGCGTGACCGACAAGGCCGTGAAAATCAGCATGGTCATGGTGAGAATGGTGCCGACGAGCCCGGGCACAATGTTCAGCCGCGACGACGCCGCCGGATTGTACCGCGCATGCGCCCGGATTTCGAATGGCGGATCGGGTGGATCGCCAATATGCAGATCATGCGCGAGCGCGGTCTGCACGACCGAGCCGAGTGCGCTCAACGCAGAACCGGCGGCGACGGGATCGGTGGCATCAGCGGCAACCAGCAGCGCCGGACGATCACCACGCCGCACCCCGCGCTCGAAGCCACGCGGAATCTCGACACCGAACAGCACCGTGCCGGATTTCAGGAGATTGTCGAACGTATCGACGTCATGCACCTCTTGCGTGAAACGGAAATAGGACGTGTTCTCCAATGCCTTCAGAATCGAGCGCGCGAGGTCGCTGTCTTCCTGCAGCAGAACCGCGGTAGGCAGATGGCGCGGTGTGGTGTTGATCGCATAGCCGAACAGCATGAGCTGCATCACCGGAATCATCACGATCATCGCGAACGATACCCGGTCGCGCCGGAGCTGGATGAACTCTTTCACCAGCATAGCGTAGCTGCGCCGCCAGAAGCCGAACGGCATTTCCCTTTCGGCGGAATGGTCATTCGCGGCACTCATTGGAAATTATCCTTCGAACGACTCATCAGTTCGATGAACACGTCCTCCAGCGATGGCTCGCTCTGCTGCCAATGCAGATCGCCACGACTGCGATAGGCCGCGATCGTCTGTTCGAGCGCGGCCTTGTCGCGGCCGGAGACATGTAAACTGGTACCGAACGGCGCGGCCATGTCGATGCCCGGCTTGCCTGCGAGCTCGGCCGACAGCCCATTGAGGTCGCCGCCCGTGACTGTGTAAGTGGTGAGCGCCGATTTCGCGATCACATCGTCTACGGTGCCATGCGCAAGCAGATGGCCGTAGGCGATATAGGCGATCTCGTGACAGCGTTCGGCCTCGTCCATGTAGTGGGTAGAGACCAGTACCGTCAGGCCGTCCGCAGCCAACGCGTGAATCTCATTCCAGAACTCACGCCGCGCCTTCGGATCGACACCGGCGGTCGGCTCGTCGAGCAATAGAAGTTGCGGGTTCGGCAGCGTACAGGCGCCAAGCGCGAGGCGCTGCTTCCAGCCACCGGACAATTCACCCGCAAGCTGCTCCTCGCGGCCGTTAAGACCGAGCCGCTTGATCATGGCCCGCGCCGCGCCGGGCGCACCGCGAATGCCGTAGAGCCGTGCAACGAACTCCAGGTTTTCGCGCACCGACAGATCCTGATACAGGCTGAAACGCTGGGTCATGTAGCCGACCCGGCGCTTGATCTTGTCGGCGTCGCGGCGGATATCGTAGCCGAGGCAGGTACCCTCGCCGCTATCGGGCGTCAGCAGTCCGCAGAGCATGCGGATGGTGGTGGTCTTGCCCGACCCATTGGGACCAAGGAAGCCGTAGATCATTCCGCGCTTTACCTGCATGGACAGGTCGTGCACGACCTCGCGGCCGTTGAACGATTTCGATAGGCCGGAAACCTCGATCGCGATGTCGGACGCTTTCACGGCTGCCTGGATCATGGTGCTACCCCTCCGGGTGGCGCGGCGTCGATCTGCACGGTGACCGGCTGCCCGACGCGGAGACTGTCCGGCCTGGTGGGCCGCGCCTGAACCAGGAACACCAGCTTATTGCGCTCCTCGAGACTGTAGATAACCGGCGGTGTGTATTCGGCCTGAGTGGCGATGAAATAGATCTTTGCCGTCAGATCGGGCGCACAGTTGTCACAGGTGATGTGAACATCCTGCCCGATCCTGAGTTTCGGTAAATCCGGCTCCGACACAAAAAACCGGACCTTCATGTTACCCGGCGGCATGATCGACAGCACCGGCCGTTGCGCCGGCGTCATCTCGCCTTCGCGGAAATAGATTTGCTGTATGGTCCCTGCGACCGGCGCAAAGCCCTTGCGCCGCGACAGCCGCGTCTGCGAGGTGTTGACCCGCGCCTCGGCGACACGCAACGCCGAGACGGCGGAATCCAGAGTCGCCTGCGTACCGGCCCCGGTTTTCCTCAGCGAGGCCGCACGATCGTAAGTCTGCTGCGCATTCGCCAGCGTCGCTTTGTTCTGATTGAGATCAGCCTGTTGCAGGTCATCGTCGACCGAATAGAGCTGCGCGCCGACCTCGACAGCGTCGCCTTCGCGCACATTCAGTTTGGTGACGCGACCACTCTCGTCGGGACTGACAAAAATCATGTCGGCCTCGACCCAGCCCTGATAGCCGGGCGGCAGCTTCTGGCCGCAGCCGGCAACGAGAACCGCCAGCGCCAACGCGGTGCCGGCACGCGCGACTGTACGCAGCGCGGTCATGAAGCTCTCCGTTCGCCAAAGATCAGATCGAGATGGACCTTCAACATTGCCACAGCATCGAGCGGCGCATGCCGGCCGAACAGGCCTTGCCACATCACGGCGACCATGGCAGGCGCAATGACGATCTGGGGGAAGTCGGCAAGGCGCGCATTGCGGATTTCTCCGCGCTCGATGCCGTATTCGATCAGCTTGCGCATGCCCGCGAGGCCACGCGAAACGACTTCGCGAAAGTAGAAGTCGGCGAGCGACGGAAAGCGCGTGCCCTCCGCCATGATCAAGCGAACGATATCGCCGCGCTTGGTCCCGGCAACGTCGCGGACAAAAGTCTCAGCGAAGCGTTCAAGGATCTCGCGTACCGATCCGCCAGCGGCAGGCACGGTCATCAGATTTCCGATCAGCGGCACGAGCGCCGTGCGCACAAGCTCCTGGAACAGCGCCTCCTTGTCCTTGAAGTGCAGATAGATGGTACCCTTGGCGACGCCTGCCCGCTTTGCCACGTCGTCCAGACGGGTTGCAGCAAAACCACGCGCGGTGAATTCATCGAGTCCCGCCGCGATGATCGCCGCGCGTCGCTGCGCTGCGCGTGCTGCGCGGTTCGGGGGGTTGGCCACCCTGCCCGTCTGCGAGGAAGTCGCACCGACTGTGCTTGTGGCAGATCGGCCTTTGGCGGAGTTCGCAGTGGCGGCGTTTCGTCGTTTGGTTTTTGCAGCTTTCATCAGATTATTATGACTGACCAGTCAGTCATAATAAAGATAAAACTTTGCCCCGGGCAGTCAATCCGCCGTGATGTAACCTATCTGTCTGAACTAGTTTGCAAATCTAGAGAAGCCGAAGTGCCGGCGGACCCGGCCTGGAGCGGAAATCTCATTGATGCATCGCAAGCCAACCGGATTGAAAGCGGGACCGCACCGCTTTGCAAGTCGATGCGTCCTGAACAATTCTCCGATGCAGGTCGTGGGCCTGACGTCGTCCGTCAGCGCCCTCTCTGAAGTCCGGACAGCGCGCCGGTCCAGGAGCTCATTGTCAGCCGCGTTGAACCGCCGCCAATGCTTGAGGCGTATCAATGTCGAAGAAGGCGCCGTGAGCATCGACTGAGACTTCCGCCACCGCCTCGGCGTGACGCGCGAGCAGATGGCACGCGCCGACGTCACCTTCGAGCGACATCAGTTCGCCGAAAAAGCGCCGCGACCACAAGACCGGATTGCCGCGCCTGCCGTCGCTGACAGGGACGGCTATTAGCATACCCCGATCCGGAGCAAACGCAGCGATCAGCCGATCGAGGAGTTGCGCATCGACCAGCGGCATGTCGCCGAGACAGATCAAGGCGCCGCCGGCTTCTTTAGGAACCGTGCTGATACCGGTTCTGACCGAGCCGGCGAGACCCGTAGAGAAATCCGGATTGTACACAAAGGTAACGTTGAGCCCCCGCAGTGCGCGCTCGACTTCCCTTGCTTCATGGCCGGTTACGACCGTAACGCTCGATGCTTTTGACGCCAGCACCTGCTCGGCCACGATACGGACCAGCGGCTTGCCGTTCAGCTCCGCCAAAAGCTTGTTGGGGCCGCCCATGCGGGTTGATCGCCCTGCGGCGAGGACCACCGCTGCAATATTGCTGTTGGTGTCGGTCGCAGGCGAGATACGCGGTTGCGGTCGCGTCACGATTTCCATCAGCAGGCCGCCGACTCCCATGCCGGTCAGGTCACGTCGCGCGACCTTCAATCCAGCGAGCAGCCGCATCAGTACCCAATCGAACCCGTTCTCAACGGGAGACCGCGCGCAACCCGGGGCACCCAGCACCGGCACACCACGCGCTTTTCCGATCAGAAGCAAGTTGCCCGGATCGACCGGCATACCAAAATGTTGGACCACGCCGCCCGCATCGGTGAGGGCGGCGGGAATGACATCGCGGCGATCCGCAATCGCGGATGCACCAAATACGATAACCAACTCGGCGCCGAGATCGAGTATCTCCGTGATCGCCGCCGACAGTACGGTTTGGTCATGCGTCACGCGACGATCGGCGATGATCGTCGCACCCGCTGGCGCGATACGCTCGGCGGTGACGCGCAATGTCTTGTCGATCACCTTCGGCGCAAGGCCAGGGAGCATGGTCGAGACAATGCCAACGCGCTTGATGCTGTAAGGCGCAACCCGCAACACACCACCGCCTGCCGCCGCAATCGCGGCATCGCGCAGCTTCGCTTCAACGCCGAACGGAATCAGCTTGACGGTGGCGATCATTTCGCCTTGGACTACCGGCTTGTAGGCCGAAAGCGTCGCAAAGGTGATCGCTTCGTCGACATTGTTGATCCGGTTGACGGCCACGCGATCGATCACCAGCACGCCGGCCCGCGACGCGAACAGATTAGCCCGGCCGGTAAACGCCCGTTCCACCGTGACACCATCGCCGGCAACCGCTTTTGCGACATCCGCCGCTGCCTCGTCCTCCGATACATCTCCATCATCGAGGCGAACGACGACAACTTCCTTCACACCCGCCCTGTTGAGCGCCTCGACCTCCACTGGCCCAATGATGGTGCCCTTCTTGAGTACAAACGTACCCTGCCGCAGGGTATGAACAGTGACGCCGCCAATGGCATCGTCCGGGGTAGCGGGACCAAATTTCATGCCGCGCTCGCTTTCGGCAGCCGTAGCTGCGCCGTGATTTCCGCCATGATGGCCACGGCGATCTCGGAGGGCGAAATCGCGCCTATCTCCAAGCCGATCGGCGCATGGATGCGCTCGATGTCGGCATTAGAAATGTTTTGTGCTTTCAGGCGGAGGGCACGCTGAACGTGGGTCTTCCGCGAGCCCAATGCCCCGATGTAGAAGCAATCGCACTTCAGCCCGTGCAATAACGCAGGATCGTCGATCTTCGGATCGTGAGTGACAGCAACGAAGGCTGTATAATGATCCATGTTGAGCGGCGGCAGTGCAACGTCTGGCCATTCGGCGATCAGCGTCACGTCCGGAAACCGCTCAGGACTTGCAAATGCGGAGCGCGGATCGACCACGGTGACATCATAGCCGAGCGAACGCGCCAGCGGCGCCAGCGCCTGACTGATGTGAACCGCGCCGACGATCACAAGCTTGGCGGTCGGCGCATAGACGTTCAGGAACAGCTTCCGGCCCGCGACTTCAATGGTGCCGCTCTTGCCCATACGCAGATGTCGTTCCAATTCGATATGCAAAGGATCGCTGGCAATGTCAGCGGCGTTTATAAGGCGCTGCTCGCCATTATCGATATCGGTCACCACGATCACCGGCCTCCGCGCGGCCCGCTCGATATTGATCGCTGAAAGTGTGGCAAGCTTCACGACAAACGCCTGAGACCGAGATCGTAAACATCCACAGCCCCCCGTTCGAACTCGGAAAACAGGGGTACTCTCGCACTACAAGACTAGTGGAGTGGATTTGACATTTGGTGCCCACCTCAAGCGAGCCCACGAACCAAATGTTAGAATCGGACCACTAGTGCCCTTTCGATCGAAGTCCCCGGATGGGCCTCCCATCATATCCCATCATAACGGAAGAAACTTTACACCAATGACACTAAACGACTTTCTCAACAAAGATGCGGATCCTGCCCCCGCATGAGAGGCCGACAGTCCACGCGGTCTCATCCGCGACACCAAACTCCAGCATCCTGGGCGCCCCACTAGAGATCACGTCCAGCGCCTCGGTCACTACGGTGCCTTCGACGCAGCCGCCCGAGACCGAGCCCAGAAACGTGCCGTCTTCGTTGATGACGAGACTCGAACCGGCTGGACGCGGTGCAGAGCCCCAGGTTTCAACGACCGTTGCCAGCGCGACGCCCTTGCCCGCTCTCCTCCAGTTTTCCGCCGCCCTCAGAATGTCTTCATCGCGATCCAGCATGATGCCACTCGTTCAAGCTGCGGGACGGAGGGACCACGGCCGTTGGTCTCGGCGCCCGGGAAAGCGCAGCAACTAGCCCCTCGATAGATGACAAACTATGCACCGGACGAAATTCGTCAACGTGCGGCAGCATCATCTTAATTCCTTGCGCCTTGGGCTCAAAGCCGTCATAGCGCAATAGCGGGTTGAGCCAGATCAACCGACGGCAGGATCGGTGCAGCCGATCCATCTCGAACGCTAGTTTGGAGTCGGCTTCCCGCTCCAGCCCATCGGTGATCAGCAGTACAATGGCGCCCTGCGCCAGCACGCGCCGGCCCCACAGCTTGTTGAAGTTGTGCAGCGAGGTCGCGATCCGCGTTCCCCCCGCCCAATCCTCCACCACCGAGGAACAAGCGGCCAGCGCCTCGTCGGGATCGCGCGCACGCAAAGCGCGCGTCACATTAGTCAACCGCGTTCCGAACAGAAAGACCGAAACGCGCTTACGCTCATTTGTGAGACTATGGAGAAAATGCAAAAATAGTCGCGTATATTCGCTCATCGAGCCTGAGATATCGAGCAGGGCTACGATCGGCGCCGACTTGCCGGCCCTGCCGAGGCGATGAATATCGACGATCTCGCCCCCGGTGCGTAGGCCGCCGCGCAGCGTGCGGCGCAGATCCAGCGACGATCCTCGTGAATCGGGCCGGGTGCGTCGCGTGCGCAGCTTGGCTTGCGGCAGTTCCATCTTCGCGATCAGCTGCATCACTTCGGCCATCTCGGCTGCGCTCATCTGGGCGAAATCCTTCCTTTGCAGCACCTCGCGGTCGGAGACAGAAGGCCGGATCTCATGCTCCCGCGGCATCTCGCGCTCACCCGTGATCGCAGGCTGCGACAATGCCTCGAGAACGCGCCGAGACGCAGACGGCGGCGGTTTCCTGGCCTGGTCTGGCAGCGGGACCGAGTCCAGCATGTTGTTCCGTTGCTCCGCGATACGAAAAAAAAGCTCGAAGGCTTGGGCGAATATCAGCGCATGTTCGTGGCGAGTCAGCAAAACCGCCTGAAGCGTACTGAAAACGTCCGCGCGATTGCCGATGTCGATCAAGCGCAATGCGTTCAGCGCGTCGATGACGGCGGCCGAACCCACGGGAAGACCGGAGGCGCGCAGCGTGCGGGCGAAGCCGATAACGTTGTCCGCAATACGGCCGGTCGGCGAATCGAGATGATGGATGGCCATGCGAATCCCGCTTTTATTGGTTGCTGGCTGCTTCCTTCAATAGGTTTTGCAAAGCGTCGCCCTGCATCCGGCCGATATCATCCTGATATTTCAAGAGCGCGCCGATGGTATCGCCGACGACCTGCGGCGTCAGCAAACGGGTATCGAGCTCGGTCAGCGCCGTCGCCCAGTCGATGGTCTCGGCGACGCCCGGATTCTTGTAGAAATCCCGGTTGCGCAGCGCCTGCACAAAGCCGACGACCTGTTGCGACAATGCGGCGGAGATACCTGCTACCCGTGATCGGACGATCGCAAGTTCGCGCTCGGCGGAAGGGTAGTCCACCCAGTGATAGAGACAGCGGCGCTTCAACGCATCATGAACTTCACGCGTCCTGTTCGAAGTCACGATAACGATCGGCGGTGTCACCGCCTTGACGGTGCCGGATTCGGGGATCGTCACTTGGAAATCACTGAGGATTTCCAGAAGAAAGGCTTCGAAAGCTTCGTCGGCGCGATCGAGTTCGTCAATCAGGAGTACCGGCGGGCCGCCGACATCCGGCTCCAGGGCCTGGAGCAACGGCCGCTTGATCAAGTATCTCTCGGCAAAGATGTCGCTGGAAAGCTGCTCGCGATCGGTATCACCCGCCGCTTCGGCCAGCCGAATCGCAATCATCTGAGCGTGGCTGTTCCACTCATAGACGGCGGAGGCAACATCCAATCCTTCGTAACATTGCAGTCGAATCAATCTGCGGCCCAGTGCAGCCGATAGCACTTTCGCGATCTCGGTCTTGCCGACGCCTGCCTCGCCTTCGACAAACAGCGGCCGCGCCATGCGTAGCGAAAGAAACACGACAGTCGCCAGGGAACGCTCGGCGAAATAGCCATGCTTCGCCAGCAGAGCGAGCGTTGCATCGACGGAAGATGGCAGTACCGCCGTCATGATATCTGGCCCAGCGCGGCGAGCATCCGCATGTCATGCCTTACCGTTCGCGCCATTGACTGCTCGCCGCGCAAGCACACCGATCAGATGCGCGCGATATTCCGCGCTGCCGTGCAAGTCGCTGTTGAGGCCGTCGGGGGAAACGCACAGCCCCTCGAGCGATTTCGTTGTGAAGCTTTTTTTCAGAGCTTCTTCGAACGCCGCCAAGCGGAACACGCCGTCGGCCCCGGCGCCCGTAACGGCGACACGCACATCCGGCGGCCGCTCGGCAACGAACACGCCCACCAAAGCGTAGCGGGAGGCCTGATTGCGAAATTTCTGATAGGCTGCCTTCTTCGGCAGCGGAAACATCACCTGGGTGATGATCTCATCCGCGTCCAGCGCGGTGGAGAACATTCCCTGGAAATAGTCATCTGATTTCAGACGGCGCTTATTAGTGACGATGGTGGCGCCGAGCGCCAGACAGGCTGCTGGATAATCCGCGGTGGGATCGTTGTTGGCCAGCGAGCCCCCGATAGTACCCTTGTGACGCACAGCGGGATCGCCGATCATCCCGGCGAGTTCGGCGAGCGCCGGGATAGCCTCGCCCACGATCGGCGAGTCGGCAACATCGGCGTGCTTCGCGGTCGCACCTATCACCAGCAGGCCCTCCCTCATCTCGATGCTATCAAGACCTTCGATATGCGTAAGATCGATCAGATGTGCGGGGCTTGCGAGCCGCTGCTTCATGACCGGCACCAGCGTGTGGCCGCCCGCGATCAACATGGCGTCCTCGCTCTCAGCCAGGAGGTTGACAGCCTGTTGCAAGGTCGCCGGTCGATGATACTTGAATTCGTACATCGCTCAGGTTCTCTGGTCTCGTCTTGCGGCGTGTAACTCCAAGCTCATGCGAGATCCGATTTGGCCATCGCCATCGCGCCGGCCGCAATCGATGTGACGATATTCTGATAGCCGGTGCAGCGGCAGAGGTTACCCTCCAGTTCCTCGCGAATGGTACGATCGTCAAGATCGTAACCCTTGCGGCGGACCATATCGATCGCGGTCATAATCATGCCCGGTGTGCAGAAGCCGCATTGCAAGCCGTGATGCTCGCGGAACGCCTCCTGCATCGGATGCAGCGAGGCCCCGTCAGCTGTGAGACCTTCGATGGTCTTGATCTCGTGCCCATCGGCCATCACCGCCAGCGTAGTGCATGACTTCACCGCTTTCCCATCGAGATGCACAATGCAAGCGCCACACTGCGAGGTATCGCATCCGACATGGGTGCCGGTGAGGTGCAGGTTCTCGCGCAGGAACTGCACCAGCAGCGTGCGGGGATCGATATCGGTAGTGGCCGGCCTGCCGTTCACGATCAGCGAAATCTTGGCCATTTGACACTCTCTACGGTCGCACGTCGGAAGGTCGCTCTTTACAATACACGATATGAGCGATGCCGATAATGGGTTCATACACGGCAACGCCGGTCACGCCGAAGCGGGTCTTTAGATAGGCTCTGAACCGCCTTTATCCCTGAACGACTTCGGCGAAGTTCGCGAAAAATTGGTCGGCCAGCTTTTTGGCCGTACCGCCGATCAACCGCTGACCCAGTTGCGCCAGCTTGCCGCCAGTTTGCGCCGCGGCTTCGTATTTCAGAAGTGTGCCGCCATTGTGATCGACCAGCACCACGGTTGCTTCACCCTTTGCAAATCCGGCGACGCCGCCTTCCCCCTCCCCTGCAATCTTGTATCCGTTCGGCGGGTCGAGATCGCTAAGAGTCACCTTGCCCTTGAAGCGGGCGGATACCGGACCGATTTTCATCCTGGCGACAGCATGGAATTGGTTCGCGTCGGTCTTGATCAAGTCCTCGCAACCGGGAATGCAGGCTTTCAAGACCTCGGGATCGTTGAGCTTGGCCCACACGCGATCGCGAGAGGCTGCGAGCTCGACTTCGCCGCTCATTGTCATCGCCATGAGCTTGCCTCCTTGATCGGCGGCCACACTGTTCGAAAGCGCTCACCCCTGACGTAGAGTACGACGGCCGCAAAAGAAAGAGGACAGCGGTGGAGAGCTCACGCATAAGCGTGGCGATTTTCGATGGTGAAACCGATCGCTCCCGACTAAAACGCTTGAGTCTGGCAGGAGAAACGACAATGCCCATGATCGATGCCGACGGCTGCCTGCTGAATGTTTCCGTCGACGGGCGCGACAGCGGCCCGACGCTGATGCTGTCGAACGCACTCGGCTGCACGCTGCAGATGTGGGAGCCGCAGATGGCGACGCTGTCGAAGCTGTTCCGAATCGTCCGCTATGACCGGCGCGGCCACGGCAAGTCCGGTGCGCCACCCGGCCCCTATTCGATGGAGCGCTTTGGCCGGGATGTGCTGGCAATTCTGGACGACCTCAACATCGCAAGAGCGCACTGGTGCGGATTATCCATGGGCGGCATGGTCGGCCAATGGCTCGGAGCAAATGCGCCGGAGCGGTTCGACCGGATCATTCTCGCCAATACGAATTGCTACTATCCCGATCCGACCAATTGGCACGCCCGCATCAAGGCAGTGAAGGATGGCGGTCTCGCTGCAATCGCCGACACCGTAATCAGCGGCTGGCTGACCGCAAGCTTTCGCGAACGCGAACCTCAGGTCACGGCGAAGATTAAAGCCATGCTGAGCGCCTCTCCGGTGGAGGGTTACATCGCCTGCTGTCAGGCGTTGAGTACCCTGGATCAGCGCGCGTTGCTGCCGCGCATCAAAAGCCCTACGCTCGTCATCGCCGGACGGCACGACCTGTCGACGCCTGTCGCGGCCGGTGAATACATCCGCAGCCAGATTCCTTCCGCCAACATGACCATCCTTGACGCCGCACATATCTCTAACGTCGAACAATCACACGCTTTCACAGAGGCAGTGGCCGGCTTCCTGATGCAGCAGTAGTCAAATGAACGCCCTGCAACCGATCACGCGGTCAAGGAAACCAGCACGATCGTTCAGGAACTGGCATTGGTCGAAGGATAGACTTCCGGTTGCGAAGGCCATCGTCTCACCGGCGGCGGATCGCGCTGGAACGGCGGCTCGGCCGCCATCAGGATGGCACCGCCAAGTAGCAATAGCAGTTCGGTCGCATGCAGGCGCACCGCGGCCATTTCGCCTACTCGTGACGCCATCACCATGCTGGCGAAGGCGATGAGGCTGCCGATGCCGAGCGCGAGCGCTAGTACCTCATCGAAGCTGCCTGACTTCCGGACCGAAGCGCGCGTGGTCATCACCAGGAACACCGCGAAGAACGCCACGACGGTCATCTTGCCGAGCGCCAGGAGCCAGGCCAAACGCACAAGGTCCATCGCCGCGAAATGGAGGTGGTCGCTGAGAAACAACGCAACCGACACATTGGCCAGGTCGTAAAGTCCGTGCACCGGCGACGCCACGATCTTGAAAGCGACGAAGGTCCAGGCAGGAACGAAATAGAGCGCCAGCAACGCTCCGTTGACGGTGCTGATGCGCCAGGAATTGGTCATGCGCCATCCCGCTAATCGCGTGGCCGCCGCGTCGGGAACCAGCGCGGCCTTGACGGTGATTAACGTCGGGTAAACCGAGCGGCGCAACGGAAACCCTTTGTTTACCTTAACAGTCCCGCCAGCCCTGTGGACAACGCCGACGCGAACGGAGGCACAATCCGGCCGCATCGATTGGATTTCGGGAGACTGGGAACTCTGATTTGACGGCTTTCCAGCCGGCTTGCCCGCCAAATTGCCGTTAGACTGGCCTTTTTAACGCCCACCCGCGCGACGAGCTGCTTCCGCTGAGCAAACGACGCCGAAGAAATACACAGCCGCCGGTCCCGCTGAAATTGCCGCGGTTGCCGCCCTCGATTCCCACTGTTAGACATTGATTCAAGACGCGCCGGTCCGGCTGCCGGAGCCTAGCATCGCGTCTGATATAGTCGCATTCGGATACGCAGATCACGGCAGCGCATGGACTATTTTGCCCAGCAACTCATCAATGGCGTCGTACTCGGCTCGATCTATGGGCTGATCGCGATCGGCTATACGATGGTTTACGGCATCGTCGGCATGATCAATTTCGCTCACGGCGACATCTTCATGATCGGCGGCTTCATCGCGATGATCACCTTCCTCATCCTGATATCGTTGGGCCTCTCCGCCGTGCCGCTGATCCTGCTCGTTATGCTCCTCGTTTCAATGGCCGTTACTGCCGTGTACGGCTGGGTTGTCGAGCGCCTTGCCTATAGGCCCCTGCGTCAATCGTTTCGACTCGCGCCGCTCTTGTCGGCGATCGGCATGTCGTTCGTGCTCTTCAATTTTTCTCAGGTTTCGCAAGGCGCGCAGGCTAAGCCCATTCCGCCGCTCATCACCGGCGGCTACACGCTTCACGATTCCGGAAATTTCGCAGTCCAACTATCCAATGTCCAGATCGTGGTGGTGGTTACCACCATCGTTCTGCTCGCGATCTTCAGTTTCATTGTGTCGCGCACGCGCTTCGGCCGCGATATGCGCGCGTGCGAACAGGATCAGACCATGGCGGCGCTGCTCGGCGTGAACGTCGATCGCACCATCTCAATGACCTTCGTGATCGGGGCGGCGCTCGCTGCCGTCGCCGGCATGATGTACTTGTTGTATTATGGTCTGGTTGATTTCTTCATGGGCTTCGTCGCCGGCATCAAGGCATTTACCGCCGCGGTTCTTGGCGGCATAGGTTCGCTGCCTGGCGCGATGCTCGGCGGTCTCGCGATCGGATTGATCGAGACCTTTTGGTCAGCTTACTTTTCGATCGAGTACAAGGATGTCGCCGCCTTCTCGATCCTGATCGTCGTCCTGATTTTCAGGCCGACCGGCCTGCTTGGCCGTCCCGAAGTCGAAAAAGTCTGACGGCCCGGACGTGTCAGCGCCCGCTCTGAGCCAACAAACCGCGGCGCGCGATCGTGGTGTCGTCTTCATCATGAAGAAAGCGGTCGTGAGCGCGGTCCTGGCGCTGGTGCTGTTCTCGCTCATGATCGGCATTCGTACAGAATCCGGCTCCTCGGGACAGTTGACCTACTGGACCCGGTTCGGCGAACTCGCGGCCACAGTCGGCGCGGTGTTCGTCGGCAGCATCATTGTCGAAACGCTAAAGCGCTGGATCGGACCCGTCGGAAGTGTCGAACTGCCAGCAACCGTGCGTCGTACGTTCTCGATGCTGGGTCGCCTGCTGACGCCGGCACTTCTGATTTTCGCTCTGCTGGTGCCGGTCATCTTCTACAATCAGCGTTACCTGCTCGACCTTGGGATCCTCGTACTGACCTATGTGATGCTGGGCTGGGGTCTCAACATCGTGGTCGGTCTCGCCGGGCTGCTCGATCTCGGCTACGTCGCGTTCTATGCGGTCGGCGCGTACTCCTATGCGCTGCTGGCGCAAAGCGGCTTGCCGTTTCCGCATTTCATGGAAACCTATCCCTACGTCGCGATCGACTTCCTGCAACTCGGGCCGTGGGCATTCTGGGTGCTGTTGCCGGTCTCCGGTCTGCTCGCCGCGTTCTGGGGCGTGTTGCTCGGCTTCCCGGTGTTGCGACTTCGCGGCGATTATCTCGCGATCGTCACGCTGGCGTTCGGCGAGATCATCCGGATGGTCATTCTCAACTGGCAGGAACTCACCGGCGGACCGAACGGGATCAGCGGCATCCCGCGCCCCTCCGTGTTCGGCATTCCCCTAACGCCGGGCGAAGATGGTTTCGCGGCGCTGATCGGCGTGCCGTTCTCGCCAACGCATCGTCTGGTTTTCCTGTTCTATCTTATCCTGGCGCTGGCACTACTTACGAACTGGGTCACCATCCGCCTGCGACGGCTACCTATCGGTCGTGCCTGGGAAGCGATGCGCGAGGATGAAATCGCCTGTCGGGCGCTCGGCATCAACATCACCACGACGAAACTCTCGGCCTTCGCCATAGGCGCGATGTTCGGCGGCTTTGCGGGCGCGTTCTTCGCAACCCGCCAGGGCTTCATCAGTCCTGAATCCTTCACCTTTCAGGAATCGGCACTGGTTCTCGCCATCGTCGTGCTCGGAGGTATGGGCTCGCAACTCGGCGTGGCGCTCGCCGCGATCGCAATGATCGGGGGATTTGAGTTGTTTCGCGGCCTTGACCAGTTTCGCATGCTGGTGTTCGGCGGAGTCATGGTGCTGTTGATGGTCTGGCGGCCGCGAGGTCTGGTCAGCCATCGCGCTCCAACCGTGTTCCTGCAAAAACGGACAGAGATATCGTCGTCGCTGGTGAAGGAAGGTCAGGGATGACGACGCCTGTTCCCATCCTCGCCGTCGATGGACTGATGATGCGCTTCGGAGGTATCCTTGCCATCAACGAACTGTCGTTCGCCGCGCAGCGCGGCCACATCACTGCGCTGATCGGGCCGAACGGCGCTGGCAAGACCACGGTATTCAACTGCGTCACCGGATTCTATCGGCCCTCGCGAGGCACCATGCGCCTGGTGCACGACGACGGCGCAACCTTCCGGCTCGATCGCCTGCACGACTTTCGCATCTGCAAATATGCCAAGGTAACGCGCACCTTCCAGAACATCCGCTTGTTTCCCGGCATGACGGCGCTGGAAAACCTGATGGTCGCGCAGCACAATGCCTTGATGCGGGCGTCCGGCTTCGGCCTGCTTGGCCTGATCGGCGCTCCGTCGTTCCGGTCCGCGGAGAAGCAGGCGATCGACTCAGCTCGCGACTGGCTCGACCGCATTGGCCTGCTGCAACGCGCCGATGACGCCGCGGGCAATCTGCCCTATGGCGACCAGCGCCGTCTGGAGATCGCGCGCGCAATGTGCACGCATCCCGCGCTGCTCTGCCTTGATGAGCCGGCCGCGGGGCTCAATGCCAACGAGAGTGCCAGTTTGAGCGAGCTCTTGCTGTCGATCCGCAGGGACTTCGGTACTTCGATCCTTTTGATCGAACATGACATGAGCGTGGTGATGGAAATCTCCGACCACATCGTTGTGCTCGACCACGGCGTCAAGATCGCCGACGGCACGCCACGCGCGGTGCGCGACGATCCGAAGGTTGTCGCGGCCTATCTCGGCGCCGACGAGGATACGGCTACCGCGGTCATGGAGGGCGGCGTATGAGCGCCGACTCGACGCCCCTGCTCGCCATTCAAGGGCTTCACGCCGCCTATGGCAAGATCGAAGCACTGAAGGGCATCGATCTCGACATCAAGGCCGGCGAGATCGTCGCGTTGATCGGCGCCAACGGCGCAGGAAAATCGACTTTGATGATGACCATCTTCGGTCGCCCCCGCGCCCGCGCCGGCCAGATCCTGTTCGATGGCCAGGACATCAGCTCCATGCCGACGCACGAGGTGGCCCGGTTGCGCATCGCGCAATCCCCGGAGGGACGGCGCATTTTTCCGCGCATGACAGTCGCGGAGAACCTGCAGATGGGCGCGGACGCCACGCCCGGCAGCAAGGCTGAGCGAGCTGTCAGCCAGGAGCGCGTGCTTAGGTTGTTCCCGCGCTTGCAGGAGCGTATGTCGCAGCGGGGCGGCACGCTGTCCGGCGGAGAGCAACAAATGCTGGCAATCGGCCGCGCGCTGATGAGCCGACCTCGCCTGTTGTTGCTGGACGAGCCCTCACTTGGTCTTGCGCCGCTGATCACCCGGCAGATTTTCAGCGCTATCCATACGCTGAACCGCGAGGACCATCTCACAGTACTGATCGTCGAACAGAACGCCAATCACGCCCTTCGCCTCGCCCATCGCGGCTATGTGATGGTCAACGGGTTGATCACGATGAGCGGCGCCGGCATGGAATTGCTGCAACGACCGGAAATACGCGCGGCCTATCTCGAAGGCGGCCGCCACGCCTGAGGTGAGCGCGAGTTTGCTGGGCGATGGCGCGCATGCCGAATCGCTCCCCTGACCGATGAGACCAAGTGGCGGTCACGGAGTGGCGCTCGAAATTTGTCCATGACACCGACCGCAAATCATCGGACAATGCCTGCACAATGGCAAACATGGCACCTGATCCGCCTCCGCGAGGACTGCTCGAATGAAATCATTGAAGCTGATCGGTCTGACCCTTTTCGCCTCGCTGGCGCTTTCGGCCACGACCTTCGCCCAGGATATCACAGTGGCGGTGGCCGGCCCGATGACGGGCAGCGAGTCCGCTTTCGGCCGCCAGTTGCAGAACGGCGCCGAACAGTTCGTTGCCGATGCCAACGATGCGGGTGGCGTGCTCAACAAGAAGCTGAAGCTGTTCATCGGCGACGATGCCTGCGAACCGAAGCAAGCGCGCTCCATCGCTGAAAGAATCGCAAGCCGGGGTATTCCGTTCGTCGCCGGGCATTTCTGCTCGTCGTCATCTATTCCGGCTTCCGAAGCTTACGCCGACGGCAATGTACTGCAAATCACGCCGGCCTCGACCAACCCGCTGTTCACGGAACGCAAGCTGTGGAACGTGCTGCGTGTCTGCGGCCGCGACGACCAGCAAGGCGTCGCCGCCGCTGAATACATCGTCGAAAACTTCAAAGGCAAGAACATCGCCATCCTTAACGACAAGACAACCTACGGTAAGGGCCTCGCCGACGAGACCAAGAAGGCGCTGAACAAGGCCGGATTTCAGGAGAAGATGTTTGAGTCCTACAATAAGGGCGACAAGGACTTTAACTCCATCGTCTCGCGGCTGAAGCGCGACAGCATCGATCTGGTTTTCGTCGGCGGCTATTATCAGGAGGCCGGACTAATCCTGCGCCAGATGCGTGATCAGGGCCTCAAGACCATCCTGATGGCGGGCGACGCCATGAACGACAAGAAGTTCGCATCCATTACCGGCCCTCTTGCCGAGGGTACACTGTTCACCTTCGGTCCGGACCCGCGCAAGAAGCCGACAGCCAAGGCGATCGTCGAGAAATTCAAGGCCAAGGGCGTCGATCCGGAAGGTTACACGCTCTACACCTATGCGGCGATGCAGGTGTGGGCACAGGGCGCTGCCAAAGCGGGCACGACGGATCCTATGAAGGTGATGAAAGTCATCAAGGCAGGCGCGTGGGATACCATTCTCGGCAAGCTGGAATTCGATGCGAAGGGCGACATCAAGCAGATGGGCTATGTCATCTACAAATGGGACGACAAGGGCAACTATGCCGAGATCGACCCCGCCATCTGAGCCGCGACATTCATCTCATCCTTGGCATCGTCCCCTCGAACGCGGGGAAGACTGCGCGCGTCATCCTACCGAGCGAGAGTAAAGCCAGGTGTCTCGTCCAATCATCCGAAATTCTGCAACGCCGGAAAGGTCTCCAGCAGCCAGATACTAGCGTTGGAGATCGTTCCGGTGAGAAACGCGATGCCGGTCAGCACCATGAGTACGCCAATTCCACGCTCTATCTTAGCGAGATGACGTTTCATCCGATTGAGCAGCGAAGAAAACTGTTCAACCATGAATGCCGCCAGCAGAAACGGAAGGCCGAGCCCAGCCGAATACACCGCAAGCAAACCCGCTCCCTTCACGACGGTGTCCTCTGCCGCCGCCACCGACAGGATCGCCGCCAGGATCGGCCCGATGCACGGCGTCCACCCGAACGCGAACGCAAGCCCCATCACATAGGCGCCCCATAACCCGACCGGCTTCGGCGCCGTGAGCCGTCCTTCGCGCATCAAAAAGCCGATTCGCGTCAGTCCGAGAAAGTGCAGGCCCATGATGATGATGACGATGCCGGCAACGATCGACAACTGCGCCGACCAAGCCCGGATCAGGCTGCCGATGAAGCTCGCACTGGCGCCTAGCGCGACGAAGACCGTGGAAAAGCCGAACACAAACATCAACGCGGCGAGCATCACGGCCCGCTTCGAGGCCTTCACTGTCTCGTCGTGAGAAACGTGTTCGATGGTAGTGCCGGTGAGATAGATCAGATAAGGCGGCACCAGCGGAAGAACGCAGGGCGACAGGAAGCTGACAAGGCCCGCGACCATGGCGGCGGGAAAGGAAACGTCGTGAATCATGCGGCTACTTGCCCTACCATCGCGCCACGATGCAAGGGCTTCGCTTCCTTCCGCGACATTTGTGATCAGGCGTGATCGATTGACCCCGACACGCCCGTGCCGTCATCTGACGGTCGGCCGTTTCCCATCGCCGCAAACGAGACCGAACCATGAAGAACCTTCTTACCGACATTTCCGGGGTCCGTGTCGGCCACGCAGACGACACGAAGCTGGCGTCGGGCGTCACGGCGGTGCTTTTCGATACCCCAGTCGTCGCGGCGATGGACGTGCGTGGCGGGGGCCCGGGTACGCGCGACAGCACCCTGCTCGACCCGGTCAATACGGTGGAGCGGATCGACGCTCTCGCGCTGTCAGGCGGCTCCGCTTTCGGGATCGAGGCCGGCGGCGGCGTTCAGGCCTGGCTCGCCGAACAGCGGCGCGGCTTTGCGATCGGCGACGCGGTCATACCCATTGTGCCCGGCGCGGTCGTGTTCGATCTCTTGAACGGCGGCGACAAGCAATGGGGTCGTTTTGCGCCCTATCGCGATCTCGGCTACGCCGCCGCAGCGGCTGCGGGAAACGATTTCGCACTCGGCAGCACCGGTGCCGGGCTCGGCGCTACGACCGCCAATTTGAAGGGCGGCGTCGGCTCCGCTTCGGCCGCCACGCCAAGTGGCGTGCGGGTGGCGGCGCTCGCCGTGGTGAACGCGGTCGGCAGCGTCACAGTCGGAGACGGCCCCTGGTTCTGGGCGGCGCCATTTGAATCCGGTGACGAATACGGCGGACGCGGGTTGCCGCCGTCGTTCACGCCGGAGATGCTGGCGATGCGATTGAAGGGCGGCGGGACAGCAAACGCTGGCGAAAACACGACGCTCGCCATCGTCATCACCGATGCGGTGCTTACCAAACCGCAAGCCAGACGGCTTGCGATCATCGCCCAAACCGGTTTCGCGCGGGCGATTTATCCAGTTCACGCTCCCCTGGACGGCGATATCGTGTTCGCTGCCGCCACCGGAGCCAAGCGAATCGATCCGCTCATCGGATTGACCGAACTCGGAATGATCGCAGCCAACACGGTGGCTCGCGCGATCGCACGCGGCGTCTATGAAGCAAAAGCACTTCCGTTTCTGAACGCATTGCCGGCATGGAAGGACCGGTTTGATCGATGATTCCAATCTGGCGTGCATAGGTCTTTCCGCCACCGAGGACGGCATGTAATTCATGTATAGTGTAAATAATTGTATTATTTTGTGTATTTAAGGTTAGTTTCAAGTATAGATTTAGACAATCTGACCGGCGGATACTCCTCGTGCGCACTGTCGCGCATCTCAGCAATGGAGAAACGTCATGAAGAGAATCCTCGTGCTCGCGTTCCGTCCCCCGACCCGGTGCTAACGCCGCTCATTGCCCCCGGACGCGGCTCATGTTACGCGGGGCTCTCTCAAGCTCCGCAGAAATTTTCGGAAACGTTCATGTCCCAGACTTTTGTGCCGCGTCCTCTCGTTATCGCACCGTCGATCCTGGCCTCCGACTTCTCGAAGCTTGGCGAGGAGGTTCGCGCCGTCGATCAGGGGGGTGCCGATTGGATCCACCTCGACGTGATGGACGGCCATTTCGTGCCGAACATCTCCTACGGCCCCGATGTCATCAAGGCGATGCGCCCGCACACGAAGAAGATCTTCGATGCCCATCTGATGATCTCGCCGTGCGATCCTTACCTCGAAGCCTTCGCCAAGGCCGGTTGTGATCACATCACGGTTCACGTCGAAGCGGGGCCGCACCTGCACCGCTCGCTGCAGGCCATTCGCGCGCTCGGCAAGAAGGCGGGGGTCACACTCAATCCCGCGACGCCGCTCTCCACCATCGAATACGTGCTCGACATGGTCGATCTGGTGCTGGTGATGTCGGTCAACCCCGGTTTCGGTGGCCAGAAGTTCATCTCCTCGGCGGTCGGCAAGATTCGGGATTTGCGTACGATGATCGCTGGACGGCCGATCGATATCGAGGTTGACGGCGGAGTCGGACCCGACGTTGCGGGCGAACTTGGCGCCGCCGGCGCCAATGCCTTCGTGGCGGGCTCCGCGGTGTTCAAGGGCGGCACCATGGAGTCCTACAAGGCGAACATGGACGCGATCCGCAGCGCCGCCGCGGCAGCACGGGGCGAAGTGGTCTGACGCAAACGCCGGTACCGGCAGCGTATAGTTCTCGCCCGCGCCCGGAGCAGGAAGGGTTGCAAGTCCGCCTGCCCCGACGGCTTGCTCGCATCGGCAACATACAGCCTCGAGAATGCAGACAAAGCAGATCTCGCCGGCGGCAACTTGTTGCTGCGGATATGCAACGCCACGAGGAAAAGCCGTAGCTGAGTCGCTCCGTCGATTGACATCGACTTTGTTCCCCCTCAAACAGATCGGCGACGGTTCTCCCTCGGGAGATCAAAAGGGAACGTGGTGCGGGATCATCCTAACGCCACGGCTGCCCCCGCAACTGTAAGCGGTGAATCTGCGTCACACGCCACTGGGATATCTCGGCCCCGGGAAGGCGACGCCAGGTAACGACCCGCGAGCCAGGAGACCTGCCGTCAACCCGTGGTCACACGCGAAGATGTCAGTCGGGGACTACAGACATCCGCTTCATCGGCGCCGGCATAGGCTCCCGTGAAACCTCGTTCGCTGTGACGTGCCACCGACGTCCTGCCGAGGTTCCCTCCATGTCCGCCTCCTCCTTGTCCGGGGTTTATCGCAGAAGCCTGCTTGCCTCCACCGTCCTCGCCTCGCTGGGATCGGTCGGCCTGACGACGCCTTCGTGCGCGCAGCAATCCGCCTCTCCCAATCTGCTGCCTCCGATCCGGATCGCGCCGCCGCCGGATAGAACGACAGATTCACGGCCGCCATCTCACCGCGCGGCGTCGCGATCGCGCCGTGTGGCCCGCTCCGCTCCTCGACACCCTCCTGTCACTGAGACGCCCGTTCCGGGCACGATGGGTTCGACCGTGGTCAGCCCCACGGGAGTGGTGACGCCTGCAAGGCAATTGGCAAGCTCCATCACCATCGTCACCGAGAAGGATATACAGACCCAGCAGTACCGCACCGTTCCGGATATCCTGAGGACGGCTCCCGGTCTGAATGTGTTGCAAGCCGGCGGACCGGGCGCCCAGACTTCGGTTTTCATGCGAGGCACGAACGCCAACCACACCAAGGTGATCCTCGACGGAATCGACATCGGCGATCCCGGCAACGCGAATGGCGCATTCGACTATGCGCATCTTCTTGCGGCGGACATTCAGCAGATGGAAATTCTTCGGGGCCCGCAAAGCGGACTCTATGGTTCCGACGCAATCGGCGGAGTGATCTCCATCATCACAAAAAAGGGCGAAGGTCCGCCGCGCGCCACCGCGTCAATCGAGTCCGGCTCGTTCAAAACGTTCAACCAGACGCTCGGATTGAGCGGCTCCGAAAAGAACTTCAACTACGCGGTCAACGTCGCCCATCTCCATGCCGGAGATGTTCCTGTCACACCGCCGGAGCTTCTCCCGCCCGGACGGCAAGCGATCGGAAACAACTATGACAACATGACCTATTCGACCAAGCTCGGCGTCGATCTCAATGAGAATCTGACCGTCAATTCGGTGGTCCGCTATACTGACGCGATGCTGCTGTTCACGGGCGACGGTGGATTTCCAAGCACGCCCAACGCCACCCAGAGCACACACGCCGTCCAGCAACTCTTCAACCGCGAAGAAGCCGTGTGGTCTCTGTTCGATGGGCGCGTCCAAAGCTACTTCGGTGTCAATTACACCAACAGCAGAGGCTACGACGCAGGTCCCGGCAGTCCGGTCACGACCACCACGGGCGAGCGCCTCAAGTTTGACTGGCGCACGGTGGCCGAAATTGCGCGTGACAACCATCTGGTCTTCGGCGCCGAGCATCAGACCGATCGCATCGACACCACCGATCTTGCCGCCAAGAACGGCAACAAGGCAGGCTTCATCGAGTTGCAATCAGCTCTCGCGAACCGCCTTTTCCTCGTTGCGAATGTCCGCCAAGATTCCAACGACCTGTTCGGCGAGCGTATGACCTACCGGGTCGCACCGGCGATCATTGTTCCAATCACGGAAACGAAACTGAAAGCAAGTTACGGCACGGGATTCAAGGCGCCTTCGCTGAGCCAGTTATTCCGGGACTTTCCAACCTTCAATTTCTTCGCCAATCGCAACCTGAAACCGGAAGATAGCCGCGGCTACGATGCCGGTTTCGAGCAACCTCTGTTCAACGATCGTGTGCGGTTCGGCTCGACTTACTTCCATAACGACATCACCAACCTGATCGACTACAATGCCACGTTCACATCGTTGGTGAACGTGAACAGCGCGACGACCGAAGGCACCGAAACTTTCGTTTCGGCACAGATCACCGAGCGTTTCGGAATTCGCGCGGATTACACCTTCACCCGTGCCGTCAATGCCGCCACCGGCATGCAGCTGCTGCGCCGACCGAAGGAAAAGTGGAGCGCAACCGCGACCTGGCTCCCCCTCGATGCATTGACACTGTCGGCGACCGTGCTCCGCGTCAACGACTGGATTGATGTCACCCGCGACGGTTCAATCTCCGGAATTGTAGCGCCGGGCTATACGCTGGTGAACTTGCGTGGCGACTATGCCGTCAATGACCAGGTCAAGGTATTCGGGCGGATCGATAATCTCTTTGATGCCCGCTACCAAAATCCGACCGGGTTCCTTGCGCCGGGCCTTGCGATTTTTGGCGGCATCCGGGTGGCAAGTTACGGGGTGCGATAACTCTCGACCTCTTCCCGACGAGGAGAAGTGAAAAGGCGGCGGGAGTCCACGCAACAAAGGGGTTCGCTAAAACTATTCCGGCTTTGATGAATCAAAGCCGGGCCTTTAGCTTTTTGTTTTGACGTGCTTTCTTTACACGAACAGGTCATTCATCCTCGGGTCAAGCCCGAGGATATGCTTCGCTCGAAACGCTGTAGTCTAATCGATCGGCCGTCCAGTCAGGGCAACGAGCTCGCGCACGAGACGATCGGACATCTGGCCGGTCACCGGCATCCGGCGAGCCTGCTCGAACTTCCGGATCGCCGCCTGGGTTTCGGGCCCGGCCGTTCCTGTCGGCTTAAATTGACCATAGCCATATTCCGTCAATATCCGCTGCACGGCGGCGACGCGGCGATTCGCATTGATAAGATCGGCGACGGGATCGCTATGCGACCCAGTCGTTTTGACGGGATTGGTGGGCGCTTCTCCCGCACTCGCGTGCTGTTCTGTTGTCCCCGTCTGATCCGCCTCGACTGGTCGAGGCCGCGGCAGCGGATTGCTCTGTTGCACCAGTGGCATGGTGACAGCCGATCCAAATATCGGCGACGGATGATGGCCGGCCTGCAGGAACATGGCGTTCGTGACGATCGCACCGATGGCGGTAAAAGCCAGGCACCCGGCAACCAGATCTTTCGGGCTATGCAGGAGCACGCGCATCGCGAGACCGCGTTCCTCGTCAACTTCGCTCTTCCTGGTTGCCACGCTGCGGCGGCGTGGCCGCATCACACCCTCTTCAACAATTTTTCTAGGCACTCTTCCTCACCCGGTAATCTTGATCCTGCTTGCCGGAGCGGGAGGCCGGCGTCAGCGTCGCGATGTTATTCGATGACGACTCCGCGTCGGGCACGAGTATCAGCGGCAACATGACGGTTACCGTGGTCCCCTCTTGTACCTTGCTCTGCACATCGATCTCGCCCTGGTGCAACACAACCAGACTCTTGACGATCGACAATCCAAGTCCAGTCCCTTCCTGACGTCGTTGATAGGTCTTCCCCGCCTGGAAGAAGGGGTCGCCGATCCTCTTAAGATCTTCCTGCGCGATGCCGACGCCGTTGTCCATCACACGCAGCGCCATGCGCGATCCTTCGACGCGGGCCGAGATCGTGACGCGGCCGCCCCGCTCCGTGAATTTGATGGCATTCGATACCAGATTCAGAACGATTTGTTTGAACGCGCGCGGATCGCCAATCATCTGCGGCAAATTTTCCGGAACGCGCGTGACCAGTTCAATACCGTTGTCGCGCGCCTTGAGCGCGAGCAGATTGCTCCCGTTGAGCAGCACCTCGCGCGGCGTGAACGGCTCGGGCAATATCTCGAAATTCCCGGACTCCATTTTCGACATATCGAGAATGCTGTTGACCACCGATAATAGATGCTGGCCGGAGTCGTTAATGAGCTGGGCATACTCCTTGCGGCGCGTGGCATCGAGCGGCAACCTCGCTTCCTGAACGATCATCTCTGAAAATCCGATGATGGCATTGAGCGGCGTTCGCAGTTCGTGGCTCATTGTCGCGAGAAACCGTGTCTTGGCAGCGTCAGCACGTTCGGCCGTGGTGCGCGCCATATCCAGCGCGTGCTCCTGCTGCTTCCGGTCGGTGACGTCCCGCATCACCGCGACGACTTCGGGTTCGGCCAAGGAGGACGGCTCAAGCGGTCGGCACCGCATTTCCACCCATATGAAATCCCCCGAAGATCGCGCCTCTGATTTCGCACCAGATGCGACGTCGCGCCTGAGTCTGAATTCGACGCTTTGGGCATCCTTGCCAAGTGCAGCCGCCGCGAGCGCCGTAAGATAGGCTGGGCGATCAGCGACGTGGACCCGATCGAACAGACCATGGTCCTGTAACTCCGACACCGGCACGCCAAGCAGGGCTTCCGCGGCCGGCGAAATAAACTGCACGGCGCCGTTGCGCCGGTGACGCGAAATCACGTCGCACATGTGGCGCGCCAGCAGGCGATAACGGTCTTCCTCGACGTTCAGCAGTGAGGCGCCGGTACGCATCAGCGCTTCGTAACCAAACGCCACTCCGGCAGCATAAAGCATGGCGGACGCAATACCGAACGCCATGAAAACACTATGCGCCGCCACGCCGGCATCGGGCAGTGGCAAAACATCAAAATAACTCATCGCGATCAGCGCGAGCACGCACGACACTGCAAGCATCGCGGCGAAGGCGACGACACGGCGGGACGCGGACAGCGCCGCCTCCAGCGGAATCACAACGGGCCAGACGGCAGCGAACGATTCAATCCCACCGGTCGGGAGCGCGATCATCATGACGAGACCGGCGAGCGCGATCGACGACAGCACGTGGGCGCCTTCGTAGCGGCCGGTGCGTGACAGGAAATAGGACAACAAAATCGGCACGACGAGCCAGGCGAAAGCCACCACTTCCAGTGCCGTCGGTGCACCGCGGATCGCCAGATACATCGGAAACGCCGCGAGCGCGACGAGGCTGCCGAGCAGCCGCGGCCCCATGAAGGTTCGATGCCGCGCCCGCGTCAACGCGTCGTATCGCGCCGATGGATGCAGCAACGCGTCGAGACGGTCCTGGATAATGGTCAATGCGGTCACGTTGCTTGCGCTTCAGCTGACGTCGTATCCGACGCGCCGGAACGCCTCCATTTGTGGGTTCAACGTGTCAGAGTGAACTTAAGCGAACACTAAAGTGCAGCTCTCTGCGTCACGAAACAGCACACACGGATGGCTCTTTGTCGCCTTGCAACGCCTTCATCGGTGCGAATGGTGAACGCAAGGTTTCCGCCACCATATACGGACGACGCCGAGGATCGGCGTCGCGTCTGGCGACCGCGTTTCGCACACGCATCAATCGAAAATTTACGCCGAATCAAATTCTGCCGCCGTTTGCGGGATTTTTGTTTGCCCGGACGCGTCGAGCAAACGGGGGATTCAGGACCATTTGATAGGGAAAGGACAGATTGCGGAATTCAACGCAACGTGACGAAGATCAAAAACGCATAGGGACGCGACATGTTTTTCCTGCTTCGCATGGCATTCTGGCTCGGGCTCGTGCTCGTGCTGCTGCCGAGGGATGAGGCGCCCGAGGCGAACAAGGCACCCAAGATTGGGGCTTCCGACGCTGTATCGGCCGCCACAGCCGCCGTATCGGATATGAGTCAATTCTGCACACGTCAGCCGGGCGTCTGCGAGGTCGGGGGCCAGGCTGCCTCCGCAATCGGCCAGCGCGCGCAGGACGGCGCGAGAAAGCTCTACCGGATCATCACCGAGAAACGCCCTCCCGACCATACGGGGTCGATCGACGGCGTTCCCTCCGTCGAAACGGCGGATTCCGGCGACGTGCAGCATGACACCTTGACGCCGGAGGATCTGCAGGCGGAATGGCGTCTCGCTGCTCCGAAAACCGTCCCGAGGGAACAATTCCCATAGATCGCCGGGTCCATATCGATTTTATGTCTCCATGGCCTTATATTAGTCGGCTGGGACACATTACACATGAGCCGTGATGACGACGATCGACGAGATCAGGGACAACTTTGAGCTTCTGGAAGAGTGGGACGACCGCTACCGGTACGTCATCGAACTCGGACGCACCCTTGAGCCCATGAGCGAGGCCGAGCACTCCGCGGCGAATAAGGTGCAGGGCTGCGCCAGTCAGGTCTGGCTGTCGCTCAAAGCCGGTCGCGGCGCTGACAGCCACCCGGTGCTGACCTATGTCGGCGACAGCGACGCGCATATCGTGCGCGGGCTGATTGCGATCCTGCTCACGCTTTTTTCCGGCAGGAAGCCACAGGACATTCTGGACACCGACGCGATCGCCGTCTTCGACGGCCTTGGCTTCCGCGAGCATCTCACGCCGCAACGCTCCAACGGGCTGCGCGCGATGGTTGAGCGCATTCGCAGGGACGCGCGCGAAGCGCTGGCTGCCGCAGCCTGAGGCTGGTTTTCGCCTTTCGAATTTCGGGCAAGAGGAAATGCGGATCGCGCGAACGACGCGCGATCCCACTTCGCTCGAAAACGCTCTAACCGCTCGTGAACCTTGCATCGCTTGCCAGCCACGTCCGGACGTGGGCGCTCGTTTCTGCACGCGCGTGGAGACCGTAGTGCCTCGCCAGCCTGTCCAGTGCCAGTTGCAGCACGACTTTCGCCGATCGCGGGGGCCACCCGCGTTCACGCTCGACATCTTCGAGACCGCGAAGAAAGCAGCAGACGTCCATTAACAAGCCGGAAAATTCCGGTCCGCATGCTTCCAGCGCCAGCCGCACGCGCTGCCGCGCAGCAACGATCAGATCGGTCATCTCACAGGCGCCGGCTCCGGACCCGCGCCCTCCGGTCGGCGCCGACCAGTTCGAGGTCACCCGCGGCGTGAGATTCCCCCGCGTAAAATCCGCGCGCAATCTTTCGCCGGCCGCGAACTGATTGGGGCTGATCATGGCGCGTCCATCGCGACCCTTACGGCGCGCCAGCCAGGCGAGAGGGCTCTCGCTGTCGTTGGCCATCACGGTCGCAATGCCTGCGTCGGTCACGATCTCGCGCTCGGCGAGCGCGAGATGCTGCGCGCGAAACCGGTCCACGATTTCAACCGGCCGCTCTTTCGGGCGACGCGACGATTTACTACTGCCGCGATTAGATGCCGTCATCGGATGGTCCGTCGAGGCGTTCGCCGCAAACCGTGCACATCGCTTCGATGTGCTGCGAGCCGGCGATCAAGTCTGAGGTCATCGCGGCTATCTTCCACGACGCGGCATGCATGCGAGACCGTGGTGCGATCACGATCGAAGGCGCGGCCGATTGCCTCGAAACTCAACGCAAAACCAACGTGCGCCAGATACATGGCGACCTGTCGGGCATAGGCGGCGTGCGGCGCGCCGCGGGTCGGCGATATCATCGCCGCAGCATCGAGACCAAATTCTCCGGCGACCAGTCGCGCGATATCGTGACAGACCAGCCTTGCCGAGGTTCGCGACCGCCGGCGGGATGTGGGTGGAGTGGACGGATAGGTCAAAAGCATGGAGCAGGCCCCTCTAGGAAAATAATCATATATCCTAGAGGTTGTTCTCTACCCGGGGATAGCATTTTTTCGGTAAAATTTGAAAGCCGAAGGTATCGCCAAGGAACGGTTTTGGATAATATTCCCAATATTGTACTTTACGGACCCACTTTTCTAGGGTAGGATTAGCTCAATCAAGAGGTTGAGCCATGACTTCCGTCCTATCCGCCAAGCATTTCCACGATGAAGCCGCTGCCTACAAATATCTTGAGGCGCGCATTTGGGCTAATGGCCGCTCCTGCCCGCATTGCGGGGTTGTGGATCGCAGTTCGAAAATGGAAGGCGAAAGCACCCGGATAGGCGTTTACAAGTGCTACGCCTGCCGTAAGCAGTTTAGCGTAAAGGTCGGCACCGTATTTGAGTCCAGCCACGTTAAATTGCACATCTGGCTTCAGGCTGTTGCGCTGCTTTCGGCCTCCAAGAAAGGCATGAGTGCGAACCAACTCCACCGCATTCTTGGCGTGTCCCTCAAGACCGCGTGGTTCATGGGACATCGCATCCGAGAGGCGATGCGCGACGGCGATCTTGCACCAATGGGCGGCGCTGGCCAGATAGTTGAAGCTGACGAAACCTACTTCGGCCCGACCGAGGAAAAGAAGATGTCGCCGCAGCGAAAGGGGCGTCCCTTCACCAAGGGTGGTCGTACCGGCCCATCAAGCAAGCGCGCAATTGTCTCACTTGTACAGCGCGGCGGTAAGGTCCGGTCATTCCACGTTGAGAACGCCGATAAGAGCACCGTGGCGAAGATCGTCGCTGAGAATATCGCTCACGAGACCCGTCTGCACACCGACGAAAGCCGCCTTTATGTTGAGGTTGGGACCGCGTTCGCTTCGCACGAAACCGTGAAGCACAGCGCCAAAGAATACGTTCGCGGTGACGTTCACACCAATACCATTGAAGGCGTGTTCTCTATCTTCAAGCGCGGCATGAAGGGTAACTACCAGCACTGTAAAGAGAAGCATCTGCATCGTTATCTTGCGGAATTCGATTTCCGTTACAACAACCGCGTCAAGTTGGGCATTGACGATGTGGCGCGCGCTGACATCGCGCTTAAAGGTATCGTTGGGAAGCGCCTAACCTATCGAACGACTAATTGAGGAAGGCCTGCGATGGCTAAGAAGCCAAAAGCTCGAAAAGCTCCGGCTAAAACAGATGATGAGAGCAAGCAAAAAGAGCAATCCGCGCGGTTCATAAAGGCCGCGCGGGAAATTGGCGTTGATGAAAGCGGGAAAGAGTTTGAACGGGCAATTAAAAAGATAGTTCCGTCCAAGAAGACATCTAGTCGTGGAGCTTAGTAGCGAGATGGCGCATAAACGACCGCACTGACTGTAAAATATCGTTCGCTCGTTCTACAGAGTACGATTTGTCAGGGTGCATCGTCGGGTTGCGGTAAGCCCGCCTCATGTCATCAATGTTTTTCGATGCTTCTGCAAAAAACTGCTCATCGGGAGAGCGCGCGCCCGATGCTTTGATGCGACGCTCCAATTCCCTGTCTATCTCACGAAGGTAGCTACCCCAATCGTTCTGCTTCTTGATACCCATCTCCGCCGCGAGGCTGGCAAGCCCCACTTCAAGCACTCGCATTAGGTGCATAACGCAAGCCGTTGGTCGGTTCAAAGACAGGCAAGACCCAGCCTCAGTAATGTCATCCGTAGCAGACGAAAAATTGTTAAAAACTTCTTGACCGAACAAACGTGGGTCATTGAAATACGACCCGTGGACTTCCAAGGCGAAGAATTTTCGGCCCTTCAGTTCAGCATTCACCAATGTAACGAGCGACTGAAAATGCAGGCGCAGATCGCCCATCTCTTGGGCTGATATCTCAACAATAACTCGCTTTAAGTCGCGCCGCAGTGCGGAGGCATTTTTGCCGAGTGACGGACCGAGGATTTCTAGAATGTGGGCACATTCGTCTGGGGTGCCGTGTAGTCCGAGGCGAACAAATAATTCGGAGAGGTCTCGCACACTGTGCATCACATCCTGGATGCCGTGCGCGGTAAATCGCCCGATTCCCACTCCGTGATTTTCAAGAAGATTTTTAAAGCTAGAGACTTCAACTATCGCGCCAGATAACGCGCGAGCATTAAATTCGAACATATCCCAGAGGCTCCAGAGCCGTCCGGGTTGAAAAAGTCGCCCGGCGCTACTCATGATGCACCAAGGGTCCGTAAAGTACAATATTGGGATAATATTCCTAATTATCTATAGCGCCACAATTAAGATTATAGGCCGTCCAGACAAGGAGGGAGATTCCCATGTCTTGCGCGCCAGCACCTCCGAGGCTTTCGATTAACCGCGATTGTTCGTCCCGAAGGATCTGGCTTTCGACGATTTAGTACGCGCGCCGGTCAACGGTGATTGACTGAGGAACGACGACATGGGCGAGCATGGCGTTTTCGGGCTATCAGCCTCGTCGCTATATTATACGAATATTTGCCGGCGGCGGCGGCTGAGCATTCCTGTATCCAGTCAGAAATTTACTCAGAGGCATGAGCCTCTGGTTTAGCTCGTTTGCGCGCTCACCGACCTCAAGCACATTTTCGACCGTTACTTGCCCGCGTTTGATGTCTAATCCGTCCGGGGTATTGTTTTTGGCACGAATAAGAACCGCTCCAATAGACAGCGACGTGGTCTTGTAGCGCCACCGATTCCATCTTTTCCAGAAAGTGAAATGCACTGGCTCTGTACATAGAAAAATCGGACACCACATCGAAAGCCTTACGCCAAATGGCAGCCCGCGCTTTCCAATTCATCGGGAGCTTTACGCCAAGTTCAGACGGCGCAATCGTCATCATTGTGAGCAAAGAGGCCACGAAGTGACCCTCTAGGCTGCCCCAGGAAACCACCATGATCCCGATAGCCCTGTAGAACTCATCGGCCCCTTCTGGATCATTTGATGAAGGCGTATGTTCGACGTTCAATCGAAATAAAAACGGTTCGGCCGGCGTTTCGTCCACCATGGCGAATCCCGAAAAAGACGACCAATACTAAAGAGCCCCAACATTCGGTAGCCGAAACCGCTCGCGCTATTTCCGGCGCCGGCGCTGCTGGCCAAGGCCCATGTTCTTGGCCAGTTGCGACCGCGTGACCGCGTAGTTGGGGGCCACCATGGGATAATCGGCAGGGAGTTTCCATTTGTCCCGATACTGCTCGGGGCTCATGTTGTACTGAGACCGCAGATGGCGCTTGAGCGATTTGAAGCGCTTCCCGTCCTCCAGGCAGATCAGGTAGTCGGCCGTCATCGATTTCTTGACCGGCACGGCCGGCTTGGTCGGTTCCGACGGTAATTCGCCCCGCCCGGACGACACGCGCAGCAGCGCGGCATGTACCTGGCTGATGAGGGCGGGAATTTCCGAGGCCGGCGTCGTGTTGTTGCTAAGGTAGGCGGACACGATCTCCGCCGTGAGGTCGAGAAAACTTTTACCCGCTGAATCGCTCATGATCTCAAATTTTCCGGATCGTAAAGCATCGATACGCTCGGAATGCGATCAGAATCGGCCTTTGCGCCCCAAGGAATATGACCGGATTGCTGCCGGCATGACAAGAACGGCGGGCGCGCACGCCGAACTTTATTTGGGAGACGGGCGGTCGGAGCCTTGATCGAGATGGGCGCGCAGTCGATCAATCGAGGCGAAGCGCATCGTGCCCTCCGACAGTTGGGCGTCGATCGTACCGTCGGAATAAAGCGAATAGGCCATTCCGTTGACCACACCGGACCTCAGCACCGTGACGGAGGACGCGTTGTGGTCCGGAGGGGCGGACGGGCGATCGACTCTTGATGCTGGCCGGGGCGCCTCAGGATCACGCGCATGTCTCGCGGGCGCGGATGAGCCAACCGGCCCGGCTTGGTCCACGACTACCCGCTCGCGCTCCTTCATCATGGACGCAAAGAGAAGATTGCGTCGTGGTTTCGGCTGCGATGGCTCGTCGGAGGATGCCGGAAACTCCGCATCCTCGACCGCGACAACGGTCTCGCGGTCGCGGTCGAACACGTCCGCTTGCCGGCGTGGCGACATGACGGAGGGCGTGGCGTTCCGATCGCCCAGGCTTGGAGCGAACCGATCGCTGTCAGACAGCGAAGGTGGGCGCTCTTCGATGTGCCTGCCCGGCAGAATGGGCGCGTGGGCACTATCATCGCGATCAGCAAACGCTCTGGAGCCGAGTTGGTCCGCGACCCTTCGCAATTCGCGGACGACGACCGACAGGCTGATCATAATCAGGCCCGTGCCGGTCACGACCGCGCCGGATACGACCAGGGTATCGCCGAAGCTGAACTCCTTGATGGGAATCCCCAAGGCGATCGTCACCAGACCGGCCACGAATACAACGAACCCGGCGACTAAAAGCACGCTCATCGAAAAGCTCCGTCCCCCAAGGAGACGACAGCACCTGATAGCCAAGCTATCGGCCTCGCCGCCCGCCAATTCGGTCCCCATTACCGACAACACGATGGCGATGAGGTCAACTGCAAACGACGGGAATGGTTCAATTCAGCGGCAGAAGAACGCTAGAAGCAGCGATCAGGACAGCAGGTCTGTTCGAACTTGTCTGACGTCGGATTTGGTGTAAGGCTTAGTTACCATCCTCTACACGTCAATCCAACGCCGCCCAATTCCGGGCGGCGTTTGCACATGAAGCCCGAAGCTGGCTTCAGCGCGGCGCTTCCGCAAGCGCAGCAAGAATCCGCGCCCACGACCGGATACCTTTGTGAAAACTTTTCAGGTCGTATTTCTCGTTGGGCGAATGGATGTTGTCGTCCTCGAGACCGAAACCGACCAGCACCGTGTCGAGACCCAGTGAGGTCTTGAAATCGGCAACGATCGGAATTGACGCGCCGCAGCCGATCAGCAGCGCCTCCTTATTCCATTCATCGGTCAGCGCCTGCTTCGCGGCCGCGAGCGGCTTCATGTTCCAGTCGAGCGCAATCGCGGGCGCGCCGGCATGATCGAGAAACTCGACCGAGCAGTCCGCCGGTACGCGCTCCTTCACAAACGCACGGAAAGCGTCACGTATTTTTTTGGGCTCCTGACCCTCGACGAGACGGAACGAAATTTTCGCCGACGCCTGTGCCGGAATCACCGTCTTGGACCCTTCTCCCGTGTAGCCGCCGACAATTCCGTTGATGTCGCAGGTCGGTCGCGACACGACCTGCTCGATCAACAGACGATCCTTTTCACCGGCAGGAATCGAGAGTCCGATCGGCTTCAAAAATCGATCCGGCGTCAGATCGAGCTGAGCCCACTGAGCGCGGATGTCGGACGGCAAATCCTTCACGCCATCGTAGAAACCGGGAATTGTAATGCGGCCGTCATCGTCATGAAGGCCGCCAAGGATTCGGGTCAGAACCCGGATCGGGTTTTGAGCGCCGCCGCCGAAAAGGCCGGAATGCAGGTCGCGGTTCGCGGCCTTGATGACCACTTCCTCATAGACCAAACCGCGCAGCGACGTCGTGATCGCCGGCGTGTCGGGGTCCCACATGCCGGTATCGCAAACGAGCGCGAAGTCCGCGGCAAGGTCCTTCTTGTTCTGTTCGAGAAAAGGCACGAAGTTTTTCGAGCCAACCTCCTCCTCACCTTCGATCAAAATCGTGACGTCGAGCGGCAACGAACCGGTCACCGACATCCAGGCGCGACAAGCCTCGACGAACGTCATCAACTGACCTTTGTCGTCTTCCGCGCCGCGCGCCACAATAATCTTGCGGCCATCCGCATGGCTCGTGACGACTGGTTCGAATGGCGGGCGATGCCACAAATTCAGCGGATCGACCGGCTGAACGTCGTAGTGGCCGTAGAACAGGACATGCGGCCGCGACCCGGTATTGCCGTTGCTCTTGGCGACGATCGCGGGATGGCCAGCCGTCGGGCGGACCTCCGCGGAAAATTTCAGTGTCGCGATATCGGCTGCGAGATGATCGGCCGCGGCCTTGCAATCGCCGGCAAATGCCGGATCGGCTGAGATCGATTTGATGCGGAGCAGCGCGAACAGCCGGTTCAGGCTGTTGTCGAAATCGGCGTCGATGTGATCGACGATGGCTTGCAGTTGCGACGTGCCGGACATTTTTGTTGTCCCCTGAGTTGCGGGTTAAACGACCGTTTGAATTTTTTCTGGCGAAGCGACCGAATGCGGACCACTCGCCAATGACGGGTGACGGATGTGCCACGCCAATGCGGCGATCAGTACGAACGTCGCCGCAAGGTTGTTTCCGGCGGCTTGAAGAATTTTCGGAAACACGGGCAGCGACAGCGCCATCAGCGCAAACGATGCGCCGAGCGCCAGACGCGAGATCGCCCGCGCCTTTGGCCGAAAATCGAGCGCGGCACGATGAAACAGAATCGTTAATGGAAAGAACAGCCAAACGAAGTAATACTGACGCGCCAGCGGCGATGCGAGCGTCATCAGGCAGAACAGAATCCCGACCTCCTCGGCGATCGATCGCTGCGTCATTTTCGCGCGCGCCGGAATGATGGCGATAAAGCCCAGCCCTATCGCGGCGAAGACAGCCAGCACGATCCCGTTCGCCGTCTTGTAATCGACATTGGCCACGTTCATGTATTGCGCGGGTTTAGCTGGATCGATCTGGTTATAATTGACCGGACGCACAAGCCGATGCGTAACGGCGATGATCGACTGATTGACCCAGGACCAGTTCTGGGCGTCACGCTGCCCGAACCCATGCTCCGAATTCGATCCGATCATTCCGCGGTACCACGTGGTCAGCTCAGAAACATTACGGTCGAAGCCACGGATCGGAGCCGGCACCAGAAACAGCAAAACGCCCAGGAACGCGACCATGCTTATCGCGCTCGTCCAATGGCGGCGCCAAAGCAGATACGGCAGCACGGCGACGGGAAAGACCTTGATAGCCGCCGCGAGCGCAAACATGCTTCCCGACAGCCACCCGCGTCCCTGCCACAGACACCAGAATCCGAACAGCATCATCGCGAGAAGAACGAGGTTGGGCTGCCCGAGATCGAACATATCGAAGACGAAGGGGATCGTCACAATGCCCGGCAAAGCCTCAAGCCAAGGGCGAGGCGTCGTGCCCGACCCTGTCATGACGTTGGAAAGTTGCGCCGTCATCCACCATGCGGCGGCATTGAGAAGGCACAGTCCAAGATACAGCGGAATCTTTCCGAAGGCGCTCGGTATGGCAAGCAGAATGGCGGACAATGGCGGGTAAAGGAAGGCGAAGCCTTCGCTCGGCCCTTGCGGATACAGATCGCCGCCGTGCAGGATCTGCTGCCCGGCCCAGTACCACAACGGATAATCCTTGGTTTTGCCGTGTCCCCAGATTTCCGGGACAAGAACATCGGCAGTCAGCAGGATGCAGGCCACGAGAAACAGGACATCCAGCGGGCGCCGGAGCGATGGCCATCTCAGCACGAGCATTTTTCCGTTGTCACGCGGCGGCATCGTCCGCGCGCACTGCGTTATCAGATGCGCTTCCGGCTGCAAACTGTCTCGCACTTCTGCCAAGACGCAACCATAAAGCCAAACAGCAGCCTGGGCGATCAACGCCGCAGCAGCCCCCCGAGCGCGCCACGCACCAGCGCACGACCGACCGAACCGCCAAGCGAGCCGCCGAGCGACTTGCCGATATCAGCGACGACCCCCCCGACAACCTTGTTGGTGACGGAGCGGGTGACGCTGCGCGCGATCACCTGCCCGGTCGACAATCTGCCGCGGGGCGTGTTGGTCCCGAATACGCTGCCGACGATCGATCCGATCTGATCAAGAACTCCGCCGTTCGACTCAGCGCCGGTCGCCGCGGTGCCCTCGACCCGCTTCTGAAGCATCTCGTAAGCCGATTCGGAATCGATCGCGGTGTCGTACTTTCCCTTTACCGGGCTGCCGGCAATGATCGCTTTACGTTCCTCAGGAGTGATCGGGCCGATCCTCGCAGACGGCGGCCGTACCATCACACGCTCGACCATAGCCGGCGTTCCGTTGCCTTCAAGGCACGACACCAGAGCCTCGCCCTTGCCGAGTTCGGTAATGACCTGCGCCGTGTTCAGCTTCGGATTTGGCCGGAACGTCTGCGCCGCGGCCGCGACGGCCTTCTGGTCGCGGGGCGTGAATGCGCGCAGCGCGTGCTGAACCCTGTTTCCTAATTGGGCCAGCACCTTGTCCGGGACATCGATCGGATTTTGAGTGACGAAATAAACCCCGACGCCCTTGGAGCGGATCAGCCGCACCACTTGCTCGATCTTATCCATCAACGCTTTGGGCGCATCGTTGAACAGAAGGTGGGCTTCGTCGAAGAAGAACACAAGCTTCGGTTTTGGCGGATCGCCGACCTCTGGCAACTGTTCGAACAGCTCCGACAACATCCACAACAGAAACGTCGCATAAAGCCGCGGGCTCTGCATCAGCTTGTCGGCGACCAGGATGTTGACCATGCCGCGGCCGTCGCGATCGGTGCGCATGAAATCGTTCAAATCCAATGCCGGCTCACCGAAAAATTTGTCGCCGCCTTGATTTTCGAGCACCAGAAGCTGGCGCTGGATGGCTCCCACACTTTGCTTCGACACATTGCCGTACTGCGTCGTCAATTCTGCCGCATGTTCGGCAATGAAGGAAAGGATGGCACGAAGATCCTTCATATCGAGCAGAAGCAGCCCCTGTTCGTCTGCTACTCGAAAGGCGATGTTGAGCACGCCCTCCTGAGCCTCGCTCAAATCCATCATGCGGGACAACAGCAACGGACCCATTTCCGACACGGTGGAGCGTACCGGATGGCCCTGCTCACCGAAAACATCCCAGAAAATTGTCGAGAACTGATCAGGCTGGAACCCAAGGCCCATCGTCCTGGCGCGCTCGAGTATGAAGTCCTTGGCTGCGCCAGGCTCTGAAATGCCGGACAGATCGCCTTTGATATCGGCGACGAATACCGGCACACCCGCGCGAGAAAATCCTTCCGCCATCACCTGGAGCGACACGGTTTTTCCAGTTCCAGTGGCGCCGGTGACAAGACCGTGTCGGTTGGCGAGGCCCAGCGTCAGCCACACCGGCTGCTCACCTTTGCCGATGAAGATACCTTGATCGGTATCGCCGATCCCGGTCGCGGTCTTCGCCATGAGCGCCTCTTCGTGATCCCGTCGTCGATCCATCATTCTACTTCAAGTTCCGCGCCGATTGAAACCGGCGAACCCCAACGCGGCGCTCGAAATCTTCTAACGGAGCAGAAGCTTTCTAACTCGCAAATGACCGGCGACCGCGATGTTTTCGGCATAATCGAGTACACAGGTCTTGCATCTCGGCAACACTCGTCGTGCGATTGCAGGTCAACGAGCGTTTGTTCTGCCTGCTGACTTGTCTTTCGCATCCCGAGGGTATCAAGATGAAAACATAAATAACGAGCCGGCGAGCAACCGGTGGAGGCGGGGTACCATGAACGAACTGGTGGAGCGGCGTGCCGCGACAGTTGGCACCGCTGTCGCGGGAGCAGTCGTCGGCGCGATCCCGGACTTTCGCAGCAAAGAAGGTGCTGGCGACAAGGTTCTATCAGTGATCGGTACGAAAACCGACACGAAAAGCTCGATTGCGGTTTCCCGTAACTGGATAGGCCGCTCGGCGTTCGCCGGTCCTCAATACGCATCGCTAGACCGCCGAACGTCATGACATATCCAATCTCCAAGCTCGAAGGGCTGAGCGCCCCCGACGCCAAAAAGCTGAGATCTATCGGCATTAGAACAACCGATGCTTATCTCGAGGCGGCGCGCACGCCGAAAGGCCGCAAGGCGCTTTCCGCCAAGACCGGCATCAGCGAACAGCAACTCCTGGAGTGGGCCAATCTTGCCGACTACATGCGCATTCCGGGGATGGGCAACGGGAAGACCAAGCTGCTGCGCGCGGCGGGCGTTACCACCGTGCGTGAATTGACGCATCGTAACCCGGCCCGTCTGGCTCAAGCCATGAAAGATGTGAATACCAAGCGCAGACTTGTCAGCGTTCTTCCTTCGGAGAAGTCGATCGGCACGCTGATTGCGCAAGCGCGGAAGCTTCCACTCAAGATCACCTATTAAGCCGCCCGCTGCTGCACGGCCCGACCCTCTGAATGGGCTTTTCGAGCCTTGACAGCATGTGCTGGACCGCGCAAAGCCACCGCATGACGTCGGCAGATACCATGTCCAGACCTGTGGCGGACGAGACGCGTCATCCCACGCTCGAAGCGCTGCTGTCGCGGCCGTATCCGGCGGTCATGGGAGTCCTGAACATCACCCCCGACTCATTTTCCGACGGTGGTCAGTTCATGACGCCCGACCGGGCCTTGGCGCAGGCGCGCCGCATGATCGCGGAAGGGGCCGACATCATCGATATCGGCGCGGAATCCACCCGCCCCTACGGATCTCAGCCGGTCTCGCACGATGAGGAGATGCGGCGGCTGAAGCCGGTGCTCGCGGCAGTGGTCGCGCTTGGAGCCCCCATATCCATCGACAGCATGAAGTCCTCGATTGTCGAGTGGGCGCTTGAGAACGGGGTCGCAATCGCCAACGACGTCTGGGGATTACAGCGCGATCCGGACATGGCCCGCGTGGTGGCGGCGCACAATGCGCCCGTCATTGTCATGCATAACCGGGACAAGCCCGACGATACGCTCGACATCATGCGGGACATCGTCGAGTTCTTCGAACGATCGCTGAAGATCGCGGCGAAAGCCGGCATACCTGCCGGTCACATCGTCCTCGATCCGGGTATCGGATTCGGCAAAACGCCGGAACAGAGCATGGTCGTGCTGGCCCGGCTCAATGAATTGCAGACACTCGGATTTCCGATTCTCGTGGGCGCGTCCCGTAAGCGCTTCATCAACACGGTAGTGCAGTCAGAGCCGCAGGAACGGCTAGGCGGCTCGCTCGCTGCGCATCTGATCGCGGCAAGAAGCGGCGCGCGCATCATCCGCACACATGACGTGGCGGACACGGTGCAGGCGCTGCGGGTGGCGCACGCCATCGAGTCCACAACAGTCGGGATGACCGGACCATGACCGACACGATCTTTATCCGCGGCCTCGTAATTCACGCGCAGCACGGCGTCATGGAGCACGAGACCGAAGTCGGCCAGCGCTTCGTGATGGACATCGAACTATCGACTGACCTTTCCGAATCCTCCCACACTGATCGTCTCGCCGATACGGTGTCCTATGCCGGCGTGGTGGCGACAGCCAGCGCCGCGTTCAAGGATGCCAACTACAAGCTGCTCGAACGTGCCGCAGGGGCTGTTGCCGATGCGGTTCTGGCTACTTTTCCGCGCGTGATCACGATCAAAATCACCGTGCACAAGCCGCACGCGCCGATCCCGGCGATTTTCGACGACGTCGGCATTTCGCTCACCCGCAGCAGGGAATAGCTGTCGCGATGGCCAGCGTCCTGATCGCACTCGGGGGAAACGTCGGAGACGTGCGGCAGACTTTTCGCAAGGCTATCGCCAACATCTGCGGCATGGCGCAGGCCGAACTTCTTGCCCGTTCGTCCGACTACACCACGCCGCCATGGGGCGACGAGAACCAGGCTCGCTTCGTCAACGCCTGCATCGAGATCGACACCCGCCTCGACCCGCACGCGCTGCTGTTCACGCTGCACAAGATCGAGAAGAAATTCGGTCGCGACCGCGGCACCGAAAAGCGCTGGGGACCGCGCACGCTGGATCTCGATCTGATCGCCTATGACGACGCTGTCCTCGACAAACCGGAACTGACGCTGCCACATCCCCGCCTGTTCGAACGCGCGTTCGTTCTGGTTCCGCTGGCGGAAATCGCGCCGGACCGCGTGATTGCAGGGCGAACGGCGGCCAAGGCGCTGGCCAACATCTCCACCGCCGGAATCGAGCGCCTCCCCGACCTCCACTGACCGATCCGCAACGACCGTTTGGCTTGTCAGCCGCCGCGTGGCATTTTGAAAACCCGGAGCATTTTCGCTTCTGATTGAGGCGTTTCTTCACGCGAACCGGTATCCACTTCGCTCGAAAACGCTGTAGATTTCCCGGAAACGAGCGCACGAATGCCCGCTGCTTCCGACGAGTTTATGAATCCGCCGCTGGCAGCCGATTTCGCGCCGGCTATAGCAGCCGACTGGCGCAAGCTGGTCGATGACGTGCTGAAGGGCCCCCCCTTCGAGAAGCTGGTTGGAAAGACCTATGACGGTCTCAGGATCGAACCGATCTATACCCGGGCGAAAGGCGCGTCCGCGATTGGCGGCCGCGCGGCGGCGGCACCATGGCAGATCATGCAGCGGATCGATCATCCCGATCCCGCACAGGCCAACGCACAGGCGCTGCATGACCTCGACAACGGCGCTGGCGGCCTGACGCTGGTGTTCGCGGGCGCCAACGGCGCGCGTGGCTTCGGACTGCCGCCGACCGCAGAAGCCGTTGCCAAAGTGCTGGACGGTGTTTTTCTCGATGCAGGCATCTCCATGGAGTTGCAGATCGGCCCGCAATCGCGCGCGGTCGCATTCCAAATCGCCGACTACATCGGATCGAAGGGAATTAGTCCGACCACTTGCGATATCCGCTTTGGTTTCGATCCGCTCGGCGCCTGCGCGACATCCGGATCGAGCACGGGCGCGTGGGTTGAGATCGTTCCGGCGGTGACGGATGCCGCTAAGGTGCTCGCCGACAGGGGCTTCAAGGGGCCATTCTTTGTCGCCGATGGCCGTGCGATCCACGACGCCGGCGGATCGGAAGCTCAGGAGCTTGCCTTCGTCCTGGCGGCGGCGGTGGCCTATCTTCGGGCTCTTGAAAGCGCCGGCATTGCCCTCGATGAGGCGCGCTGCCTGATCTACGCGCGGCTCAGCGCCGATGCCGACCAGCTCCTGACCCTGGCCAAATTCCGCGCGCTGCGGCTGTTGTGGGCGCGGGTCGAGCAGGCTTGCGGTCTCATGCCAAAGCCCTTGCTCATCGCCGCTGAAACCGCATGGCGGATGCTGACCCGGCGCGACCCTTACGTGAATATGCTGCGTGCCACGGTCGCAACATTTTCGGCGGGTCTCGGCGGCGCCGACAGCGTCTGCGTGCTTCCGCATACGCAGGCACTCGGCTTACCCGACGACTTCGCGCGACGCATAGCGCGAAACACGCAACTCATCCTGCTGGAGGAAGCTAGCCTCGCCAAAGTCGCAGATTCGGCGGCAGGCTCGGGCGGCATCGAAGCCTTGACGCAGCAGCTTTGTCAGAAGAGCTGGGCGCTGTTTCAGGACATTGAGAAAGCCGGCGGAGGTTTCGCCGCACTCGAACAGAACCTGATCCAGCGCAGCGTTGCCATGACGCGCGCTGCACGCGAAATGAACGTCGCAAAACGGCGCGACGTGCTCACCGGCACCAGCGAATTTCCTAACCTGCATGAGAAGCCGGCCGACGTGCTCGACCTCAGGCCGGTCACGCCCGAGCCTTACGCCGATGCAGAGATCATCTTCGAGGCGCTTGCGCCAATACGGCTCGCTGCCCCCTTCGAAAAGCTGCGCGACCGTTCCGATGATTGGTTCAGGGCCACCGGCGCGCGGCCAAAAATCTTCCTCGCCACTCTCGGCGCCCCTGCCGACTTTGCCGCCCGCGCGACATTCGCCCGGAGCTTCTTCGAGGCCGGCGGCATCGAGGCGGTCGATTCAGGGTTGGCGGGTAACGGAGGGAACGCAAAAGATCCGCTCGCCGAAGCCTTCAAGGTGTCTGGAGCCCAAATGGTCTGCCTGTGCTCCTCGGATCAGGTCTATGCTGAACAGGCTGCTCTCGCGGTGCAGGCCTTTCATGCCGCAGGTGCAAGCCATATCTATCTGGCGGGGCAACCAAACGAGCTGGAACCCGCCTTGCGCCAGGCAGGCGCGTTCGATTTCATCTTCGCGGGGACCAATGCGTTGGCGGCGCTGAACGACGTCTGGCAGCGACTGGAGCGATCATGGCCGAGAAGATGAAACCGTCACAGACCGGCGGATGCCAGTGTGGCGCCATCCGCTTCGCGCTGACGGCACCCCCGGTGCGCATCAGCATTTGTCACTGCCGCATGTGCCAGAAAGCTGCCGGCGCGCCATTTGCGTCTTTTGCCGAGATCCCGCGCGAGAACTTTCGCTGGACCAAGAGTACGCCGGCGACGTTTCGATCATCCTCCATCGCGGAGCGTGCTTTCTGCGCCGCCTGCGGCACACCGTTGGGTTTCAGCCGCATCGGCGGTCCCTGCATCGAGATCATGACCGGCGCATTCGACCGGCCCGACCTGCTGATGCCAACCGGGCAATACGGAACGGAGTCCCGGCTCGGCTGGATTGCGACCATCGTCAACCTGCCGAGCCATACCACGACCGAAAATTACGGACCGGAAAAGATGGCGACCATCATCAGCCACCAACATCCGGACCAAGACTGAATAATGATGACCCGCATCCCCAATTTTGCCGATGTCGCGTTCGAGCCGGTCGCGCCTCCCGCAGCCGGCAGCGCCGAACCATCTCCGGAATTCTGGCCGACCCCAGAAGGCATCCCGGTCAAACCGAGCTACAGCGAAGCCGATCTTGTCGGTATCGACTTTCTCGACACATGGCCCGGCATCGCGCCTTACTTACGTGGTCCCTACCCGACTATGTACGTCAACCAGCCCTGGACCATCAGGCAGTATGCCGGCTTCTCGACGGCCGAGGACTCCAATGCCTTCTATCGCCGCAACCTCGCCGCCGGTCAGAAGGGACTGTCGGTTGCCTTCGACCTCGCCACCCACCGCGGCTACGACTCGGATCATCCACGCGTTTCGGGTGACGTCGGCATGGCGGGCGTGGCGATCGATTCCATCTACGACATGCGCACGCTATTCGCCGGCATCCCGCTCGACCGGATAAGCGTGTCGATGACCATGAACGGCGCGGTGCTGCCGATTCTCGCGCTGTTCGTTGTAGCTGCCGAAGAACAGGGCGTGCCGGCGGAAAAACTCTCGGGCACCATTCAGAACGACATCCTCAAAGAATTCATGGTGCGCAACACCTATATCTATCCGCCCGCGCCTTCGATGCGGATCGTCTCCGACATCTTCGCCTACGCTTCAAAAAAGATGCCGAAGTACAATTCGATTTCGGTCTCCGGCTACCACATGCAGGAAGCAGGCGCTACGCAAGACCTCGAACTCGCCTATACGCTCGCCGACGGCGTCGAGTATGTCCGTGCGGGCCTCAAGGCCGGCCTGGACATCGACCGGTTCGCGCCGCGGCTGTCGTTCTTCTGGGCGACCGGCATGAACTTCTTCATGGAAGTCGCCAAGATGCGCGCCGCGCGGCTGTTGTGGGCCAAGCTCATGAAGCCGTTCAATCCGAAAGATGCGCGCTCGCTCTCCTTGCGCACCCATTGCCAGACCTCCGGCTGGTCGCTGACCGCGCAGGACGTCTTCAACAACGTGATCCGCACCGCGGTCGAAGCAATGGCGGCGACGCAAGGTCATACCCAATCGCTGCACACCAACGCACTCGACGAAGCCCTGGCCCTGCCAACCGACTTCTCCGCGCGCATCGCCCGCAACACCCAGCTTTTCCTGCAGCAGGAGAGCGGCACCACGCGCATCGTCGATCCCTGGGGCGGCTCGTATTACGTCGAACGGCTCACGCATGATCTTGCAATGAAGGCCTGGGGCCACATTCGCGAAGTCGAGGAACTCGGCGGCATGGCAAAGGCGATAGAGGCCGGCGTGCCAAAGCTACGCATCGAGGAAGCGGCCGCCAGGACGCAAGCCAGAATCGATACCGGAAAGCAGGTCGTGATTGGCGTCAACAAGTACAAGCCCGAACACGAGACGCCAATCGACGTGCTCAGGATCGACAACTCGACGGTGCGGGGCTTGCAGATCGAGAAGCTGAAACGGTTGCGCAGCGAGCGCAGGCAGGAGGATGTCGATGCCGCGCTCGCGGCGCTGACGCGCTCGGCCGGCGAAGGCAACGGCAACCTGCTGGCGCTCGCCATCGACGCGGCGCGCGCCAAGGCAACCGTCGGCGAAATTTCCGACGCGATGGAGAAGGTGTTCGGCCGGCATCGCGCCGAAATCCGGTCCATCACCGGGGTCTACAAGCGCGAGGCTGCCGCCATGTCCGACAAGGTTTCAAAGGTGCAGGCGCTCATCAACGCCTTCAATGAGGCCGAGGGACGCCGCCCGCGCATCCTCGTCGCCAAGATCGGCCAGGACGGCCACGATCGCGGCCAGAAAATAATCGCTTCCGCGTTCGCCGACATCGGCTTCGACGTCGATATCGGACCGTTGTTTGCGACAGCGGAAGAAGCCGCGCGGCAGGCGGTCGAAAACGACGTGCACATTCTCGGCGTGTCCTCGCTCGCTGCCGCTCACTTGACGACAGTTCCGGAATTGAAGGCCGCACTGAAAAAGCAGGGCCGCGACGACATCATGATCATCATCGGGGGCGTGGTGCCGCCGCAGGATTACGATGCGCTCTACCAGGCCGGCGCGGAGGCTATCTTCCCTCCCGGAACGGTGATCGCGGACGCCGCCGAAGACCTGATCCGCAAGCTCACCGCGCGGCTCGGCCATAGCGCGGCGACGGAGTGAAGGAGACGATTCAACGGAATCGTGATAAACGAGTGGAATGATCGATCGCGAAGAAATTATCCTTAGCCTAAGAAGGCTTCAACCACGGCTCCGGGAGCGTGGGATAAGCCGCCTAGCGATCTTCGGTTCACGTGCACGAGGCAACCCCAGACCCGATAGCGATCTTGACGTTCTCGTCGATATCAAACCCGAGACGAAGTTTTCGTTAATCGATCTTGTCGGTATATCGCATATCATCGGCGACGAACTCGGCCTCTCCGCAAATATGTTTATGCGGCGCAGCTTAGAGCCCGGACTGGCAAATACCATTCGACCGGAAATCATTGAGGTATTCAATGACTGACCGGACTTATTGGCGCCTGATGGATATGAAGAATGCAATTCTGGAAATCAGGAAGCTGTTAATCGACAAGACTCCCGAAGCTGTCGCCACAGATATGGCAACACGTGCAGCATTCGAACGATTCCTTGAAATACTCAGCGAGGCATCGCGTCACATTCCCGAAAACTGGAAGAGTGAACACCAGGATATTCCGTGGCGGCAAGTTGCTGATCTCGGCAACTTTATCCGCCATGTCTATCATCGAATAGACCTCGACGTTTTATGGGCGATTTACACAGACGATCTTGATCCGTTGGAGCGCGTAGTGGATTTTCTCCTCCATCGTGCGAAACCGGATGTTTGAAATGTTGCCGCACCGACGCATTCCCAATCGCTTCATACCGCGCGAATAGACTCGCGGGATGAACGTAGCCGGAAATCCCGAGCTCCTCGCTGCCAACATCCGCGCCGGCAATCGCGCAGCGCTGGCGCGCGGCATCACCCTGATCGAAAGCCGCCGCGCCGATCACAAGGCCACCGCGCGCGAACTGGTGCAGGAACTTCTGCCAGCGACCGGCAATGCCATTCGCGTCGGCATCACTGGCTCACCCGGCGTCGGCAAATCCACCACCATCGACGCGCTCGGCATGGACCTGATCACGCGTGGCCACCGGATCGCGGTGCTGGCGGTTGATCCGTCCTCGGTGCGCAGCGGGGGCTCGATTTTGGGCGACAAGACACGGATGGCGCGACTGGCAGCATGCGAGGCGGCCTACATCCGGCCCTCGCCTGCCGCGGGAACGCTAGGGGGTGTTGCGGCGAGGACGCGCGAAGCGATGCTTTTGTGCGAAGCGGCGGGCTTCGACGTGATCCTGGTGGAGACGGTGGGAATCGGACAGTCCGAAACCGCCGTGTACGACATGACGGATTTCTTCCTCGCTTTGATGCTGCCCGGCGCCGGCGACGAATTGCAAGGCATCAAGAAGGGCATTGTCGAGCTCGCCGATATGATCGCGATCAACAAGGCCGACGGCGATAATCTGCCGCGCGCCAATGCCGCGGCCGCGTCCTACCGTTCCGCGCTAAAAATTCTCGCGCCCCGCTCGCAGCATTGGTCTCCGCCGGTCGTGACGTACTCGGGGCTGACCGGATCAGGCATCCCGGAGCTGTGGCAGACAATCGTCGAGCACCGCGCCGCGATGAACGCGTCCGGCGAGTTCACGCAGCGGCGCAGCCTGCAACAGGTGAAGTGGATGTGGTCGATGTTCGAGGATCGCATGACAGCGCGCCTGCGCAACGATCCTTCGATCCGCGCAAAAGTGAAGGCGACCGAGACCGCGGTCGCCGAAGGTCGTCTCACGCCGGGACTGGGGGCGAGTCAGATCGCGGAACTGCTGAGATGACGGATTATCCTCTCCCGCAGGGAAGAGGGAAAAGAGCAAATGGACCCAGTTTGGAATGAGCAAAGGTCTCCGCATCCTCATCACCGGCTTCGGCCCGTTTCCTGGCGCGCCGTTCAACCCAACCCCACCGCTGGTCGAACGACTCGCAAAGCTGCGTCGACCCGCGCTGAGCGACGTCACGATCACGACCCACATCTTCGATGTCGCGTACGCCACGGTGGATCTTGAACTGCCGCAGCTTCTTGCAACGCATCGTCCGCACGCGCTCTTGATGTTCGGCCTTGCGGCGCGCACACCCTGGCTGCGGATCGAAACCCGCGCGCGAAACGCGATAACGACGATCTGGCCGGACCGGCGCGGAGCGCGGGTTCGTAAGGGCTCGATCGCAGGCACGGCGAATGCGCGTGCGTTCGGACCGCATGTTTTCAGGCTGCTGCGCGCGGCACGCCTGACCGGCATCGACGCCCGCGCCTCGCGCGATGCCGGCAGCTATGTTTGCAATTACCTCTGCTGGCGCGCCATCGAGGCCGCCGATCATCAAACGGGACCGCGCCTCGCTGCGTTCATTCATGTTCCACCGCTGAGGCGCGACGGCTCGGCTCGCGTCCCCGGCGGCATGACGCTGGAGCATCTGGCCGATGCCGGCGAGGCTATATTGCTGGAGCTAGTGAAGGAGTTACGCCGCGCGTAAACCTCGAAAACTCATGGTCCCCCGCGTTCGGCGATGGACAGCCATGTCCGAAACGGGCATTGTGCAGCGCAACAGCGGTATCGATATGGCTGCTTACCGATCTCCCGAGACAAATCGATGACCGACACCGATATGGACGGGTGGGTATCACAAGCCCATCAGCCGAGAGGGTTTCCTGAGTTTGTCGCCCTCGTCGCCTGCATCATGGCGCTCAACCCAATTGCGACAGACATGATGTTGCCGGCGATGCCGGACGTCGGCAATGCCTATGGGATCACCAATCCCAACCACGTCCAGGCCGTGATCTCGGTGTATCTGGCCGGCTTCGGCGCAGGCCAGTTCATCATGGGGCCGCTGTCTGACCGGTTCGGCCGCCGTCCGATCCTGATCGGTGGAATGCTGCTCTACAGCGCCGCGGGCCTGTTGTCGGTGATCGCATCCTCGTTTGAAATGATGCTGCTGGCGCGGGTGCTGCAGGGGGTTGGAAGTTCGGCCGCCCGCGTCATCGCCACCTCGATCGTGCGCGACTGCTACGCTGGACGGCGCATGGCGAGCGTGATGTCGCTGGCGATGATGATTTTCATCTCGGTGCCCATCCTTGCGCCGTCACTCGGTCAAGCGATTCTGCTGTTCGCAGAGTGGCGCGGCATCTTCGTGGTGCTGACCGCCTACGGTTTGCTCGCCCTGGCGTGGTGCGCAATCCGATTGCCGGAGACCCTGCCGGCCGCGGGACGCAAGCCGCTGACCGCTGCAAGCGTGTTCGACGCATTCCGCCAGACTGTCACCAACCGGCAGACCATTGGATATGCACTCGCCGCCGGCGGCATCCAGAGCGTGTTGTTCGCCTATGTGTTCTGCTCACAGCAGATCTTCACCGGAATCTACGGCCTCGGCGACTCTTTTCCGCTCGCCTTCGCCGCCATCGCCACCGGCCTTGCCGCGGCGGGTTTCCTGAACGCGCGCATTGTCGGCCGGTTCGGCATGCGGGTGATCTCGCACGGCGCTCTGACGGGATCGGTGGTGATCGCAGCGCTGACGCTGCTCACCGCGTGGCAGGGCTGGCTGTCGTTTCCGATCTATATGATGTTCGCGATCGGCACGATGTTTGCTTTCGGGCTGATGTTCTCGAACTTCACCGCGCTCGCGATGGAACCGCAAGGCCATATCGCGGGAACCGCATCATCCCTGTTCGGCTCGATCACAACGTTGTTAGGCAGCGGCGTCGGCGCCCTGATCGGGCAGGATTTCAACGGCACCATGCTGCCGTTCGCGACCGGCGCTTTCCTTTGCACAATCGCCGCTTTCGTCGTGGTCGTCGTCGTCGAGCGCGGACGATTGTTCGTGCCGCACAATCCAATGGTCCCGACGCCGCCGCATTAACCCTGTCGCCAACAATCGCTCGCCTTCGTCGCCGCCGCCAGCCGTCATCCCCGTTTTCCGGGTTACATCCAGACGAAGGCGTTTGCTTTGGCTTCAGAGGATCAACAATCCATGGATATCGATCGCCGCCATATCCTCGGAGCTTCCGCCGCCGGCATCGCCGGTGCAGTGGCGATGCCGGCGGATGCAGTCCGTGCGGCTCCGCTGACATCGACGCTCGGGCGCGACGCCACTCATTATGGCGTACGGCCCAACGCAACCGGCGACCAGACCCGCGCGCTGCAACGGGCGATCGATGAGGCGACCCGCGCCAACGCGCCGCTCGCGCTGCCCCCCGGCGTCTACCGCACCGGACCGCTGCAACTTGCCAAAGGCTCGCAACTCATCGGCGTGCGCGGCGCGACCACACTGATGTTCACAGGCGGCGCTTCGCTGCTGGCAGCCGAGGGTGCCGACCACATCGGTCTCAACAACCTCACCCTTGATGGAGACGGCATTCCCCTCCCCGGGCGGCGCGGCTTGATCCATTGCCTTGGCGGGCGCGATGTCCGGATTCTGGATTGCGCAATCACAGGCAGCGGCGGCAACGGCATCTGGCTCGAAAATGTCGCCGGTGAGATGAGCGGCAATGTCATCGATAAAATTGAAACGACGGGGATTGTCTCCTTCGACGCGCTCGGGCTGACGATCGCGCGCAACACCATTCTCGGGACAAAAGACAACGGCATCGAGATCCTGCGCACGGCCATCGGCGACGACGGTTCGATCGTCACCGGCAACCGGATCGAAAACATCAAGGCCGGCAAAGGCGGCTCGGGCCAGTACGGCAACGCCATCAACGCGTTTCGCGCCGGCAATGTCATTGTCAGCGGCAACCGCATCAGCGATTGCGATTACTCCGCCGTGCGCGGCAACTCGGCCTCAAACATCCAGATCACCGGCAACAGCATCAGCGGCGTGCGCGAGGTGGCGTTGTATTCCGAATTCGCCTTCGAGGGCGCCGTGATCGCCAACAACACCGTGGACGGTGCGGCGGTCGGCGTCTCCGTCTGCAACTTCAATGAGGGCGGACGGCTTGCGGTCGTTCAGGGCAACATCATCCGCAACCTGTTGCCGAAGCGTCCGATCGGCACCGCCCCTGACGACGATGCCGGCATCGGCATCTACGTCGAGGCGGATACGTCAGTGACCGGAAACGTCATCGAGAACGCGCCGTCGTTCGGCATCATGGCAGGCTGGGGCAAATATCTTCGCGATGTCGCGATCACAGGCAACGTGATCCGTAAAACCTTCATTGGCATCGGAGTCTCGGTCGCGGACGGCGCTGGTACCGCGCTGGTCAACACCAATGTGATTTCAGACACGCCGCGCGGCGCGGTGGTGGGGCTTGACCACGCCAAGCCCGTGACGCCGGACCTCGCAGCCAATGGCGCTGCGAAATACGCGCAGATCGTTATCGGCGCCAACGCGGTGCGTTGAAATCGAGATGGCAAGCGAAGCGGTGATGGCAACGATTCAAGCCACACATGCCTCGGCAAGTCACCTCAGGGCCCCGCTTCTGATTCTAACAGAAACGGAAAGGCTCTAGGCCGCTTTTCCAGCCGGCACATCGTTGTTCGCTCGAAGCATCGAGTCCTCTTGTGATCCGGCAATCGCCAGCGCTGCACGGGGCACCGCAGCTCCAACCGGCACGGTGTCACCCTGAATAGCGGAAGAGTCCGAGGGTCGATTGAGCCACGACCAGTCGACTGCCCGATTGTCCGGCATGGCTTCACGCCGCGCCAGCATTCGCCAGACTTCGACGACGGTCTTTGCCTCCCGCAGGTTTTCCATGAAAGCATTTTCGGAATGGTAACGTCGCCACCTGCCGCTTTCATAAAGCTCGATCAGAAAATCGAGCCGCTGTTCGGCAAGTACACACCAGCGATTGAGGACATCTTGAGCGTGGTCGGGCGTACGCCCGGCATCGTATCGTTGAGTCATTGGGGGGACAGTCCGCAGGGAGGGAAACGGACGCAGACGCAACGAACGAATCATTCAAGCTTGCGGGATATTCTGTGGAAAACCTGCGCGAAGTCCAGTGCTTTGTGGCGTGAATATGACGCCATTGTGGAAGCAGTCCACAGGACGGGTGTTACAGGCGGCCTCGCAAACGGCAAGGAGATGCTGCGTGGCGGGATCACAAACGTACAATCGAAACAAACTATGCTCGCTCCGGCGATGAATGGCACGCTGCCGACCTACGCCGAAACGCTAATCACAATAAAAAGCCCCGCCTTTTGGCGGGGCTGAGGATCACCACTTCTGGCGACCGTACCAATCATCGATTTCTTTCTTCGCTTGGTCCTTCTGATAACCGTAGCGTTCCTGAATTTTGCCCTCAAGCTGTTCGCGCCTCCCACCGATGACATCAAGATCATCGTCGGTCAGCTTGCCCCATTGCTCCTTGACCGCACCTTTGAGTTGCTTCCAGCTTCCTTCGACACGGTTCCAATCCATCGCAAATCTCCTGTTGTTGCGGGGGGGGTGAAACGCGGAAACAACTCGGTTGTTCCTATGTGCCTTTTGTGCATAGGAGCGCAGAACAAACGCCGGCACATCAAAAGGACACAGAAATGAGAAGACCCGCCCGGGGGGACAACCGGGCGGGTCAAGCCATATGGGCGCTGGGGTGGATGGGCGCTCGCGCCTAATATAGCCTCAGGGGAGTTTGGCCTCCCACACTCATTCTGTCGTCGAGTCCCCTGAAAACGTTCAAGGAAGACAGAAACTTTTTTAACGATCTGAAAAGACTCTGATGGAATCGGAAGCAGAGCTTTATGATTTTGATTTGACGCGTGTTCTTCACGCGAACCAGCATTCACTTCGCTCAAAACGCTCTAGCTATTTCGCGGGCGAATCAGTGCCGCCTGGATTCGTACTCACCGGCGCTGGCTGCGGTTCGCTTGAAGGCGCGGCCTCACTGGTCGTCACAGGAACAGCACTGGATGCGGCAGGCACCGGATCAGACCCGGCCCTGACGGGCGCGGTTTTGTCAGCGGTCGGAACCGCGTTTTCCGGAACAGCTTGCACAGCGCGACACGCATCCGCCTCGCCGGCACCGAACAGATCGTCACGGCCAGGCACACCGAGATCGCGCGCGCTTGTCGTCAGAATGGCGCGGACTTCGGCGGGTGTCAGCGTTGGACGACGCTCCAGAACCAGTGCAGCAAGACCACTGATGTAAGCTGCGGAGAACGAAGTCCCCGACGTCATCTGATATTTGCCGTTCGGTGCAGGAAGAAAAATATCAACGCCGGGGGCAGCGACTGCAACGTGGCTGCCACGATTGGAGGCCGCGAACAGCCGGTCGTCGGCGTCGGTCGCGCTCACCGCGATCACCTGCGCGTCGGCGGCCGGATGGAGCGGCGGCGATTTCGGACCCGCATTACCGCTCGCGGCCACCATGACGATGCTTTTCGCCGCGGCCGCAGCAATGCCGCGCGAGACCAGCGCATCCTTCGGACCGGCAAAACTCATGTTGATGATCTGCGCACCATGAGCCGCCGCGTAGTCGAGACTCTTGAGGATGGTGAACGAGGCGCTCTCGGCCGTGCCCTGCGTCACACCGAAGGCACGGATCGCGAGAATCTTGGCGGACGGAGCGCTCCCCATCAGCCGCGCATGGGCGACGATCGCACCGGCAATACCGGTGCCGTGCACGTGCGGCTCGCTTTTGCTGTCGAGTGCATCGAAACTCGCCGCTATCGAACCGGCGAGTTCAGGATGATCCGCATCGATTGCGGAATCGATCACCGCTACAATGACGCCGTTGCCGTGTGCCAACCCATGCGCTTCCGGCAGCCGCAGCTTTGCCAGCGCATACTGCGCAGGATCGCCTTCGGTCACTACCACCGTCTTCTGATCCTGGAGAATATAGCGGAAATTTGGCTGCGCCGAACGCACGGCCGCATCGGCGCGCAGTTCACGTTGCACATCTTCGACCGGCCGGCGGCCGACGATGCGAAACAGACTGACCGTACTGCCCGTCAGCAAAAAATTCTGAGAGAAGACACGCTTCAACCGATGCCGCCGCGCCAGAGCAGTGAGTTGCGCATCCGGCATCGCGGCCGTCTCAGCAACAATCTCGCCGGGCAGATAGTTGCGCGTCACTGCGGCCTGCCTCGCATTGCGGCGAGGCCCGCCGTTCTGATCCTGGGCCGGCGGACCATTGCCTCCGAGGTCGGCCACGAACGGACGGCCGTTGCAGTCGCCGCTCATCGCGCCATTGCCGCCTGTGCAAACCGGAAATGTATTAGACGCGTAGCGAATATAGGAAATGCCTGACGCCGTGACCCCGATGACCGGCTTTCGCGGTTTCTGTTCACGGATAACTGTTTTGCGGGGTTGAGGCCGCGATGACCGGCTGTTCACACTGCCGTCGCGCTCGATGGCACGGTAAGGTGCTTCGACATAAGGTGCTCTGCTGGAAGTCCCGATGGCACCGAGCATTAGCCCGTAACCCAAGCCCAAGCCGGAGCCTAGCCCCATGCCGCGCGGTCCGCCGCCCGGCGAGGGCATCGGCGCGCGCCCTTGCGTACCGAAGCCCGGAGAGCCCCTGGATCCTTGCATATAACCTTGCGCATGTGCCGTCGAAGCATCGCATGCGAACCAGCACAAACTTGTCAGGGCAAAGAGCGCGGCGCTCCATTTCGTTATGCCCGTCATGCGCTGGCGCATCGCACTGTGCTCCATTGTGGCTCCCCTGGCGCCGCAAAGCGGAAACCGAGTGCGGTCAGAAAAAGTTCACGTCCACTACTCGGCAGGAACCGCCAGATTGACGATCGCTTCGCTCTGGAGCTTGCCCAACAGGCCAGGAAAATCCTTATGCTGATCGAAGCGCAGCTGGAACAGGCCGTTGCGGGACACCGAAACAATCGTGGCCTGGTAGGTGTCCAGGAAAGCACTAATGTCGGACATGCGCGCATCCGGCGCGAACCGTACCAACGCCTTCGGTCCCGTTTCCACGGCCAGTCCGCGGGTCAATGGTGCATCCGGCGCGCTGTGAGACGCTGTGCGAAACGATTGGCCGCCATCGTCCTTCGTCAGCATCGCGGCGATCACGCCGGCCTGGAGCACAACCACGAGCGCTCCGACCGCACCGGCCGCCGCCAATGTGCGCGGCGACAGGTCGCTAAAGAACTGCGAAACCCGCGCCCACAGGCCGAGGCGCGCTATTGGAACGCTCAGTGCCGGCTCGGCGTCGATTGCGGCGAACAGTTTTTGCAGCGCGCTCAAAGACGGAGCACCGAGGCTTTCATTGAGTGAAATGGTTTCAACATATTCATCCCGGATCACCGCATATTGCTTCGCCAAATCGGGATCGCGCGCGAGCGCTTCCTCAACCCGACGGATGTCACGCGTGCTCAGCGTGCCGGCAGCATGCCACGGTAGCAGCGCCTCGACATCTCCAGGCTCGTCGTCCGTGACCCTCTTCGCCGCTGTCATGGCCAACCTCGTTCGATTCCGGCTGCCTGCAGCAGACCGGCCAGTTTCTTGCGCGCGTAGAACAATCGCGTCTTAACAGTGTTCTCGGGTATCCCGACAATCTCAGCGACCTCTTCCACCGATTTCTCGTGGTAGTAGACGAGATCGACGATCTCTCGGTGCTCGGCTGAAAGCTGCATCAGACACTTGCGGAGCGCGTTTCCCGTATCCTTCTTCTGTACCGTCACCTCCGGATCGTCGGATTGATCCTCGATTTCATTGGCCGTCTCATCATCGAGTTCGGCATCCTTCCTGCGGCGAAGCGCAGAGAGGGCTTTGAATCGCATAATTGCCAGCAACCAGGTGGAGACAGCGGATCGCCCTTCGAATTTGCCGGCCTGACGCCACACATCGAGAAAAACCTCGCTGATAAGGTCTTCGGCGATCTGTTCGTTCCGCACGAGTCTCAGTCCAAAACGAAAGACCCTGACGTGATGACGCCCGTACAGCACCTGCATGGCGAGGCGGTCGCCTTGAGCGATCCTGGCAATTAGAGCTTCATCGGAAGCCGCCTGAGTCGTACTCACTTGCCGTCTCGTAGAATTGGTCGGGTTTGCGGGGAAGAAGGTTCGAATGGCAAAGTAAAATCTTCTCAAATTACAAGCAATCAGCCGTTCGGCCACGGCTAGGTTGTGCCCGAATCGGCGAAAGGGCAAGCGCCATGGGTATCTGATAAAGAGCAGCGTTCCGCGTAGAACAACCTATCCGAGGCACATCCCGATAAAAAAACACACCAAACTTAAAGGCTTTTCGCCGTAAATTCCCCGCCCAGCTACTCATCGACGGGCCATTTGAATAGTTTGGCTCCGATCGCTCGATTCCGCAGTGGTCTGCCGCGGCAGTCATCCTGGATCAGCGCGATCGGAACGTCACTGCAGAACTCTAGGATAGAGCCATGCTTTCCAAATCGGCGGGGTCGGCAAATCTGCTCGAGGAACTCCAGACCGTTCTCACCCATGGCACAATCGCGCGGCGGATCGAAACACTGCAGCGAGTCACCGACCTTTTCCTGAACCACACGGTCGACTATTCCGACGATCAAATCACGCTCTTCGATGACGTTTTTAATTGCTTGATTCAGCACATCGAGAGTTCGGCGAAAGCGCTGCTTGCCAGACGCCTGGCTCCCGTTGCAAAGGCTCCGCCGCAGATCATTCACGTCCTCGCCTTCGACGATCTGATCGAAGTCGCCGCACCCGTGCTGTCGCAATCCGAGCGGCTCAGCGATGATGTGCTTATCGAGAGCGTCCGCAGCAAAAGCCAGGCTCATTTGCTGGCGATCTCCACGCGGAGAGTTTTAAGCGTCGCGGTCACCGATGTTCTGATCGAGCGAGGCAACGACGAAGTCGTCAAAAGCACCGTTAACAATCCGGGCGCTGATTTTTCCGAGCTTGGCTTCACGCAGTTGGTCGAACGCGCCGAAGGCAACGACGACATCGCGACCTGCGTCGGAATGCGGCGGTCGATCCCGCGGCATCACTATTTGAAGCTGATCGCAAAGGCCTCCGCCACGGTGCGGGCGCGTCTCGCGGCGGCTAACCCAGATCTGACAAACGACGTTTCGGTCGTCGTTAGCGAGGTAACGCGGCGAGCACGTTCGGCGCCCGGGACCATCATCAGGGAAACGACGATCGCACATGGGCTGGTCAGGTCGCTGTACGAAGATGGGCGGTTGGACGAGCAAGAAGTCGCTGCGTTTGCGGAAGCCAGAAAGTTCGATGAAACGAATGCCGCCATTGCCTGTCTCGCCAATGTCTCGATCGCAGACGCCGAAAAAATGATGATCGAATCCCAAACCGAGGGCGTACTTATTCTGGCTAAGGTAGGCGGCCTCTCCTGGGCAACAGTGAAAACCATCATCGACATGCGCCGCGATCTGACTCATGTTGAGATGACGAACATCGATGCCGCGAAGCGGACCTATGAATGTCTGCGCCAGTCCACTGCGCAACAGGTACTGCGCTTTCATCGAACGCAACAAGCGGCCGCTGCGGGCGATGGCTAGAACCGGATAGAGTTGCGTTACTCTTTAGCCGTATCTTCGATACCCGTATCCTTTGATCGAGCATAATCCTTATCCGAAAGCCGGTTTCTTCTTCCGAGATACACGGCTAGCCAGACCGATAACCGGGCGCACCTGCAGCGGGCCCAGAGCCAAAACCAGGCATGTGCTACCTCATTTTCGGTGCTTTGACCGCGGTTTGGCCCGTAGTGGTCGAAAAATTCCCTTTTTTTGCCCCGATGTGGCCACTCCGGGCGTTTCTTTTGCCGGTCAGGGAACCGACATACCGGAGAGAAATCGTCATGAGCATCGGGGCTAGCGGGCGCTCGGCGTTGATCATCGCAGCCGGACTTTTACTTGGTTTCGCGGGGCCAATGCGCGCGACAGACAGCGTGGCGGAACCCACCGGAGTAGCCGCCGCCCATACCGAAAAAGCGGTGGCGCCGGTCAGGTCCGGCAAACTTGCCAAACACCCACCGCACAAGCGGCAAGCCACGCGCACGCGGAAATCGACCAAGCCCGAATCAAAAACCGATAAAAAAGCGGAGGAAACAACTGCCTCTGCAATCCAGGATAGCAACAAGCACATACCGCTGCCGCCGACGGTCGCCAACGCAAACGCCAGCACCGATATCTCCCCTGGCACCACGGAAGATTTGTCCAAGGACGAGTCACCAAAAGTCCAAGCGAGCGCACTTGCCAATAGCGCCGGCGAGATGCTGGCTAATCAGGGGGATGCAGCGCCACACGCCGACAACACCCCCTCCCTTGCGGCCGCCGTGGATATCGTTCCCTCAGATGAACTCAACGAAATTGACCGCGCCCTGGCCGACAGCCATCAGGACGCACCTCACCTGGCATTGGCCTCGATTGACATCACGTCGCCCTCTAGTGGCGATACCGGCCAGGCGGCATCAAGCGACAGCTCTGCCTGGAACCATACCTCTCTGATCGGCAAGATATTCATCGCCTTCGGCGGTTTGCTCACGATCGGGTCCGCCGCCCGGATGTTTATGGCCTGATCCGACATACGGCCGCCAGGATTCCGTTCTCCGAGACTTTATGGTCCGTCGTCCCGACGGCGTGCCGCCGATTTTCAAGCCGGCGTATATTGACCTGCTGGTGGTGTGGACCTCGTGTTCGCTGCCGCAAGCTTGCGGCGCGACTGGACCGCAGGCACATTGTCCGCTGCCGCGTCTCCTTAACGACCGGCTAATGACAACGCGGGACGGACCATGCGCAGTTTTGAGCACATCATCGTCGAGAGTAAGGACCAGGTCGGTGTCATCAGATTGAACCGCCCGAAAATGCTCAATGCGCTGTCGTTCGCGGTACTTCGCGAAATCGCTGCTGCGGTAGATGAATTCGAAGCCGAATGCGAAATCGGATGCATCCTGATCACCGGCAACGAAAAGGCTTTTGCCGCCGGCGCCGACATCAAGGAGATGCAGCCGAAAAGTTTCATCGACATGTTCAACGAGGACTTCAAAGCGATCGGGGGCGACCGCATCGCCTCCTGCCGCAAGCCCACTATCGCTGCGGTCAGCGGCTATGCGCTCGGCGGCGGCTGCGAGTTGGCCATGATGTGCGACATCATCATCGCCTCCGACACCGCGACATTCGGCCAACCCGAAATTACGCTTGGCACCATTCCCGGCATCGGCGGCACGCAGCGCCTGACCCGCGCCATTGGAAAGGCGAAGGCGATGGACCTCTGCCTCACCGGCCGGATGATGGACGCTGCCGAGGCGGAGCGCTCGGGCCTCGTCAGCCGGGTCGTGCCCGTTGACAAACTGATGGACGAGGCGATGGCTGCGGCGAAAAAAATCGCTTCGATGTCGCGTCCTGCCGCGGCCATGGCCAAGAACGCCGTGAATCGCGCCTTCGAGACGACGCTGTCGGAAGGCGTGAACGTCGAGCGCGACCTGTTTCGTTCGACCTTCGCGCTGGAAGATCGCGCCGAAGGCATGGCGGCGTTCATCGAGAAGCGCAAGCCGAACAACAAGAACCGATGACCTAGCGTCATCGCTCGGTGCGAGACGAGGATGGCGCTGTGTTTACTTCTTGCTCTCCTTCAGCGCGCCGTTGAGAAGCGCACGATAAAGCCTGTCCGAAAACGTATTCGGATGATCAAGCCCCATACGTGCAAGCGCGGGTTGCACCGATGCATCGCCGGGGCGCAATCCTTCCATCAGCAACTTGATGAGCGCCAACGGCGAACGTGATGCGTCGCGCAAGATTTCAAGCGCCGGTATCAGCCGCTGCTCGATCTCGGTGAAATCGCTGCCGAACGGAAACGATGGCAGCAGTCCAGCCGTTCGCGCGGGGCTCAGCGCAGCTGCGATGCGCGTCGGCGTGTTGTCGCAATGCGCTGCGGGAATCCGGTGATCGCGCGGCAGTTTTCCGGCGTCGATCGCGTGCCGCATCAACTGGTCCTGAAAACGCGAGTCCGTTACGTTGAGCATCGCCGCGATCACATCGGCATCGGCTTTTCCGCGCAGGTCCGCCACTCCATATTCGGTGACCACGATATCGCGCAGGTGGCGCGGAATGGTGGCATGGCCGTAGGTCCAGCGGATATTGGACACCACGCCGCCCTTCTCTCGTCTGGTCGATTCCAGAGTGAGGATCGAGCGCGCGCCCTCGAGCGCAAAAGCCTGCGCCACAAAATTGTATTGTCCGCCGACGCCGCTCACCACCTGACCATTGTCGAGACCATCGGAGATCGCAGCCCCCATCAGGGTTGCGATCATCGCGTTGTTGACGAAGCGCGCGTCAACTCGGGCGCGACGCTTGGCGGCCTCATCGCCGTAAAGTTCATTAGTAAAGGACACCGCTGTCATCTGGATGCGGGCGCGCTCGTCCGGCGTCATCTCGCGCAACGCGTGATAGAACGATTGCGGTCCAAGAAAGAACGCGCCGTGCAGCACCGCACCGTCGATCTCGCGCTTCAACACGCCCGCTTTAATCAGCCCGAGAAACGCCTCGAAAACCATTTCGCTGACGCCATAAAGACCAGTTGCAAACGGCGCGGTCTCCGCCATTGCACTGTCTGGTGCAAGCCGTGCGGCGATCTCACGAAAGCGCGCGTTATCGCGGTGACGAACGATCAGGCTTTGCGCCAGCGCATCGCCGGTCTGGCCAATGCCGATCTGCAAACTTCCGCCGTCCTTGATCAGCCCGGCCGCGTGCAGGCCGATGGCATATTTGGTGTCGGATACCGGCTCGGACGGTGGCGCGAATAACGGAAAGTCGGTGGCGGGGCTATCGAGGACCGCGCTGAACTCGCTGGCTGGAAGATCGCCGGCGCCGGGCATGAACGGCAATTGCGAGTTGACCTGTCCCACCAGTTTGAACGACGCGCGGCCCGCAGCGCGGGCGCGCAGAAGGTCGAGCGTGGTGTCCGTGTTGCTGCTCAGACTGTAGCGCGTCTCACCGTTGACGACGCGCTTCGCCACGAGTTGAGTGATGACGTTGAGGCCGCGGTCGAGGATATAGGACGCGGCGTGAGTGTAATTAGCGGCGATGTAGTGTTGCTGGGCATAGGTGTTGCGCAGCCATTTTCCTGCCAGGAAGAAAAACTCGGTGACCTTGACGTTCGGCGGCAACGCGCCATTATGCAAAGCGGCGGCGTAATCGAGGTCCGGCCAATCGCCGAACAGGCGATCGATCACTGGCGTAATGAAACGCTTTTCCAACTCGTTCGATGGCCGTGGCTTCTCCAGCGTCAGCGCCGAGAACAATGTGAGGTCGAGATTGCGATCGGCTTCCGCCCGGCGATACAGCGCATTGACGATGTGATTGGCCTTGCCGAGCCCAAGCGGCAGTCCCACCACCAGACGAGAACCGGTCTCGCGGATGATGTCATCAACGATTGCGGCGGGATCGGTGAAAATCCTGGGCATCAGACCGTGGTCCGCACGTCCGTCATGTTTGATACGCCTCCATGCGCTTCCATGTTCTGGTGCAGGCCGCAACGATCCAATGTAATGGCGTTCTCAATCCCTTGATAGCACCAGCCGGTCGCGGCGGCGCGCTCTCACGCCTTTGGCTTCCAGGCCGGCGACGATGGCGCTGCCGTGCGCGGTGTCTTGCGCCTCGATCACCAGCTCGACCTCGGTCATGTTGGCGGACAGAGCGCTGAACAGACGCTGGTGCTGCACCTCGACGATGTTGCCACGGAGTTCGGCAATGACGCATGCGAGTTCGGCCAGCGCTCCGGGCTTGTCAGAAATCTCCACGACGAGATCGATCAGCCGGCCGTCGCGCACCAGCCCGCGCATCAACACATTTGCAAGCGTCCGCGTATCGATGTTGCCGCCGGACACGATCAAGCCGATCTTGCGCCCGACGAACCGCCCGGGATCGCTCATCAGCGCCGCAAGCGCGGCCGCGCCCGCACCTTCCGTCACGGTCTTCTCGATCTCCAGCATCTGGATGACGGCCTTCTCGATCAAACGCTCCGCGACCGTCATCACCTCGATGCCATACTCGCGCAGGATCGCCAGCGGCAGCGAACCGACATCGCGCACCGCGATGCCTTCGGCGATGGTCGCGCCGCCGACCGAGATCGGATGCCCGGCGAGATGCTGCGCCACGGCGGCGTACGACTCCACTTCGACACCGATCACCTCGACCGCCGACGCATGACCCGACGCCGCGATCGCGCAACCCGCGACCAGTCCGCCGCCACCGACGGGCGTAAGGATACAATCGAGCGCCGGCTGATCTTCCAGCATCTCGAGCGCCACCGTGCCCTGCCCGGCGATCACGGCCGGATCGTTGTAGGGATGGACAAAGACAAGATTTTCATCCGCGGCCAGTTGCCGGGCAAACGCGGCGGACTCCGCCAGCATTTCGCCCTCGAGCCGCACCCGCGCCCCAAGCTTCCTGGTTCGCGACACCTTCACAAAAGGCGTTGATTTCGGCATCACGATCGTGGCGGCGATTCCGAGATTATGAGCGTGATAGGCAACGCCCTGGGCGTGATTGCCCGCGGACATGGCAATGACGCCGCGCCGCGCTTCGTCCGCCGACAGCGTGAGGAGCTTGTTGGCCGCGCCGCGTTCCTTGAAAGAGGCGACGAACTGCTGATTTTCCAGCTTGAGCCAGACCTCGGCCCCGGTGATTTCGGACAGCGTGCGCGAATGAACCAGCGGCGTACGAATCACTCGTCCGGCGAGCCGAGCGGCGGCAGCCTTCAGTTCCGCCATTCCGATGGATTTGCCCTGCTCCGCCTCGCTCATACCTGCTTCTCCGTGAATGGTCCGACTGCGGGTTATGTCACCCGCCGCAAGAAATGAAATACGTTATTTGTACCGGCGGCGTCTTCGTTTTCGGGTATGAGGCGGACGATAATCAATCGGCGCCGATCGCAACGTTGATTTCCAGCAAATGCATACCGGCGCATTAATATTTGCCATCCAACGTCAACTGCCGATGCGATACGGCGCGGGACAGCGCACCGGCCCTATTTCATGTTTATGCGAATGCAAGGAGCTGTCATGGCCGCTATTGATCCCTTGACCGCCGTGGGTGTCGTACTCGCTACCGCGGCGACCGATGCCGTTTATGTGATGTTCACCTCGGCCGTGGTGGCGCGACGGCGCGTTCCGGCGGCGACCTGGAGCAGCATCTGGTACCTGCTCTCGTCCTTCGCCGTGATCAGTTATACCGAGAACTGGGTCTATGTGGCCTTCGCCGCGGTCGGCTCCTGGCTCGGCGCGTTCGCGACGATCACCTTCCTGCATCGCCCACCGGGCGGACCGCCTGTCGGCGCGTCGGTGGAGTGAGAGGGCACGATCAGGCTTGAGGCCGTCATTTGCCGAACTTGAAGCGGAAATCCATAGGGAAATGATGATGCCGAGGTCATAGGCAAGCGAAGCAATGCCGTTCTCCTTCCGGGCGGCTATGCCCGGCATAACGAATAACTCAATGAAAATCCCGCGAGCGCGGCAGAATGCGCACGTTGCGCGGGTGACGAACTCTCTGTGCCGGATTGTCGGGGTGTTCGCGGCGGTCGTCGTTGAGCGGCTCGGCCGGTGTGACCGGCGGCGGCAGCGGATGTCTGGGCACGAGCGCATCGTTCGCCAGATGCATCAGCTCGGTTGAGCGATCGGTCAGCTTGCTTGCGACAAGATGTACGACCTGCTCCGGGCTGCTCTGGATATGGCCCTCCACCTCGATCAGCCGCGCGCCCATCACCTCCTTGCGGTAACGCTCCATGATCTTCGGCCACACCACGATATTGGCAATTCCGGTCTCGTCTTCCAGCGTCATGAAGACGACGCCCTTGGCGCTGCCCGGCCGCTGCCGCACCAGCACCACGCCCGCACACTTGACGCGCCGCCTGTCATTGGCATGGCAAATCTCGGCGCAACTCACCAGGCGCTCACGGGTGAACATCGCGCGCAGGAATTCCATCGGATGCCCCTTCACCGATAATCGAATGGTCTGGTAATCGGCAACCACCTGCTCCGGCAGCGGCATCACGGGCAGCGGCGCGGCATGTTCGTCCGGCAACTCGCGCGCGACGGCACTTTCGAACAATGGCAGTGGTATGTCATCCGGCAGTCGGCGCACCGCCCACAGCGCCGCACGGCGGTCGAGCCCGAGCGAACGAAAAGCATCGGCATCGGCCAACAGGATCAACGCGCGCTTTGGCAGTTTGGTGTCGCGGGCAAAATCCTCAATGGAGGCGAACGAACAACGTTGACGCGCGGCGACGATACGCTCTCCCCAGTCGTCTAACTCGTTATTCCGGGACCGAATCTTGTCTCGTTTCAAATACTCCTCATCCCTATCAACCCACTTGAATCCGTCGATCTGACGGAATCCGAGCCGCACCGCGTGATGCGCGCCCACACACTCTTCCAGAGTGTTCTGCGAATGGCTGAACGAGACGTCGATCGGCCGCACCTCGACGCCGTTCTTGCGGGCATCGCCGACGATCTGCGCCGGTGCGTAAAAGCCCATCGGCTGCGAATTCAATAGACCGCAGCAAAACGCGTCGGGATGGAAACACTTCAGCCATGACGAGACATAGACGAGCTGCGCGAAGCTCGCCGCGTGGCTCTCGGGGAAACCGTAAGACCCGAATCCCTTAATCTGTTCGAAACAATTTCTCGCAAATACCGGATCGTAGCCGCGCGCAATCATGCTGCCGACCATCTTCTCCTGAAAGGAGCCAATGGTCCCCACATTGCGGAATGTCGCCATGGCGCGACGCAGGCCATTAGCTTCCTCAGATGTGAACTTCGCGGCTTCGATGGCGATCCGCATCGCCTGCTCCTGAAACAACGGCACGCCGAGCGTCTTGTGCAGCACGTTGCGCAGTTCATTCCTGTCGCCACCCTTCGGATAGGGATAGTCGATATCCTCCGGCTTCATGGCTCGCCGTTTCAAATAGGGATGCACCATGTCGCCCTGGATCGGCCCGGGACGGACGATGGCGACCTCGATGACGAGATCATAGAATGTGCGCGGCTTCAGCCGCGGCAGCATGTTCATCTGGGCACGACTTTCGACCTGGAACACGCCGAGGGATTCGCCTCGCTGCAACATCTGATAGACTTCGTCGTCGTCCCTCGACTTAATGTCCGCCAGCTCGTAACGCCTCCCCTTGTGCTCGGCGATCAGATCAAAGCATTTGCGGATGCAAGTCAGCATGCCGAGCGCGAGCACGTCGACCTTCATCATCCGCATGGCGTCGACATCGTCCTTGTCCCACTCGATAAAGGTGCGATCGTCCATCGCGGCATTACCGATCGGCACATAGGTGTCGAGCCGATCCTGCGTCAGCACATAGCCGCCGACGTGCTGCGATAGATGACGCGGAAATCCGATCAACTCGGTGGCAAGCGCAATGGCGCGGCGCACCATCGGGTTTTGTGGATCGAACCCAGCCTGCCTGATCTGCATGTCGCTGACATCATCGCCCCAGCTCCCCCACACCGTGTCGGCGAGCGCCGCCGTGACATCCTCGGTCAGCCCCAGCACCTTTCCGACATCGCGGATGGCGCTGCGCGGCCGATAATGAATGACGGTGGCGATGATCGCGGCGCGATGGCGGCCATAGCGGCGATAGACATACTGCATCACCTCCTCGCGGCGCGAATGCTCGAAATCGACGTCGATGTCCGGAGGCTCCAGCCGCTCTTTCGAGATGAACCGTTCGAACAGAAGATCGGTCTCAGCCGGATTAACCGCGGTGATGCCGAGCACATAGCACACGGCCGAATTCGCCGCCGAGCCTCGGCCCTGGCACAGAATGTTCTGACTGCGCGCCCACTGCACGATGTCATGCACGGTGAGAAAGTAATGCGCGTATTTAAGTTCGGCGATCAGGTTGAGTTCCTTGCGCAGCACCGCACGCAATTTGTCGTCCGACCCTTCCGGGAAATATCTTGCGACACCAGCCCAAGTCAGGTCCTCGAGATGACGCTGCGCGGTCTTGCCAGGCGGCACCGGCTCGTCGGGATACTGATATTTGAGCTGGTCGAGGGTGAATGCGATGCGCGATGCGAACGCCACCGTTTCGGCGATCGCTTCCGGGAGATCACGAAACAGCCGCGCCATCTCATGCGCCGGCTTCAGATACCGTTCGGCATTAAATTCAAGCTTTCGCCCGACGGTATCGATCGTGATCTTTTCACGAATGCAGGTGAGGACATCCTGCAACGGACGGCGTGCAGGGTGATGGTACAGCACCTCGTTGGTCGCAAGCAGCGGCACGCGGGCGGCGGCCGCGATCCGCTGCAATCGCTGCAAACGGCGCCGGTCGTCACCGCGATAGAGCAGACTTACCGCGAGCCAGACGCCGTCCGCGCGACTCTGCCGCAACCGGTCCAGCACCTTCAGGACTTTCGTCGTTTCAAAACGATGCTGCAAAGTCAGCACGAGAAGCTGGCCTTCGGAAAACTCCAGCAGATCATCCAGCCTCAGATGGCATTCGCCTTTCTCCGCCGCCCGCTTGCCGCGGGTCAACAACCGACAGAGCCGGCCATAGGCGTTGCGATCACTGGGATAGACAAGAATGTCCGGCGTCCCATCGATGAAAACGAGACGCGATCCGATCAGCAGCCGCGGCTTATAACGAACCTCGGGGTTTCCCAGCTCCGTATAGGCGCGCACCACCCCCGCCAGCGTGTTGCGATCGGCGATACCGATGACGGGCAGCCGCAGCTCGCTCGCCTGATGCACATATTCTTGCGGGTGCGACCCGCCGTGCAGAAACGAGAAATTGGTCACGATGCCGATTTCGGCATAAGACGGGATGTCGCGCGGATGCTTCATGCGAACAGCCCGTGGACAAACCATTTTGGCGGTACGGTATCGTCGTTCTCAGCCGCTTCATAAAGACCGTCGCGATAGAGCCAGAACCGCAATCCGCTTTCATCCTCGACGCGAAAGTAATCCCGCGTCGGCCTTGCCTCCTGCGTCCGCCACCACTCCATCGCAATGCGCTCGGGACCTTCGGCACGAACCACCGTATGAGTGACACGCCGCCAGATGAAATGACGCGGTGGCTTGTCCGGCACCTCCGCCAACTTCACCTCGATCGGCTCCGGTCGCGCAAACATCCGCAACGGCCGGAGCGGCGGCTCGTTCCCGATACGTGCGGGCCACTCGGCGCGCATGGCCGTCACGAGATGCTGTTGCGCCGGTAATGAGAGAGCCTCGCGTTCGGGAATATGCGTATCCTGTGGCAGATGCACGACGACGCGATGGCTGCCGATGCGCGCGGCAATGCGGTCGATCAGCGCCGACACTTCGTCATTGTCCTGAACATGCGTATCGAGCTCGCGCTGCTCCTGCACAACCGACTCGGTTCGCACTGCGGACAGCCGCACCAGATCGAAGCCGAAACCAGGATCGAGCGGATCGATCAGCGCATCGAGCCGCTCGCGGAACAGGCGATCGACGATTTCGCCGCGCGCGACGGGGCGGCCGGTCTCCACTGCGATGACTCGCACCGCGCCGTCGGTGCGGAAAAAACTCGCTTCCAGATGCCGCGCGCCCTTGCCATGCTTTTCCATCGCGGCGATGAGTGTGCGCGCAAGACCTGCCAGCGTCATCGCGATTGCGCCGTCGGTGGTGATCGGCTCGGCAAACCGCTTCTCGACGATATAATCCGGCGGCGGCTTGCGTGGATTAATTGGCATATCGCCTTGCCCCAGCGCCTGTTCCAGGAGCGCTGTGAAAGCGACACCAAAACGCGCGGCGATCTCGTGGCGGCCGCGTGCAGCGACATCGCCGATGGTTTTCAACCCGGCACGGCGCAGCCCGCGCGTGGTCGCATCATCCGCCCCCAGCGTGAACACCGGCAGCGGCGCAACAGCTTCCAGCTCCGCGCCAGGCGCGACAATCCGGCCATGGGCATGGCGCGTCAACGCTCGCGCGCAGACCGGCGTGCCTGCGATCGCCGCGCTCACAACAAAGCCACGTCGCCTCAGCGCGTCGCACAGCGCATTCATCAGCGCGGCCTCGCCGCCGAACAGATGCGCGCAGCCGGTAATGTCGAGCAGCAGACCGTGCGGCGGATCGAGCGCCACCAGCGGCGTGAAGCGGTCGCACCAGTCGGCGATGCCGTTCAATGTTTGCTCGTCCGCAATCTCGTCAGCATCGAACACGTCGATGTCGGGACAGATCGCACGGGCATTGGCCAGCGGCAGCCCGACCGCAAGGCCAAGACGTGCAGCCACATCATCCAGCGCGGTGATGACCAGCGCGTTGTTTTGTTTGGCAACGACGATATGGGGCGACTTTCCCTTTGTCTTTGCCGCGCCAGATTGTGACCCTCCTGCTTCAGCCGGCACGCCGGAGCGCAATAACTCGCGCCGGATGCGGTCGGTCGGCAGCCGCGGCAGCCACAGGCTGAGGATGCGTCTCGGAGTCATGGAACGAGACGTCACGGAAGAGGCACTCATCACATTTCCACTCCATGATCCATTGGCCGGTCTGGCCATGACGATTACGGACAAGCCGCGTTTCGAGCATGGGGGCGCCCCACGCCTGCCATGCCGCGCCTGGCGGCGAGCGCGCCGGGCGCACGATCCACCGTGTCTCCGCCGTCGAAGGCAGCGGGCTTGCCGCCACCCGTAGCAGCAGCCCGGTAACGCCGGAGGCCCGCGCCGCCAGCGTCAGCCTGCGGCTGGCGACGAGATCGAACAGACGCGTCTCCCCCCAAATCTCGATGACCACGGCACCGAGCGCATCGCAGGCCAGCGCATCGGCCGCTGTCCGCAACGTGCTCTCCACATCCGGCGCATGGACCGTCACCAAAAGACAGGGGTCGAGGCCGATCTCCCGCCATCCACGCATCGACAGCGCACCGGATTCCCGCGCGGCAAAATCCTGCCGCACCCAGAGCAGCGGCCGATCCTTGCCGACACGCTGCGCAAGACCTGCGATGAACCCTGTTGCCGCCGTGCTATGCCGCCCCTCCGCGAACACCTCATGCACGGCGCCCTGCGCAAGCCCGCCCTGCAGCACGGCATCCGCCTCGCCATGACCGAGCGCCACCCGGTCCGGCATTCCGCCCCCGTGATCGGTCTCGATGCGCGCGATGCGGTCACGCAGGCGCGCAAGCTTCCCTGCGCTGCTTCCGGTTCCAGGCATGATCAAAAATCCGTCCGTGACATCAGAGCCGATGACAAGCCTGAGTGTTCACTATATGTTCTAGTAAATGTCGGCCAAAGCCAAGAGTCAACCAGGACTTTCCGGCGATGCTTTCGCCAAGATCGCCAACCTCGTTTTTGTTTGTGAAACCAAAGGATTGGAGAGCCATGGAGCTGCGGCACAGATGCTTGACCGCGCACTCAAGGAAGCCGGAATCGACCGCAAGAAGGTTTACGTTACCAATACCGTGAAGCACTTCAAGTTCGTGCCGCGCGGCAAGATCAGACTGCACCAGAAGCCGAACACGCCGGAAATCAGGGCGTGCCGCCAATGGTATGAGCGTGAGCTGGCGGCAATCAATCCGGCCGCTGGTGGTGGCGATGGGCACGACCGCGGCGCAAAGCGTATTCGGCAAAATCACGCCAATCAACAAATCACGTGGACGGCTGATCGACATGGCCGACGGACGCAAGGCGCTGGTGACGGTGCATCCGTCCTATCTGCTGCGGCTGCCGGATCAGGACGCCAGAGCCCGCGAATATGAGCGCTTTGTCGGCGATCTGAAAATTGCCGCGACACAACTGCAGCGCGACAAGGCGGCGTGATGGCCGCTTGTAGCGTCGCGTAGCAAGTTCTGTGTGCAAAGCACTTATGCCGCCAGCGTGGTCTCGACCAGCCTGATCCAGTACGACGTGCCGTACACGATGGCGTCATCGTTGAAGTTGTAAGCGGGATGATGCAGGCCCGCGCTATCGCCATTGCCGATGAAGATGAAGGCGCCGGGCCGCGCTTCCAGCATATAGGCGAAATCCTCCGCGCCCATCATCGGCGGCGTCCCGTGTACATTGTTATCGCCAGCAATCTCTTTCGCGATCCTGATCGCGGTATCTGTCTGCTCGGGGTGATTCACCGTGACCGGATAGCCGCGCCTGAATTTGACATGGATCCTGGCGCCGGTCGTCAGCGCCACGCCGGCGGCGACCTCTCGAATCCGTTTTTCCATCAAGTCGCGAATATCCGCCCTCAGGGTGCGGACCGTTCCGCGCAGCTCGGCCGTTTGGGGAATGACGTTGCTGGTACTGCCGGCGTGGAACTCACATACGGAAATCACCGCCGATTCCAACGGATCGACATTGCGCGACACGATCGATTGCAGGGCAACGACAAGCTGCGAGCCGGCCAGCACCGGATCAATACAGAGATGCGGACGCGCGGCGTGGCCGCCGTGGCCCTCGATCCTGAAATCGACGCTGTCGGTCGCCGCCATGATAGGCCCCGGCCGGATGGAGAAGGCGCCGAGCGGCAGTCCAGGATTGTTGTGCATGCCATAGACCTGATCGATCCTGAAACGATCCATCAGCCCGTCCTTGATCATCGCCGCAGCACCTGCGCCGCCCTCTTCCGCCGGCTGAAAGATCACAACCGCCTCGCCGGCGAAATTCCGCGTCTCCGCGAGATAACGCGCGGCACCGAGCAACATCGCCGTATGGCCGTCATGGCCGCAGGCATGCATCTTGCCAGCTGTCTTCGAGGCGTAAGGTAAATCGGTTTCCTCTTGAATTGGCAGCGCGTCCATATCGGCACGCAGACCGATCACCTTGACTTCCCCGCCACCGGGGCGTCTGCCCTTGATGACGCCGACGACGCCGGTCCTGCCGAGCCCGGTCACGATCTCGTCGCAGCCGAATTCCCGCAAGCGGTCGGCCACGAACGCGGCGGTGCGAGGAACGTCGTACAGAAGCTCCGGCTGCGCGTGGATATCCCTGCGCCAGCCAGCGATTTCGGATTGCAGATCGGCAACGCGGTTGACGATAGGCATTTTGTTTCCGATCGGGTTGCGAGGATCTTCGCTAAAGCATTTTCAGCCGACGAAAGGGCGTCACGCCGACTTGCGAACGGCATTATCCATCAAAGTCTTGCCGAGTGACCAGATCGCGCCCGGAACCTGGTGGCTTGCGGCAATGACGCTGTCGAATGAGGTCTCGATCCACTTGCAATCTTCATCATTGATGATGAGCGGCGGCAGCAGCTTGATCGTATGGCTGCCGTGACCGGCGACCTGGGTGAGTATCTTGTGATCCTTGAACAACGGCACGGTGATAAGCTGGCAGAACAGGCCCTTGTTGGCAGTCTCCAGCAGATTCCACGATGCCCTCAGTCGCAGCGATTTCGGCGGCCCGAACTCAACGCCGATCATCAGGCCCTTGCCGCGGACCTCCTTCAGAAGCTCGTAACCCGGCACCATGCGGTTGAGCGCCAATTGCAATTCCGCGCCGCGCCGCGCCGCATTCTCGACCAGTTTCTCGGCCTTCAGCACTTCAAGCGTGGCGATGCCTGCCGCCATCGCGAGATCGTTTTTGGCGAACGTCGAGCCGTGCACGACGGCGCGATCCATCCGGTTGAATATTTTGTCGAAGATGTGCTTCCGGGTCAGCACCACGCCGATCGGCACATGACCGCCGGACAACGCCTTCGCCAGCAGCACCATATCCGGCTCGACGTTCCAGTGCTCGACGGCCAGAAACCGTCCGGTCCGGCCGATGCCGGTTTGAATCTCATCCGCCACGAACAGCGTGCCATATTTCCGACACAGCGCGGCAGCTCCCGGCAGGAATTCATCGGTGGGCATGTTGACGCCCTTGCCCTGGATCGGCTCGACGATGAAGGCCGCGATCTGGCGCGACGACAACGTTTGCTCCAGCGCGGCGAGATCGTTAAAGGGAATCACTTTGCAATCGGGCAGCAGCGGCTCGAATCCGCCGCGGAAATTCTTGTCGTCTGTCAGCGAGAGCGCGCCATAGGTCAGTCCGTGGTAGCCGTGATCGCAGTAAACAATGCCCGTCCGTCCGGTGGCGACACGCGCGAATTTGATGGCGGCCTCGACGCTTTCCGCTCCGGAATTCGCAAAAAAGACCTTGTCGAGGTAGGGAACGTGAACGAGCAGCCGCTCAGCCAAAACACCGGCCAGCGTGGAGACATCCATTTGCACAAGGTTGGGGAGATCACTGTCGAGGACGCCTTTCAGGGCATTCCGCAACACAGGATGGTTCCGACCAATCGCAAAAACGCCAAATCCGCTCAATAGATCAAGGTAACGTGCGCCCTCGCGATCGACCAGATATTGGCCCTGCCCACTTTGGAAACCAACGTCGTAGCCGATGGTCTTCAGAACCCTGACAAGCTGTTCATTGAGGTGGCGGACATGCATTGCGCTGCGCTGCGCCTGCCGTTCCACAAACATCTCGGAAACGTCTAGATTTGGATATAGCATCCGCTACATAGTTCGGTTGATGGTCGCTTCGTCAACTGAAAAGCACGAACACGGTATTTGACTTTGTCAGTGATCCCCAGCCCTTCTACTTAAGCACAGGCTTGAAAACATGTTGCAGCGCCCAGGACACACCATGCGCATTTTAGATTATTGCAGAACTTCCGCTATTTCCTCCCTTGTCGCAACCGCTCTGGTGACAGCGGGATTAGGGTCCGCTCTCGCGGGTGATCCCACCGGGGATTGGCTGGTTGCCGACGGAGTCGCCAAAGTCCGGGTGGCCGAATGCAAGGGCAGCATGTGGGGTGCGATCTCCTGGGAAAAAGAGCCGGGCGTCGACAGCAATAATGCCGACCACGCCAAGCAAACCCGGCCCACGCTCGGCATGCCATTGCTGTTTGATATGAAGAAAAAAGCGAACGAAGATCTTTGGGAGGGGCAGGTCTACGACGCGAAAACCACCGGCCGGCTTCAAACGGCCAGCATCCGTCTGCTGGACCCTGATAAGCTCGAGATCAAGGGTTGCATGCTCGGCATCCTATGCGGCGGCGAGACCTGGACCCGCGCCGCCCCCCCGATTCCAAGCAGCCCGTCCAACAGTCACAGTCCTGCCAGCACCGCGCCAAAGGCAGGCATGGCCAAGACCGCTCCATCGAAGTCTGCGCACAAGACCATCGGTCAAAAGTCCGCTACCAGTGCCACCCCGCCGACCGATCCTGTCGGCGATATCTGTCTACTTCCCGACATCGCGGGGACGGCCCATTAACGCGGGCTGAAACAAGAGCACCGCGGCAAGGGTGGTGATGAGCGACAGCGCCAGTAGCTTACCCATGCTTGCCGTGCCCGGATGACTCGACAACCACAGGCTACCGAAAGCGGTCGCGGTTGTCAGAGCGCTGAAGAAGATCGCCCGCGTGAGGCTTGATTGCAGCAGGTTCGTTCTGCCGGATCGCCAGGCCGTGACATAATAAATCTTGAACGCCACGCCGACGCCGAGCAGCAACGGCAACGCGACAATGTTGGCGAAGTTGAGAGGAAGCCCGATCATCACGCAGATCTCGAGCGTCACCGCTCCCGCCACCAGCAGCGGCACCAGTGTCAGCAGCACATCGGTAATTCGGCGTAGTGCCAGCCAGAGCAGGATGCTGATGGAGATCAAAGCCCAGAGTCCCGCCTCGATAAACGCCTTAACGATGGTGTCGCCGGACTTGAGAATCGATACCGGCCCGCCGATGGCGTTGGGCGCAGCCGCGAGCACAGCGCTGGCAAATTTTCGCAGCGTCTCATTGTGGTCCGGATCTCCGCGCGGCAACACTTCGACGCGCGTAATGCCGTCTTCGCTCTTCCAGAGCTTCACGAAATCCGGTGGCAAGGATTCAAGGGTGACAGGTTCGGCTTTCAGTAAATTTCGAAGCTGTTCGAACATGATCTTGAGCGGTTCGACGAAGGTGGCTTGCGCTTTTTCACGCATGGCTTCGTTCGAATCGGCCAGCCGGGTAAGATCGTCAGCCAGCCGCTTTGCGGCCGCGGCACCCGGTCCCTGATGAGTGCCGGCCGCTTTCCGCAGACTATCGGCGGTGCTCTTCAGCGCATCGACATTCTCCTCGTCGGAGGGCGGCGGATCAATCGAATCCGGATTGAGCGCTGGACCAAGAATTTTAGCGCCTCGCGCAATCAGCTTGAGTTTCTCAGGCTGGTCAGCCGGGACAAAGCTATCGAGCGACCGGGTGCGTGCAACTTCAGGCACTTCGGCGAGCCGGGCCTCGACCCGCTGAGCTTCCTGCTCGGACTTGACCATTACGTTGATGGCGTTCGCGCCGGTATCGGGATCTCTCCGCAAATCCAGATATGTGGCGATCGATTCGACCTTTGAGCTCCTTAGGTGGATCGGATTGAAATCGAAGCGCAGGAAGTAAAGCGCTGGCGCTCCGAGAATGACGACTGCAATCGTGCCGCCGACGATCGCCACGCGATAGTCTTCGAGAAAACGGTCGAGCGGGGCCAAAAACGCGTAGCCGACCGGCTCTTTCTCACCCGGCGGGTTCAGAAGACGCAGCAACGCGGGAAGAACGGTGATGCTTGTGAGAAACGCGATCAACATACCCACGCCGGCGATTCTGCCGAGTTCCGACACACCCTTGTAATCCGTCGGCAGGAACGACAGGAAACCCGCCGCAGTCGCCATCGCCGCCAGCGACAGCGGGACCGAGGAACGCTTCGCCGCCACCAACAACGCCTTTTCCAGATCGTCGGTCTTGAACCGCTCGGAACGGTAGCGGACGCTATACTGAATGCCGAAATCAACGCCGAGGCCGATAAACAGCACGGCAAAGGCGATCGACAGCAGATTGAGCGATGTCACCATCATGAGGCCGACCGCCGTCGTGACCGCGAGTCCGACGAACAGCGTCGCAAACACCGCGAAGATGATTTTCGGCGAGCGCAACGCCAGCCAAAGGATCACCAGCACGATCACCACCGTACCCACGCCGTTGACGATGGCGCCCTCCTGCACGGTGGCGAATTCCTCATTGGCGATCGGCACCGGCCCGGTCAGTCGGACGCGCGCACTAAACTTGCCGGCAAGATCCAGATCGAAGGCGGCTCTACGGATCGCATCGGTGGCATCCTTGCCCGGCTCGAGCGCATTGAAATCGAGGTACGGCTTGATCTGGATCAGCGAGCGGAGATCGGAAGCGGCCAGGGGCTGGTCGCTTGCGAGCTGACGCCAGGAGAAGGTGCCGCTTCCCTTGGTCAGGACGTCCTCAACGCTCTGGGCAATCGCCGAGAACGGCCGCGCCGTGCTGTCCAGCTCGAACTGACCCCGCTTCAAGCCGACCAGCGCCGTTTCGAGCGCAGCGGTCAGCCCGCGCAAGCTCGGATCGCCGGCCATGATCTCGACCAGCGGCGCGGCCTCGCCAAACTGGCCCGTGAGCTGTTTGACCTCCTCAGTGGGAAGGAACAACAGGCCGTTCCGTTCGAAAAACGGCCCTCCGCCGAGTAGCTGAACCGATTCGAAATTGCGGTGGTCGTTCTTGAGTCTCGCGGCCAGCATGGCACCGGCAGTGCTGGCAAATTCCGCCGTGGGGGCCTCCACGACCGCAAGGATCAGTCTTTCCTGGTCGAACGCCTTCTCGAAAGCAATGTCACGCTGCCGCCAATCCAGATCAGGCGAAATTAACTTATTGATATCAGTGTTTATTTCAAAGTACTTCGCCGAATAGAAGACCGCACCGGCGGCCAGCACGATCGCAACCAACGCAGTAACCCAAGCAAACCGTGTGCAAGCCTTAACGATCGAAACAACAATACCTGTCAGCACATTCTTTCTTTCTGCTACCATGTACGTATACGCACATGAACGGACCCGGCCCGGTTCTTCTGCCGGATCTAACGACTTTTATATGCTATTTCAGAGAATAAGGTGCGCAACACCTGCGGTGGGTTCTAGTTCGGGAGATTTGCCGACGATTCAAGCGCTTTGATATCGTTGGCTCCGCGGACGGCAAGTGACGAATCAGTGAGGGCCATTCGGGCGGGTACCCCATATCATAATACCGGAAATTCCAGTTCCGGATCAATCGTCGGCTAAAAAGCCTGCGTCATTGCAACGTTTTGTTCTGACGCAAAGGCCATATATATCATAGCGTTGAAATCCAGAGAGCGCGACCCGCAGATTATATACCTGTGACATTTCTTGAAGGCGCGTGGGATTATTTAGAAGAACGTTCAGTTCTATGTGGAGTTACAGCATAATGCATAAGGTGCAAATTGACTGATCCTCGTCCAATTGAAATTCTGCTGGCACAGCCGCGTGGATTCTGCGCAGGCGTCGTCCGCGCGATCGAGATCGTCGAGCGCGCGCTGGAGAAGTACGGACCCCCAGTGTATGTCCGCCACGAAATCGTTCACAATAAGTACGTTGTGGAAAGCCTGAAAGATAAAGGGGCAATTTTCGTCGAGGATCTGTCGGAGGTTCCGCCGAAGGCCGTTACCGTGTTCAGCGCTCACGGCGTTGCGCGGAGCGTGGAAGAAGAAGCTTTTGCTCGCGGCCTGCCCGTGCTCAACGCCACCTGCCCGCTGGTCACCAAGGTTCACAACCAGGGCAAACGCTACACGTCCAAGGGGCGAACCCTGATCTTAATTGGCCACGCTGGCCATCCTGAGGTTGAGGGAACTATGGGACAGGTTCCAGGCCCCGTCCTGCTTGTTCAGGATGTGGATGACGTCGCGGCCCTGACACTGCCTTCCGATACGCCGGTGGCCTATATTACCCAGACGACGCTCAGCGTTGACGACACCAAGGACATCATTCTCGCACTCCAGCAGCGTTTCACCGATATTCAGGGTCCCGACACACGCGATATCTGCTATGCAACACAGAATCGGCAATCTGCGGTAAGGGACCTCAGCAAGCTGGTGGACGTTATTCTAGTGGTCGGCGCAGCCAACAGTTCAAATTCGAACCGGCTGCGCGAAATCGGCACCGAAGTCGGCGTTGCAAGTTACCTCATCGCTGATGGCAGCGAACTCAACGCGGAGTGGTTGAAAGGGGCGAAAGCCGTGGGCATTACGGCCGGTGCCTCGGCTCCGGAAGTCCTTGTCGACGACGTCATCGAGGCCTTGAAGCGCATCGGACCGATAGCCGTCTCGATACTGCCGGGACGGGAAGAAAACATCGAATTCCGGCTCCCGTCTGAACTCACCTCAGCTTGATCCCCTTCAAAATTTTAGCTGGTAACTCCAGAGAGAAGACTTGTGATGGCAATACCGTTTTTTAAAGAACTGAAGATCGGCGGATATCTGATCAAGCAGAAGATGCTGGGCCGCAAGCGCTATCCGCTTGTGCTGATGCTCGAGCCGCTGTTCCGCTGCAATCTCGCCTGCTCCGGATGTGGCAAGATCGACTATCCCGACGCGATCCTCAACCGTCGTATGAGCGCTCAAGAGTGCTGGGACGCAGCCGAGGAATGCGGCGCACCGATGGTTGCTATTCCCGGCGGCGAGCCGTTGATTCACAAGGAGATCGGCGAGATCGTGCGCGGCCTTGTCGCGCGCAAGAAGTTCGTCTCGCTCTGCACCAACGCGCTGCTACTGGAGAAGAAGCTCGATCTGTTCGAGCCCTCGCCGTACCTGTTCTTCTCGATCCATCTCGACGGTCTGCGCGAGCACCACGACAAGTCGGTGTGTCAGACGGGCGTGTTCGACCGCGCGGTCTCCGCGATCAAGGCGGCGAAGGCGCGCGGTTTCACCGTCAACGTCAACGCCACGATTTTCGACAACTATCCTGCCGAAGAGATCGCAAAGTTCCTCGACTTTACGGCCGAGCTTGGCGTCGGCGTCTCGATGTCGCCGGGTTACGCCTATGAGCGCGCGCCCGATCAGGAGCACTTCCTGAACCGCACCAAGACCAAAAAGCTGTTTCGTGATGTCTTCGCGCTCGGCAAGGGCAAGAAGTGGAATTTCATGCACTCCGGCCTGTTCCTCGATTTCCTCGCCGGCAACCAGGAATATCATTGCACGCCCTGGGGGATGCCGGCGCGCAACATTTTTGGCTGGCAGAAGCCTTGCTACCTGCTCGGCGAGGGTTACACCAAGACCTTCAAGGAATTGATGGAGACCACCGACTGGGACAGCTACGGCACCGGCAAGTACGAAAAGTGCGCCAACTGCATGGCGCATTGCGGTTACGAGCCGACCGCCGCCACCGCCGCTCTGAACAATCCGCTCAAGACGATGTTGGTGGCGTTGCGCGGCGTCCGGACGACGGGCCCGATGGCGCCCGAGATCGATCTCAGCAAGCAGCGTCCGGCGCAGTACATCTTTGCCGAGCAGGTTCAAAAGAAGCTGTCAGAGATCCGCAAGGATGAAGCGGCCGCCGCCGCTGCAAAAGAAGCAGCAAAAGAGCAAAAGGCTTCTACCGCAGCGTGACGCCATCCAGCGTTAGCGGCACCGGTTGGCATCAAGAAGCCGCTAAAGCATGATCCCGAAAAGCGGCAACCGGTTTTCGGTCAAGATCATGCTCAATCGCAAAGAAGTAAAAAGAAATAAGAGAGTCTGATTCAACGACGTTGAAATCAGACTTTCTTGAATCTGACTTTAAAGAGCCGAGCCCGGCTTCAATTCCATCAAAGCCGCACGGGGTTGCGGCACATTCGCTCGCAAACCGGAAAAGCCTCGCGCCGGGACGGACTCTCCGGTACGACCTTTTCGATGGCCTGGCCCCCGCGGTCTTGCGACCGACGGCGTTGCCATATAATCCGCCGGAACGAGACTCTCGCCGCCTAACAGAAAATTACGGCACCCGCGCAAGGAGCGGAGCGCCCGATTGAAATCGACTCCGGTAGATACCAGTGCGCCCAGGGTGAACGGATTTCGAGCAAGGCCACGAAGCACCTTCTTCAAGTCGATGTTGCCGTTTGGCTTAATGGCGTTGCGGGCGATCGCCGGCAGCGCCCGCGTTGCGGGATCACTGATCACGCGCAAGGCGGCAAAGGGGAGACCCGCCGCGGTAGCATAGGCGGCCGCGATGTGGCTTTCCATGTCGACCGCCGAAGCGCCGGTCGTAGCGTGGAGCACTGCCTTGCCGGCCTGCTCCAGGACGACCTGCTCGGCGCCGGCAAGCCCGGCGCGGACCACTTTCTGGCCGCCTAAACCGGAGCCGTTGATCAATTCCTCGCTGAGCGCAAGGCCTGCCCGCCACCGCGAAGTACCGTTCACAACTTCCGTGGCAACCACGACGTCTCCCGATTTCAGAGACGGATCAAGCCCACCGGCGACGCCGAAGCTGATCACGCCGCGTACCGTCGACGGATCGAACCCCGCGAGAAGCGCCCGCAACTGCCGGGGATTGCTGCTGCTGCAAATGACAGTCATGCCGGGGCCCGCGGCGATGCGGGCTTCCTGAACCAGACCGGTCACAATCAATACCGGCCGCGGGTCAAAGGCATTGCCCGCGGATACGTCAATCGCCGCCCCCAAATTCACATCCCGACCCCTACCGCCTTGCTGTTGGTGCTTCTCAAATTCCGATACCGCGCCAGCGCCCAGAGCGGGAAGAATTTTGAGTAACCATGGTACCTCAGATAAAATACCCGTGGGAACCCCGTGGCCGTGTAGCGCTGCTCATCCCACAGGCCTTTTTTTGCTTGTGTGTCTATCAGGTACTCGATTCCCCGGGCTACTGCAGGATTTTCGACCTCGCCCGCAGCCATCAAGGCAAGCAACGCCCACGCGGTTTGCGAAGCAGTGGTGGGCGCCCCCTCGAATCCCTTATAATCGAGTCGGTAACTGACCGCATCCTCGCCCCAGCCGCCATCCGCATTCTGGATCGAGACCAGCCAGTCCACCGCCTTGCGAATCGCCGGATCCTGGCGATCCACCCCGGCGGCGTTGAGGGCGCAGAGAACCGACCAGGTGCCATAGATGTAGTTCAGGCCCCAGCGGCCATACCAGGATCCCTCGGCGAGCTGGGTCCGGCGCAGGTACTCAACTCCGGCCGCCAAGGACGGGCTGCTTTCAGTCGTCTCGCCGAGTTGCGCCAGCATCGAAACGCATCGCGCGGTGACATCCTCGGTCGGCGGATCGAGCAGCGCCGCATGGTCGGAGAACGGGATGTTGTTGAGATAGTATTCAAGATTGTCGGCATCGAACGCGGCAAAGCCGCCGTCCCGGCTCTGCATCCCCTCGATCCACTCGCGGCCGCGTGCGATCGCCTCGTCATATTTATCGCTCCCGTCGTGACGGCGTACCCGGTCCATCGCCATGACCACGACAGCGGTGTCATCGAGATCGGGATAATGGCCGTTGGCATATTGAAATGCCCAGCCACCCGGTCGCACGTCCGGGCGTTTCACCGCCCAGTCGCCCTTAAGAACGAGCTCCTGCTTAGGGAGCAGCCAGTCGAGGCTTTTGCCGGCGCTGTTCAGGGCCTCGGGTCCGCCGGATTCGAGCAGCGCGTGGCAACTCAGCGCGGTGTCCCAGATCGGCGATACACAAGGCTGGCAATAGGCCTCATCCTTGCCGATCACCAGAAGCTTGTCGATGCCGCGTCGCGTCACCGCACGCGGTGGATGTTCCGGCGGAAACCCCAGCGCATCGTACATCATCACCGTATTGACCATCGGCGGAAAGATCGCGCCGAGGCCGTCCTCGCCGTTGAGTCGCTCCTCGACGAACCCAATTGCCTTCTTCATAGCGCGCGCACGCAGCCACTTGGGAAACAGCGGCTCGATCTTTCGCAAGATCCAGTCAAGACCGCTGAACAACGCAAACCAGGCCGGGCTCTGATGCGGAGCTCTCTTCGGCGTGCGGACGGTGGCCGGATCCTGAAGAAAAAGTTCGCGAATGCCGACGCCGCGCGGATTGCGCGCGCGGGGCTTCAGCACGGCCAGAACCATCAGCGGCACCATGGTGGTGCGCGCCCAATAGGAAATCTTGTTGAGATGAAACGGCGACCACATCGGCAACAGCATGATCTCGACCGGCAGAACCGGAACGCTGCGCCATGTCAGAACTTCGAAGAACGCGAGCAGAAAGCGCGTGAAGACATTCACGTTGGCCGCGCCGCCGCGGGACAGGATCGCCTCGCGCGCGCGCGCCATGTGTGGCGCGTCGACGGAATCGCCGACCATCTTCAGTGCGAAGTAGGCCTTCACGCTGGCGCTCATGTCGAATGGGCCATCATGCACCAGTGGCCAGCCACCATGCGCGCCCTGGATGCGGCGGAGGTAAGCCGCGATCTTGGCTTCGAGCACTGTGTCGACCGGCTCGCCGAGGTAGTGTCGCATCAGGATGTATTCGGACGGGATGGTCGCGTCGGCCTCGAGCTCGAACACAAAATGACCGTCCGGCTGCTCGAAATTCAGCAGTCCGCGGGTGGCAGCGCCGATGCGGCCCCCGAGGACGGCGTCATCAATCGGCGCGGCCGTTGCGTTCATGGAACTCATGGCGACTGATGTCTCAGATTGAACGGGCTTTCAGAACGTGATCGGCAGCCCGGTTTCCGGAGCGAACCGATCCCTCGATGGTTGCCGGCAACCCCGTATCAGTCCAGTCGCCGGCAAGGAACAGGTTTTTCCACGCCGTCAACGCTCCCGGACGCAGGGCTGCCTGTTCGGGCGAGGCCTCGAATGTGGCGCGGCGCTCGCGCACGATCTGCCAGGCCGGCATCTCGGCTTCGATACCCGCGACCACGCAGATGTCCTTCCAGATTGCCCGCGCCAGTTCCTCGCGCGGCATGTCCACCAGCCGGTCGCCGCCGCTGATGGTGATGGAAAAGCGGTCTTGAAACGCGAACAGCCATTCGATCAGGCCATTCACGACACCGATCATCGGGGGGTGATGTGGCGGTGGAACGAAGCGGAAGTGTGCATTGACGATGGCGCGGAATTTCGTCGGCACCGTCAGGCCGGGCACCAGCGTGGCTGCCGATCGCGGCGGCACCGCCATCACGACAGCATCGTCCGGGTCGAGCGCGATGGTCTGATCGCCCAGCGAGAGCGCCGTAACCCGATCGTTCGCCATGGTGATCTGCCGTACTTCGTGGCCGATATCGACGCTGCCACCCCTGGCACGAATGTAGTCGATCGCCGGCTCGATCAGTACCGAGCTCAGTCCGTCGCGCGCGATCAGCGGACGGCACGCCTGACCACCCGCCAGCAGCGTTTCGCGAATGATCGTACCGGCGAGACCCGCCGATCCGTCGGGCGGGTCGATGTTCAGCGCCGCAAGCAGGAGCGGCAGCACCAACCGTTTGTAAAGCACGCCTTCGCACTTGATGGCATTGCCGACTCGCGTACGGGCATTGGCCCAAATCAGCGGCGCGAGGGCAAAATAGTCTGCGAGCGATGTATCCGGCACCCGGCGGTTGCGGTCGAAAACCCAGAACGGAACCCGCCCGTCGTTGATCTGCAAGGTCCAGCGTTTATTGGCGGCAATATCGATAAACTGAAATTCGGCCTTCGGCGGCCCCTGCAAGCCAGCTTCGGAACCAATCTTGCGTGCATAGGCCAGCACACTGTGGTTGCCGGAAAGCACCAGATGGTTGCCGTTATCGATCGTGAGATTGGTCGCGCCGTCGAAGTAGGAACGGCAACGGCCGCCCACCTGTTGCGCAGCCTCGTACACGCGAACCCGATAGCCGGCATCGGCCAGACGCACACCCGCTGAAAGACCGGAAATGCCGCCACCGGCGATATGAACGGTTCTTTGCATCAGATCAACGCGTATCGGAGAACAATGGCGATCTTCGCCGCGGGGCTTACGCGGACGGGTAACCGCGGCGACTGAAAGCCGCGCTCCTCCAGCAGATCCAATATGGCGTGATAGTATCTCGACATGATGCGCGGCGCGCGCACGGCACGACGCGGGTTGCGATTCATGATTTCGTCCGATTTGGCGAAATGTCCCCGCGCCCGCTCCACGAGCTCGGCACAGACCTGCGGGAGCGCCGGGTTCGATATCACGGCGGCCGGATTGAAGCTGCTGATACCGGCCTGAAGCAAGCCTTCGCGCGGAAGATACAACCGTCCAAGCGCCGCGTCCTCGTCGAGGTCACGCAGGATGTTTGTCAACTGCAGTGCACGGCCAAGATGGTGACTAAGCAGAATGCCGTCCTGCTCTGGCAATCCGAACACCCGGACCGATAGCCGCCCGACGGCGCTTGCGACGCGATCACAATACAGATCGAGCGTGGCATCGTCGGGTGCAAGGATATCCGCCAGCACGTCCATTTCCATGCCGTCGATGACGGCGAGGAAATCCTCGCGGCGCAGGCCAAAGGCGCGAACGGAGGCGGCGTAATCGCGCAACCGCGCTGGGGCCTGCCCCTGATAGAGCGCATCGATGTCGTCACGCCACTGCTGAAGCGCGGCCTGCCGTTCGGGCCGCGGATGATCCGAATCGGCAATGTCATCCACGTAACGGCAAAACGTGTAGATCTGGAACATCGCCTCGCGTTGCGTGCGCGGCAGGATACGCATCGCCGCGTAGAACGAACTGCTGGAGGCAGTCGCTCCCGAACTGGCATCTGTCGTCTCGATTGTCATGCGCCGGCAGCCGGGCTCGACATCGGCCGCCGCCGAACCGAACGGCGGAGCATTTCCGTGGTGATGCCGGCGACGCTGTAGCCGAGCAATTGCAGGGGCTTCAGATGAACCGTCTCGCTCAAGGGATCGCGCACCTTCAGCAGCGCGACGATCCTGTCGGCGAACATCTGGATCACGGCGACTTCAAGTCCTAGCCGCATATCCCTGATCTCACTCGCGAGCGGCCGGCCCTGGTTGAGCAATGCTTCGGTTCGTCCGGCAAGCGCTTGCAAGCATCGCAGGAGCACCGGCGGGGCTTTGTCGTCCCCGAGCATCTCCGCGGAGGCGCCCGATGCAGCAAGCGCATCGCGCGGCAGATAAACGCGGTTGAGGTTTCTGTAATCCTTGGCGCAATCCTGAAGATGGTTGTTGATCTGCAGGCCCGCGCACAGCGCATCCGACGCGACCCAGGTCTCTTCGCTCTCGCCGTGCACGTCGAGCATGAATCGTCCGACTGGCATCGCCGAATAGCGGCAATAGTCGATCACGTCGTCCCAGGTCTCGTAGCGCAGCTTGGTGACGTCCATCCGGAACGCCTTTAGCACGTCGACGGCATGGCGCGGAGGCATCGACCGTTGCGCCAGCGCCTTGCGAAGGTTCACGGCTTCGGGCTGACTATCCCCCTGCCCCAGAAGCTCACTCTCGAACAAATCGAGCCAGGCAAGCTTGTCCTTTTCGCCAAGCTCAGCGTGATCGGCGATGTCATCCGCTGTCCGGACGAAATTATAGAACGCGAGGATCAGTCCGCGGTGACGCGGATGAATAACCCATGACGCGACGGGAAAATTCTCGTCGCGATGGGTCTTTCCGGATCGCAGTTGGTTCGCGGCAGGCATCAGGACCGGTTACGTTGACTGAATCGCAATCGGGCCTCCCGCCGGTTCGGAAACCGGCGGGCAGAGAGTCGCCCGCGCTCCATATAGGGGAAATTGCGGGCTAAACCAATGCTATCTTTCGCTTTTTAGCCCCAGTGTCCGGCGCTGCGACAAAAGGGAACGGATAAAGCGAGATGATATGCTTTACTGGCCGTGGTTCGCCAGAACCTGGTTACACGTCTTTGAGATTTTCGGGCGATTCTGCTGCAAGCACGCGAGAACCGCGAAATCGCCCTGATCCATCACTGGACGGCAGAAACGGCTGACGTCCCGCGCGCAGGCGCGGTGTTCCGCTTCAGTCCCGCTGTGCGGTTGCCCTTGGACCTGCCCGCCGGGCGGTAGCCCTTGGAACTGCCCACCGTACGGTTGTCCTTGGAACTGCCCGCCATACGGTTGCCCTCGGACCTGCGCCATCGCCACGGTCGAGCCGAATGATAAAAGGAGGGCGAACGAGAATAAAATCTTGGACATCATAATCCTTCACTGCAACGAGGGAGAGTTCGATCCTGCACAACGCGGCGCATACCGGATGACAGGCATTTCAAATCTTGGAGGGCAATCACGTCACAAACCCTTTATCGATACCATATCGAAAGAGTTCGCAAGAGGATACGAACGTGTCGACGCTGCCAACGGTGTCGACGCTGCCAACGTCTGTCTGCTGCGGCACACATCACGATCAACCTGAGCCATTCCTGAGCACATCCTCATGCCAAAAGCGCTGCGAATGCGGCTAAAATTGCGGCGACCGCCGGATACCGCTGCAGCCCAACAGTTTTCCCAATGATAATTTCTAACACGCCTGAAATAATCGACTAAAATCACGTGGCAGGTTTGCCGATGGTCAGTCAAGTGCCATCCGCTCAGTTTGGTGACGGTTCAAATCTGCTCATAGCGGCTACACTGCGGCAACTTCGGCTTTGAAGATTGAACCTCGTGAGGCGCGGTAAGACTAAAGATACAGTACGAAATCATTGCCAAGCACCTTTTGATAGGAAACCGGGCATGAAGCTGTTTTCCATCAAGCTGATTCGGAGATCGGCGAGTGCAGCGAGCCTTGTCGCGGGCCTTGCATTGTCCGCCCCGGCTAGCTTCGGCCAGTCTGCTCCGTTTACAGGCTTCGGGGGAAACTGGTCTGGAAAAGGCACGGTCACGCTGTCAGACGGATCGAAAGAGAACATTCGCTGCAAAGCGTCTTACAGAGTGGACCGCACAGGCACGACCATGAACCAGAACCTGCATTGCGCCAGCGACAGCTACAGGTTCGATCTCTCCAGCAATGTTGTCAGCCATGGCAGTGAGATTACCGGACAATGGAGCGAAGCCAGCCGCAATCTGTTCGGCTCCATGCGCGGCCGCGCGGGAGGCGGCGAGATCGAAGTGTTCGCGCAAGCCGCCGGCTATGCCGCAAACCTGACGATACGCACCCAGGGCAAAAGGCAATCGGTCTGGATCACCTCTAAAGGTGAAATCAGAAACGTTTCCATCACCATGGTACGTAGCTGAGGCCGTAACCTGATAGAGTGTCTGGATCCGCCACCATAAACTTATTTCGCCGGCTTCGCCTGGCTGTCGCGGCGGAAACGCTCAGCAAAGGTAATCAACCACATCGCCGTCGGGCGAAGGATCAGGAAGTCCGCCACAAGAGCGGCAACCATGGCGAAGGCGCTGAGCCAACCGAACAGGCGCAGCGACGGCAGATCCGAAAAAACTGTCACGACCAGACCGCAGGCCAACACCACGGTGGTGAGGATCAGCGCCGGTCCCATCAGCACGGTCGCGCGCTCAACCGCTTTACCAGCGCCGATACCCGGCTGGCTCTCCGATCGCAGGCGGTTGAGGAAATGGATTGTTGCGCTAAGCCCCAGGCCGAACGACACCGTGAGAGCCACCACGCTGGCGAATTGCAGCCCCTCCCCGAGTGCCCACAGCACCGTGCCGGACAGCACGACCGGGAAAATCCCGGGCAGAACACAGGCAAACATCACGACAACCGAACGGAATGCGAGTCCAATGAACACCGCGACCAGCGCAAACTCGATCGTCAGACCGTGGTTGAGTTTCTCGATCATGCTAGCGCTGTTACGAGCGGCGATGGCCGACAGGCCAGTGACAGCGATTTCATAACCAGGATGCGCTGTCCTGACCGCATCCATAGCATGGTCGAGCTTTTCCACCACCGGCAGTATCTGGCTGGAATCCTTGTCGGGCACACGGCCTGAGACCACGACTGCAGTCTGGTCTTCCGAGATGAAGCGGCGCACCAGATGCTTGGGAATGACGCTGACATATTCCTTGAGCGTCGCGACGTCGTGGCTGCCGGCCTTTTCGGCGAGCCAGCGCCGCAACGTTTCAAGCGACCAGACGTTGCCGACACCGGCCTGTTCTTCCACCAGCCTATGGACTTCGGCGATGGTGGCAAGCGTCTGCGGCGAATACAGCGTCTCGCCCTTGGGGAATTCGATGAGGATATCGATCGGGTTGGCGCCGGTGAGCTTTGCATCGAGACGGCCGCTGGCCGCCACCGCCTGCTGCTTGTCGGGCACCTGATCCGCGAGCCGATAGCGCGGTTCGAGGTTGGCGTAAACCACCGCAAGACCGCCGACCACCAGCAGGGCCAGCAGGCTGAAGAAACCGGGGCGCCCCACCATCCGCACCGCGATCCAGGCACAGAATCGGCGCAGCGCCTGCACGCCCCAGTCCGCCGTTTTGAATTTCTCCGCGAAACGCCGCTCGTCACGAACAAGCAAAACTCCGAACACCGGCACCAGCAGCAGCACCGCGAGGAGCGCGATGATCGTTGCCATCAGGCCGGCCTCGCCGAAGCTGCGGATCAAATCCGAGTTGGAAAACTGTAGCGCGAGGAAGGAAATTCCGGCGGTCGCATGGGTCAGGACGCAGGCCGGACCGACCACGAGGACAGCATTGCGGAAGGCGGAATACTTGTCCTCGCCGGCAATCAAGCGGTCGCGCGCCGCGAACGTCAACTGCATCGAATCGGAAAAACTGATGACCATGATGAGTGGGGTCATCACATTGAGGAACATGTTGAGGCTGAAATTCGCCCAACCCAGAACGCCCAATGACAGCAGGATGGCAAGGAGCGGCGGGAAGGCCGCAATCACCATGAAGGATACTTTGCGGAAAAACACGATCGCGATCAGGCAGCCAGCCAGAATGCCGGCGACATTATAGATAATCCCGTCGCGCTCCACCGCGTTGCGGATTTCGAGCTGCATCACCGGCACGCCGGACAGCTCTTTGGTGAGTCCGGTGCCGGCGAGATCGTCGTCCATAACCTTGCGGATCTGGCCAACGGTCGTTTTCAACTTGCTATCGCCGACGATCGACGGTTGCAGCGACAGCACGACCAGCGCCAGCGTGCCATCCTCGGACAGCAGCTTGCCGCGAATGATCTCGTTGGACTTCACCGTCTCGATGAACTTGTCGTAATCGGCACCTTCCGGCAATTCAGATGGAAACAGCGCCGCAGGCAATTTGCCAGGCTCCGGCGCCTGACGCGCCGAGAACAACGAGATCAGGCCGCGCACGCCATCAACCAGTTGCAGATCGGTGACCAGATCCCGCAGCTTTTCGAGGTTGTCCCGCTCGAGCAGCGTCTTGCCCTCGACCACCACCAGCACATCGAACTCGGTCGACGGAAAACGCTTGGTGACTTCCTCGTACTGACGATACTCCCTGGTATCGGAACGGAACAACTGGCTAAGCGAATCGTCAATTTTGATCCGCTGGATTCCGAACACCGCGCCGACGACCATGGCCAGCAGAACGATGCAGGACAGGATCGGCGCGCGCATGGCAAGCAGCCCGATCCGCTCGAATCCGAAAGCGATGCTGAGCGTCCGCTTGGCCGGTTTGGTCAGATCGGCAGCATCGGGATTTCGCTCATGCATGCGCTGTCCGTCCTGTCGTGAAAACCATCGTCTAGCAAATTTCCAGAAAGACTTTGGAGCTGACGGAAACCACGGGCAATCCGCTCGATCTTGACAGCATGCACCGGTTTTCGGGCGCAACGTTTAGCCGTTTCCCGGATAGACTACAAGCAAGGGCCGATTATGCTCCCATCCACGCCGCTCACGGCGAAATGATGTCGAAAGGGCGGGCCTTCCAAGCGAGCGCTGTGGCCATCGCAGGCATCGCCTTAGACCGGGGAAGCGTTCGGTGGCCCGCTGAACGCTCGAGCTGTCAGCCTGCGGGGTCGGCGCGATCGCTGTCGCTTATTCCGCGGGAACCGCGGCTTCCCGCAGTTTCAAAGAATAATAGGAGGCATTGGTTTTGCCGCGAGAGGCCGACCGCGCGAACATGATGAGGTGATGAGCAACCAGTACCGAGCTGATGAGATATTCGATCTCGCCGCGAGCCAGCCTGCGTAGCGCGAATTTCCAGAACACGCGCCTGTAATCGCCGCGCACGCCGACCTTCCAGAAAATGTTGCGAAGCATGGTCAGGCCGAGCTTGATATTCCGCCATGACCTCTGCTGCGGCGTGCGCGGCTGGATTCGCTTCGGATAGGTTTCGCGGATCTGGTACTCGTAGCGCTCCAGAAGCTTTTCAGGTTCGTACGCGCGCCCCATGCAATCACGCCATGTCGCCACGACATGGTCGTAAGGCAACCGGAAATCGATGTTGGAATCGCGGCCCTCGTCCTCGATCAGGCGATTCTCGCGTTTCAGACGGTCCCACAGCGGCGTCTTCGGCAGCGCCTGCAGGAGATTGATGGTCAACAGCGGTATCTGGGAGTGATCGATGAAATCCAGCAAATGCTGTCCGGTTTCGGGCTTGTCGGTATCGAGTCCGAGGATAATTCCGGACACTACCTCCATGCCGTAGTCGTTCAGCGTCTGGATGGCCTCCATGATGGGGACCATCATGTTGTGATCCTTGTGCATCGCCTTTAGCGCGACGGGATCCGGTGTCTCGATGCCGCAGAAGATCGTAGCGAAGAATGCTTCACGCATTTGCGAAAGTATCTCCGGGCGTTTGGCGATGTTCAGCGTCGCCTCGCAGGAGAAACGCAGCACGAAACCGGTCTTCTTTTGCCATTCGATCAGGTGCGGCAAAAGATCCAGCGCGGCCTTCCGGTTACCGATAAAATTGTCGTCGACGAAATAGACTGACCCGGTGATGCCGCATTCCAGCAGCTTGTCGAGCTCACGCGTGATCTGCTCGGGACGTTTGAGACGCGGATTGCGACCATACAGGCCGGGAATGTCGCAGAATTCGCACTGATACGGGCAGCCGCTGGAATACTGGATGCTTCCCAGGAAGTAACGCTTGATGTCCGCCAGTTCGTAAGCGGGAATGGGAAATTTATCCATGTCCAGCCGATCGGCGGTTTTGAGGACGACCTGACTCCGGGGCCGTGACGGATCTCGCGCCAGTCGTTCAATCAGATCGTCCGTCGCATCGCCAAGTTCACCGACGTGAAGGTAGTCGAAGGTTGGATAGTAGTCGGGACAGGCGCTGACCGACGGGCCACCGAGCGCGACCGGCAGATTGAAGGCGTGGGCCCGGCGGCAAATATCGTTCATCTGCTGGCGCTGGATGTGCATGCCGCTGACGAACACCGCTTCGGCCCACTCGAAATCCTCATTCGTGGCAAAGCGGATATTCTCGTCGATGAACCGGACATTCCAGTCGGCGGGGAGATAGGCGGCGATCAGCAGAAGCCCCTGCGGCGGCATAAAGGCCTGGACACCACCGGTCAGCGGATAGGCGTGTTCAAATGTCCCAAACGAGGACGTGTAGCGGGGGAAAACGCAAAGAATGCGCCGATTGCCATACTGACCCACGCCCCTCATCGCACCTTCCCCGTGCATCTCCCCGTGCAAATGTGCATCAAGCGAGAACCCCTACCAACTCTTGGCGCTCGCAATGGTTCCAGGTGGAGCTAATGGAATGCGCGGCACGAAACGTGAGCGACAATTTCTTCAACAATATGACGAAGCTGAAAAGGCCAAGACTGGCTTACCGACCATGCCAGCCAGGGTCTGCGATATCCGCGAAAATGCGTTCCGCATTTTGCGGGAACGAGACAGAGTGGTTTAGGCGCGAACGATCTTCTCGATAACCGCAGCAAGTTCGAAAATCCGGCGATCCGAGCCGCCGGCCGCGGCTAGCATCAACCCCACCGGCGCATCACCCTCGCGATGACAGGGCAGCGAGATCGCGCAGCCATCGAGGGTATTGATCAGCGCGCAATTGCGCAGCGATAGCATGTTAGCTTTCGTGTAAGCCGCGTCGTGGGTGAGATCGGCGATCGTCGGCGGCGTGATCGCTACCGTCGGCGCGATCAGCGCGTCGTAGGGTGTGACGCGGCGCTCGAAGCCTGCGATGATCGCGCGGCGGATACGGAGCAGATCGACATAATCCGCGGCGCTGAGGCTTTCGCCGCGAAGGATGCGGCTGAGGACGCGTGGATCGTAGAGCTCGGCCTTTTCCGCGATCAGAGCGCGGTGCCAGGCCCAGCTTTCCGCCGCCGAGAACCCGCCCCCGACGTTCAGCGCCGCGATCTCGGCGAATTCGGGAACGGCAATGCGTTCAATCGCGGCGCCGGCCCCGGCCAGTCGGTCCAGAGCACGCTCGAAAGCCCGCGCAACCGCGGAATCAAGATCATCCAGCATCACCGTGGTCGGCACCCCGAGCCGCATCCCCTTGATCGGGCGAGGCTCGACCGGCGCGATGGGTTCGGCCGCCAGCACCGCGTCCAATACGGCGCAGCAGCCGACCGAGCGCGCGATCGGGCCGTAGCTGTCCAGCGTGACCGACAGTGGGATACCGCCATCGAGCGAAATCCGGCGCGCGGTCGGCTTGTAGCCGACGATGCCGCCATAAGCCGCCGGGATCCGGCAAGAGCCGCCGGTATCGGTGCCGAGCGCGCCATGCGCCATGCCATCAGTGATCGATACCGCCGCACCTGACGACGATCCGCCCGGCACATAGCCGACGTCGCGCCGCCAGCAGTTTTTCGGTGTGCCGTAGTGCGGATTGATGCCCAGACCCGAATAGGCGAACTCGGTCATGTTGGTGCGCCCGATCACCACGAAGCCGGCGCGGCGCAGACGCGCCACCACCGGCGCATCGTTCGCCGCTGGCGGCGCATCGTCGAGCGCGCGCGAGCCGGCACGCGACACCTGTCCCTTGATATCGAACAAGTCCTTTATCGATACCGGAATGCCGGCGAACGGCGACGGCTCGGCATTGACCCTGCGTAGTCTGTCCATGGCCTCGGCGGAAGCTACTGCACCGTCCGCATCAACGTGGATGAACACGCGCGCGCCCTCGCCCGCTTCGTCGGCGATCTTCGCAAGGCAATCGTCGACCAGCTTGCGTGCCGTGGTGCGGCCCATCGCGAGATCGGCGGCGAGCGTCGCCAGAGTCGGGTGATTTGACATGCGAAACTCGCAGACGGACAGATGGTATGGTGTCTTAGCCGCTATTGCGCAGGCCCGCGGAAAGTCCGTTGATGGTGATCTGGATACCTCGCAGCACCTGCTCATCCCCACACTGCGCGCGGTGGTCCTTCAAGAGTTCGACCTGCACATGATTGAGCGGATCGAGATACGGGAAGCGGTTGCGGATCGAGCGCTCGAGCAACGGATTACCGGCGAGCAACCGCTCCTGCCCCGTGATGGCGAGCAGCATGTCGATGGTGAGATGCCACTCGCGCCGGATGCGTCCGAAGATGGCCTCGCGAAGTTCCACGTCTGGCACCAGATCGGCATAACGCGACGCGATCGCGATCGAGCTTTTCGCGAGCACCATGTCCATGTTGGAGAGCAACATGCGGAAGAACGGCCACTCTCCGTAAAGCTCTTGCAGAAACGCCATGCCCTTGTCGGGATGATCCGCTATCCACGACTCCATCGCGCTGCCGAACCCGTACCAGCCCGGCAGCATCACACGGCATTGCGCCCAACTGAATACCCACGGAATCGCCCTAAGGTCCTCGATCTTGCGCGTCTTCTTGCGCGACGCCGGCCGGCTGCCGATGTTCAGCGTGGAGATCTCGTTGATGACGGTGGAGGCCCAGAAATAGTCCTCGAAACCCGGCGTCTCGTAGACGAGGTTGCGGTAAGCCGTGTAGGCACGCGATGAAAGTGACTCCATCGCGTCGAGGTATTCAAGGCTCGGTGCGCTCTGCCGCGGCTGCAACAGGCTGGCCTCCAGCGTTGCAGCGGCGAGGATCTCCAGATTGTTGCGGCCCACCTCGGCATTGGAATACTTGCTGGAGATAATTTCGCCTTGTTCAGTGATCCTGATCTGGCCGTTCACTGCACCACCGGGTTGCGCGAGGATGGCGTCGTAGCTCGGCCCGCCACCGCGTCCGACCGATCCACCGCGGCCGTGAAACAGGCGAAGCCGCACATCGTGGCGCTCGAACACATCGACCAGGCCGATCTCTGCCTTGTAAAGCTCCCAACCCGACGTGACGAAGCCGCCGTCCTTGTTGCTGTCGGAATAGCCGAGCATCACCTCCTGCAAGCCACCCCGGCTGTCGACCAGCGCGCGATACACCGGCAGCGATAGCAACCGGTCCATGATGCCGGCACAGGCCTGCAAATCCTCGATGGTCTCGAACAATGGCACGATGTTGATGGCGCTATGTCCCGCGGGGTCGACGAGGTCGGATTCCTTAAGCAGCAGCGCGACTTCGAGCAGGTCGGAAACGCCCTTGGTCATCGAGACGATGCATTGAGGGATCGCATCGGGGCCGAGCGTCTTGTGCGCCTCTGCGGCGGCATGAAACACCGCGAGCTCGCCCAGCGTCTCGTCGCTGTATGTGATGAACGGGGACGTCAACGGGCGCGCGCTGCGCAGTTCTCGCAGAAGCACGACGATGCGGGCCTCCTCGTCCAGGGTCAGATAGGACGTGCCCGGCGTGGCGGCATCGAGTAGTTCGGCAATCGTTCGTTCATGAACGGTGGAATTCTGCCGCAAGTCGAGACAGGCGAGATGGAAACCGAAACAGTCGGCTGCACGGCGCAAATAACGCAGCCGCCCGCGCGCGATCACCTCCGAGTTATTTTCGGTCAGTGAGCGGTGGAGAACGTCAAGATCAGCACTAAATTCGGCGGCGCTCGCATAGGGCGGAGCCGCGCCATACGGCGGGCGCAGCGTGTCCGCTTTCAGTTTTATGGCCGTGGCCGAAAGCCGCGCGTAGATGCCGGACACCGCGAGGCGGTAGGGTTCGCCGCGGCGATGCGGCGACGTGTCGGCCGTTCGTTCGGCCAGCACGCGTAGTTCCGGCGAGACATCCGTGAGATCTGCGGCCAGCGACAGCTCGCGGCCAAGTTCGTGCAGTTCATCAAGATAATAACGCAATATCCGCGAGGCCTGCCGTTGGAGAGTGCCGCGCATAACGTCCGCCGTCACGAAGGGATTGCCGTCGCGATCACCGCCGATCCAGCTTCCAATCCGCAGGAACGACGCAATCTCGTTCGTGGCGCTGCCGTCGGAGGGATCCTGCAAACGATCTTCCAGGATGCAGTGCAGCCGCGGCACCTCGCGCAGGAACGTATAGTCGTAGAACGACAGGCCGTTAGCAACTTCGTCGAGCACCGTCAGTTTGGTTCGCCGCAAAAGATTGGTGTGCCACAGCGTCAGCACCGCGCGGCGCAGCTGTTCCTCACTAGCCTCGTATTCGTCTGGAGTGAGCTGCATCCGTTCGCGCCGGTCGAGCAGCGCCGCGACCTCCATCTCGCGATCGATGGTGCTCTTACGACGAACCTCGGTCGGATGAGCGGTTAGCACCGGACTGACCACAGCGCTGTCGAAAAAGGCTCGCAATTCCTCCCCGCTGAACCCGGCCTCACGGGCGCAAGCAAGCGTGTGCGACAGCCGACCTTGGTGCGGCTCCCCGCCTGCAAGGGTCTGACTGCGCATCTGGCGAATATTGTTCTGATCTTCGGCGATGTTGGCAAGATGCGAAAAATAGCTGAAGGCGCGGACGACGAGGACTGTCTCCTCCGTCGACATGCCGTCGAGGATGGCTTCCAGTTCGCGCCGCGCGGGCTTATCGTCATCGCGGTGAAAACGAATCGAAGTCTGCCGGATGTGTTCGACAAGATCGAACACATCCGGTCCTTCCTGATCGCGCACGGTATCGCCGAGAATGCGCCCGAGCAGCCGGATATCGTCGCGCAGCCTTGCATCAAGGACAGCGGCGTCAGACTCCGGCTGACCTGCACGAGGTAACGGCATCAGACTGGACATCGCGCTGCTCCTGAAAAGTCGGTTCTTCAGTCGCAATTTTCGTGCTGCGATGCAAGAAATGCTGGCCGTTCGATGCACAAAAGATGAGCGGCCAGATCTTAAGTCCGACCGGCGAACTGAGAGGATGCTCACCCAACATGGTGGCGCGTGCAGAAGTCGCAACAGTCGATATTATAATGAAACCAATACGATAGCTTCTCTACTTTTTATCTTTTGTCCGTACGGCCCCGAGTCCCGACATATTAACGAACATATCCTGGAAGCGCTCCGCCATCTTGGGATCAAACCAGTTTTGCATGATTGCTTCGGGCGAGAACTTGTCGATGTTTTCCGCCATCTTCTGCTGAAGCTGGTCCATCACGGCATTCTGCATCGGCTGGACGTCCGGAAGCCCCAAAAACTGACGGGCCTCAAGGGGTGTACACTCGAACTCTATATTCACCTTCATGGAGCGCTCCTTAGATGTGCCGACGCGGCGCAGTATCGCTATGGAGACGCCTGTGGCGCAAGTCATCACGGCAACGGTGCGGCGGCGCAAACAATATTCAGCGAAAGCGTTCCGCGGCAAACGGTCTCGGGTCTGCAAACGGCGCGGTGCCCGTCATCATTTCGGCCAGCAGCCGGCCTGTTGCCGGACCAAGGGTCAGACCGTGATGCTGGTGTCCAAAATTGAACCACAATCCGGCATGGCGGGCCGCCTTTCCAATCACCGGCAGCATATCAGGCATACACGGACGTCTCCCCATCCAGGGCGTCGCATCGATCGCCTCACCCAGGGGAAACAACTCGCGCGCCAGAGGCAGCGCCCGTTCAATCTGCACTGGGGTCGGAGGAGCGTCGCGCCGCGCGAACTCCGCACCGGTCGTCAGGCGGATGCCCTGATTCATCGGCGCCAACAGATAGCCGAGATCCGAATCGAGAACAGGACGATTGAGCACCGCATTGCCGCGCGGCGCCAGATGCAGGTGATAACCGCGCTTGATGCCGAGCGGCATATTGTAGCCGAATCCGCGGAAGACATCATCCGACCACGGCCCCAGGGCAATCACGGCCTCGCGCCCCATCAGCCCTCCGTTCGGACCCTCGATGCGCCATGCCGCCTGACTTTGCGTCAGCGTACGCGCGTCGGCCGCAACAAAACGGCCGCCTCGGCGCATGAACAACGCCGCATAGGCTTTCGTCAGCGCGCCCGGATCCGGGATAAAGCCCGGCGCCGGCCAGTGAATCGCACCGGCGAACGTTCCCGACAAATTCGGCTCGCGTGCGGCGATCCCCTTGGCATCGAGAACATCTCCTTCGACGCCATACCGACGAACGCGCTCGAGGTCCGCGATGCCCTTGTCCAGCGTCGCGTTCGAGCGGAACAGCTTGATCCAGCCGGTCCGGCGCAGAAGCTGGGGCACGCCTGCTTCTGCGATCAGAGTTTCATGCTCGACAAGGCTGCGCTGAATCAGCGGTAACGCCGCCATTGCGCTGCGGAACGCGCGTTCAGGCGAGGATGCAAAAATATAGCGGATCAACCACGGCAAAAAAGCAGGCAGATCGCGAAACCGATAATGCGCCTCGGGAAACCGGTTCAGCGCGTAGCGCAGAACCTGCCGCAGATCGTAAGGAAACACGTACGGGAAAACCGACGCGCATTCGATCAAGCCAGCGTTTCCGTAGCTCGTCTCCTCGCCGGCCCTTTCATGCCGGTCGACAAGGATGACATCGCGCCCGCGCTTCTGAAGATGCAGCGCCGCGGAAACGCCGACAATTCCCGCACCCAAGACCAGAACATCGGATTTGATTAGCGCCACGCGGCTCTCCGAACGCAAAAATCGCACGGCTTTGCCGAACGTTGTCCTTCAGACTTAAGTATTGAAGTTCAGGTGCGCAAACCGCCCGGTTGTGGCCAGTGGTTCTCCGACCTCGCGAACATGCAAAGAGCCGGGGATGATGGGATCGACACGGTGAACGCGGCAAATCATGACCGCTGATACATTTTCGATCCTCACGTCGGTCGCAGGGCGTTCGACTCCATGTCGAATTCAGCGATCTGCCTGCGACGTTCAGACTTGGTGCCGCTAAGATGATCGGTCGCGATCGCGACATAGACAGCCGGAAGCACGAACAGGGTGAACAGCGTTCCGATCATCATGCCGGCCACGACGACAAGGCCAATCGAGAACCGGCTCGCCGCGCCCGCTCCCGACGCCGTCAGCAGCGGCAGCAGACCTGTAACCATCGCCGCGGTCGTCATCAAAATCGGACGCAGCCTGACCCGCGCCGCTTTCTCGATGGCCAACCGTTTGCTGAGCTTCTCGTTGAGCTGAAGCTCGTTGGCGAATTCGACCATCAGGATGCCGTGCTTGCTGATTAGGCCGATCAGCGTCAGCAGGCCTACCTGAGTATAGATGTTGATCGTCGCGATACCGAAGAACAACGGAATCAGCGCACCCAAAATCGCCATCGGCACGCTAATCATGATGACGAGCGGATCACGCAGGCTTTCGAACTGCGCCGCCAGCACCAGGAAGATGATGATGAGTGCGAAGCCGAAGGCAATCGCGAGCTGATTGCCTTCCGTGACGTATTGCCGTGCGTCGGCGAGATAATCGTGACTGAATCCCTTCGGCAGGTTTTTCGCCTGCTGTTCGAGGAACTCCACGGCCTTGCCCACCGTCACGCCCGGCATCGGCACGGCCTGGAAGGTCGCCGCATTCAGCTGGTTGTAGTGGGTCAGCGCATTGGGATCGGTTTCAGTCTTGATCGAGACCAGCGTGGACAGCGGAATCTGCTGGCCGCCGGCTCCCGGCACGTAATACCCATCGAGGGATTGCGGCGACAGGCGCTCGCCGCGCGGCACCTGCGGGATCACCTGATAGGAGCGCCCCTGGAGGTTGAACCGGTTCACGTAGTTGCCGCCGAGCAACGTCGCCAGCGTCCCGCCGAGCTGCTGCATGGTGACGCCGAGGTCGTTCGCCTTGGTCCGATCGATAGCGACGCGCACTACCGGCTGGTTGTAGTCGAGGTCGCTATCGCTGACGATGAAGAGGCCACTCTTCTTCGCCGCCTCCTTGAGTTTAATCATCTCCTCATAGACCGTCTGGAAGCTGGATGTGCTGTAGAGCACCATCTGGACCGGCAGACCGCCCGGACCGCCTGGCAGCGGCGGCCGGTTGAAGGCGAAAGCGTTCACGCCCTCAACCTTGCTGATTTCAGCCTGCACCAGCGGCTTGATGGTCATTGCGGAGCGCTTGCGTTCGTCCCACGGTTTCAACAACATGCCGGCGATGCCATCGTTGATGCCGTTGGTGCCGTTGATCACGAAGCGCAGGTCGGTCTCGGGAAACTCCGCATATGCCTTATCGAGCTTGTTACCGTAAAAATCCATGTAGTCGATGTTGGCGTATTTCGGCGCCTTGATGACCGCGAACACGATGCCCTGATCCTCTTCGGGCGCCAGCTCCGTCGAGGTGTTCATGTAGAGAAAGCCGACCAGCCCGAGGATCGTCACCGCGAATAGCGCCGTCACCGGCCGGTAGTCGAGCGCGCGATCCAGCTTCCGGCCGTACCAATCGGTAACCGAGCTGAATATCCTGTCGACCTTGGTGGCGAACCACCCCTGCCCGCCGTGCTTGAGCAGCACCGAGCACATCATCGGCGACAGTGTTAGCGCGATGACGCCGGAGACGATCACCGCCCCCGCCAGGGTGAAAGCGAATTCGCGAAACAGCGCGCCGGTGAGACCGCCGAGGAAGCCGATCGGCGCATACACCGCGGCCAGCGTGATCGTCATCGAGATGACCGGGCCGACGATTTCGCGCGCGCCCTGCAAGGACGCCTGAACCGCCGTCTTGCCCTCCTCGAGATGGCGGTGGATGTTTTCCACCACCACGATGGCGTCATCGACCACGAGGCCGATCGCAAGCACCATCGCCAGCAGCGTCAACAGGTTGAAGCTGAATCCCGCCACCATCATCAGTGCGCAGACGCCGATCAGCGACAGCGGGATCGTTACCACCGGAATGATGACCGAACGCAGCGAGGCGAGAAACAGGAAGATCACGACGATAACGATGAGAACCGCCTCGATCAGCGTGTTCTGCACTTCATGGATCGAGGAGGTAATGAACTTGGTCGAGTCGTAAGCCACTTTCATCTTCATCGAGGGAGGAAGATTCCGCTCGATGTCCGGAAACAGCGCCCGCACTCCGGAGACGATATTCAGCGGGTTGCCCTGCGGGGTTGCCTGCACGCCGATAAAGATCGCGCGCTGTCCGCTGAAAGCAACGCTGGCGTTCGTGCTTTGCGCCGCAAGCTCCACCTGGGCGATGTCTTCCATGCGCACAAAGCCGCCGTCCTTGGCCTTCACCGTCATGCGCTTGAACTGCTCGACGCTTTGCAGGTCGGTATTGGTCGAAACGTTGGAGATCGTATAGTAGCCTTTGGTCTGACCCGCCGCCGCCTGGAAGTTGTTAGCGGCGATCGCGAGGGCGACTTCCGTGGTGGTCACATTGCGTCCGGCCATCTTTATCGGATCGAGCCACACCCGCATCGCGAAGGTCTGGCCGCCGAGGATGTCTGCCGAAGCGACGCCGTCCACGGTCGAAAGGATCGGCTGCACCACGCGCGTCAAGTAATCGGAGATAGCAGAACCAGAGAGTTCGTCGCTCGAGAAGCCGATATACATCACCGCCGTAGTTTCACCGGTGGACTTCAAAATCACCGGGTCGTTGGCTTCCTTCGGGATCAGGTATCTCACCGAATTGACCTTCGACAAAACCTCGGTGAGCGCCGCATTCGGATCAAAGTTCAGTTTGACGTAGACCTTGATTTGGCTCTGGCTCTGGGTCGAGGACGAGGTGATGTAGTCGACGCCCTCGGCCGACGCGACCGCCTGCTCGATCGGCGTGGTGATAAAACCTTGCATCAAATCCGGCGACGCGCCCGGATACGCCGTGGTGACGGTGATCACGGTGTTGGACAGCTTCGGATACTGCCGGACCGGCAAATTGTAGGCCGCCGCCATGCCGATCAGCAGGATCAGCAAGCTGACGACGACCGACAATACCGGCCGCTTGATGAAGATGTCCGTGAATGCCATGCAGGCGCTCCGTTGACGCGTGGCCGCTCCGTGGATCGAAGCACAACCGCGAGACGTTCAATCGATGCGGGGCCGCCTTGGCGGACCCGTTTCTGAAATCAGTTCAGCGGCGGTTTCTCCGGAATCTGCGGCAGCGGATCCTTCGAAATCTCGACCGCGGCGCCCGACTGCAGCTTGAGCTGGCCGACCGCAGCGACCTTGTCGCCCGGCTGCAGCCCTTTCTCAATGACAGCGCGGCCATCGATCCGATCGCCGGTGCGCACGAAGGTGCGTTCGACAGTCAAGCTGGTCTTGCCGTCGTCCTCCTTCTTCTCCTTGATGAGATAGACGGAGTCGCCATACAGGGTGTATTCGACTGCGGTTTCCGCGACCGTGATAACCGGCGGCTTCTCCGGCAGCACCACGATGACATCGGCAAACATGCCGGGTTTAAGGATGTCGTCGGGGTTGGCGATAGTGGCCTGGACGCGGATGTTGCGGGTTTCGGTGGCTATCTGAGGCTCGATGGTCGTGATCCTGCCCTCGAACTTTTTGCCCGGATAGGCATCGACCGACACCCGCACCGTCTGGCCGACGGAAAGCCGTCCACTTTCCTTTTCAGTGACGGTGAAGTTCGCAAACAGCGTCGACAGATCGGTCAGCGACACGACCTGTGTGCCGGCGGTGAGGAATTGTCCTACCTCCACCTGACGCACGCCGAGCACGCCATCGAACGGCGCGCGCACCAGCTTCTGCGAAATGATCGCCTCGGTCTTGGCTATGCCGGCATTGGCCTGGTCGAACGCGGCCTGCGTCGTGTCCACCGTTACCTGTGCGCCGACCTGACGTGCAGCGAGTTGCTTCGCCCGATCCAGCGCGAGCCTGGCCACCGTCGCCTGGGCCTTGTAATTGGCCAGATCGCCTTGCTCCGGCTTGTCGAACAGTTGCACCAGCGGCGTGCCCTTGGTGACGCGACTGCCGGCGGTGAACAGAATGTCGGTGATACGGCCGCTGACGTCGGAGGTGACGTTGACCTGATGCACCGCGGCCAGACTGCCGACCGCACGCTGCAGGTTCGGCAGCACCTCGGACTTCGCCTCGACCGCACTGATCGTCACCGCCGGCGGCTTGTTGTTGGCGAAGAACTGCGCGATCATGTGCGCGCGGAACGCGTTGAATCCGACCAACCCGCCGACGAGCAACGCGAGCAGTACGCCTACAATGACAAACCAGCGCATCATGCGCACCGGGCGCGTGCGAGGCTTCTCGTCCAGTTCACGCGGCGGTGCGATGGTCTTGTCGCCGGTATTGCCTTCCCTTCTTACCGTCATGTCATGCACTTTCTGCGGCCGACGTTTGGGCGGCGTTGAATACAGCTTCCCGGTCCAGATGCAAGGCAATTGCCGCTGCATTCAGACCGACCCCTCGAAGAATGAACTCACAAATCTGCCGCTCCAGATCGGGTCCGCTGCCGTATGACAGGGTTGGAACGGAGGGAAGGTTAGTTAGAACCATCATGAGAACGGTATGATGCGCAAACCAAAACAGATTGAGCGGCTCGCGCCCGACCGGCACCGCATCCCCGGCGGCAATCGCGCGCTCAAGTGAGGCCGTGAAAGCTTGGCTAATCAGGTCTCGGATTTTTTCGTATAGCAATCGGGCAAATTCACCATCGTCAAGCTGACTTGAAACCATGAGACGCAGACGCTGCGCCTCCTGTTGATCCGGCGAAGCCGAGGCATTCAGGAAGTGCTTGACCATGCCGCGGATAAGAATGACGAGCGTCTCGGTTGAAGGCTCGCGATCAAGCAAGCGATGCAGCGCCGGATCGGCCTGGCAGGCTTCAGCCAGAATTTCGGCATAGAGCGCGGCCTTGGTGGGAAAGTGTTTGAACAGTAACGCCTCGGAAATCGAGGCGGCGGCCGCAACGCTCTTGGTCGTCGTACCGGCGAACCCGTTGTGCGCGAAACACCGTTTCGCAGCGCTCAGGATCAACTCCCGCCGTACATCGCTGGTCATCCGCAGATTGCTCATGGGACGTGAGTAAGCACTCACTCTATCTTAGTCAAGAGAAATGTTGCATCGCATCATTTCAATTAAAACGAAAATGAAAATGATCGAGGGGCTTGGTCCCCCGATACCGGACTGTAGATGCGGCTGTCCGGTCAGAGGTTTACGGAAAAAGTCCCCGCGTTGCCTTCGCAGCCCGCACTTTCTCTACGCCGAGCGCCATTGCCGCGGTGCGATGCGAGATATTGTCCTTTTTCGCACGATCGACCATCTGCCCGAAGGCGCGATCCAGGATCTGATATTCGCGGCGCGTCACCTCGTCTTCTTCCCAAAACAGTTGCTGTAGATCCTGAACCCATTCGAAATAGCTCACCACCACGCCACCGGAATTGCAGAGGATGTCGGGAATCAGAAAAATCTCATGCTGACGCGTCTCCAGGATCAGATCCGCTTCAGGCGTCGTTGGCCCGTTGGCGCCCTCGGCCAAAACGCGGCATTTCAGGTTCTCGGCGATATGTGCATCAATCACGCGTTCCACCGCGGCGGGAACGAGCACATCACACGGTAGCGTCAGGATCGCCGCGGGATCGTACTGAAGCTGATTGGAATATCCTGCGATACTTCCATGCGTCCCGGCGTGGCGCAGTAGCGCGGGAATATCCAGACCCTTCCTGTCATAAAGCGCACCGGTGTGATCGCTCACCGCGATGATTTTGACGCCAGAGTTGTAAAGCTCGAGAGCCGCATGGGATCCGACGTTGCCAAAGCCCTGAACGACGGCGGTCGCACTACCGAACGCGATGCCGAGTTCGTTCATGACGCGGCGGGTGAGATGAGCGACGCCGCGGCCCGTAGCCTCGCGACGCCCCAGCGTGCCGCCCGAGCTTACGGGCTTTCCGGTGACGATCTCCGTGACGGTGCGGCCCTGATACATGGAGTAGGTATCCATGAACCAAGCCATCACCTGCTCGTTAGTGCCCATGTCCGGGGCCATTACATCGGTATGCGGCCCGACGAACGGAATCATCTCCTGCATGTAACGGCGCGATAGCCCTTCCAATTCGCGGATTGAGATCGATTGGGGATCGACTCTGACGCCGCCTTTGGCTCCGCCATAGGGCAATCCGACCAGCGCGCATTTCCAGCTCATCCAGATGGCGAGTGCCGCTACCTCGCCGATATCCACGCACGGCGCAAAGCGCGTTCCGCCCTTTGTCGGACCTAGCGTGAGATGATGCTGCACGCGGTATCCCTCGAAGACCGCAATCGATCCGTCATCGCGATGAACCGGGCAGGAAATCGTGATGGCCCGCTTCGGCATCAGGATACGCTCTCGCTCGTCCATCGGGATGGAGAGATGATTGGCGATGACTCCGAACTGCTGAACCGCCATGTCGAAGACCGGGCCGGCGTAAACCGTCATCGTTCTCTCCTTCGTGATCCTGGTTCGCGACTGTGCCCAGGCCTTTGATTTGCGGGATATGCCTCGCCGAGAGACGAGTTGCCGTCTGCTATGACTTCATGATTGTGAACAGTATAGCCACGCCACCAAACGATAACATCCGCCACCCAGATATAGGCCGTATAAAAGTATCACTGCCGCTCGATGAATGGTGCGATGGTTCAATAGACACTCCGGTTATCGAGCCTGTCATGGGACAGGCGATGTCCCCATTGTCGGCAGAATTTCACGCAAGCGCCCGCTTCAGATCGAAAGCAGGATCGGCAGCCTGCTCCGGCGGGATCGAACCGTTCACAGCCAGAAAGCGGCGGCCGAAGACGTGATCCGAGGCGCGATTGACCGATTCGATTCCGATCAGGCGACCGTTCTTGTAACAGAAGGCGGAGAACGACCCCTGCCCGGCGTCGCCACGCACGACGACTTGATCGTAGCCGGTCGTCAGGCCCGCGATCTGCAGCTTGTCAGGCCCCTGATCGCTCCAGAACCACGGGAATCCGTCATAGCTTTTCATATCACCCGTCAGCCGAGCCGCAACGCAGCGAGCCTGATCGGCCGCATTCTGCACGGATTCGAGCCGCAGCGGCGCACCAAAGCGCACGCTCTTAAACAACGCACAATCGCCGATCGCTGAAATATTAGGATCGGCCGTGAGCAGGTGCTCATCGACAATGATGCCGGAGGCCACCGGAAGATCAGCCTCTGCCGCCAGTTCAACGTTGGGCAAAACGCCGACGCCGACGACCACGAGATCGGCTGCGATCGGCCTGCCGTCGCTCAGGGTAACGCCTGTCACACGACCTTCGTTGCTGGTGATGCTCGTCGCCTGCACTCCGAAATGAATCCGAATCCCTGCCTCGCTGTGGCGGCGCTGAAAGAACTCCGAAATCTCCGACGTGACCGCACGCGCCATCACGCGAGGCGCAAGCTCCACGACATCGACTTCGAGGCCCTTCGCCCGCGCGGTCGCCGCGAATTCGAGACCGATAAAGCCCGCCCCGACAACCACCACTCGCCGCCTGGTGGGAAAGAGCTGCCGCAGCATCTCGCTTTCGTCGAGCGATCGGAGATAGAGGACATCCTTCAGACCGGCGTTGGGGATGTCGAGCAGGCGGTTGCGCGCGCCCGTTGCCAGTACAAGGTGCTTGTAAGCGCGGGAAGCACCGGAGGCGCAGACGAGTTGAAGTGCGCTGCGGTCGATGGCGACGACGCGATCGGAAATCAGCTCAATGCGCTGATCGTGATAGAATTTCTCCGGCCTGAACATCACCGTATCAGGACCGCCGCCGCCTTTCAGATAGGCTTTCGAGAGCGGAGGCCGCTGATAGGGCAGATGCGGCTCGTCATTGATGAGGCTGACGGGTCCCTCGTACCCGGCCTGACGCAACGACGCCGCTAATTGAAAGCCGGCATGGCCGGCGCCGACGATCAGAATCGGTGCTTCTACCATTCGTCAAACCGACCAGCTTGGAATGATCTGAACGTCCGTCATATCGCCTCCAAAGTGTTATCTTTCTGCCGCGAGCTTCGCTCCGCGTCGTTTTCTTGCACGAACCTGCCGCAGATTGCCACTCCTCACGGATCCGCGGTTCGCAAACGATCGGCTAATGCGACACATTGCGTCCGCAGAACGCCGTGAGCTATCCAATTTGCCCCCTGCCCCGGAGTAATCCCAGATGACAGCCCTCAATCCCGGCTCTCCCGAAGGTTCAGGGATGTCCGGCGCCGCGCTCCAGCGCATCGATGACCATCTGAAGCGGCGATATATCGATGCCGGCCGGTTTCCGGGCACACAGCTGATGGTGTATCGCCGCGGCAACCTCGTGCACAATTCTGTGCAGGGCTTTGCCGATCTCGAACGCCGGGTGGCGCTGAAGGACGACACCATCTTCCGCATCTATTCCATGACCAAGCCGATCACGTCGGTCGCCTTCATGATTCTGGTGGAGCAAGGCCTCGTTGCGCTCGACGAGCCGGTTCACAAGTATATTCCCGAGTGGAAGAACCTTGGCGTGTTTCAGGCGGGCACCGCGCCTGCCTTCATGACCAAACCGCCGACGCGGCCCATGCAGATCATTGACTTGCTCCGTCATACATCCGGGCTGACTTACGGTTTCCAGCAGCGAACCAACGTCGACGCGGCGTATCGCGACAAGCAGATCGGCACGCTCGACCCTGCGGGCACGCTTGATTCGATGATCGCAAGCCTTGCCGACATTCCGCTGGAATTCTCGCCGGGCGAAGCCTGGAATTACTCGGTCTCCACGGACGTGATCGGCTACCTCGTGGGCAAGATCAGCGGCATTTCCTTCGAACAATTCTTGAAAGAGCGCATTTTTAATCCGTTGGGAATGGCCGATACCGACTTCCTCGTGCCGGCCGACAAGGCGCAACGGCTCGCGGCCTGCTACAATGCGACGGTCGGCGGCATGATGTCGGCTCGTTCGCCGGATGCGAAGAGCGGACTGACGTTGCAGGATGATCCCGCCAAGAGCCCTTTTCTCTCGCTGCCCAGCTTCATCTCGGGAGGCGGCGGCCTGTGCTCGACGGCTGCCGACTATCTCACGTTCTGCCAGGCGCTGCTCAACGGCGGCGAACGCGGCGGCGTCAGGCTGATCGGGCCGAAAACGCTGGCGCTGATGACGACCAATCACCTGCCCGGCAACCGCGATCTGCCGGACATGTCACGATCGATGTTTGCGGAAGCGACCTACGCCGGCATCGGCTTCGGCCTCGGCTTCTCCGTCACCATGGACCCGGCAAAGACGCTAATAGCCGGCAGCCCCGGTGAATACGCCTGGGGCGGCGCTGCAACGACCTCGTTCTGGATCGACCCAGCGGAAGACCTGATCACTATCTTCATGACGCAGGTGATACCCTCGAGCGCGTATCCGATCCGCCGAGAGCTTCGCACCATGATCTATGCGGCCATCACTGAGAGCAATCTTTGAGCCGCGCCATCCCGCCTTCCTCGACGCTCATTCCTTGATGGCCTCGCCGACCGAGGCCAATGCCCGCTTCGCCGCGATCAGGTGCGGAATGTCATACATCTTGCCCTCGATACCCACCGCGCCGGCATCAGGTTGACTGGCGAAGGCAGCGACGACGCGGCGGGCGTGCGCCAGATCGGCTTCGGACGGCGTGAAGCAGGCGTTGATCGTGGCAACCTGGCGCGGATGGATCGCGAGTCGCCCGACGAATCCGTCACGGCGGGCGACACGGCAACTCTCGGCGAGGCCCGCCTGATCCTTGAAATCACTGTACAGCGTATCAAGTGCAAGAACGCCGGCCGCGTTAGCCGCAAAAAGGCATTGGGCACGTGCAATCTGATAAGGAGATGTCCAATCGCCGTTCGGCTCTTTATTGGTCAGCGCGCCAAGCGCGGTGCTGAGATCTTCAGCGCCCCATGTCATGGCCGCAAGCCTTGCGCTCGCACCTGGATTCCGCCTGACGTAGCTGGCAAAGCCAAGCATCGCAGCCGGCGTCTCGGTGGCGATAGCCAGCAGCTTCACATGCCCTGGCGGAATGCCCGCGGCCACCTCCAGAACATCGACATAGTGCGAGATCTGCTCGACGTCTTGAATGCCGTTGACCTTCGGAATCAGGATGCCGTCCAGCCCGGGGCGGACGACAGCCGCAAGATCAGCCAGCGTCAGGCCCGTTCCGAGCGCGTTGATCCGCACCAGAAACGTCCAATCTCGAGCAGTCGCGCAGAGAAAGCTCTTCACTGCGTCACGCGCGACCGCCTTGCGGCCGGGCGCGACAGAGTCTTCCAGATCAAGGACAAGCGCATCCGCGCCGCAGGTGTTGGCCCGCGCCAACTTGCGATCGCTGTCGGCCGGGACGAAAAGAAGCGAGCGCCACTTCATGCCGGCCTCCGCATCATCAGCGCGTTGCGGCGGCAAAACACCACCTCCTCATCTCGCTGATTGTATCCGCGATGCTCGAACGTGACGATACCCTGCGTTGGACGCGACTTGCTGGCGCGAACCGACGCCACTTTCGATTCCGCGCGCAACGTATCGCCCGCGAATACCGGACGTGGAAACCTGGTTTCCTCCATACCGAGATTTGCGACCGTGGTTCCGAGAGTTGTGTCCTGCACTGAAAGGCCAATGATGAGACCCAGCGTAAAGATGGAATTGATCAGAGGTTTACCGAATTCAGTCGATTTGGCATATTCGTGATCAATGTGCACCGCAGCCGGATTGCAGGTGAGCGAGGAAAACAGAACATTGTCCATGTCGGTGACGGTTCGCCGAATTTCGTGAACGAACCTCTGCCCGACGGAAAACTGCTCGAAATACAGTCCGGCCATTCAGCTCTCCTCTCCCGCCATCGGATTTGAACGCGCGACCAAGCGGAATCAACATTGCTGCTGGCCTGGAGTTTGCCATCCGCTACCATCGGCTGCAATGAGTCGGGCTTATGGCTTCACCGGGGACGAGAGGTAAGCGGACCGGCGATCAAGAATTACGTCGTCGATCAAACGGATAGATGCAGGCGAACCTGCCATGCCAGGCTCAACTCATCTTATTGCTATTGAGATTGCGAACCAGAATGGCGTCGATATTTCATCGGTGATGTTCTATAGCGTTTTCGAGCGAAGTGGTTACCGGTTCGCATGAAGAAAACGCGCCAAATCAACTTATAGAGCTCTGCTTCTGATTCCGTAAGGAGCGGAAAGGCTCTATATCGGGGTGCCCGATCGGCTCATGACCCTGCGCGATGGCAATTCCGCATTGTTCTCACAAATCCAGAGTCTATCCCCATGGAAACAAAATTGACCCGGAAATTCATTGCCGAAGTCGCCTCGCTAGCTGTCTTTGGAGTCGGGCTCGCCGGCGTCTATATTCTGGCCAAGGCGCTTAAAGACGAGGCCGCGGATTTAACGATTGCGTTGATCGCTACGGCCATATTCGTGGTGTCATATGTCCTTGGCCAGTGGGTCAAACGCGCGATCAACCCGTCGCCCGCTGTGGAACGGTAATCATCGGAAACCTTCACTCTCGGCTGGTGTTATAGCGTTTCGAGCGAAGCATGTCCTCGGGCTTGACCCCGAGATACCGGTTCGCGTGATGAAAACGCCTCAGATCAAAAGATGGAGCCTCACCGTTTCCGTGAAGCGGTGAAGGACTCTCGTGGCCTGCTGCCGGTTTTTCGGACAAAAGGTCCAGCTTCTGGTGGTCGTCTGCCTGCTACCACTTGTACGAGAGGCTTCCCGTGATGCGGCGCCGGTCGCCGTAGAAGCACGAATCCGAACTCGAGCATGTCGCGACATAGATCGTGTCGGCGACGTTGATGAAGTTAACTGCGGCCCGCCAGTTATCCCCCCATTCATAATGAACCGCCAGATCACCAAGGACCACGGCTGGCACGGTAAGGGTATTCGCAGTATTCGCAAAAGACGATCCGACGTATCGGACGCCGCCTCCCAAGCCAAAGCCGCTTAGCGCTCCTTCGCGGAAGGTGTAGTCAGTCCACAGCGACGCGAGTTCACGTGGAGTGCTGACCGGCACTGTTCCAATCAGCGATGCGTCCAGGTCCCTGCTCACAAAGAAATTGAAATTGGTATAGCTGGCCGTGATCTTGAAATCGCGCGTGATGTTGGCAACGGCCTCCAGTTCCAGGCCGCGGGACGTGACCTCGCCGTTTTGAATCTGCAGTTGCGGGTTGTTCGGATCGGTCGTCAGCGCGTTTTGGCGTTTCAGATCGAATAGCGCCACACCAAAACGTGCGTTAAGCCCCGTCGGTTGATATTTCAATCCAACTTCAGATTGCACGGCCGTTTGCGGCAGGAGGATATTTCCGGTGGCGCCATTGATGCCGATGATCGGATTGTAACTGGTTGCATACGAAGCGTAAGGAGCCAGGCCGAAGTCAAAATTATAAATAATGCCACCGCGACCGGAAAACTTGCTGTCCTCTCGGGTCTGATACGACCTGGCAAGATCGTTATCGATTGTGCCAACCCAATCGTTGCGGCCCGACAGGACGAGCGTCAAGCGATCGAACTTGATCTGATCCTGAAGATAGAGTGCGACCTGGTTCTGAGTTACATGCGCATCGCGATATGGCGCACCGCTAAATGGTGCGGTCGGAGTGTAGACAGGATTGACCAGATTTATGGGCAAGCCCTCTTCAATACCCTGCATATCATCAAGGGTGAAGCGCTTCACGTTGAACCCGCCGAGAACCTTATGAGACACCGGGCCGGTTTCGAATCGAGATTCGAGCTGACTGTCCATATTGGCCTGGCTCGCTTTGCTGCGCACCAGAAAACTATCTCGATAGAGATCTGCGGCGGCGGGCGTGGTTAAGTATCCACCTCCGAACATCGTCGCGTTATAAAGGTCCACATACCCATAACGGGCATTCTGACGGAACGTCACGTTTTCCGACAGATGCTTCTCAAACTGATAGCCGACCATCGCCTGATCGCGGCGTTGCGTATCCATGCTTGGTTCGCTGGCGAAGAGATTGGTAGGTATCCGACCGAATGGAGCGTTCACCACCGTACCTTCATAGGGAAGGAAGTTCAGACCGCGCGTCACGTTGTGTGACGCCTGAGCGTAGATCGTCAGTCGCGTATCGATATCCGGCATCCATGTCAGCGACGGCTGGAGGAAATAATTATCGTCGTTGATGAAGTTGACCTGCGTGCCTCCGCCGCGGATCTGACCGACGATCCGATAAAAGAGTTTTCCGTCGTTTCCTGCATTTAGAGGACCACCGACATCGAACTGGGTGTAGGCATTGCCGAAATTGTTGACGCCGGCCTCGATATAGTGAGTGGGCTCTTCACCAGCGAACCTGCTGACGGCGTTCACGATGCCGCCAGGGCCGGACCCGCCGTAAAGGATGGCTGAGGGGCCGCGCAGAACCTCAACGCGATCCAGACCGAACGGCTGGATTTTCCAGGTAGCGAAAGACATGGACGTCAGCTGCAAGCCGTCCAGAAACAAGCTTTGTTCCTGCACCTGGAATCCGCGAATTTGAAACCAGTCGTTGCGCGGGTCGGCACCGGCCGTGCCCCCGAAAACACCGGCCGTGTAGCGCAGCGTTTCGTCGAACTTGGCGTTGATGTTCTGATCCCGAATCTGCTCCCTACCGATCACCGATATGGACTGCGGCGTCTCGATGATCGGGGTGTTGGTCTTGGTGCCGGTCATGCTCTGATTGGCAACATACCCGTTAACGGGGCCCAATGGGTTCTCGCCCTGCACGTCGATCGTATCGAGCGCAACCGCACCGGCCGGCATCGCGCCAACGCTAGCGCCAGCCGATGAAGGATTGACGATCTGGACCGTGCGGGCGCCGGTGAGCCGCGCGGTCAGTCCGGTGCCGGCCAGCAATCGGTTGACGCCCTCGCGCACGGTGAGTGTGCCCGAGACGCCCGGCGTGCGCGCTCCGCTCGGCACCGCGCCATCGAATACGAGATCGACGCCGGCGGCGCGCGAGAAGGCCACGATGCCGGTCGCCAAGGACTGCGACGGGATGGCGAAAGTGATCGACCGTTGCATGGTGCCCACAGCGGGTGCAGGCGCAGTCTGCGCAAATGCGGATGGAACTGACAGCAGCAGGACGGCGATCGACGACGACCCAAGCAAAGTCATCAGCCTGGTCGCCTTGACCCTCGAAATAGTCCGCCCCGCCATCGTCGCGCTCCGTCATCAGATTAACGCCGGCATGATGCCGACGTCCCCACTGGGTTAGACGAAGCAGACTTGCGATTATCCGATTGGGCGCGAACTTCTTTTCTGAGCGGCGTCAGGCATCGAATACAAGGGTCAGATAGGGGGTCACATTGACGACCTGGATCGGAAGGGCCTCCTCAAGGGTGGCGAGAATATTCCCTGATTTCTCGAGGTCGATGATCAGCGTGACTGGACGAGCGGCCAAGGCCGCTCCCATTACCATCAGCCTGCCCCGCCGCCAGCGATTGAGTGAGGCGATGACCCGTCCGAACGGCTGCGAAAGAAATATCAAGCGGCCGTCGCGCCAGCCAAGCTCCGAGGCCGGGTCGATACTCTGAGGAACGCCGATGCTCTCGCGATTGTAGGTGAGCTGCGATCCTGCGTCCAACCGCGCGTCTGCCGCGCCGACGCGGATGTTTACGGCATGCCGGGCGACAGTAACGCGCACGTCGTCGTCGGAGATATAGTCCACATTGAATGAGGTTCCGACAGCCATCGTGCGGCCTGCAGCCGCCTCGACCACGAAAGGACGCGATGTCTCGGGCGCAACCGAGAAGAAAGCCTCGCCTTGATGCAAGGTGACCAGGCGAAGGTGCGAACTGAAATCGGCAGACAAGGCTGTCGCGCCGGCCATTTCCACGGTCGAATTGTCGGCGAGGGTTACCGTCCGGCGTTCGCCGGTGCCGGTGCGGTAGTCCGCGAATGGATGCTGTCGGTAGGCGACCCAGCCGCCCCCACCGACCATGGCAGCGAGCACGCCTTTGCCGAGGGTCCGGCGCGTGATGGCCATCTGTCTTGCGCGACGGCGCGCCTGGACGATCGGAAGTTCTGCGGCTCCCGACCATAGACGTTCGACCTCCGCATAGGCGGCGCGATGGCGCTCGTCCCGTCGCAGCCAGGCGCGGAAAGCGACCTGATCAGCCTTGGCCACCTCGTCAGCATGAATGGTCGCGAACCACGTCACGGCCTCCTGCGATATCGGATCGAGATTTCCGCCGAAGTCGTTGTCGTCGGTCCAATTGGGATCCGGCCCCATCAGACACGCTCCTTTGGCAGGCCTGGGACACGACCCAGGACCGGCTGAACTATAGCGCTCTTATTATCTGGAGACGATTTGGAGAGCGAGATATCTCACGCACGCAGAAAATTATTCGTGCGTCCGATCAAGCGCCGCCTTGAGGTGCATCATGACCTTGAGCATCTGGCTGAACGCCGATTGCGGCGAGATGCCCATGGTTCGGCCAATCTCGGCGAATGTCTTGCCTTCGAGGCGTGCCAGGAACACCTCGCGCGGCCGCTCCGGGATTTGATTGAGAGTTGCCTGCAAGAGCGCCAACTCCTGACGCGACAGCAGCACGCGCTCCGGGGATGGCGATTCGTCGACAATATGCTTGAGGACATCGTCACTGCTATCGACGAGCGGCATGAGCCGCTGCCTGCGTGCTAGATCAATCGAGAGATTGTTCGCGGTCCGGAAAATATAGGCCTGCACGTTGTCGATTGGCGCGACCGGCGTCGCGGTGAGGAGCCTCAGGAAAGTCTCCTGAGTGAGATCGGCGGCGGTATCGGCAGTCGCACCCCGTCGCCGCAGGAAGCGCCTTAGCTCCTCATTATGCCGCCGAAACAGATCTTGAATATCAAAGGCCACGGGTCAGCCCCTCGGCCGCAAGGATGCGCGGGGGCGCCTTCCTGCTTGCAACCGCTGCGCCGTTCTCTATGAGGGCGGAAATTTCCCCGCAATCTCATATATTTTGGATTACTTCTAATATTATGGAATAAGCAGTCGAATTCAGGACAAAAGGTCAGTGTCGTTGCATTTCTGCAACGGCAGCAAGACGAAGCAGCGATGTCAAACTTCCCGACTTTGTCGACTCGCTTTTTCCCTTAGCGGCGCACACCTCGATATATTTTTGATCCAGAAGCCGACGGACTGTTCGCGATCAGCCCAAATGCAAAACGACTCTTGTCAGTTGATGGCAATGATAACGTGCGCGGCATCGAAAAGGGCGAATGCGGGTTTTCCTGGAGAGAGCCGAAGCGATTTGGCACTTTGCGCAGTGACGCTGGCCGCAAGCGTCTTGCCTGCACCGATGTCGAGGACGATCTCGGCGCTCACGGTGGATGCCTCGCATCGGCTGACGATCCCATTGATGCAATTGCGAGCGGAGGTCTTCGGCGCTGTTTTACCTGTAGCAATAGCAACGAATGGTGCCTTGATCAGCAGGGTCACCGGTCGGCCCGCGCATAGTCCCAACTCTTCCATGCTGGCGTGCGTGACAAGCGAATGGATCGTCGTTTGGGGCGAGACCGAAATTTCGACTTCGGCACTCAGCGTATCGGACACGATGTTGATGATGCTGCCGCGGATCGCGTTGCGTGCGCTGGTCTTCATAAGAAATCCCGAGACAAGATCCAATGGAGAAACGCCGGCCTCGGCGAGCTCAGGTTCGATCGTTCGCAAGACGCGGGCCATCTCCGCTTCCATTCTTCTGAACGCCTCGATGACAGAGTAGCCGGTCGCCGTCAGCGTCGCTCCGCCGCCGGCGCGACCGCCAGCGCGCCCGACGAGCAACGGCTTGCCAAAAAGGTTGGCCATCGCATCGAGGCCGTCCCATGCGGCTTTGTAGGTGATGCCGACCGCCCGTGCCCCAGCTGAAATGCTGCCCTCGCGCGCAACCGCCTCGAGTAACCTCAACCGTTCCCGCCCGACGGCTGGAACGTTCTCGCCCTTCAAGGTGACCAGCGCTTCAATCGCCATCACGCCCCGCCCCGCCGTTATATATTCGACAATATATAACGGATATTGCGCCGGGAACGAAGCCGAATTTGCAAATGCAAAACGGGCCGGAGCACTTGCTCCGACCCGTTTTTCCGATACCAGATCGATAATCTGGAACGAAGCTCAGACCTGATGCGCGCCAGTATGAATGATCGTGCCAACGTGCTCGCCACGCAAGGCGGCGGTGAGCCGTCCCGGAACAAGGCCATTTACAACCTGCACGCGCTCGATATGACGCGCAGTCGCCATGACCTCGGCCAAAGCCGTATCGACCGGCAACGTGCCTTTGAACTTTGCAAGATCGGCGACGCTCATCTCGCGAAGCAATTTCGCCGTCTTTCCCTCGGAGCCGTTGGGGTCCGCAGTAGACACACCGTCTACATCCTCCACAATCGTGAGGCCGGCTGCGCCCAGCGCGTCGGCTAACAGAAACGCGCCGGTATCCGCCCGGTGCTGCGGAATACGAGAGCCTGGAAACTCGTGATGGTGATACGGAGGAAAGGCGCTTCCGACAACGGCGCGGGCCGCGGTGAGGTGAATCGCCAACTGGCTCGCGATGGTCGGGTGCTCGATATAGGAGACGCCTTCCGGAGCGAGGAGCGAGGCGAGAATGTGGCCGTTCTGGCCGGCTTCGCTCGCGGCAAGCGGGGCCAGCGACCCGACCGGAAGGCCGAGATCGAGGCCAACGCCGTAGACATGGCGCGCGCGGATTCCGGCACCGGTCAGGATCAGTAGACGGTGTTCGGGCAAAAGTTTTCGGATCTCGTCCACGATCGGAAGGATCGCATCGCGGCCGCGATCCATGATGGAGCGGCCTCCGATCTTCACCACTTGCAGCCACGGCAGCAGCCGGATCGGCCGCTTGCCGGCGACGGGAGTGGTAAGTTCGCCGTCGAGCAGGGTCTGGCGCGCGAGCGGCGAGGCGACGTGCTTGATGGTGTCAGTTGTGTTGGCCATGACGTGTCTCTTTCAGCTCGCGGTGATGATGGTGCCGACGTGCTCGCCAGCAAGCGCGCGGGTCAGGTTGCCGGGGACAAGGCCATTCACAACCTGCACCTGACGAACGTGGCGTGCCGAGGCGAGCAGATCGAGCATGCGGAATTCGAGGATCGAGTCCTGCAGCCCCTTGGCCTTCATTTCGGCGACCGAGATCTTTGAAATCAAGGTGGCGCCTTTCGAGGTTTTCGGGTTTGCAGTGTAGAGGCCGTCTTCGTCCTTCACGAAGATCATCGCCTTGCACCCGAACTGTTCAGCGAGGAGGAAGCATCCAGCGTCGGTTCGGTAGGGAGGAATGACGCCCTCGGCGGCGGGACGCGTCCACAGGCCATAAGGCGGCATGCCGCTGAAGACGACGCCGTTCACCTCTGCAAGGTAAAGCGGCACAGCCGAAAGCCCTGCGCCATCGACCGCCGAGATCCCGTGCTTCGCGAGCAGCTGTCCCAGCATCACAGCGTTCTGATCGGCAACCGAGGCCCCGAGTTGCGTGAGCACACCCGCCGGCAAGCCGAGCCCTGCCGCGATCGAGTAAAGATGCCGGGCCCGGGTTCCTGCACCCGTACCGATCAGCAACTTGTGTTTCTTGCGGGCGGCGACGATCTCGTCCACGAGCGGATAGACCGCCGCGCGACCGCGATCGATCACGCTCTGTCCGCCGATCTTGAGAACCGTCGCGTCAGGCAAAATCCGAAAATCCGCCGATGCATCCGCAGCCGTTAGAAGTTGCGCGTCGGTCAGCGAGCGCTGCGTGAGCAGCTGCTCAAGTTCCGCAGTGGTGGCCATTGGGGCTTCCTTTCGTTTGCGACGACCATCTGATCGAAGCCGTCATTCGGAACGCAGGTCTGCCCTCAGCGATACCCCAAGGATGATCCGGCAGCCTCCGTCCGTCGAAAACAGTGGTATGTCGCGGAACAGATGTCAACCCGACTAAAGACGATAACCTGTTTATTTTCAATGCGTTATGTATACGTAGGTGATAGCGGCACCACTTGAAATTCGAGCTCGGCAATCATGTCGGTCTATGCGAGCGGACCTGCATGCCGATATCTCCGCCAAGAACACCAAGCTCAATAATGAGATGCGAGTGGCAGGATCGCCCACTCACCTTTTTCCTTCACAAAATGATCGTGAGTCTTTCCGGAATTTATCCCGGTACCCAGATCAGCGCGAGACGCTGTCCCTCGTGGATCTGCGCGGGCGCCTCGTCATATCCCTGTCGCGCACATATTCCATGAGTCAGCTGCTAACCAGAGAGAGGGCGCACGGATGTTCGCACATTCCCCCGATATGGTCGCAGATGCCTCGTGGCCTGTCGAAGCAACACGCCGCATGAACCGAATGTATCGGAGGCAAAGGCACTTTTACGATGCAACGCGGCGGTACTACTTTCTTGGACGTGACCAGCTGATCGCCGATCTGCGGCCTGAGGCAGGCGCGGCCGTTCTGGAGATCGGATGCGGGACCGGCAGGAATCTAGTTTTAGCCGCAGGCATGTACCCTCAGGCAAGATTTTTCGGAATCGATGTTTCAACGGAGATGCTGACATCGGCAATCTCGAGTATTTCGCGACACGGTCTGGAAGATCGAATTCGAGTCGCGCACGGCGATGCAACCGCGTTGGAGCCGCATCCCTTGTTGGGTACCGAGCGGTTCGACCACGTGCTTATCTGCTACAGCCTGTCGATGATACCAAACTGGCGTCGAGTGCTTGAGAGAGCTGTGAGCCGCCTAAAGCCCGGCGGCCGTTTACACATTGTCGATTTCGGCAGCCAGGAACAGATGCCGACGCTAGCCCGCGCGCTGCTACTGAGATGGCTTTCGCTGTTCGATGTGACGCCGCGCAACGAACTGCAGAAAATGCTCACTGCGATGGCGCAACATACCGGAGCCCATTTGCGCTTTGATCGCCTTTTCCGCGATTATACCCAGTACGCCGTACTGACGCTTCCCGAGGGATCAGCGAAGCGGTGAGGACATGGCTTACGCCTGCGGCTCAGCGCGCAGGCAAGGATCACCTGCCCTAACCTTTCGCATGAGGGGCTGACCGGCCTTTATCCGCGCCGATTCCACCACGTTGCCGCAGAACTCGAAGTCCTCTGGCGCCAGCACAATGATCGTTGATCCGTGCTCGAACCAGCCGAGCTCCTCGCCCTTTCGCACGCTTGCATCGCAGGAAAAACCCATCGGCCCTCTGGTTTGAGCGTTGAGGGTGGCATCGATGAAATGCAGCCGAATGCTCGCGACCAGAATCGCTGCCACCGGCACCAGGGTCAGCGCCTCCCCGGTTGTCAGCCGCATCTGAAGCACCGCCCGTTCATTCTTGCAGAACAGCCGCTCGACCCGTTTCAGTGCAATCGGGTTCACGTTCCATACGTCGCCATGAATGAAGCTCACGCGATCGATCCGGCAGTCATGCGGCGCATGAAAGCGATGATACATGCTTGACGTCAGCCGCAGAGTGATGAAGCGGCCATTTCGGTGCGCATCGACCAGCGCCGGATCGCCGAGCAGGTCCAGTAGCGAATATGGCGCGCCCTTGATCTGAAAAAGCTGCGTGTCGACGATATTTCCAAACGCCCCGATGATGGCATCGCACGGGCTGACCACAGTCGCGGGGTCGGCATCCGGCGGGCGCAAGCCCGGACGCAACTCCCGCGTAAAACAATCATGCAGGCTATTGAAGCTAGTTTTACGCGCTTCGCTAAGGTCGAGGTCGGAAAACAGACGCCAGCAAGCCATCGAGAGATCCCGGATCAGGGGCTGTTCGATCTTGCTAAACCATCCGATGAACCAGGTTAGGGTTGCCCGCGGAATCCGGTTGGTCAGCAGGAAATTCAAATCCTTCTGCTGGGTCAGGCCCGAGATCAGTTTTCTCATTGTCATGAACCTGTCAGAGGCGTTGGATAGCGCTGGCGGCATGGATTTGCCTCTTCCGATTCTGGCCTTGTCTGCCGCCGCGGTTGCCGGCGCAGCAGTTGCCTTTCCCAAACTGAACGCCCGGTTGGCGCTTTCGCGGGCCAAACACCGCTCGCTGACCGGTCATTCCAAGTTGTCCAGGACCGTTGCCCGGCTGCTGCCGTTCTACGAGTTCGATAACAATGACTTCTTCGGTTCCGACGGCGCGCCGCGCGAAGTCGTCAAACAAAGGCGGGAAGCCTTCTTTCGGCTCGCCCGCCTTTATGAAGAACGCTACGCCAAGGGTCGACAACTGACCGCAGACGCGTCGAGCCGAATCTCCGACCTGCGATTCACCGAGACCTATCGGGTGCCCTTTCAGTACAGCCGGATGGTGCGGGAGCATCTTTCGACCAGCGCCTTCATGCAGTCCTCGTGCGGCGTCACTGTCACCGACGTCGATGGCAATGTCTTCTACGACCTTGCCGGCTCCTACGGCGTCAATATCTTCGGCAACGATTTCTACAAGGATTGCATCGCCGCCGCGGAAAAGCGCGCCCATGCGTTGGGGCCGGTGCTCGGCCCCTACCATCCCGTGATTACGGACAATGTGCGCCGGCTCTGCGAGATTTCCGGTCTTGACGAAGTCTCGTTTCACATGTCCGGCACCGAAGCCGTGATGCAGGCGGTGCGGCTCGCCCGCTATCATACGCGCCGATCGCATCTGGTTCGCTTCGCCGGAGCTTATCATGGGTGGTGGGGCGACGTTCAGCCTGGCGTGGGCAATCCAATTTCTCCGCACGAAACCTATACTCTTGCCGACATGTCGGAGCGGACGCTCCATGTCCTGAGGACGCGGCGCGATATCGCCTGCGTTCTCGTGAACCCCTTGCAGGCACTTCATCCCAACGGCAATGCACCGGCTGATTCCGCCCTGGTCGACAGCTCTCGCAAAAGCCAACTCGACCGCGCCGCCTACGGAGAATGGCTGAAGCGGCTGCGCGAGGTCTGCACCGAGCGGAGCATCGTACTGATCTTCGACGAAATCTTCGTTGGCTTCCGTCTTGCCGCCGGGGGCGCGCAGGAATATTTCGGCGTCCGCGCCGACATGGTGACCTATGGCAAGAGCCTCGCCGGCGGTCTTCCCGTAGGTGCGGTCTGCGGTCGTAAGGATCTGATGCGACGCTTCCGCGACGATCGTCCCGCCGACGTCTGCTTCGCCCGCGGTACTTTCAATTCGCATCCCTACGTCATGACGGCGATGAACGAGTTCCTGAGTCGACTCGCCGATCCGAACTTCCTGTCGATTTATGACGGCCTCGATGAGACCTGGAACGGACGCGCCAAGCAGCTGAATGACCTGCTGAGCGCGCGAAACCTTGCGGTGCGGGTTAGCAACCTGTCGTCGATCTGGACGGTGCACTATACTGAGCCGTCCCGCTACAACTGGATGTTTCAATATTATCTGCGGGCCGAAGGGCTCGCCTTGAGTTGGGTTGGTACCGGTCGTCTGATCTTCAGCCTGAATTACAACGACGCTGACTTTTCCGTAGTCGCCGATCGCTTCGTGACGGCGGCCGAAAACATGAAGCGGGATGGCTGGTGGTGGCACAGTCCTTCGCTCACCAACAAGAGCGTACGCCGGCAAATCCTGAGGGAGATGATCACGCGACGACGGCCGCGGTAAGCCAGCGACCGTCGTCGTGCGGATCATTTTCAGTTCGAGCGCGCTTTACGCACTTGTACTTGTCCAAGGCCTGGATCGATCAACTCGCCCTTCATCAAATACAGCGGTGCTTTGTAGTATAGTTTGAGATCGTTAAACGGGTCAGTCAGGATCTTGGTCATCCACACAAGACCGGTCTCGACATCGCGAATGAAGAACAAATGAACGGTTCGAAACAGCACGCCGCCAATTCCAATTGCGAGCCATATCTTGGCGACTTGCCGCATGAAATCAGCCGGCGAGGCCCATGGCGTAAAGACACCAAACAGTGTCGGGTCGAAGAAGAGAACCAGCGGCGAAAGCGCCCAGATGGCCATCAGAACGATCTTCCGATTCAAATTATATCCGACCTTGATATCCTCCTTGTGGTCGTGAGTCGTCTGATTGACGTGGTCATAACCTTTCGGCTCGAAGAAGAAATGACCCGCCTGCCTTGTGGTCATAGAGAACAGCCAGCCGACCAATGCGGCGGCAACCGGATCGACGAATAGCAATGCATATGCAACGAGAAAGCTGAAGGCGCTGACAAAGTGCAGGCTCTGGTTGATGCGGCTGTGATGGTAAAAGCGATGGTCATCCCACCGTTGAGTGCGCAACTGCTCTCGAAAGCTCATATTCATTCTCTGTCCAGAATACGGTTTATTCGGTTTACAAGGATTCGATGTACGCAAGATGACATTATGCAAATGTCACAAGACGCGTCGCGAGGATGCGCTCGCGCGGACCTCTATCGTCTAATCAGGCGTGACTGTCGTCGTGGTTTTTCGAATACGGAGCAGCGAGAAGTGGCCGAGCGGCGGTATCGGCCGGTTCTCCACCAATTCCATTTCGGCTGCACCTGCCAACCATTGCGCATAGCGCGACCAGGTGAATTCGGCTGTCCGAAAGCCGAGAGGACGTACCACGGGCTGCAATCGACGCTCGATGAAGCGGCGCACCCCGGCATCGGCGCTGATCCGAGTCAGGATTATCAGTTCGCCGCCCGGCCGTAGCACGCGAGCGAACTCATCAAGGGCTGCTTCCGGGTTCGGTACCGCCGTCACAACATATTGCGCCATCACCACGTCGAATGAATTGTCCGGAAATTCGAGCTTCTCCGCATCCATGACCGCGAGTTCTTCGACGTTCTTTAGACCGAGATCATTGACCCTGCGTTTCGCCTTTTGCAACATCGCTTCCGAAATGTCGGTACCGAAGATGCGAAGGTGGGATGCATATTGCGGCAGCGAGATTCCCGTGCCGACGCCAACCTCAAGCACGCGCCCGCCGACCCTGTTGGTTGCCTGAATAGCCGCCTTGCGACCCTTGCTGAACACGCCGCCAAACACGAAGTCGTAAACCGGAGCCCAACGATCGTAAGCCTGCTCAACCGTCGCACGGTCGAAGTCCAACTTCTCGACGTCATCCAGCTTAAAGATTTCTGCCATGATAATTTCGATTTCCTCTTTCTCGCCTGGTTAGCCCTGCGCAGCACTGGGCGCCATCAGGCGGCCGCGAGGTCGCAATGAACGGCTCGGCTGCAATGCACTAAGATTGCCGATGAACTGCCTTGCGCTATTTTCCCAGGAGCGTTGCAAGGCAAAATCCCTACAAGCCTCGCGTGAAATCCTGAGTGCGCGGATGCAGGCGCTTCTTAAGTTCATATCCAATGCACCAACCGGAAAATCGGCAATCACATCGAGCGGACCGGTAACCGGAAATGCAGCAACAGGCGTGCCACATGCCAGCGCCTCGAGTTGCACAATGCCGAATGTGTCCGTCAGGCTTGGAAAAACAAAGACGTCAGCCGCGGCCAAGTGCGCGCTGAGTTCACGACCAGTCTTCTCGCCCAGGAACTTGACTTTCGGAAACCGGATTTCCAGCTCCGGCTTCTGTGGCCCGTCGCCGACCACTACCTTGGATCCCGGTAAGTTCAGCGAAAGAAACGCGTCAAGGTTCTTTTCGACCGCTACACGACCTACGCTCATAAAAATAGGTCTCGGCAAATCGAGCTCGGACGCACCATCGGGCGTGAATAGCTCGGTATCGACCCCTCGCGTCCAGGTTCCGAGCTTTTTGAAGCCTCTCGCGGTCAATTGCTGCCTGAGCGAGGAAGTGGCAACCATCGTCATGGCCGCAGCCGCATGAAAATGCCGGAGTACCGCATAGCTCATCGACAACGGGATGATCGAGCGTGCGGCGATGTATTCCGGGAAGCGCGTTGTATATGAGGTTGTGAAGGCCAGCTTCCGACGACAACAATAATCTCGCACCATCCAACCGACCGGTCCCTCGGTCGCGATGTGAATGGCATCCGGTGACGCCGCTTCTATCCTACGGGCAATTTCGCCGCGGCTTGGTAAGGCTACTCTCAACCCCGGATAGGTTGGAAGAGGCACTGACGGAAAGCCTTCCGGGGTCAAAAATTTGATGTCAGCTCCAAGCGCCGACGCGCTGCGGGCCAGCGACGTTAATGTGCGGACTACGCCGTTAACCTGCGGATGCCAGGCATCGGTCGCCACCAGAATTCGCATCGAGGTCTCGAGTTTTGTGATTCTCAATTCCACGACGTTCGCCCAACGATGTTTCAAGCGTATGACGCATCGACAATGGACGGTCCATCTTCCAATGCGACATTCTATCGAACATCACGGCCATTAGCTTTGCGGAGCTTTCGCTAATGGTCTGCAACTTAGACGAGCCTGCGACCTTGACCGGTCATCCAAGGCCGCAGAGACGGTTCCGAGATAAGCAAAGATCTATGCCTGCATGAAATCTGGCTGTCACGAATCATCAGTAGATCACTTCTTGGACGCTAGGTCCTCCGACCCCTTTGGGCCAGCCGCTCCCGACTTGCCCGGTGCAGCGGCTGCGCCGGGCCTTTTCTTTTGAGGCGGAACCGTGAGGCGATGGGTGACGAACGCTTCGTCTCCATTGAAGGCTTCCAAAACCTCACCACAGAGCGGGCATCGGAATTCGCCGCCTTGATTGGGCAACGACACCAACTCTAGTCGCCGGAACCCGGCTCCGCACTTCGTGCAAGCGACATCGGTTTGTCTCATGGCGCCCCTGTGTTTTATGATCGTCACAATCGCTGTCACTTCTGATGATATGCTATCGCCCTTCATAAGGTGAAAGAAAAAGCATGACGCGCGGAGACGATACGTGGTGAGCACACCAGCGGATTTCTCTGCGGAAATGGGTACGCGGGTCACCGCGCATGCCCTGTATATTGGAGACCGGATCAACACGGTGGGGTTCGAAGGCGAAGTGCTTTCGGCTCTTCCCCTCGCGATCCGGATTGGTGAGGCTCGTGTCGCTGTTTTGTTTCGCTACGGCGTCGCGGTGCTGATCGGCCTTTCACCCGAAGAAGAAGTCAACTTTTTGGAAGCGTTGAAGCCCCGGATCGGTGGCCAGCTCGCGCGTTTTGAGGAAGAAGCAGCGATTGTCACGATCACTAGTGAAACCGAGGATCAGGTTCAGGCGGGAGGTCCGCTTCAGTTGCGGGACATGTCGCCCGACAGGCTTTTAGTCGTTGCCGATGCCCTTGCGAAGAGCGTTGTGCTTGCCCATGACGAACGCGAAGTGGCAAAAGTGTTCGAGATCATCGAGCCTTTTGCAAAAGAGTTGGCAGATCGCGGACGTACTCGGCGTAACCGAAAAGGGATGCTGAAACTGCTCGGAAATGCTCTGCTGGTACAGCACCGTGTATCAGGCCGCGTTGCGGTAGCGGAAAAGCCGGATGTTTTGTGGGACCGTCCAGATCTGGAGCGGCTTTATGCACGGCTCGAAGACGAATACGAACTAAAAGAGCGCGTTGATGCGCTCAATCGGAAGCTCGCCGTAGTGGCCGAAACGGCCAACACTCTCGCTGACATCATCGATACACGCCGATCGCTGCACCTTGAACTTATTATCGTCGTGTTGATTGCGGTCGAGATTATCGTCACCTTTTATCAAATTTATGCTGCTGGAGGCCATTGATCTGCTGTTAACTCCGCTTCCCGAGGCCGCACCATCCCGATCGGTTCGGAAGCTCGCCAGCAAAGGAGCCGCGAACAGTGCAGCCGGCCTTTTGGAGACCTCAGTAAGCCAGGCGAGGTCGTTCGCCAGATCGTCGGTTCGACGGCACTAGCAGCTTTGTGGGGCACGCCCGAATGTCTCACAATGTCAGCCCGTTTTTTCCTCGCTCATCCGATCGGCTCCATGGCTTGCCGCGCGAGCGCTTGCTTCACCCCCTCGTCCGCTTCCATATGCGCGCGGTACGCTTTCAGCGCCGGATAGTTGCCGATTGACAGCGGCGTCTTCTCTATCCAGCGCGTCAGCACATAGAGGAAGGTGTCGGCGAAGGAACGCTGGCCGAGATACCATTCGCCGCCATTCTCGCTCAGAATGCCATTTAACCGCCCGTATTGATCGGCGAGTTTCTCATAGGTCTTGCGCTTAACCTCATCCTGCGCCGCCGCGCTCTCCGCAAACTTTGGAGTGTTGAAATGGCCTCCATAAGTCGCATGGACTTCCGAACTCATGTAGGCCAGCGCTTCGGCTTCCTTGCGGCCGAGCCGGCTACTGGGCGCATAGCCCTCCTTACCATAGGTGGCGCCGAGCCAGGCGAGGATCGCCGTCACCTCGGTCAGCACGTCCCCGTCTTCGAAGCGTAGCGCCGGCACCTGCCCCCGAGGATTGATAGCGAGATAATATTCCTTTTTCTGGTCGCCATAGGGAATGTTGTGGATTGCGACCGGGGCATCGAGCCACGCGACGGCGATGTTCGGAGAAAGCGAACAAGTGCCAGGCATCGTGTAGAGGGTCGGCATCTGATATTCTCCTTCTGTGCTTGGGTTCTGGCTGCGCGGGCCACGCTTGTCGATCGTATGCCAGAGTTCAATAATCCAGACGAAACCGTTGCTGCGCCGTTACCCTATCTCTCTTCGTAAGGAAATGGCTCATTTGGTCAGTGTCGAGGGCCTGAAAAGCGGACAGATCTACCGACCGACGGAGACAGCCACCCCACATAACTAGCATTAAAACGCCTCGCCATCAGAACGTTGAGTTTGGATTTGTCAGAGGATAAACAACCCGTGGGCACGGAGATCGAACTCAAGCTCGCCACGTCGAAAAACGGTCTGCACCGGGCAATGATGCTGCCTTGGCTAAAAAAGCAGGCCAGCGAAAGCGGCCGCAAGCAAGCACTCACATCGGTCTATTTCGACACCGACGATTTCGTTTTGCGCGAACACGGCGTCAGCTTGCGGGTACGCAAGGTTGACGGACATCGACTTCAAACCATCAAAGCCAATTCCAGTGCGCTTATAACGCGCGACGAGTGGGAAACAGCGATTGACCGCGATCAGCCAAATCTGGAGTTCGCTCGCGGCACTGCACTCGCGCCCCTACTGACTGCCGAGCTTACAGAGCGGCTGAGTCCCGTCTTCGAGACGCAGGTGGAGCGCGTGGTCATTCCCTTGCATTTTGGCAACAGCGATATTGAACTTGCCTTCGATCAAGGTCGCGTGGCCACCATGGATGCGAAGCTCGACCTGGCGGAAATCGAGATCGAATTGAAATATGGTGATCGGCGTGACGCGGCACGACTTGCAGAAAAGCTAGCGCGCAGCGTTCCCATCACGCTGTCCGTGGGTTCCAAGGCAGAGCGAGGCTATGCGTTGCTCGAGGGCACGCTGGATGCCCCTGTCTTTTCCGAGCCTGTCGTGATTGCGAAAAAGGCCAAGGTCACCGAAGCTTTTGTCGCGGTGAGCTTCGCCTGTCTGCGCCAGATCGCGGGGAACTATGGCGCTGTGCGGCACGGCGATCCCGAAGGCATTCACCAAATGCGGGTCGGCTTGAGACGGCTGCGCGCGTCGCTATCGCTGTTCAAGAAGATATTGCACGATGGCAAGGTCACCAAACTAAAACGAGAGCTGAAATGGCTCACTGGGCAGCTCGGTCAGGCGCGCGACTATGATGTTTTCGTCAGGAAAGCCCTGGTCTCGTATCGCGCTGAGCACAGGGATCGGCGCGAGCTCGAAATACTGCAGAATGAGCTCGAAAGAACCCGCAACGCTGGTTTCGCAACCGCGAGAGCGGCCGTTGACAGCGAACGTTTCCGTCGCCTTTTGCTGGACGTCGCGTTAAGGCTGCTCGATAGCGGGTATCACAACGACAGTGATGCTCTAGCGCGGGCTTTAGGTGGATGCCCGGCGCGGACGTTCGCGCAGAACGAGCTGGCGCGCCGTATCCGCAAGATCAACAAGCGGTTACGCAAGTTTAAGCAGCTTGATGGGCGTAGACGTCACAAACTGCGGATTGCAGCGAAGAAGGTACGGTATGGTCGCGAATTCTTTAAAGCTCTCCGTATCGGTGGCCGAAAATCCGGACGTAAGCTCGATCGCGCCCTGAAAAAGCTACTGAGTGGGCTCGGCGAGCTTAACGACATGCGGATGCATCAGCAGCAAGCACACGACTTCGCGCGATCCAGCCCCGCGGCTCAAAAGGCTTTCGCGATTGGCTGCCTCATCGGCCACGAGGAGGCTACTGCAAACGACGTACTTGCGGAGGTGATTGCGGCGGGGAAGCGCTTGCGGAAGACGGCATGACTTCTCTGCAGCGAACGAACCGGTCGCTTGGCTAAATCCGGAAGCCGCCGGTCTGTCATACTCCGGTCCGGTGGCTTCGTTGTAAGTCGGCCCACCTCTCGTTCAGGCGTAGTGGGCGCATCGCTGCCCTCCGACAGTAACCCTGCCTTCGAATCGGTTGATCGAAAACATGGCCGGTCGGGCTATGATTTCACATGAACTGTAAAGCGTGCTTGCAAGACAGGACCTTTATCGTCACGAACCTCAACTGCTAAAAGGCCGCCCTGACCGTCGATACGGCGGCTACGGATGGCATCCTTTGCAAGGTCAGCTAACGACAGCGCGGCTTCTTCCTGTGCAGAATGGGACGAAGCGAGCTCAAGCCCTTCATCATCCGGCATAAGGTCATCTCCATCGCGCACATCGAAATAGTAACGAGTCATCGGCAAGTCCCTGATCAATCGGATACAACTCTTAAGCGCCAGATTTGTTCGGCCGCGCGTGCGTCTGCGGGTGATAAGGTTCGCCAGGTTGGTAAACCTCGAAGACAACCGCGTCATGACGCCGTCTAGAGCCGCGGTGCTGACTACTTGGCCATCCCCGAAGCTGGTGCTCTGGCCGACGAAAGCGAGCCTATGCTTCGCTGATTACAAGGCCGCGAGCGGATTTCCCGACGATGCAGAAACGTCATCTCCTTGACTTGGCTGGTTACTACGATCGCTATCGATGCCGCGGGAAGCTCCCATGCAAAAGAAATTATGCCACGAGCGGATTGCAAAAGCGCTCGTTGAGAATGCGATCAACGATGGCTTTCTAATTTCGGTCACGGGGACGCAAAGGGTTGTCGACCGATCACGGAACTTCGCCGAAATCACCAAGGCGATGTTCAGCACCGATATGGACACGCTCACACTGAATGTCGAAAAACGGCGTGTCGGTATCATCACTCTGGCTTACGGCAACGGCGATAACGGCTTGGGTGTGATCAGCGATCACACTGACGTCCCGCACATTAACCGTTTAGTTGAGCAAACTCTGAAGGAACTGGAACCGAACTCCATGCCAAATCTGCAGAGGCCGGATTAACCTCTATCGATAATCCAGGGTGGAAAAGGCGTCCTCGTGATGGATCTTCCCCATCTCGTCATCATTCGGGCATCGCCACGCAGTGGTATGAGCAGACCGATCAAGCTCAGACGATACCACCATCCTCGCGGGTAATCACAAGCGTCGCCGACCGCGGCACCGCTGAACCGCCGGCTGGCCAGTGGCTACCAAGACGTCCTTGCGCAAACTCATCGGCGCTCGTATGCGCACCTGGGTGCTGGACGTTGACGAACATGGTGCGGCCGTCCGGCGTCGTCGTCACGCCAGTGATCTCCTGCCCCAGCGGTCCTGTCAGAAATCGACGAATCTCTCCTGTCATTGGATCTGCGCATAGCATTGCGTTGTTTCCGAACGGCTCAAAGCGGCCCTTGTTCAGTGCGCAGTCGCCGATGTCGGTCTGGATCCACAATCGGCCGTTGGCGTCGAACCACAGCCCATCAGGACAAGCGAACAGGTTGTTATCGTCCAGCGGACGCCCGGTCAGGTCGCGGCCAGAAGCCTGGTCGCCACCGATGACAAACAGATCCCAGCGGAAGCTTGTCGCTGCGTGGTCAGCGCCTTCTTCGGTCCAACGCACGATATGCCCGAAATAATTCTCAGCGCGTGGATTTGCCTTGTCGACCTCATCCGGCTTGCGCTTAACATTGCTCGTGAGACTGAAGTAGACCGCGCCGGTCGTTGGCTCAATCGCACCCGATTCCGGCCGGTCCATACGGGTGGCGCCGACATGTTTCGCCGCGGCGCGGGTGTTGACCAGCACCTCGGCCTGACTGCCGAATCCGTTTTCAGACGTCAGGCCGTTCTGACCAGCCGCAAGCGCCAGCCAGTCGCCGCTCCCGTCATCATTGAACCGCGCGACATATAGCGTTCCGTCATCGAGCAGATGGCCACCGGCGCTGGCGTTGTCATAGGGCTGCGCGCTGACGAATTTGTAAATGAACTGGAACATGGCATCGTCGCCAGAATAGCAGACCAGCGGCTTGCCTTCGGTCGCCGGCGCGAAGACAACACCCTCATGTGCGAAGCGCCCCAGCGCGGTGCGCTTGACCGGTACCGCACCGGGTCGCGACGGATCGATCTCCACCATCCAGCCGAAGGCGTTTGGCTCGTTGCGATAGTCCTCGGCCGGACTTTGCGTTTTACGCGAGGCATCGAAGCGAACGAAAGCATCGTCGCCGTTGTCGGCCAGTTCCCAATGATAGCGCGTCTTGCCGCGCGGCACCCGATACTGGCTGTGCTCCCGCGGCTGATCCGGCTTGCCTTCCTTGCTGTCGTCGTTGCGAAAATACAGCGCCCAGTTCTCCTCTGCGGCAAGATAGGTGTTCCATGGTGTCGCGCTCGACGCACAATTGCCCAGCGTACCGCGTACGCAGGTGCCGTCTGGGCTGTATTTCGTTTTGACGAAGTCGCTCCCGCGCACGGGTCCAGCCAGCTCCATCGGCGTCAGCGCGGTGACTCGCCGATTGCGAGGGTCGGCGACGGCCACCCATCGGCCACCGGCCTCGCGGCGGATTCGAACGACACTGACGCCATGCGCATTCATTTCCTTGAGCACGTCGTCAGCCGGTCGGCCGCCATCGATGAGATAAGCATCTTCGGCGCAGAGCTTGAGACCGGAGGCGGAGATGTGCATTAACCGCGGTTCGACGTATTCGTGGTTGATAACAAGCAGCCCGTCATCGGTATGGCCATCGATTGCGAAGAAGTGCATCCCGTCATGGTGACTACCTGCTGATTCCGGAGCAAGCCGCCCACCTATTCCAGGATGATGCCGCCCACCTGTTCCGATTAATTGTCGCCCAGCATTCCGATTAATCCTCGCCCAGC
>NZ_MWPQ01000066.1 GCF_002028545.1 Nitrobacter vulgaris
AAGCAATCGCCAACGCTCTCAAACGCTTCTCACCCGATGAATGTCAAAATTATCTCGCCGCCGCTGGATACGACGCTACCTGATCGAAAAATGCTCTAGTTGCCCTCGCGGTTGTCCTCGCGCGCTGGCTGGGCGGCCCATGGTCAGGGACATATCCGCCACACCAATTGCCACCCACCCAGACGCCACTCGATATTCTCAAGGAGCGCTTTGCGCGCGGCGAGATTGACAAAGCGGAATTCGAAGACCGGCGGCGCGTTCTCGGCGAGTAACACGGCTTGGCCGCCGAACGTTCAACTGACGGATTGATCGATTGATCAGCCGAAAGAGAGCTCTCAAAGATTCAGATCGCGCAACGACATGATGCTTGCTTGATACTTGTCTGTAACTTAGGAATATATTCCATAATGAAGGTTATGCGAATCGACAGACTTTCCTCTGATGAAGACCCCGGACGGTTTGTTTTGCCCATCTGGACAGAGTGAGCGACGGGGACTGGCGCGGAGCTGGCCATCGAGCGCGGCGCCAGATCCCGTCGCGGGTTGAAGGTTTTGGCGTATTCGGCAAGTGTCGTTCGACACCAAAACCCGAGGGAGGAGCCCGTGCGTTTGCAGCGCTCGCCGATGTTCTTGCCAAGGCACTTTTAGATATCAAGTTGATATTGGACATTGAGAAGGCGCTCGCGGACGATTCCGATTTCGGAAATCCCCGAAATTCTCCACCCGTTCAAGATCAGATATTGACCATTATTCACGAGGCGAACGCTGTCTGCGCCGCCAGGCGAGTACAGGCTCGCGGTCGCACCGTGGTGAAGCAACCTCGGGCCACCCCAGGTGCTAGCGATCAATCGGGTAGCACGGCTTAAATGCTCTTTTTAACTATCGTGGGCATCGGATTTCGATTTGCCCGGTGCGTTGCGCTAACGGGATCTGATGCTGGAAACGCTTCCCTCGAGCCCTTTCGCAAGCTGCTCGTGCATTTCCTTGTCGGCCTTTACGGGCCTCCTTTGGGTCCACCGCGGGCACATCGTGACGTGTAGGGTCAAATTTTTCAGCCATTGTAAGCTCCCTCGTCATAAGTCGAGTAAAGGTACCTCAGGTTCCACCGCCGCCCGGATCTGGGCTAGGGGCCGGGACATGGACGGCAGTCGAAGCCACCGCCTGCCGTTCATGCGGCCGCCGCGCGGCCACCGGAACGATTGTGCCGCGCACGATTTATTGCTCCAACAGGGAGTAATTATCCTGATAGATCGTAAAACCGGCACAGGAGATGAGGGCGTACTTCGTAACGCGGCAGATCAGGTCAAGGACGCTGCACGAAGCATGGCTGATAGAAGTCTGGGAAATTGCTCTGAAAGAAGGTTTCGTAGAGATTATCCCCGTTGCGAACGAAGCGGGCGGCCGGGTGCTGCCCAAGGAATACCACGTCGCGAAGATAGAAGAACAAACCCGCCGGCGTGACCGGCGGGCGAGCGGATCAACCGACCCGGAGGTTTTCCGCGCTCTCCTTGCCGCGGTTCGCGACGACTTCGTAGCTCACCTTGTCACCCTCATTGAGCGAGCCAAGGCCGACCCTTTCGACCGCCGATATATGGACGAACACATCCTTGCCGTCGCTGTCGGGCTGAATGAAAAACCCTTCATCGCGTTGAACCACTTCACAGTACCAGTTGCCACTGCCGCACTCCCTTGGAACGATCAATTATCATGGATACTTTCCTGGCCGTCACAAGGCCCGCCGGCACTCATCAAATGTTTTAGCATCGCCTCGCAGGCAACTTCGGCCTCGTCGAACGACTTGAATGGTGAGCCGATTATTTTGATTGCGCCACGTCCCCGATAAAGCGGACGCCATGAAGCCACGTAGCCTGATCTGCCGTGAAACCCGGGACCGGCAAAGTTTTCGAAAAAGCTAATTGTGAAGGAATAGCCGTCGCTGTGTGCACCCCATATTTTCATCTCCTCGACGACGCAGTGGAATTGGAGGGGCATGCAATCTCACACCTCTCTTGTGACTGAGCGAACGGGACCCGCGACGCGCAACGATGCACGCTGTTTCACCTGTCTTAAAGACGGACGCATAGGGGCCAGGTCCGATTAAGCCTGCATCTTCGAAATGATCTCGGCTTCTTTTGGCACCAGCGAATCTCCACGGCGAAGACGGTCAGTCTTCGAAGGCAACGCCAATGAGATCTCCGTTTTGCCAAATCAGGCGGCATGGACGCGATGTTCGAAAATTGTCGAAGGAAATGTCAAAGACTGGAGGCACGATATCGAGGCCGCTCAACCGAATGCTCGCTCCATCGTTCGTGACATTGCAGACACGGCAAGAGTACATGCCGGTGTCCCCCTCAAAGAATACTACCGCCACATGGTTGATGGTGGTCCGCCACTTGGTGCGGCGCTCGAGGGAATCACAGCCTGGCGTCAGGGTCGGGTCTGGCGTTGACGACATAGGACCCTCCTTTACGCGAACGAAGCCGCCCAGCGGAATATGATCGACCGGCGGCTTCGCCAGGGTAGGTGGACTGAGGGCACTGTCCGGCATCACAAGCTATCCTTCTTCCCTACTCGCGCAACGAAACTCGCTTATTAAGCTTGATGTCGCGGCCGCGGGTTAAATCTGGAACCAGGCATGTCCCGCAAAGCTTCAAATCAACTGCTTGGCCGCGATAAGGCAAAGCAGGACCGATCGGGAGGCTATCGCCGTGACACCCATATTGATCACGCCGCCGAATAAAGTGGTCGAGATCGAATTTGCAGCGGCAGCCGCGGTCGTTGTCCGACCGCGGTTTTTCTTTTGAGCTTCTTCGCTGCCATGCTGATACCGGTTGCCAGAATGATCTGACTGACGCGCCGCGCCCTGTGGAAGTTGATCTTCGATCATGGCCCTATATTCGCACGACAACCTGGCAGAAGGGCTTAACAGCCATAGTGAACTAACTGTCACCGCCGTTGATGGTTGACGAACTGCATCGTCACTTGCGCGCGCTTCCTCAACAAAAAGGCTCGGAACGTAGGCCCCGCGCCCTTCCCTAAACTCGCTGAACCAGGCGGGACGATCGCCTTATCCGAAGCTCGAAAGCTTGCCGGGCGGCCTCAGCGAGGTGACAGCACTTGGAATTAGACATGGGCGCGCATAACCCATGTTTTCTTCCCGGCTACCGCCGCGGCACAAATCGAATGGCAGGTGAGCCCCTTTCAGTTCGAATTGGCATGGCGGACCTAGCGATCGGAATAACAGCCATCCTCTCCTTCTGGCGAGAACTCGCGTTCAAAGCTGCGGCAGTCTGTGCTGCCTCGGTGTTTTTACTTGGAGATGCTGTGGGCCATGTTCGACAAATGGTGATCGTCGGCAATTTTGCGCCAGGCAACGCCGGTTTGCCTTTCTATATGGACATTGTTTGCCCGCTGTTAGCGATCGCCCTGGTTTTCGTTTCAAAAGCGAACGCTAATAAGAGGAAACGCCTGCCCTTGAATCTCCCATGAGAAGCGGACAACCGGTAGACGACAAGCCACGGTTATCTGCTACCGTGCGGAGATCGAACTCAGGAAGGCAAATAAAATGAAGACGTCCGGGGAGTGCGAACCACGTAAGCCCATTTCGAAAGAAGTGCGTGACGCTCGCAAAGCGCTTCGAGACGCCGACGCAAAATCGGCAATGATTGAGCACGCGAACGCAGCAAAGGCATTCGACAAAAATCGCGAGCGTCTAAGGGCGGAGCGGCTGGCTCGTGAGGCTGCCGAACCACCCCCGCCGCCGAAGAAGAAGGCGGGGCTGAAGGGAAAGCCAGATGACAGAGGACCGCATTCTTCTCCGAGAGATCCTGGCGTCCGGCGGGCGTAAATGGAAGGTCCGTGACATCACACACGATGGTGATAACCTCGCCGCGGCGGTGACTTCGATCAGAAGCGCATGGCGACACCCATTTAACTTTTCCGCCTCTATGGCTCGTGCCGTTCGTCAAAATCGCTTTCAAAGCGCAGATGCTTCACACTGCGGCCGTGACGCCTCACCAGCTTGAGGGCTTCGATCCCGATGTTGATGTGCGTTTCGACGTAATTCTCGGTTACCACCAGATCCGATGCTTCAGTCTTCACCCCGTCAAAAATCATGGGCTGGTCGGACACTAGTAGCAGCGCCCCGGTCGGAATGCGGTTGGCAAATCCAGCGGCAAAGATCGTCGCGGTCTCCATGTCGATCGCCATACTCCGTGTGCGCCGTAACCGCTCCTTGAAGAGGTCATCGTGCTCCCAGACACGACGGTTGGTAGTGTACACCGTGCCGGTCCAATAGTCGTGACCCAGGTCGCGGATCAGGGTTGACACCGCGCGTTGCAGTTGGAATGCGGGCAGCGCGGGCACCTCCGGCGGCAGGTAGTCGTTGGAGGTACCTTCGCCGCGAATGGCCGCTATCGGCAGGATTAAATCGCCTGTCTGATTCTTGCGCTTTAGGCCGCCACATTTCCCGAGAAATAGAACGGCTTTTGGAGAAATGGCGCTCAGGAGATCCATTACGGTTGCGGCATTCGGGCTTCCCATGCCGAAATTAATCAAGGTAATTCCATTGGCCGTCACGTTGGGCATCGGTCGATCCGCGCCCCTGATCGATACGTCATGGTGGGCGGCGAACCATGCGACGTAACCACCGAAATTTGTCAAAAGAATATACTGTCCAAATTCATCAAGTGGCGTGCCCGTATAACGCGGAAGCCAATTTTCGACGATGTCCTTTTTCTGTTTCATTTTTTGTTTCCCATGTCACACCGCGCCAGTGTATTCGAAGCTGTACGCCAATTCCCGCGATGCAAAAAGATAATTACAGAATCAACTTTGGCTCAGCAGAGCTGATACGCACGATCGACGAAAGACCAGGGCCGGATCCATTCCGGGAATGGCTTCCCTGCCTTGCTCGGCAAGGCTTCGAGCGCTTGGTCGAAACGACATGAAAGAAAGTTAATCCACCGGACTCATCATCGCCGGAATTTCGGTAACACTGCTGTCGTCCCCGCGCTTACTTATCGCTAACAATATGGGAGGCGCAGGATGAATAGGCTCCAGCCGGAATTAATCGCTGTGATGAAGAATGCGCTTGCGCAGGCCGCAAAAGAAGACTCATGCGCAACGAAATTTACAGGAAACCCACTCTGAGGGCTGCATGAGCAGCGCTGCAGTGCGAGGTTGTTGACGGAGCGAGAGAGCGAAGGTATGTACGGCGCAACGGTCAACGAGACGGGATCGGCAGAACCAGATTGGGTCATCGTACAATCAAACACGCAGTCCTGATACAGTGCCGGTCCGCGAATTCACCAAGACGGCTCCAGCGCACGAACCGATTGTAGACGGTCTTGTGCGGACCATACTCACGCGGCGCATCGCGCCAGCGCAGACCGCTCCTGATGACGAAGATGATCCCGCTGATCACCCGCCGGTCATCAACCCTCGTAACTCCGTGCGACAAAGGAAAATACGGCTCGATCCGGCGCATCTGCGCCTCCGACCAACAACAAATCAGCCATGGCGATGCCCCCCCAAACACCACCATTGAATCAACCTACCAGCCCTCTCGCAACAGATTTAATAGGTCCTGAGCCTAGCATTACAGTCGTAGTTTTTGTTTGATGTGGGCTTTTTGAGCGATGGCTTGGTGAGCGCGTCGCCACAGCGACCATGCGATGACATAGCTGGGTCGAATCCGTTGTCGCGCGAGCCGCTGCGCTATTCTGCGGATTTCTTGGACCGACCAACGGATGAGGTCTTGCGGGTTCGGGTTGCTCGCGAAGTGTTTTTTTGGGGTGGTGCGTTAGCTTTTTGACGAATGGCGGCCATCATGGCGAAGGTCAACATGACAAGCGATACGTGACGATACCAGCCATGCCAAGACCGCGTTTCATTATGATCGAGGCCGAACTCGTTCTTGGCGGCCTCAAAGCTGTCTTCGATCGCCCAGCGATGTCCTTCAACGGTGACCAACTGCTTGATGGACGTTCCGGCCGGACACCAGGTGGTGAAGTAGGCGAGTTCGCCGTCGGCGATATGGCGTCGGATCAGCAAACCGCGCGTCCACAGGCCGCTGCGCTCCTTGTTGAACTCGCCGGCGTCGAGATCGGCGAGTTTGAGGTAGGCCCAATCACGCAAGCGTGGCCCCTTGGTCCCGCTGCCTGCCGACAGGCGGCGCCAGTCCACTGGCTTTAGCGTTCTAGCGATCTCTTCCGCCGAGCCGCTGATCGACCGCTTTTGGCTCCAGGATCCGAACCAGTGATTGGCGGCGACGCCGAGCACATAGCCTTTGCCAGCTTGGCGCAAATCCCGCTCGATGTCGCCGACGCCGTAAACGCTGTCACCCGCAACCCAGGCGAATGGGACGCGCGCCGCAATGGCGCGCGCGATCATCTTCGCGGCAAGTTGCGGCTTCGTTGAAAAGCCGACATCGCTTGGCGCATGCGCCGCTTTCAGGCGATGCGGGTCGTCCATCCAGCTCTTCGGCAGATAGAGTGCGCGGTCCATGAAGGCATGGCCGTGACGCGACACATAGGCGGCGAACACCCCGATCTGACAATTCGTGATCTTCCCGGCGGAACCGGTGTATTGTCGCGCCACTCCGCAGGACGCCTTGCCCTGCTTGAGAAAGCCGGTCTCGTCGATAACCAGCACCGCGCCTTCATCGCCGAGATGCTCGACCACATAATCGCGCACCAGATCGCGCAGCTCGTCTGCATCCCAGCGGTCTCGGCCCAGAAGCTCTTGCTGGCGCCACGGGCCGGGATCGCCCGCCGCTTCCGCTCGCATCCAGCCAGTCTTGCGCGGTTCTTCGCTCAGAAGTCCGTCAATGAATGCGCCCGCGCTCGCCGCCGTACGCGCCTGTGCAAACAACGAGCGCATCCGTCGCTTCACGTCCCGCAGCGACGTCGCCCACAACTCCAGTACCGTTTCGATCGACGCGCCCGTCGTCCATGATTGATTGTCGAATCATGGTGATGCATCGAGTCAGAACTCGCTAACGCGCGCAATACAAACTACGACTGTAATGCTAGTGTTTGATCCCGGACTTTGATGGTGCAATCTTTTCCTTGGAATGGAAGGATGCGCTATGGGCCAAATTCTGCACGGGAGCGCCACAACGACAGAGGCGGTCCGTCGAGCGATACAACATAGTCAAGAGAGCCTAAGGGCACTGGCCAAGCGCTATGGGATCAACCAGAAGACGGTCGCCAAGTGGAAGCATCGCTCGTCGGTCAGCGATTTGCCGACCGGCCCTAGAGAGCCAAAGTCGACGGTTCTTTCCGTCGAGGACGAGGCGATCGTCGTCGCCTTCCGTCAGCATACGTTGCTGCCGCTCGATGATTGCCTCTACGCCTTGCAAGCGACGATCCCGCACCTGACGCGCTCGTCATTGCATCGTTGCTTGCAACGGCACGGGATCAGTCGGTTACCCGAGGTTGCGGGCGACAGACCGCCAAAGAAGAAGTTCAAGTCTTATCCGATAGGCTTCTTTCACATCGACATCGCCGAAGTGCAGACGGCCGAAGGCAAACTCTATCTGTTCGTCGCTATCGATCGCACGAGCAAATTCGCGTTCGTGCAGTTGGTCGAGAGCGCCAACCGTGTGGCCGCCTCAGACTTCCTGGTCGCGCTGATTGCCGCCGTTCCTTACAAGATTCACACGATCCTGACGGACAACGTCCTAAGAGCGGAAGGAAATAGAGAAAGCAGTCAAAGTCTCTCTGTACGCCAGCATGCTCTCGCAGCATGACGCTCGTCAAGTTGCAAGGTCGAA
>NZ_MWPQ01000018.1 GCF_002028545.1 Nitrobacter vulgaris
TGTTCGCTCGTCATGCTGTTCTCTCCATCTTCAAATTGAAGACAGGAACAGATCGGGGTCGCTAACGATCGAACAAGGGTGCGAGAAATGGACGCTTACATGATATCGCTGATGCTAGAAATCATTTCCCTGTTTCGCAAAAAATATTCCCTGTTATGGGATTTAGGGAATTTCATAAAAAATGGCTGCAGCTGAGCCACTTTTAGCAATGCAAATCGCGTTCAAACGGCGGAAATCACTATTTTCCCTGTAATTTTCCCTGATAGCAGGGAATTTCGTTGCCGAGACCGGTTCGCATCCGACTGGGTCCGCCACCACCCAGTTCGTAGGGATCGAACGCGGTGTCCCATCCATCGATTTGTGCCGTAAATTGCGGGGTTTTGGCGATCCGTCTGGTCTCTGCGTGCGTCTCTGGCCCCAGAAATATCGCCAAAGGGCGCTCCGTCTCTGCATCGAAAATTCCCGTTCCTGGCCGAGCGGCAGAGACCGGTTCGCTGACTGGGTGGACAGCCAATTCGGCCCCTGCAACCGATCGGTTCAACGGGACATAGCCGGCGTCATGCTACTCTATGAAGAGTTTGGACGGTGGTGGTCTGCCCGTCTTCTTGAAATGTGCCTTGGGGAAATGCCAGAATCGTGGCGGGCGTCGGAGCGGCGTCCTTGTGCTTCTCGAGGTGCACCGCGTCGTCATCGAAGGCGGTGCCGTGCACGAACCTATTGTCGTTGAGGAGCTGGAGGCCGCGACTGAAGAACCAGGCGTCCCATATCCACTCGTAGTCCGCCTCGTCCTTCTGCATGACGCGGTAGTCGTGCTCGGCGAGGTCGGTCAGGTTCTCGGCCGTGTCGGTATCGCCCTCCTCTTTGCCCTCGAACTCGACGCTGAGCCTGTCGTCGTAGAGCGCGGTGAAGACGGTCTGAAATACGGTGAAGAGCAGGTGGCGGCAACGGCGCGCGGAATCAATCGTCGTTGTCGTGTTCTGCTGCCGCGCAGACCTTTGAGTCCCTCATGCCCTTCTCGGCTTCGGCCCAAGTCTTGAGGGATCCGCGGCCGACCATGTCCGCCGCGACGGCCGGCCTCTCGTCGACGACCCTGCATTTCCTGGTCGCGGGATCTCGGACCACGTAGTATTCCCCGTCAACCGAAGTCTGGGCCAAGGCCGGCGCGGCCGCGAGTGCGATGAGCGCGCTTAAGGAAAATATCTTCACAGAATGCTCCTTTGCCAGAAGGGGAAGTAAGCTTGTCTGGATCAATCGTCGTCCACGTCCGACTTGCAGGCCTCCATGGTCTTAACGCCGGCCTCCGCGTCGGTCCGCGTCTTGAACACGCCATGGTCCACGATGCTGGTCGCAACAGCCGGCTTCTGCTCCACTATGGTGCACTTCTTCGAATCGGGATCAAGGACGACGTAGTATTCGTCGACCGTCACCGCTTGCGCGAGCGCCGATGTAGCGGCAAGGGCAATGAGCGCGCTCAATGCGAACCTCTTCATGGAAGTCGTTCCTCCGTCTGGACAGGCAAGAACCGGGCGCCGCGCCTATCATTCCTCCGCGGAATGAACGCGCGAAAAGTCCCGGCGGCTGTCTCCGGCGGAGCTTAAATATTAAATAAGAGTGAACTGAATCAATCGTCGTGGTCCCGCGCCGGCTCGTCCGTCTCGCATCGCAGACCTCCATGGTCTTCATGCCGGTCTCGGCTTTGGTCAGAATGGACGGGCAGCGAACCCTCAGGCTCTTCACAATGCTATCACGCGCGCGTGAACGGGCGCCTTGTCGGGTTGCTATTCCTGGCCGTGCGCCCATGGTATCGGACTGCATTTCCTCGGAGGTCGAACATATGAGTAGCGTAAGACAAGGCTGGGTTATCGGAGGCGCGGTCATCGTGCTGCTGGTCCTCTTTTCCTCCTTTTACAACGGAACGGGCACGCATTATCGGCCCGCCGGGACTGCCGCAGCGCAATCTGAGTGAGTTGAGCTGGTTTCGCAAAAACGAAGCCGCCAAGCTCTTCACGGGCGATGGCGGCTTCTTCTCCACTCAGCTCTGAGCGCCAAGTCCGGCGCTTAACGCCTCATCATCGGTTCTTTCGGAACGGGATGATGCGACACTTGTCCGATCCCTTATCTTTCTCCCGTACCAGCTCTTCCGGTGTTTGTTCCAGCTCCCGCTTGGGTCCCGCCGCGGGCGCCAGCTTGTCGTGAGCCGGCCGAACTCCGCTTCGCTGTAGGCGGGCTGGATGATGAAGAAGCTGTCGATGAAGCCCTCAAGCTTCACGTGTGGGCCATGGAACACCTCCACGTCCCCTGCAACCTGCAAAGAAAAGAGCCCCGGAGGGTCGCACGAGGTCGCGAGCACGTCTCAGCTCTCCTTCCAAGCGGCTCCGTCGGTCAATGCAACCATTCAACGCGCATCGGAGTTATTTTCGTCCAAAGGAGAATAATGCCGATGTCTGAAATCAGAGAGCGTATGAAGGTTGTCGACAAGCATGGCGCGGAAGTCGGAATCGTTGACGAGGTCGAGGGTGACCGCATCAAGCTGGAGCAGGGTTCTGACAACCAGCACCATTACGTCGACAAGCAGCTGGTCGCAGAGGTCGCGGGCAGCACGGTAAAGCTTTCTGTGGAAGCGAAAGAGGTCAAGAGGCGCTAACGGAGCGGGACCGGGCGACCACTTGCGCGGCGAGCCGCGCGCATATGGAAGCGGACGAGGGGTGTGAAACAGGCACTCGCGCGGCAAGCCATGGAGCCGATCGGATGAGCGAGGAAGAAACCGGCTGGCCGGCCTTGCCCTATGGCAATTGGGCCGAAACTTGCTCCGCACTCCATTTGTGGACGCAGATCGTCGGCAAGTACCGGCTCGCACACACACCTTGGGTCAATCACTCTTGGCACGCCACACTTTATGTGACACCGCGCGGTCTGACGACGGGAATGGTGCCCGACGGCAAGTCAGCCATCACCTTGACCTTTGACTTCCACGACCATGCGCTGATCGCCGAAACGGCCGACATGCGTGAGAGCTTTCCGCTGGAGGCGATGAGCGTAGCCGACTTCCTGAGCCGGACGATTACGCTGGTCGAACGGCTTGGCGGCCGGATGGACATTCATGGTGTGCCGAACGAGATCCCCGATGCGAAGCCGTTCGCGCAGGACACCGCGTCTCGGCCCTACGACCGTAAGGCGGTCGAGCGGTTTCATCGGGCGCTGGTGCAGATCGATCGCGTATTCGCACGCTTCCGCACTGGGTACCTTGGCAAGGTCTCGCCGGTGCATTTGTTCTGGGGTTCGTTCGATCTGGCTGTGACGCGGTTCTCGGGCCGCAAAGCGCCGCTCCATCCCGGCGGGATTCCCGCGCTTCCCGATTCGATTACCCAGGAAGCCTATAGCCACGAAGTATCTTCGGCCGGTTTCTGGCCCGGCGGCGGCGGAGTGAATGAGGCGATGTTCTACTCCTACGCCTATCCGGTGCCCGATGGCTTCGCCGGCCGCTCCGTCAAGCCGGCGGCCGCCCGCTTCGACCAGAAGCTTGGAGAGTTCCTGCTGCCTTATGAGTCGGTGCGGACCAGCGCCGATCCTCAGGAAGACCTCACGAGCTTCTTGCAATCGACGTACGAAGCGGCGGCGGACCTAGCCGGGTGGAACCGGCAGGCGCTGGAATGCGACTTCGGCATCCCGCGGATTCCCACGGGTCATTCCGAAGCGCATCACAATCCATCGCCGATCTCCAAAAATCAGATTTAGTTTGCGCTTGCTGACTTTTCATTTTTGTCCTTGGAGAACCTCACGGCCGAGCCGACTTTTAGCCGGATCTGACATAGAGAGAGGGCCTCGCTTCCTGGGAACGCGGAGACTCGTTCGACAGACTGCGTGGTGGGCAACCAGTTCGAGCCATGCATCGTCCACCACCCAGTTCGTAGGGATCGAACGCGGTGGCACATACGTCAATTTGTCGCGCAAAATGCGAGGTTTTCGCGATCCGTCGGGTCTCTGCGCGCGTCTCTGGACCAAATAATATCGCCAAAGGGCGCTCCGTCTCTGCATGGATGCGGTGGTTAACTTAAGAGGCAAGATGTCGCTGGGTTTTCAAACGGGCTAGCGTAATCGCGCAGCAATGGCCTCGTTTAGATTTTTGGCTCTGGCATACGACCGACTGGCGTAGCCCGCGCATCCAGAACACAAGCGCTGAAGGAGAATATCAGATGCCGCCCCTCTACACGATGCCTGGCACCTGCTCGCTTTCCCCGACCAAATACCGCCGCAGTCAGCTGCTTTCGTCATTTCCAAGTTTCAGGCGAGCCTCTACAACATCAAAGCAGGCACCGTAACTGCGCCATGACTACTACTTCGAGCGGCGGTCGCACCAAGCGGCGTCCAAATGGGGGAGGCTCACCTGAGCCGCCGCGTCACCGTCCGCTTGTTCGGATCACCATCAACCGCGAGGCCTTTGCCGCCCTAGATAAGCAAGCCCTTGCCGCTCAACTCGGCATCGGCCTCGTCGCAGGCTGGCTGGCAAGCTGGATCGTCGGCGGTAGTGGGCTGCTGCGATACGCGCTCACTGGAGTTGTCGGCTCCTTGGTAGGCGCGTTTCTGTTAGACCGTCTAGGCATCGAACTTGGCATCCGGAACCCGCTCACCAGCCGGATTGTCACGGCAACTATCGGTGCGGTGCTGGTGATACTGGCTGCTCGGCTTGTCGCCTGAGTTCAATCATCTCACATCAGGTTCACGGTGGGGAAGAAAGTCGGGATTGCTCGACGCCGCCCGGCGCCGTGACCAGCGGCTAGAGCACAACTAGTCCCTATCGCAAACCTGGAGAAAGATTCATCGATCTCGCGCGCCGTCGATCTCGACGGGCACATTCTTTGTCGTCCAACCCTTGGCGGACTGCACCATCAATATCTTCAGATTTAATTTGCGGTAGGCACACCCCCAGCCGAACGTCTCCCGACCCTCTGACCATTATCTGAAAATATCCGGAGACACTATTTCCTTCTGGATCGTCCAGCACAGCCGGCGAAAAAAACTGCTCGACGACAGCTGTCAGCAAGCTAGGTGTCCTAAATCGATTTTAAACAAATACCGTGTATGATTCTTTTCACTCTATCATCGGCAGCGGCCCCCTCCCACCGGGGGCCGAGGCTGAGAGGCCCGTAGCGAAGCGCGTCATAGTATCGCATCGGGCGTGATGCTTGCTTCAACCGCAACAGATCAACGAGTTTCCCCGTGCGCAAGAATTTTCCGGTTACCGACGCCGAATATCCCGTTTCCGACGAAACGCTGATCGTTTCCAGGACCGACCTCAAAGGTCGTCTCACCTACGTCAATGAGGACTTCATCGACGCAGCGGAATTTACGCCCGAGGAATTGATAGGCAAGGCGCACAACATCGTGCGCCACCCGGACATGCCGCCGGAGGCGTTCGAAAATCTCTGGGACACGCTAAAGGCCGAGAAGCCCTGGGTCGGCGCGATCAAGAATCGCCGCAAGAACGGCGGCTTCTACTGGGTGCTGGCGACCGCCTCGCCGATTCGCACAAACGGGCAAGTCACCGGCTATACTTCGATCCGCACCAAGCTTGCCGCCGACCAGCGCGCCTTGGCAGACGAAGTTTATGCAGCCATCCGCGAAAAGCGGCCGCATCCGTACCGGATTGATGCCGGCATCATCCGGAAGCGATCGTTCTTCGACCGTTTCGGATTTTTCACCCGCACCATGCGGGCGCGAATAACGACGCTGATCACGCTGCAAGCTGCTTTTCTGCTCACCTGTGGTGTGCTGGGGGCAGTCGTGGTTGGCGGGACGTGGGGGCTCGTCCTCAGCCTTCTTGCCATTGTCGGGGTCGCCGTCGGATGGATCGTCGGGAGTCAGACGCTTCGCGCGTTTGAGGGGCCGATACATCATCTGAACGAGACCATGCTGAACCTCGTTCACGACAAATTCGACAATCGGATCGAAATCAAGCGCGACGACGAAATCGGCGTGGCGCTTCGCAACCTTCAGAACGTGCAGACGCTGATTCGATTCAGCCGGGAAGAAGTCAACTCCATGCAACGCCAGGCCGAGGTTCAGCGCAAGACGGACATGACAAAAATCGCCAATTCATTCGAAGCGGCGATCGGCGAAATCGTTCAGGCTGTCGCGACGTCAGCGACCGCACTGGAAGCTTCCGCAACCACGCTCGCGTCGAACGCCGACCATGCAAAGGATTTTGCGGCACGCGTCGTCAACGGTTCGAACGAAGCCTCCTCGAACGTCAATTCGGTGGCCTCGGCCACGGAGGAGATGACCGCCTCGGTTCGCGAAATTAGCCAGCGGGTGCAGGAATCGGCGCGCATGGCGGGCGATGCCGTCGAACAGGTGCATTCGGCGACTGAGCGCGTTAGTGCGCTGTCGAGCGCGGCGGCGCGCATCGGCGACATCGTCGAGATCATCAACAATATCTCTGGTCAGACCAACCTCCTTGCCCTGAACGCCACCATTGAGGCGGCGCGCGCCGGGGAAGCCGGTCGCGGGTTTTCGGTCGTTGCCTCGGAAGTGAAGGCGCTCGCCGAGCAAACCGGCAAGGCCACCGGCGAGATCGGTCAGCAGATCAGCGGCATCCAATCGGCCACGCAGGAATCCGTCGCGGCAATCAACGATATTCGTAACTCCATCGAAAAGCTTTCGGGAATTTCCTCCGCGATTGCGTCTGCTGTTGAGGAACAGGGCGCGACCACCCACGAAGTCGCTCGCAACGTGCAGCATGCTGCGCAGGGGGCGCAGGAAGTCTCCTCGAATGTCGGCAACCTCCAGCGCGGCGCGGCGGAAACCGGAACCGCCTCGTCCCAGGTGTTGTCTGCGGCGCAAACGCTGTCGCGCGACAGCGCCCGGCTCAAGGTGGAGGTGAACAAGTTCCTGGACTCCGTCCGGGTGGCATAGATGGCGCGCCCGGAGCCATCTCCCCCTCAAACCCAGCAGTGCGCGATACGGCGTGCCCTCGTCAGACCCTCAGTTCTATCGTGATCTGACGGATATTTTGCACCAGCGGGATAGAGACTACTGCACGGCAGCACACTGATCCAGTTGAGGCAGTTGGGCTGTGGATGTTTGCGGCGCCGGTGGTCGATAGCCGAGCGATGAGTGCGGACGTATCGTGTTGAAGTGATTGCGCCATTGCTCGATCACGACCTGAGCTTCTTTCAGACTGTAAAAGATTTCCTGGTTGAGGCATTCGTCGCGCAATTTGCCGTTGAAGGACTCGCAATAGCCGTTCTCCCACGGGCTGCCCGGCTCGATGTAGAGCGTCCTGGCGCCGAGTTTTCCAAGCCCGTTGCGAACCACCTTGGCCGTCATCTCCGCGCCGTAGCACCTACGGAAGGACTGAGGAGAGGTCACTGAGCAGCGGTGCGCGCAGCCTTTTGCTGCAAGCGCGCACCGGCTGAGGTGGCCATGGCCGATCAAG
>NZ_MWPQ01000071.1 GCF_002028545.1 Nitrobacter vulgaris
CTTCATCCGGTTGCGTAACTCCCGTGCCCTGCTCTCGCGCATGACCGAGGCGACCTCACCAGCCTGTGACTGTTGGTTGACCCGCATCGCGAGCAACAGCATGCCGGCAGATCCTCGTCGGTTATACTCGCCCCTTCTGGTGCTGCATAACGTCTCGACCGACAGCGTGCGTCACCACGCCCGAACCCAGTCCTGCAGCGATCGCAGCGCCGGCGACTAGCGGGACGCCAGCTCCGCTTGCGAGTACCATCGCTCCCCCTGTGCCGGCTAGACCCGCCGAAAGGGTGCGGATCTGCTGGTGATCCGCGCTGGTCGGTCCGCCATCATCAAGATCATGTTCATTTGGAAGTGCGGACGTGGTTTGCTGTCACTGCTCGGCTTCGTGATTGGCGAGACGCTGCAATCCAACGAAGGCAGGGTCAGGGTGCATGATCACCCAGGAGGGGATGGCAGCGACGTAGGCTTGGAAACGCCCCTTCGCTTCGAACCGCGCGCGGAACTGTGACCGCGCCAGATACTCGCTGATCCGCGGGGCAATGCCGCCGCCGATATACACGCCGCCACGCGCGCCGAACGTCAGCGCGGCATTTCCAGCGACGGTACCCAGCATGGCGCAGAACATATCGAGCGCCTCCCGGCTCGCCGGACAACTCCCCCGAAGCGCCGCTTCGGTGATTTGGCTTGGTTTGCGTGGAGGTACGGACAGATGATCGATGGCGGCGAGCGACTGGTAAAGATTGACTAGCCCCGGACCAGACAACGCGCGCTCCACGGAGACATGGCCGAAGCATCCACGTAGATGCGCGATGACCGCATCCTCCCGCGCATTGGCGCCCGGAAGCGTGGTATGGCCCGCCTCCGTAGTGACGACGAGCGGATCGCGAGGACGCGGCACAAGACAGGCGAGCCCGAGGCCTGTTCCAGGCCCCAACACGACTGCGGGCGCAGCTGCAGCCTGCTTGTCGCCTCCGACTGCAAACAAGTCACTGGGCGCGAGATGTGGCAACGACCAAGCGAGCGCCTTGAAATCGTTGACAACGCGCACGCTTGGCAAATCAAATGCCTTTTCCAATCGGCTGGCATCGATAACCCAGCCGCTGTTGGTCAGTATGCTGCGACTCGCCTCGACGGAACCGGCGACGGCGAGCACCGCGCCGGAGATCGGCCGCCCGTTCCGGTGGCGTCCAAGGAACGCAGCCAGTGCCCGATCGAACTCCGGGTAATCGCCGACCGCCAATGTCTCGATCGGCCCCATGCGCTCACCCGTGACGAACGCAAACCGGGCATTGGTTCCACCGATGTCACTCAGCAATGCGCGCCTTGCAGGATCAGCCATGAATTTTCTCAATATGCACAGCGTTGCCTTAGGACCGCGCGGATATGTACGACAATGGCGCAATCTCGACGCGGGAATAGTCAGGTGTGCGTCCGGTGCAGCCATGCTTCGCGTTCAAGTTCCGCAAGGCGTCCACCGTCTGCCTCCTCCTGCTTTGTTCACGCCGTGCTCTTGTAGATGCTTCTGACCAAGGCGTGCATCAGGTTTTCGCGCTGATGATGCCGACCATGCAGCTTTCGCGCATGACCTGCAAGCGCTTGACACGATGTGTCTCAATCATCCGTACGACTACGTCGACACGAGCGTCGGCGCGGACTCCTTCAGATTCTCGATGAATCAATACGCCTTTCTCCCAGCCCGAAGCTGGCGCGCAGGCAACCGGATCGTGGCTGCTCCGCCGTATCGCCACGCGCTACGGCAAGCGCCTCGACGACTTCTAGGACTCGTCAAACTCGCCATCGGGCTCAGATAGTTAAATCGGTGCCACCGCCTAGGAATTGTTCAGCGCGTTTTGCCATCTGTCGGGGCGACCCTCTTGGAGCGCTGCTGTGCCGGGCCGGTCGCATCGATCAGGTTGAACGCCGTATTGATGAGCCCGATATGTGAGAAGCCCTGCGGAAAGTTGCCCACGAGCCGCCTTCCAATGGGATCGTATTCTTCTGCGAGCAGCCCGAGATCGTTGCGAATGGCCAGAAGGCTCTCAAAGAGCTTTGACGCGTCATCGATGCGTCCGAGCATCACATAGGCGTCGGCCAGCCAAAAGCTGCAGGCGAGGAACGCGCCTTCTTCGCCGCCCACTCCATCATCGACCTGATCTGTCGAATATCGCAGCACGAACCCATTGCGGACGAGGTCCTGCTCGATGGCCGTAATCGTGCCGATTACCCGCGGGTCGTCGGCCGGCAGGAAGCCGACCTGCGGGATGAGGAGGAGGCTCGCATCCAGAGCCTTACCACCATAGTACTGCGTGAAGCTATTGCGATTGGGATTAAAGCCATTTTCGCAAATATCAGCGTGAATTGTGTCGCGAAGCTCCCGCCACCGATCAACCGGACCATCCAAACCGAAATGCTCGACGGATTTGACAGCACGGTCGAAGGCGACCCAGCACATAAGCCGGGAGTGGGTGAAGGCTCGCGGTTCTCCCCGTACTTCCCATATGCCGTTGTCCGGCTTTCGCCAGATCGTCGCAAGATGATCCAGAAGGACGCCTACCAAGCGCCAGGCTTCGGCAAGCGGCGCTAGTTCGGCTTCCCGCGCGGTATACAACGTTTCGATCAGTTCGCCGTAGACGTCGAGCTGTATCTGGTCGACTGCTTCGTTACCGATCCTGACCGGGGAACTCTCCTCATAGCCCGGCAGCCAGGTAATCTCATTCTCCGGCAGCCAGCGTTCGCCCGCAATGCCATACATGATGCGGAGCTGCTCGGGATGTCCGGCAGCAGCTCGCAATAGCCATTGCCGCCAAGCCTCGGCTTCCTCACGATAACCCGCGTTCAACAGCGCATACAGAGTGAGCGCTGAATCGCGCAGCCAGCAATAGCGATAATCCCAGTTGCGGCTGCCGCCGATCGTTTCCGGAAGCGAGGTCGTCGGCGCCGCGACGATACCACCAGTCGGTCCGAACGTGAGCAACTTAAGCGTGATGAGGGAGCGGATGACCGCATCGCGCCATATGGGATGCTTGATGTCAAAATGGCATCGTTTTGACCATTCTTGCCACCACGAAATCGTGCGGGCCATAGTCTCGGAACTATCCGGCACGAAGTGCGGCATCTTGTGGGAGCGATGATAGGAAAGCGTGAAAGGCACCTCCTCGTTCTTCCGAACAGTGAAACGAGCCGTCGTTGTCATTTCTCGGCCTACCAAGGCGATGGCGGTGTGCAGTTCGACCGCGTCTGGGCCGGCGACGGCACTTAGGCCGTAATCGCGGCGCCGCACCCAGGGAGCGGCCTGCCCATAGTTAAAACGGAGGATCAGCTCCATACTCATTGACACCTCGCCCGATACGCCACGCACGATGCGCACCACGTCGACTTTCTCTTCATCATGAGTAAGAGGCATGAAGTCAGTAAGCGTGCAGACACCTGTCGCAGTCTCGAAACGAGTCTCGAGTACCGCGGTTCCCGGGACGTAGCGCCGGCTGATACGGCAGGCGGGATCCTCTGGCGCCAGCAGCCAACGGCCATGCTTTGGATCACCCAGGAGAGCAGCAAAGCACGCAGCGGAATCGAAGCGCGGCAGGCAAAGCCAGTCGATCGACCCGTCGCGGCTCACGAGCGCTGCGGAAATCATGTTGCCGATGATGCCATAGTCCTCGATAGGCTTCGACATGCCCACTCCCTTTATCTGTCAGCCTTCGCCACGGAACGCCGGATAGAGCGTCATCCCGCCGTCAACAACGAGCGCTGTACCCGTCACGTAGTCGGATGCGTCGGACGCGAGCCATGGAGCTGCCCCGTTTTGTGATCCAGATGTCAGGCAATTTCTCGGGCTGTTTGAGTTTGTCGTGCGAACTCGTTCGGCGTCAAGTTGCCGAGCGAGGTGTGGGGCGGATCATTGTTGTAGTGGCACCTCCATTCCTCGATCCGTTCGATAGCGTCGGCCATTGACAGGAACCATGAGGTATTCAGTCACTCCGCCCGGACGCGACCGTTGAAGGCCTCGCAAAACGCATTGTCCATTGGCTTTCCGGGTCTCGAGAAGTCGATCTCGACGCCTTTGTGATAGGCCCACTGGTCGAGCATCTTCCCAATGTGCTACGTTGTCACTGACGATCATCGTCGGGCAGCCTCGTCGAGCGATCACGGCATCGAGCTCACGACCCACCCGGGTCCCCGACAACGGACGGGCGTTACCATTTTTTGAATTGAGGTCCTTCAGCATGGCGTTGTCGAGCATCGCCTCGGCCAACAGATTCTTCAGCTCGCATTCTCGTCGGCCAGGACCTTGAGGCGTCGAGCTTCTGATACGTCCAGGCCACCATACTGGCCTTCCATTTGTAGAACGCCGCGCTGCTGATCCCATGCTTGCGGCAGATCCCCCGTCTTCGAACCCGCTTCATGTTCTCGCAGGATCGCAATGAATCCGTTCTTCCGTGAACCTCGACTGCTTCATCTCCGTCTCCCTCAAGTGATCTGCGACCTTCAAATCGGACCGTTTTTGGTTAGAGTTTTTCCGCTGGATTTCCTCGGACTGGGAGGAGCGGAGAGCGATGAAAGCCTCGAAGTTTTCAGACGCGCAGAAGGCGTTTATTTTGAAGCAGGGTTCCGATGGGGTGCCGGTGGCCGATATTTGCCGCAAGGCCGGGATCAGCCAGGCGACCTATTTCAACTGGAGAAAGAAGTACGACGGCTTGCTGCCGACCGAGATGCGGCGGCTGAAGCAGCTTGAGGATGAGAATGGCAAGCTGAAAAAACTGGTCGCTGATCTCAGCCTGGATCGCGAGATGTTGCAGGACGTCATCCGCCGAAAAATCTGAGGCCTGTTCGTCAGCGCAAGCTCGTCGACGCGGTCCGCGGTGAATGGGATGTCTCGATCCGGCGGGTGTGCCAGATACTCGAGGTCGACAGATCAACCTATCACTACAAGTCGCGCCGGCCCGGACAGGCCAGCCTCGAAAGCAAGATCAAGGAGATCTGCCAGACGCGGGTTCGCTACGGCTACCGCCGCGTGCATGTGCTGTTGCGTCGCGAAGGCTGGCTAATCAACCAGAAGAAGACGCGACGGATTTATCGCGAGTTAGGCCTGCAATTGCGCAACAAAACGCCGAAGCGACGGGTCAGGGCGAAGCTGCGCGACGATCGCAGAGATGCCACGCATCCCAACGAGACTTGGGCGATGGACTTTGTGCACGATCAGCTCGCCACGGGAAACAAGATTCGTGTGCTCACCGTTGTCGACTTATTCTCACGGTACTCGCCGGTGCTTGATCCGCGCTTCAGCTACCTCGCCGAGAATGTCGTTCAAACGCTGGAGCACACCTGCGCGGCAGTTGGTTATCCGAAGACCATCCGCGTCGATCAAGGCTCCGAGTTCATCTCGCGCGATCTGGATCTGTGGGCCTATTCCAATGGTGTCACGCTCGACTTCAGTCGGCCTGGCAAACCGACTGACAATGCGTTCATCGAAGCCTTCAATGGACGCTTCCGCGCTGAGTGTCTGAACACTCATTGGTTCCTGACCCTTGACGACGCACGATCAAAATTGGAGGATTGGCGCAGATACTACAACGAAGAACGCCCGCATGGGGCGATCGGGAATAGACCCCGATTACGTTGCATAATCGTGACAGCGATCCCAGCTCGCCGTCATGACAAAGCCGGAAACTCTAGCCTCCGGCGTCCAAAGAATGGTCTCGGATCACAAGGTGACGGATTCTACCCATTCTTGGAGCGACTTCAGGGGCTCAGGTCAGCGGCAACTCTCACCCCTCAATACCGCCGCCAAAACCCGCTTGTGTAGGTGGTCTCACCATTGATGCCGGCCTCCAATCCAGCCAGCATCTTGAAACCATGTTTGGCGCTGAACCGGAATCACTCCAGATTCAGTAAATTAGCGAACGATCTAGGGAGCGCGCAGCTGTCGTCGATCTAATGCTAGTCGCTAAGATCTATCTCAAGGATTCCGGCCTCGGGTGATCGAAAACAACAGAACTGCAGCGCGCTACCATCTGAGGTCGATCGGAACACCACTTGGTCATCACCGTTCCACTGGCCGAGCTCCGTCACCAAATCATGGACCGTTAGCAGCCTCTCGATATCTGGTGCGTTCCTGACTGGGGGGACTCCGCCTGGGCAAACTTCATTATCGCGATTCATGATCAAACAACTCCGGTACGAATCTCAGCCGTGGCTATACCGCCCGTCAGCGGGTAAGCTATCCTAAGCTGAAGCAGTTTCCCGCGGCAGCAGGCGCTTAATGAGTCTCAGATCTCCGGCTACAATACCTTTCGTGACAATGGAGACTTCTGCCGCACTCCGCTTCAATTCTTCCTGCTGATGCCGCACACCACTGGCATTAGGAGCAGCGCCATCCCCTTTATAGACAGATGACACCAGCGCGCTAATACCAAACAATGTTCCGATGATTAGAATTGTTGCCACAACTATCTTCATATCACCTCATTTTTCATCGCCGCTCTTCATCGAATTCAATCTCTATGACCTTCTCCCGCTCAAACGCGACAGGCCTGCCGCATCATGCCGCCTTTCCTTGACGCATACTTCCACTGAAAGGGTCGTAATTGTTGGAGAAGAAAAGGATCGTGAGCAGTAACGACGTATTCTCGATTCCCTTGAGCGAGTGCGGGACACCACCTTCGAGATACACCCATTGACCTGCGGAAAGTTCAAGTGACGTTTCAGGCAAGCCGAGCAGAGCCCGGCCTTCCAGGCAATGCAGCGTGATGGGACCGTCAACTTGGTGCGCCTTGATATCCGTGCCAGCATGAATAATGAGGCGCACGACCTCGAACGCTTCCGACTTTACGACGGCGGTTGTCCGCGCGTCCTTTAGCTTCGGGCCCAATGGTGCGAGATCAACAACTTCTTCAGGGCTGGCGTGGTGCATGGCCATTGCACTCGTCTCCTCCGCATGAGGAGGTCACGGGTAACGGACCTCGATATATTGACCCTTATTTTAAGTCACTGAAGTAAAAGCCAAGGCGGCAATCATCCCTCCAAAAGTTAAAACGACTCCGGCCACGAGCATTGGCACTAGGCTCTCACTGGAACGCGGATCGGCTTGCCTGTTGACGAAGTCTTCGGCGCTCTTTTGCGTTTGTGCTGCTTTTTGAGCTTGCGCAACGGTATTCATGGGAAACCTTTCTCGGCTCGTCTGGCGATCATTGGTTGGGTGCGGATACGGAACTAAAATCTTGACCAGGCGACCGTTCACTTTGTGCTTTGGAAATGGAGCGACCCGGTACCTATTGGTACTCGTACCGGATCGCTTGGGAGTTTGCGGCGGGGGGAGGAACTAGGGTCGGGACCCATAAAAGTGATTCCTTCGGCGCTGAGTTTGTGATTCACGGTCTCGGACAGGAGGCCTTTGATGAGTCGCGATTGCTTTTGGCTAA
>NZ_MWPQ01000064.1 GCF_002028545.1 Nitrobacter vulgaris
CTCCATGTGGTTCGCGCCGGTCAGCGAAGCGCGAGGCAGCGAGTGCGAGAAGCAGGCGCGGTTGGCTAAGCGCATCCTGCACAAGCACGGTCTAGATTATGTGGCCGAGTTTATCGTCGGTCCGCGCGATATGCATCACGTCATCGACGTGCTTTTCGATCGCACGGATGCGGAGGAAACTAAGCGTGCGGATGCCTGCTTCAACGAGCTGTTGGACGAGTTCGAAAAGGAAGGCTACGCGGTTTACCGTGTGAACACTCGCTTCCAGCAGCGTGTTGCGCAGAGTTATGGCTCGGTCAAGCGCGACGTGGAACACGCCATCAAACGCGCGTTGGATCCGAACAATATTTTGGCTCCGGGTCGCTCGGGCATCGACCTGGATACCTATAAAAAGTCCTGACCTCCGCGCTTCGATAGGTGAGGCGGTGGAATATTTCATAGAACTTCCATCCGGCTGTGAGCCCGCGAAGCTGTTCGAGACCGATGCCACGAGGCAGCCGGCCTTCAACGGCAAACGAGCCCCTCCAATTTTGAGGTCAGCTCGCTCTAGAGCGCGCCAAAATTCAACTATTCCGGAACAAAGCTGGGCACTATGGCAGCCAGTTCCAAGCTCCGACCGGTCGAATGCATTCCTAGTGCAAGGCGATGGTCTTTGGCGGCCAGAACCGGTCTCGATCGCGACGATGCCGCTCCCTGCCGAGTGGCGTCAGCCAAGCTTTAATCCGCGTAGTCGCAATGCATTTGCGATGACGCTGACCGACGAAAGCGCCATCGCGGCAGCGGCGACGATCGGTGACAGCAGTAGGCCGAATGCAGGGTAGAGTACGCCAGCCGCCAGCGGGATTCCTGCCGCATTATAGATGAAGGCGAAGAACAGGTTCTGGCGAATGTTCCCCATCGTTGCCTGCGACAGCCGCCGCGCCTTGACGATCCCCGTAAGATCACCCTGCAGCAGGGTGATACCAGCGCTCTCGATGGCGACATCGGTGCCTGTACCCATGGCGATGCCAACATCAGCTGCCGCAAGCGCTGGAGCGTCGTTCACCCCATCACCAGCCATTGCTACCACGCGGCCTTCCGCCTTGAGACGGTTCACCACCGCACTCTTCTGATCCGGCAGAACGTCCGCTTCGACCTCGTCTATGCCAAGTTTGCGGGCGACCGCCTCCGCCGTGGTCTTGTTGTCGCCGGTCAGCATGACGATGCGAATGCCTTCCGCATGCAACGCGTCGATCGCTTCGGCGGTCGTCATCTTGACCGGATCGGCGATAGCGAAAATGCCGCCGACCACACCGTCGATGCCGATATAGATCGCCGTCGCGCCATCATGGCGCAATCCGTCCGCTTGCACGGCGAGAGCCGATGGATCAATGCCATGCTCTTTCATGAACGAGGAGTTGCCGAGCACGATCGCCTTGCCCTCGACGCTGCCGAGCGCGCCCTTGCCGAGCGGCGAGTCAAAGTCAGTCACTGCCGGAATGACGATGCCCTTCGCGTCTGCCGCCGCCACAATCGCGAGGGCAAGTGGATGCTCCGAAACCCTTTCGACGCCAGCGGCCAGCCGTAGGATTTCGGCCTCATCAAAACCGGTCGCCGCTACGATCGCGGTCACGGACGGCTTGCCTTCGGTGAGCGTTCCCGTCTTGTCGACAACAAGCGTGTCGACCTTTTCCATTTGTTCGAGCGCTTCGGCGTTCTTGATGAGCACGCCTGCGCCTGCGCCCTTGCCGACCCCGACCATAATCGACATCGGGGTCGCCAGCCCGAGCGCACAAGGACAGGCGATGATCAGCACGGAAACAGCCACGACCAGCCCATAGGCGAAGCGCGGCTCCGGCCCCCAGATGCCCCAGACGACGAAAGCAACAATCGCGATGACGATAACCAGCGGCACGAACCAGCCGGAGACTTGGTCGGCCATGCGCTGGATCGGCGCGCGCGAGCGCTGCGCGTCGGCGACCATCTGAACGATGCGCGATAGCATGGTGTCGCGACCGACCTTTTCGGCACGGATTACCAACGCACCGGTCTGGTTCAACGTGCCGCCGATGACATGAGCGCCTACAGTCCTGGTGACGGGCATGGATTCTCCGGTGACCATCGCCTCATCAAGCGACGAGCGCCCGTCTTCCACGACGCCATCAACCGGCACGGTTTCGCCGGGACGGACGCGCAGCCTGTCGCCAAGCGCGACGTGTTCCACAGGCACGTCTTCCTCCACGCCGTCATCACGGATGCGCCGCGCCGTCTTCGGTGCAAGATCGAGAAGCGCCTTGATCGCGCCGGAGGTCTGCTCGCGTGCGCGCAGTTCCAGTACCTGACCCAGCAGCACCAGAACAGTAATGACCGCCGCCGCCTCGAAATAGACCGCGACCGTGCCGTCATCCGCGCGGAAAGTAGCCGGAAAAATTCTCGGCGCAATGGCGGCAACGATGCTGTAGGTCCAGGCAACGCCAGTACCCATCGCGATCAGTGTGAACATGTTGAGGCTGCGATTGACCAGCGACGCCCAAGCCCGCTCGAAGAATGGCCAGCCGCACCACAGGACCACCGGTGTCGCCAGAACAAGCTGTATCCAGATGGAAACTTTGGTTGGCACAAGATGATGCAGGTCCGGAAAAAGATGACTGCCCATTTCGAGCCCGAATACCGGAACTGCGAGAACCAACCCGATCCAGAAGCGCTTCGTCATATCGGCGAGTTCAGGACTTGAACCGCTGTCGGCGGTGACGATCAGCGGTTCCAGCGCCATGCCGCAGATCGGGCAGCTTCCCGGTTCGTCCTGCCGGATCTCGGGGTGCATCGGGCAGGTCCAGATCGTACCTTCGGCCGCTTGCGGTGCGGAGGCAGCGATGCGCCCGCTAACATATCGGGCGGGATCGGCCTCGAATTTTACCTTGCATGACGCCGAGCAAAAATAGTGGGTGTACCCCTCGTCGGTCAGAAAATGTTCAGCGGCCTGTGGATCGACCTCCATGCCGCATACAGGGTCCTTCATCCGATGCGTATCGCCCGAATGGACATGATTATGGGAATGGTGAGGATGCTCGCTGTGTTCGCGCATTTTTTAACCTGCCGCCTCACTTGGGTATGTTGAATTCATCTTGACCGGGTTCTGCCAAATACCGTGCTCGGTCTTCCCATCATCTCACACAACATCAATCATAGCTGATGCCCGGAGCAACGAGCCAAAATCAATCCAGCGGCAGACCCATTTCATACACAGCGGAGCCGTCGCGCCGTCGAACTTCACATCGCGGGTCGCGCAGGCATCATGGATGGTGACGGTCCTGTAGCCAAGGTCGTTTGCCGCCCGCGTGGTGGCGTCCACACACATGTGACTCATGGCACTCACCACGATGACTTCGGTCTCCTGGCCGACGAGAAAATGATGACCTGGATAAACAGCGACTTGAAGCCACCGGCCTTCATCTTAGACAACGCGCGACTTCTCAGGAAGGCAAGCCGACGATTGACCGACTTACTTTCATGATTTATGCATTCAATACACAACGCCTCCCGGCGGAATATGTTCGCCGGCGGCGCTGGCTGATACATACTCGACGCTGAAATTCCCAGCGATGGATGAGACGCTCGAACTCGATGAAAGGTTCGAACCAACCTTCGTTGATCTCATTGTTAGAAATTTAAACTGAGCTGGGCAGCCTCTTCGCGGAAAGGGCTATCCTGCTCGCTTTGCCCTGATCACGCAAAATCCACGCTGCTCGGCCTCAAGCTCGCGGAGATACCGCTCCATCTCGGCGAATCTGTACGGCGATCGCACGCGGATCATCGCCGCCCATGATATTGATCGTCGGGTTGAGGCTGTAGGTCCGGTTCGATGTGCTCGACATACTGCCCCAACGCCGCAACCCCGTCAGCAACCGGCTGCGCAGGCGGTTGTTCGTTTCGATCTTTCTGGACATGCCCGCGGCGAACAAGTCGGGACCGCGCTCATCGACAAGATGCGGTCGGCGCGAAACACCGGATCACCGAGCGCATGCTTGCCGGCAACGGCGGGTGTGGCGACGAGTGCAATCGTGCACTTTGAGCAGTCCTGCACCGCATCTAGCGTTCCAGTTTATGGTTCTGCGTCGATACGGCCGCCACATTGTGTCCAGCACGACGGTCTGGTTTATATCGTGTCAAGGTAACGTTGAGGACATCGCCGAGCATCAGCGACGCAAGGATGGCTGTCACTCACCGGCAACAACTGCTATTCATGTGCAACAGGAGAACATCTATGACTGCACGTGTGCTGTCCATCACTGCCATTGCCCTTTGGCTTGTTACCATTGCCGTCGCCGCACTCTTCTTCCTTCGCGGTCAGACGCAACTGGCGCCCGACGGGCGCACGACTGTTCTGCTGGGATCAGATGAGCGCAATCTCGTGCTCACCGAAATGCGCGGCATGCTTGAGACCGTGCAGATTGTCGTCGACGGGGTGAAGGAAGGCAACCTGAAGCAGGTTGCGCAGGCGGCGCACGCTAGCGGTATGGCAGCGGCCGCCGACGTCAATCCGGCACTGATGGCCAAGTTGCCGCTCGAGTTCAAGCAGCTTGGGCTCAGCGTCCATAAGCGCTTCGATGAGATTGCTACCGCAGCCGATTCGGGTGCGAGCCGCGAGCAGTTGCTCGCGACACTCAGCACGCAGCTGTCGGCCTGCGTTGCCTGCCATGCGAGCTATCGCTTCGACGCGGTGACGTCGGCGGCGAAGCAAGTGAAGACAAAGTGATATGCCGAGCGTTGCTTACGAAACGGCGCTATGCTCCGCGCGCCTCAATGCGCGCGATAACTCAAACCACAAGGGCTTCGCGGCTCTTTTTTCTCCAAACCAGACCGGTACACTTTTACACCGCCATCTGGCACATTTTGTTCCCGCGCTGACACTGAGCCCGGCGGTCGCGACCCGTGCATCCTTGTGGAGGTGCAGGTTGTCAGACAGAAATACCTTGAACGGCCGGGCACCTTCATCTGGCGCGGCCAGAGCACTCGGTTTCGTTCGTGAGCAGCGCGTCGGAGATAACGCTAGCAACGCTTATGTAATTATAGCTTCTGGGTGTTCCCAGACGCAAGAGCAACTTCACGGACGAAGGTTTGGAGATCGCGCAGTATTGCTGCGTCTACCGTACATTGCAGAGAGGCGCGACCATCCACTCCGACTAAAACTGAAGAAGCGCCGCTTGCGGTGGTCGAGAGCCCGTTGCAGCATGCGAAAGGATGGGACGGAGATCGATGGGTGCGCCCGACGACTTTCCTCCGCTTCCACAAGGCGTGAATTATCTGCGACAAACAGATTGTTAATGACCCAGGTTGAATGAGATCGAAGATGCGGCGCGCGTCGATAATGGCGCAGTTCGCAAGACAGTCGAGGTCCTGCAAACTTTGGAAGGGTTGGCTCCATGGTCATGCAGTGCGCGACGCTCGGACATTGGCTGTGAAGGGATGCCTCCATGGGCCGTCTTGCCCGGTCGTTTGACTCGATCGCATAAGGCGTCATTCAGAATACCGGAGACGAGACGTTGGGAGAGATGTCATGAGGTCGTTCCGACTCTTAGGAGCCACTTTGTTCGTCGCCGTGCTCGTCATGCTGACAGTAGTGCTCGCGATCCCCTATGCACGCCAGATATTCTTCGCTGCCTCAGTGCCGCGGGTAATCCAGCCGCGGGGCGACTTGTCGAGTCTGGAAAATTCTACGGTCGAACTGTTCGAGCAGGCATCTCCTTCCGTAGTTCAGGTCGTTGCCCTTGGCGAAGGGCGTTCGAGATTGCCTGGTTCTGACGATTCGCCGGGCATGGAAAGCGGGACAGGATTCCTGTGGGACCTCGCAGGAAACATTGTTACCAATGCCCATGTCGTCAGTGGCGCGCGGAAAGTTGCTGTTCGTACCGCTTCTGGCAGCATGTTACGAGCCGAGGTGACAGGGACGGCTCCAAACTATGATCTTGCAGTCGTCCGAGTGCTTAGCATGACCTCGTTGCCATCGCCACTTCCTGTCGGCTCATCCGCCGACCTCAAGGTCGGACAGTCCGTCTATGCGATCGGCAACCCGTTCGGCCTCGATCAGTCACTGACGACCGGTGTGATAAGTGCGTTGCGGCGGCGAATGCCTACCGCCGGTGGACGCGAGGTCTCTAACGTGATTCAGACTGATGCCGCGATCAATCCTGGCAATTCGGGCGGCCCTCTGCTCGACTCCGCGGGACGTCTGATCGGAGTCACCACAGCCATTATCTCGCCATCCGGGGTCAATGCCGGCATTGGCTTCGCGATACCGGTCGATGTGGTCAACCGCGTCGTTCCCGAGCTCATTCGAGCCGGTCGCGTGCCGACTCCCGGCATCGGGATAATTGCGGCCAGTGAAGCTCTTGCGACAGGCATCGGCGTTGAGGGTGTTGTCATCGTTCGAACCGTTCCCGGCTCTCCTGCTGACCGCGTGGGCCTCAAAGGCATCGACGCGGGCGACGGGACGGTCGGCGACGTGATCGTGGCGGTGGAAGGCAAGCCTGTCCAGCGGTTGTCGGATCTCACCGAGGTGCTGGAGAGCGTGAAGGTTCCGGGCCGGATCCAACTCACCGTCGAGCACAATGGCTCTTCACGGAGCGTTTCCGTCGATGTCGTTGACATTGGCGGCGGTTAGCCGAGTGCATTCCCGAATGCATCCGTTGTTAAATCTGCGGCATGCGCCCACAGCGCTGCAGTTCGAACAAGCTTGCCACCTTCGGCCCGGGCCACCTTGTAAAACTCGGCTAGAGCGGTATGGGGGCTTCTCCGGTTGAAATTCGCAAATGGTTGCGAAACAAAAATTTTGAGATGGTGATCAATAAAATGCGGGACATCAGCGGAATGATACGTTTCACCGCCCTCTGATATGCCGTTCCATCTGGTTCACGTTACCCTGCCTGCCGGCAAGGTGGTCCCATGCAGCGTCCGCTTATGCCTTCCTGCGATAACTCATATGGATCCTGGAAGGCGAACTCGTCTTTATCGAAGGCGAGGTCCGGCACGAAATGAAGCAGGGCGACTGTCTGGAACTCGGCCCGCCAATGGATTGCGTCTTCAAGAGCCCTTGCAACCCAGCCTCCCATTCGGCGCACCGAAAAGACCCCGCCGAACACCTCACCAAGCGGCTGTTCCGCGTTCACGGCGAGGGAGTAGATCGCAGACACAGGTCCTCATCGGAAAGCGCTTCTCCATCT
>NZ_MWPQ01000050.1 GCF_002028545.1 Nitrobacter vulgaris
GCCCAAAGCGTTCGACAAGGCTCTGTAGCGCCGTCCAGATCGAAAAACAGGCTGCGTGTACGGGCACTCCTACCATGCTCCGCTATCAGAAAAAAGACGATACACGAGGTAGAGCGCAAACCGACGGCTCGTCCCTTGGAAACCGTAGTTTCCTTCGACGACCACCTGCTGTCATACACTTCCCGGTACGATAGAAAGCGTTGTCGACAGATCGGAGCGGAAACGCGCAGGGCATTGTCGGCGCAAATGCAGAATAATGTCCGTCAAAGCGCCGTAGCGATACAGCGGCGAAAAAATCTGCGCCGATTTGAAATTACAATGGCCATGAGAGCTGCTATCAACACATAGGATTGGTCGCCACTCTATCGATACCATCATCCGCGACGAATTCCTTTACCAACGAACATCCCCGCTTTTCGAGCCACAGCTCGATCTCGATTGCGGTAACGATTCCGACACCGGGCTCCATGAGCAGTTCCTCACGGGTGTAGGAGGACGCGATCCTAATAAGGCGTTGGACTCGGTTGCCAACTGTTCGTCCGCTGAGATGAGCATGGCGACCGTTCAACAGCGCAATGACAGCCCGCCGGGAGAGATCGCGGCGCATGACTCCCGTACGTATTTTGGGGCCGAGCGCACGGACATCCGCCTCCGATATGTCGAGCTTGCGAGCAATTTCGGTCCGATCAAGTCCCATCGTCAACAGCACGGCGATTTCGTCACGTAGTTGATCCAGGACTTCGCTCCAGGAATATCGGCCGGGAGTAAACTTCCGATGCGATTCAGATTTCTGAGCGGCAGCTAGATGCAGATGCATAAGATTTGACCTTCCCATTCCATCTTCGGCCTGATCTTCGGATCTTACGGGCAAGCAATTTTCAAGAGTATGCGAACCGAGAGTGACGGTTTCAGCATCGACAGATTGAGATCGATCCACCCTCACGGATGACTTGGCTATCCAACCAAGAAAATCTCCCATTTAGGGTTACCTTCTTCTAGGTTGGTCAATTGTCCCGACGTTGCTTTCGTGCGACATCAGCGGCAGACAACAGCGCCGAAGCTAGCTCTTCTGCCATTTTCGGAGGCACAGCGTATGGCGCTGCCAGAGCAGTAGAGCCATCGAGAATAACAAACACATACTCCTGACCAGGGACGTTCGAAGCCGACCAAGATTGCAGCCCTCGAAAGCTAAATACTAGTTTCTGTGGTCGTTGCCTGATCGACACTTCTTGTTTGACTCTTCCAAGCGATGCCATAAGCGCGTCCAAATGGTCGGCGGGCATAGATACCGTAATTTGCTCGCCCCACCTGCCGTCGAACGTCAAACTCAACGATGAGCCGTCTACGGTGACGTTATGGTTTCGAAGACCAAATATCTCGCTCATCGAACAACCACCATTTGAACAGCTGATGCTCGGCGCCACGACTGCTTCAAACGTTCAGAATCTCGCTGTGGCCTGCAGCCGGAACACACGCGGTGATCCGGGCATAAGGTTATTGTTACCATCTGCGGTCGAGAAGTATTTTTGATCGAACAAGTTCTCGATGTTCAGCTGAGCGCGCCACGTCGGGTTCAAAGTCAGGATGACTGCGGCATCAACACGCGTAAACTCCGGAAGGCGGACGGTGTTGTCGGACGAGGCAAAGAAGTTCGAATAATGGATCACGCCTATGCCTCCGGCCCACATGGGATCGAACTGATATTTGTTCCAGACGGAGAAGGTATTATAGGGAACGAGCCCTACGCGGTTTCCGGCAACAATCGTTGCCGAGAGATTGTTTGCAATCCGAGCATCCGTGTAGGAATACCCACCAGTGACTTGCCATGCATCCGTGATGTAACCGGCAAGGGACGCCTCAAAGCCTCGTGTCTTGGTCTGCCCGTTGAGGAGAAAGAACCCAATATTGACTGGATCCGCGATACGTTGGTTGGTCCGATCGAGATCATACACAGCGGCGGCAAACTGAAGCCGAGGCACGATATCGTACTTGACCCCAATCTCGGTGTTCACAAATTTTTCTGGCGGTGCGATCACCAATCCGGGACTGAGCGCGCTGAATTGGTCTCCAGCGCTCGGCAGGTACGACACACTATAGCTGCCGTAGATCGACAGATTGTCTATCGGTTTGTAAACAATGCCCGCACGCGGCGACACAAGATCGTCAACGCGGCCCAACACCACGCCGGTCCGCCGATCTCGTGACGAGAGGTCGAAATGATCGAACCGCACGCCAGCGATCAATTGCAGATAGCGGGTGATTTCAATCTGATCCTGAAGGAAGGCTGCGCCAAGATTGAGGTTGTAGGTATTGTTTGCATCCGTAGTCCCGTTGTTTCTGAACGTCACGGGGACATAGGAAACAGGATTTCTTGGATCAACAGTGATCGTCGAATCCACGCCGTTGAAGAAGCCGCTTTGACGATAGTTCAGACCGCTCTGACGACCGAGCTCTCCTCCGAATAGGACCGTGTGACGCGTCAAACCGGCATCGAACTTGTAGGTTACGTCCGTTCGATTGAAGAGGTTGGATCGGTCCGTTTCGTTATTGTAAGATGAAAGATTGCTGGATGTACCAGCAAGGTTAACCGCGCCCGCATTGGCGCCGCCACCCGGAAAAACGTTCTGATAGAACTTGTTGTAATTCGCCGCTTGAGTAGCGTTACGGACCGCGAACCCGTTTTCGAAATCGTGCTCGATAATCGCCATACCAATATCAACGTCAGCGATTGCATAGCTCAGAAGAGGATTGCCGAAGAACGTCGATGACGACGTGTCGTATGGAAATCGCGGAAATGCGTTGCCGGGGCGGATCTGCGAAGGGACGCCACGATCAACGGTCCGATTATCGTGCAGGTGCTCATAGCTCAGCTTGACCGTCGTGGTATCGTTTGGTGCAAAAGTGACGGTTGGATTGACGGCCCAGCGATCGAGATGGACAAAATCTCGGTAGCTACTCGTGTTTTCATACATTGCATTGAAACGGGCCGCCCAATTCTCATTGATGGCCTGCCCGATGTCGGCCGTCATACGCGCGCCCGGATAGGAATTTCCCCAGACCGTGAACTCCCGAACCGACGTACCATCGGCCTCCTTCAACACCCGGTTGACCACGCCGCCACCGCCGCCGCGTCCAAAAATCATAGCGTTGGGGCCCTTCAGAACCTCAAGCCGCTGGAGATTGTAGACATCGCGGAAATACTGCACGTCGTCCCGAATTCCATTTGTGAAGAAATCTGCATTGGTCCGCTGTCCACGGATTACGAGATCGTCTCGATGGCCTTCGCCTTGATGGTAGATCACGCCCGGCACGTAGCGCGTGGCCTCGCCGATCGACAGGATGGCTGTGTCCTTGATGAACTCCTTTGTCAGCACGGTGACGGACTGGGGGACGTTGATGAGAGGTGTGTTCGTCCGCGTCGCGGTGGTTATGCTCTGGGTGATGTAGCCCGACTGCCCTGTCTTTGCGTCCTGGCTGTTCACGCTCGGCATATGTTTAGGCGTGGGTGCTGAAGCAGCGACCTGACGGCTCGACCTTACAGTTCGCGGTGCAGCAGTTGACGCGCGACGACGCCGGGTCTGTGTCTGTGTTGGCGCATCAATCGTCACTTTCGGCAATGTCGTGTCGGACGATCGCGATTCTTGTGCAAACGTGGAGCTGCTGTTCGCCAACATTCCGGCGCCAAACGCGACCACGGCACTCGTTGAAAGAAGAAATGAGCGCCGACCAAAGCGCGCAACCCAGCAACCTACGTTAGTCATAAGATGTATTCCCCCGAATCCCGATAAATTCGCGCATGCTTCTGCAAGAGTAGAATTAGGTGAAGATTAGATCGGATTTAGAATGTCTCTAGGTCATGATCGAGACTATTGATCGAGCCCGAAAACCAGCTCTAAGCGAGTGAAGTTCGCAAATAGCGATTGACTTTCGAGTCCACCCCACAAGCCAACGGTTACAATGCGCCTGCTATTGATCGAAGACGATGCGATGTTTGGCAAAGCGCTGGTCCGAGGCCTTGGGCGAAACGGCATGACTGTGGATTGGATCCGCGATGGGGCCGACGGGTTAGCTGCGCTGACGCGCGCAGAGCACGCCGCGGCGCTACTCGATATCGGGCTTCCGGAGATGTCGGGATTCGAAATCCTGAAGGCAATGCGAAGCAGCAGGAGAATGCCGCCCATCCTCATCATAACGGCGCGAGATCACGTAGATGATATCGTGACAGGCCTCGATCTCGGCGCCGACGATTACCTCATAAAGCCGTTCGACCTTCGTACCCTGCTGGCCCGGATTCGAGCCGTGATTCGACGAACAAATGCTCGAACCAGCGCATTGATGACCAGCAAGGACATTGCCCTGAATCCATCCACTTACGTCGCGACCTTCCGAGACGTCGAAGCAACGCTGTCCGCCCGTGAGTTCTCGGTGTTGTATGCTCTGATGGAACATCCCGGAACCATTCTGTCCCGCTCGCAAATTGAAATGCGAATTTACGGCTGGGGCGAGGAAATCCAGAGCAACGCGGTCGATGTCGTCATACACGGCCTACGAAAGAAGTTCGGCAAGGACATGATCCACAACATTCGTGGAGCAGGCTGGGTGGTTATCAAAGGCGAGTCATGAATTCGTTGCTGAGGACAATACTCGCTCCGATCACGGCATTGCTGGCAGCTTTCTGCTTGGCTGCCGCAGCCGCATCTTTCGGCTTGGTGACCTACGAAGCTAACAAGTTCCTCGATGCCCAGTTGCAGGAAATTGCGATCAATACCAGTAAAAAAACGCCAATGGACTTTGAAACGGAGGATGAAGACCGGCTCGTGGTTCGCGTCTGGGATCGCTCTGGGGCCATTGTTTACCACGGCGGACCTTCAGTCGACATGCCTTGGACGCACCAACCCGGTCTTTCTGATGCTGTCGTAGACGGTCAACCCTGGCGTGTCTATCGATGGAGCACTGCTCACCACAACGCGCTGATTGCTCAAACCTGGAGTGCCCGCCGCGAGATTGCCGCGTTTGCTGCCAAGGGCGCTGCACTTCCTTTGCTGCTGGCGGTGCCGCTCGCATGGCTTCTGATACGTTGGTCCATCGGACGAACCCTGCGCGAATTTCATCGCCTATCATCTGCAATCGGCAACCGAAGCCTCGAGGCGCGCGAACCCCTTCGGCCCACGGACATACCGACCGAGATCGTTCCGCTCATTGCAGCAATCAATCAACTTGTGGAGCGCTATCGTCAGGCATTGGAAACCCAGCGACGTTTCGTTGCCGACGCCGCTCACGAACTCCGGACGCCCCTTGCAGCGCTGCAAATACAGACCGACAATTTACTGGCATCTGACCTCAGTAAACAATCCAGAGAATTGGCAAACGAACTCGGTGATGGGGTACGACGATCGTCTCATTTGGCAAACCAGCTGCTGGAAATGGCCAGATCTGAAGGCAGTCCCGCAGTCTGCAATCGAACGATCGACCTTGCCGCTCTTATCACCTCAATCCTCACAGAGTTTGTCACCTCGGCAAGCGCAAGTGGAATTCATCTCGAGAGAGACATCGCAGATCCCGCATCAGTTGATGCAGACGATACCGCGGTTCGAAAAATTCTGTCGATTCTTATCGACAATGCGATTTGCTATTCATCGCGGGACAGTGTGGTCACGGTGAAACTCTCTCTCACTGAAAATCAGCCCCGAATAGATGTAATGGACAGCGGACCCGGCATCCCGAATGATGTCATGCCTTTCATCTACGACCGTTTTTATCGAGGCGCGCCGCAGGAGATTGAAGGAAGCGGTCTTGGTTTGGCGATCGCCAAAGCGGCTGCGGATCGTAACAACATACGGCTGTTCCATCAGAGGCGAACGGACGTTCAAGGCACAGTCGCCACAATGATTTTCAACCAGTGTTCTGCGTAGATGACCAGATGCTTCGGTACGAGTCGGCGATCTCTACTTTTCTGCTTCCAGGTATGTCTCTGATGACGTTGTCCAGCATATCGGCATCGTCTGCGTTCACGCATCGCCCGGTTCAGCGCTCTCCCCACCATCGCTTGCAACATCAGATCTGGGGCGCTTCAGATCTATACATTGCTGAGCTGGTGCCTCTCTTCGCAAGAATGCCTGATCGGCCTCAAATCATCTTACGACGGACACCCGAAGCTCACGATTTTCGTTTGGTAGAATGGATGACCCCATGATCTACTTTTTTCTTTTTGTTGCAGCGCTTACTGCGTTTTCTCTTAGTGCATTTTGTGGCGGTGGCGCCGGATTATTACTGATCCCAATCCTTGGCTATTCACTCCCGCTAAGCCAGGTGCCAGCAGCGCTTACCCTTGGAACAGCAACAAGCTCCTTTTCCAGAATCTGGATATTTTTTAGCGTCATCCGTTGGGATATCGCCAAGTTGTTCTTGCCGACGGCTATGTTGGGAGTGATTTTAGGCGCGAAGATGTTGAGTTATCTTCAACCGATGTATCTAGAGTTGTGCATCAGCCTATTTCTAATCTCCAATCTACTTTGGCTCTTTAGAAAGCAGGAAACAAAACATACCGCATCCGCATCGCTCACTGTTCCACCATGGCAAATCAGACTGGTCGGCCTTTTGGCAGGTTTCATTTCTGGTCTGACAGGTGCGGTTGGTGTCCTGTTTAACCGGTTTTATTTTCGCTGCGGTTTAGACAACGATGAAATCATCGCGACCAGAGCCGCGAATGAAGTCTTGCTCCATTTGATCAAGCTCTATCTTTATGCGTCATTGGGTTTGTTTCATCTCAAAACCATAGAAATCGGCTTGCTCGTGGCGCTGGCCGCTGTTCTCTCCTCTGGCTTAATGAAATTCGTTTTGCCTAGTGTATCCAGAGGACTGTTCATGCGAGCTGGATATACCGCCATGGTACTTTCTGGCGTATTGATGCTGAACCGCGCGGTTGTCGATATTAAACTTGCAAATGATCCCGATCTAGGGTCCGGACTCATAACCAGTAACTGACCAGCGCAGCGATGCAGACGGCTGCGAGGAAATTGATTGCGAGACGATCATATCTGGTGGCGATGCGGCG
>NZ_MWPQ01000016.1 GCF_002028545.1 Nitrobacter vulgaris
TCTCAGCCCCTCGTTAGTTTGGTTGGTGTACAGAACCAAAATCAAGCTACCGTTCCATCTTCGTGAAGTGAGCAGAGCGACCCGGTACCTACTGGTACTTGTACCGGATCGCGGAGTTTGCGGCGAAGGAAGGGACTAGGACCCTCGCCACGAGTCAAATCTACACCTCTAAAAAGAAATATCAAGGATATATCTTTACGCCCTGACCAGCCGTAATCGCCACGAACTTTTACGCTTCATCATGGACCCACAGGTTCGCGGCAAATGATGATGACTCGCGTTGGTTTGCGCCGGTGGCTATCTGCTACACCGCGACAGTAGCAAATTAGGAGCGAAGTTTTGTCCAAAAAGAAAGCGGCAGTTCGCCGCGACTGGACGAACGACGACGATCGCACTCTCAAGGCAACAGATCGAAGCTCCGCAGCCGCAGTATCGATGCGGGCAGCCAGGCGGCCGCCCTCCGACTACCTTTGCCGCTCCTTCTGCCATGACGCGTTGAAGGTCGGTTGTCATTGGCTTCCTGACCTTGGGAAACCAACCGTCTGAACATGGCCGCATGACCTCATCGGAGCAGCCGATCGGGTTGTCAGTGCCGGCAAAAGATGATGCTTCGGCCTCGCATCTGCCGCGTGGATCGTCAGGGCGCACAGAAGAGCTGCCAATGGCGTTGGCCGCACCGTATACACTTGTATATTTCGGGTATGATTGCGTGCCGGTTGCCGCCGGCGCGGGACTGCCGACCGGCGGTCTCCTGCGTTCGCAAATCGTGGCCGGATTTTATTCCGCCGGTGACACTTCGGCAAACGCCATTTGTGTCACGTGCTGCTCTCGTAAATGAGCTACTACAGTGGCACGCGCACCCATTTGTCATTGAACAAGGACGCGCCGATGTCACGGACCGCCGAGACAGCATTTTCTGCCATCCGATCCTGGACGGACTGCACCATCAATATGTCCGGATTTGATTTGCGGTAGGCACAGTCTTGTCATCGAGCAGTCGCACCTTCCGGCAAAGAAGACACTCGACCCAACGACCAGTTCGGTATTGTTTCGTTGCTCTAGATGCTTGGTCGATCGGGCCGGATCCGGCACCGAAGCGCACCGTGACCCGGACTGATCGGATGTGGTTTAGTCAGTAATCTCAGTAGACGGGCACCCACGGAACGCTTCGCCCTCAACAGCGACCCGCCGACGGACGGAAATGGCAGGTGGGTGGCCACGAGCTGTTCGCCGGTTGCTGCCAACTCCCTCAAAAGACGGACACGGACGCGGGCTGCCTCTTCAGGATCGTGTTCGAAGCCGTTATGCCAGTCGGGATGATCGAACCCGACCGCGAAAACGGCATCGCCCGCGAAGGTCAATCGGTCGTCACCGGATGCGAGCGGACCACGCTGTGACCGGGCGTGTGACCGCCGATACGGCGGACGATGATGCCCGGTGCGACTTCGTGTTCCTCATCGAGCAGTCGCAGTTGACTTCGGTACTCTTGCGCGAACCGCTTGGCAGTCGACCATAGCGATCTCGCCAGTAGGTCCAGAACGCGTAGACACGTTTGTCACTGAAAATATCGCGGAGGGCGTTCGTCCATCCGTAGCGAAGCGAACGCTTGCGTGGCGCCGGCTGAACCAAGGCATCCTTACCAATAGATGTCGAGGTCGCTCGGCGCGACAAAAGTCGCCGACCAACAGGGCCGGATAGCCTTGCTTCTGCAACCGAGCCGCATGGCGAGCAAGCCGCGAAAACCAACTCATTTCGTAATCGAACTTAGATCCCGCCGCAAAAGTCGCCTGATGCGCGATTTCGAGCGCTATATCAGGACCGTTACAGCCTTCGTCTGCCTCGCCATGATCTGCATCATGCTCCGGTACCTCATTATGCTCAACCCAATGCTCCCGAGTCTAATCTTCTTGGATCAGCGCCAGTTGCAAGCGACACGGCTCGCGCCATGACCTCCCAGGGAGGTGAAGTTGAACTTCGTCGCGAGACCGCAGCCTTGAGTCAAAAACATAAGCGGGGAAGGGGGAGACGACAAAATTTTATACTTGAAGAAGACGACGGCGTGAATTGGGCAGACGATAGGGTAGCTTGCTGTGCAATCGCGACATCATCGGTCGCGGTTATTCAATGTTGTGTAGTTAGCCGACCCATCGCGATTACCGCAGAGGAGATCGTCGTATCGTGCATGGATTGCGTCATTGCAAATGCAAGACGCGCAAGTCTATGTTGGAGCATCAACTAGGATTGAGTCCTCCAAGCTGCCGAAAGGCAATGCTTCTTGCTGCGGTATCTCTCGCGGTGAGAGCACTTACCCCGAACTAATCAGGTTGGTGGATTTCGTTTGCCTGCAAATGAGCGGGCGGACTCTCGACGCGATGAATCCTGCGCACGACAACGACGGGCGGAAAGCACCTCCCGGCGAACGGTAGTCCTTTGGAAAAGGAAAGTGTGATGAGCGGTATCGATCTGGCGATTACACGAAAGCTCGTGATCAAATTCATTGACCGACCCGGCGGATGACTCCGCAGAGCGCTTTGAAGAAGCAAATTGAAGAATGTGATGACCGACAGGCCTAGCGGCCGGTCGAAAGCACTGAGGAGACGCTGATGAGCTGGATACTTGACCTCGTTAATCCCCGGGAGCGCAAGTGGGAAGAGTTCTACCGCAACCGCTGGTCCCACGATAACGTCTTTCGCAGCACGCACGGCGTGAACTGCACCGGCGGTTGCTCCTGGGCCATCTACGTCAAGGACGGAATCATCACCTGGGAGATGCAGCAGACGGACTATCCGCTTCTTGAGCGCAGTCTGCCGCCGTACGAACCCCGCGGATGCCAGCGTGGCATCTCGGCCTCCTGGTATGTCTATAGTCCGATCCGGGTGAAGTACCCGTATATTCGCGGCCCTCTTGCCGACCTTTGGCGCGAGGCCAAGGCGTCGCATCCGGATCCGGTGCAGGCCTGGGCGTCGTTGGTCGAAGATGAGCAGAAGCGTCTGCGTATCCAGAAGGCGCGGGGCAAGGGTGGCTTCCGCCGTGCCAAGTGGGAAGAGCTGGTCGAGCTGATTGCTGCGTCTTGTTTGTATACTGCGCGCAAGCACGGACCGGACCGGGTGATGGGCTTCTCGCCCATTCCGGCCATGTCGATGCTGTCATTCGCGGCCGGCACACGCTTTTTGTCGCTCTTCGGCGGCGGGTTAATGAGCTTCTACGATTGGTACGCCGATCTGCCGACCTCGTTCCCGGAAATCTGGGGCGACCAGACCGACGTGTGCGAGAGCGCAGACTGGTACAACAGCAAGTTCATTGTTTCGATGGCGTCGAACCTGAACATGACGCGTACCCCCGACGTGCACTTCATCTCTGAGGCGCGCACCGAGGGTACCAAGTTCGTTGTTCTTTCGCCGGACTTCAGCATGGTTGCCAAGTATTGCGACGAGTGGATTCCGCTTCAGGCGGGCCAGGATACGGCTCTGTGGATGGCGGCCAACCACGTCATTCTCAAGGAGTACTATATCGACCGCCAGGTTCCGTATTTCATTGACTACGTGAAGCGCTATACCGACCTTCCGTTCCTTGTCGAGCTCGAGCCCAACGGCAACACCTACAAGACGGGCCGGTTGCTGCGAGCCAAGCGTGTTGCGCGCTATCAGGACGTCGAGAACGGCGACTGGAAGATGCTCGTTATCGACGAGAAGAGCGGCGAGCCGCGCGCGTTCAAGGGGCAGGTCGGCGATCGCTGGGGCTCCACGCACGGCAAGTGGAATCTGTCCGCGGAAGACACGCTGGATAACAGTCCGATCGATCCGGTGCTGAGCTTCATCGATCAGTCCGACGGCGTGGTGCAGGTCGGGTTCGATGACTTCGTGAATGGCAGCGTTGTGTCGCGCGGCGTTCCGGTGAAGCGTATCGCTACGGATAAGGGCGAGGTGCTTGTCGCGACCGGCTTTGACATCATGATGTCTCAGTTCGGTCACAGCCGCGGGCTGGAAGGCTCGTTTGCGACCAGCTACGATGACGAGGATGCGCCGTATACTCCAGCTTGGCAGGAGCGTCACACCGGCATCGGCCGCGAGACAGCGATCAGGTTTGCACGTGAGTTCGCGACCAACGCCGAGCTCACCAACGGCAAGTCCATGGTGATCGTGGGCGCCAGCGCCAACCACTGGTACTACAACAACCTTTGCTATCGGTCGGCGACGGTCGCTTTGATCCTGTGCGGTTGCTGCGGCGTCAACGGCGGTGGCATCAACCACTACGTCGGTCAGGAAAAGCTTGCTCCGGTCGCGTCGTGGTCCACGGTTGCGATGGCGCTCGACTGGAGCAAGCCGCCGCGGGTTGTGCAGTCGTCGACTTGGCACTATGCCCACAGCTGTCAGTGGCGTTACGAACAGGAGTTTACGGAGTATGGCTTGACGGCGCCGAATCCACGATGGGCCAAGGGTCACGCGATCGATCTTGAGGCAAAGTCGGTCCGTTGCGGCTGGATGCCGTTTACTCCCAATTTCCACCGCAACCCGATTGAGGTTGTGGCTGATGCCGAACGAGCCGGCGCGAAAACGACCGAAGATATTGCGGCTTACGTCGTAGATCAGGTTGCGAGCAAGAAGTTGAATCTCGCGATCAATGACCCCGATGCGGAAGAGAACTGGCCGCGCGTGTGGTTCATCTGGCGCGGTAACGCGATTCAGTCGAGCGCCAAGGGTCACGAGTTCTTCTTGCGTCACTACCTTGGTGCGCATGACAACGTGGTCTCTGAGGAACGAGCGAAAGGCAAAACGACAACGGTTAAGTATCGCGAGACAGCTCCGCGCGGGAAGTATGATCTGGTGATCGACATCAACTTCCGCATGAACACGACTGGGTTATACTCCGACATTATATTGCCGACAGCGTTCTGGTACGAGAAGAACGACCTCAACACGACGGACCTGCATTCGTTCTTGCACGTGCTGGGACAGGCGGTTCCGCCGGTATGGGAATCGAAAACGGACTGGGAGATTTTTAAACTGCTCGCCAAGAAGGTCAGTGAATTGGCGCCGCTGGCGTTCTCCAAGCCGGTGCGTGACGTGGTCCTTCAACCGCTTATGCATGATACTCCTGATGAGTTGGCGCAGCCGGAGATTCTCGACTGGGCCGAGGGTGAGTGCAAACTGGTGCCGGGAAAGTCCTTCCCGCACGTACGAGTCGTCGAACGCGACTACGCGAACCTATACAACAAGTTCATCTCGTTCGGACCAAGGGCGCGTGAGGAAGGTATTTCAGCGGTCGGCGTGAACATTCCGATCAAGAAGCAGTACGACCAGATGCTGGAAAACCCCCTCATGCCGATGCCGGATGCGAGGCATATGCGGTGCGTGGAGTGGGGTGGCAAGCGCTATCCAAGTCTGGAAGATGTGCTTGACGCATCCAACACGGTGCTGCTGTGCGCGCCGGTATCGAACGGTGAGGTCAGCTACCAGGGCTTCGTCAACGAGGAACAACATGTCGGACTGCCGCTTGCAGACTTGGCGGAGCCTACGCGGAGTGTCTCGTCGACGTTCTTCGATCTGACGCGGCAGCCGCGGCGTATCCTGACGAGTCCCTGCTGGACGGGCCTGGTCAACGACGGTCGTGCGTATTCCGCCTGGTGTATGAATGTCGAGCGCTTGGTGCCTTGGCGTACGCTAACTGGTCGGCAATCTCTGTATCTCGACCATCAGTGGTACCTCGACTTTGGTGAGCATATACCGACCTACAAGCCGCGGCTCAATCCGCGGAAGACCGGCGATATTGTGAAGAGCCGGGTTGATGATCGCTCGCTGGTGCTGAACTACATCACGCCGCACGGCAAGTGGAACATTCACTCCACCTACAAAGACAATCACCGCATGTTGATGCTGTCTCGCGGCATGGACCCGGTGTGGATCAACGACCGCGATGCTGAAAAGGTCGGTATCGAGGATAACGACTGGGTCGAGGTCTACAACGACAACGGCGTGGTGGTGACACGCGCCAATGTCAGCCGTCGAATCCAGCCTGGCACCTGCATGTATTACCACGCGGTTGAGCGCACGGTGTACATTCCGAAGTCCCAGGAGCGGAAGTGGCGCGGTGGTGGGCACAACAGTCTGACGCGTATTCGTATTAATCCCCTGTTTTTAGCCGGTGGCTATGCGCAGTTCACCTATGGATGGAATTACTGGGGACCGACCGGCATCTTCACGCGCGACACGCATGTCGTTGTGCGCAAGATGGAGAAGGTGGAATGGTAGGTGATATCGCGACGTAGACTATGAGCTTGCAGCCCATTTGAACTACCCGGGAATTGCTAAAGCCGTTTGGTGTGAGTCACGCTGCCAGGGCCGATTCTCCTATGGCTTAGCAGCATCGATGATCCCCCTCGGCTTTGGAAAGGCGGTTGATGGCCTCAGCGAGAGAGGGGACCTGGCTGTCGTTGCGTCATACTGAAGCGTATTCGACCCTCGCGATGTAGTTGCGCAGTCGATCAACTAAAGACGTTCAGGAGAGTGCCGTCCTATACGATGGAGCTCGCCGCCCTTGTACAGCATGGTCGTAAGCTTGGCGAAGACTTGCTCGGTCGGTTCCTGTCAGCACGCGTGTTAGATGTGTCGCTTCATTTAGATGGGACGGCTAGTTGCTTCGGCCAGCCACGCTAACCTTTTTGGCCGCTTTAATGTCAAGTCAATCGCCCGGATTTGGCGAGGCGTGTCTGTCGACCAATGAGTCTTTTCGTCCGATGGTGTTTGCGGGCGCTAGCGTTTGCTAGCGCCGCTGCTGCAGTGCTGGGTTCGATCGGAGGGTGGTCATGGTGGATGCATTGAACCTCGGCCGGCGTCTTCGGGTACGCTCGACCGCCTATGTGGCGGGTGAGCAGCTGCCGTTTTTCTGGCCGATTCGTAACTTTATCAGCCGCAATCCGCTGCGGGGGCTCGAGAGCATGCCGTTCGAACAGGCGGTGCGCCGTGGTGCGGAGCTGTTTCATGCGCGCATGTTCCTGCCGCGCAGCAACTACCAGCAGTGGCAGCGCGAGGGCAA
>NZ_MWPQ01000048.1 GCF_002028545.1 Nitrobacter vulgaris
GGCCATGCATGCTGGCCTCCTTCGCCAGCATGCAGCTTGAATCTGACTCGCGCCGTTTTGGGAATCCCAAACGATTCATTCCGGTCGGAAAATGCTCTAGGCGCTGCTCGGCCTCCGGCCAGGACGAATTCGGTGTCGCCCACGTGGCAAATCCGCCTGCTGGTTTACGTGACCGCCCTCACGTGGGGCGCTGGCGAGAAGCGTTCCGCAAGAACACCGCGTTGACGCGTCCCAAGGCGTCATGCTGGGCTAGTTCGTAAGCCGAGCCATCACGAGCAATCGCCTTTCGTGCCGACGATCGGCGCCGGCTTCACGCTGGTCGGGCTGACGATCTTGTATGGGAGGATAGAATGGTAAGTAGCGATGTTATTCCGGTAGCGGAGCCGGACCCTGCGATCCCGCCTTTTCCGACGACCTCGATCGAGTTCATCAACACGATCGTGCATTATCACCGGGGCGAGATTGCACGGATGTCGGGCTGGCGTGACAGGCTGGACCGGACAAGCAACTGGGCTATCACTGTCGTGGCCGCGATGCTGTCGGTTTCGCTCTCGACCCCGAACGCCCATCACGGAGTGCTCCTTTTCGCAATGGCGCTCATCTTGCTGCTGCTGTGGATCGAGGCTCGCCGCTACCGGTTTTTCGACGTCTACCGGGCGAGGGTCCGGCAGCTTGAACGTAACTACTTTGCAGAGACTTTTGCACCCGTGCCGCAACTGCGCGCTGACTGGGCCGCCGCCTTGGCAGAAGACCTGCGCACGCCCCGCTTTCTAATCAGTCACAGGACAGCGCTCGCTCGCCGGCTGCGAAGGAATTACATCTGGATGTTCCTGATCCTGCTGATGGCCTGGGTGCTCAAAATATCATCCCATGCCCTGCAGGAGGAAGGCACGAGACCCGAGATCGTGCGCTCGCTTCACGAGATTGTTGGGAACGCAATGCTGGGTCCTGTTCCGGGCTGGGCAGTCGTTGCGGCAGTTGCCCTTTTTTACGGCGGACTTGGGCTAGCGACCGTGCATGCCGACAAGCATTCGGGCGAACTTGCCCATGGCGAGGTCCATGTCTGACGTTTAGCCCGGTGATGGAACGCTGGGAGGATGCGATGTCGCGCGGCGAGAATCGAGGTGCTGGCGCACGCGCGCAAATTACCGAATGGACGCGCCGGGCGAAGTCAACTTCGCGTCGATCGCCTGGGCTCGGCGTGCTGCGCGCTGTCGTTCCGACGCCAGAAACGGACTTTCCGGGTAGCCGGTGCCTGTTGAATTGTCAAACCAGACGCCAGAAGTAGCCGTTGAATGGAGGCTCCGTGCGGTAACCCGCACAGCATCTCCAAGGGAAGTTACTTCGTAAGGGGGCGGGGGATGAAGACAGTGGAGCTTTACGCGCGGGTCCGGCACGCCGTTCTGATCGAGGGGATCAGCGAGCGTGCTGCGGCAGATCGGTTCGGCATCAACGCCAGAACGGTCTCGAAGATGCTGAAGTTCTCAGTGCCGCCAGGATACGTGCGCAGGAAGCCGCCGTTGCGGCCGAAGCTCGACGAGTTCACCGGCGTTATTGACGGGATTCTGGCGGCCGACAGGGAGCGGCCGAAGAAGCAGCGGCATACTTCAAAGCGGATCTTCGAACGGCTCCGCGACGAGCACGGGTTTACGGGCAAGATCACGATCGTGAAGGACTACGTTGCCGTCTGGCGCCAGCGGACACAGGAGATGTTCGTTCCGCTTGTGCATCCACCGGGGCATGCCCAGGCGGACTTTGGCGAAGCGATCGGTGTGATCGGCGGCGTCGAGTGCAAGATCCACTTCTTCGCGATGGACCTGCCGCACTCCGACGCGATCTTCGTGGTGGGCTATCCGGCAGAGACGACGGAAGCGTTTTGCGACGGGCACGTGCGAGCGTTCGCGTTCTTCGACGGGGTGCCGCGGTCGATCCTGTATGACAACACCAGGATCGCGGTTGCCCGCATTCTCGGCAACGGCAAGCGCCAGCGCACGCGCGTGTTCAGCGAGTTGCAATCGCACTACCTGTTCACGGATCGGTTTGGCCGCCCGGGCAAGGGTAACGACAAGGGCAAGGTCGAGGGGCTTGTTGGATACGCGCGGCGGAACTTCCTGGTGCCGATCCCCGTGTTCGCTGACTTCGCGGCATTGAACGCGCATCTTCTGGAGGGGTGTCGGAAGCGCCTTGCGGACCGACTGCGCGGCCATGACGGCACCATCGGTGAGCGCCTGGAGCACGATCTCGCCACCTTCCAGAAGCCGCTGCCGGCTCCCTACGACGCTTGCGACAAGAAGCCGGGCAGCGTCAACTCACTCTCGCTGGTGCGCTATCGGCTGAACGACTACTCGGTGCCCCCGGCCTATGGGCACCAGAAGGTGCTGGTCCGTGGCTACGTGCACGAGGTCGTCATCTCCTGTGGGGTCGAGGTGATTGCGCGCCATCTGCGCTCCTACGAGCGTGCGGACTTCGTGTTCAATCCGCTGCACTACCTGGCGCTCATCGAACAGAAACCCAATGCGCTCGACCAGGCCGCTCCGCTCGCCGATTGGCAATTGCCCGAGGAGTTCGCGACGCTGCGCCGCCTGTTAGAGGCCCGTATGGGCAAGTCCGGCAAACGCGAGTTCGTGCAGGTGCTGCGATTGATGGAGGTGTTCAAGATCGACGACGTGGCCGCCGCCGTGCGCGACGCGATCGCGCGCGGTGCGGTCGGCTTCGATGCCGTGAAGCATCTGGTGCTGTGCCGCATCGAGCGGCGTCCGCCACGCCTCGACATGACGATCTATCCGTATCTGCCCAAAGCGACGGTCGCTGCAACGTCAGCACGCTCATACATGGATCTGTTGGCCGGAGCGGCGATATGACCGACACCCCGCAGATTCTGCTCGCCCACCATCTGAAGGCGTTGAAGCTGCCGACGTTCTTGCGGGAGTACGACAAGCTTGCCCGGCTGTGTGCGGCTGAAGGCGTCGACCATTCGCGCTACCTGATGCGGCTGGCCGAGATGGAGATGATCGATCGTGAGCGACGCATGGTGGAGCGCCGGATCAAGGCGGCACGGTTCCCGACCGTCAAAAGCCTCGACAGCTTCGACTTCCTGGCGTTGCCATCGCTGAACAAAATGTTGGTGCTGGAACTGGCACGCTCGGACTACGTCGAGCGGCGCGAGAATATCATCGCCGTCGGCAACAGCGGCACGGGCAAGAGCCATATCGCGCTCGGGCTCGGCCTGGCGGCCTGCCAGAAGGGTCTATCGGTTGGCTTTATCACGGCGTCGGCTCTGGTCCACGAGCTGATCGAAGCGCGTGACGAAAAGCGGTTACTGCGCCTTCAGCGTCAGCTCGCTGGCTACAAGCTGCTGATCATCGACGAACTCGGCTATGTGCCGCTCTCTGCGACGGGGGCAGAGCTGCTGTTCGAGGTCTTCAGCCAGCGCTACGAGCGAGGCAGCACGTTGGTCACCAGCAATCTGCCATTCGATGAGTGGACATCCGTGTTCGGCTCCGAGCGGCTCACCGGCGCGCTGCTCGACCGCCTCACGCATCACGTCCATATCCTCGAGATGAACGGCGACAGCTTCAGGCTCGCTCAATCCAAGCGCCGGTCACGCCGCGCCAGGTTAGACCCGCCGTCGGACGAGGCCCCTCAGGAATGAAACCCGACAAGCAAGAAGGCCCCCGATATCGGGGGCCTTCTTGCTTGCGTCCGTGCTGCACTTTTACTCCGGCCGGCCGCTGCAAAATCTCTCCGGCGTTGACAGCTTCGCCCTGACCCGTCGCTTCGGCGTTTTGTTGCGCAATTGCAGGCCTAACTCGCGATAAATCCGTCGCGTCTTCTTCTGGTTGACTAGCCAACCTTCGCGACGCAGCAGCACATGCACGCGGCGGTAGCCGTAGGCACTCGCCGCGAAAAGTCAAACGCAGCACTCAAAAGCGATCCAATCGCGGCTTCCGCTGCGACCGGCTACCCTTGAGTAAAGCCTCGCTGGCGAAGCGCTGGCTAACGTATCGCCGGGTCCACGGAACACGCAATCGCGTCCATAGTTATCGCCAGCAAAACCCATCAGCGCTACACCGAAATGGGATTATATCCTAACTGTTCTGGCGCAGGTCGCCGTTGCCGCGCGCTCATTTTCAGTTGATCCACGATCGTGCGCAGCGTGAGGAGACATGTCCTTCGCTGTGATCGAGGAGCACCCGGCGGAGCGTCTGTCAGACCTGCTCCGCAATGAGCCGCTGGGCTCGTAACATTGGAATCGTTATTCCGAGATCGGCGCATATGCTCTCTATGCTTGCTCTCTATGCTTGCTCTCTATGCTTGCTCTCTATGCTTGCTCTCTATGCTTGCTCTCTATGCTGCTTGTCTCTCACCACTTGTGTTGCAATCAGTGCGCGCGTGTGGCGAATGCAGCCAGTGAGTGTTTGTTGAGCTTTTCCGCATCAAACAAAATCTCATCGCGACGAATCAAAAAAGGCGAACGATGAACGATCGCTTCGAAGTTGGTGCTCAGCTCTTGCTGTATCTCTCGGAAGCTGGGCGCGCGCGTTTTGTTCCGAGGATGGAGCGATCGGACCGTTGTCGCCTTCGTGGTAATCTTGGCCTCGAACTGATTCGAGGCGAAAACTATGAGCATTGCCCGGCAGCGCAAGATCAAAACCCCTCCCCGCGTTTCACTTCCCGCCCGCCTGGCCTTTCGCCTGTATCGCCGGGCGCTGGGACGCTGGTTGCTCAAGGGGCGGTGGTCGAATGTGGGGATCATGGGCACTGGATTGACCGGGCTGATCCCGACGCTTGGAACCGTGCCCGGGAAGAGGCTCGGCGAAACCCTTCCCAGGCGCCTTCCGCAGACCTGCATCACTGAGATGGATGCCATCAGGGATGGGCTCGGCGACACTTGCCCGGACTGTTGATCTGTTCCGACTCCTTTTCTTTCTGCCAGGCTCTATATTTACGGGCTCCCTGCAGCAGGAGTTTTGAGTTCATGGCACCTCGCGCCAGCTGGAAGGGCTTCCTGCGGCTATCCTTCGTGACATGTCCGATTGCGTTGTTTCAAGCGACGCCCGAATCCGAAAAGGTCAGTTTCAACCAAACCAACTAGAGAGATCGGCCATCAGGTGCGGCACGTGAAAGTCGATGCCGAAACCGGCGAGGACGTCGCAAACGAAGACATCGTCAAGGGCTACAAGATCGATGCAGACAGCTATCTCGAAATCACCAAACACGAGCTGGAGAATATCGCTCAAGAGTCCACGCGCATGATCGACATCGATCAATTTGTTCCCGCAACGAGATCGATGATCTCTACATCGTCAGGCCATATTATCTAATGCCGGATGGCAAGGTCGGATACGATGCCTATGCCGTGATCCGCCACACCATCAAAAGCGACCGACAAAGTGGCGCTGGCGCGGGTGGTGCTGACAAACCGCGAGCACGTCATTGCCCTGGAAGCGCGCGACAAAGGTCTCATCGGTATGCTGCTGCGCTATCCTAACGAGGTACGAAAGGCGGCTGATTATTTCGATGACATCAAGGACATAAAGATCACCAAAGACATGCTCGAGCTAGCCAAGCATATCGTCGACCAGAAGAGCGGTCACTTCGACCCGGAAGGATCACTATGAGAACGCCTTGTACGAACTGCTTGCTAAGAAGCAAAAGGGCTTGCCGATCACGGCCGAGTTACGTCGCGGACGATCTGGCCACGTGGCTCAGGGGTAAAGACATGAAGCATGTGCGCAGTGCGCTGCACCATCTTCAGACCCAGAGGAAGATCGAGCGCCGGCACCAGACGCTGAAAAACCGCATTATCTACTCAGCGGCACGCCCTTATTCATGATTCAGTGAGTACACGTGCTGTTGTAGTAGCTTGTGTACGACCGCAATACATTGATTTGTTGCCTCAAGATCAGAATTTCCGTCTCAAGCGCAACTCGTGACCGCAGCAGGTCCATCACCATTTTAAATGGTCAGTCTGCACAAATCCAACATCGAGCAGCAGCATGGCCCGATTCTCGATCAACCGCCAGCTGGATCGCGTTTGCGACAGGGACGCCGCTAAATGAGACACGCAGCATCTATTGCGTGCTAAGGGAAACGCCCAAGGTGCACGCCTTCGCAGCCGTTGCGCCTGGTGTTCGCTTCAACGTCCGGGCAATCTTCGCGACACCAACTTTCCGCTTTGCGAGCGTCTTTAGATTGCGGACATCGTCACGTGTCCACTCGCGGCGAACGGTCGCTTTCTTCTTGGCCAATTTAAGCTCCTGAGTTTCTAATGGCGCGGTTTAGCAGATCGCGTGTTCTGCGCAAGCCAACGCTGTAGAAGGCCGAATTACGCGGGTAGCGCGTCGTCAGCATTTGCCACGAACTTGTGAGCAAGCCGAAAGGCCATGATGAAGCGCAAAAGATCGTTACGATGACGAATGGCGAAGTCTTAAAGATACATCCTTGATATTTCTTTTTAGAGGTATAGATTTGAGACGTGACGAGGGTCCTAGGGTCCGGACTCATAACCAGTAACTGACCAGCGCAGCGATGCAGACGGCTGCGAGGAAATTGATTGCGAGACGATCATATCTGGTGGCGATGCGGCG
>NZ_MWPQ01000077.1 GCF_002028545.1 Nitrobacter vulgaris
CGCCGCATCGCCACCAGATATGATCGTCTCGCAATCAATTTCCTCGCAGCCGTCTGCATCGCTGCGCTGGTCAGTTACTGGTTATGAGTCCGGACCCTAACGTGCCGGACTTGAACCGAGCGTCAGATTGGTAACACTTGCCGCGAAATTCAGCCCGACCGATCTTTCGGTCGATAGCGGTTGGAGGATGATCGTGCGGCGGGATCCACCGATCAGCGCGTTGGCTCCAAAGCCCGGCCCAAATGCGATATTACCGCTGACACCCACATAATTGCCGCGCAGGGTGCCGGGACCGATGCGTGAGTTCCTAGCAAGAACGGCCCACGAAAGGACCGCTCCGCTGGTCACTCCGAGGTCAAGACCGACGCGCCTGATCCTCCCTTCATAGACGTACTGCCGCCCCGAGTTTCCCGCCCGGAATACGCAACGCAAGTCCTGCGCCGAGCCGAAAACTTGTCCAACGCGCGGTGTACTGGCGCACAAAAGCCTGCCGACCCTGAATCTCTCCGCATTGGCGGGAAGAGCAACGATGCAAATCAAAGCAGACACGCAAATGGTCGCGAGACGCTGACTCATCATCTAAATCTCATCGGGGCTTTTGTGTCGGCTGGATGCGGCGCTCGTTTGACCGCTATTGCGAAACCAGAACGTGATGCCGAGGCCGATCAGAAAGACAGCCGCCAGCAGAAATAAGAGAATAGACTGCTTCAGCCAGGATATCATTGGAACCGCTGCGCCCATCGCAAGACCGAGGAAAGAGGTCTGTAGCGACAGAAGGCTCACGCCCGCGAGGAATGTCCCCAACGCAAGCAGCGTAAGGAGAACAAGACTGATTGCTGGTGTCGTCAGAAATTGACTAACGCCCGACAGTATTATGATGTTCATCGCAACTAAGACAGCGATCCAGTGTAGCGCCTGGGTCCAGACGAGTTGCCATCGCGCCTCTCTGCTGTGCACCTGTGACCACTTGCTGATCACGCCGGTGACGCCGATCGCGATTGCCAGAAATTCCCAATAGCCGACGAGGGGTTGGCGCGACGCGTTCGTATACGCGACCCCGGCGATAGACAGCACCAGTGCAACGATAAAAGGAAACTGCTCCCTAACGAAGCGGGTCACCGGCGACCGCGCCACCGAAGGGTTCGTTCGATCGTCTCGTGTAGCTTCAATTTCATCCATCGGTGCCTCATTGACGATTCGCGGCTTGCTGGGGGATCATCGCCGATCGGAACGTTCCGCCTGTTTTCATGTCGTTCATCAATCGGCCAGCCCGCCGAGCCACCTAGAGTGAACCAGCATCCTAGATTGCCGAAGCCCGTCTTGCCCATCAGGGATTTCCCTAGGAAGCAGGCTCGCCGTTCCTTAACGACGACCAAATCTCGTGCTGAGCAATCACACCAACAAATGATCCTCGCCACAGGCAGAACCGTGAGTACTATGCGCTCAGGCTGCCGTTCGATCATGCCATCTAAGAGCGGTAGTCAGTACATTTGGCCGGAATTTTCAGGGTTTTGTGGGATATTCACCGGTGTTGCCACTAATGTAACTGCTGGTTTGCAGTTGATCGCGCTCTTTATTGCCCGACGTTGATGAGCCGGAAAACGGGAACGACGCCGTGAAGCGCTTCGTCATAGCAGATGATCACGAAGTGGTTCGCTCCGGACTTCGCGCGCTTGTCGAAACGCGAGCCGACTGGATCGTCAGCGCAGAGGCCGTCAATGGAGAGCAGGCTGTCGCGCTGACGTTAGAAACGCGGCCTGACGTCGTCATCGTAGATTATTCAATGCCACTGATGAATGGGCTGGAAGTAAGCCGCCGCCTCAAGTCAAAGGGTGTGCAGGCCGCGATCTTGGTCCTCACGATGCACGAAAATGAGGAGTTGTTGACTGAGGCCATTTTGGCCGGCGTTCGTGGCTTGCTGTTCAAGTCAGATGCAGGAAAACATTTGATTGCCGCAATCGAGGCACTACTGGACGGCAGGCCCTATTTCACCGGCGTTCTAATGGAGAAATTACTTCATCACTATCAGACCAACAAGCAAAACAAGCTGGACGTCGTGCTCACTCCGCGCGAGCAAGGCATCGTTCAACTCATTGCGGAAGGGCATACGAACAGATCCATCAGCGGAATTCTGAAGCTCAGCGTGAAGACCGTAGAAACCCATCGCGCATCGGCCATGCGAAAGCTGGGTATGTCCTCGACAGCCGATCTAGTCCGTTATGCCATCCGCAAGAATCTGGTCGCACCCTGAAGACGATCTGGATCTTACATTCAAGATGCGGTCGCAGACGCCGGCCAAACCAGCCACACGGCTGATGGCCGTCGAGCCAGGGCATCTGGTTCCCACCGGCTCCCGGTGTTAGAGTAGTCCATCTGCTGATAGCGCGAATGCCTGCAATTTGGAGGTAATTTGCCATGAATGCTCTGATTCCCGCAGTCGAGCTACTAAAGGCGAGCAGCGAGCAGCCGCTGCGATGCGCACTCGACATGAACACATCTTCCGTTTTGCCCCCTGAGCAGTTCGACTTCTTTCGCAGTTGGTACGCGGGCATTGCCGAAGTCACGCTTTTCCAAGAAGAGTGTTCCTCATTTCTGGCGCATCAAATGGTGTGGGACTTTGGAAAGTTGACTTTCATTTACCTCACATTGCCCTATTGCCAATTTGGTTGGCGGCATTTGAGCAGACCCACAATAGACAATTGGTATTTGACCCTACTGTTACCTAAAGCTCAGAATTCCAGAGACGATTTTGAAGCTGGAGATTTAGGCTTGCAGTCTTTCGCGGACCCATTCGAATACATATCAAAGAAAACCGATTTCCTTGCTTTTGTTCTGCCCCGCAATCTGCATTTCATCCAGTCGTCAACAATTGAAATACGCAGGAATTCGAAACAACTCCTGACGGACTACATGCTTCTTCTGCATCGCTCGCTTCCTCATCTGAGGAGTACCGACGCGCTGAACATCGCTGCGGCAACCACCAGCCTGCTCGCCGCATGTCTCGCACCATCACGCGACCGGATCGCCGAGGCGCAGCGCCCGATCGAAGTCGTTCTCATGAACCGCGCTTCTCAAATCATCGCGAAGCGCCTGTCGGATCCAAAATTGACGCCGGACCTGCTCTGCCGTGAGATCGGCGTATCGCGTTCCGGGCTGTACAGAATTTTCGAGTCGGTTGGAGGCGTTGCGAATTACATTCGGCGTGCGCGCCTGTGCAAGACGCGTGACGCGCTGGCCGACAGTTCGGACGGACGATCGATCTTCGCCATTGCTGAGCAATATGGCTTCATGGATCCCTCCACATACAGCCGTATGTTCAAGAAAGAGTTCGGCATTTCGCCACGAGACGCGCGCACGGAAGGTTGGCTAAACCTCAAATTCGCACGGCCGACTGACAGGACGCCAACGCTTCGCAATCTCTTGCTAGGAAACTATTGGGACCGCTCTAACGATGTTGATCGGCTCTGACGCACTCAAGGCCAGCGGTAAATTGTCAAGCGCTCTTGAGACAGCGTCACAAAGGTCATGGTCCTTTCGCCTCAATCCGCTGAAAGCAATTTGGCCAGCCAGTTCAGTGAGGCATGTTGTTCGCAAATCGTCAGGAGCGCGATTGTTACGGGAAGGCCTATGAATGCACCTGGTATCCCCCAGAGAAATGCCCAGAAAAAGAATGCAACCAGCATCACGAACGGCGATATCGCGAGAGTTCTACCGGCGATGATCGGCTCAAGATAGCTTCCGATCAAAAATTGGATCAGGTACAGGCTAAAAAATACAAATAGCGCCATCTGCCAGGATTCGAACTGCACGCTGGCGAAAAGCACCGGAAGAACAATCGCAACCAGCGTGCCTACATATGGAATATAGTTCAATACGAAAGAAATGATCCCCCAGGCCGTTGCCAGGTCGAGGCTGATCGAGAACGTGAAAGCGAAGACCGCCAAGCCTGTTACTATGCTGGCCGTGGTTCGTATCATCATGTATTTGCGAATTTTCCCGGCGATCTCTGCAGTCGTTCGACAGATATCCTGCCCGATCTTGGGTGCCAACGAGTCCAGTCGCGTTCTGAAATCGTCCAGTTCCGTCAGACCAAACGTAAGCAGGAGAAATACAGCAATGCTGAACCCGGAAAAGTAATTCGCTCCAGACGCGATCGTCCGAAGGACGCCGACGAACGCACTGGCATCGTACTGACCGACCCCTTCCGTGATGAAAATGCCGTACCCTGCCAGCCACAGGGTCCATCGCTCGTAAAGGGCTTGAATGCTCGCGATGTTGGCGATTGTCCAGTGGACCACGTCATCAATGCTCCAGACGATAGCCATCGTGAACACGAGCATGATGACAAGCGTCAGAAGAATGGTGAGACACAACGCGGCAAACTTCGAAAGCCTTGCCTCAAGCGCCTTTTGAATCGGCCAGACGAGCGCCATACCGAAGAGTGCGAAGGCTATGGGTTCAAACAATGGTCGCGCGAGGTAAAGCGCAGCGGTTATCAGAAAGACCGCAAGGAGAAGCTGGACGCTGTGACCGGTTTCAAATCGACTCGGATTTGGCACGGTGTCGTTCATCGACTGCCCCTCATTTAATGGAGGCGAAATCGTCATTAGCGAGAGTCATCCGCTGCCGCCGTTGTAACCTCGGCGCCCTTTTTTCCATATCTTGACGATCCACTATTCTGGATAAGAGTGTTCGGTATCGGCATGCACGCCACGCCGAGCGGGAGTATCCGGCTCGCGGACCATAATGAACGCCAATATGTTCCCTGGCTCCGACATCGAGTCGGTGCGATAGGCGGCCATTGTCCCGTTCTGCGCAGCAACATATTCTGCAACAGTCTCGCCGAACATGTTTCGTTGCACGGCAATCTTCTGGCCGGCTTTGACCTCCTCGTCGAGCTTCGCCAGATATTCGACGAGACCGCCGTGGGTTGCTATGATCGGAGCTGCCCCATTGCCGATCTTCATGCCGGCATCCGCCGCGGTCCGCCCAATCGCGCCACCGATCACACCGTAATGCTTCAGAACGTTCGTGGTGCCTTCGACAAACAGGTCGATCATGCCACCGTTGAGAATCCGCGCGGCGCCGACTTCAGGTGTGAAGCACGGGATGCCAGCGTCGACGAACGCATTATGCAGAACCCCGGGATAGGCGGCATCGTCCCACATTTGCCCGATGGGATAGAGGTCCGTCATGGTCTTCACGTCGGGGATACTGCGATCGCCGATAATGAACGCAGCAATTTCCAGGCCCGTAGCTCCGGTATGGAAGTCGATCGCAAGGTCGGAGTTCGGTTTCAGAAGCCGGTTGAATAGAAGGCCAGCGTGACGGCTCGTGGCACTCGCCCCGTTCTCGTTTCCCGGCCACTCGCGATTCATGTCGATGAGGCCGATGCCGCGCCCAGAATTGGGCCATCGGCGTTGCATGCTCTCCAAGGCCGGTCGCGCGATGTCCAGCACAGCCATGACCGTCCCGGACATCTGCTTCGGATCGAGTTGCTCCATCACAGCCTGCACCGTGCGGATCGAGCTCATTTCATCGCCATGCACGCCGCTGGTCAACGTGAAACGCTTGCCGGGTCGAGCGCCCTTGGCCACGACGACCGACACGTACCAGCACTGGCCGCCCGGCGCCTGCACACCTTGAAAATAGAGCTGGTGCTTTTTTCCGGGCTCGAGATCCGCAACATCAAGCCGGCTGACAACCTTTCTCTCCTGAACCGTTTCACCTGTATAGATGGTTCCGGCCCTCGCCTCCTCTTTTCCAGAAGTCTGCTGCGCGGTCGCGGTGGCGGCTTCCCCGATGACGATGGCCGCCGCCCCAGCAGCGGCGATGGAGCCGGTCATGAAGTCGCGCCGATCAAGAATATCTCTATCTTTGGCTGAATCTGACATGGGCACTCCCCCACGGGTGGGAACTTTGATCACGCGCCGCTTCATAACGATATCTCGACGATCCGGAAGTGCGACGCCGCGATCGGCGTCGTCCGTTTGGCGCCCTCCGGATTAGGCCAGCAGTTCAGCATACGCGGCCGAAGATTAGTTCCGAAGCACTACGCTCAACATGAGAGCAGAAACGCCTAACAACTAGGGTCCGGACTCATAACCAGTAACTGACCAGCGCAGCGATGCAGACGGCTGCGAGGAAATTGATTGCGAGACGATCATATCTGGTGGCGATGCGGCG
>NZ_MWPQ01000029.1 GCF_002028545.1 Nitrobacter vulgaris
TTAGCCAAAAGCAATCGCGACTCATCAAAGGCCTCCTGTCCGAGACCGTGAATCACAAACTCAGCGCCGAAGGAATCACTTTTATGGGTCCCGACCCTAGAGAGGCGTTCGAGACGTTTCTGAAGCTGGAAGCCGCAAGCTGGAAAGGAGCGCGCGGCACGGCTTTGTTATGCAAGTCCGCGGATGCAGCCTTCGCCAGGCAGATGATCGCCGCGCTCGCCGAACGGGGCAATGCTTCGGTTGCTTTGCTTCGTGTTGATCGGCAGGCTATCGCCGCGCAGGTGCTGATGTATTGCGGCGCTACGGCCTATACTTGGAAAACGGCCTTCAGTCATGACTACGCGAAATACTCACCCGGCGTGTTGCTGATCGACAAGATCACGGACGACCTGTTCTCCTCCGCGGGGATCGAAGCGATCGATTCCTGTTCCTACGAACGGAGCTTTATGGCTCAGCTCTGGGCGGGCCGCCGAAAGATGGTCGATCTGCTGGTCGATGTTGGGCCGGGTCGATCGCCGACGTTTTTGCTGGAAGCCATTCGCCAACGGGGCTACGGGCAACTCCGTCGGCTTCGCGACGAAGTTCGGAGTTGGTCGACGCCGGCCAACCCGAAAGCGACTAAATAAGTGACGTATCGCCTTCGGCTTACTTCGAAAGTGCAGCCGAGGAGCGATGCCGTATTTCGAGGTCGTCAATCCGGCGTGGCTTGCCTTTGGTTGCGCAAAGAACCAAACTGCGGCCGCCGGTTTGATCTGCCGCAAGAACCGGTGATCGTGAGACAATGGTGCACGGACCAAAGAACAGCCTTCTGGCGAGCATACCGGACACGGAATGGATCGAAATTCAGAAGCTGTGTGAGTTTGTCCAACTTCCGCTTGGTTGCGTGCTATACGAACCACGCGGCCCATTCGATTATGTGTACTTTCCCGAAACTGCGATCATCTCCAACCTCGCTCCGCTCAAGACCGACAGGACAGCTGAGACGTCGACCACGGGACGGGAGGGGATGATCAACGTCGGAGCCATCATGGGCGATGATCAATCCATGCATCGCGCCGTCGTCCAGGTTTCCGGCGACAGCATCCGGATTTCGTTTCGGGAATTTCAGGAGTTGCAAGCGCGTCTGCCAGTATTTCGGCGCAAGCTCAACGCCTACTCACGAGCGTTCCTTGCACAGGTGATGCAGTCCGTTGCGTGCAACGCCAGTCATACGCTTCTTCAGCGCTGCGCACGATGGCTGTTGAAGTCTCACGATCGCGTCGATGGTGACGAACTTCGACTTACGCAACAATTCCTGGCCGAAATGCTCGTGGTCAGCCGCGTGGCCGTTAATGCTGAGCTAAGAAAGTTTCAGCAATTGCAGGTTCTCACATATAGCCGCGGCATCATTACCATACTGGACCGTAGACTATTGGAGCGCACATCCTGCGAATGCTATCGCGCGGTCCGGCGCGAGTACGACAGGCTACTGCCTGGTTCTTTCACCAAATAAAATCCCGACTATGTAAACTAGTTGGCTATACGGTCGCTGTTTCCATCAGTACACAAAGAAATCCAATAATGGAGGAGTGCACCGATGCCGCGACACATCTCTTTTTACGATGAATCTCTGGGTAAGCAGATCGACGGTTCATACACTTCGGATGGCAAGGTGATCCATGCCGGTTCGGGAGATCTGGGTGCCAAAAGCGCCACCATTGGCCATCTTGGTAACGCCACCACGTTTCCCGTCGATCAGGTAGGGCAGGATCTTCTGGCTCAGAAGCTGCTGAGCGAGCTGGCTCATCGCGAAGCGAAGAACGGCCACGGTCACGGCCACTAGGTCAAAGTCAAATAGATGATGTGAGCCGCCATTGCGGTTCACATGTCATCGTCGCTTTCTGCCGCGGAGGCCCCCGTTGTGTTGGCCCCGCTGCAGGCAGCTGCGGTTAAAAAAACCGTATCTCAAGCTCCATTCAGGCGTTTCTGGTTTCCAGTGCTTCGTGCGCTACAGCCTCAGCAGCTTGGGCTCGTCATTCCCAGACGCGTTAATCATTTTGAAGTGGTAAGCGTCGCGTTCGCTTGCCTTGATCGGGTAACCTGCGGTCGCTGACGCGCTTGAGAAGCGGCGCCTGTTGCTCAGCTTATCTTCTGCGCGTGACGTGCGGTCATCCCCTAGCGACGACTCATTCGACTTCACCCGCCGGCGGACATCCCGCGATAACGAATTCCAGCCGTCGCAGGGGCGTCTGTCAGGACCAGTTCGGTCTGCGAGTCTGCAGATCCTAGCTCAATTTGAGTGGTTCCGTTTCGTGGCGGTCCTGTCAAAATCGACAGAAGATTCGCAGGGCTAGGGCGGCATTTTGATTCGACGCGCGATTGGGGATACTGCTCGGCGAGAAATCGGGCAGGAGCCGGATTCGGTGGTGTCCCTTTCTGGAGCAAGCTGGAGCGTCCGATGGTGGGGGGCCTGTCGCGACGAAAAGGCCATTGTTACGAACGATATCCGGCCATCGGCGTGCCGACGGTCCTGCCGAAACCGGGTGAGGCGGAAGGTGGTACGAAACGGTCAGAAGTGCTTTTGTTATGGCGTTTCAGCCTTGACTTGATGACTCGCCGTGGATAAAACCCGCGCACTTAACGGCAGGCGGTGAGCTCCACTAACGTCGGAACGGACCACCCTTTCTATCTGGTTTGATTGATAGAGACGGGCACCAACCTCGACGAATGCTGCTCAGACGCTGCCGAAATAGCTAGGCAATGCCAGGACGATGGTCATTCTCTTGAGCAAGATCTCTCGAGATTGATTTCGGATGCATGACCTCGGTGAAGGCCGACCGGTTCGTTCCGGTTGGCGTTGGTCGCGGTCCTCTGTGGCGTCGAAGCGCTTCCCGTTCAGCAGTGAACGGTTGGCGCGATTTCGTTTTGCGTGAAACCATTCATGCATCGCGAGCGGGTGAGCGGTAGCTCCGGACGAAGTGCGAAGCCGATCGGGGTTTCGCGTAAATATAAGGGTGAAGGCGAACGATGCCGACGATCAACCAACTGATCGCAAGTCCGCGCGTCATACAGAAGTCGCGCAAGAAGGTGCCTGCGTTGCAACAATCGCCGCAAAAGCGTGGCGTGTGCACGCGTGTTTACACCACGACTCCGAAGAAGCCCAATTCGGCGCTGCGCAAGGTCGCTAAGGTGCGCTTGACCAATGGCTTCGAGGTCATCGGTTATATCCCAGGTGAAGGGCACAACCTTCAGGAACATTCCGTGGTCATGATCCGTGGCGGCCGCGTGAAGGACTTGCCGGGCGTGCGCTATCACATCCTCCGCGGCGTCCTCGACACCCAGGGCGTCAAGAACCGCAAGCAGCGTCGTTCGAAGTACGGCGCGAAGCGTCCGAAATAAGCGGGAACAGAAACGATGTCGCGTCGCCATTCTGCCGAAAAGCGTGAAGTGCTCCCCGACCCGAAGTTCGGAAACGTCGTTATTACGAAGTTCATGAACTCGATTATGTATGCCGGGAAAAAGTCGGTCGCCGAAAGCATCGTCTACGGCGCGCTCGATCTGATCGAGGTCAAGACCAAACAAGGTCCGCTGACCGTGTTCGAACAAGCGCTCGAAAATGTCATGCCGACCATCGAAGTGCGGTCGCGTCGCGTCGGCGGTGCCACCTATCAGGTGCCGGTGGAGGTTCGTTCGACCCGCCGTCAGGCGCTCGGTATTCGTTGGCTGATTACGGCTGCGCGGGGGCGCAACGAAAAGACGATGACGGAGCGGCTCTCGGCCGAACTGCTCGATGCGTCGAACAACCGGGGCAGCGCGGTCAAGAAGCGGGAGGACGTGCACAAGATGGCGGAAGCCAACCGTGCGTTCTCGCACTATCGCTGGTAACGGCGACGCAACAGGAATTTAAGGACAGCTCCATGCCCCGCCAACATGCTATCGAGGATTACCGTAATTTCGGTATCATGGCGCATATCGACGCCGGCAAGACCACCACGACCGAGCGCATCCTTTATTACACCGGCAAGAGCCACAAGATCGGCGAAGTGCACGAAGGTGCCGCGACGATGGACTGGATGGCGCAGGAGCAGGAGCGCGGCATTACCATTACGTCGGCCGCGACCACCGCATTCTGGGACGGCAAACGTCTGAACATCATCGATACCCCCGGCCACGTCGACTTCACTATCGAGGTAGAGCGTAGTTTGCGGGTGCTCGACGGCGCCGTATGCGTGCTCGATAGCAACCAGGGTGTTGAGCCGCAGACCGAAACGGTTTGGCGTCAGGGCGACAAGTACAAGGTGCCGCGCATCGTCTTCTGTAACAAGATGGATAAGACCGGCGCCGACTTCTACAAGTGTCTGGCCGACATCGTCGATCGGCTCGGCGCGCGCCCGGTGGCGTTGCAGCTTCCGATCGGCTCGGAGAACAACTTCAAGGGAATGATCGACCTCGTCCGCATGAAGGCGCTGGTCTGGAACAACGAAGCGCTTGGTGCGATGTACGACATCGCCGAGATCCCCGCAGATCTTGCAGACAAGGCCAAGGAATATCGCGAGAAGCTGGTGGAAGCCGCCGTCGAGCTCGATGATGACGCCATGGCCGCCTACCTCGATGGCACCGAGCCGGATGAAGCTACCCTGAAGGGGCTGATCCGTAAGGCCGTCATCACCGGCGCGTTCTATCCCGTCCTGTGCGGTACGGCGTTCAAGAACAAGGGTGTGCAGCCGCTTCTTGACGCCGTGGTCGCTTACTTGCCGTCACCGCTCGACGTGCCCGCCATCAAGGGCACCGACGACAAGGGCAACGAGGTCGTTCGTCACGCCGACGACAAGGAGCCGATGTCGCTGTTGGCGTTCAAGATCATGGACGACCCGTTCGTCGGCACCATCACGTTCTGCCGCATCTACTCCGGCATTCTTCAGAGCGGCACAGGCGTGATCAACTCAACGCGCGAGAAGAAGGAGCGCATCGGCCGGATGCTGCTGATGCATGCGAACAATCGCGAGGACATCAAGGAAGCCTATGCCGGCGACATCGTCGCGCTGGCCGGCCTGAAGGAAGCGCGCACCGGTGACACGCTGTGCGATTCAGCTCATCCCGTGATCCTTGAAAAGATGGAGTTCCCTGATCCGGTCATCGAGATTGCGATCGAGCCGAAGTCCAAGGCTGACCAGGAAAAGCTCGGTGTCGCGCTGGCGAAACTCGCGGCGGAAGATCCGTCATTTCGTGTCTCCACCGATCAGGAGTCCGGCCAAACCATCCTCAAGGGCATGGGCGAGCTCCATCTCGACATCAAGGTTGATATCCTCAAGCGCACCTACAAGGTCGATGCCAACATCGGCGCGCCGCAGGTGGCGTTCCGCGAGCGGGTCACTAAGCGTGTCGAGCACAGCTACACCCACAAGAAACAGACCGGCGGCACCGGTCAGTTCGCGGCTGTTACGATCATTGTCGAGCCGAGCGAGCCTGGCAAAGGTTACGAGTTCGAGTCGAAGATCGTCGGCGGCGCGGTGCCCAAGGAATACATTCCCGGCGTTGAGAAGGGCATCGAGAGCGTGCTCGGCTCCGGCGTGGTTGCGGGCTTCCCGGTGGTCGATGTCAAGGTGCAACTCATCGACGGCAAATACCATGACGTCGACTCGTCGGCACTGGCGTTCGAAATCGCGACCCGCGCCTGTTTCCGCGAGGCGCTGCAGAAGGGCAAGTCGGTGCTGCTCGAGCCGATCATGAAGGTCGAGGTAGTGACGCCTGAAGACTATACCGGATCGGTCATCGGCGATCTCAACTCGCGACGCGGCCAGATCCAGGGTCAGGACATGCGCGGCAACGCTAACGTCATCAACGCGATGGTGCCGCTCATGAACATGTTCGGTTACGTGAATAACCTGCGCTCGATGAGCCAGGGGCGCGCCACCTTTACCATGCAGTTCGATCATTACGCTGAAGCGCCGGCGAATGTGTCGGCAGAAGTCCAGAAAAAGTTTGCCTGATTGTCGCTGGCGACAGTCAACGACTGAACGGAGAGTCAAATGGCCAAAGCGAAATTTGAACGTAACAAGCCGCATTGCAACATTGGGACGATTGGTCATGTTGATCATGGCAAGACGTCATTGACGGCTGCGATTAC
>NZ_MWPQ01000074.1 GCF_002028545.1 Nitrobacter vulgaris
GTAACAGCGAGGACTGTTGGGATCCAGAGAGCAGCGTGGATCCAGAGGGCTGGCTGATACTTGACTTCGACGACGAGTGCGGCGGCGACGACGATGAATCCCGCGATGAGGATGATGAACACGGCGGGACCGTCGCCGGCGTCGATGAAGGCGTAATCCTGCTCGCAAGCCTCGCAGGCGGGCCGCAGGGTCAGGAATCCGGAGAAGAGTTTTCCCTTGCCGCAGCGCGGGCATTTGCAGGCGAGCCCGCGCAGGATGGTCTGGGACAATGTCGGCCGAGCGAGATTGGACATCAGCGTTTCTTCCGAAAGAGAAAAGGGCGGCCCGGCGGCCGCCCTTGTCTTGATGGTGTTGAGCGGGCTGGTCCCGGTCAGTGCGCGGCGTGCGCCATGGCCGCGGCGCCGTTGCCCCAGACATAGATGCAGACGAACAGGAACAGCCACACCACGTCGACGAAATGCCAGTACCAGGCGGCGAATTCGAAGCCGAGGTGCTGGGAGGGCGTGAAGTGTCCCGCATTGGCGCGGAACAGGCAGACGATCAGGAAGATGGTGCCGACCAGCACATGGAAGCCGTGGAAGCCGGTCGCCATGAAGAAGGTGGCGCCGTAGACGTTGCCGGCGAAGCTGAAGGCGGCGTGATGATACTCATAGGCCTGCACGCAGGTGAAGACGGCGCCGAGCGCGATGGTCAGGATCAATCCCCACTTCAGCCCCTTGCGGTCGCCATTGAGCAGGGCATGGTGCGCCCAGGTCACGGTGGTGCCCGAGGTCAGAAGGATCAGGGTGTTGAGCAACGGCAGGTGCCAGGGATCGAAGGTCTGGATGCCCTTGGGCGGCCAGACACCGCCGAACAGCGCGTCGCGCGTCATATGCACGGGATCGCCCGGGAACAGCGCGGAGTTGAAGAAGGCCCAGAACCAGGCGACGAAGAACATCACCTCGGAGCAGATGAACAGGATCATGCCGTAGCGATGGCTGATCTGCACCACGCGGGTGTGATCGCCCTTGTGCTCGGCTTCGCGGATCACATCCGCCCACCAGCTCGCCATGGTGTAGAGCACGCCGATCAGGCCGATGCCGAAAATGATCGGCGCGGCCGCGGTCAGATGATGCATCCACAGGATCGCCCCGACGGCCATGATGAAAGCCGCGGTCGCGCCTACGATCGGCCACGGACTCGGGTCGACCAGGTGGTAATCGTGCTTGACTTGCGCCGTAGCCATTGCGGTCTCTCTCCGTTAGCGGTGCCGGCGGTATTGGGCACCTATTGATCTCAAAACAAAACGCGTCGGTAACAAAACGCGTCGGCCCTCAAAGCTCAGATGCTTCCCCCTGGCCTGTCCGGCTCGTTGACCGCCACCGGCTTGGGCGCGGCCTTCTTCACCGGAAAGAAGGTATAGGACAGGGTGATGGTATTGACGCCGTCGTTCTCGCTGTCGGCGGCGAAAGCCTGATCGACATAGAAGACGACGGCCATCTCCCGCTTCTCACCGGGCGCCAGGGTTTGCTCGGTGAAACAGAAGCAGTTGATCTTGGTGAAATAGGATCCGACTGTCAGCGGCGTGACGTTATAGGCCGCCTGCCCCATGGTGGTCGCCGCCACCTCGTTGGTGATGGTGTAATGGACGGTGGTGACCTCGCCGACCCGGACCTTTATCTCGGTCTGTTCCGGCTCGAACTTCCAGGGCAGCCCGCCCGAGACGTTGGAGTCGAAGCGTACGGCCACCGTGCGTTCCAGCGGCTTGGACTGGGGGGCCTCCCCTGCCACCTGCGTCGTTCCGTTGAAGCCGGTGACGCGGCAGAACCAGTTGTAGAACGGCACCGACGCATAGGCGGCGCCGACCATCAGGGCAACCAGCAGGCCGCAAGCGGCGCCGACCTTCACGTCGCGGCCAATGCGCGGCGTCGCCTTCGGCCGGGCCAAGGCTGCGGTAGCGGGTTGCTGCGGGTGCTGCGGCGCGTCCGTCATCTCAAATCACATCGGACGGACGAGAACGCCCGGCCCCTTGATGAAGGTGACCGCGAAAAACAGCAGGACCATGAGCCCCAGCGCCCAGGCGATCGCGATCGACCGCTCGCGCCGGCGCTTCTTCTGGGCCTCGGTGAGAACGATCCCGTCTCCGTCCGGCTTGTTGTTGCTGTCCATCGGTTCATGCGCCCTCTACCAGATCAACGGCGCGATGGCCTTCGCAACCACATCGAGCAGCAGAACGGCAAACAGCGCGAACAGATAGAGGATCGAGAAGGCGAACAACCGCCGCGTGGCGCGTAGCGCCGCGCTGCCGGTGCGATGGCGATAGACATTGATCGCGAACACCAGCATGCCGGCGCCGAGGATCAGCGACGTGACACCATAAATCCAATCGAAGTAGCCGAGCGGCCAGGGCGCGGCGGCGACCGCCACCAGCACGATGGTATAGAGCAGGATCTGCAGCCGGGTCGCATCGGGACCGGCAACCACCGGCAACATCGGCACGCCGGCGCGGGTGTAGTCGTCGTTGCGGAACAGCGCCAGCGCCCAGAAATGCGGCGGCGTCCAGAAGAAGATGATCAGGAACAGAAGCAGCGGCTCCACCGACAGCGACCCCGTCGCAGCCGCCCACGCCACCACCGGCGGCAGCGCACCGGCGGCGCCGCCAATCACGATGTTCTGCGCGGTCCGCCGCTTCAGTCCCATCGTGTAGATCACAACATAAAAGAAGATCGTGAAGGCGAGCAGGCCCCCGGCATACCAGTTGACCAGAGCGCCGAGCGTCATCACCGAGAAGAACGACAGCGTGAGGCCGAACCCCATCGCCTCGCCGCGGGTGATGCGGCCGCGCGGGATCGGCCGGTTGGCCGTGCGCGACATCAGCACGTCGATATCGCCTTCCAGCGCCATGTTCAGCGCGCCGGAGGCGCCGGCTCCGACCGCGATGCAGAGAATCGAGATGAAGCCCAGGACCGGGTGAACATGGCCCGGCGCGATCATCAGCCCGACCAGCGCGGTGAAGATCACGAGCGACATCACCCGTGGCTTCAGCAGCGCGAAGTAATCGGCGACACTCGCCTCCGAGATCCGGGGCGGCAGTTCAACGGCTTTTTGATCAACAACCGACACGATACACCCGCTTGTTGGTGCGCGGCGCGTCGAGCGCGCCGCGCACAGTCACATTACTGCACCTTCGGCAGGGTGGAGAACTGGTGGAACGGCGGCGGTGACGACAGCGTCCATTCCAGCGTGGTTGCACCTTCACCCCACGGATTGTCCGCCGCCTGCTCCTTGCGAGCAAAGGCGTCGACCAAGCCGTAAAGGAAGACCACAGCGCCAAACCCAGCGATAAAGGCGCCGTAGGACGAGATCTCGTTCCAGCCCGCGAACGCATCCGGATAGTCAACCGAGCGCCGCATCATGCCCTGCAGCCCGAGGAAGTGCTGCGGGAAGAACAGGACGTTGGCGCCGATGAACATCAGCCAGAAGTGCAGCTTGGCGATGGTCTCGTTGTACATGTAGCCGGAGATCTTCGGGAACCAGTAGTACCAGCCCGCGAAGATCGAGAACACCGCGGCAATGCCCATCACGTAGTGGAAGTGCGCGATGACGTAGTAGGTCTCCTGCATCACCCGGTCGACGCCCGCATTGGCCAGCACCACGCCGGTCACGCCGCCAACCGTGAACAGGAAGATGAAGCCGATCGCAAACAGCATCGGCGCCTTGAACTCGATCGAGCCGCCCCACATGGTGGCGATCCACGAGAACACCTTCACGCCGGTCGGCACCGCGATCACCATCGTGGCGGCGACGAAGTAAGCCTGCGCCGTCGACACCATGCCGACCGTGTACATGTGGTGCGCCCACACGACGAAGCCGATGCCGCCGATCGCGACCATCGCATAGGCCATGCCGAGATAGCCGAAGATCGGCTTCTTCGAGAACGTCGAGATCACATGGCTGATCATGCCGAAGCCCGGCAAAATCAGGATGTACACCTCGGGATGACCGAAGAACCAGAACAGATGCTGGAACAGCACCGGATCGCCGCCGCCGTCGGCAGCGAAGAACGTGGTGCCGAAGTTACGATCGGTCAAAAGCATGGTGATCGCACCCGCCAGAACCGGCAGCGACAACAAGAGCAGCCACACCGTCACCAGGATCGACCAGACGAACAGCGGCATCTTGTGCAAGGTCATACCAGGCGCGCGCATGTTGAAGATCGTGGTGATGAAGTTGATCGCGCCCAAAATCGAGGAGGCGCCGGCCAGATGCACCGCGAGGATCACGAAATCCACCGACGGTCCGGGATGACCGCTCGTCGACAGCGGCGCATACAGCGTCCAGCCCGTGCCCGCGCCCGCCGCGCCCGGCTCACCTTCCACGAACGTGGAGGTCAGCAACAGCGCAAACGCCGCCGGCAGCAGCCAGAACGAGATGTTGTTCATCCGCGGAAACGCCATGTCGGGCGCCCCGATCATCAGCGGCACGAACCAGTTGCCGAAGCCGCCGATCATCGCAGGCATCACCATGAAGAAGATCATGATCAGGCCGTGCGAGGTCACAAAGACGTTGTAGGTATGCGCAGGATCAAAAACCTGCACGCCGGGATACATCAGTTCCGCCCGGATGCCCATCGACATCAGGCCGCCGATGATCCCCGCGACGATGGCGAACACCAGGTACATAGTCCCGATGTCCTTGTGATTGGTCGAATACGCAAAGCGCCGCCACCCTGTCGGGTGGTGCGCATGGTCGCCATGATCGTCATGGCCGTGGTCGTGAGCATGTGCTGCGGTTGTTGCCATTGTCTAATCCTGTCTTTCGTCCCTTGAAGTCCTTCGAACGAACCTTGGCGGCATCCCTTGGGGTGCAATCCCTTGGGGCGACGTCCCTTTAGCGGTTGTCGCCCCGTCGAAATCGCCCAACGCGACGCCTAGCGCATCACGTCGGCAGCTGACGCCACCGCGTTCGCCGGGTTCGAGGCAAACTTCTTCTTCGCGGTTTCAATCCAGGCCGCAAAATCCTGCTCGCTCACCACACGAACCGCAATCGGCATGAAGGCGTGATCCCGCCCGCACAGTTCCGAGCACTGGCCGTAAAACACGCCCGTCTTGGTGGCCTTGAACCAAGTCTCGTTGAGACGGCCCGGGATCGCGTCCACCTTGATGCCGAACGCCGGAACGCCAAACGAATGAATGACATCGGCCCCGGTCACCTGAACCCGGACGATCTTGTTCACAGGAACAACCAGCTCGTTGTCCACCGCAAGCATCCGTGGCTGCTTCTCATGCGCCATCAGCGAGTCAAACTCAAACTTGCCGTTGTCCGGATACGCGTAGCTCCAGTACCACTGCTTGCCGACCGCCTTCACCGTCAGGTCAGCCTTCGGAAGATCAAGCTGCTCAAACAAAAGCCGGAACGACGGAACCGCAATGCCAACCAGGATCAAAACCGGAATGATCGTCCACGCAACCTCGATCATCGTGTTGTGGGTCGTCTTCGACGGAACCGGATTGGACCGCGCGTTGAAACGCAACATCGCCACAATCAGCAGGCCCGTCACAAACAGCGTGATCAGCGTGATCACAACCAGAAGCCCGCTATGCATCCGCGCAACGCTCTCCATGACAGGCGTCACACCCGTCTGAAGTCCATACGCCCACGGATGCGGTTGACCAAGCTCCTCCGCCGATACCGCACCACTCGCGGCAAGCGCCGCTCCGCCAAACGCTAATCCCAGAAACCGGCGGCCAAACCGGCGGCCAGACTGGCCCATCGACATCTTCATGCCGCTCGCGCTCCTTGTCATAAA
>NZ_MWPQ01000005.1 GCF_002028545.1 Nitrobacter vulgaris
TTAGCCAAAAGCAATCGCGACTCATCAAAGGCCTCCTGTCCGAGACCGTGAATCACAAACTCAGCGCCGAAGGAATCACTTTTATGGGTCCCGACCCTAGCACGACTCAATGCCGCGTTTAAATTGGCGGTTAAAGACGGCGATCTCGACCATGCGCTCGGCATCACCATGCGTTTGGCTCAAGTGGTCGCGGCAAACAGTCGTGGCGATGAGTTCATACGCAAGTCGCCCGCATTGGCAGCGACTCTGGGCGATCGGGACGCCTATCGACGCTTATTCAGCGACCGATCCGGGTGGCGCGGCGCTCGTGATGCACGGCTAACAATCGCCCATGCTTTCTCGAATGAGATGGAAGAGGCTGAAATTCACTGTGGCCGTGCGATCGACTGGATAAACTGGAACGCGCGCAAAGAGAGAGATGAGCTCGAACTTCCTCACGAGAGGACCGGTCCAGCCCACGACGACTTTGCTTCCATTCTATTTCTGAAGATCGTTCAGAAAGATTTTAAACCTGTTGATGGAAATCTGCATCAATGGGGCCGGGGATTAGCAATTCCGGTCGCGCGGCAAGCGGTCAAACTTGCCCGGCAATATGAGTGCGCAACGGGATTGAGCGTCTTGTCCGAGCTTGCAGCATTTGCGGCCAGCTCGAAGAGTAAATCTTTCGTGCTCAAAGCGACGCTTTTGAGCAGTAAGACAGCGCTGACCTCAAAAGAAAGGAAACTGCTGGCACGTTCAGTCGCCGAAGCAAAACTTAAGGCGGAAAAACTCGTTACTTTGAGTGATGATGCGGGCCGCGACTTTGTCTCAGCGGCTTTTGCGGCGCTCGTACACGATGGCCCTAGCTCCGCGAAAAAGCTGCTGGATGCTGACGCTCAAGTCAGGCCCACAGCTTACGATTACGGGGAACGTTACGGTCCATCGAGAGCGTGGATTCCATTTCTTCAAACATGCGTAGCGGCTTGGTCAAAAAAACGCGCTGTTGCAATTCATGATTTGCTTCCGCAAGGGGTGAAGATCACGGCTGCTGCGCGGGCTCTCAAAAAGCGGGAGGAGGTTAAGTCATTTCTGGCCGCTTTACCCGCTGTCCGCCGTAAAGGCCAAAAAAAGGCAAAAAGCGGGACGAAACCTGAAGGCCGCTTTGATAGCCGTGAATGTAAGGAAATTGCCGTCGGGATCGAGACGGTTCTGAAAATTATTGAGCCAATTCAGGCCAGCATGTGTGCTCGCGTCGCTGATAAGGGCGTGAGCGCGTTTCTCGGTAATTGGGCCTCCTTTGTATCAAAGACGGTGACGCGCGGGTTCGAAGAGCCTGAAAAGATGCTTGCCAAGACCGTGGGGCTTGGATTTGCAAGACTGCTTCTTCAACACGCACCGGCTATTTCAGACAGCGATGCGGTCGCGGTTATTGATGTGATCTCTCGGCCACGTTTTTTGCTGAGCGAGAAAGCGTATGTGCTCTCGTTGCTAGCAGCAAAAGGTCATCTTCACTCTCGCGCCGGTGCGTTTGCGCAATCGATGGTCGATGAGATTCGCAAAGACGATCAGACCGATCAGCGTGGCGACGATTACGCTTCTTTGGCCGAAGCATTGCTGGAAATGAGCGTTCCCGAAGCGCGCCTATATTATCGCAACGGATTGGCGGAACTGGATAAGCTCGGCAGCGGCGATTACGACTTGATTTACGCGATACTGCATTACGCAGCGGGCCAACCTGGCGGGTGCATCCGGCCCGAGTTGGGGCATAGGCTGATGAACCTATGCCAGACTATTTTTGCTCATGATTCACATAAGTTTGGCTGGAATCTTTTCGGCATAGCTTGCGCTAAATCCGTAGGAACGACAGCCGCAACCAAGCTTATACGGTGGAATGACGAAGACGTTGCGAGCTATTCTCTCGGACTGCCTCAGCTCGCTTCATATCTTTCTGCCGAGAAGCATCTTTCGCCGTTACGCGCTGCGGTGCTGTTGGGCATTTGCAAAGACCATGGCTGGCACGAGTGGAGCGTTGGTGACGGACTATTATCGATTCTTCCACAAGCGCGCAACGTCGGTGAGAAAAGGACAATATTCGAGGCTGTATTTGGAAAATTGATTGCCGAGCACTCGGATGGCGGCTGGTCCTCTGTCTGGCAAGGCATATTGAATGTTGCCGAAAAAAATCCAGCCGTCGTGGGCGACGGCGATGTCAGCACGGCAAAGCAATTACTTGAGGAGGCAGAACGGAAAAGGCACGAGTATAATTCGCGCTCGTCATCAGGACCGAGTTCGCCTGCGAGCATTGAAAGCAAGAAAAAAGAACAAGACCCAGACGCTTTTGTCAAAGCTCTGGTCTCTAAGTGTGACCCAGGATCAGCGGCGTCCATTGACGAGGCGCTCAACGAAATAGATGCCGTTAAGTCACTTCCATTTTATGTGAGACGGGACTTCTTCTCTACAATTCGTGCGGCTTGCCCCTACGCGAAACGGCTCGATCACTTGCTTGCTTTGGCTGAGGCCAATAACGTCTCGTTCGACCAAGCTATCGATCACATTCAAGATTGTGTTTCGGAATGGTCTGGTTCATCAGCACATATTGCGGCAGAGAAAAAAAACGTTGTTTCACACTTATTCAAATCGAAAGGATCTGAACTCTTCAGCATTTCTTACGGCAGTGTGAGCCGCGAGATAAAGCAACTCAGCGATCTTTGTGGTGACGAAAGCTTCGTCTTGAACCACGTCCTAGATACAATTTCGACTGAACGAGTGGAATTGAATGGTGAGCAGTGGTTGCAGCTTGCCACGGTACTGTCTCACCAAACGTCGCATAGCGCTTCGCGCGATGCCCTCGAAAACTTTCTGTCTGGGCCGGCCGCAGGCTTGGCCGATCAGATTGGAGAAGGTGCGTACAAGCCCGATTTCAAAATTTCAGATGAGCGAGAGCTTCTCGTCGGAATAATCTGGCACCTTTTAGGGGATGACGATGCTTACATAAAGTGGAGCATTGCGCGCGCATTGCCGCTCTTTGTTTCATTGGGTTTAATCGACGATTTGAATGCACTTCTCGCGCAGTTCGATCGCAGAGAGGTGCCGGCACTCAAAACAGAAAGCTATAACCTCTCATTTCAGAATTCACAGCAATGGCTTCTGATGGGGCTGGCCCGTGCCGCATTGATTCACGGGGCAAAGCTGGCCCCGTTGAAACCCCGACTTTTCCAGCTGGCTGCGCGAAATGACGTTCACATCCTTAATAAGCGACACATCCTGCGATGCTTGCGAAATATTGGCTGCGAGGCAGCCGAAATCGCAAATTTAGCGCAAGAAGTTGAAGTCGATCCAAAGGGAATCGCAGTTGTTAAAGGCTCTTGGCCGAAGCACGTTCCTGCCAAATCTGGTTTCAGTTTCGATTATGAATTCAACAAGTCAGAGATTTCGCATCTTGCGAGAGTATTTCACATTTCAGACGGTCAATGCGTCGATGCTATCGCTCATGAAATTCAGCGGATCTGGCCGAGCGCTACAAATATGGATGCATTTCCTGGGCATGATCGTTATCGAAAAGAACGAACTGACAGATACGAATATTATCGTGAGCATGTTCAAAAGCACGCATTGCTAAGCGCAGCAACTACGTTGCGGCAATCGCATCCGGTGGCGCGTCAAAGCTATGATGAAGATCCTGCGTCGCCCTTTGAGCTGTGGCTCAACGACTATGACGTTACGTTTAAAGATGGTTCTTGGCTCAGCGATCACAAAGATCAAGAGCCTGAGGTTTGCGGGAAGAGTCTGTTGGGACCACGAGTCAAGAATGTCGAATCACTAATTCTGACTCCAGCGATTTTCGAGAGCTTAGGAATTTTGAATATTGCGGAATCCGCGATGTTGCCGATTTATGGACGGTGGAAGTCCCCGGACGGAGTTTATGTTCGTATTGAAACGGCGTTAGGAAAACCCCGTGGGATCGTGGGACTTTGCCAGAAATTCGTTAGAAGAGCGGACCACGATCTCTGGCTACCGCTGTTTCTTCATGACGGCTTTGACGACCCATACAGACAGGCATCGCCCTTTGAGCCATTTGTGTGGGTTTTGGAAAATTACAGCATTGGGGTAGATTCACGCGAGAAAATCGCGACTGACGGCGTGGCGTCGCGACCACGTCTTGGCGTCAAACTTCTCAAGGCATTTGGGCTCATACCGGACAAGGATTTTCGGGAGTGGAAAACCTCTCACAACGAACTGGCTATGCGGAGTCAGGTGTGGGGGGAATGGATGCCTGACCCGGACGACAACCGGGGCAGTCATCGAAACGAAAATGGTGAGATTTTATGGGCGTCGCAAGACTGGCTGGACCGGGCATTACCTCTAATCGATCGTCAGCTCGTGTTCCACGTTACGTTGAGCAAGTACAAAGACCGTCGCTTCGGCGACAGTTCAGGTGTGAAAGCCGTATATGTAGGAACCAGACCGGCTGGGGATGAGATTCGTTTCTGGTACGCGAAGAAATCCTCAAACACGACTTACTAGGCGGCGTGGACAAATAGTTCGCCAATATGGCGCGCGCTTTGTTGTTACCGATTAGCCGCGATGCGTTTGCGATAGAGGGCGTCAGGCCCTTTCGCGGCCTCGATGCGAATGTGTCTGCGCAGCAGTGCAAGAGCTAATGGGCCGACGACGAGCATCACGCCCAGCACGGTCTTAATCATGGTCGGCAACCACCTGGCAAGCATGGCACTGCCATAGACCAGCGCGAAGAAGGTGAACCACGCGAATAAGGGTACTTCGGCCAGAAGCAGTGGTTTTTCGTCTGATAATGGCTGTGCGCAAAGCGCCAAAAAGCTGCTTTCACGGTGCCCTCATTTTCATTCAGCATTCGATTAACCGGGCTGTTTTGGCAGAATAAGCGACATCGACTCAGAACGCGGTTGACGCCGTTAGGAGAGATTGATTCAAGGCTGCTTTTTGGAGGCAGGCTGGAGCCGGGGTGATCTCACCGAAGCGGAATGGCGCGTTCTGAAGGACTTATTGCCGATCGAGCCTGAGAACCGCGGTCGCGGCAGACCGCCAGAACAGAACTGCTCAATCATCAACAGCATCCTCTGGCGGCTTCGATGCGGAGTGCCATGGCGAGACGTTTCGCCAAAATTCGGCAGTTGGAACACCATCTACCGCCGGTTCCGGCGATGGAGTGAAGCCGGGGTCTAGGAAACCGTGGCAGTAACGCTTGCCGAGATCATGGCGGACAGCAGGCACTACAGCATCGATAGCACCACAGTCTGCGCCCTACAGACAGCGCAACTGTAATCTGACAATCGGAGGCGCAAAGCCACCCCGCCTATGTGCACGCTTTTCTACGCTAGAACTCTCCCGTGTTCTGAACCGGCTTTACTTCATCCCACAAGTGGTGTGTCCTAATCGCGTTAGATCAGCCGCAGCCCCTTCAGGCTAGCATGGCCGTTCTTGCCGACGATAATGTGATCGTGCACGGAGATGCCGAGCGGCTTGGCGATCTCGATGATGTTCTGCGTCATCAGGATGTCGGCACGGGACGGTGTCGGATCGCCTGATGGATGGTTGTGGACCATGATGATCGAGGTTGCGGATAGCTCGAGCGCACGCTTGACGACTTCGCGAGGATAAACCGGAGTATGATCGACGGTGCCGACCTGTTGCAACTCGTCTGCGATAAGCTGGTTGCGCTTGTCGAGGAACAGGATGCGGAATTGTTCCTTGTCGGCGAATGCCATCGACGTTCGGCAATAGTCGATCACCGCGGCCCACGACGACAGCACTGTCCGCTGCTTCAGCTGTCCTTTGGCCACACGGCTGGCAGTTGCCGCGATCAGCTTGAGCTCGATGATCGCCGACTCACCAAGACCGCTGATCTCACGAAGCCGGGCGTCGGGCGCATGAACCACCTCGGCGAACGATCCGAATCTGCCAATCAGGGACTTGGCCAGTGGTTTGACGTCGCGGCGGGGCAACGCGCGAAACAGCACCATTTCGAGCAGTTCGTAATCGCTGAGCGCGTCCGGCCCGGCGTCGCGGAAGCGCTCGCGCAATCGTTCGCGATGGCCGTGATAGTGCGGCGCTTCGGCAAATCCTGCGGGGTTGTCGGCGTTTGCGGGCATGGATGGAGCGAACCAGTCCTAGTGGTCCGATTCTAACATTCGTGTCCTGTTTCAGCGAGCCTTCTTGCGAATGTTAGAATCGAAGGACCACTAGCAATATAAGTTGCTAGTGAAGTTTTGAATGCGACATTCGCGTTCGGGGTACGCCGCCAGGGGGCGCGAATGTCAAATTCACTCCACGGGTTTCCGCAACCTTGCCGTGGCTCGCGGTATTTGCAACCCCAATTCGGGAATGCGAGCTGCGAAAGCGTGCGCGATCCAACGCGATCTGATTCCGGACCCGAGGTTCAGCCCCCGCAGGCCGGCTTGTCGAGTTTACCTGGCGACAGCGTGAAGATCTCAACTCCTGTCTGGGTCACGCCGACCGAATGCTCGAACTGCGCCGACAGCGAGCGATCGCGGGTTACGGCGGTCCAGCCGTCCGACAGGATTTTCACGTGCGGTTTGCCCAGGTTAATCATCGGCTCGATGGTAAAGAACATTCCGGGCCTGAGCCGTACGCCCTCGCCGGGCCGGCCGACATGGATGATGTTCGGTTCGTCGTGGAATATGCGGCCGAGTCCGTGGCCGCAGAAATCGCGGACAACGCTCATGCCTTGGGGTTCGACGAAGCTCTGGATGGCGTGACCGATGTCGCCGGTCGTCGCGCCGGGCTTGACCGCCGCGATGCCACGCATCATCGCTTCATAGGTTATCTCGATCAGCCGTTCGGCCTTGCGTGCAATCGGACCAACCGAGTACATGCGACTGGAATCGCCGTACCAGCTATCAACGATAAAAGTTACGTCCACGTTGACGATATCGCCCTCTCTCAGGATGCGATCGCCGGGCATCCCGTGACAGACCACGTGATTGACCGACGTGCAAGTCGAGTAGCGATAGCCGCGATACATCAGCGTTGCCGGGTAGGCGCCGTGGCTGAAGGCGAATTCACGGACAAAATCGTCAATCTGCGAGGTGGGGATGCCAGGCTTCACGAGATCGGCGAGTTCGTCGAGACAGCGTGCCGTCAGAGCACCGGCCTTGCGCATCCCGGCGAATCCGCTCGGGCCGTGCAGTTTAATCTGTCCGGTCTTTCGCAGGGGGGTTTCGGAGGCTTCGACGTAGCTCATCAGGTGATCTGAGTCCGGATGAAAGGAGTTGTTGCCTCCTAATCTAATGGATGGCGCTGCCAGCGCAAGCTGAAGCCTCTAATGCGGCGCTATTAGGGGTTCACTTCGGTTCGCCGCGGCCGGGCTCTTGGCCGGTCGTGGTGACGCCGTCAGGGTTCGGTGACCGAAACCGAGCAGATCAGCTCGATCATGCGGTGCTGGCGCATTGCGCGCGCTTAAGCACAAACGACGCCGATCGGCAGAAATCGATTGGCGCGCCGCGGCGGCGGCGATAAGGATGAAAATGCTAGTGTTTACCGCTGCGGACGTCTGATGGCATCTCTGGATTCGGTCAGTCTGGCCATCCTGCTCGGCGCGATTCTGGTCATGGCCGGAATTCTGTCGAGCCTGTTGGCGTTGCGGTTTGGCGCCCCCTTGCTGCTCGTCTTTCTGTTCATCGGCATGTTGGCAGGTGATTCCGGGCCTGGGGGCCTGACGTTCAGCGATGTCCAAAACACCTACCTTGTCGGGTCGGCCGCACTGGCGCTGATTCTGTTCGACGGCGGTCTGAAGACGCGGTTCCAGAGCATCCGCACGGTCCTGGCGCCCTCGATGGTGCTCGCTACTCTCGGCGTGCTGTTGACCGCGCTGGTCACGGCGCCAGTCGCCAAATATGCGCTCGATCTCAACTGGACCGAGGCGCTGCTGATCGGCGCGGTCGTCGCCTCCACTGACGCGGCCGCGGTATTTTTGCTGGTCCACGCGCAAGGGCTACGGCTGCGTCCGCGCGTCGGTGCGACGCTGGAGGCGGAGTCTGGCACCAACGATCCCTTCGCGGTGTTTCTTACGTTGATGTTGGTCGAGCTGATCTCGGTCGGCGACAGCTCGATCTGGCATGTGGTGCTTGAGTTCCTCCGGGAGTCCATGCTTGGCGGCATTGTCGGTGTGATCGGTGGGCGGCTCGTGGTGGTGGCGCTTAACCGGGTGGCGCTTCCACAGGGGCTGCATGCGCCGTTCGTCACGACCGCAGCGCTCGTGATCTTCGGAGTGGCGCAGATATCCCATGCGTCCGGGTTTCTCGCGGTTTATCTCGCGGGAATTATCATCGGCAACCGTCCGACCCGCGCCCATAACTCCGTGGTGACGTTCCTCGACGCCGCGACCTGGCTGGCGCAGATCGTGATGTTCGTGCTGCTCGGCTTGCTGGTCTCGCCGTACCGCTTGCTGGACAGCGTCGTGCCGGCGGTGGTGGTCGCGCTCGTGCTGATGCTGGTGGCGCGGCCGCTCGCGGTGTTCCTCTGCCTCGCCCCATTTCCTTTCAATTGGCGGGAAAAGCTGTTCATCGCCTGGACCGGGCTGCGGGGCGCGGTCGCAATCTTTCTTGCCTCGATTCCGATGCTGGTCGGGCTGTCGAAGGCGTATCTGTACTTCGATGTCGCATTCGTCGTGGTGATTATCTCGCTTTTGCTGCAGGGCTGGACGCTTGCTCCGGCTGCCCGGCTGCTGCATGTGGCGCTGCCGCGTGCCGACCGCGGGCCACGTCGGGTCGAACTTGATTTGCCAGGACAGCTCGAACAGCAGTTGGTCGGCTATGCAGTGCGACCAATGAGCCTGTTCCTTCGGCGCGGGCTGATTCCGTCATGGTCGAAGCCGACGCTCGTGATCCGCAATGAAAAAATTCTAACACCCGCCGAGGCCGATCCGATCACAGCGGGAGACTACCTCTATCTGCTGGCGCCGCCGGAAAAGGCCGAGGCACTCGACCGCTTTTTTGTGGACATGCAGCCGATGGCGTCACCAGACCCGCATCTGCTTGGCGATTTCCTGGTCTCGGGCGAAATCACCCTTGGCGATATCGCGCAGATCTATGGCATTTCCGTCGATCCGACCGCCGGGCAGTTAACGCTGGCGGATTACTTCGATGTTCATCTCGACCACGCACCGAAAGAAGGTGCGGTCCTGCCGCTTGACACCATCGTTCTCGTCGCACGCAATATCAGCGAAGGCCGCGTCAACGCAGTCGGACTTCGTTTACCCGAAGACGAGGAGAAGCTGCCGCCGCTGACCAGAATGGGCGCGTTCAGGCAGAAGGCGGCAAAGGCCTGGTCGTCGGTTGCAGGGACTTGACCGAAAATGCTCTCAATCAATAACTAGCGTGCATTCACATCGCAGAACCGGTACCGCAATTTTGCGGAATACGCGCTAGGCGGGCAGGACCTCGGGGCCGCCGAAGGCGGCGACGCGTCCGCGCTTCAGAATCACGACTTGCGAAGCGAGCTGGCGCAATTCATCCGGATCGTGGGTGACGTAGACCATCGGCACGCCGGTTTCGTCGCGCAGCCGGATCAGGTAGGGCAGGATCTCCGCCTTGCGATCCTCATCCAGTGCTCCCATCGGTTCGTCCATCAGCAGGAGGCGGGGCCGTGTCAGCAGCGCCCGGCCGAGCGCCACTCGCTGGCGCTCGCCGCCGGAGAGCTGGCCGGGCCGGCGATCCAGCAAATGACCGATATTGAGCATTTCGTTCAGCCGGGCTTCTTGCGCGGTGTCGCGGGTGAGGTGGTTCATCCGGCGCCCGTAGTCGAGGTTCCTGCGCACATCGAGATGCGGAAAAAGCCGCGCATCCTGGAAGACATAGCCGATGCGCCGGCGATGCACGGCGAGATGAAGCTGTTGGTCGGTATCGTCAAGCACGTCGCCGTCGACGGAGATCACGCCGCGATCCGGTGTCTGCAACCCCGCGATCATGTTGATCAGCGATGTCTTGCCTGAGCCTGATGCCCCGAAAAGGCCGGTGACGCGGCCTTCGCTCGCAAATGCGACATCGACCGAGAAACTGCCAAGCCGTTTCGACACCTTGACACCCAGCATGATCAGTTTCCGTGCAGCCGACGTGTCGCGCGCCGTGCGAACAGCTCAGAGGCGACCAGCGCCGCCATCGACAGGGCAATCGACACGACGACCAGCCGTAGCGCTGCCGTATCCCCATCCGGCGTCTGGATCAGCGAATAGATCGCCGCGGAAATGGTCTGGGTTTCACCGGGAATATTGGAGACGAATGTGATGGTCGCGCCGAATTCGCCGATCGCTTTTGCAAAGCCGAGCACCATGCCGGCCAGAATGCCCGGCAACGCCAGCGGCAGCGTCACGGTGGCGAAGACCTGCCATGTCGAAGCCCCGAGCGTGCTCGCGGCCTGTTCCAGCCGCCGGTCGACAGCTTCGATCGACAGCCGGATCGGCCGTACCAGCAGCGGGAACGACATCACGCCGCAGGCAAGCGCTGCGCCGGTCCAGCGAAATGCGAAAACGATCCCGAGGTGATCGGCAAGCCATTCGCCGACCAGCCCGCGCCTGCCGAAGGTCAGAAGCAGCAGATAGCCGGTCACGACAGGAGGCAGCACCAGTGGCAAATGAATGGCGGCGTCGATAATCGATTTGCCCCAGAACTCATACCGCGCCAGCGCCCACGCCAATCCGATGCCGATCGGTGTCGCGAACAGCGTCGCGACCACCGAGACCTTGAGCGAAAGCAGGATCGCTATCCATTCGGTTGGCGAGATATCAAACATGAGGTCTCGGTAATGTGTTTGTCATAACGAGGTCGAACTAAAATTGGTTTCCAATTTTTCTTTTGGCTCAAGGACGATGCCTGGAGCGCGATCAGCAAAGTGGATTCCGGTTTTGCATACGATCGCGCTTCAAAAAATATCAGTCTGACTGCGACGAAGCATTCCTCCACCCTAACCCTCCCCCGCAAGCGGGGGAGGGAGGGCGATGGCGACATTATTCAGTTTTAGGTTGTATTCAGTTTTAGGTTGTCGGGCTGACCAGGAACGAGAAGCCGTATTTCTCGAAGATCGCCTTGGCTTCCGAACTGCGCAGGAAGGCAAGATAATCCGCTGCGTCCTTATGAGCGGTGGAGGTCGCCGCGACCGGATAGACGATCGGCGGATGCGAGTTCGTCGGGAATGTGGCGACGATCTTCACGCCGGGTTCGACCTTGGCGTCGGTTGAATAGACGATGCCGAGCACGGCTTCGTTTCGCGCCACTAGCGCCAGCGCTGCGCGAACGTTCTCCGCCATCGCCATTTTCGGTTCTACCGCGGCCCATGCGCCGAGTTTTTCCAGTGCCGCCTTGGCATATTTGCCGACGGGTACGGATTTGACATCGCCGGTCGTGATCTTGCCGTCGCCTGCGAGCTGGGCAAGATCAAAGCCCTGGTCGATGGTGACTTTGTCGATCTTCGAATCCTTCGGCGCGATCAGCACGATGCTGTTGCCGAGCAGGTCGACGCGCGTCGGCTCGTTGATGGACTTCTTGTCCTTCACGTAGTCCATCCACGTTGTATCGGCGGACATGAAAACATCGGCCGGCGCACCCTGTTCGATCTGCTTGGCAAGCGCCGAACTCGCCGCATAGCTCGCAACGATCTTTACGCCGGACTTCGCGGTGTAGGCGTTGTCGACCTCGTCAAGCGCGTTCTTCATCGAGGCGGCTGCGAACACGGTCAGCGTCTTGTCCTGTGCGGCGGCGGGCGCCATGGCCGAGGGTTTGGCATCCTTGGCAGTGGCCGGCACGGCGAGGAGGGCACCGACCAGCAATGCCGAGAACAATGAATGGGTGAATATCTTCATAAGGCGCTCCAAATCGGTCCGACGCGAGTGACCGCGCAGACGATGCAAGGGATTGACATGACGATCAGTGGAAGCGCCGTTCCATGGTTTCCAGGAGGCTTACGGCCAGCCGGAAAGATCGCTTTGACGACAGTATCAGCCGCACGATGCGTACGTAAAGAGCGGTGGCCACTGGTTTTTTTGAAAGGCGAGGTGGCTGTAGACTCTGGTTGAGCCGCTAACCTTTAGCGTTTCCAGGCACAAGAAGGCGAGCCGACTCTTTTCCGCCAACGGTCCGTGGGCGGTCATGAATTCCCCGGACCCATCCTTCGTGGCGACTGTTAGTGGCTGGCATCCGGCGCAGCCAGAACCTGACGGCAGTTCGCGGGTAGTTGTGACAACGTGATCGGGGGTTTTGGCTTCGGCGGCACCTTCGGCGGTTTCGGGTGCAGCACGGCGTCGCTGAACCAATAGGCCAGATCGTGCGCGCCGCATCCGTCTGTCGGCTCAGGCGGAGTCTGGGATTCGCACTGGGGATTGCCCGGCGGACACTTGATGCGAATATGGAAGTGATAGTCGTGGCCGTACATGGGGCGAACCTTCGAGAGCCAACTGCGGTCGCCTTTGGCCTCGCGGCACAGCGCCTTTTTGATCGCGGCATTGACGAAAATACGCTCGACCGCCGGCTCCCTGGCAGCGGCACGGATGACGCTGAGGTGACTCGGCGTCCAGGCGTGGGGATCGATATCCAGGCGGTCGTGGCGCACCATCATGACCGCGGACATCTCCTCGCGCTCGTTGCGCGACAAAAGCCGGTCCGGCATTGGCGTGAGCCAAACGTCGGCATCGAGTCCGATTTGGTGGCTGGCATGACCGGATAGCATCGGACCGCCGCGCGGTTGGGCCATGTCGCCGACCAGAAGCCCCGGCCAGCCGGCGTCTTTGCGCGCCTTCCCCGATAGTCGTTCAAGCAACGCCACCATAGCCGGATGCGCCCAGTTGCGGTTGCGCGACAGTCGCATCACCTGCCAGGTCGGCCCGGTGATCGGCAGCGCCTCGGCCCCGGCCATGCAGCCCCGCGCATAATAGCCAATGACGTAAGGCGCGCCGGCAGCCGGAAGCGTCTTGCGGCCGAACAGTTGTTTGGCGGCCAATGCGGGGTCTTCGGGATTGGCCAGTGGCGGCAGCGGTTTCGGGTGCAGCGTGCCTTTGTCTTGCGCGATCGCTCTGGACACCAGCGCGCCACCGCCGGAGGCGGCGAACGTGGACAGTAGAAACAGAAATAGAATCGCGCGGCCATTCATGAGAGGCGATTCTATAGCGCTTTCGAGCGATGTGGATACCCCGTTCGTGTATCGAAAACGCGTCGAACGCTGCCGGACGGCTTTGGCTGAATCCACCGGACTTCAGCTCCGCGACCGCCAAGATTCAGGTCAGTCATAGCCCCGCGCCGTAGGTGCCCCGGTTGCCATCACGGGCTGTCGATCCGGGCTCGTGGCAACGGCCGTTATCGCTTGCCAGCGGCTTTCCTGGCCGGAGAGCGCTTTGCGGCATTGCGCTTGCGGGTCGCCGCGGCCTTTTTCGCCGAGCGCGACCGATCGGCTGCGGAACGGGTGGCCGAAGCCTTGCCGCCGCGTTTGCCACCGCGCTTCGATGAGACGTTCGTGGTCTTGCGGCCGCGGCCCGAGCCGCTCTTCTTGCCGCCGCCGCTCTCCTTGTTGACGGTCGCCCACGCCCGGCGCTCGGCTTCCTCTTTCTTCACCCCGCGCTTCTCGTAGCCTTCCTCGATATGCTCGGCCTTGCGCTTCTGTTTGCCTGTATAGGCTGACTTGTCGCCGCGCGGCATGACGCCTCTCCCGGTTGCGTTTCGGTGGAATCGAAACGTCCGGCGGTTGCGAGGGTTCCTGGCAGTCGCGCTGCGGCCGTCAGAGCCTTCCGCTTCTGATGGAATCAGAAGCGGAGCTCTCAGATTCTAATCTGACGCGTTTTCTTCACGCGAACCGGTATCCACTTCGCTCGAAAACGCTATAGCCCCACCATCTTTTGGGGCTGATGTGAAGCATCAGCTATCGACCTTCAGTGCGGCGATGAAGGCTTCCTGCGGAATATCGACCTTGCCGAACTGCCGCATCTTCTTCTTGCCTTCCTTCTGCTTCTCGAGAAGTTTTCTCTTACGGCTGACATCGCCGCCGTAGCACTTCGCGGTGACGTCCTTACGCAATGCACGCACCGTCTCGCGCGCGATCACCTTGCCTCCGATTGCCGCCTGGATCGGTATCTGGAACATGTGCGGCGGGATCAACTCTTTCATCTTCTCGACCATGGCGCGGCCGCGGCCTTCGGCACGGGTACGATGCACCAGCATGGACAACGCATCGACCGGCTCGGCGTTGACGAGGATCTGCATCTTCACGAGATCGGCTGGCTTGTAGTCGGTGAGGTGATAATCGAATGAGGCGTAGCCCTTGGAGACGGACTTGAGCCGGTCGTAAAAGTCGAACACGACTTCGTTGAGCGGCAGATCGTATTTTACCATCGCGCGCGCGCCGACATAGGTGAGCTCTTTCTGCACGCCGCGGCGATCCTGGCAAAGCTTCAGCACGCTGCCGAGATACTCGTCGGGCGTGAGGATGGTGGCTTCGATCCACGGCTCCTCGATCTCGGCGATCTTCACCACGTCCGGCATGTCGATCGGATTGTGGATCTCGATCTCGCCGCCGTCGGTCAGTTTCATCTTATAGATGACGCTCGGCGCGGTGGCGATCAGGTTGAGATCGAACTCCCGGGAGAGCCGTTCCTGGATGATCTCAAGATGCAACAGGCCGAGGAAGCCGCAGCGAAAGCCGAAGCCGAGCGCGGCGGAGGTTTCCATTTCAAACGAGAAGCTGGCGTCGTTGAGACGCAGCTTGCCCATCGCGGCACGCAGCGTCTCGAAATCGTCGGCGTCCACCGGGAACAGGCCACAGAACACCACGGGAATCGCCGGCTTGAAGCCGGGCAGCATCTCCGCCACCGGCCGACGGTCGTCGGTGATGGTGTCGCCGACGCGGGTGTCTGCGACTTCCTTGATGGCGGCTGTGATAAAGCCGATCTCGCCGGGGCCGAGTTCGTCGACCTGTTGCATTTTCGGCGTGAAGAAGCCCACGCGCTCGACATCGTAAGCCGCGTTAGTGCCCATCATGCGGATGCGGCTGCCCTTCTTGAGCACGCCGTCGATGATGCGGACCAGCACGACGACGCCGAGATAGACGTCGTACCAGCTATCGACCAGGAGCGCCTTCAGCGTGGCGTCGCGGTCGCCTTTCGGCGGCGGCAGCCGGGTGACGATGGCCTCCAGGACATCGGGCACGCCAAGGCCGGTTTTGGCCGAGATCATCACCGCGTCCGAGGCGTCGATTCCAATCACGTCCTCGATCTGTTGCTTCACTTTATCGGGCTCGGCCGCAGGCAGATCAACCTTGTTGAGGACGGGCACGATCTCGTGGTTGTTGTCGAGCGCCTGATAGACGTTGGCGAGCGTTTGCGCCTCTACGCCCTGGCTCGCATCCACCACCAGTAGCGAACCTTCACAAGCAGCGAGTGAACGCGAAACCTCGTAAGCGAAGTCGACGTGTCCGGGCGTATCCATCAGGTTGAAGACATAATCCTTGCCGTCTTTGGCGCGGTATTTCAGGCGCACCGTTTGCGCCTTGATGGTAATGCCGCGCTCGCGTTCGATGTCCATCGAATCGAGCACCTGCTCCTTGCCCGCCATCTCTCGATCGGTCAGGCCGCCGGTTATCTGGATCAGGCGGTCAGCCAGCGTCGACTTGCCATGATCGATATGGGCGACGATGGAAAAGTTGCGGATGTTTGCAGTGGGGGGCGTGCCCTGCTTTTGAAGCTCGTCAGACATTACGGCAACCTCTAGAGCCTTTCCGGTTCTGATGGAATCAGAAGCGGGGCTCCTTGATTGTGATTTGATGCGTTTTCGAACCGCCGCAAACTTCGCTCGAAAAACGCTGCAATTGCTGCAGGAACTGCAAACCGGCGGCACTGGTCGTCATGGGGCGCGGGATAGCACCCGCCCGAACGGCGGGCAAGCAAGCGTCAACCTCGGGAAACGCTTTCTGACGACTGTTTTAAGGGCAAGAGCGAGAAGACGATCACTCGTCCTCGTTGAACTTATTGCCGACGAGCTCTGTGATCGCGTCGACCGCCGCTTTCGCCTCCGGACCAGTTGCCGAAACGATGATCGTCGTTCCGATTCCCGCGGACAGCATCATCAATCCCATGATCGAATTGCCTCCGACCGTCTCGCCATTGCGCGTTACGCTAATGTCGGCGTCGAAGCGTTCGACCAGATGTACGAATTTCGCGGACGCCCTCGCATGAAGGCCGCGCTTGTTGATGATCGAAATTTCGCAGGAGACCGTTCCGGCAGGAGATGCCTCGCTCACCGTCGGTGGGGGACCCGAGGAGGCTGCGTCGTCAGGCTGTCCGGTCATTTCCCGGCGAGTACCCGGCTGGCGATCGTCACGTATTTGCGTCCGGCCTCCTGCGCCGCCGCGATGGCTTCCGGCAGCGGGAGATCGTTGCGCACCTTGGCAAGTTTGACGAGCATGGGAAGGTTGATGCCTGCGAGCACCTCGACCTTGGGCCGGCTCATGCAAGAGATCGCGAGGTTTGAAGGCGTACCGCCGAACATGTCGGTGAGAATGGCAACCCCGTTGCCGCTGTCGACGCGATTGACGGCTTCGATGATATCGCCCCGGCACAGATCGGCATCGTCCTCGGCGCCGATGGTGATGGCTTCGATTTGCTTTTGCGGGCCCATCACATGTTCGAGTGCCGCCTTGAACTCATCGGCAAGGCGCCCGTGGGTCACAAGTACCAGACCAATCATTGAAAACTCCTCGCGGGTGCTTTTGGTGCACCGCACGAACAGGCCACTTTGACCATCCAGAGCTCTCACGCAAGGGGGAGTGCTAGGTTTTTCCCTGAAAAGCGGGTCCGCTCTGAAAGCCGGGATGGTTTACTCCATGGCTGTAGTAGGACTTATATGGTTACCGGATTCCCCCGGACAATCGGTAGTGGAGCGAGTGTCGCTGCAACCCGGAATAGTCGTCAGCGCAGCGATGGCTATCGGAAGTGGCGAAAAAGTAGCTGCAACCGGAATTCGGGCCAGATCGACCCCTAATATGGTGGTTCGCAGCGCTTTTGGCGGCGGCAAGCGCTCCGCGTCGGGCGCCTCGAGATCGATCACGAGGCCGACCTGCGCCTCCGCGATGAAAGCGCACCGGCGAATCCCGAACCCACGGATTTCTATCATTCCCTCAAGCTCAGGCGCGGGCCTGACGAGCAGCCCATCATGAAGCGGCGTCACGAAGAGGCGGTCATCGCCGACCAGCGTCGTTACGGGGAGCTGGCGGCTGCGGCCGGCGAGGATGAGGTCGAAGGCGAGACGAGACTTGCCGGCGCCGGAGGGGCCGCGGATCAGAACGGCGCGATCTCCTACCAGAACCGCGGAGCCATGGATCGTCGGTCCGGACGACGCGATCATGACGCGGGAAGCCGGACGATGAAACGCGCGCCGGCGATCCGGATGTCGCCATGGGCATCTGTCGGTCCGGGGCGGTTTTCAGCCCAGATCCGTCCGCGATGCGCTTCGATGATCTGTTTCGAAATCGAAAGGCCAAGCCCGGAGTTCTGACCGAAACCCTGGTCGGGTCGGTCGGTGTAGAAGCGCTCGAACACGCGCTCCAACGCGTCGGGGCGAATGCCGGGACCGTCGTCGTCCACGACGATCTCGATTTCGGATTTCAAGCGGCGACACACGATGCGCACACGGCCGCCGGGTTTCGAAAACGATTGAGCATTGGTCAGGAGGTTGGATATCACCTGTCCTAGTCGCAAGTCATGCCCCGGCACCGAGAAGGTGCGACTGCCTTCGAAGCGCACGTCGACACTGATGTCGCGGCCGAGCTTGGTTTCGTTCGCGACCGATATAAGCATGGTCAAAAGACGCTGGATATCGACGGGCGCCTCATCCTGCCGTTGTAGCTCGGCGTCGAGTCGGCTTGCGTCGGATATGTCGGAGATCAGTCGATCAAGTCGGCGGACATCGTGCTCGATGACTTCCAGTAGCCGGCTGCGGCTGGTGTCGGTCTTCGCGAGCGGCAGGGTCTCCACCGCGGAGCGCAGCGAGGTGAGGGGATTTTTCAGTTCATGGGAAACGTCGGCCGCGAAGGTCTCGATCGCCTCGATACGGTTGTAGAGCGCGTCGGTCATGTCGCGCAGCGCGCCGGATAGGTGACCGATTTCGTCGCGGCGGCGAGTGAAGTCGGGAATCTCGATGCGCGTCTTGATACGGCGCCGCACACGCTCCGCACTGTCTGCGAGCCGCCGTACCGGTCCGGCGATGGTGCTTGCGAGCAGCAGCGACAGCACGATCATGACGATCATGGCAACGCCGAATACTTTCAGGATTGCCAGCCGTTCCGCCATGACCATCTGGTCGATATCGTCGCCTTGAGTGGATAGCATCAGCGAGCCGAAAATGGTGGAGCGGGGGCGTTCGACCGGAACGGCGACCGAAACGATGATTTCGCCCCGATCGTTAATGCGCACCATGCTGGATTTCTCACCCTTTAACGACTGCGCAACCTCCTGATAGCCGTTGCCGTTTTCGGGACCGAGCTCACGATAGAGCGGAAGATCGCCGCGATTGAGCCAGGTGCGGATCGCGATCGTGGTGCGTTCTATGAACCCCGGTTTGACGTCGGTCGGGGGCGGCAGTTCGAAACGTATGACGTCGCCGCGGCGAAAGAGGCTGCGGCTGTCGAGAATCAATACTCCGTCGCGATCGTAGATGCGCGCCCGGGTCTTGGTCGGAGAGATCAGCCGCCGCAGCACGGGAGCGACCCGCTCAGGATTGATTGGAAAGTCCAGCCCTGAAATTTCGTCCGGTGCGCCATAGCTCTCGCCGGGCTTGAGATCGAGCAGGCGATCCGTATCGATTGTTATCGTGTTGGTCTCGACCGTGGCCGAGGCGGCAATGGCGCTGGCTATGATCTCGCCCTGTACCAGCAGACTTTGCGCGCGCGCATCGATCAGGCCGGCGCGGAATTGCGAGAGATAGAGAATGCTGGCGACCAGCGCGATCAGGCCGGCGAGATTAAGCGATACGATGCGGCGGGTCAGGCTCGAAAAGCTGAGCGTGAAGAGAAACTGGCCTGCGCGCCTGAGCCAGCCAAGCGGCCGTTGCCAGGGCGGCGTCCGTTGGGCCTGATCGGCAAGACCTTCCGCCGCCAGGACTTGTGAGGTGTCCTCGGTCTCGGGATTCAAATCAGGCTGCGTTCGATCAAGCAAGGACTGAAACTGCCCGGTTGCACCAAATTCACTATTGCTGTCATTCCCGCGTAAACGCTTCGCGTTTGTCGCTGAAGATGCGGCTGGACGACGAACGTTCGCATTCACACCGAAAGCAAACCGGACATGTCATCGAACATCCGGTTCACGGGCCGCGCCCATAACGATGTTATCAGGTTTCCCTGAAGCGGTAACCCACGCCGTACAGGGTTTCGATCATTTCAAAGTCGTCGTCGACGACCTTGAACTTCTTACGCAGCCGCTTGATGTGGCTGTCGATGGTGCGGTCATCGACGTAGACCTGATCATCGTAGGCGGCGTCCATCAGCGCGTTGCGACTTTTGACGACGCCGGGGCGTGTCGCCAGCGCTTGCAAAATAAGGAACTCCGTGACGGTCAGGGTGACGGGCTCATTCTTCCAGGTGCAGGTGTGACGCTCCGGGTCCATGCGCAGCAGGCCACGGTCGAGCGCCTTTGCGTCGCTCTCCTTGGGTACGGCGGCAGGATCTTTCGGGCAGGCTCGGCGCAAAACCGCTTTGACGCGCTCGACCAGCAACCGTTGCGAGAACGGCTTGCGGATGAAATCGTCGGCACCCATCTTGAGGCCGAACAGTTCATCAATCTCTTCGTCTTTGGAGGTGAGGAAAATAACGGGCAGGTCGGATTTCTGACGCAGTCGTCGCAGTGTCTCCATTCCGTCCATGCGCGGCATCTTGATGTCGAGGATCGCAAGGTCCGGCTGGCTGGTGCGGAAGCCGTCGAGTGCCGACGCTCCATCGGTATAAGTCATGATGCGATAGCCTTCGGCTTCGAGCGCAATCGACACCGATGTGAGAATGTTGCGGTCGTCATCGACCAAAGCAATTGTGGGCATATGCCTGCTTTCCGAAGCGGGTGGCGAGAGGCGAACAATTCGACCGTCTGCCATTGGTGTAACCTTAAGAACGCAGTCAACGAGCAATGCAAGCGAGGCTGAAGTGTGACCGAGGCTCTTTAAACGTGCGAAAGGCCCTACCGTTCCCACTCTGTTCGGTTATCAGTTTAGCCCTGAAAAGGTGGTTTTTCAAATTTGAGGATTTAAGCCATGCAGCCGACCGCCAATTTCACAGCCGCAAACCTGACCCGATCCCTGCTACGCCGCAGCCGGCAAGGCGCACTTGCAACCTTAATGGCAGGTAGCGGCGACCCCTATTGCTCCCTTGTGAATGTCGCAAGCCATTACGATGGTTCACCAATTCTTTTGATTTCACGCCTTGCAGTGCATACGAAAAATCTGCTCGCCGATCCCAGGGTGTCGCTGATGCTGGACGAGCGCGCAGCCGGCGACCCTCTGGAAGGCTCGCGGATCATGGTCGCGGGAACAGCCGAGGAGGCGGATGGGGAACTCAAGGCAATCCTGCGAAGGCGTTATCTGAACGTTCACCCCTCGGCGGAATCTTTCGCGGATTTCAATGATTTTTCGTTCTTCCGGATTCGGCTAACCGGAGTTCATTTGGTGGCCGGTTTCGGACGGATTGTTGATCTCAGGCCGGAAAAGATTCTGACCAGCCTTGAGGGCGCGGACGCGTTGGTCGCGGCCGAACAAACTGCGATCGAACATATGAATGGCGATCATCGCGACGCCTTGAATCTTTATGCAACGCGGTTGCTCGGCGCGGAGACGGCCGACTGGCGCTGCACCGGCTGCGATCCCGACGGCTTGGACATGAGTGCCGACAAGCGTGATGCGTTGCGCCTTGATTTTCCGCGGCGGGTCGTCACGCCCGAGGAACTTCGCGGTGTCTTGAAGGAATTGGCGGAAAAGGCCCGCGCGTCAGCATAGGCTTGATCCGAATTCCTGGAGTAAGCCGGGATTGGCCAGATGAGTTTGGCCTTGATCAATGCCGGCTCTGGACGGCTATAATTTAGACATCGCTGCGGAAGCGCGATTGGTTATGATCGCGCCCTGCGATGCGGATTCGACGAGGAGGAATTTTCCGTGCCTGAGACAGGCGTGCGTAACGGCGCCTTCGGCGCCGAAAAGTTCGGCCTAAAAAATCTCAAGGCCGTGTACTGGAATTTTGGCGCGCCGCAGCTTTACGAGCATGCCCTACGTACAGGCGAAGCGATGCTGAATGCGGATGGCGCGTTATGCGCGGAGACCGGTATCTTCACCGGCCGAAGCCCCAAGGATAAGTTCGTGGTCCGTGATGTGACCACCGATAAAAATATATGGTGGGCAGGCAACCAGTCGATGACGTCGGGGCAATTCGGCGCGTTGTATTCCGACTTTCTTGAGCACGCCGGGAACAAGACGCTGTTCGCACAGGACCTCTATGGTGGTGCCGATCCAAATTTCCGTATCAAGACCCGCGTTTTCACCGAGCTGGCCTGGCATTCGCTTTTTATTCGCACCCTATTGCGCCGGCCGGAGATATCGGAACTTACCAACTTCGTACCTGAACTGACCGTCATCGACCTGCCGAGCTTTCGCGCCGATCCCAAACGGCATGGCGTTCGCTCGGAGAACGTTGTGGCCATCGATTTCATCCGCAAGATCATTCTCATCGGCGGATCTCATTATGCCGGGGAGATGAAGAAAAGCATCTTCACCACGCTGAACTACCATCTGCCCGACAAAGGCGTGTTGCCGATGCACTGCTCGGCCAATGTCGGCCCCGGCGGTGACAGCGCGATCTTCTTCGGCCTCTCGGGAACGGGAAAGACCACGCTGTCCGCCGATCCCAAACGCACGCTGATCGGCGACGATGAGCACGGCTGGAGCAAGGACGGCATCTTCAATTTCGAGGGCGGCTGCTACGCCAAATGCATCAGGCTGTCGCAGGAGGCCGAACCCGAGATTTACGCCGCTTCGAAACGCTTCGGCGCAGTGCTTGAGAATGTCGTACACGACGAAGCCACGCGGGTACCCGATTTCAATGACGACTCGAAGACCGAGAACACCCGTTCGGCCTATCCGCTCGAATTCATTCCGAACGCGTCTTTAACAGGCTGTGCCGGCCAGCCAAAAAATCTGATCATGCTGGCCGCTGACGCCTTTGGCGTACTGCCGCCCATCGCCAGGCTGACGCCGGCGCAGGCAATGTATCATTTTCTTTCGGGTTACACCGCGAAAGTAGCGGGAACTGAGCGCGACCTCGGCAACGAGCCGCAGCCAGAATTCTCCACCTGCTTCGGCTCGCCGTTCTTGCCGCGCGATCCCAGCGTCTACGGCAACATGCTGCGCGCCTTGATCGCGAAGCACAAGGTCGATTGCTGGCTGGTGAACACCGGTTGGACCGGGGGCAAATACGGGACCGGCCGTCGCATGCCAATCAGGGTCACGCGCGCTCTGCTCGGCGCAGCGCTCGACGGCTCCTTGCGCGACGTCCAGTTTCACAATGACAAATATTTCGGGTTCGCAGTCCCAACCTCGGTACCAGGCGTCGAGCCGCATATCCTCGATCCGATCAAGACCTGGGCCGATAAGGTCGAGTTCGACAGGACCGCGCGCGCCCTGGTCGACATGTTCCGGAAGAATTTCGGTAGATTCGAGAACGACGTCGATGCCGAGGTCAAGGCCGCGGCTCCGGCGGCTAAGGAGGCGGCAGAGTAAGCCTGCACATCGATGTCTTGAAGAGCGGTTCGATGCTCGCCCATCCATTCTTCGATAGTTACGCCGCGCTACGGCATATCTAACTATCTCGGCACAGCCAAATATGAGGACGATTAAAAAATGATCGGCAGACGACGATTGCTGTGTGCGACGGGTGCGGGCCTGGCGGGGCTGGTCGTCATAGGCCGGGCTGGCCGAGTCCGGGCGGCCTCGGCATTGCATGAGAAGTTTGTCGACGAATTGAAAAGGCTGGAAAATGAAAGCGGCGGCGGGCGGCTGGGTGTCACGCTGCTCGATACCAGCACCGGCCAGCGCGTCGGCCAGCGGATGGACGAGCGGTTTCCAATGTGCAGCACCTTCAAGGTGCTAGCGGCGGGCGCCGTTCTTCAAGGGGTCGATGCCGGCAAGGAAAATCTCTCGCGGCGGATTTATTTCAGTGAGACCGATCTCGTGACCCATTCGCCGGAGACGCAGAAGCACGTCGGCCCGCACGGCATGACCGTCGCAGAACTATGCAAGGCCGCAATTACGCTCAGCGACAACACGGCGGGAAATCTGCTGCTCGCGAGCATTGGCGGCCCGCAGGGCCTGACCGCTTTTGTGCGGGGTCTGGGCGACGACATGACGCGTCTCGACCGCGCCGAGACGGCACTTAATGAAGCGCTGCCAGGCGATCCGCGCGATACCACGACGCCGAACGCGATGGCCTCCGATTTGCGGGCGTTGGTGTTGGACGGCATGCTGTCGGCGGAGTCGCGCGCTCAACTCGCGGGTTGGCTCGCCGCCAATACGACTGGCGGCAAGCGCCTGCGCGCCGGATTGCCGGCCGCGTGGCGCGTCGGCGACAAAACCGGGTCCGGCGAGCGGGGAACAGCGAATGATGTCGCTGTGATCTGGCCGCCGGATCGGGCGCCGTTTATTGTGACGGCCTATCTCACGGGCGCCACCGCCTCGGCGGATCGGCAAAACGCTGTCATCGCGGCCGTCGGACGCGCGGTCACGACCGCATTTGCATGATGTCCGCAAGACTGCCGCGCGTGTTCAGATTCTATCCGGCTCCAGCGCATTGCTTGGAGTCGGGCGGTCGGTGATCTGCTGCCCGAACAGGCTCGCGATCAATTCCACCGCGACCCGCGCGGTTCGCCCGCGTTCGTCGAGAAACGGATTGAGTTCGACGATGTCGACCGAACGGACCAGTCCGGAATCGTATAGCAGTTCCATGACGAGATGTGCCTCGCGATAGGTCGCTCCTCCCGGAACGGTCGTGCCGACGCCGGGCGCGATGCCGGGGTCCAGGACGTCGAGATCGAAGCTGACATGCAGGACGCCATTGCGCGCCCTCACTCGCTCGATGACGCGATGAATCAATACGGATACGCCGAACTCATCGATCGCGCGCATGTCAGCGACCGCGATGCGACGGTCTTGCACCAGCTTCTTCTCGAGCGGGTCAATCGAATGGATGCCGAACAGGTCCAGATGCGCTGGCGAGATAGAGGCGCGCGGCTCGTCGCCGAGCAGCCCATCAAGCCCGGGCTCGCCGCACGCAAAAGCGGCCGACATGCCGTGCATGTTCGCGGTCATGGTCGTCAGCGGTGTATTGTAATCGGCGTGAGCGTCGAGCCAAAGTACGAACAGTTCGCGCTCTCTTTCGTGCCAATAGCGCGCGACACCGTTGATCGAACCCATCGACAGGCTGTGGTCGCCGCCAAGAAAAATCGGGATCGCGCCGGACGTCGTCAGATCATAAGCGCGCGGGCTGAGTGCGCGGATCCATGCCTGGATATCGCGGTAGTTGTTGGCCTTCGCGGGAATTGGGTCGGTTGCCGGCACGACCTGAGCAATGGAGATGTCGCCATGATCCAGGACATCGATGCCCAGGTTTTCCAGCACCGGCTTGATTCCCGCGGTCCGCAGTGCTGCTGGCCCCATCAAGGTGCCGCGTTGCGATGCGCCCATGTCGATGGGAATGCCGAGCAGCGCGATCCTTCGGCTACTACCTGTCATGTTCGTCATCGTACGAGCCTGCTGATTGCGGTGGTTAGCGGACGCGCGGCCTTGTCATAGTCCGCCCATGCCTTACTCTTTTTCAAGAGGTCTGGCGCGGTGCGGAGTGTGAAACGTTTAGGATCGAGACCGGCTTTCACCTGAGACCAGTTCAGCGGCATGGATACAGTGGCGCCGGGGCGCGCGCGCGGCGACAGCGGCGCGACAGCCGTCGATTTGGTATCGTTGCGAAGATAATCGAGGAAGATTTTTCCCTCGCGCTGCTTCTTCGACATGTTGATGAGATATTTATCGGGTGCGTCAGCGGCCATTTGTTCGCAGACGGCTTGGGCGAACATCTTGGCTTGCTTCCAGTTCAATCCGTCTTTTTGCTTGATTGCAAGCGGCGTGACGACGTGCAGCCCCTTGCCGCCGGTGGTCTTGCAGAACGTTTCGAGCCCGAGCGCCTCAAGCCGCTGCTTCATGTCCTTGGTCGCAGCGATCACGTCGGGGAATGCGATGCCCGGCGCGGGATCGAGGTCGAATACCAGCCGTCCCGGCACCGTGTATTCGTTGGGCACGCAGTTCCACGGATGCAATTCGATACCGCCGATCTGCGCCACCGCCGCCAGTGCCTCGACGCGGTCGATCTGCAGATAAGGCTTTCGGTCGCCTGATACCTTCGCTTGCGTGACCAGATCCGAGAGACCCGGCATGGCGTGGCGCTGAAAGAACGTTTCGCCATCAATGCCATCTGGTGCGCGAACAATCGAACACGGCCGTCCGCGGATGTGGCCGATCATCCAGCCGCCCACGGCTTCCATGTAGGCGGCAAGATCGAGCTTGGTGACCGGCTGCCTGTCCGCATCCGGCCATAGCGCTTTATCTGGATGCGAGATCACAACACCCATCACCGTCGAGCGATCGCGCGCCGTAGACGTGCGAGGTTGCCGCGATCTGGTCGTGTCGGTGTTCGCTGCTGGTGTGGCTCGCGCGTTGGGCTGTGTTGCGTTGAGCTTTGTCTTGTCGGGCCGTGTCTTGTTGAATCGTGGGGCGGCCGCACGGGCCGGCATTTCCGCCCTGACCTCGCGCGCCGGCTTGTCCGCGCGCAGCCCTTTGAAGGCTGCCTGCCGGACCATGCCGTCATCAGTCCAACCGGCGAATTCGATTTCGGCGACCAGTTCAGGTTTCAGCCAATGAACGTTGCGACCGCCGGCCGGCGCATTCTTGCCGGTGAAAGGACTTTTCGATGCGGCCGCGGCTTTCAATGCCGGCATGATGCGTTTCACGGTATCGCGGCCGTAGCCGGTGCCGACGATGCCGGTATAGACGAGGTGGTCGCCGTTATAGACGCCGGCCATTAGCGAGCGGAACTTGCCGCCTGTTGTCTTCCACCCGCCGATCACGACCTCATGGCCGGGACGGCTCTTGGTTTTGACCCAGTTACCGCCGCGGCCGGCGCGATAGGGCGCGTCGATGCGTTTGGAGATGATGCCTTCGAGGCCGGATTCGTGCGCCGTTGCGAGCATCTGTTCGCCGTTCACGTCAAAATGCTCTACGTAGCGGATCGGTGCGCGGTCGGATCTTGCAGAGCGCCCGAGCAGCTTGCGAAGCCGGTCCTTGCGCGTCAGCAGCGGCAGCGGGCGCAGATCCTCGCCCTCGGCAAACGGAAGGTCGAAAGCAAAGTACACCAGCGCATCCGTCTTGCCTTCGGACAGCGCGGCCTGCATCGCCGAGAAATCCGGATCGCCCTTTGCGTTGAGCGCGACGATCTCGCCGTCGAGGATGGCGTCGGGCAGTTTCGCGGCCGCCTTTGCGATGGCTGAAAACTTATCGGTCCAGTCGAGGCCTTTGCGGGTTTTGAGCGTCACGTCACCGTTCTCGATCCGTATCTGGATGCGATAGCCGTCGAACTTGATTTCATGCACCCAGCCCTCCGCCGATGGCGGGCGCGTTGCCGTTTCACAAAGCTGAAGTCCGGCAAAGTTCGGTATCCCGCCCTTGATCGCGCGAGCCTTGGCAATTTGTACTCGGGCTTTCTTCGGCGCCTTCTTGCCGGTCGACGCGGGCTTTGCGCTCGGCTTTGCCGACCGTTTCGATTCCCTGGCGCGCGCCTCCGCGGCAGCGCCCTTGTTCGAATCCCAAACCGCGTCAGAGCCGGCGATCCGCCTGGTCATCATGAAAGGCTCCGGCGCCTTGCCCTTGCCTTTGGCGATCTGTTCGAGGGTCCGACCCGATGCGACCGAACGGTCATTTTCCAGCACATCCTCGCCGCCGCCCGGCTTTGCGTAGTCGTCGCGGTGTTTGATCAGCAGCCAGTTGGTGCGCTTTCCGCCGCTGCGGTCGTGCTTCATGCGCACCAGCACCCATTCGCCTTGAAGCTTCTCGCCCATCAGCGCGAATTTAAGGTCGCCCTTCGCGAGGCCTTTCGCCGGGTCTTCGGCGTACCAGTAGCCGCGATCCCAGATTTCCACCGTGCCGCCGCCATATTGACCTTTCGGGATGGTGCCTTCGAAGTCGCCGTAGTCGAGCGGGTGATCCTCCACCTCGACTGCCAGCCGCTTCTCGCCGGGGTCGAGCGAGGGACCTCGCGTCACAGCCCAGGATTTGAACACCCCCTCGTACTCAAGGCGGAGATCGTAATGTAGCCGGGTGGCATCGTGCTTCTGGATCACGAACCGCAGTTGCCTAGCGGGCACGACGCGCGCCTTGCCGCTCGGCTCGGCGGTTTTCGAAAAGTCGCGTTTCTTGCGGTAGGTGCTGAGCTTTCGGGATGGCACGGCGACGGCTCCGATCAAGGATCAAACGTCGGCAACGCCCGGTAAGCGCAAGAGTGCTGCCGGCGTCACGCCTTTTTCTTTCCGACACCCGCACTCTTCCGCAGGGCATCCTTGAGATCAATCGGCACGCCGTGCTTCTTCAAAAGGTCGGCGAACGCCTCGTCTGCCAGATCCTGGAGGGTCGCCATGCGGCTATGGCCAAGTTGCGTCAGCGCGGTCATGGTCTCGTCGTCGAAGGCGATCAGCTTGCGCATGTCCGCGCCCGGCTATCCGGCTTTGCGCTTTGCCGCGGGTACCTTTTTTGCGGCGCGCGTCCTGGCTGGCCGCTTCGCAGTCTCGCGCTTGGGTTCCTTCGCGGCTTTCTTGCCTTCGATCGGAAACAACATTTCGCGCTGACCTTCGACCCGCTTCTTTGACCTCTTGCCCTTCGCGGGAGCGGCGGTGATTTCTGTCCGCTCAGACCTGCCGCCCTTCAGGCTCCGCCGCAAGGCGTCCATCAGGTTGATGACATTGCCTTCGGTCTTGACCTTGGCTTTTGCGATCGGGTGGCCTGCCTTCTTCTGCTCGATCAGGTCCAGCAGCGCCGCTTCATAATGATCCTTAAAGGCGGTCGGCTCGAAGCGGCCGGACTTCTGCTCGACGATATGTTTGGCGAGATCGAGCATGTCCTTGGTGATCTTCACCTCCTTGATGTCGTCGAAATAGTCCGATGTCTCGCGTACCTCGTAAGCGTAGCGCAGCAGCAGGCCGACCAACCCGTTGTCGCGCGCTTCAAGGGCAATGACGTGCTCGCGATTGGTCAGCACCACCCGAGCCAGCGCGACCTTGCCCGTCGCCTTGATGGTGTCGCGGATCACGGCATAGGCATCGTGTCCGACCTTGCCGTCCGGCACCAGATAATACGGCCTGACGATATAAAGATCGTCGATCTCTGCGCGCGGCACAAACCGGTCGATATCGATGGTGTGGGTGGACTCCAGCGCGATGTTGTCGAGTTCGTCCTTCGTCACTTCGAGATAGGTATCGGTATCGATCTTGTACCCCTTGACGATATCGTCGTTGTCGACCTCGTCGCCGGTTTCGGCATCGACCTTCTGATACTTGATGCGGTGCCCGGTCTTGCGATTGATCTGGTTGAAGCTGACCTTCTCGGACTCCGAGGTCGCGGGAAACAGGGCTACCGGGCAGGTCACGAGCGAAAGGCGCAAAAAGCCCTTCCAGTTAGCACGCGGGGCCATCGAAAACTCCATACGCAATGGGCTGAAAACTGCAGAAAGGGATTCAATATCACGAGCGGCGAAACGTTCCGAGTCGAAGGCGGCGCGTGCAGGCGTCAGCGTCGTCGTGCAGTTCTTGTTGTGTTCTTGTCAGGTCGCCGTTGGGATGATCCTAATGTGCTTCGTCCCAGTTATCAGCGGCGCGGGCGTCGACCTGCAGCGGCACCGACAGCAACACCGCCGGGAATGGCGCATCCTGCATCACATGCTGTACGACCGGCAGCGTTGCCGCGACCTCCTCGTTCGGCACTTCAAAAATCAACTCGTCATGGACCTGCAGCAGCATCCGTGCGGACAGCCTCTTCGCCGCAAGCGCATCGTCCATCCGCGCCATGGCGCGGCGGATGATGTCGGCAGCCGACCCCTGCAGGCGCGCGTTGATCGCGGCGCGCTCGTTGAAGGCGCGATGCGACGGGTTCGGCGACTTGATGTCGGGGTAATGGCATTTGCGGCCGAACAGGGTCGTGACATAGCCGTGCTCGCGGCAGAAATCGCGGGTCGCATCCATGTAGGCGCGAATGCCGGGAAAGCGCTCGAAATACTTCTTGATATAGGCGGCTGCTTCTTCGCGGGGGATGCCGAGCTGATTGGCGAGGCCGAAAGCCGAGATGCCGTAGATGATGCCGAAGTTGATGGCCTTGGCCCGGCGGCGGATTTCGCCTGGCATTCCCTTTACGGACACGCCGAACATTTCCGACGCGGTCATGGCGTGGATGTCGAGGCCGTCGCGGAACGCCTGCTTCAGCACCGGGATATCGGCGATTTCCGCAAGCAGCCGCAGTTCGATTTGAGAGTAATCGGCTGACACCAGCTTGTGTCCGGGGGCCGCGATGAAGGCACGACGAATCTTTCGTCCCTCTTCGTTACGCACCGGAATGTTCTGCAGGTTCGGCTCGTTCGACGACAATCGGCCGGTGGTGGTGGCGGCGAGCGCATAGGTCGTGTGCACGCGCTTGGTCTGGGGATGAACGTATTCGGGCAGCGCGTCGGTATAGGTGGATTTCAGTTTGGACACCTGTCGCCAGTCCAGGATCTTGCGCGGGAAGTCGTGGCCCTGCTCGGCGAGCTCATCGAGGATTTGCGCCGAGGTCGACCACGCGCCGGTCTTGGTCTTGCTGCCCCCGGCCAGGCCCATCTTGCCGAACATGATGTCGCCGATCTGCTTCGGACTGCCGACGTTGATCGGCTCGCCGGCAAGTTGCTGGATCTCGGCTTCCAGCCGGGCCGCGGTCTGCGCGAATTCACCCGAGAGACGCGACAGCACCTGCCGGTCGATGGTGATGCCGCGCCGCTCCATCCGCGCCAGCGTCGCGACCATCGGCCGCTCGAGCGTCTCGTACACCGCATTCATGCGCTCGGCGACCAGCCGTGGCTTTAAGATCTGCCACAGCCGCATGGTGAGGTCGGCATGTTCCGCTGCGTAGGCCGTGGCGCGCTCGATCGCCACCTGATCGAAGGCAAGCTTGTTCTTGCCGCTGCCGGTCAGTTCGCCATAACTCAAAGCGGTGTGCCCGAGCCAGCGTTGTGCCAGCGATTGAAGATCGTGGGAGCCCCGCCCGGCATCGAGCGCGTAGGAGATAAGCTCGACGTCGTCCTGATTCTGCATGACGATGCCATGCTGCGCGAGCAGCACGGCACTGAACTTGATGTTGAGCCCGATCTTCAAGTGACCGCTGGATTCAAGGATCGGCTTCAGGATCTCCAGCGCATCGCGGACCGCGATCTGACCGGGCGCAAGACCGGCGGCAAACAGGCCGGCTCCGTCGCCGGCCTGTTTGTGGCTGAGCGGGATGTAGCATGCATCGTTCGGCGCGAGAGCCAGAGTGAAGCCCGACAATTCGGCCTGCATGGGATCAATCGTCGGTGCCAGGGCTTCGAAGGCAAAGCTGCCATTGTTATCGATGCGGGCAACCCAGTCTTTCAGCCGCTCTAGCGTGCGGATTGTTTCGTAGGTGTCGCGCTGGACCGGCAGCTTGCGCACCGCTTCAAGGCGGGCGGCGGCAAGGGCCGCAGGCGTTTTGATCTCCGCGTCGCCCTTTGCCCTGATGATCGGCGTGCTTTTCACGACGCCATCGCTGCTACCGAACAGATCGCCGGTGACGGCGGCTACGGACGCCTTGGGCGCTGTCGAAGAGGCCCCGCTGGCGTTTTTTCTGTCCGGCTCGATCTCGGTCGCGTTAAGCTCGGAATAGTCCGCGACGCGTTTTGTCAGCGTGGTAAATTCCATCGCCTTCAGGAAGGCGATCAGCTTGCGGGCGTCGGGCTCCTGCACCGCGAGGTCGTCCAGCGGCACATCGAGCGCGACCTTGTCGTCGAGCAATACGAGTTGCCGCGAGATGCGGGCCTTTTCGGCATTCTCGATCAACGTCTCGCGCCGCTTCGGCTGCTTGATTTCGCCGGCGCGCTGTAGCAGCGTTTCGAGGTCGCCGTATTCCGTGATGAGTTGCGCGGCGGTCTTGACGCCGATGCCCGGCACGCCCGGTACATTGTCGACGCTGTCACCGGCTAAAGCCTGTACCTCGACCACCTTCTCCGGCGGCACGCCGAACTTTTCGATCACTTCAGGTATGCCGAGGCGGCGGTCCTTCATGGTGTCGTACATGGTGACGCAGTCGGTGACGAGCTGCATCAAGTCCTTGTCAGAAGATACGATGGTCGCGGTCGCGCCACGCTCGCACGCCTGCCTCACATAGGTCGCGATCAGGTCGTCGGCTTCGAAGCCGATCTGTTCGAGGCAGGGCAGGTCGAACGCTTTCACCGCCTCGCGGATCAGCGCGAATTGCGGGATCAGGTCGTCGGGTGCAGGCGGCCGATGCGCCTTGTAGTCGGGATAGAGCTTGTTGCGGAACGTGACCTCGGACTTGTCGAAGATGATCGCGAGGTGTGTCGGCTTGTCGTCCTTCGGCATGTCGCGCAACAGCTTCCACAGCATATTGCAGAAGCCGAGCACCGCGTTGACCTGCAGCCCATCGGATTTGCGGTTCAACGGCGGCAGAGCGTGATAAGCGCGGAAGATGTAGGATGAGCCGTCGACCAGAAAGACGTGCTGTCCCTGCATATTGGTCCCAGCTTCAGCTTTCGCCGCAGGAATCGTCGCGGGGATGGCGGCTGGGATCTCGGCTGCGTCGATCGCGGCAGCGGGCTTGGCGGCGGGCTTCTTCGGCATGGCCGCAACTTAAGGAGTTTTCCCGCTGATGGCACCCCCGCGGCGTTCTCATGACCGACAAAAATCGCAAGGGTTTCGGGCCTTGACCGGGCGACCGAGCCGGATTATTCGGCCGCCGCCTGAATCGCGGAGGCTCGTTTCTTCGGCGCGATCCAGAAGGCGTCAGGACGCTCGAACAGGAAGTTCGCCCGCGTGTTGCGGCAGGCCCACCAGATCAGCACCGCGCCGATCACGCCGGCGATGGTGACGATCAGAGAGATCAGGCCGACATCGTGGATCAAACCTGCTTTCAGCAGGATCGTGCGCGAGGCGGCCATCGGCAGGAAGAACGCGAGATAGATGACGATCGAGTGCTCGCCGCAATAGCGCACGACGTTCAGCCAGCGCATTTTCGCAAGCAAAGTGCCAACGGCGATGATGGCGCTGGCGCCGGCGAGACCGAGCGCGAGCGAAACGATTGGCCATTCGCTGATGCCAGTATGGACCAGGCCGCCGTTGACAACAGCCCACAGCGCAAGCGCCGCCAGCGTCAATCCCGGATAAGCGCGGGCGCGGGCCGACCATGCGAATACGTAGTTTGCGAACAGGTATCCGGAATAGATGTAGACGAAGCGAGCGGCGAATTCGTCGATAAGCGTCCAGCCGGTCGAGATGTGCGTCATCTCGAGCGCCGCCGCAGCGCCCCAGATCGCCCAAGGCGCGATCCGGCGCGTGGCCTTGATGACCACGAAGAACACCGGCAGCAGATAGATGAACCACAGCGTGCCGAACGGATCGATGAACGACATCAGATAGAGATGGACGACGCCCGGCCAGCCCACCTCGGCGGCAAAGTGGGGGGCCTTGAAGCCGAACTGGATCGCGGTCCACAGAACGTAGAAGTAGAAGAAGTGCACGACCTTGCGGTCGAGGTAGGTGCGCCAGTCGCGGTTAATGACGAGCGGCAGGAACAGGCCGGAAATCAGGAAGAAATCCGGCATCCGGAACGGTTTTGCGAATTCGACCACGAGGTGCATGAAACCGGTCTGTCCGGCTGCGGCCTCAACGCCCAGCACCGAGTGCATCATCACCACCATGATGATGCAGATGCCCTTGGCATAGTCGACCCAGTCGACCCGTTCGGTTTTCTGCGCAGCTGTGCCGTTTCCGGTCATGGTTGTCTCTTTTCGGCGCGATGGGGCCTGTTTACAGGCGGATCGGTTGCGTTCTCCTTTCACCAATCAAATAATGTGCCGGTTTCCCGGGAAAGTGATCGGATAGAGGTATCGCCTGGCCGTTTGGCAAGTGGTGCGCTAGAGCCTTTCCGCTTCTGATGGAATCAGAAGCGGGGCTCTATCATTCTGATCTGACGCGTTTTCTCCACGCGAACCGGTTATCCACTTCGCTCGAAAACGCTATAGGACGGTCTCCCCGTTACCATGCCGTACGCGCGGACCTATTCCTTGACGGAAACATTCGCCAACCCGCTTCCGATCGACGCCGTGCTCGGCGAACTTGGACGCACGCTTGCTGCGCACAACGCCGCGGTGCTGGTGGCGCCGCCGGGAGCCGGCAAGACGACGCGGGTGCCGTTGGCACTGCTCGACACGCCCTGGGTCGCCGGCAGGAAGATCGTCGTGCTGGAGCCACGCCGGATCGCGGCGCGCGCCAGCGCGGAACGAATGGCGCAGACGTTGGGCGAGCGCGCTGGCGAGACCGTGGGCTATCGCGTGCGCTTCGGCTCCAAGATCTCGCGCAGAACGCGTATCGAGGTCGTCACCGAAGGGATCTTCTCGCGGCAGATCCTCGACGATCCCGAACTGAACGGTGTTGCCGCGATCCTGTTCGACGAGTTTCATGAGCGTTCGCTCGATGCAGACCTTGGGCTCGCCCTGGCGCGTGACGTCCAGACCGGACTGCGGGAGGATTTGCGGATTCTTGTGATGTCCGCGACCATCGACGGCGCGCGGATTGCAAAACGTCTTGGCTGCGCGCCCGTGATCGAAAGCGAGGGCCGCGCCTTCCCGATTGAAACGCGATATCTTGGCCGCAAGCCCGATTCACCACTAGAGCGGCAGATGGCTGACGCGATCGCGACAGCGCTGCGCACCGATGCAGGCTCCGTGCTGGCGTTCCTGCCGGGCGCGGCCGAAATCCGGCGCACGCAAAATATGCTCGCTGAACGGGTGCACGATGCATCCATTGAGATCGTGCCGCTGTTCGGCGCGCTCGACGCCGCGGTGCAGGATCGCGCCATCGCGCCCGCGCCGAGGGGGCGTCGCAAGGTGGTGCTGGCCACATCGATCGCAGAAACCTCGCTGACCATCGAGGGCGTCCGCATCGTGGTGGATTCCGGCATGGCGAGGGTGCCGCGCTTTGAGCCTGACATCGGCCTGACGCGGCTGGAAACCATGCGTGCCTCGCGCGCCGCGGTGGACCAGCGCCGGGGCCGCGCCGGCCGCACGGAGCCTGGTGTATGTTATCGGCTATGGGACGAGCCGCAGACCGCCTCGCTGTCCGCCTATACCCAGCCCGAGATCCTCTCAGCCGATCTGTCGTCGTTGGTGCTCGATCTCGCGCAATGGGGTGTGCGCGATCCCGCCACACTGACGTTTCTCGATCCGCCGCCTGCTCCCGCGTTGAACGAGGCGCGAAGCCTGCTGCGCGAGCTTGGCGCGCTGGATGCCGATGGCCGCATCACCGACGAAGGAAAAAGTTTGCGGGCGTTGGCGCTGCCCCCTCGGCTCGCGCGCATGATCGTGGGCGCGCATCGTCTCGGCGCAGGCCGGGAGGCTGCGGACATTGCGGCGGTGCTGACCGAGCGGGGTCTGGGCGGCGACAGCGTCGATCTCGATGCGAGGCTCGATAGCTTTCGCCGCGACCGCTCGCCACGCGCCACCGGCGCGAGGCAGCTTGCGGAACGTTGGGCGTCTCAGGTAGCGGTGCCTGTTACCCCTCCCGCCTCTGGTGGGGAGGGAGAAACCTTTCCTTCCAGCGGTGTGATGCTCGCTCTCGCGTTTCCCGATCGCGTGGCGCGCAATCGCGGCAACGGGTCGTTCGTGCTCGCCAACGGTCGCGGCGCGTCGGCCGATCAGGCCTCGGCGCTGGCGCGGTCGCCTTTTATCGCGGTTGCTGAACTGACCGGTACCGCCGCGAACAGCCGTATCTTGCTGGCTGCACCGATCGCGCAGGCGGAGATCGAATCGCGCTTCGCCGACCAGATCGAGACCGACGAGGAGATCTCATTCGATCGCGCGGCGATGAGTTTGCGGGCACGGCGGCGCAAGCGGCTGCATGCGATCACGCTTGCCGAAGCTCCGGTGGCGGTCGCGCCGTCGGTTACGACAGCGCGCATCCTCGCCGAAGGATTGATAGGAGCGGGTCTGGATCGCTTGCCGTGGTCGAAGCCGCTCAAGCAATGGCGCGACCGGGTCATGTTCCTGCGCGCGGCGGAAGGCGAGGAGTGGCCGGACCTGTCCGATGCCGGGCTTGTGGCCACAACCGACATGTGGCTGGCGCCCGCGCTGTTCGACAAGACCGCTTTGAAGGAATTTTCAGCCGGCGATCTGTCGGAAGCGCTGATGGCGTTGTTGCCTTGGAGTTTGCGTGCGCGGCTGGAGCGCGAGGCGCCGACCCATTTTGAGGCGCCGACTGGTACGATACTCGCGATCGACTACGAAGCCGAGCAGGGGCCGACCATCGCCGTCAGATTGCAGGAATTGTTTGGCCTGACGACGCATCCGTCGATCGCGCAAGGCAAGGTGCCGCTGGTTCTGGAATTGCTGTCTCCGGCGCATCGCCCGGTGCAGGTGACGCGCGACCTGCCGGGCTTCTGGCGCGGCAGCTATGCCGCCGTTCGTTCTGATCTGCGCGGGCGCTATCCCCGGCATCCCTGGCCGGATGATCCGGCGAATGCGCCGCCGACACGGCGGGTTAAGCCACGCGGGACCTGAAGGGGCCGATTGACCGGGGAACTCGCACCATTGATGAGGCGTTGACGTGACGTCTCTCGCCGTGACCCACCTTGAGGCCCTTCATGGACATGATGGACATGCTTCTGCAGCCGACCTGGTCGGATATCGCGATCCGTCTCGCTCTGACAATGGTTGCGGGGGGTATCGTGGGATTTGACCGGGGCGTGCAAGGGCATGCGGCCGGATTTCGCACCACCATTCTGGTCGGTCTTGCTGCTTCGATCGCCATGATCCAAGCGAACATCCTGCTATCGACCAGCGGCAAAACGGTCGAGTCCTTTGTCCAGATTGACGTCATGCGTTTGCCGCTCGGCATTTTGACCGGCGTGGGGTTCATCGGCGCCGGCACCATCTTCAAGAAGGGTGACCTCATCGCCGGCGTCACCACCGCGGCGACGCTGTGGCTGATGACCGTGATCGGGCTCTCGCTGGGTGGAGGCCAGCTCGTGCTCGGCATGGCTGCCACCGTACTGGCCGTCATGACTCTAGGGGCGCTCAGGTGGGTCGACTATTTCATTCCCCGTGAACGCAGGGCCCGGTTGATCGTCGCGGACGATACGCAAATGCGGGCGGTCATCGAACTGCCTGTGATGACCCAAGAAGTGGGCTACCAGGCTAGTTTTGCGGAAGCCAAGCGTCGCGATGACGGATGGATCGATTGCTCATTCGACATCTCGTGGCGGCGCGCTGGGCGGTCCTCGTCGCCGACCGAACTATTGATGCTGATCCACAGGCGCTATGCGGTTGTGGCATTTGCCTTGACGACGGAAGATGGCCGCTAGCGTCTTTCAACGCTCATGTGAAAGACTCTAGCTTTTTGACCTGACGCGTTTTCGTCACGCGAACCGGTACCCACTTCGCTCGAAAACGCTATAGGTACTTTCCCGATCGGCCGCACAGCTCCGCGCGCGTGTTAACGCTTCGCTCATCCTTATTGGCACAAATAGCAGCTTCGCCATTGCTCGTAGCCGGCTGGTGGCGGTCGCGAGATCGCCGCGTCGTCATTTGTCAGTGAGTGTGCGCCATGCGTAATCTGATAATTCTTGCCGCGCTTCTGATCGGCGCCGGCTCCTATATGGCGCAACTGGCTGACGAGATGACCACGTCCGCAGCCGCGCGGCCCACCACGTCGACGCAGCCGACGGCGTTCGCCGCGCTTCAGGATAATGCCCAGGCCGGCATCCGCAGCATTAGCATTGCACGCGACGGCCGGGGCCACTTCCAGACAGAAGGCCGAATCGACGGCCAGCGCATCGGCTTCATGGTCGACACCGGTGCCTCCGTCGTCGCGCTCAACGAAAGCTCGGCCGCGCGGCTCGGCGTGCGGCCCTCGCAGAACGACTACACGACGACGGTGACCACGGCCAACGGCAAGCTCAAGGCGGCGCGTACCCGGCTCGCCATGGTCGACATCGGCGGTCTCATCGTGCGCGATGTCGATGCCATGGTGCTGCCCGACGAAGCGCTGTCGGAAAATCTGCTTGGTTTATCTTTTTTGTCTAAACTCAAGCGCTTCGAATTCGCGAACGGGCGGATGATGCTGGAACAGTAATTCGGCATCGGCGTCGGGGTTGACGCGTGTCGTTTTGCCGTCGCGAATTATGCCGCAATTGCCGTTCACAGACCTGTAGCGTTTTTAAGCGAAGTGGGTACCGGTTCGCGTCAAAGAAAACGCGTTAAAATAACAAGCTTGAGCCCGGCTTTGATGTCATCAAAGCAGGAATAGTTCTAGCTCCCGCATTCCAGCAGCAGTGGTATCGCCAGCGCTGCATTTCCTCATGTCCTTTCCTTGAGAGGCCCATCCGCATGTTTCCGAAGCCGAAACCCGTTCTGGCACCGAACACCTATGCCTATGAATCCGAGCCGATGGTGAAGGCGACCGGCTTTCGCGAATATGACGCGCGCTGGCTGTTCGGCAAGGAAATCAACCTGATGGGCATCCAGGCATTGGGCATGGGCCTTGGCACGCTGATCGGCGAACTCGGCCAGAAGAAGGAGATCGTCACCGGTCACGATTTCCGCAGCTATTCGTCCTCCATCAAGTACGCGCTGATCTCCGGCTTGTTGGCGTCGGGCTGCAAGGTTCACGATATCGGACTTTGCATGACGCCGATGGCATACTTCGCGCAGTTCGAGCTCGACGTCCCCTGCGTCGCCATGGTGACGGCCTCGCATAACGACAATGGCTGGACCGGCGTCAAGATGGGCGCCAACCGGCCACTGACGTTTGGGCCAGACGAGATGACGCGGCTCAAGGAAATCGTGCTCGGCGCTGCCTTCGCCACCAGGGCGGGCGGCTCCTATGAGTTTCACGACAGTTTCCCGGCGCGCTACATCGCTGATCTGACGAAACGGCCGAAACTGAAGCGCAAGCTGAAGGTCGTGGTGGCCTGTGGCAACGGTACCGCCGGCGCCTTCGCGCCGCAGGTGATGGAGGCGATCGGCTGCGAGGTGATCCCGCTGGATACCGAGCTTGATCACACCTTTCCGAAGTACAATCCCAATCCCGAAGACATGAAGATGCTGCACGCGATCCGCGACGCGGTGCTCGAACACAAGGCCGACGCCGGTCTCGGTTTCGACGGCGACGGAGATCGCTGCGGCGTGGTCGACAACACCGGCGAGGAAATCTTCGCCGACAAGGTCGGCGTGATGCTGGCGCGCGACATGTCGGCGATCCACAAGGATGCGCATTTCGTGGTCGATGTGAAGTCCACAGGATTGTTTGTCACTGATCCGGTATTGCAGCAGCAGGGCGCGCGGACGACCTACTGGAAAACCGGCCACTCCTACATGAAGCGGCGCACCAATGAGCTCGGCGCGCTCGCTGGTTTCGAAAAATCCGGGCACTTCTTTTTCAACGCGCCGATGGGCCGGGGTTACGACGACGGACTGATCTCGGCGATCGCTGTGTGCGAGATGCTCGATCGCGCAGCGGGCAAATCGCTGGCAGATCTGAAGGACGCCTTGCCCAAAACCTGGTCCTCGCCGACCATGTCGCCGCATTGCGCCGACGAGGCCAAGTACGGCATCGTTGACAGCGTGGTGAAGCATTTCGAGGCGGCCAAGGCCAACGGCGACAAGATCGCCGGCCAGCCGATCCGCGATCTCGTCACCGTCAACGGCATCAGGGTGACGGCGCAGGATGGAAGCTGGGGGTTGGTGCGGGCGTCATCGAACAAGCCAGAGCTTGTTGTGGTGGTCGAAAGCCCGGTCTCCGAGCAGCGGATGCGCGATATGTTCGAGGTGATGGACAGCGTGCTGCGTACCCATCCCGAGGTCGGCGAATACAATCAGAAGATTTGAGGTCGTCCGTCATTGCGAGCGAAGCGAAGCAATCCAGGCGGCAAAAAAGAACTGGATTGCTTCGTCGCCAACGCTCCTCGCAATGACGTGGCAGAGCATTTCCGACGAAGGCCGTGCCGACTACACTGCGCTTGCCGCCGGCACCGGCAGTGCCGTCACCGATTTGATCTTCTCCATCGCGAATCGGGAGGTGACGTTCTTCAGCGCGACCGAACTAATCAGCTTCTTGTAAAAGAGGTCGTAGCTCGCCATGTCGGCGACCACGACGCGCAGCATGTAATCGACGTCCCCCGCCATGCGGTAGAGCTCCATCACCTCGGGCATCGCGCGGACCGCATTGGCGAAGGTTGTTAGCCACGTATCCGAGTGGTCTCCGCTTTCAACCGATACGAACACTGTTATGCCGAGCCCGATCTTGTTCTGATCGACCAGCGCCACGCGGCGCAGAATGATGTCGTCGGCTTCGAGCCGCTGGATACGCTTCCAGCAGGGCGTCGAGGACAAACCGACCCGGTCGCCGATCTCGGCTACCGACAGGGATGCGTCCTCCTGGAGCACGGTGAGAATCTTGCGGTCGATGGCGTCGAGGCGGCGACCGGATTCAATGGTCTGAAGGGCAAGATCGCTCATGGCTAGAACATTATTCCAATATTGAGGTTATTCAAGCTCATATATAGAAAAATATTCCAATGCAAGTGTCGTCAGCGGGGCTCGGCTCAGTTCGAACCGCCGTGCTCTAAAAAGGCTTCCACTTCAGCACGTTGCGGGCAGGCGAAGGCGCCGCCGAAGCGGGTGCATTTGATGGCGGCTGCGGCGGAGGCGAACCTGAGTGCGTCTTCAAGATCCTGATTCTCGGTCATGGCGAGAGTGAAAGCGCCATGGAAGACGTCTCCGGCGCCCAATGTGTCCACGGTGTGGACGGGGAAGGCGGCGGTCTGGCGGAGGCCGCCGCCATTCGGATCGAGCCACACTGTTCCTTGGGAGCCGCGCGTTCCGGCTAGGAAGGATGGAGTGACCTTGGCGAGCTTCTGCAATGCCGCCGCGTCGTCGGCGATGTCGGCAGTGGCCTGAAGGGCTTCACTCGAGAAAATCAGATGTGAGGATGCAGTGAGCAGACCCTCGCGCATTGACATGGCGGAATCGACATCGATCACGACCGGGATGCCGCGGCGCCGCGCTTCAGCGCAAAGACCGGTGCAGAACGCCGCGCATCGACTTTCAGCAAGGATGGCGTCGCAATCGCTGAGCATCCTGTCAGCCTCGGGTAAACGCACTTTCCACAATTCGGGATCGCGGAAGGTGATGATGGTTCGCTCGCCGCCCGGATCGATCATGACGGTGGAGATCGGCGTCACCAGACCGGGCATGTGAACGATGTCCTGCATCGCGATGCCGAGCTCCGCCGCCTTGTCGAAGATGTAGCGGCTGGATGTTTCGCCGGCGTCCCCCATGGGGCCGCAAAACGCCACTCCGCCATCGAGTCGGGAAATGGCGACCGCCGCGTTGAATGCGTTGCCGCCGGCGATTTCCTCGAAGCGCTCGGCGCCGATTTTCAAGCCGCGTTTCGGGAGGCCTTGCACGTGAAAGGTCAGGTCGCGCACTGGCATGCCAATACACAGGATGCGTGGCTTTTTCATCATGCGGAAATCCTTGCCAATGAGGAAGATCGGGACAAGCGGTTAAACCGGCAGGTTTTGCTCAGGTTCCGTCGGCCGGAATTCTAACAATGGTCTCACCGAGCCCTGTCCTGCGCCTGATAGCACCCAAGAATGCTTCGAGTTCTGCTGCCTTGTATGCGAGCGCGGGCGCCACGCCCCAGACCGGGCGGGGCCATGCAAAGTCTCCTTTGCGACGCGCGATGATATGGACGTGAAGCTGGGGCACCTGATTGCCGAGCGCGGCCACGTTGAGTTTGTCGCAACCTGTGATGTCCTTGAGTGCTTCTGACGCCTGACCGATCTCCGTCATCAAGAGTGCGCGATCGTCGCGATCAAGGTCGATGATCTCGATCGCACCAGCTCGTCTTGGCACCAGAATAAGCCAGGGATAGCTGGCATCCTTGCTGAGCAGCAGACGGCTGAGCGGCAGGTCGCTGATGGAGACCGTGTCCTCCTCCAGCTGCGGGTGAAGCGACCAGGCTTCGGACATCGTTCGCGGACACTTTTTGAGGACGGCCGATGCAAACTGGCGCGGCGATCCGCCGAGGTCAATGGTTCAGACGGCTCGTTCCGGGGTCGTCCTCGCTGCTTGCTTTCCTGGGCTTTTGGCCCCAAATAGGAATTGGGAGATTGGCGGTGGACGAGCCACTCGCCAACCGGGTCAGATCCGGAAGGAAGCAGCCCTAACGAGGTCCGGATCGGGTCGCTCGTCAGTCTCCTACCTCTTTTGGGCGAACCATGTTTTTCGGAAATCTTGCCAGCGCCGGATAGGCGCGGTCCGAAGGTTCGCTTCGTTGTTCCGCAAGCCGGCTTCGAGAGAGAAAATTGCGGATCGCTCAATGACCGATGCTGGCCATCCCTCAACGCTCCCCGATGACGCCGCCGGTCAAACCGGCCTCGACCTCGGCGTGATACCATCGGAAACGAGCGCGCAGTACCGGGTGCTGGCGCGCAAGTACCGCCCCTCCAGCTTTGACGACCTCATCGGACAGGAGGCGCTGGTGCGCACGGTGTCCAATGCGTTCGAAACGGGGCGGATTCCGCAGGCCTGGATCCTGACCGGCGTGCGCGGCGTGGGAAAAACCACCACCGCGCGTATTCTTGCCCGCGCGCTGAACTACGAGCTTGCGGACGGCTCGGTGCAAGGACCGACGATTCGGATGCCGCAACTCGGCGTTCATTGTCGGGCCATTATGGAAAGCCGGCATATCGATGTGCTGGAGATGGACGCGGCCTCTCATACCGGCGTCGATGACGTCAGGCAGATCAACGACAGCGTGCGCTATGCGCCGTCGAGCGCTCGCTACAAGGTCTATATCATCGACGAAGTTCACATGCTTTCGACGGCGGCCTTCAATGCGTTCCTGAAGACGCTGGAGGAGCCGCCGGAGCACGCGAAATTCGTGTTCGCGACCACCGAGATCCGGAAGGTTCCGGTGACGGTGCTGTCGCGCTGCCAGCGGTTTGATCTCCGACGTGTCGAAGCCGAGGTGCTGATGGCGCACCTCACCAATATTGCGGCGAAAGAGAACGTCGAGGTGGAGCCGGAGGCGCTCGGCATCGTGGCGAGGGCGGCCGAAGGCTCGGTGCGCGATTCCCTGTCGCTGTTCGATCAGGCCATCGCCCATGCGGCTGGCGTGGTTCGGGCCGATGCTGTACGGCAAATGCTGGGACTTGCTGACCGTACGCGGGTCATCGATCTGTTCGAGGCACTGGCGCGAGGCGACATCGCGAGCGCATTCGGCGAGTTTCGCGACCAGTACGATACCGGCGCCGATCCGGTCGTGGTGCTCAGTGATCTGGCCGAGTTCGTCAACTTCGTAACCCGCGTCAAGATTGTTCCGGCGATCGCCGACAATGTCTCATTCGGGGAAACGGAGCGTCTGCGCGCTCGCGATTTTGCCGTGAAACTGTCGATGCGCGTGTTGTCGCGGATGTGGCAGATGCTGCTGAAAGGGATCGCAGAAGTTCAGGGCGCGACGCGGCCGGCGGCCGCGGCCGAGATGGTGCTGGTGCGCATCGCCTATGTCGCGGACCTTCCGCCGCCCGATGAGGCGATCCGGCTGCTGGATCGCAATGGCGGCGAATCGCCAGTTGTCCCGAACAACGCCGCGCCGCCCAGATCGAGCTCAGGATCGGTGTCATCCGCCCGATCGTCGGCTGCGCGTTCATTGTCGCAGCGCGCCGCAGCAGAACCGGCTCGCCCGCAAGCCATCGCGCTGGTGGCCGATAGAGCGGATGCGAGTCCGGTGACGGCCATCGAAAGCTTTACCGAACTCGTGGCGCTCGCCGGCGAAAAACGCGATTTGATTATCAAGGCGGCGCTCGAGGCCGACATGCGGTTAGTCCGGATGGAGGACGGCCGGCTTGAGATCGCGCTGGAGCGCAGTGCGGCGCGCACGCTGGTGAACGATCTTTCGCGCAAGCTGGAACAGTGGACAGGCCGGCGCTGGACGGTGATCGTTTCCAACGAGCCGGGCCAGCCGACATTGCGCTCCCAGGCGTTGCTGCAAAAAAACGAACGGGAGCGCGCCGCTGAGGCCGACCCGCGCGTGCAGGATGTGCTGGCGCGTTTTCCCGGTGCCAAAGTGGTCGAGGTACGCAAGTTCGCTTTGTCCTCGCCGGATTCCGATGCCGCTCCTGACGAGCCGGCCGACGATCTCGACAGCAACGATTAGGGCCTTTCCGCTTCTGGTACCAGGAAGCGGAAAGGCTCCAGCAAGAAAAGGAACTTTTTGATGGCTGATTTTCTCGGCATGATGAAGCAGGCGGCTCAATTCCAATCCAAGATGAAGGCGATGCAGGACGAGCTCGACCACATTGAGGTCGAGGGCACGTCCGGCGGCGGTCTTGTCACTGTGCGGATGACCGCCAAGATGGATGTCAAGGGGATCTCGATCGATCCGTCTCTAATTAAGCCAGACGAACGTGAAATTCTCGAAGATCTTGTCGTGACCGCGCTTGGCGATGCGCGCCGTAAGGCGGAGGTCGCAATGCAGGAGAAGATGCAGACATTGACCGGCGGCCTTGGTCTGCCGCCCGGCCTGGGTTTCTCGTGATCGGTAGCACGATGCGAATGCTGAAATCGGACCACTCAGGTTTGCGTGAAGAAGACGCGTCAGATCAATCATAGTAGCCATGCTTCTGATTCTGTCAGAAGCGAAAAAGGCGCTAGTGTCCTTCGAATCGAAATTCGCGAAGAGGCGCAGTGCACTTTGGCGAATTTCGGATTCGGAAACCCTAAGAGATGCCGACCGCCGTCACCGGACCTGAGATCGATCGTTTGATCCAGTTGCTTGCGCGGCTGCCGGGGCTTGGCCCGCGCTCGGCGCGGCGGGCGGCGCTGCATCTGATCAAGAAACGCGAGGCGTTGATGACGCCTCTGGCAGGCGCGCTGCAGGTTGCAATCGACAGGATCCGGGTCTGCGAAACCTGCGGTAACATCGACACCCGCAGCCCCTGCACGGTCTGCACGGATGCCCGGCGCGATCCGTCTATCATCGTCGTGGTTGCCGATGTGGCGGATCTCTGGGCGCTGGAGCGCGCCGGCGCCACCAACGGATTCTATCACGTGCTGGGAGCGACGCTGTCACCGCTCGATGGCGTCGGTCCACAGGACCTGACGATCGATGCGCTGGTGTCGCGGGCGCATGATCCGCGTGTAGCGGAAATCGTCCTGGCGCTGAACGCGACCGTCGACGGCCAGACCACAGCGCATTACATCACCGATCTGCTTGGCGACGCCAACGTGAAGGTCACGCGGCTCGCCCACGGCGTTCCAGTGGGGGGTGAACTCGATTATCTCGATGAAGGGACGCTGTCGGCCGCGATGCGACAGCGCACGCTATTTTAGCTGGTGGTGTCGGCCCGGCGCGGGCATGAACATCATACGCTCACGACTTGTTCTTGCGTTCGCGTAACTCGGTGAACACGTCGGCTCCGCTGGCTCCTTTCATGTGCACGCCGGCCGCCACCGCAGGATCGTCGGCGCGCAGGAACACGTTGGCCTTCTTTTCCTCGCCCATCAGGGTCGGCACCGTCGGCTTGCCCTCGGCGCGCAGCCGCGTGACCTCCTCGGCGCGGGCCTTGAGAACCGGATTATTCGGCTCGATGGTCAGCGCGAATTTCACGTTTGATGCGGTGTATTCGTGGCCGCAATAGAGCCGGAAATCGTCGGGCAGCGCGCGCAGCTTCAAAAGCGAGTCCCACATCATTGGATAGGTGCCCTCGAAAACCCGGCCGCAGCCGATCGAGAACAGAGTATCGGCGGCGAAGACCACCTTCTCGTCGTCGAACACGTAACTAACGTGGTCCAGCGTGTGACCGGGCGTTTCCAGCACGCGTCCCAGCAGCGTTCCGACCTTGACGATGTCGCCCTGGCCGACTCGCAGATCGACGTTGGCAATTCCGGCGCCCCTGTCATGCGGTGCGACCACCCGGCAGTTGTATTTCTGTTTCAGTTTCGTGATGCCGCCGACATGATCGCTGTGATGATGGGTGACCAGAATATCGGTCAGCATCCAGCCTTCGCGATCCAGCGCCTGGATGATCGGTTCGGCGTCCGGCGCGTCGATCGCGGCGGTCGCATCAGTTGCGGGGTCGTGAATCAGCGCGCCGAAATTATCGGTGAGGCAGGTGAACAGGCGGATATCGGCGGTCATGTCGTCTCCGTGAGTCCGAGAGGTCGACGCGAGTGTCCCGGCCGCGGAGTTCGCTCGTCGGACTTGCGGGGAAAATGACGCGAACTCCGGGAAAACCAGACTAGAACTATTCCGGCTTTGAGGGGATCGAGCCGCTCGAGCTTTTGTTTTGACACGTTATCTTGATCTTGCGGGATCCGTAGACATCCTCAGGTCGATCCCGAAGACATGCTCGCTCGGAAACGCTATAGCATAGGCAATTGCGTGGCGAAACAAGCCGTTAACGGCAGTTTACGATTGCACAAATCGGCAGGGCGGGGGTGCCCGGCTTGCCGGCAACATGGTAGATGTGGACATGGCGATCGACGTCATCGACCTTCGTGATTTCTACGCGCAACGTCTCGGCATGGTGGCCCGGCGGCTGATCAATCGCGCCATTCATGCACACTGGCCGAGTTTGGAGGGGCAGTGCGTGGTCGGCCTTGGCTATCCCACTCCTTACCTCGGTCTGTTCCGCGAGGAGTGCGAGCGCTGTATCGCCTTGATGCCGGCGGCCCAGGGCGTCTTGAAATGGCCGACGGCGCGGCCGGCGCTGGCGACCCTGGTCGATGAATTTTCGTTGCCGCTGCAGGACGCGGTCGCAGACCGGATCTTGCTGGTTCATGCGCTGGAAGTGTCGGACGATCCGGAAAGTCTCCTGCGCGAGGTGTGGCGAATTCTTTCGCCGTCTGGCCGAATGATGGTGATCGTTCCCAATCGCCGGGGTATCTGGACCCGTACCGATACAACGCCGTTCGGCCACGGTCAGCCTTATTCGCGCTCGCAGATCACTCAACTGCTGCGGCAGACATGGTTCACGCCGTCCGCCTGGGGCGAGGCGCTATTCGTCCCGCCGATCAATGGCAACTGGTTCCTGCGCTCGGCCGCGGCGTGGGAGCGCATCGGCGCGGCACTGTCGCTGCCGTTTGCCGGCGTTCACATCGTTGAGGCAACCAAGCAAGTTTACCGGCCCATTGCCGCGAAACGGGAGCACAGCCGGCTGATCCCGGTGTTGCAGCCAACGCTCGCGCCGTCCTCGTGTAACGCCGAGGAGTGATATATCCGATCGTGATCCGAGTGGTTCACCCGCCCAGAACAGGTGAGGTGAATCGCTATTCGTTTCCGGGATTGAAGTCCTCGCTCGGAGCCGGCGGCTGCACCATGCCGTCCGGCCGCGGGCCATGCGGACGTCGGCGACGGCGTGGCGGGAAGCGGTCGCTGCGCTCGCCGCCCTGATGGCCGTTGCCTTCGAACCGGCCGCCATTCACCTGCGGCTGAGATCCCGTAATGAACGACGGGAGGCGATCGACGCCGCCATTGTCGGCGGGCTCCATCGCCGGCCGGGGCTGACGATATTCTCGGGGCTGCTGCTGATCGCGCTGGTAGGGCTGCGCCTCGCGCTGATGATTGTCACGCGGTTGCTGAACCGGAACGAAGCCGGGCTCCGCTCCAAAATTCGAGTAGTTTTCGCTGTCGTCGTCACCCGCTTCATCCGTGACATCGACGTCGGTTCGCGGCTGTTGCTGCGGCTGGCTTTGGCGAAACTGTTCCTGCGCTGCGGCGATCAGGCGGAAATAATGCTCCGCATGTTGATAGTAGTTTTCGGCGGCCACGGGATCGCCGGATGAGCGAGCGTCGCGGGCGAGTTGGACGTATTTTTCGGCGACGTGAGAGGCGGTGCCGCGGATCTTGATGTCGGGGCCGTTGGATTCGAAAACCCGTGTCATCGGGTTCTGGCCGCGCCGGTTGTTATTGTTATTATTGTTATTATTGTTCCGGTTACGCATCCGCTTGTTGTTATTCTGACCGTTTCTCATGTCCCGCCTTCAGTTATCAGCCTTGAAGTTCCAGCTTTGAAGTTTTCGCTTGGGTATTTGGGTATTGCCCTGTCGTTTTGGTGCGATTTCCCGCCCCTCGACGCGGCCTACGCAAAGCGCGTATCGGCCGCCACTCATCTCCATAGCAAAGACGCGTTCCCGGGTCGCCGGCAGGCGCATGGCGCCAGCACGGCCAGATCATTCAGCCAGAGACTTCAAACTCAGGTTTTCTCGCGTGAGTGTTCAAGCGCAGTATTCAGGCTTTCGTTCGCTTCGCGGTCGCAAGCGGCGCAGCTCTCGGCCATCGCGCTCGATATGACCTGCCTTTAGGAACCGTTCACTCGGGCCGGTTTTCGTCCGAAAACTCTAAGGCTCACCAGCAGCAAAGCTGCGGGGCCAACCCGGGACCGATGATTGTGCATGAAACGTAATCGCTCCCGAGGGATATTCCAAGTGGTTTTTTATGGCTCAATCGGGCTTTCTAAGGGCAATCTTGCGGGCCACGATGGCGCGGCCGATACCCGCGAGATCAACCCTTGCCGATTCCATGACCGCCAACCCCGCCGCGGTCGCCAGCCGGCTGACGGCGCTGTCCTGACCTTGCCCGATCTCCAACACCAGGAGGCCGTCGGTCGCCAGCAGCGACACCGCCTGCGGCGCGATCCGGCGATAGGCATCAAGCCCGTCGCGGCCGCCGTCCAGTGCGAGATGCGGATCGTGGTCGCGTACCTCTGGCGACAGCATCGCGATGTCGGCCGACGGGATGTAGGGCGGGTTCGAGACAATCAGGTCGAATGGGCCTGACAGACCATCTCCATAATCGCTGACCAGGAATTGCGCGCGCGTCGTGAGGCCGACGCCTTGCGCATTGGTTCTGGCCGTGTCGAGTGCCGCGGCGCTCAGGTCGGTCCCGACGCCGGTGGCAGCCGGCAGTTCGGTCAGCAATGCGAGCAGGATCGCACCGCTGCCGGTGCCAAGGTCCGCGATGCGGAGCGCAGCTTGGATCCGGCCTTCAGCGCGGAGAACGTCAAGCGCGGCCTCGACCACGGTTTCAGTGTCGGCCCGAGGTACCAGCGTGTCCGCCGACAACTTCAGCGGCAGGCCCCAGAACTCTTTCTTTCCAAGAATGCGCGCCACGGGCTCGCCCGCAAGCCGGCGTTGTGCAAAAGCATCGAGGCGCGCCGCGTCATCCTCGTTGAGTCTCCGCAAGCCTTGCGCGATCAGTCCAGTAAGATCGAGGCCCAGCACTTCGCCGGTGAGTGTGCGGGCTTCGAGCGCGGCACTGTCGATCCCCGCGGCCGCCAAGCGTGCCGTCAGCATCCGCCGCGCGGACTCTATCGTCTCAGTGGCAAACGAAGCGGTCATGTGATCGCTTTTTCCCTCTCCCGCCAGGGAAGACGGAAAGAAAGACGCCGCGTCGCGATAGGGGAATGTTCACCGGCCACCTTCGGCTGCCAGCTGCGCGGCCTGATGCTCTGTGGTCAACGCATCGATCAATTCGTGCAGCGCGTCGCCGGCGATCACCTGCGGCAGCTTGTAAAGTGTCAGGTTGATGCGGTGGTCCGTGACGCGGCCTTGCGGAAAATTGTAGGTGCGGATGCGCTCGGAACGATCGCCCGATCCAACCTGATCCTTGCGGTCGGCCGAGCGCGCGGCATTGATGCGCTGCCGCTCGGCGTCGTAGATGCGGGAACGCAGGATATTCATCGCCGACGCGCGGTTCTTGTGCTGTGAGCGGCTGTCCTGCATGTTGACGACGATGCCAGTCGGGATGTGGGTGATGCGGATCGCCGATTCCGTCTTGTTGACGTGTTGGCCGCCTGCGCCCTGCGCGCGCATGGTTTCGATTCGCAGATCATCGGGCTTGATCTCCACATCGACCTCTTCGGCTTCGGGCAGCACCGCCACCGTGGCCGCTGAGGTATGGACACGTCCCTGCGCTTCGGTATCCGGCACGCGCTGCACACGATGCACGCCGGATTCAAATTTCATCTTGGCGTAGGCGCCGCGTCCCTGCACCTGAGCGACGATCTCCTTGTAGCCGCCCATGGTGCCCTCGCTTGCGGAGATCACCTCCACCTTCCATCCCAGCAGGGCTGCAAAGCGCTCGTACATTCGAAACAAATCGCCAGCGAACAATGAGGCCTCGTCGCCGCCGGTGCCAGCCCGGACTTCGAGCATGACGTTGCGTTCGTCCATCGCGTCCTTTGGCAGCAGTGCTACTCGGATACTCTGCATAAGTTCGTTGTTGCGCGCCTCCAGCGCGGGGCGCTCGGCCTCCGCCATCGCACGCATCTCAGCGTCCGTGGCGGGATCGGCGATCATCGCGTCGATTCCTGCAATCTCGGTCGTGACAGCGCGCCAGTTCCTGACGGCATCCACGATGGGATTGAGTTCCGCCAATTCGCGCGTCATCTGGACGTATCTGTCAGCACTGACCTGGCTCAGCAGCTCGTTTTCGAGCGCGGCGTGGCGAACCAGCAGGAGGTCGAGTTTGGCTTCGGGCAGCATTGTCAGAAGTGGCCTCTTTCCCCCTTCCCTTGCGGGAGAGGATGACGCGGACCACGTCCGTGCCGGGTGAGAAAGCTTTCGTACGTGACAGGCAAATTCGCTTTTCCCGCCCTCGCTTCACCATGGCCGATCCAAAGCATCGGTGTGTTCTGTGACGGCGGCCATTGGCCGCCCATGCACGCTCTTCCGCGAGGGGGGAGGGAAAACGACGTCCCGGTTCGGGAGACGATCACCGAAAAAAAGGTCACAGCGACAGCCCCTCGGCGTCGGCGAAGTTCTTGAGCTTGTCGCGGATCGAAATGCTGCCGGAGGGCGCTTCGAGCAGCGGCATGATGGCCGCCTCCGCCTTTTTGGTATCGAGATCGAGTATCATGGCCTTGACGGGACCGTGTGCAGTGGCCGAGAGCGAGAGCGAGCGATAGCCGAGCGCGATCAGAGCCAGTGCGCCCAGCGGTTGCGATGCCATTTCCCCGCATAGCGAAGCGGTTTTCCCCGCGGCCCGGGCCTTGACCACGATGTCGTGCAGCGCACGCAGGATCGGGGAGGAGAGCGTGTCGAAGCGGTTCGACACCTTGCTGTTTCCGCGATCGACTGCAAACATGAATTGAAACAGGTCGTTCGATCCAACGGAGACGAAATCGGCTTTCGCAAGCAATTCGTCAAGCTGGTACAACAGCGCGGGGACTTCGACCATGGTGCCGACGTCCACCCGTTCCGGCAGCGTGTGGCCATGCTGGCGAAGATAGGTAAGTTCGCGCTCGACGATGGCTTTGGCCTGATCGAATTCGGCGACTTCCGAGATCATCGGGAACATGATGCGCAACGCGCGACCGCCTCCGGCGCGCAGCAGCGCGCGAATTTGGCCGCGCAGCAGGCCGGGACGATCGAGCCCGAGCCTGATCGCGCGCCAGCCTAGCGCAGGATTTTCCTCAACTGCGGCTTCCATATAGGGAAGCGCCTTGTCGCCGCCAATGTCGAGGGTGCGGAACGTCACCGGCTTGTCCCCGGCGGCGTCCAGTACCGTGCGGTACAGTGCAAGCTGCTCGCTTGCGCGCGGCAGGCTCTGTCCGATCATGAATTGGAGTTCGGTCCGGAACAGTCCGATGCCAGAACAATTGGTATCCTCGATATGCGGAAGGTCGATCACGAGGCCCGCATTGATCATGAGATCGATCGGTTCGCCGTCCCTGGTGACGCAGGGTTTGTCGCGCAGGGCGATGTACTGCGCCTGCCGCCGGGCGCGAAAACGCACGCGCTCCGCATAGGCCGACTCGATTTCCGCCGATGGCCGCAGGTAAATCGAACCAGAGGTGCCGTCGACGATGATGGCGTCGCCGGGATCGGCGATTCCGACCGCGTTCGGCACCTCGCCGACGGCGGGGATGCCCAGCGCGCGCGCGACGATGGCAACGTGTGAGGTCGCCGTGCCTTCCTCCAGCACCAGTCCGCGCAGCCGCTTGCGGTCATAATCCAGCAGGGCCGCCGGTCCCATGGCGCGCGCGATCAGGATCGCGTTATCGGGAAGCTGCTCGCGGGAAGGCGCGTGATCTTGCCCGACCAGCTGTCGCATCAAGCGGTGGCCGAGATCCTCGAGGTCATGAAGGCGATCACGCAGATAAGGGTCGGTCGAGCGCAACATTCGCGCGCGGGTGTCCGATTGCACACGCTCAACAGCGGCCTCGGCCGTCAAGCCGGTTGCAACCGCCTCCTGTAGCCTGTGCGACCAGCCATGGTCGTTGGCGAACATCCGGTAAGCCTCAAGCACCTCGCGATGCTCGCCGCCGTCAGCAACGTCGCCGCGCTCCAGCAGGTGGTCGAGATCGGCGCGCAGCTTGGAGAGCGCCGTATCCAGCCGCCGGATCTCCTTTGGCACATCGTCGGCAATGTAGTTGGTGATGACGACGCGCGGTTCGTGCAGCACAACATGGCCCAGCGCGATGCCATCGGACAGGATCGCGCCAACCTGGTGGATTGTGTGGCGGGTGGCAGGCTCAAGGCCGGGCTGCGCGAGGGCAGCCAGTTCGCCGGAAGCGATCATCTCGGCGAGCACCATCGCCGTAGTCTGAAGCGCTTCGACCTCTTCCTCGACATAGGTGCGCTTGGCGCGATTCTGCACCACAAGCACGCCAAGCGTGTTGCCCGAGCGCAGGATCGGCACGCCGAGGAACGAATTGTAGATTTCTTCGCCGGTTTCAGGGTGGAACGAGAATGCCGGATGACTGCGTGCGTCCGACAGGTTCAGTGGCGTCGCTTCGCTTGCGACCAGGCCGACGAGGCCTTCGTGCGCGGTCAGAACGGTGCGATGCACGGCATCGCGATTGAGGCCTTCAGTCGCATAGAGTTCCAACGTGTTATCGACGCGCAGCACATAGGTCGAGCATACTTCCGCCACCATATTGGCGGCGATCAGCACCACGACCTTGTCGAGACGCTCTTGCGCGCTGACCCGCTCCGCCATGACCTCGCGGAGCCGTCTCAACAAGACGCGGGGGCCGCTCGACGCGCTCCGCATATCCCGGTCCCTTCCCCTGCGAGCCAGTTTTTGGATTAGCCTAAAAAACGACATTCCGCGTCAGAAGCGTAGCGCGATTGTCTGAAGTCGTTGCCCCAGCCGCAACGGCCATGTCATTCGCCGTATAGCCAATCGACGTCCATTTTGCCAAGCAAAACGCCTGCCGTTGAGGAGCACAAGGTCTGAAAAACGGCAACGGCGTTCGCGCTACAATGGGCTTCGCTGGGGCCGCGCCGCGCCGGCTCAGCCGAGGACGATGGAGGTGGCTGCAAGCGCGCGTTTCAGGTCTGATCGAGCCCGTAGAGCGTATGCAGGGTCCGTACCGCGAGTTCGGTATAGGCGGTATCGATCAGCAACGAGAACTTGATCTCCGAGGTCGTGATGGCGCGGATATTGATACCCTTGTCGGACAGCGCCTTGAACGCCTGCGCCGCGACGCCGGCATGGCTACGCATGCCGGACCCGATTACCGAGATCTTCGCGACGTCGGTGGCGCTGTCGAGGCGCGCATAACCGATCTTGTCCCTGGCGCCGGTGATGGTCTCCTTGGCGCGGGCATAGTCGGAGGCAGGCACCGTGAACGTCAGGTCGGTGGTCTTGCCATCCTCTGAGACGTTCTGGACGATCATGTCGACGTTGATATTGGCATCGGCAAGCGGGACAAAGATCGAGGCGGCGACGCCCGGCTTGTCCTCGATCTGGCGGACCGAGATCTGGGCCTCGTCCTTGGAGAAGGCTATCCCGGTAACGACGTGGCTTTCCATGATTTCCTCCTCGCCGCAGATCAGCGTACCCGGCGGCGTGCCATGGGGATCGATGTCCTCCGGCTTGTCGAAACTGGAGCGGACGAAAATCGGCATGTTCTGGGTCATGCCGAGTTCCACGGAACGAACCTGAAGCACCTTGGCGCCCTGCGATGCCAGTTCCAGCATGTCCTCGAACGCGATCCTGTCGAGCCGGCGCGCTTTCGGGACCACCCGTGGATCGGTGGTATAGACGCCGTCGACATCGGTGTAGATGTCGCAGCGGTCGGCGCGGATGGCAGCGGCGATCGCCACCGCCGAGGTATCGGAGCCACCGCGGCCAAGCGTGGTGATCCGGCCGGTCTGCGGGCTAATTCCCTGAAAACCGGCGATCACGGCAACCTCTTTGCGCTCCGTGAAGCGGTTGACCAGTTCACTGCCGTCGATTTCAAGAATGCGGGCCGAGGCGTGGGCGTCGCTGGTCTGAATCGGGATCTGCCATCCCTGCCATGAGCGTGCCTGAATGCCGAGCGCCTGTAGCGCGATCGCCAAAAGCCCCGAGGTGATCTGCTCGCCGGATGCCACCACGGCGTCGTATTCGCGCGCGTCGTGCATCGACGAAGCGTCCCTGCACCATGCCACCAGCTCGTTGGTCTTGCCCGACATCGCCGACACCACCACCGCGACGTCGTGGCCGGCATCGACCTCGCGTTTGACATGCCGCGCGACGTTGCGGATACGGTCGAGATTGGCGACGGAGGTGCCGCCAAATTTCATCACAAGCCGGCTCATGACGGGTGTGCGTTCCTAAGGCTCTCTACAAGAAGGCTCTGGATACAAGCCAACTCGATGAAATGCGAAAAGCGGGGGCGCACGGGCGAGAAGGCGCGTATACATAACGGGGCGGATGCGGGCAGGCAACCCGGCTTTCGGTCGTCCTGCGGCGGCCGGACGCTCCAGGGAACGGCGTGAGGCAGGCCGATGGGCTGCCATATCAACGATTCTGCAACCGGATGAGACGATGTTGTATTCGAACAATGTGCACTGCACGGCCCGCCGGACCATGAGGACCGAGGTGACCCATTTGCAGGTTTTGCACGAAACCCTATGTGGGGTCGACGACTGGGCTGAGAGGGTCAGAACCATCGCCGCCGCGGCCGGCGTTCCGCAATCCCATCACGTCGCCCAAGGAGCCGCCCGGCAATGACGATGCAAGCCGACCCTTCTGCCAATTCTTCAGCCGCATCCGAAACGACCGTCGATCGCGCCGAGATCGAGAAGTTCTCAAAACTGTCGCAGGAGTGGTGGGATCCCACCGGCAAGATGGCGCCGCTGCACAGGATCAACCCGCTGCGGCTCCAGTTCATCCGCGACGCCGCCTGCCGCAAGTTCGAGCGCAGCGTCCGCAGCCTGAACTGTCTGGCGGACCTGCGGCTGCTTGATATCGGCTGCGGCGCGGGCCTTCTATGCGAGCCGTTCACGCGGCTCGGCGCGCAGGTGATCGGGGTCGATCCCTCCGCGTCCAATATCGCGGCGGCGAAGCTCCACGCCGAGAAAGCCCATCTGTCGATCGATTATCGCTGCACGACCGTGGAAGACATGGACGTACGAGAGCGCTTTGACATCATCCTCGCGATGGAGGTGGTGGAGCACGTCGCTAACGTCGGGCTGTTTCTGGATCGCTGCGCCGCGATGCTGAAGCCGGGCGGCATCATGGTGGCCTCCACCCTCAATCGTAACTGGAAGAGCTTTGCTCTGGGCATTGTCGCGGCCGAATATGTGCTGCGCTGGCTGCCGCGCGGTACTCATCAGTGGGATAAGTTCGTTACTCCGGACGAACTTGCGCGCCACCTCGAGCGCAACGGGCTCGGCATCACCGAGCAGTCCGGCGTGGTGTACAGCCCGTTCGCGGACAAGTGGAGCCTGTCATCCGACATGGACGTCAACTACATGGTGGTGGCGGAAGCGGTGGGGTGACGGGGTTCGCGGCCTGACTACATGGTCGTTCCTGCGTCCGCAGGGACGACGAAGATAGGCTACAGGCGCGCCGGGCTCAGCATGTATCACGTCTATATCCTTGCCAGCCGTCGCCATGGAACGCTTTATATCGGCGTGACCAATTCGCTGCTGGCGAGATTGGCGCAGCATCGCAGCGGGAAGGGGTCCGAATTCGTCCAGAAATACAAAGTCTACCGCCTCGTTTATGTTGAAAGCTACGACCGGCCCGGAGGCCATTGCGCGCGAAAAGCAATTGAAGCGCTGGAAACGGGACTGGAAAATCGAATTGATCGAGCGCGATAATCTGGAATGGTGCGATCTGGATGATTTGCTCGATTGAACAGCTTGAGTCGCGTACAAACCCTCAACGAGTCGTCCCTGCGCACGCAGGGACCCATACGGCGAGGACTTTACCTCTTGGACACCAGGGTCCTTTGCTCCAGGTGGGGCAGGGGCTAAAGGTCCCTTGAGTTCGCAGGGACGACCTGGAAGTCATCCTCCATGTTCACCGTCGCCTCGCTCTGGATACCCTTCACCGTCACGGCAGCGTTCGGACAGGTCGCGCGTAACGCGATGCAGCGGTCGCTGACCAGTCCGCTCGGCACGTGGGGCGCGACCAACATCCGCTTCCTGTTCGGCTTTCCGTTCTCGCTGATCTTTTTCGCCATGGTGATCGGGTTCACCGGGGACCCGGTCCCATGGCCCGTCGTCGCCTTCTGGCTGTGGCTGTTGCTCGGCGCACTCACCCAGATCGTCGGCACCGGCTTGATGCTGCTCGTGATGGACGGCAACTCGTTCGTGGTGACGATCGCGTACCTCAAGACCGAAGCGATCCAGACCGCGATCTTTGGATTTGTGTTTCTCAGCGATCATCTCACCTTGTTAAAGGTGGTCGCGATTCTGATCGCCACCGTGGGCGTCGTTATCACCGCGCTCCGTCCCGGCGGCGCCAAGGGCTTCGCCGATCTCAAGCCGACGGCGTTGGGGCTGGTCGCAGCCGCCTGCTTCGCCCTGTCCGCGGTCGGCTTTCGCGGCGCCATCATCGCCGTGCCGGGCGTGTCGTTCGTCACCGCGGCATCCTACACGCTGGTGTTCGGGCTATTCGTGCAGACGGCGGTGCTGACGGCATATCTGTTGTTGCGCGCGCCCGACGTACCGAAAAGAATTCTCGGCCTGTGGCGGCCATCGCTGTTCGCGGGTTTTTTGGGCGCGTTCGCCTCGCAATTCTGGTTCCTGGCGTTCGCGCTCACCGCCGCTGCCAACGTTCGGACGTTGGCGCTGGTCGAGGTGCTGTTCGCGCAGGCGGTGTCATATTATTCGTTCAAGCAGCCGCTTTCGTTACATGAGTTCGGCGGCATCGTGCTGATTGTGATCGGCGTTGGGCTGTTGGTCGCGGTATAATCAGCGTTTGACGGCGATAATGACGGCGCCGGCTGCGATCAGGGCGATTCCAATCCAGCCATTTAGCGAGGGGCGCTCGCCAAGAAAGACGACGCCGAACGAGGCAACCAGTACGACGCTCAGCTTGTCAATCGGCGCGACCAGTGTGGCCGGACCGAGCTTGAGCGCGCGAAAATAGCAGAGCCACGACGCACCGGTGGCCAGTCCCGATAGTACGAGAAAAATCCAGCTCCGGGTCGGGATTGGGCCGGGGTGGCTGAACTGCCCCGTCGCCGACAGGATCAGGCCGAGACTGACAAGGACAACAATGGTGCGGAGGAAAGTGGCGAGATCGGAATTGATGCCTTCGACGCCGACCTTGGCAAAGATGGCGGTCAGTGCCGCGAATGCCGCCGACAGCAGTGCCCAGAACAGCCAGGAGGGAAGCGTGAGCGTCATCGCCCGTTAGTTCCGGTTGTCCCGCAGCACCGGCAGCGACCCGACCTCGACGCCTTCCTCGATCAGCGATCTCGCTTCCTCGGGCGAGGCCTCGCCGTAGATCGGGCGATGCTCGATATCGCCGTAATGCATTTTGCGAGCTTCGCTCGGAAACCGCGCGCCGACATTGTCGGCGTTCTTGACGAGATGATCATGCAATTGTTTGAGCTCGGCACGCAGCTCGCGCCCCTCGGCCATTGTTGCCGATGTGGATGAGTCCGCAGGTGCCGCCGATCCGCGCTTTTTGGTGCCGGCGATCCTCGGCGCCATGATCGCCTTCTCGACCTTGGCAGAGCCGCAGATCGCGCAGGTCACAAGCTTGCGCTTGACCTGTGAATCATAGGCCGACGAGCTCTGAAACCAGCTTTCGAAGGTATGGCCACCATCGCAACGCAGGTTGTAGCGGATCATGCCGAACCTCCTCGCTCGGGAGGCTCGTCTATCGTAAATGCGGGAGCGGCTGCGAGTCTCGGCGAGCGGCGCTTGGAGCCGGCGATCCTTGGCGCCATGATCGCCTTCTCGACATTCGCCGAGCCGCAGAGCGCACAGGTGACGAGTTTGCGTTTGACCTGCGCGTCGTAGGACGAGGAGCTCTGAAACCAGCTCTCGAAAGTGTGGCCCCGCTCGCAGCGCAGGTTGTAGCGGATCATGCAGAGCCTCGCACAAGATGCAGATGGTCGCTTGGCGACTTATGGTCGACGAGGGAAAAGCGCCGCCCATGCTGTAATGAGGGTACGGCCCTGCGCGCGGTCGCGACGTTGGCTGGATCGATCGTAGCCAACACGATGCCGGGTTCGGTGCCGCTCGCTTCGGCCAACACTGTGCCCCACGGATCGACGATCAGCGAATGGCCGAACGTTTCGCGGTTGTTGTCGTGCATTCCCCCTTGGGCGGCGGCAAACACGAAGGAACCGTTCTCGATCGCGCGAGCGCGCAACAGGGTGTGCCAATGCGCCTCGCCGGTCTTCCTGGTGAAGGCCGCTGGCACCGTGAGGAACGACGCGCCGGCTTCGGCCAGCGCGCGATACAGCGCAGGAAAACGGACGTCGTAGCAGATCGTCATGCCCAGCCTGCCCCAGGGCAGGTCCGTTATCACGGCAGTCTCGCCCGGCTGATAGTTGGCCGACTCCCGATAGCTTTCGCCGCCTCCGAGATCGATGTCGAACATGTGAATCTTGTCATAGCGCGCGAGGATGTCGCCGGACGGTCCGATCAGAAACGAGCGGTTGACGGCTTTCTCAGCCGTGAGCCGCAATGCGAGCGAGCCGACGTTGAGGTAAATTTTCAATTCGCGCGCAAGATCGCGATAACCGCTGAGCGAGCGGTCGTCGTCCTCGGTCCGAAGATGCTCAAAGAGTGCGACGCGATCGGCCTGCATGATGTTGCTGGCTTCGGGGGTCTGCACGAAGTCAGCACCCTGTGCCGCCGCCTCGCGAATCAGCCTTGAACCCTGATCGAAATTCGGCTCGGGAAAAAGACCGCTCCGCATCTGGATCATTGCGGCGGTGAACGTGGGCTTGGTGTTCATGTCCTTGCCTTTCGCCCGCGAAAACAGAACAAGGCTCCGGGGTCAAAGCTCAATTATATGGGGGCTTTCATGGTGTCGACAACCCGCGCGAATACCAGCACATCGACCTGTGCGGCCTTCGCGCGCAGCAGGACGCGCGCGCAGGCATCCACTGTGGCGCCAGACGTCAGGACGTCGTCGATCAGGGTGACGCGGCGGCCCTGGATCTGGCTGGTGCGTTCCGCCGCGACTTTGAACGCGCCCTGCACATTGCGGGCGCGGTCATTTCGCGACAATCCAACCTGTTGCCGGGTCGGACGGGTGCGCCGCAGCGCGTCCGGCGCGACCGGAATTCCGGATTGTCGGGCGATGACGCGCGCCAGCGCGCCCGATTGGTTGTAACGGCGGCTCCAGCCACGTCGCCAGTGCAGCGGCACCGGGATCAGAACGTCGGCGCCGTCGAGCAATTCCGAGCCCGCACGAGCCATCCAGCGGCCCATCGCTGGTGCGAGATCGGTGCGGTCCTGATACTTCAGTGCATGAACCAGGACCTTGGCGACGTCGTCATAGCGTACCGCAGCGCGGGCGCGCTGATAGGCCGGGGGATTGGCAATCGCCTCCATCGACAGCATGCCGGAACCCGGATCATAAACAAAGGGCGTGCCGAGGCGAGGACAATAAGGACGTTCGATGAACGACAATTGCGTCCAGCAATCCGCACAGACGCCGACGCCAGCCACCGGTTCGCGGCAGGCGACACAGAGCGTTGGCAGCGCGATGTCCAGCGCCGAGCGCGCCGCATGGGACATGACGTCGCGACACGCGCGCCATGCGCCGCGCAGCGGATTGGCTCGCTGCGGCGAAACCAGGTTGTCCGTTGTGGTATCCATAGCGGAAGGCTATTCCTCGAGGTGGCGGTACTCAAGCCAGACAAAGCAGGTCCTTTGCAATCGCGTTACGGCGGATTGCCAGCGACGGGATGATCGGCGTACCAAGCCGCATGGCTCCGAACCAATCATCGCCGCCCGTTTTGTTCGATCGCACCCTGCTGGGCGTGCGGCAGAGACGCGCGGCCGAAGTGGGAGCGGTGCCGTTTTTGCTCGATCGCGTCGCGGAGGATATGGCGGAGCGGCTGAATGTCGTGTTGCGCGAATTTCAACACGCGGCGGATATCGGTACGCCGGGCGATCAGGTGCGTGGCGCGCTCGCGGCTCGTCTCAGAGAGCTTGCGCGCGTCGATCTCCCGATTGACGAGTGTGAGGCCGTGCGGTTGTCGCCGGACTCTCTCGATCTTGCCGTCTCCGGACTGGCCTTCCAGTTTGTCAACGATCTTCCGGGCCTGCTGGTGCAGATCCGCCGTGCCCTGAAGCCGGACGGATTTCTGTTGGCAGCCACGATCGGTGGCGAGACGCTCACCGAGCTGCGTCAGGCGTTCGCGATAGCCGAGGTGGAGCTTGAGGGTGGCATCTCGCCGCGCGTCGCGCCGTTCGCCGATCTTCGCGATGTCGGCGCGCTGCTGCAACGCGCGGGCTTCGCACTGCCGGTGACGGACGTTGACCGCGTCGTGGTGCGCTATAACGATGCTTTTGCGCTGATGCATGATCTGCGTCGCATGGGCGCGACCAATATCATGACCGAACGGCGGCGGACGTCTTTGCGCCGCGCAACGCTGCTACGGATGGCGCAAATCTATCATGAGCGCTTCACTGATCCCGACGGGCGCATCCGCGCCACCTTCGATATCGTCTGGCTGTCGGGATGGGCGCCGCATGAGAGCCAGCAGAAGCCGTTGCAGCCCGGTTCGGCGAAAGCGAGCCTGGAGCAAGCGGTAAAGGGGCGTGGCAAGACTTGAAAAAAGTGTCCCGGGCGCGATGCGGCATTCCCGATGCCGCTCCGCAGAACCGGGACTGCCGAAACGTATTCCGTACATGAGTCTCGACTCTGCACAGCACGGTTTCGCGCTGCGCCGCGCCCGGGGCGCGAACTCACATCAACAGATCAACCAGCGGCGGAATAAGAGGTATATCCGCGGGCGGCATCGGGTAGTCGCGAAGCTTATTGGCACGAACCCACTTCAGCGCCTGCCCCTCTTTTGAGGTCACCGTGCCTTCCCAGCGCCGGCAGATGTAGAGCGGCATCAAGAGATGGAAGCTCTCGTAAGCGTGGCTCGCGAAGGTCAGCGGCGCCAGGCACCCCTCCTGCGTGACGATGCCGAGCTCCTCGCGCAGCTCACGAATCAGCGCCTCTTCGGGGCGTTCTCCATGCTCGAACTTGCCGCCGGGAAATTCCCACAGGCCGGCAAGCTGCTTGCCTTCCGGTCGCTGCGCGATCAGCACCCGGTTGTCGGCGTCGATCAGGGCGCAGGCGACGACGAGAGTGAGTTTCACGACCTGTAATCGCCGTTGATCGCGACATACTCCTTGGTGAGGTCGCAGGTCAGCACGCGGTCGCGGCCCTTGCCGAGACCTAGCGTCGTCTTGATCTGAATCTTGTCGTTCTTCATGGCTTTCGACACTTCCGCCTCGTCGTAAGACGGGTCCCGCGCGCCGCTTTTGGCGACGCGAATGCCGTTGAAATAGATCGACAGCTTGTCGCGGTCGGCCGGCTCTCCAGCCTTGCCCACCGCCATCACCACGCGGCCCCAGTTGGCGTCCTCGCCGGCGATCGCGGTCTTCACCAGAGGCGAGTTGGCGATCGACTTGGCGATCCTGCGCGCCGATGCCTTCGACGTTGCGCCTTCGACGATGACCTCGACCAGCTTGCGCGCGCCTTCGCCGTCGCGCGCCACCTGTTCGGCGAGATCGGCCAGCACGCCGTGAAATGCTTTCGCGAACGCTTTCAGGCGCGGATCGCTGGCGCGGGTAATTTTCGGCGCGCCGCGGGCGCTTGCGGCGCCGGTCGCGAACGCTAGCAGGGTGTCGGAGGTGGAGGTGTCGCTGTCGATGGTGACGGCGTTGAAGGTGTCCTCGACACCGCTTTTCAACAGCGACTGCAATGCTGTCGCCGTTATCGGCGCATCGGTAAAGACGAAGGAGAGCATGGTCGCCATGTCGGGCGCGATCATGCCAGCGCCCTTGGCGATGCCGTTGATGGTGACGGTCGCCTTGCCGAGCTTCACCCTCGCGGTTGCAACCTTGGGGAAAGTGTCGGTGGTCATGATGGCGCGCGCCGCGTCCATCCAGCGATCCGGCGCGGCGTCGCGCGACAATGCCTCCAGCACGCCGTTGAATTTTGTGGCGTCGAGCGGTTCGCCGATCACGCCGGTCGAGGCGAGATAGATGTCGCTTGCCTTGCAGCCGGCCGCCTTGGCGGCGACGTCGGCGGTCAGTTTGGTAGCCTGGCGGCCGGTTTTGCCGGTGAAGGCGTTGGCGTTGCCCGAATTCACCACCAAGGCCCGCGCGCGCCCACCCTTCAACCGCGTGCGGCACCACTCGACCGGCGCCGACGGGCATTTGGATTTGGTGAACACCCCGGCCACCGCCGTGCCCTTGTCCAGCAGCGCCAGCAGTACATCGGTGCGGCCCTTGTAGCGGATGCCGGCAGCGGCGGTCGCGAGGCGCACGCCCGCGATTTCGGGCATATCGGGGATATCGGTCGGGGCGAGGGGAGAAATGCCGGTGGACATGTGTGAGGCCTGTCGACAGCAAATTTCGTCGTCATGGCCGGATTTATTCCGGCCATCCACGTCTTTCTTGCGTTGAGCGGATTCCAAAGACGTGGATGGCCGGGACGAGCCCGACCATGACGATTGTCAATACTATCGGTTTCAACGACGCGACAGCGGATTTTATTTCTTCGCTGGCGTTTTGCCGTCCGCGGGTTTGGCAGAGTTGGCCTTGTCCCCGCTTGCATTCGCGGGGTGGGCTGGCTTGTCCATACGCTCGACCTTGGCGGCCTCGCGCAGCTTGGTGACGTATTCCGCCTGCGCCTTTCGTGTCACAAACTGCTCGACTTGCGGCTTTACCTCATCGAAGTCGGGGGCCTTGCGGGCGCGCTTTTCCTCGACCTTGATGATGTGCCAGCCGAACTGGGTTTTGATCGGGTCGGAAATCTTGCCGGGCTCCAGCGCGAAGGCGACCTTTGAAAATTCCGGTACCATCTGCTCCTTGGTAAAGAAGCCGAGGTCGCCGCCGTCGGAGGCGCCGGGATCCTTGGATTCTTTCTTGGCGAGTTCGACGAAGTCTGCGCCCTTCTTCAACTCGTCCTCGATCTTCTTGGCCTCGTCCTCTGTCTGCACCAGGATGTGGCGCGCATGAACCTCCTGTTCGCTGGTGATCTGCTTGGAGGCATCCGCATAGACCGTCTTCATGGCATCGTCGGTGATCGCCGCTTTAGCTTGGGATGCCAGCAGTCGGTCCATCAGCAGGCGGTCGCGGGCGAAGGCGAGCCGTTTTTTGAACTCCTCGCTGTTTTCAATTTTCTTTTCTTCTGCGGCCTTGGCGATGATCTTCATGTCGATAAGGAAAGACAGCACATTCTCCTGCTTCGCCGCCGGATCCATCTGCGCGAGGCTCGGACCCAGTTCCTCCGTGGCAAGATTAACGTCGCTCTGGTGGATCTCGGCGCCGTTAACTTTTGCCAGCACGGGATCCGCATCGGCGTGGAGCGGCGTGCCGACGAACAAGACCGCGGCCAGGCAGCCGCCGAGAGCGGACGACGCCAGGCGAACGCGCAGACTATATTTTGTTGCGGGCAATGAGATGGTCATGGGATCCTTGATCTCCAGGAGGAGGATGTGGGCGGACACTCGCTCAATCGTGGGTTCTTGGCAATGCGAAAACTCTGTCAAAATCATGAACTCCCAGACCGGCGGACGCTGCCGCTTTTGTCGCAAACGCTTCGGATCGGTGCTCCGGCCACCGTTGACAACCCACGGGGCCGGCCATATTTCTGCCGGACGGTCGACGGCAAAGGCGGGTTCTGGCTGTGCTTTTGCGATTGAACCCCGGGTCACCGAATCTCAACCCATATGCGGACGCTCGGCTTTCGGGACTTACGGCCCTGATGCGTCACGATGAGTTGAGTTGATAGGCGGCTTGTGCGGTGGTTGCGAGGTTCGCTGTGCAGAACCAAGGCGAACTTTCGGGTTCGGACACTATAGCGTTCTCGAGCGGGATGACCGGTCGCGTGAAGCAAACTCGTTGCCGCTTCTGATCCATCAGAAGCGGAGGGTTCAGGAGACTACCCACATGGCTGCAACGGCGAACCGCGAAGACAGGAATTTGGGATGATTGGCGCGTTTGCCCGCAAGTTTTTCGGTTCCGCCAACGATCGGCGGGTCAAGGGATATCAATCCCGCCTCAAAGCCATCAACGCCTTGGAGCCCGAAATCGCCGCGCTGTCAGATGAGGCGGTGCGGGCGCGCACCGCCGAATTCAAGCAGCAGCTTGCGAGCGGCAAAACCCTCGATGACATTCTGGTTCCCGCCTTCGCCACAGTGCGCGAGGCAGCCAAGCGAACCCTCGGCCAGCGGCATTTCGACGTGCAGTTGATCGGCGGCATGGTGCTGCACGAGGGCGATATCGCCGAGATGAAGACCGGCGAAGGCAAGACGCTGGTCGCCACGCTTGCCGTTTATCTCAACGCGCTCGCCGGCAATGGCGTTCACGTCGTCACCGTCAACGATTATCTCGCACGCCGCGACGCCGGCTGGATGTCGCAGATCTACTCCTTCCTCGGCCTCACCACCGGCGTGATCGTGCACGGCCTCGACGACGTCGAGCGCAAGGTAGCCTATGCCTGCGACATCACCTACGGCACCAACAACGAGTATGGCTTCGACTATCTGCGCGACAATATGAAGTACCGGCTGGAGGATATGGTCCAGCGTGAGCACTTCTTCGCTATCGTCGACGAGGTTGACTCGATTCTGATCGACGAAGCGCGGACGCCGCTGATCATTTCCGGCCCGCTCGACGACCGCTCCGAATTTTACAACACCATCGACACCTTCATGCCGAATCTCGAGAAGGTGACAGACTACGAGGTCGACGAGAAGCAGCGCTCGGTGGCGCTCACCGAAGCCGGCATGGAGAAGATCGAGACGCTGCTGCGCGAGGCCGGCCAGCTCAAAGGCGACTCGCTTTACGATGTCGAGAACGTCTCCGTCGTCCACCACATCAACCAGGCGCTGCGCGCGCATTCGCTGTTCACCCGCGACAAGGACTACATTGTCCGCGACGGCGAGGTCGTCATCATCGATGAATTCACTGGCCGCATGATGCCGGGCCGCCGCTATTCGGAAGGCTTGCATCAGGCGCTGGAAGCGAAAGAGCATCAGCCGGTGCAGCCGGAGAACCAGACGCTCGCCTCCATCACCTTCCAGAACTACTTCCGGATGTACAAGAAGCTCGCGGGCATGACCGGCACGGCGTCGACGGAAGCCGACGAACTGGCCGACATCTACAAGCTCGAAGTCGTCGAGATACCGACGAACCTGCCGATTGCGCGTCTCGACGAGGACGACGAGGTCTACCGTACCCAGAACGAGAAATACGCCGCGATCCTGGCTGAGGTTGAGCGCGCCAATGCGCGGATGCAGCCCGTGCTGGTCGGAACCGCCTCGATCGAGAAATCCGAGGTTCTCGCCGATTATCTGAAGAAGCATGGTTACAAGCAGATCGACTTCAGCGATCCGAAATCGATGCGGAAGCTGTACGCTGCGGCTCGCGCCGGCAAACCGGCAAAGCTGTTCGCGGTGCTGAACGCCCGCTTCCATGAGCAGGAAGCTTATATCGTCGCCGAAGCCGGCGTGCCCGGCGCGATCACCATCGCGACCAACATGGCCGGTCGCGGCACCGATATCAAACTCGGTGGCTCGCTGGAGATGCGCGCTCAAGTCGAGACGGCCGACATCACAGACGAAGCTGAAAGAGAAGCGAAAATAGGGGAAGTCAAGGCCGATATCGAGCGCTTCCGTGAAATGGTGCTTAAGGCGGAGGATATCGTCGAGATTGAGCCGGCCAAGGGTTCAAAGCCGGCCAAGACCGTGACCCGCCCCGGCGGGCTCTACATCATCGGTTCGGAACGCCACGAGTCGCGGCGCATCGACAACCAGTTGCGCGGCCGTTCCGGCCGCCAGGGCGATCCTGGCCGTTCGAAATTCTTCCTGTCGCTGGACGATGACCTGATGCGGATCTTCGGGTCGGATCGGCTCGACACCATGCTGCAGCGGCTTGGCCTTAAGGAAGGCGAGGCCATCACCCACCCCTGGATCAATAAGGCGCTGGAGAAAGCACAGCAGAAGGTCGAGGCGCGCAACTTCGACATCCGCAAGAATTTGCTGAAGTACGACGACGTGCAGAACGACCAGCGCAAGGTGATCTTCGAACAGCGTGTCGATCTGATGCAGAACGAAAGCGTCGCCGAAACCGTCGTCGACATGCGCCATGCGTTCGTCGAGGACCTCGTCACAAAGCATGTGCCGGAGAACCAGTACCCTGAGCAGTGGGATGTCGCCGGCCTGAAAGAAGAGCTGAACCGCGTGCTCGATATCGAGTTGCCGGTGGATGAATGGGCCGCAGAAGAAGGCATTGCCGGCGAGGAGTTGCTGTCGCGTATCGAAAGCCGTGTCGACGAGCATATGGCGGCCAAGGTCGGGCAATGGGGGCCTGACGTCATGCGCTACGTCGAGAAGACCATCCTGCTGCAGACCCTGGACCATCTCTGGCGCGAACACCTGGTGATGCTGGATCATCTGCGTCAGGTTATCGGCCTGCGCGGCTATGGCCAGCGCGATCCGCTACAGGAATACAAGTCGGAAGCCTTTTCCCTGTTCGAAAGCTTGATTGCCAATCTGCGCGAGGCGGTGACGGGGCAGTTGATGCGCGTCGAGATCGTGCCGCCCGAGGAGGAACAGCCGGCGCTGCCTGTGATGGAAGCCCATAAGTTCGATCCGAATACCGGTGAGGACGAGATGGCGTTTGCGCAAAGCAGTTTTGCCGGGGCCTCGCTGGCGCCGGCAGCGCATGCGGACCGTTCCAGCCGCGATCCGAATAATCCGGCGAGCTGGGGCAAGGTCGGCCGCAATGAGGACTGTCCTTGCGGTTCAGGCAAGAAATACAAGCATTGCCACGGCCGCTACGCCTGAAGCCCTCCCGACGCGGCTGTCATTCCAGCCGGCGAGAGACCTCGAGCGTTTCGAGCGAAGTGGATACCGGTTCGCGTGAAGAACGCGTCAGGTTTAAATTATAGAGCTACGCTTTTGATTCTGTCAGAAGCAGAAAAGCTCTTGAGGCCTTCGTCGCCGCGCTCGGAATAACACCTGTCCGACAGGTCTGGATATTACCGGGAGACCGAGAAGCGGCTATCGAACGAGTTCGATGACGCCAACGGTGCTGCGCTCGGAATCGAAGCCGTCGCGGGAGCGTCGACTGCGGGCTTGAGCGGGGGCCGCGCGGTTGCGACGTGTTCTGGCTTAGCTCCCTTTTTAGCCGTCTTCTCTGCCGTTTTGGGTGCTGTGTGCTTCTCCACGGCCGGGCGAAGCGGAACGCTGCGCGCCGGAGTTGCCGTCTTTGGCTTGGCCGAAGCAGACTCTTTGGGTTTGGCCGAAGCCGAAACAGGTTCCTTGGTTGTGGCGGTCGTGTCGGCGTCTCCGAAACCTATCTTGCGGGCAAGATTGGTGAAGATGCTGTTCGGCTTGGAGGGGGCTAGCAAAGATGACGACGGCCTTGTCGCGTCGGCCTCCGGTTCGTAGGAGGTCGCGACTGTTGCTGCTGCCGAATTGCGTGGCGGGTTGACGGTCGGTGGAATGGTGCCAGGCGCCGGCGAAAACGCCGTGGTCTTCAGGCCGGGTTCCACGGGATCTGAAAGCCCCGTCTGACCCTCGGGCAGCTTGGCGGCGAACACCCGGTTCATGCCGCCGTCGATTCCGGTGTTGAGCTTGGCGACCGGCGATCCCTTCGAGATCAGGTTGGCTATTTCGGTATTGTCGCGCTGCTGCTTCTCGCGCACCGCGCTTGCGATCTCGTCAGGCACCGCATAGGCCGGACACTTCGCTGAGGCGTTGAACTCAAGCGGCCTGACGGAGCCGGTCGGGGGCGCCGGATCAAACACGTACTTATGCTCGCAGAAGGCGACCTTCGGCTCTTGATGCGTGGCCTCGAAATGATCGTTGCCTTCCTTGATCATTTTCCAGAACGGCATGTTCGGGTTGTTGCGATGCTTCGCAAAGTTTACGGGCGTCATGCGGAATGGATAGGCCTGGAACTGGAAGGCGCGCTGACCGCCGAAGAATGACTCCCGTCCGATTGCGTAGATTTCGGCGATCTGCTCGTCGGTCATGGCGTAACAGCCGCGCGAGGAACAGTCGCCATGCACCATCAATTCGGAACCAGTATGACCCAGCGACTTGTCGTAGGCGTTGGGATAGCCGGTGTTGAACGAGAGGTAGTAGGCGGAGCGCGGATTCATCTGCGCCGGCGAGATGCTGTAGAATCCTTCCGGAGCCTGACGATCCCCCTCGCGTGTCTTCGGGCCGAGATCGCCGGACCAGCGGCAGATCGGGTAGGTCTTGAGTAAGGCGAACTTGCCGGACCGGTCCTGCTTCCAAACCTCGAGTTCGGCCTCCTGCTTAAATAGCCGGATCAGGATCGGCGATTGCAGTTCCATGTCCTTCGCGGTCATGGCGGTGACAACCTTGGGCGGCACCGGCTGGTTGGCCTTGGCGTTGCTCGCGAGTGAGGCGTCGTCGGTGTTGCAGCCGGCCAGAAGCGCACCGCCCGTCAGCACGGCAAAGGTCACGATCGCGCGAGCAGCCGAGCGATTAATCAAAGCAAAGCTCCGCAAAGGACGGGCAAGCTGCACCCCAAATTCATGGCATCGTGCCCCAAGCCATTGAATAAAATATTATCCTTAAGCCTCCGAGCCCGCAAGCCAAGTGGAACCGAACAAGATGAACTACGACTTCGAGTGGTGAATGGAGACTAAATATTCCGGACGGGGCTGAATTAGGGCGGCTCAGCGGCTTCCGGAACCAAAGCCATGGGATTTGCCGGGAGCCGAACCCGGTCACGACAATTGGAACAAGGCACAGATTCGTGTCGCCGAAACGTGGGTAAAGCGCTGGTGCTCAGCCCAGTTTACGCCCGATTTCGAGGAATTTCTGGCGGCGCTGCTTGCGAAGCGAGTCGCGGTCGAGAGTACGCAGATCGTTCAACGCATCGGCGATAGCGTCTCCGGCAAGCGCGACAGTGGCGGCGGGATCGCGGTGTGCGCCGCCCCGCGGCTCCTTGAGGATGGTGTCGATCACGCCGAACCGCAGCAGATCCTGCGCGGTGATTTTCATGTTGGTCGCTGCTTCTTGTGCCTTGCTTCCGTCGCGCCAGAGGATAGACGACGCCGCTTCCGGCGAGATCACGCTATAGATCGCATGTTCCAGCATCAAAACGCGGTTTGCGGTGGCGATCGCGATGGCGCCGCCGGAGCCGCCCTCGCCGATGATCACGGCGATATTGGCGACGCCGAGCGACAGGCACGCGTCGGTCGAGCGCGCGATTGCCTCGGCCTGGCCGCGCTCCTCGGCGCCGATGCCGGGATAAGCTCCGGCGGAATCGACCAGCGACAGCACGGGAATGTCGAAACGGTCGGCCATATCCATCAGCCGGACCGCCTTGCGATAGCCTTCCGGGCGCGCCATCCCGAAATTGTGCTTCAGCCGGCTTTCGGTGGTTGCGCCCTTCTCCTGTCCGATAACGCAGATGCTTTCGCCTCGGAAGCGGCCGAAGCCGCCGATAAGCGCCTCGTCCTCGCCGAACTTGCGGTCGCCGGCCAGCGGCGTGAACTCGGTAATCAGCCCTTTGACGAAATCAGAGAAGTGCGGCCGCTGCGGGTGCCGTGCCACCTGGGTTTTCTGCCAGGGAGTCAGGTTGGCGTAGAGATCCTTCAGAGCCTGCGCGGCCTTCTCCTCGATACTGGAAATCTCCTCGCTGATGTCGCTGCCGGAGGCGGCGAGCGCACGGAGTTCGTCGATCTTGGAGTCGAGTTCGGCGACGGGTTTTTCGAAATCGAGGTAGCTACGCATGGGATCGGGCATTCCAGCAGTATAGAGACGAAGGCGCGGGGAGGCGAAATCTATCGATCGAATAGATAAAAGTCTTTTTGTTCAAATATTTAGAAAGCGGGTGAGGTTGGGGGCCCGATGGCTGGTTAGGTACAGTTGGGCGCGAGCGCTCTTTCGCGGCTGATGGGCGTTAAGTCAAGGGTGAAGCGGAATACTTGAAGTCAGGGTCGGGTCGCGATGGTTTCGATGGCGTCTGCGCATGAGCGCCGGTCAGGCCTCCGCCAGCGGGTGCAGGTCGCGTACCAGGCTTTTCAGGCGCTCTTCCACGACGTGCGTATAGATTTGCGTGGTCGAGATGTCGGTATGGCCGAGCAGCGTCTGTACGATTCGCAGGTCTGCGCCGTTATGCAGCAGATGGCTTGCGAAAGCATGGCGCAGCACGTGCGGTGAGACCAGCCGGGGCGCGAGACCGGCCGCCGACGCCAGTTCCTTCAGCTCACGCGCAAAGTGCTGGCGTGTCAGGTGACCGCTTTCGCCGAACGATGGAAACAGCCATTTTGGCCGTGCTCCTGCGGCTTTGCCTGTGCCGCGCTGATCGTCCATTGCGACGAGATAGTCTGCCATCGCCTGCCGTGACGCGTTGTTGAGCGGTACCAATCGCTCCTTGTTGCCCTTGCCGCGCACCACGATCATGCGGGCATCGCGCCGTGCCGCCGACAGCGGTAGCGAGACCAGTTCGGATACGCGGAGCCCGGTGGCATATAGCACTTCAAGCAGGCAATACAGCCGCGCCGCGCGCAATCGCCGGGCAGGTGAGATGTCCGGAGATTCGGCATCCATCTTTGCGTGCGCGAGCAGGCGGTCGACATCCCCTATCGACAGGATTTTCGGCAGGCTGCGTCCGCGTTTTGGACCCGAAAGGATGGCCGCGGGATCGTCGTTCCTGACGCGTTCGCTCAGCAGAAAACGAAACAGGTGACGCATCGCTGACAGGCGCCGCGCGACGCTTGATGACTTAAACCCCCTAAGGTCGAGGTCATTGAGATAGTCTCGTAGCGTCTGGGTGCCGGCGATGACGAAATTCTGCCGCGAGCGGGCGAAGAATGCGGATAAGTCCTCGAGATCCCGGCGGTAGGCGTCGAGCGTGTTGTCGCCGGCGCCTTGCTCGGCCGCCAGCATGTCGAGGAACAGGGTGGCCAGCTTCGCGTCGGGGGAATTATTGGATTTCATACCGCAGGCGTAGCAGCTATTTCTTGAGAAATTGATCCGGGTGGATGGTCACCGCCATTTCCCGCGGCGTCGGGTCGACGAAATTCGCCAGCCCGAAAATCACGCCGTAGCCGATCGCACCGAGCGCCGCGACGATTGTCAGAAAGCGGAACAGGCTGGGCATTTGCAGTCCCGAGCACGATATTGACCTTCAGGCGAGCGCAACAAGTACCAACATGTTCGCAAGCCAGGCGCAAGAGTCTCTGGCAACCTCCTCGACGAGAGTAGTATAGCTGGCCGGGATGAGCGGTCCCGACTTGTCGTGGGCTTGGATTCGAACGTTCGCCGCCTGGATCATGGAAGGCCGACCGTCAAATCCACTTCAAACGTGCAATCGCGTTCCAGCAGGTGTCCTTTGACGTCCGAAACCGTTTCACCGACCAACGTCGGCGCATCCCCCGAGACCGCCATAGTCGCGGCGCTCGCCGGGCGGTCGCTGGCGCTTGTCGGCATGATGGGTGCCGGCAAGTCCACCATCGGGCGGCGTCTCGCGGCGCGTCTCGGGATGCGATTCGTTGATGCTGACGCCGAGATCGAGCTCGCGGCCGGAATGTCGATTCCCGAAATTTTCGAAACCCATGGCGAGCCCCATTTCCGGGATGGTGAAGCACGCGTGATCGCGCGGCTGTTGAATGGTGGCCCGATCGTGCTCGCGACCGGTGGTGGCGCCGTGCTGCGCGAGGAAACCCGGGCGCGCCTGTGCGAGCGGGCGGTCTCGATCTGGCTCAAGGCGGACGCCGAGGTGATTCTGCGCCGGGTGAGGCGCCGAGCCGATCGACCCTTGCTGCAAACGGGCGATGCTGCCGCGACGATCGAGCGTCTGATCGCCGAGCGCGAGCCCATCTACCAGCTGGCGAATATCACGGTCGTCTCGCGCGATGCGCCGTACGAACGGATCGTCGATGAATGCATCGGCCTGCTTCATCTCGGGCTTTGCCGCGGCGAAGTGACTGCAAAACCTGATGAGGGATTTAACACCACGCAATGACCACTCCGCTGAAAAACCCGGACCCGATCACGGTTGACGTCGCGCTCGGTGAGCGTTCCTACGACATTGTCATCGGCCGGGGCATCCTGCCGTCGCTCGGCGAGCGAATCGCCGCGTTGCGTCCCGGCGCACGCGTCGCCGTCGTCACAGACGAATATGTTGCCACTCATTGGCTTCAGCGAACCGAGGCATCGCTTATCGGCGCCGGTCTCGCAACGTCGCGGATTGTCGTCGACGAAGGGGAGGTCTCAAAGAGCTACGAAGGCGTCGAATTTGTCTGTGAGGAACTGATCAAGGCCAGGATCGAGCGCAACGATCTTGTCGTCGCGCTTGGCGGAGGCGTGGTCGGCGATCTCGCGGGCTTCGCCGCCGCGATCGTACGCCGTGGCGTCGATTTCGTGCAAGTGCCGACCTCGCTGTTAGCGCAGGTGGATTCGTCCGTGGGCGGCAAGACAGGCATCAACTCGCCGCAGGGAAAAAATCTGGTCGGTGCCTTTCACCAGCCGATCCTGGTGGTCGCGGACACTGCCGTACTGGATACGTTGTCGCCGCGTCAGTTCCGTGCTGGTTATGCCGAAGTCGCCAAATACGGCCTGCTCGGCGATGAGGCGTTCTTCGCGTGGCTGGAAGCCAATCATGCAGGCATCGTCCAAGGCGGCGCGGCGCGCGAGCATGCGGTCGCCACCAGTTGCCGTGCCAAGGCTGCCATCGTCGCCCGCGACGAGCGCGAGACCGGCGAGCGTGCGTTGCTCAATCTCGGACACACCTTCGGCCACGCGCTGGAAGCAGCCACCGGATTTTGCGGTCGCCTTTATCACGGCGAGGGCGTCTCGATCGGCATGGTGTTGGCTGCCGAACTCTCGGCGCAACTTGGAATGATCGCGGTTGCCGACGTGTCTCGCGTCCAGCGGCACCTGGCGGCGGCGGGTCTGCCGACGCGCTTGCAGGACATCGCCGGATTCAAGCAAGAAGGCTTGGCCGATGCGGACGCGCTTATGGCGCTGATGGCGCAAGACAAAAAGGTGAAGCGCGGCCGGTTGACCTTCATTCTGCTGAAGGCGATCGGTCAGGCGGTCGTGTCATCGGACGTCGAGCCTTCGATGGTACGGGATTTTCTGGTCCGCAAGCTCGCAGACGCGCCGGCCTAGAGCCTTTTCGCTTCTGATGGAATCAGAAGCGAGGCTCTATGATCTTGATTTGGCGCGTTTTCTTCACGCGAACCGGTTCCCACTTCGCTCGAAAACGCTATAGGGCGAGATGAGAAAAAGTGTGGGGCGGTTTTCCGCCCGCATAGCGCTCCAAAATATTGGAATCAATCACGGTCATGAGTTTGGGTCGATTCGATTCAAAGTCATGAACGTGATCAAGTGTTGATTACGACGTCGCAATGTCCTTGCAGCAATTTTGATTCTGACATTCGCAGGCAATGCCTGGTGGAGGGGATGTGAATGGTCGAATCGGATAAGTTCGGCAAGGCCATGGGGCCGCAATGAGTTCGACTTTCCTGCAGATACTGCTCGCCTTGCTGCTGCTTGCTGCCAACGGGTTCTTCGTTGCGGCGGAATTCGCGCTGGTGAAAAGCCGCGGCTATCGCGTCAAGGCGATGGCGGAACGCGGTCGGTTCGGGGCGCGGCTGATGCGCGACATCTTGGGCAACATCGAGGCCTATCTCGCCTGCTGCCAGCTCGGCATTACCATGGCATCTCTCGGCCTTGGCTGGGTCGGCGAGCCAACGGTTGCGGCCCTGCTCGATCCCCTGCTGCGGCCGCTCGGCATGCCGGAACCGGCGCTGCATTTGACCTCGTTCCTGACCGGATTTCTTGTGTTTTCGTCGCTGCACATCGTGATCGGCGAGCAGGTGCCGAAGACCCTGGCGATCCGGCAGCCGGAGCCGGTGTCGCAGTGGATCGCTTATCCGCTGTATGTATCCTACATCCTGTTCTACCCGCTGAACTGGCTGCTCAATTCGGCCTCGCGCGCCATCCTGCGCGCGCTTCGCGTCAAGGAAGTCTCGCAACATGACGTGTTGACCGGCGCAGAGATCGAAGGGCTGATCGGTGAATCCGCCGAGCACGGCGGAATCGAAAGCGGTGAGGCCGAATACATCCAGAATGTGTTCCGCTTCGGTGATCTCGCGGTGTCAGACGTGATGGTTCATCGCACCGCGATGGTGACGGTCAATGCCGACTTGCCCCCCGAGGATCTCGTCCGCGAGGTGCTTGTTAGCGAATACACCCGCATTCCGCTCTGGCGCGACAAGCCGGAGAACATTGTCGGTGTGCTCCATGCCAAGGATCTGTTGCGGGCGATCCACGCCTCGGAGGGCGATATTGCCCGAATCAACGTCAACGCGATTGCGCTGCCGCCGTGGTTCGTGCCGGAGATGCGCCCCGTTTCCGATCAGCTTAAGGCGTTTCGCCGCCGCAAGACTCACTTCGCGCTGGTGGTCGACGAATACGGTGAAGTCGAGGGCATGGTGACGCTGGAAGACGTTCTCGAGGAGATCGTCGGCGATATCTCCGACGAGCACGATGTGGTCGTAGCCGGGGTTCGGCAACAAGCCGACGGTTCGGTCGTGGTGGATGGTTCGGTGCCGATCCGTGATCTCAATCGCGCCATGGACTGGCATCTTCCAGACGAGGAGGCGACCACCATCGCAGGCCTCGTGATTCACGAGGCGCGTTCGATCCCGGAGCGTGGCCAGAATTTTACCTTTTACGGTTTTCGCTTCAGGGTTTTGCGGCGCGAGCGCAATCGCATCACCGCGCTGCGCATTCAGCCGGTGCCGCGCGGAGTGGAGACGATCTAGAACGGCTCGAAGCGGGCAGGAGCGTATCCATCATCGAGTCAAGTCCGAGGACATGCTTCGCTCAAAAACGCGCTATGTCACGAATCGGATTTGGCAAGCGCCCGGCCTTTCTTCTTGTTCGGAACCTTGTCCTCAACGAATTTGACGCCAATCTCGTCGCCATTGACGCGGACGAGCTCACAGCGACGAAAGGCGAGGCCGGTCGATGACAGCAGCAGAAAGAACTCCTTGAGGTTCAATCCTTCGATCGAGTCTTTCACCTGAAGACGCGCGCCGCTGTTGGAGATGTCCAGCATGGTGCATGACCGTTGCCATGTTCCGTCGATTCCCATCATCAGAACGGAATAGCCGGTAGCGAATGTCACCCGGTCGTCTTTCCGATTGCCCCAACTCATGGCTCAGATGTCCGAAATGGCGACCGCCGTGTCCGGCGCATCGGCTTTCCTCGCCGAGCCGCGCGCGGACCAGAACCGGATGGTGCGTTGCGCTGATGACAGAGAGAGCGCGTCGAACACTTCGCGGCCGTTTTCGAATTCCTGCTTGGTCAGAGGACGGCAATGCGGGCGATTGCGAAGGATCATATTGGTCGTTGACCAGTCCAGCCGCGCTGCCTTGCAGGCAACGATCAATCCGTCGGGGCGAGGGTTGGTGATCAGCGGCTCGATTGCTTCGGTTCTCACGGAGTTCAACAGCGCGAGCGCAGCAATAATGTGGGTGTACTCACCCTGTATCGCAAACCGGTTGATGGTTTGGTCGCCGAGCTTTCCGGCCCGGTTCAGGGCAAGGACCATCGACTCCGACTCGGCGTAGTTGACCGGTGCCACGCTGGGAGAGGCGATCTGTTCGACCACTGATTGGATCGCGGCTTGAATCTTCGCGCGCATTTCAGGGGGCGCCGCCTTGAGCAGACGCTCTCGCACCGCGGCGCTGGCTCGGGAAAGAAGTTCGCGGAGCACCTTGAGCGGGATGTCCAACCGCAGCCCAAGCTTCTCAGCGAGAGTATCGTCCTTTTCGGAGCTTTCAACCAGGACCGCGTAACCGGTTTCGGAGAAGCGCGCGCCTGCATTCTTGGCCAGCGTATGGGAGACCCGCGAGTCGCCGCGTTTAAGCAGCACGTCGGTCACTCCCTCGCTCAAAGTATCGCGGTGCGATATGGCGAGCAGGTGCTGCGGCCCGCGCAGGCTCGCGATTTCAATCAGGTCGCCGTCAGACAGTCTGGTTGATTTTGTCAAAACCGGTACTGCGACTGACTCATCCTGATGATAAGCAAGTTGCCGGACGGTCTCCTTCGGTGCGAGGCTTGACCCCGAAAGGTTCGTGCTGAGTTGCGCCAGCGTGCGCGCCTCCATCTGCTCCATCAGCCGGACGAGAACGTCATCGAAGACGCCGATCTGATTTTCGTTGAGCCGGTCGGCATCGGACAGGAACAGGTCGGTGACCTGGCGAAGCATCTGGAGCCGTCGCTCGGATGAGCCGCCCTTCACCGCACTTTCCAGTTCGGCGATGAGCGCCGTCGAGGCTGCTTCGGCCATGGATGATTCCAGCGAGTCGAATCCGAATGTGTTACGCCCTACTGCGTGCGCGTTTTGCCGTAACACGGAGGTAGTCTGCTCCGATGTACTGAAAAGCGGGTTAATATCCGATAAAAGCGCAAGGTGAATTTTGAGCGGCGTGTGCGCTGGCGATGGACACGCTGCTTCGAAGCGGCTCTTGCCGGCCGACTATCCACATCCAGTTGAAACCACCACGAGGGACGGACCTTGCTGTCCGCGTGCCCCGCATTTAGCTTCCCGGTTCGCCCGGTACCGTCGCCCGAATCGCCAGCGCGTGAATGGGTCCGGCCAGTTCCGCGGCGAGCAGCGTATTTATCATTCGATGACGCTCGACCCGGCTCTTTCCTTCGAAAGCTCGCGACACAATATGAATACGGAAATGCGTCTCGCCGCCCGGCCGATGGCCGGCGTGACCCTCATGAAGATACGACTCGTCGGCGACATCGAGGCTTTCTGGGGCGAAAGCTTCGTTGAGTTTCTGCGAGATGCTATCCTTCACGCTCATGGCGAGCGACTTAACGCCCATCGTTCGTTTCCGTCAATGGTGCGGACGCCGGACGGAATAAATGCGATGTCAAGACTTGAAGCCTAGAGCATTGCGGTGTCAAACACATCATGCCGATAGATTCGTCGAAATTCTTCGATAGCATCCGCATCAAGCCGAGGGCCGGTGCGAAGCAGCCGCGCGCGCGCGAGGAAGTGGTCGCCTGCGAGTGGCCGGACTGTGAGAGCAGAGGATCACACCGCGCACCGAAAGGCCGCGGCAACGAGCGCGAGTATTTCCATTTCTGCCTCAATCATGTTCGCGCGTACAACCAGTCCTACAATTTCTTTCAGGGCATGAATGCGGACGCGGTCGCGCGCTATCAGAAGGATGCGCTGACCGGCCACCGCCCGACCTGGAAGATGGGCGCCAACGGCACCAAGGGCAAAGGCAAGGCCGGCGACATCGATCTCGACGGCATGGCCGATCCCTTCAGCGTGTTCGGTGAACTCAATGGCCGCGGAAAATGGCGTCCCGGTCCGGGGTCAGGTTCCGAAGCCAAACCCGAGACGCGCAAGGTATTCAACGCGGAGCGCAAGGCGTTACAAGTATTGGGCCTCGGCGCCGACGCGACGCTCGAAACTGTGAAGGCGAAATACAAGATGCTGGTGAAGCAGCATCATCCCGATGCCAACGGCGGCGATCGCTCGACGGAAGACCGCCTGATCGAGATCATCAAGGCATACAATTACCTGAAGACGGTCGTGCGCAGCGCGTGAGGCGTCGCCTCGCGCTGCTCCCATCGAACGTTGGCGTCACCTGTCAACGTTCATCCGTTTTCTTCTCGAGCATCAGCGTGCCTTTTTTCTGAATCACGCCCTGAATTCCGTGGGCTAGGCGAGCGAGCAGCCACGGCAATGTCACTTCGAGACGAACATGGTCTTCGGAGACGTCCATAATTCCCGACACCTGCTGCTTCATGGCCGTGACGGAAAAAACTAGGCGGTCGCCGCTCCACAGTTCTTCATTGACCTGGATCAACTGGGCGTATTGCGTTCGGGCGCTGCCAAGTCCCGCTTTCATCCGGCGTACCGCTTCGTCCTTGCCGAGGCGGTGTGGAATCGACACCACAAGAGGTTTGGTCATGATCGCTCCAATGATAGCTAGTGGAGCGGATTTGACATTCGCACCCCACCTGCTGCGGGCTCGCATTGCGAATGTAGAATCCAAAACTCCACTAGAAGTTTATAGTTGCTAGTGGTCACTAGCCGGTTCGCTTATCCACAGTGGCAGACACGTTGCAGCCGCGCCCGCGGTAACGCCACCATGTCCCGGCGCCGATGATCGCGGCAACGACGATCACGGCAGCAATCCAGATCAGTTTGCCGAAATGATGAGGTAGCCCGCCATAATGATGCAGCGCCGATATTGCGAGCGCGCCGGGCAAGATATGCGCGGAAGCCCAGAGCAAGATCGCCGGGATGTTCACGGCAGAAAATATCAACGGCGGCATCCCCAGCGCGCCGGCTGTCAGCGGCACCAGGGCGCGTACCGGTGCGACGAAGCGGGCAAAGAATACGGCCAGCGTGCCATAACGATTGAAGAAGGTTTTGCTCTGCGCGACGAGGCCGGGATAGCGCGACATCGGCCAGACCCCGAGGATTTCGCGTTCGGATCGATGCCCGATCCAGAACGCGCTGCCGTCGCCGATGACGGCCCCGACGATCGCGCCAAGCATGACCGGTAAAAGTTTCAGTTCGCCACTGCCGATCAGGGCGCTCATTGCGAGAATGATTGTCGAACCGGGGATGAGCGAGCCGAACACCGGAACGGCTTCGAGCAACGCGGCGAGAAAGACGGCGGAATAGGCGAGCCCTGCATGGGCGGCCACGAGGCTGCTCAAATGCGCGATGAAATCGGTCACGAAAGTCCTCGCGCCCCGGCTGACGCCTAGTTACACCAAATGTCTCCAAGGTCTCCTTGGTTCAAGAGTTCTTCCGGCAAATTTTGGCTGAGCGGGCCTGATTCGCGGAGCAGTCCTTCAAAATCTGCATTTGGTGCATATCTCGATGATATCCCAATGGAACTTTGATCGCCTGACGGGCTTCTGCCGGCTGCTGCTCTCTGCTAAATTTCGCGCGGGCCTCTCATCCGTAGCCATGCGCGTCCTGGTTTCGGGAGCGCCCCCCGAACCTCGGAGGATTGATGACGACCGCCGCCATGACCAAAACCGAAACCTCCGCAGGCCTGCCAGACATGAAGGTGTCGGTGCGGCAGGTATTCGGAATCGACAGTGATCTCGAGGTTCCCGCCTATTCCGGGACCGATCCGCACGTGCCGGATGTTGATCCCGACTACCGCTTCGATCGCGCAACCACGCTGGCAATTCTCGCCGGCTTCGCCAAGAACCGCCGTGTCATGGTCACCGGTTATCATGGTACCGGCAAATCAACCCATATCGAGCAGGTGGCGGCGCGGTTGAACTGGCCTTGCGTGCGCGTCAATCTCGACAGTCACATCAGCCGGATCGATCTCGTCGGCAAGGATGCGATCGTGGTCAAGGACGGCAAGCAGGTCACCGAATTCCGCGACGGCATTCTGCCATGGGCCTACCAGAACAATGTGGCGTTGTGCTTCGACGAATACGATGCCGGTCGTCCGGACGTGATGTTCGTGATCCAGCGCGTGCTGGAATCCTCAGGACGCTTGACGCTGCTCGATCAGAGCCGGGTCATCAAGCCACATCCGGCGTTCCGCCTGTTCGCGACTGCGAATACCATCGGTCTCGGCGACACTTCCGGCCTTTATCATGGCACCCAGCAGATCAATCAGGCGCAGATGGACCGTTGGAACATTGTTGCCACGCTGAACTATTTACCGCACGACAACGAGGTCGAGATTGTTCTGGCCAAGGCCCGACGCTATCGCACGCCAGAAGGCCGCGATACTGTCGGTAAAATGGTGAGGTTAGCGGATCTCACGCGTAATGCCTTCGCCAACGGCGATCTCTCCACGGTGATGAGCCCGCGTACCGTCATCACCTGGGCGGAGAACGCCGAGATTTTCGACGATCTGGGCTTTGCCTTTCGCGTCACCTTCCTCAACAAGTGCGACGAACTCGAGCGCCCGCTGGTCGCTGAATTCTACCAGCGCTGCTTCAACGTCGAACTGAGCGAATCCGCGGTCAACGTGGCGTTGAGTTGATTCTGTATACCTCTCCCCGCGCGCGGGTCGAGGGAAAGGCGTTATGAGCACCGCATCACCCAGTAACAAGTTCCGTACCGCGCCGAAGGAAGCGCCGACCGAGCCTTTCAAGCGTGCGGTGACGTCCTGCCTGCGCGCCATCGCCCGACAACCTGAGCTTGAAGTGACGTTTGCCATCGAGCGGCCCGGTCTGTCGCCGGGTAAGGCGCGGCTGCCCGAGCCCGGACGCAAGATGAGCAGGCGCGACGCGGCGATCGTGCGGGGTCATGCGGATTCCATCGCGCTGAAGATCGCCTGCCACGATCCGAAAGTGCACCGCAAGCTGATGCCCGGTAATCCGCAGGCGAAGGGCGTATTCGACGCAGTAGAGCAGGCTCGGGTCGAGGCCATTGGTTCTCGCCGGATGACAGGGGTCGCAAAGAATCTGACTGCGATGCTCGACGATCATTTCCATCGCGGCAAATACGATGAGATCACCGACCGTGCCGACGCGCCGCTGTCGGATGCGCTGGCGATGATGGTGCGCGAGCGGCTGACCGGCCTGCCGCCGCCTACCGCTGCGTGCAAGGTGGTCGATCTTTGGCGACCGTTCCTGGAAGACAAGATCGGCACTCGGCTGGATCAGCTCAGCCATTTTACCGAGGACCAGGCGAAGTTCGGCGACCTCGTGCACGACCTGTTGTCGGAGCTCGATCTCGGTGATGACACCAATACCGAGACAGAGAAGGAGGAGAACCAGGACGACAACCGCGAGGGCGAGAACGATCAGTCCGGCGCGGAAGGCTCGCTCGACAGCGAGGCCGCTCAGGAGATGAATGCGGATCAGGCGCAGGATGCGACTGATGAAATGCCGGACGGCGCCATGGAAAGCGCGCAGGCTTCCGCGAGCGACGCTTTCGAGGATGGCGACCTTGCTGAGGATGAGATGCCCGGCGAGGCAACGCGGCCCAATGTGAGGGGCGCCAATGAACCGCGCGGCCCGGAATATCACGCTTTCGCGCCAAAATTCGATGAGATCATCGCTGCTGAAGACCTCTGCGATCATGACGAACTGGAGCGGCTGCGTAGCTATCTCGACAAGCAGCTTGCGCACCTGCAGGGCATCGTGGCGCGGCTCGCCAATCGCCTTCAGCGTCGCTTGATGGCGCAACAAAATCGCGCCTGGGAGTTTGATCTGGAGGAAGGCATTCTCGATCCGGCGCGGTTGGCGCGCGTGGTGATCGATCCCTATCAGCCACTATCGTTCAAGCACGAGAAAGAGGCGACCTTCCGTGATACCGTGGTGACATTGCTGCTCGACAATTCCGGTTCGATGCGAGGCAGGCCGATCACGGTGGCCGCGACCTGCGCCGATATTCTGGCGCGCACGCTGGAACGATGCGGCGTCAAGGTCGAAATTCTCGGCTTCACGACGCGAGCCTGGAAGGGTGGGCAGTCGCGTGAGGCGTGGCTCGCCGCCGGCAAGCCGGTCACGCCGGGGCGGCTCAACGATCTCCGTCATATCATTTATAAAGCCGCCGATGCCCCCTGGCGGCGGGCCCGGAAAAACCTCGGGTTGATGATGCGCGAGGGTCTGCTCAAGGAGAACATCGACGGTGAGGCGCTGGACTGGGCGCATAAGCGGCTGCTGGGCCGTTCCGAGCAGCGTAAAATTTTGATGATGATCTCGGACGGTGCGCCGGTCGATGATTCCACTCTCTCGGTCAATCCGGGAAATTATCTCGAGCGTCACCTGCGATGGGTGATCGAGGAAATCGAAACCCGATCCCCGGTCGAACTGATTGCCATCGGCATCGGTCACGATGTGACGCGCTATTATCGCCGCGCGGTGACCATCGTGGATGCCGAAGAACTCGGCGGCGCCATTACCGAACAGCTCGCCGAACTGTTCAGCGAGACGCATGATCCGCCGCCCGCGCCAGTGCGCCGCCCGCGCAAGCTGCATTCGTAGTAGCTCGGCGCGCGTTGGTGGCATCCCGAACGGGGACGCAAACGCGTTGCTTCGCAAAAGCGGAGCCATTACACACAGCCGGTGTCCGCAGCGTCCCCGGCGGTGCCAACATGCCGTGCTGCGTATGGGACGCATCGCGGACAGATCGGTCCTCCGCGAATGGCACCATTGATCGATCGCCGCAGCCTGCTTTTTCTGATGTCAACCGGCCTGCTGTTGACGGATCCCTCCGCGGCCCGCGCGAGATTCGCAACCCACGCGACTGAACAACCGCCTCCTGACGAGCTTACGCCGCCAGCGGCGGTGTCGATTACCGTTAACGCCCGTCATGTCGCCTCGTTCGATCTGCGTGATCGCTCGCGCACGCGCTTCGGATCGCTCGCCTTTCGTAGCGGGCTGATCCTCACCTCCTCGTTTCGCGGCTTCGGAGGGTTGTCGAGCCTGCGGTTGGATTCAAAAGGGCAACAGTTCATTTCCGCCAGCGACAAAGGCACCTGGTTCACCGGCCGCATCGTCTACGGGACGGTCGGTGAGATGGTCGGGCTCGCGGACGTCGAGGCCGCGCCGATGCTAGGACACGATGGCAGGCCGATCACCGCGCGCGGCTGGTTCGATACTGAATCGATCGCGCTCGATCGATCGCTGGTCTATGTCGGCATCGAGCGGGCCAACCGGATCATGCGCTTCGACTTTGACAAGGGATATACCCGCGCGCGGGGAGAAGAGGTCGAGGTGCCGGCGGCAATCGGTGGGCTGCCGTTCAACCGGGGGGTTGAGGCGATGGTGGTCGTTCCACGCGACAGACCGCTCGGCGGCACGCTGATCGCGATCTCCGAACGTGGGCTCGATACGGGTCGCAATATCATCGCGTTCCTGATCGGCGGACCCTCGCCTGGCCGGTTCGCCATCCATCGGACCGAGAATTTCGATGTCAGCGACGCCTGTTTGCTGCCTGCGGGGGACCTGTTGATCCTCGAACGCAAATTCTCGCTGACCGGCGGCATCGGTGTCCGCATCCGCCGTATCAAGATCGATGCGATCGCGCCCGACGCGCTGGTGGATGGCCCCTCGATTTTCGATGCCGATCTCGGACAGGAGATCGACAATTTCGAAGGACTCAGTGCGTTCGTGAACGACGATGGCGAAGTCGTTCTAACGCTCGTATCCGATGACAACTTTTCGTTAATCCAGCGCACGCTGCTGATGCAGTTCACGCTGGTCGACTAGAGCATTTTGGCTTGGAAGTCGGTTCGCGTGAAGAAAATTCTCAATCGAGAACTTGCGCGTATTCTGATCGCAAAGCCGGTATCCATTAGAAATACGCGCTAGCCATTTGCCAGCAACGGCGGCAGCGCCTCCACTGCGGTGTCCTTGGCCGACAGCATCTCGACCACCGCGGTTTCGTTCAATGGGCGCGAGAAGAAATAGCCCTGCGCATAACCGCATCCCATCTGATGCAAGATTTTGACATGGTCCTCAGACTCGGTGCCCTCGGCGACGACATCGAGATTGAGGTTCTTCGCGAGGTCAAGGATGGTCTGAACGATCTGCCCGCCGTCGCTGCGCGATTGCAGCGCCGAGACGAACGAGCGATCGATCTTCAGGGTGTCGAACGGTAGTTGATGCAGATAGCTTAGCGAGGAGTAGCCGGTGCCAAAATCGTCGATGCTGACGCGCACGCCGAACTCGCGCAAGCGTTGCAGAATTCCGACGGCGTGCTGGGCGTTCTGAATGGTGACGCTTTCGGTGATTTCCAGCCGCAGCGTTTGTGGCGGGACTCCGCTGGCGGTTACCGCATTGATCACTTGTTCGACGAATTCGGTCTGGTGAAACTGGCGTGGCGAGACGTTGACGCTCATGCTCAGCGGCTCGGCCCGGGGAAATTCTTGCTGCCACCTTGCTAGAGTTTTGAGTGATTGTTCGAGCACCCAACTGCCGATGAAGACGATAAGGCCGGTTTCCTCGGCGAGCGGAATGAAGTCCGACGGTGGAATGATTTGCCCGTCACTTTTTTGCCAGCGCACCAGCGCCTCGAAGCCGGTCATTGCGCGCGAGCCAAGGGAGATGATAGGTTGATAATGCAGCACGAATTCTTTTTTCTTCAGCGCATTGCGCAACTCGCTCTCCAGCGTCAGGCGCCGCCTGGCGTCGACGTGTAGGCTTTGATCGAAGATTTCGACGCGAGCACGGCCTTCAGCCTTGGCGCGGTACATCGCCAGATCGGCATCTCGCATGATGTCCGGCGCGCAGGTATATCCCGCCTCGCTGGAGGCGACACCGATGCTGGCTGACGAATACAGTTCTTGACCGTCGATGAACAGCGGGTTTTGTAGAGAATCTTGCAACGATTGTGCGATATCGACGGCGATGGAACTGCGCTGGACGTCCTCCAGCAGGATGATGAATTCGTCGCCGCCGAGCCGGGCTAGCGTCGCCTCGCCGACGGCGAGCTTATGACCGGACTCGATCAGCGTCTGGCTGAAGCGATGGGCGATTTCCTGCAGTAATATGTCGCCGGCGGAATGCCCAAGACTGTCATTGACCAGCTTGAAGCGGTCGAGATCGATGAAGATCACCGCGAAACCGATGTCCGGCCGGCGCAGATGCGTCGCAACCGCGCGCTCCAGCCGGTCGGTGAGCAGCAGGCGATTCGGCAGTCCGGTCAGCGGATCATGCGTCGCATCGTGCATCAGTTTCTGTTCGGCGCGGCGGCGTTCGACGACGCGGCCAAGCTGGGTGCCGATTTGCGCGAGCACGCCCAGGAACTGATTGTCTGGGCTGACCGTGCTGTGATGAAAAAATTCCAATACGCCGAGCACGTCGTTGCCGACCAGCACTGGAAATGCGAACGCGGCGCAGCAGCCGGACAGCGCGGCAACCACGGTGCGCGGAAAATTGCGATCTAGGGTCAGATCGGAAATCCAGACGGGCTTGCCGGATTGATAGACCCGGCCCGGCAATCCTTCGCCGATGGCGAAGTCGGTTTCCAAGGTCAACGAAATAAAAGCATCGAGATGCGCAGGGTTGGCGGCATGCCAAACGCCAGCCGGTACAAGATAGTCGGGGATGGTTGCGGAGGGCAGGTAGACATTGCCGAAGCCCCAGCCGGTGTGCTGGCAAATGGCGTCGAGCGCAAAACGCATGGTGTCGTCGATCGAGTTGCTCTGGTTTGCCGCCGTCGCGATGGTCTCGAGCAGCGCAAGCTGTTGCTGCTTCTCATACAAATCTCTCAAACCCTTTTCCGCGATCTCTTCCGCCTTCAGTCGCGCCACGCGCTCGCGCTGCAGGCGATTTTCGAGCTTCAGAATCCTGAGGTTGAATTGATCGAAAGGATCGGCAAACGTAGCTGCGGAAGGGGTCAGGATACCCATTTGATTTCCATCAAGCATTTGTCCGCACCGTGGTTCATGCAGGTATGATGCGTAACATTGACTTCTTCGCAAAAAATGCCTGCAGCACCTTTGATGAAACCATGAGCCAGGTCGCACATCCGGCGCGACGATTCATAGCCCATCGTCACGTTGCCCTCCGGAGTTTCGCGGAAGTGGAAGAACGGACACTTGGCGCCGGAGTAGAGCTTGCGAACCTCCGGGTGGATGATCTTGTTGACGCTCAGAACGAAGCTGCGCGATGAATTGTGGGGCAAGAAGAAGTCCGGGTATCGCTGCTTGAGCAGCGGCATCGCCTGTTCGCCGAACCATCGCAGGACATCGCTGCTGGTCATATCCAGCTTGGCGGCCGCAGCTTCGACCAGTGCGATCATCTCGTCGTCGGTATAATTGCCGAGCGAGGTGTAGGCGCCGGCTACGCCGGCATCGTCGAGCAGGTCGTCCCAGATATCGGCGCCAAATTTCTCGACGACGGCCTCTTCGAACAGATTGTAAACTACCCCCTTCATGGGAAGCCTCCACGAATTCGATGGCCGCGAAAATCGCGATCCGGAGGCAGGACTGTATTTTCTGACCCTTGAAGGATGAGTAAAATCACGGAAGCGCACCCAATTGGCGGTTACCGAATCGCTAATTGGATGGCCGGGTGGATTGGATGGCGGCCGGATCGCAGGCGCTCGACGCCGGCCTCGATCACATTCGCAATGCCTTACTGAGATTCACAAGCTTTCGCGCGAAGGGGGATCGCCCGTCTGCAATGCAGTGGCAGTGCCAAGTAAGGTCGTGCGTCTGACGCACTACCAAAAGTTAAAGACCGGGTTCGGCGGGGGGCCGATCCTTCGTATTCTCGGTAGCGGCGGAGAGTTCGAGCGAACGAACAAGCCCGACGTTATCAGTCCGCCTTGGCGGTCTGCTTCTTTTGGATCTGGCGCTTGATTTCGACCGCTTTCGGTGAAAGCTCTGAGTCCTTCGCCTTCAACAGGAAGGCATCGAAACCTCCGCGATGGTCCACGCTCCTCAGGGCATGGGTTGACACCCGGAACCGGACCGAACTGGCCAGAGTTTCTGACACGAAGGTGACGTTCACCAAGTTCGGCAGGAAGCGCCGCTTGGTCTTGATGTTGGAGTGACTGACCCTGTGGCCCACCAAAGGAGCCTTGGCCGTCAGTTCGCAGCGCCGGGACATACGAAAATCCTCTGTCGTCCCCGGCATCTGCCTTCAAGGCGGGCTCGGGGTTCGAAATCGTGTCCATTTTAGGAACGCCGGACGTATAGGGGGACAGTAGCAGGGCGTCAAGGCGTCGGGACCGAACTCGGCTTATTTGCGCCCATCCCCCTCATTATTCCGGATTCCGGCCGGATTTCTGCGCGCGTTGCCTGCATCGTGCCCTGCATCATATAAAGGGCGCAATCCGTATCGACGGATGGCCATCGACCACGGTGTTGCAGAGGAGGCCGAGATTTGTCAGGGCCCGAAGCGGTAATCCCGAGCCGACCCTGTTTTTTTCACGTGTTCGCAGATGTGCCGGGCTGGGTTCCCTCGGTGGCTTCTGCTTAGATGAGGATTCAACGGTCGTTACAACCGGCGATAGTCTGCAGGCTTGGGAAAGCCAAGTCTGTTAGAATATTTGGGACCAGACGGAGACATGCAGGGCCACCCGTTGTGAGCTTATGCCGGACGACGTTGCTCCGATGGATTCTTTGTTCAATTTGGCAACTGGCCGGCGTGCCGTTTGCCATGTTTGCCGCGATGTTGACGCTGGCGGCGCCGGCGGCGGCGCAGGGCAAGCTTGAGGCTCGCTATGACGTCACCTTGGCGGGGATTCTCGTCGGCACCGGCGCCTGGACAGTCGATATCCTCGACGATCAGTATTCGGCCGCGGCAAGCGGGGGCGCCACGGGGCTTCTTAAGGCGCTTGCCCACGGGACCGGCACGGGCTCCTCGCAGGGCCGCATCGTCAACGGCGCGTTGATTCCCGCGAGCTATATTGCGACCATCTCGTCCTCCAAGAAATCCGAGACCATTCGCATGTCGCTGGCGGGCGGCAATGTAAAGGATTTCGTCATCGAGCCGAGCCCGCCGGTCGACCCCAAGCGCATTCCGGTCAACGACGCGCACAAGCGCGGCGTGTTCGATCCAATGAGCGCAACGCTGCTGCGGGCTCCCGGCACTACCGACCCGCTCGGCCCCAGCGCCTGTCATGCCTCGACCGGGATCTTCGACGGCCGCATGCGCTACGACCTGCGCCTCGACTTCAAGCGCATGGACACCGTGAAGTCGGGAAAAGGCTATCAAGGCCCGGTCGTGGTCTGTGCGATCTTTTTCTCGCCGATCGCCGGCTACGTCCCGGACCGCTTCGCGATCAAATATCTCGCCGCCGAGCGCAACATGGAGATCTGGCTGGCGCCGATCGCCGGCACACGCGTGCTCGTACCCTATCGTCTGACAATTCCAACGCCGCTAGGCACGGGCAAGCTGGAGGCGACCGAGTTCCACACGACTGCCATACCGCCGCAGACGGCAGCTAAAACCCGGTAGGAGTGGGCACTGCGCGGGACTGGCGACAGGTCGTTTCGCTGCAAGAGAATCCTGTTGACTCCTGCTGTTGAATTCATGCGTTCATGGATTCATAAACTAAGAGAAATTGCTACTCTTGTTAAGCGGTGCAGAACTTGATCTAGTTTCCATAGGTCCATTCAAACACGAGATGTTGCGGTGAACGAAGCCAGATAGATCAGGAGTCAGCGATTCGGGCGCGATTCGTTCCGGACTCGTTCCAAAGCTTAAGCTGCGGCTCGGCATGCGTCGCATTGTGAAACACCTCCGATCCCGTGGTGCGGTTGCGTCCCCTGCAAGCAGGGTGCCTACGCAAATGTTGGGATCGATCGAGCCAAGCCAATAGCCTCCAGTGGAGCTTTGGATTTGACATTCGCCTTCCCGCTCCGCTAGCGCCGCAAAAGCCCTCGGAAAATATGGCCTTTTCATCTTCGATATCTTCGCCCGGCAACGGTCGCGCGCCCGGCGCGGGCGTGACGGCAGTGCTCGGTCCGACCAATACTGGCAAGACCCACTTGGCCATCGAGCGGATGCTGGCGCATTCCTCCGGCATTATCGGCCTGCCGCTGCGACTGCTCGCTCGCGAAATCTACAACAAGATTGTCGACCGCGCCGGGGCGGATTCCGTCGCCCTGGTCACCGGTGAGGAGAAGATCAAGCCGGCCCGCCCGCGCTTTTGGGTCTCGACCGTCGAAGCGATGCCGCGGGATCTTGACGTGTCTTTCCTCGCCATCGATGAAATCCAGATCGCGGCCGACCTTGAAAGGGGCCATGTTTTCACCGACCGCCTGCTACGCCGGCGTGGCCGCGACGAGACGTTGCTGCTCGGCGCAGCCACCATGCGCCCGATCGTCGAGCGGCTTTTGCCTGGCGCGAGTATCGTCACGCGCCCGCGGCTATCCCAGCTTGAATTCGCCGGCGACCGCAAGATCACCCGGCAGCCTCGCCGTACTGCGATCGTCGCCTTCTCGGCGGACGAGGTTTACGCCATTGCCGAACTGATCCGACGCCAACACGGCGGGGCAGCGGTGGTGTTGGGATCGCTTAGCCCGCGCACCCGCAATGCGCAGGTTGCGATGTTCCAATCCGGTGACGTCGATTATCTGGTCGCCACCGACGCGGTCGGCATGGGTCTCAATCTTGACGTCGATCACGTTGCCTTCGCTTCGGACCGTAAATACGACGGCTACCAGTTTCGCCGGCTCACGCCTGCTGAGTTCGCGCAGATTGCTGGCCGCGCCGGCCGCGCCACTCGCAACGGCACCTTCGGCACCACCGGGCGCTGCGCGCCGTTCGAGCCCGAACTCGTGGACGCGCTGCAGAACCACACTTTTGAGGCAGTCAGAACGCTGCAGTGGCGCAATTCCGATCTCGATTTTTCTTCGCTTGGCGGGTTGCAAGTCTCGCTGGCGCTGACTCCTTCGCACGAGGCGCTGACCCGCGCGCCGATCGCCGAAGATTTGCGGGTGCTCGATCACGCGGCGCGCGACGTCGAGGTGCGCGCCATGGCGCAAAGCGCGGCCGCGGTGGAGCGGCTGTGGGACGCTTGCCAAATTCCGGATTATCGCAAGATCGCGCCGGCGGCTCACGCCGAACTGGTGACGACACTGTTTGGCTTTCTGATGCGTGAAGGCAAGATTCCTGACGACTGGTTCGCGGCCCAGGTCGCGCAGGCCGATCGTGCCGACGGAGATATCGATACCTTGTCGGGACGGATCGCGCAGATCCGGACCTGGACTTTCGTGGCAAATCGCCCGGACTGGCTGGCCGATCCCGGGCACTGGCAGGCAATTTCGCGCGAGGTCGAAAATAAATTGTCCGATGCGCTGCACCAAAGGCTTACGGAGCGTTTCGTTGACCGCCGGACCAGTGTATTGATGCGCCGCCTGCGGGAAAACACGATGTTGGATACGGAAATCGGCAAGACGGGTGAGGTGATCGTTGAGGGCCATGTGATCGGCCGTCTCGACGGATTTACGTTCGCGCCGGATGCGGCGGAGGCGGGTTCCGAAGCCAAGGCCTTGCAGGCGATCGCGCAAAAGGCGCTAGCTGGCGAAATCGAGGCGCGCGCGGAGAAATTGTCGGGGGCGGCGGACGACCAGTTTGTGCTGACCTCGGATGGCACCATTCGCTGGACGGGAGACGCGGTGGCGCGACTGGTGGCTGCAGACGACGCGCTGCATCCGCGGCTGCGGATCATTTCCGACGAACGGCTGACCGGAGCGCCGCGCGAGGCGGTGCAAGCCAGGCTCGATCTATGGCTGAAAACCCATATCGAGAAGCTTCTCGGGCCGCTGTTCGAGTTGTCTAAAGCGGAGGATATCACCGGTATCGCACGCGGCATTGCCTTCCAGTTGATCGAGGCGCTCGGCGTGCTGGAGCGGCAAAAGGTCGCTGCGGAACTAAAGGATCTCGATCAGCCGTCGCGCTCGTCCTTGCGCAAGTACGGGGTGCGTTTCGGCGCTTACCATATCTATTTCCCCTTGCTTTTGAAGCCGGCTGCACGGTCGCTGGCCTCGCTGTTGTGGGCGCTGAAGCAGGAGAATGCCGACCTTTCGGCGCTGTCCAGCGCGCAGCATCTCGCAAGCAGTGGCCGCACTTCGTTCCCGGCGGACAAGCTGCTCGATCGCGACGCCTATCGCGCCCTCGGCTATCGGCAATGTGGCGAACGCGCCGTCCGCGTCGATATCCTCGAAAGGCTTGCCGACCTGATCCGTCCGGCTCTGTCATGGCGGGAAGGGGCGCCCGGCGAAAAGCCCGCTGGCGCATTCGATGGCCGCGGGTTTGTCGTGACGCAGGCCATGACGTCGCTCGCGGGCACTGCTGGTGAGGATTTTGCTTCCATCCTGAGCGCTCTTGGCTATCGCATGGAGCGGTGTCCGGTACCGACACCTGCAACGGAGAGCGGTCCTGTGACGGGGATCACCGCGGAAGCGGTTTCTGGCGGAGCACCGGAAAGCGTGTCGCAGCAAGCGGTTGCGATGGATGTCGTGCTTGAGGGTCAGGAGTCTGTTTCCGACCGCGCGGATACAGCCGATATCGGACCTGTTGAACCGGAGACCGCGGTGGATGCGGGTTCATCCGGAGTCGCGGCGACGGCCTTAGAAGCGGCGACTGAAGTTGCCGAGGAGCCGTCCGCGGCATCGCCAGTTGTCGGCGCCTCGGCGGCTTCCAACGCCGGCGAGGCGGCCATCAACAATGGTGTGCCGGTTGATTCCGCTCCCGTTGTTGCCGGGAGCGCAATCGAAGGCGATGCGGTCTCCGCCGAGATCGCCGCGAATGTTGCGGCACCGGCTGAGGCGGATGGCGCGCCCGCGATGATTGAGGTCTGGCGGCCCGGCGGTCGGTCCGCCGATCGGCGTCCGCGTCACGATCGCAATCGGCATCGCCGGCAACAGGCGCGGCCGGATGGCCCGCAGCCGGCAACCGCTGACAAAGAGACGTCCGAGGGAGCGCAAGGGCGCGAGCGGTATGGGCGAGGCCGGCGTGGACAGTCTGCCGGTGGGGCAGCCGAAAGCGCGCCCGCGGGGAACGAGAGGGAATCGCGTGAAGGCAAGGGGGGGCGTCCGCGCGAGCGCTTCAAAGACAAGGGTCGGGACAGGGACCAGGACAAGGGTCGGGTTCAGGGTTCCCGCAAGGGCGGTCGCGAGGGGCGCTCCGACGCCGGACCCTCGCATCGTCCCTACGCCAGCAGCGCGCCGCGCGAGCGCGAGCAGTCGATAGATCCGAACTCGCCGTTTGCCAAACTGGCCGCACTCAAAGAGCAGCTTGCCGGCCGCAAGGATTGAACGGTCGGTCCTGAGAGCATTTCTGGCTGAGTGGAATCCGGATGCTCTCAATCAATAACTAGCGCGTATTCTGATCGCAAAACCGGTATCCATTTTTACGGAACACGCGCTAGCGGCGTGGTTTCGCGATTGGAGTGACCCGTTGGGTGTGTTGGAGCGCCAGCGTCTCGATAAATGGTTGTGGCATGCGCGGATGGTCAAGGCCCGCACCCAAGCTGCTGCGCTGGTCGAGGCCGGCCATGTTCGTGTCAACGGCATAAGGAAGAAATCCCCCGGTCACTCCCTCAAAATGTCTGACGTGCTCACGATCAGACTGGAGCGAGGCATCCGTATCCTTAAGGTCACGGGATTTGCCGAACGGCGAGGCGGTTCGACCGCAGCACGAACCCTTTATGACGACATGTCGGATGTTTCCGGCGGAGCTGGTAGCTAGATTGTGATTCAGCTGCACCCGCACGTGCGACCGTCGTCGTCCGTTTCGATCCGGTTCCTCAGTCGCGGTTCATGGATAACTTACGCCCGCTGAGCGGTTCCCCCGCTTGCGGCAGTGCTATTCCTGCGCTACCCCAGCCTGCAAAACTGAGCGTGCCGGAGCCTTGGATGACTTACGTCGTCAACGATGCCTGTATCAAATGCAAATATACCGATTGCGTTGAAGTCTGCCCTGTCGATTGCTTTTACGAAGGCGAGAACATGCTCGTCATTCATCCGGATGAGTGCATCGATTGCGGTGTTTGCGAACCGGAATGCCCCGCCGAGGCCATCAAGCCGGACAGTGAGCCGGGGCTCGAGAAGTGGCTTGAAGTCAATGCCGAATACGCCAAGAGCTGGCCAAACATCACGCAGAAAAAGGAGGCTCCGCCGGACGCCAAGGAATTTGAGGGCCAAAATGGCAAATTTGAGAAATATTTTTCTTCAAATCCCGGCGCGGGGGACTGAGTCTTTCCGGCGTGTTTCAGGCGTCTGATTTTGGGGCAGGCGTTTACTGGCCACGATTTACCTTTTTGCGACCAGAAGCGCCGGAAGTCCCGCCAGAGTGCGGGCGGGCGAGCATAAATCATTGATTTTCGCGGAAAATGTGCTAAACTGAACGGGTTTTCGAATTCGACGATGCTTTTACCTGCTTATGGGTCCGGAAGGGCTCTGGCGTGAACATCCAGGAAGGCGTGGGAATACCCGCGCGCAGGCTGTGTCACAGAAAACACGCAAAAAAACGAACTCGAGGGCCTCTACCCCTCACCGCGGTGCAGCAAAAGCTCGTACCCGGACTGCTGCCCCGATCACCCGAACGACGGCTGCCAAGGGCTCGGCCGGAAAATCCTCAAGAAATAAAAGAGGCGAAATGCCAAGCAAGACCGCCAGGATGTCCGCTAAGACCGCGACTTCTAAGACCGCTGCTTCGAAAGCTGCTGCTTCGAAAGCCGGTTCGAAGACGATTGCTTCGAAGACCGCGTCCGCCTCGAAGGTAGGTTCAAGGACCTCTGTCAAGCCGACTGTAAAGTCCGCTGCGAAAGCAACCATGGCTAATAAGCCTGCGGTCAATACGCCTGCAGTGAAGTCTGTTGCAAGGGCTGCCGCACACGTCGAGGAGCCGAAGAAGGTTCTGACCCAGCGCCAGGGGTTCAAGACCAACGAGTTTGTGGTCTATCCGGCGCATGGTGTCGGCCAGATTTTGGCGATCGAAGAACAGGAGATTGCCGGAGCCAAGCTCGAACTGTTCGTCATCAATTTCATCAAGGACAAGATGACACTGCGGGTGCCGACGGCGAAGATTGCCAATGTTGGCATGCGTAAGCTGTCCGAGCCTGGTCTGGTCAAGCGGGCGCTCGAAACCTTGAAGGGCCGCGCGCGCATCAAACGCACCATGTGGTCGCGACGGGCGCAGGAATATGAAGCGAAGATCAATTCCGGGGACATTGTTGCGATCGCCGAAGTGGTCCGCGACCTCTATCGGTCGGAATCTCAGCCCGAGCAGTCCTACAGCGAGCGTCAGCTCTACGAGGCTGCGCTTGATCGTCTGTCGCGCGAGATCGCGGTCGTTCAGCACGTCACGGAGACCGAAGCAGTCAAGGAGATCGAGGGGCAGTTGGCCAAGAGTCCCCGCCGCGGCGCCAAGGCGGAGATGGACGCCGAGGCCGACGGCGACATGGAAGCCGATGGCGATGATGCTGCGGTTGCCGACGAGGCTGCGTAACCGGGTTCTGGCGAACCAAGACAAACAAAAAGCCCGGCCGGGAGGCCGGGCTTTTTGCTGTGTGCTGTTCTGATTCCGTCAGGCGCGCATCCTTCGTTTGCTCTCAAGCACTCTTCCTCCACTTGCGCATGTGGATCGGCAATGTGCTTCCCGCTCGACCCGGCTTTGGCGGATTTCGGCCTGAAGTGAGAGGACGCTCTCGCAAGCGCGAGCGAAGCGTCAAGGGATTCTGTGCTAGTTTAAATCCGTCCTGATGCGCGGTGCTTCGCGTCACTCCACCACGATCTTGACCCGGCTGCGGACACTGACTTGGGCGCGCGGATCGAGGCCATTGACGACGCGAAAACGCTCGGCGGGATGATCGACGCCTGCCATGCGGTGTGACAGCGATTCCACGGTATCGCCCGGCTGTACGGTGATCACCTTGATTCGCAGCGGTCGTGCTGCCTGAATCTCGTCCAGCGACAGACGGCGGAAGGAGGCGACCGTTTCACGCGCGTTGCGTTCGCTTTCCGTTGTCTTACGACGGGTGGCGAAAATGAAGCGATAGACGTCGCTGCCGAAGCGCAAGGCATAAATCCGGAACTGCCATTCCTCACCGCTGGCAACCGCTGATGCCGCGGGAAAGCCGTTGATAGTTAGCTCCTCGGTCGATGCCTTGTTGACGTTCTCCATCCACCCGGAGTTGAGATATTCGGTAAGCTTCTGTTCCGCGGGCACCCGGACCACGTCGAAACGCATGGCCTGACTGCCGCCCTCGCGAACGCCGATCACTGCCTGAGCCGTATTGTCGAGTACGAAACCTTCTGGCGCCTGAAACGTAAAGCCGAGCTTTGGATGCAGGAAACGCCGGCCACGAACGAACCCCTCACTCGGATCCTCGCCGTAGACAACGTTGTCGATCGCGTCGAGGTAAGTCTCGCGGTCTCGTTCGCCTTGCGCGGGAGCACTGTATTGCCGCGCATTGACCTGCGCGTTCTGAACGCGTTCTGGCGTTGCGGGATGCGATGACAGGAAGTCCTGCGAGCGCGGGTCCAGCGAGGGCTTGCCGGCCTTGAGCGCCGCATTGCGTTCCATTGCCGTCAGGAAGCGCGCTGCGCCATAGGGGTCAAAATGGGCCCGCGCGGAAATCCCGACGCCGATGCCGTCGGCCTCGAACTCTTGGGTGCGCGAAAAGCTTGCGAGCGTCAGTTTGGATTTGGCGAGCGCCAGCGCCGTCAGATCCGGGTCGGTTCCCATTTCGGTGACGACGTGGCTGACGAGGGCGGCCTGCCGCGCCTGGTCTTCCCGGATGGTGGCGTGCTTGGCCAGAACATGCGCCATCTCGTGCGACAGCACGGAGGACAATTCCGAGGTGTCGTTGGCCAGCGCCATCAGGCCGCGTGTCACGTAAAGCTGGCCGGTTGGCAGCGCGAAGGCGTTCACCGCGCCTGAATTGAGGATCGTGACCTTGTAGGTGAGGTCGGGCCGCTCGGACGCCGCCACAAGCCGCTCGACCGTTTTGTTGATCAGCGCTTCGAGTTTGGGATCGTCATACGCCCCGCCGTAAGAGGCGAGGATGCGCTCGTGCTCGCGGTCGGACGCTGGAGTATGGGTCGCGGCCCGCGCGGGCTTTATCGGTTTGACGGATGAGGGAGAGTCGGTCTGGAACCGGGTCATGTCGCCGCATCCACTGAGGGCAAGCGCCGCGCAGAGCAGCACGACAGGCGCAGCCAAAAGGCGGCTCACTCCTGTCCCGCGCCATACTGGGCTCGCCGTCATGGTCGCAACGTTCTCCCTCGGATTGAAGTTTCGATTTCAGCAGTCGCAATCTGTCAGCAAATCTGATGGCAAATGCTGACACTCGACCGCCGCATCTTGTATGTCCAGCGTAGGCCCGGTTGGCTTCGGCAGAACACCGAGCCCTCTAGTCGCCGGCCACTTCGATCTGCCCAACCCGGAGCACCTCAATCCGCAGTCCTCCGCGTCGTTCGACCCAGCCGCGGACCCGAACCCGCCGATGTTCGAAAGACGTCGGCACTACGCCTGCCGCCTCGAAGGATGGCAGTATGCGCCTTGAAATAGTCGCAGCAAAGTCTCGTGTCCAGCGTGGGCCGAAGTTGAGATATATAGTGCCGCCGGCCTGCCTGACAGACCGGACGTAGCCTTCCACGATGGTGAACTGCCCAATACGCGCCAAAATATCGCCCGGACGTTCAGCGTTTTTGACGATAGATAATTCTGCCCAGGTTCCACGCCGGGCCTGTCGCGCTGTCGTTTCCGCAGCCGTGAGTTCCGCCGCGCACGCCTTGTCGGTGACGTCGGCAGACACAAGCGCGTCGCCGCGTGCCAAAAGATCACTTTGGACCGAAATCGCGGATGGTCCAAGATATATGAAGGCGGTTTGTCGGCCATAGCGATCCGGATCGTCGCGCTCTCCGCGCAGGATCACGCGCCGACCGATCAGTCCTGCGAGTGCTGGCTGGCGATTGGCGGCCTCTCCCGCGATCACTTCGACGCCCGCGAGACGCACGTCACGGCCATCATCGAGACGGAGCGTCCGCGGGTCAATGACAGCGCTCACGACGCCGTCGTTCTGAATGACCGGTTGGCAACCGTCGGCGAGTGTCGGCGCTGCGCTGAACAACATTCCACAGAGCACCACTCCGAGCAAAATATTGCACGTGCCGGGAGGCTTGGCCGTGGCCTGATGACCGCGCCTCAAGACGTTATCCGAGGACGAGGTTGCTATTTCGATCCAGGACCGGAAATCGCGCCGCGCGCGACCAACCTGTTCCAGATGAACAGCACCACAATCGCGCCGATGGTTGAGGTGATGAAGCCTGCGCCCTGATCAGGGCTGTAGTGACCAATCGACTGCCCGATGAAGGTGGCGAGGAACGCACCGCCAATGCCGAGCGCCGTGGTGAGGATGAATCCGCTCGGATTGTTCGGGCCGGGCGATAAGAACTTTGCGATAACGCCGGCGATGAAGCCGACCAGAATGATCCAGAGAATGCCGCTCATGATGAAAATCCCTCCTCAAAATAATCGTGACGGTGAACTCTCCGCGAGATCGGTCAGCCCCCGGGGGCGACCACTCCCGCAGCGAGTGCAATCCTAAAGCAATCGCGATAGCTCATTCTCCGTCGGCAGGCGCCCGTCGGGCGTCAGATGGTGGACGACCTCGGGCAGGTGCTGACTCAATCCGGCGAGCAGTTCGTCCCGCGACAGGCCGGTCTGTGCTGTCAGGGCGTTGATCTGGTCGGCGCCGAGCGCGTCGGCGAGGTCGCGCGGTGCGATCTGCTTGTTTGGTCCCGGGCTAACCCAGGAATTAGCTGTCTCACCATGGCCTTTGTTCTGAAGCTGCTTCAGCAGGTCGCCGAGGCCGCCGCTCAGAATGCTTCCGGCCGCACCGCCTGCCAGCAGGCCACCAAGCCCGCCCTTGAGCAGGTCACTAAGGCCGCCTCCGCTGCCGGGCAGACCAGCATTGACCGTGCCTCCGGGTGGGCCCGCATTGATCGTGCTTCTGGGCGTGGGAGCCGGCGGCGCGGACGGGTTGGCTCCAGAATGGCTTCCGGTGAGATGTTTCAGCGCCTTGTAGCCCAGCACAGCGAGGATCGCCATTGTCAGCGGCGACATGCCGCTGCTTTCGCTTTCCTTATTGGGCTCGCTTGGACCGCGCGGGCCGTTCTGCATTCCGTTGAGGACGTCGAGCAAACCCATGATCATCTCCTGTTGCGATCCAGCCCCGCGGCAAAAAAGATAAGGTTGCCATATGACAGTCACAAGGCATTTTTGGCGGGCGAAGAGGCTGCCGCTTCATTCAGCAAGCGAAACGAGAGTGGCTGGGAAGATGAATGGCGGATCCGGGAAAAAGCGCTCGACGAGCGTAACGGGTCGCCGTGTCCTTTTTAGGACGTCTGCTTTAGGACGCCTGCCTTGTGAAATGGCGAGCCGTACCGGTAGTGCATGTTGGCGAGACCTCCGGTCCGGTTGGAGTGGGCCGCGCGACGGCACCAGCTTTTGAATCGGCAAAACGATTCGGCTTGCCCGAGACGCTGATGTGCCGGATAAGTGGCAGGGTTCGGCGTACAGTCCCGGTAGCTCAGCTGGATAGAGCACAGGTTTCCTAAACCTGGGGTCAGGGGTTCGACTCCCTTCCGGGACGCCATTCATAAACTAGACTCCTGAATTTCCTGAGCGTTTGGGTTTTCTGCCCGCACCCTCGGCAAGGTGCGGGCGTTTTTCGTTCGTGGCCTGTACCGGCAACAACAGTTGCGCGGCATCATGCGCCAGCCGGGCGCGGTCGGCTGATCGTGTGTAATGCTGGGCCATCTTGCCTGTGGTCCAGCCGAAGATCGCCATCAACTGGCGCTCGCTGGCGCCCTGTTCAGCGGCGCGCGTCGCGCCAGCCTTGCGAAGGCCATGCGCGGAACCGGGGCAATGGGCCTTACGGCACACGTCGCGGAACCAGTTGCCAAAGCTTTCCTTGACCCAGGGCTGGCCGCGTTCGTTGATCAGGAAGGTCAGATCGCCTGTCGGTGCGGCGGCAAGCGATGTCGCTAGTGGCGGCAGGATTGGTATTGTGATCAGTTCGCCCTGTTTGCCACGCGCGTGCTTTTCCGTGCGGATGCTGATCACGCCATCGCGCACATGCTGCCGGCCGACGCGGACCGCATCGCCCCGGCGCAAGCCCGTGTAAAGCAGCACGTCGAAAGCCAGGCGCTCGCGCGTGCCGATCTTCCAGCGCGCTTCGAAGCGGTCGAGTTCGGTCTGCGTCCAGGTATGGAAACCTTCCGCATCGTTCGGCCCCGTCAGCAGCTTGACGCCGGCCGTCGGGTCGGTTGCCATCAGATTTTCTTCAACGCACCACGCACAGAATCCTCGCATGGCCTTGATGAAGCCATTCGCGGCATGAGGCGTCATTGCCCGGCGTTCGCGCCCCTCACGAATAATCTGATCGCTGATGTCTTCCAGCGGTGTATGTCCACCGCTCTTAATGACGCGCCGGAAAATATTCTCGCGTTGCCGGCGCGTGGCCAGCGACAACGCCGCCCACGCTGACGAGGCGTGGTATTTGTCCAGGGCCCACTTCAATGAACTGGCTTTTGTCTTCGCAGGCAAAGAAACCAGCGATGTGGTTTCCAGCGCGTCGGCATATTCCTGCCAGAAAGCCCGGCTGTCGTATTCCGCCCGCAACCTGACGCGCGCGCCTTTATGCTTGCGCACGTACCAAACCCGCGCGCCGTGGCGAGTGCGCTCGGACTGCAGATAGGGCGGGCGACGCTTCGGCATGGTTCCTCACAGCACCGGTTTGCGCTTGGCCATTGCGGGCGCAATGGTCGGCTCTGGACTGACGTCGGTCTCAATCACGTAAGCATCCGAGCGCGCGATGATCCTCGCAATCTGCAAGCCCTGCGCTTTGGCGGCGCGAAAAACGCGCTCCAGTTCAGCTTGCGTAATCTTTGCAGTTCGCTTGGACACGGCATCATCCTAAAAACGTGCGCGTCAGGGCCACCCCATTTAGGGGTGTAAAATTGCATACATCGCAACCCCCTTAATTGTTTTTTGAGTTTTACGATTTTCAAATATTTTCAAATGCTTACTGGAGGCAGGGCGCGCGGGCTAAAATAAGGTTGTCGCGAATCACCTGTTTTCGCGCTTGGTTCCTTGACGGCGCATGCGAATCGCTTTGCGCGAATCACTTTGCGAGGTCGCAACACACGTCGCGCTCAAAACCAGGGCGTGGATGAATCGGCGGCAACTTGATCGACCCAAGGGGGCGTCGCTACGTACCCGACAGCGGACCTATTATTGCTCACCTTGAGTTCTGTCGTTTATGACCCAAAGCCGACATCCCGCGTTGCCGCGCTGGATTTTGAAAGCTCAGCGACATCGGTTTATTGTTGAGGCTTTCGCAACCCACTGAAGCGCGGTGCGACGAGCCCATCGCGGGAGCTGATTATGTTGAAAGCTACCGCAGAGGAGATCGAGGAAGTCCGGGAATACTTTGAATGGCAGGCGCCCGACCTCGAAGTGACTTTCATGCAGAAGGTTTACTCGGAGGCCGTCATAAACACCCGACACGACGTGTGGGACATCCACACCAACAAGGATCGCTGGTGGGTCATCACAGGCGGCACAAATCTCTACTCTCAAGAACAGTTCCCAAATATGGACCTTGCTCTGACCTTCCATATTGGCCTGATCCTTCGCATCCCGCGTACAGAAGAACAGCACGAGGGCGATCAACGCATCCTCCCGTTCGGTCCCGTCTTCGAGAAGATAAAAGAAGCTGGCACCGCCGTGACACAGGCGCATAACCTCGCGGGTTATCAGGCCGTCGGCGTCCGCTGTCGTGAAACGCTACTTGAGCTGATCGCCGTTGCGCAGGATGCGGCAATTTGGACCGACACACCGCCGCAGCGTGCGAACTTCCGCGCGTGGACGGAGATCATCTGCAACGCTCTTTTGCCCGGCGACACCAACAAGGAGCGTCGCGGGGCCCTCAAGGGTGCGCTTGAGTCAGCATGGACGTTTTCCAACTGGCTTACGCACTCAAAGTCGGCGACTTGGCTTGATGCCGACATGGCGCATTCGTTGACCCAGCACGCCAGCGGCATGGCGATTTCACCTATCGTTCGCGAGTTGCGCGGTGTGCCTAATGAATGCCCGGACTGCCACTCACCGCGTCTCGAACCCGAACAGGCCGAAAATACCGCGGTACCCGGCGTACTTTGGGAACGACCGCGCTGCGCCGACTGCGGATGGACCGGTCGACCCGTTCCAATCCTCGACCTTGAGAATGGACAGGCCATCATCACTCGCGAAGGCGAAGATTCCGACGAGCACGGCATCATGACGGTTCCGCTGCGCACGATCGTGAAGCCCGGCAATCCGCCGATAGAGCCGCTGAAGGAAATAGAGACCGGGCCACCTGAGCCATTCGTCTATTTTGCCTACGGGCCCAACATGTCGACCGCCCGGCTGCGCAAGCACATGCCAAGCTGTAAGCCGCTTGGCACTGCTACCCTGCCGGGTCATGCGCTTCACTTCCATAAGCGCAGCATTGATAAGTCCGGAAAGTGCAACGCTTTTGCCAGTGGCAACGACAATAGCGTGATCGGAGTTCTGTTCAGCTTCGATCCTGCCGAGCGAGGCAAGTTAGATGAGGCCGAAGGCGTCGGCAGCGGCTACAAACACGCGATGGTCACGGTTATCAACGACAAAGGCCGCAGGCGGAAGGTTCTTACCTATCTCGCCACCCCCGACTACATCGACGACAGCCTCAAACCCTACGGCTGGTACAAGGACTTTGTACTTGCAGGTGGCAAGGAGCACGGCCTGCCGCCGGAGTATATTGCCGAATACATCCAGTCGGTAGAGGCGATCGAAGATCCCAACAAGACACGGGACAGGAAGCAGCGGACCACGCTCGGAAGTCCCGGGCGGTGAGATGACGGTGTGAGTTGCCGGTCAAGACTGCGAACGCGATGTCAGTTTCTAGCCCTTCTGCGAGATCGGGCAATATCTGCTATCCCGCCGCTGTTTGGGATTGAGCGGACAATGAGTACACGCCCTTATGAAGCCGGCTTTAAATGCTTTTCGTCATCGAACTAGGTTGGGTTTCATCCTCAACCTCGCAAATTATTTGAGCGCCGTTGTGGCGCGTCACAGTCGCACTCTGTTCTGCTCACCAGGGTGCGCTTCCTTCTTCGCCTCCTTTCTTTTTGACATTCACAAAAAAATCAGCCGAAGGCGTTTTAGGGGTGTTCATAGTTTTAAGAAGTTTTAGCGCGGCGTACCTTGGGGATATGCCAAAATCACTTCAATGCTTTCATGTGGTTGGGTGCCATCCACGTAGCCGATGTACGGCCTGCGAATAGCCGATGTACGGGATGTCATAGCCGATGTACGGGTTGTCATAGCCGATGTACGGCCATCGATAGCCGATGTACGATTTTGTCAAAATGGATTGTCAAAAATCAAATGGCAAAAGACAGCGCGCCAGACGTTTCCTTCGACGAATGAGCACCTTCGCCGCGAAACCGCATGCGCAGAAGCTGACCTCTCTGCCCGTCGATGAAGTCGAGGTCATAATCAGGAAACGGAAACATCTTGCTGTGCGCGACCAGCTGTTTCAGCATTTGGGTGAATTGCGGCAGGGCTTGAGGCGAGCCGCTGCGCTTGTGAATCTCCCCGATCGAATAGCGGGCTTCGGTGCGGCCGGCCGCGCGCCGCGCGAGGCGATACACCACGCGGCCAAGACCGAGGGTAATCAAGAAATAGTCCGGATTGAGCGTCAGGATTTGCGGCGTGCCCTTTTCGCGCACCACCGAATCATACACCCAGGTTGGGATATTGATTTCGACGTGGTCGATATGACCGTTGGCGGTTGAACTGACGACACGGTACTTGTCGATGAGCGGGACATTTACCACCTCGCGCCGTTTGCCGCCATACAGTGGGACAATCTTCACACGGGTGCCGGCCAGGCGATCCAGCGCCGCTTCAAGGCTTTTGTATTGCTTGCCGCCGGAGCTGCGACGGCAGAATTTGAGAATGTGCGAGGCGCTGGGGCAATAAGCGCGCGGCGGCAGGCTTGGCCGCAGTCCCTTGCTTTCGTCGATGCGGTAGCGCCGCGTTTCCTCGGCGAGATACGACACCATGTGCAGAAAGATGTCGTAGTCGAACACGGTGGCAAGACCATGCTCGGCGCTGCCGTCGACGGTGATGATGCTGTCGTTGAGTTCGTAACGAATGACCGTGGCGCGGCGGTTCTTGGCGATGCTGAAAGGCGCGATGTCCATCAGGTTCACGTCGTCCTTGAGCGCCGCGTCGTAGATCGCCGGCACGAATAGCGAGAACTGCTCGTCATTGGCCGGTGCCTCGCGTAACAGAGGCCCCGGCAGTTCAGCCTTGAGCATACCGGCCATATCCTCTTTACGTTCGCTGGCCTTGATGGTCTCGCCAAGACGGCGCAAGGCAGCCGCCAGTTCGGAGTCGACGACGCGCGGGTTCGCCTCGCTGGGTTCCAGATCGGCGAAACTGCGGCGCATGTAGAACCGACGCAGCCGGGCCAGGGCATTTTTATCCAGCTGGAATGGCGGCCGGCCGGATTTTGCCGAAAATTCGGCCGCCAGCTTTTGCAGGTAGTCATTGCGCTCATGCAGGCTGAGACCCGCGAAGGTATCGCGCGGCAACAGATCGAGCGTGAGGGAGTGCATGCGGCGGAATCTAGCGCTGCCAGTGGTGGCCGGCGAGCGCATCGCCGCCGAATTGGGCAGCTATGCCATCGCAAATACGATTTTGCGATTTTACGACAATGTGGGGAAATGCCTTTCCAGCAACTCGCGCACTTCATCGGCGATTTTGGCGCCGCGCCTGGCGCAATCCACCTTGATGCGCGCGTGCAGGCTTTCGCTCACATCGATCGTCAGACGCTTCATGCGTTCGGCCGGTGCCGCCGGTTCGGCGCGCGGTTGCAGATGCGGTTCAACCCCTTGCCCCACCCAGGCGTCGGCGGTGTTGTTCTCAACGACCTTGAGGGGCAATTTGAAGGCGATGTTCTTGCTCATGCAGCTTGGGCTTTCGTTGTCAGTTGAGCGGCGATGCTTCGTGCTAGCCGGGTGATTTCGCGCGCAGCCTCGCTGCGCGGGGCCGTCTCCAGCACCACTTGGCCGTTCATCGCGCTTTCGGCGTAGGCCACGCGCTGGCACAGGCTCACATCCGAAATGGTGCCGCTGAAATTGGCCAGCGCGGCATAGACTGCGCGGGCCAGCGCCGTATTTACGATTTTGCGATTGACCACAAATACGCTTTGCAAGTTTTCCCGGATTTGCCGGGCTTCCTCGACCAACCGTACCGTTTCTGCTGCGGCCCATACATCGTAAGGCGACGGCTGCACGGGAATGATGACGATGTCGCTGGCCAGGATCGCCGACCGCGCCAGCTCGCTGACGCGAGGAGCGCCGTCGATGATTACCACGTCATAATCGGCGGCCATGTCCGGCAATTCCTTGTGCAAGGTTGGCTTCGCCATGCCGACGACCGCAAAAAGCGGCTCGGCTTCCCGCGCTGCCGACCATGCGAGCGCGCTGCCCTGCGGGTCGGCATCGATGAACAGCACACGCTGCCCGCTCTTGGCGTATACGCCCGCCAAGTTGATCGCGATGGTGGTTTTGCCAACCCCGCCTTTCTGATTGAGGACTCCAATGATCATCGTGTTTGTGCCTTTGCGATTTGTCGCAATTACGATTGCACGACAAAGGCCGTTTGACAGCTACCTGGCTGAAACCAGCGCTGGCTCTGTGGCTGTTTCGCCGCAAAAACGCCTTTACGATTTTACGACGATGCGATTACCAGGAAATCTCAACGTCGAAACCGCTGGCCTGGCGGCCCGCCTCAAGAGTGGCTGTTCGCGAAATCCAGTCCACCGTGAGCGCGTTCTGCTTCGCCCATTGCCTGAGCATATCCGCGCCATCCGTTTTGCTGAGGTCGATGCCGTCGGGCAGAGGTAAACGCAGCGCACGATGGCCGTTTTTTGCGGCATCGTGGAGCTGCAGCTTTATCTTGTCGCTGCGCAAATGCTCGGCTGCTAACCGCTCTAGCGCCACTTGTCGCGCGCGCTCCAGCTCTGGAACCAGCTTGGCCAATTCAAATTTCATCTTGTCCGAGTCTGCGCCTTCGCGAAGCGACTGCCAAGATAGGTATCGGTGACGTTCAGCCGGCCGTGGCCCAGTTCGTTGCTGATTTGCATGCGGGCGCGGAAGTCCGCCGCTTTCTCGGTGCGGCTCAACCGTTCATGCGTCGCGCCGCCTGCCGCAGGGCAGGGGCGGCCTGTCAGCGTTTGATACCGCCATTGTGCATACCAGTGGCGATGGCCGTGCATGTTGCGAATGCCGACGCCCCAAGTCTCGTGCTCGACATCCTTGCGAAAATCAATGTAGCGCTCTCCCTGTGGAATCAGTGAGCCGTCGCCGCACACCCTTCGCAGTTCATCGAGCAAGGCACGCTGGCGCGGATGCGTGATCGGAATATCGCGGGCGCGGCCGCCCTTGCACCAGCTCGGCTGCATTACCAGTCGATCGCCTTTATCGGCCTGCCCGACCCGGAATTTCAGGCTTTCCTCCAACCGCATGCCGAACGCCATTTGCAAGCGCAGCGCGAGCTGGTGACACAAGGGAAGGGCGGCGAGTTTTTCGCCTTGCACGACATGGGCGCGGTTGCCGGCGAAGGCCGCACGTTTGGCAATGCCGGCGCTATCGTTGTCACGCGGGACCACGTTGGGTTTACGCACTTTAGCGGCCCACCAGCGTAACCATCCCATGCGGTTTTTCATGGTACCGGCCGAGAGGCGCGCCGCGCGCCAATGATCAAGCAGGGCCTCGACATGGCGCGGCTTCAAGGACGACGCGGCCGGAAGCTTGAACCCAAGGGCGCGCAGGTCGCGCGCCATGAGCTGCAAGCCCCGGTGTCGTTGCATGCGCGTCAGATACGACCCGTCACCATCGCCCAGGGCGATGCCTTTCAGGTCATAGGCTAGCACATCCATTCTCGTTGCTTTCGTGAGTGTTTATGACCGCCGTTGCAGCCTTGGCTGCAATGGCCCGCCATTCGGCGGAGTGGTCGCTTCAACACGGCGAGCGACGCCGCATTGCCTCGTTCTGGTCTGTAACCGGTTCGCTACCAGGAATGCGGCCAGCTCTTCCTGCGCTGTGCACTGGCATTGCCGACGTGTGGCGTGTTCCTGTCATTACTTCCCTCCTTCGGGGTTGCGGCTGGCATTGCCCGTGGGGTTGCACACGCCGCGTGGTTGCCGGGATACGCCCGGCCGCTTTGGTCTCGTCATGGCTTGCTCCTTGAAAAGGTAGTGGCCTTGCGGCCGGGGTTTCCGCGTGTTGCGCGGTGGCAGCCGGACATCATGCTTCTGGCACTCGCCGGCACTCCGGCGATGCAGGGACCGTGCCTATTCTGCACGGCCTGAAAAATCCCCGTGTTGGTTGGAACATCGAACCGCCATGACGTATCCGCAGGGCTTGCGGTTCGCGCCCTCACTACCGAGGGCAGCGAGTAGTGAGGGCGCTTTCAGCGGTGTTGCCGGTTTGCCGGCATCGGGGAGGGAGCCTCCCCGAACCCTTCCCGTGGTGCTTAGGGCTACGCCACCCAGCACCCAGCGGAGGTCGTTGCGCACGCCTCCACACCACCAGGCGGCAGGGATACCCTGCACCCCTATTTACGTTTACGCAGCGTTCGCCTCAATTCCTGGCCGGCGTAGAGCACGCCAACAATCTCGACCCGCTGTTTACGCAAGCGATATGCAATGGTCACGCGCCGCTCCATGGTGATGGTGCGCAGCCCAGACAGAATATCCTCGCGGCTTCGCCCGCGCTCGGGGAAGTCTGCCAGGCTCATACACATGGCATAGATGCGGTCGAGATAGCCATTGGCTATAGCCAAGCCGGCCTCCATGGCTATGTAATAGCCGAGGTCGGCCATTTGGTTCTCGGCGCGACGTAAGAAGACGACCTTACGCGACACGCTTCGCGGCTTTCACCTTCCTGGCGATCCGCGTCCGTACCCGCTTGAAAACCTCGTCAATCGGCGAGGGCGGCCGTTTGTCGGCAACTGAGGCCAGGACCTCTTGCCGCAGCCACTCATCAAACACGGCATCGCGCTCGCTCATCAGGCGGAGCGCGTCATTCATGACTTCGCTGGCGTTCTCGTATCGGCCGGAATCCAGCTGTTGTCGGAGAATCGCCTGCTGCTTCGAGCCGAGTTCGACGTTGATTGCCTTGCCTGCCATGAGTTTGTCGCTTTCCTTTGACCGAACCATACCACGGCCGACATGCTGATGCAGCAGTTTCGTGGTACTGTCAGCGCATGCTGGCGGCGCGCATCATCCGACAGCATGAAGCTGCGCCGCCGCCCGCATATTATCGCCCCGGCCGACATCACCAAGGGTGCTCAGGCTGAATCCGCTTTCCGCAAATGGCTTGACGCGGCCGTGCTGCCGCACATTTATGTCGAACAATCACCCCTGACCGTGCCGGAGCCGTTGCGCGAGCAAATCAAACGCCCCGATTACATCGTGGGGATTCCCGGCGTCGGGATGGTGGCTTTCGACGTGAAGGCGAAAACCATCTATCCCGAAGGGCTGATATTCGACCTCGACGAGGTGCCCGCGGTGCGGCGTAGCAAGGTGTTGACGTTGTGCATGCCCATCGAGCGCGCGTTGCTTGTGTCGATGGATGAGCCGTTTTATTCAGCGTTTGTTCGTGCTGTTGCTTTGAATTGATCGGCGTGCCGTTCCGGACGGGCTTTAAACTGCGTTCGGAGCTGCGGCGCTATCTCCGCCCGTGCGGGTGACAATCCCTCACGCAAAAGCCCAGCATAGCCTCATTGCTTTCGAGGTGTTCCCCAGATGCCTGTATACCGGTAGCAAAACGGAGCGCGATGCAGTTTTGTTTTCTCGTCGAGTTCGCCGGGCATATTAACATTAGCGACGTTGTTCTTAAAGATCAGCTCGGGGCCATCGAACCAATCGCCGTCCGCGATGACGCTGCAATCCGCCTCCCATTTGTGGGATACCTTCACGTGAGCGCGGGTGATTTCGTAGTCAGTATCGTTTTTCGTGACGGTGAAGATCATCGGAGGATTGTCGAAATTCTTGCTTCCCATCAAAACGACGCCGGGGTCTTTGTCAAAATCCGGCATCATGCTGATATCGAGGCCTTTACCAAGGTAGGACAGCGGGAGTTCTTCTTCCTTACGAAACCGGATCGCGCATACCTTCTGAACCGTATACATCGCGACTGACGGTTGGCCGCGCATTTCCCTGACCACACATTCATCGTAAGAGCTAGGTCGATCCAGATACCACACAACGCCGCCTGCGATGACCGCCGCCGCAATGACGCTCAAGGTAATTCCAACAAACCACCTAAACATTACGTCTCCTGACAGGCCGATCTCAGAAAAAAGCCCTTTCAGCAATCTCCAGCCAGCTGGTGATCGTGTCAAACATGATGGATTGGCGTGCCTTCACAGGCCGAGTTTTAAACTACGTTCGGAGCTGCTGCGCTATCTCCGCCATCCGGGTCACAATCCCTTACGCAATACCCCGCGCAGGCCGCTTGGCGTTCAAGCCCTGCCTGCGGCTCCAGGTGTTCGCCTCGGCACCACAAGGGCAGGGGGCTTGAGCGCGCGCCTGGCGCAGGCAAGCGGCTGGCCATTGCCTAAGCCGGAATGCGGCTTGGGCAAGCCACACACATGACGCCAAAGTAAACGCGGCGCGATACAGATTCAGCGGCTTAGCCTTATTATTAGTTCATGCGCGCTGTGTTGCTCGGGTTGATGCTGGCCTTATTGGCGAGCGTTGCTGTGGCCCAGGACTGGGGTAACATCGCCGTCATTTCCTCGACGCTGGGCAACAACACCAATCGCCTGTGTATTGGCGAACATTCAAGGGCTGGTGACATCGGCTGCCCCACCTATGCGCCGAGCCTGACGACAGCAGGTGATGTGAGCGTGAGCGGTAATTTGTCGGCGGCGACCTTCATAGGTGACGGCAGCGGCCTGACCGGCGTCATAGCGTCTTCCGTATCGCCCGAAGTCATCAGTATCAACGATCTGTCTGACGCGTCCAGCACGGTGGCCAGCGGCAATATGTTCCTGGGGTCGCTGGGCGGTAGTAGCATCACCACTGGCACTTACAACGTTGGGCTTGGCATCGGTGCCCTGGCCAGTGCCACCTGGGCTACACAAAACACGGCCATTGGTACCCGAGCCCTGGCTAAAACAGTCAGCAGCGCCAATAACGTCGCTATTGGGTATAACGCGTTGAACGCTGATACCTCCGGCAGTAACAACGTTGCTGTCGGCCCTTGGGTGCTTTACCTGAACTCGACCGGTACCGGTAATATCGGCATTGGCAATGGCGCCATGACTTACAACCGAACCGGCGGCAGCAACATCGCCATGGGCTTCCAGCATGTCCTGGAAATGAACCAGACTGGTAGCAGCAACATCGCCCTGGGTTACTTTGCGCTCTACAGCCATATGATGCCGTCCGGGCTTATCGCCATCGGCGAAAAATCAATGGCGAACATCTCGGGCACGAGCGGCGCTGGCAATAGTGCCGTGCGCAACACGGCGCTTGGCTATTACACCCTTGTCGGCAGCAGCACGCCCACAAACAATACTGCCAGCGATAACACCGTATTCGGCTATAAGGCAGGTAACGGCGCCAACCTGACGACGGCCAGCGGCAACACCTTGATGGGTTCTATGGTGGCTGATGGTATCACCACCGGTAACAGTAATACTGCTATAGGCGCCTATGCTGGCCGCCTCATCACCACCGGCACCAACAACATCACCATCGGCGCCAATGCCGATGTACAGAATGGCACCGGCAGCAACCAGCTCAGCATCGGCAATGCCATCTTTGGCGACCTCGGCCGTGCGTTCAACACCTACATCGGCATCAACATCAACAGCCCCACGGTCGCACTGGAGGTCTCCGGCACGGTATCGGCTTCGCGCTTTGTGGGCGACGGCAGCAGCCTGACCGGCATTACCTCCGCTGGCGACCGCATCGTGAGCGGCTCGGCGTTCGTGAAGGCACTACAAGGTGCCGGTGGCGAAGTATCCGGCACGCTCAAGCTAACCAGCAGCGGCAGCGAGCCGTGCGATGCCGCGCACTACAACACGATGCGCATCGACCCGGTTACCCACTTCATAGAGGTATGTCGACCGTAAATATCATTCATGGTTGCCGCCACCGTCGGTTTTAAACTGCGTTCCGAGCTGCTGCGCTATCTCGGGGTCGTTTGCGGAAGGGCGAAATCCTACGCTAAGCCGAGGACCACTTTCGCGAGCTCGACATTGCGCGAATCATTCTCCGCCAATAGTTTGACGCTTGGCACCGTGCGGCCAGCCGCTTGCTCCTCTGGAATGGCGAAGGCGCGGATAATCCTGGTTTGACCCTTATGGGCGACCGTCAGCAATGCAAGCACTGACAACGACGCGCCCTTTGAGGATCAAACTATGTTTTCCTTTTCCGACTCGAAATCTATGGCTAAGGCTCTTCGCAAAGTTTTGGAGGAGCACAATCTGCAGCTTTCACACAGCGCATGCCTTGAAATCGTCGCTCGCCAACTTGGTTTCGCAAATTGGCAGGTTCTAAGTGCCGTTTGCGAACATGAAAAACAACTAGCCGTGATTGTTTTCGTGGAACATGGTCGCCAACAGGAAGCCGCCGCATTTTATAGGTCGGCGTTTAACGCCTCCCATATGGGAACGCATGAAGATAGCAATGTTCTCTATGCAATAGATCTCGACTTAGGCGGGATCAAAATCACGGTCTCTGGTGCCAACCCGAGGCGGGAGGCGGAGCCTCATCGAGGAGGCCCTTTCTTCCCGAAGGCAAATGGCGCGGTAAATTCGATTTTTTCGCTCACGGTCGCAGATGCTGAGAAGACGCTGCAGCAGGCCATTGCTGCAGGAGGAACGATCCGAAATCGCCTTGAGATCAGTGACGAACGTAAGCGAGTGGCAAGCTTTTTCGATCCATTCGGGCATGTCTGGGCTTTGACTGAAACGCAGCGAGTAAAGATTTCGCCTCGCGAACTGGATGAACTGCGTGCGGCCGAGCTGGCCCGCATTCGGGAGGCCAGATGTATTACGCCTGCCCCAGAACCCGCAGGCCATAATCTCTGAGTTCACCTTTCGGGCCAACATATCGGTAAAGAGTGACAGGCTCGATCCCCAGTTCTTTGCACAGCTTGGAAACGGACGTGTCACGCTGAGCCATTGCGGCTTGGGCTAGGCTCACCTGCGCTTTAGTGAGGGCGAATTCTCGCCCTCCCTTTCGTCCGCGCGCTCTTGCTGCGGCGAGACCGGCCATGGTGCGCTCACGGATCAGATCGCGTTCGAATTCGGCCAGTGTGGCGAAGATACCGAACACCATACGGCCGGATGCGGTCGTGGTGTCGATCTTGGCACCTTTCCCTGTCAGCACACGCAGGCCAATCTTGCGTTCTGATATTCGTCGCCATCACAGACGTATCGAATTGCTGTGGCGCCTATCTCGGACAGACACTAAAGCGATTTACTTCCCCACGAACGCGGCAATCTCGCGCAGCGGAATACGCACGGGCATCTCCCATGCCTGACAGGGCCTGCTGAATCGCCATACCCTTGATGCAACAGGGCTACAGGCGGTGTTGCGTGCGTGCAAAATTTAAGAATTCTGCACGTTTCTTTTGACGCTGATTTATCAGTGGCTTATTATGCCGCATAAATCAGTTGCGAATGTATGAGCAGAAAACGCCGCCTTATCGGGTACGCTCGGGTCAGTACGACCCAGCAGGATTTAACGCGCCAGCTGAAGGCGCTGAAGCAGTACGGCTGCAACCCGGTGTTTAGTGACAAGGCTTCGGGCAAGAGCCTAGCCGGTCGGCCGCAGCTCGAACTGGCGATTGAGCAGCTACGCAAGGGCGACCAGCTGGTGCTGGCCGAGTGGGACAGGGCCACACGCTCGATTTGGGACGGCCTGCATATCATCAAATCCGTCATCGAGGCCGGTGCCAGCATCCGCGTGCTTGATAGGTCTTACATCGACCTCGACACCCCCATGGGCAAAGGATTCATGGCGCTGTTTTCAGCCATGGCCGAGGACGAGCGCGAGCGCATCCTCAAACGCACCAACGAGGGCCGTAGGCAGGCGAAGGCGCGCGGAGTGAAGATGGGCCGCAAACCGAAGCTCAAGGCCGTGCAGCTCGCAGAGATACGCGAGCGCCTGGCCAACGGCGAATCCCAGGTGAAGCTGGCCGAGTCTTACGGCGTTCACCGCTCGACAATATCAAGGGGGCAAGCATGACCGCGATCGTTCTCACCCGCATCGACCCAACACAAAAAATGCAGCGGTTCTATAAGCTCGACGTGCAGCCCGATTTGTTCGGCGGCTGGTCGCTTATTCGGGAATGGGGGCGCCTCGGTCGCGCGGGTCAGGTGCGCACCGAGAATTACCCGACGCGCGGCACCGCCGACCTAGCCATGGTTGGCCACTACAGCCGCAAAGCCCGCAAGGGGTATCACTGACTAGATTTCGTGCCGTGGCTGTGGCTCAAAAGCCCCGGTGTTTGCCGGGGCTGACATTAGGCCGATCAATACACTATTGCGATCTTCTGTTGATCATCATGATTGCATTTTTCTTGTATCACACCGTCTGGTAGCATGCTCGGAATCATGTCGGAGGGTGGAATTGGCCGATTATTTTGAAGTCGATTTTTTAGACGTTGAAGCTAAGAGCAGCGGCGACGCCATTTGTGTTCGGTACGAAATAGCCGGAAAAACCTATATCCACGTTGTGGATGGCGGGTATCAAAAGACAGGACAATCCGTCGTCGACCACATCAACAAGTATTACGGCAATCCTCAGCGCATCGATCATGTTATCTGCACTCATAACGATGGAGATCATGCTGGAGGGCTGCAGACCGTGCTCGACAGCTTTGAAATCGGCGCGCTCTGGATGCTCCGACCTTGGCTCTATTCGGATCAGCTTATTGGTCGCTTTCCGACCTATTCCAGTGTTGACAGACTCCGTAGCGCGCTTCGTTCGGCTTTCCCCAACCTGGCAGCACTCGAAGACATCGCGAACAAACGCGGCATCCAGATCGTCGAGCCATTTCAGGGTGCCACGATCGGTGCGTTCTGGGTCATGGCCCCGACGCGCCAACGCTATTTTGATCTGATCGTTGAGTCCGGCAAGACGCCGGAAGGTGCCAAGGACGAAGGGATACTTGCGAAAGCCGGTGCGTTCGTTGTGGAAGCAGCCAAACAGGTTACAGCCTTGGTACGGGCGGCTTGGGGAGATGAGTATTTTCCGGCAGGAGAAACAAGCACCGAAAACGAAATGAGCGTGGTGCAGTACACGCGCATTTTAGACAAGAGCATTATGCTTACTGGCGATACTGGTCGGAGTGGCCTTCGGGAAGTGATCGACTACGCCAAAGCTCTCGGCATTCCGCTACCCGGCCTTCACTACTTCCAGGTGCCGCATCATGGTGGACGCCACAACGTCACTACTGATCTACTCGACGAACTTCTCGGGCCTCGTTTAGCCAATCAACAGAACGGCACGTGGACTGCCGTTGTTAGCTCGGCAAAGGCAGACCCGGACCATCCTCGCAAATCTGTAATCCGTGCCATGATTCATCGCGGCGCGAATGTGCTTACGACGGAAGGCTCGGGCAAGTGCGTGAGCAAAGGCGCCCCCGATCGAGGGTGGTATGCTGCAACGCCGGAGCCTTACCCGCCCGAGCAAGAGGACTAAAGCGCAGTGGTTGAGGATCTAAAAAACTTGTTCGATGGGTACAGCCGGCAGGCCCGGCTGTTTCCAGCGCTGCTGACAGTTTTTACGCCGCTCGTGACAGCCCTTGCATGGTTTCCAGAGTTGGTCACGTCTCATATCGGCTCGACATTGCTGACCATCGCAACGTCGTGTGGTTTGCTCTATTGGCTCAGCTCAATAGCCAGAAGCCGTGGCAAAATTGTCGAACGACGATTGCTGGACGAGTGGGGTGGCTGGCCCACGACTTATCTATTGCGGCACACGAGTAGGCTAGATGAACACACCCGCCGACGGTATCACCAATATCTAGCGGCTCGTTTGCCTGACCTGCAATTTCCGTCGCATGCCGACGAGAAGAAAAATCAGGTCGCAGCCGATGCAATTTATGCCTCCGCTATTAAGTGGCTAAAGGAGAAAGTTCGCAAAACGGCGCCCCTCGTCGATAAAGAAAATGCACAGTACGGATTCCGTCGCAATATGCGCGGAATGCGAACTATGGGTTTGTGGGGCGCCCTTATCGCAATCGTAGCGTCGCTAGTGGCTATAGCCGCTCAGATCGATGTCTGGCCACAGGCCGTTGCTGACATGAAGCTTTTCATCGCTGAGCTACGCAAAGCGGGAAATCCCGCAATCTGGGGCGCGTTGGTGATCGACATCCTGGCCGTCCTGGCTTGGACGCTGGTGGTTAACGATGAGTGGGTGAAGGGCGGCGCCGAGCAGTACGCCGAGGCATTGTTCGCAACGTGCGAACGATCTTAACGCTACGCAGCCGCAAGCTGAAGCGGGGGTACCGATAACGTGCCTACAAAATCGCAAATGCGATTCCACGACGCTGTGCGTCATCTCGCTAGAGTAAGCTCGCCGCGAGCGGCCGTGCACACCGGTGAATCTTCTGACATGTCCGAGCTTTCCAACCTAAGGTCATTTATCACGGCTTTCGCAGGATATATCGCAGCGGAGGCAGCGCGATCTTAAGATGTCATCCGAAAATGAAAGGCAGGTATTTCCAGGAATCGAATCGATATTGAGGGCGCTGGCAAAGGTACCAGACATCAAGCCAATGGCTATTCCCAAGCTCGACATGGCCGCTCTCGCCAAGGTTCAGGTCGATGCCTTGGCCGTATTCCCGGAAATCCAAAGGCGCCTAGCGGAACAAGCAAGGCCGCTGGTTGAGTTGCAGCGCAGGCTTGAACATGCCGCGCTTCCCTCTCTCGAAGCCGTTCAACGAATTACGGAGAACGTGAAGCGAGTTGAAGCGCTCCTTCCACGACCGTCACCTCAACAAATACGACTCTTTGAGCAACTGGAGAAAACAGAACGACGCAAACGCGTCCTCGATAGGATCGGTTTGTTGCCGCACCCCTCCACACCCTTTGCATTGCTTGATGGTGACGATGCCGACGATGTTCTTAAGATCAAGATTGAGCAGCATTACCGCGACAACTGGAAAGAAGTTTGCCACGACCTTGAAAGTCGCGCGCAGAGGTTTGATGTCGATGACGAAGCGAAAACCACATTAGCCGAGGCCTTAGCCGCACACCAAAGCGGATTCTACCGTGCTGTATGTCGCCTCCTTTTGCCGGAAATTGAGCGGGTTGCTCGCGTCGAGCTAAGGGGAGATTGCCTTGGTAGTCTGAAGATTGAAAAGGTAATCGGCGAACCAGGAATGGAATTGACGATCAGCGAAACCAACCCGCCTGGCTATTATGCTCTCGGGCTCTATGAGCGGTTGACCGATCATATCTATGTTAAGGTAGATGAATTAAATAGGTTGAAGTTAAAGTCTGATCCGGTTCCCAACCGGCACGCGGCCATTCACGGGCTAATCGTTTACAACTCGGTTTGGCATTCCCTGAATTCTATTTTTTTGACGGATTTTGCATTTCAAGTGGTGTCAGGCATCAAGCGCTTGGGACGAGAAGCGAAAGCTGCCGATTCTGCTACCTGACCGCGAAGCTTGTTATCCTGTAAGGCCGCTTGGACGTTGTGCACAGTCATGCCGCCGATTTCATTGCTGGCGGTGTTTTCGCCACGACATCGACGAGTCTGCCGCGCGACGCTTAGCGTGTCCCTCACAACAGCTTTTGTAGGGCAGAGCCTTTTGACAAGCTACAGAGCTGCGGCCAAATAAAAGCCCCGCTCAACCACGGGGCTCACCCATCCTACCACACATTGCGCGCCGGTATCGAAGGAAAATGGTGAGCGCATGCGTTCGGCCGCCGTGCGGCCTCCGCAAGCGCCTGACCTTTCCTTGGGTATAAACTGAAATAATGAAAGCATACTTCCCATGGCCTCAACCACATGGAGCACTACCGTCACCATCAAAAACGACAACGAAGCCGTACAACAGATGCGGGATTTTCTCCGGTACAACGACGGCATTGTGCCGTACCGCAACGGCGATGTCGTCGCCAAATACCTGCGGCACATCATCGATAGCAGCAACGCATTTGGCGGCATACAGGCGGAGGTGGCTGCGTCACGCCCCTATGTCATCTCTCAACACAGCAAGGGCCTTGAACATGAACCGCACTCCTTACTGGCGCCACCTTCGACCCAGTTTGTGCGGAAGCTGAAGCAGCTCGCCAGTTGTGCCTTCGGCGCTCTTATTCTGCTCGCTCTTGCCGTGACGTTTGCGGGGTAACCATGCAACAGTCCACCATCCTGCAAGGCGACTGCATCCAGACCATGCGCGAGCTTTCCAGCGCATCCGTCGATTTCGTGCTGACAGACCCGCCTTATGGCGTGCGCTATCGTTCACGCGACGGTCAGACGATTGCCAATGATAACCACCTGGCATGGCTTTACCCGGCTTTTGCCGAGGTTTACCGCGTCATGAAGCCAGGCTCGCTGTGTTTCAGCTTCTACGGCTGGCACGCTGCCGACCAATTCCTGACGGTCTGGAAAGCCCTCGGCTTCCGGGTTGTCGGTCACGTTGTCTTTGCCAAGCGCTACGCGGCTTCGCGGCAGTTCTTCGAGCACCGCCACGAGCAAGGCTATCTCCTCGCCAAGGGCAGCGCCACGCTTCCCGCAAAGCCGCTGCCGGATGTGGTGCCGTGGGCCTACACCGGCAACCGGCTACACCCGACGCAGAAACCCGTGAAGCCGTTGCAACGCCTCATCGAGTCATTCTGCAAGCCAGGCGGTGTCGTGCTTGACCCGTTCTGTGGCTCCGGCTCGACCCTGCTTGCCGCAAAACTCACCGGGCGCTGCTTTATCGGCATCGAGCTTGACGCTGGACACCATGCCACGGCGCTGAAGCGACTGACGGCCGCATGACATGAATCCCTTGAGATGTTACAAGGTATCTAAGGAAAAAAGAGGCGGGGGCTGCGCGCGGCCGCTGACGCGGCCGTGCTCGCCACCCGCCGGAATATTTGCGATCAATCCAGTACTACGCCGGGCGCGATTTGCGCTTGCAACAATTTGATCCCGCCTCCGCCTGCATCATAGAAATAGTAGCGGCCGGTGGGCAGCGTGGTCGGGTACACTGATAGCTCATTCATTTCCTGTCCGCTCATGTCTAGCAGCCCGGAGGCTGTGAGAGCATTGCTCTGGCGCAGCACCAGCCTCAACTCGAGGTTGTTCCGCAAGGAGGAGGCCATCGAATCTGTCGTGGCCTTCTGCAACGCGCAAACAAGAGTAATGCCGAGGGCGCGCGCACGACGGGACAGGCTCACCATATTAGCCTCAAGCCGCTTTGTTCTCGCCCTGGCTTCCTTGTCACTTGCCGTGTCGATTTCGGTTTGCAACTCGGCGTATTCGTCTATGACGACCACGACGCGATCGTGCTGCGGCCAGTTTTGCCAGCGGTTTTGCCGCATGACTTCCTGTCGCTCGGCCATCAACCGCATGAGATCATCGATGACGCGGCACACGTCGCCAAACTCCCACACCACTTCCGTTTTGACACTGTCGCGGTAGCGATCGAACTCAATGCCACCCTTCAAGTCGACGAGCACCAGCCGGCCGATTTCCGGCAATTGCACAAACTGCTGACAAAGGGCGTGAAGCAGGACGCTCTTGCCACTGCCGCTGACACCCGCAACAAGCATGTGCCGCAGCTGGCGGACCGGCACCACCCAATCCTCGCCGGTTTTTACCCGCGTTCCAAACACGACGGCAGCAGGGACGCTTGTGAGCGCAATCGGTCCCTCAAGGCGCAAGAGCCGTTCAGCCATCACCTTCTGCTCAGCTTCGTGCACCGACCGCTCTCTTTCGGATTGCTCATGCTGCCGAGCCCATTCCAGATCCCGTTCGGCGTTAGCAATCAGATTACCAAGCGTTGCGCGAACGTCGGGAAGCATCTTCAAGTTTGGATCGTTCAGCCAATCTTTCAGTTTGGCCTGACCGCCGCTCTTGATGATCGCAATTGCCCTGCTGGCGTCTGCTTCCACGAGTAATTTAAATCGCGAGGTGAACGCCGCCAGTTCGCGCTTTCGGTTTTCGTGCGCGACCTCCTCCTCGCGGATAGCCTTGACCTGCGGTGCACAGGTACGCTCGATGTGCTGTATCACCTCCCGCAAGATGTAAAGGCGCTTTGCTTCAGGCTCGATCGGATGCTCTTCGCCAAAATGAAAGACATAACCTTTGGACCGGGTGAAGGGCAGAACATATCGAAACCGCAAGTTGTCGGTGTAGTAGGCGCCCGGAAAGGGGTAGTCGATGACCGATGCAAACGACTCCCTGTTGCCTTCACCCTTGCATTCCTCCGGCACATCCGCGATATGCCACCCGCCATGCGCGACGATTATTCCGCCAAGGCTGCCTGTCCAGACCGGCACACCGTCCGGCAAACGGTCGCCTGTTTTGCGAGGCCGATTGTCGGCAATCATTTTTGCGGCGCCGCCCACGATCAGGGCCGATACCACAACTGCGAATATTTCCATCATTTGCGCGACCCTGAGGCGGCCTAGCGTCGCCGTACGCTATTGAACAGCTGCTGCAAACGCGGCGTGAGTTGGAGATCGTCATAGTGCGGCGCCGTGCCGAGCGGCTGGGGGCCGAGACGCTCTATCTCTGCATCCGAGAGCTTTACACGCACGCCCGACTCGTACTCGATATATTGCTCAGTCGTTTCGACGAGCCCCCGGTGCAGTAGTTTGTAAAGCCACGGTGCGCGTCCGGCGTAGTTAGTCGACTTCGGCTCGAACACCTCACCGACTTCTTCGAGCTGAAAGATGGTACGGCGGACAAGCCGACCAACCTTTGCCTTGGGCATTGGCGGCGGTTCACCAGATGCCTTGTAGTAATCCTGCACGCACTCGTGCTCGAACAGACCCTGGTCCTTAAGACGAAAGCCGATAGGGTGCTCATTTTGCGCGTTGGCACGATGCACATCGCGCATGAACTCCTTGCGGCTGATCTCGCCGCTCGCAACCTTCGCGTAGTAGTCACCAAGCTTGCTCATTTTCTGATTTCCTCGGAAAAGGCGGCCGGGCGTAATTGCCCGGCCGTAGCGTTTGGCCAGATCACGCGGTTACGGGCTTTGAATCGGTTGTCCGCGGGCGCCGGTTTTCTGGCGCTGGGGCATCCGCCTTGAGGTCGCGCACAAACCGGAAATAGAGGCTGCTCTCGACCGCGACCGCGTCGATGGCAAACTCGATTTCGGAGCCGCGAGGATAGCGCGTGGCGTATTCCTCGACCGACACGCCATCCGGCATTTTGATATTCAGCATTTCAACAGCGTCCTTGCTGTTGAGCCGTTGCAGCTGGACGGCGAACGAGGATTTTCCCTCGAACGTCGCGCGCTTGTGGCCGATGACTTTGCCGCGAGCGAGTATGATTGCGAAGTCGTCCATTCTGGACTCCATGAATTGATGAGGTTTCGGGGAAGTCGGTGTTCCGGGCGAGCGCTATGGGGGCATGGCAAACCTCCCGGGTTCTTCAAACGTGCGGGCGACGAGGAAATAATCCGCATCACTTCCGCGAACCCGCCACACGTAGACTTCCGTGCAGATGAAACGACCGAGGTCGGCGGGCGCCTGCACGCCTTCGATATCCTCGGGGAATTCGCCCAGCTCCAGATCGTCGTCGCCCTGCAGATTGCGCGACATCGACAACATGCGGCGGTTTTTGGTTGCGTCGAGGAACGCGCGCAAAGGCGCGTTGTAGTGTGGCCGCAGGCCTTGGCCGTCGCCAGCGTCGTAAAGCTCCAAATGATCGGAGCCGACCAGAAGTGGCTTGCCGTTGCGCGCCACGATCAGGCTTGTAGGCTTGGCCTTGTATTTGCTGATCTCACGGAGGCTTTTGCGGCCGTCTTCATCGATCGGCGCCTTTACGCCCCTGAGAACCCGCACGTCCACCACCGGCCGGTAGGACAATCGCATGCACTTTTGTGTCTGAAGCGCCCATCTCTCCTGGGTGAGGTAGATGCCCTTCTCGCGCCGGAAATAATCGGGGCCGAAGATAAGCAAATAATGGGCGTGGGGACCCCACAACCAGCTTACCGGGTGCCTCGCCAGCTCAATGCTTCGGACCCAGCCCAGCACCGCCCGCCTGACCGGGGCACTCCGCATCAGGGCACTAGTGCCTTTCATGATCGCGGAGGTTGCGTCTTTCAGTTCATGGGCGGGTACAGCCTCGTTTGTGACGGTCAACATCACGGCCTGACTGCCGGGGTGCCTGGCCATGAACCGGGCCACTTTCCGTTCGATCGCAGCGGCCTGCCGCCGCGCGTCGCGACGCTCGCGATCCGGGCATCCCGGAACCCCGCATTCGTGCGCGACGTACCGGGCGCCGCGTTCGTGGACGTGCTTGTAAACTTTGGTGCAACAATTCCGCAGGCGGAGGCCGTATTCGGACTTGCCGATAGCGTCGCAGCCGTTGGCGAGGACTGCTTTCGACAGCTGACGGAAGCGGCGCTTCGCATTGCCCTCGCGCCTGCCGGCGTCGGGCAGGTCGCTTTCGCCCGCATCCACTGGCGGGTCGTCGGGATCGCGGGCGTAGTGCAGGAAATCTTGCCAGACGCCGGACTCCTGCAGCCCCGCGCCGAACGGCAATCCGGCCTGTATCATCGTTCAACCGGCCGGCTGGATCAGGACCAGTAGACCAGCGGCGTACCCGACGAGGTGCGGGCGTGCTGGAAAATTCGTGAGGCCGCACCATGCGCGGGAAGTTTCCCGCACTCTGGTTGACGCTATTGTGTTAGCGGGGGATTCTCGATCCCCTTCCGGGACGCCATTTCCGAAGTTCTAGTTTGCAGCCTCGTCGCCTAACTGACTCGCTGAACCGCCGGTGGCATCCAGGTGCCATCCACCAACGCCGCCTTCGGCCAGTATGCACGTACATAGAGGGTGAAATCGCTACCCTTAGGCGCCGGCAGCCAGTTGTCGCGCTGCGCGGCCGGCGGTGCGTCGGCCTGCACACCATCGGAGTTGTGTTTCAGCGCCTTGCCCACCACAGCGATATGTTTTGCATGAACAGTTCACCGGTTGGCCACCGTGCGCCCACGCAGTAGTGCGCGATGATTCCGAACGTCAGGAATACGCCAAGATGAAGAGGCCGAGGCCCCATTTGGCAAAGTGCGTACCGATGATCATGACCTCATCTCCTGCAGCTCGCGACTTGCATTGCTGGCTACGGCTCGAATGCGAAAACCCTGTTCCAGTCCTGCTTCATATCGACGACAGTCCAGCCTTTGGCCTTCGCCTCCTCCCAAGCTTTGTCGAGTTGCCCGACCTTCGACGGGTGATCGTAGGCATATTCACGCGCCGCATCGGTGTGGTGCACGATCCCGGCAAAGCGCGCCCCGCTTCCCGCCATGGTCCATTGCAGCATCTGATGGTCGCCGTCCGAATTACCGAAGGCGAGAATCGGGCGCCGGCCGATCATCATGTTGATGCCGACGGGCTTGCCCGGCCCATCGTCGATGAATTGGACCTTGGCCGTCTTCAGCAACGACGGCCTGCCCGCGGTGTCTAACTGATATTTTGTGACGCCGGACGAGCCGATCACTTGCTCGGGCGGAATGCCGTAGGCCTTTTCCGCCCACACCCGCATGAACTCGACGCCGCCACCCGACACGATAAAGGTCTTGAAGCCGTTGGTTCGCAGATAGGCCAGCAGTTCGACCATCGGCTGATAGACGAGCTCGTTATAGGGTCTGTTGAAGCGGGGATGTTGCGCGGTTGCGAGCCAGTCGGCGACCGACTTTGCGAATTCATCCGTTGTCATGCCGCTATGCGCCGCAGTCACCAGAGTCAGCAGGCCTTTCTCGCCTTGCTCGGCGAGCGCCTTCTTGTCACCGGAGAGGAACGCCTTGAACTGCTGCTGGCTTTTCCATTCCGGATGATGCGGCGCCATCGCCTTGACGCGGTCGAGCGCAAAGGCGGCTTGAAAATAGATCGGCTGCTCACACCATAGCGTGCCGTCATTGTCGAACACCGCGATACGCTCGGCCGGAGGCACGAAATCCGCGCCGCCTGGTGTCGTGACCCGCGCGACGAAGTCGGTGATTGATGTCCTGACCGCGCCGCTATTCCAGGACGGCAGCGGGTCATTCTGCGCGAGGGCGTTGGAATACGGAAGGATGACGCAACAGAACCCCATCAGCACAACGAAGACGGCGCTCCGAACGACGGTCGCAAGGGACGCAACCATAGCAGTCCTCACACAGGTTTGAGAGTGAAGAGGTTGAATCAACCCGGCTCGCTCGTAGACGAGCCGGGTGACGCGCGGTGTGGCGACGCGCCTATTTGACCCCGCGTTGCTGAATTTGCTCGTCGATCATCCTGTTCAACCCGCCGCGAATGCGGTCGAGGTCGAGGTTCTTCTTGAACGACTCCCTGCGTTTGATGCCATCCATCTCGCTTTCCAGGATGTTCGCTGGATTGAAGCTCGGCGGGAATGAGCGCGGCGGAAAGTCCTTGAACGACGCCGCAAACTGAAAAACCTCATCCATGACGCCATACATGAAGCCGACATGATCGAGTTGCCAATCCCAGAAGGTGTTGGATGTGAAGTCTGCGCGTTCGAATGGATCCTGAAACAGGTTGAAGATTTTTTGCAATCGGAGGGTCGTGAACGGTTCGGCCCACAGACCCATGGTGCCTTGCATACGCTGCTCAGAGAACACGCATTTGTAGTCACCCTGCCGATAGGCCACCAGCAAACCGTCGTCGTTCGAATAGAAGAACGCATTGCGAGCGCTCTTGGTGCCGTTGTTGTTCGCGGCACTGCCGCTCACGTTGCGCAGGAAGTTCGATTGATCGAACCCATCGAGGTGCACCTTGTAGTTGATGCCGTTCGCGGTGTAACCCGCCTTGAGCTTGTTGACGATGTCCGGCTCGCCCGCAATGGCGCAGAAAGTCGGTATCCAGTCGTTGTGGCTCATCAGTTCATTCGAGACGGTGCCGGGTTTGATGGAGCCCGGCCAGCGCACGAGGCACGGCACGCGGAACGCACCTTCCCAGTTGGTATTTTTCTCCGAGCGGAACCAGGTCATGGCGCCGTCCGGCCAAGTATTCATGTGGGGACCATTATCGCTCGAGTAGATGACGATGGTATCGTTCGCGATGCCCATATCATCCAACGCTTTGAGCAGCGTGCCGACCGTGTCGTCGTGCTCCATCATGCCGTCGATGTACTCGCTGTCGCCGTGTGTGTAGCGGCCGCGGTGTGAGGCACGGACATGTGTTCGCAAGTGCATGCGGGTGCCGTTGAACCAGCAGAAGAACGGTTTCCCGGCTGCCTTTTGCCGTTTCATGTAGTCGATAGCCGCCGCCGATGTTTCATCGTCGATTGTTTCCATGCGCTTCTTGGTGAGCGGGCCGGTGTCTTCGATCGTCTGTTTGCCGATTTTTCCGAATCTCGGATCGACGGTAGGATCATCGTGGTCGGTCGCCTTGCACTTCAGGACGCCGCGCGGCCCAAATTTTGCGCGATAGGCCGGGTCTTTTGGATAGTCCGGCAATTCCGGCTCTTCCTCCGCATTGAGATGATAGAGGTTGCCGAAGAATTCGTCGAAGCCGTTCACGGTCGGTAGTGATTCATTGCGGTCACCGACATGGTTCTTGCCGAACTGGCCGGTCGCATAACCAAGATTTTTGAGCAGGCCACCAACCGAGGGGTCCAACTGGCTCATGCCCATCGGCGCGCCAGGGAAGCCAACCTTGCTGAGCCCGCTGCGCATGATGTGCTGGCCGGTGAGAAACGCCGAGCGACCCGCGGTGCAGGACTGCTCGCCGTAATAGTGCTGCATCTTGAGACCCTCGCGGGCAATGCGGTCGATGTTCGGGGTTTCGTACCCCATCAAACCGTTCGAGTAGGCGCTGATATTCGCGATGCCGACGTCGTCGCCCCAGATCACCAAGATATTTGGCTGCCGGCCGGGCGGAGACGTTGTTGTCGTGACCGGCGCAGCCTTTTGTCTCTGGGCCTCCGCGGGTGCCGCCATTGTCGCCAGTGTCACCAGTGCCGACGAGCCCAGCAGAATATTCCGGCGACTGAGAGCGTGATTGTCGGCCTTGTTCGATGGAGCTACGGGTTTGTCTTGGTCGTTCGTACTGCTCGTCATTGCACTCTCCGTTCTTCACAAGGAAGTTGAAGGTCACTGCGCAGCGAGTTTCCTTGTCACACAGCGAAATCCGACATGGCTGGTCGACGTATCGACCGGCTCGGCGTGACGCGCGGCGGGGCGGTAGCGGCGGCAATAGTTCGGCGCGCAGAGGTGCGAGCCGCCTTTGAGGACTTTGCGAGGAATCTTGATGCTTGGCTGGCAGGGATCGTAACTCGCGTCCTCTCTGCCGCCGCGCGGGTTTTCGGGGATGCAGCACGCCTTGGGCGCATCGGCTTCATGCTTTGGGGTGTACCAGTCACTGGTCCACTCCCACACATTGCCGATCATGTCGTGCAGACCGTAACCATTCGGCGGAAATGCCGTTACCGGCGAAGTGCGTTCGTAGCCGTCTTCATTCAGGTTCTGCCGCGGGAATTCGCCCTGCCAGGTGTTGGCCATGTGGTGGCCGTTCGGCGTGAATTCATTTCCCCACGCAAATTCCATCCCCTCGAGTCCGCCGCGCGCGGCAAACTCCCATTCTGCCTCGGTCGGCAGTTCCTTGTCGGCCCAGGTTGCATAAGCCAGCGCGTCGGCATAAGCGACGTGGACCACCGGATGATGGTCCTGCACGTTGATGTTGCTCTTCGGTCCATAAGGATGCCGCCAGTCGGCACCCTTCATGAACGTCCACCACTGGCTCCAGTCGCGGAGATTGACTAGGCGCGCGGGCGGACAGAAAACAAGCGATCCCGCATAAATCATCTCCGGGCGAGCGCCTGGATAGTCCTTGGGATCCGGCGGCACCTCCGCGACGGTGACATGGCCGGTTGCTTTCACAAACTGTTTGAACTGCCGGTTCGTGACAGGTGTTTTGTCGATCCAGAACCCATCAACCGTCACGCGATGGCTGGGCGCTTCTTCGGGATAGTGACGGTCGGAGCCCATGCGGAACGTGCCGCCGGGAATCCAGACCATCTCATTCAATGACGCGCTGGCTCGCCCGGGTTTCTGAACATCGGCCTGCGCCATGGTGATGCCCCCGTTGCTCCAAGGCTATTGGGGGCAATAATCCCAGAAGCCCTGCCTGCGGGAGGAGTCCGTGTAGTACCAGCAGATTCCAGGCGAGGGCGCCGCGGATGCAGGCAAAAATTTCACTGGCGAAAAAGATGATAATGCAGCACGGACGGCTTTAAATTCACACAGCGACATTTGTCAGGCCCACCACTTCTCGTGTTTCAGGACCACCGAACGAACGGACGTGTCAGCCTTGTTGTCTTTAGTATTCGCTGAAAGAACTTCCGCGGTCGCTTGGCAATGACTTCAAGTCAAACAGTTGCAGCACAGTTTAACGTAATTCCTTAAGGATGTCATGGGTGGTTTTTGCAAACGTAGCGCGGTGCCGCACGCTCGTTAAAAATCGGCTTTCGTCCGCTTGGACAATGGGGAGAAAATTTGATGCGAGTTGTTCACGCCGCTTCCTGGACGGCGGACAGGCAGAGTATTCGTTCCGACACTTGCAGGGTCATGACGTCAACGAGAGCGAAACAGTTTGGGCTACGCAGATGACGATGGGGATGTCAGTATTTGGTTCTGATCGCGGTCGCGGAAGGCACTGAGGATGAGCCTACGTGGATCGGGAGCGATACGGTGAGGTATCCCGCCGTTCCCTCCATGCGGTTCTGCACATCGAATTCGCGGTACACCTTGAGACGCGTTGAAATTGGAAGTTTTCCAACCTCGAAATCGTATCCAATCGTGCCACCGAGTGCCGCCGCTCGGCCTTTAAAAGGACCAAGTACAGCACCCGTTCCGGTATCATCGGTGAGCTGCTGATAGTAGTAGCCGACGAGTCCGACGGAGATGTCCTTGTTGAGGGATTTCGACGCTGCCCATTCGAGATGGAATTCATTTCCAGTTTTGTAGTCGGTTGCTGTGTTGGGTTGATTGAAAGTGAATCCCGCGGCTGCGGAAAGGTCGACCCCCGTAGCTGGATCAAGCCACGTCAGCGCACCGGATACGTCCACCGCCGGCCGATTGAGGGAAGCGTTTGAAAGTTGACCGGTAACATAGCTTCCGGACGGGATAATGCCTGCAACGCCAAGCTGCCAATGGAGTTTGCCAGCGTGCCAGCCGACGAACGAGTTGACGAAAATGTCGCTCATGTTGAATTCGGCGTCGGTTACGTTTCGCCCGATGGGCCCGAACCGGGGAGAATTCACCAGCAGATTCGCATTGATGCGCGGTTCACCGAACGGCGTGGTGACTGAAACGGCAAGATCGCCGCCGAGAACCTTTGCTGGCGTCACCCAGACCAGCGTCGGAAGGTTGAGCCAACTTTGCGCGCTGATACCGGCTGTCAGCAGACCGCCAGTCGGGAGCGCACGGCCCGCGCCGATCTTGCCAGTATAGAAGTACATATCGTCCTGGAAATAGAGCCCTTCCGGTGGCGTGAAGCCGGCCATAGGACCCTTCCCACCCAGCAGATAGGCTCCGACTCCGCCTTCAGCGGCTAGGGCGGATCCACCAAACGATAACAACATCCCGCCGGCGACCAACGTCGCTTTCAAGCCGTAGTGCATCGCCAACCCCAATTAAGAGTGAGAACGATCCAACGATCACAATCGGAGATCAAACTTAGGCGAATCGCTCAAAGCGCAGCAATCGATTTTTCGGATGCACTGTTTTAGCGGGGCCACTTGGGTGTCGATAGAAGCTTGATGCAACATTCTAGTTCGAACTAGCTGTGAAATCGGAAGCAAGATTGCCGGGTGCCGTTCAGGCGGCGAATCCCTTCCGCGATTCAAGGGGCGGGTCACCTTCCGGTGGGGCCAGTTCACAATTTAAGGATCAATCGCGAGCAGTTGGCTCGAGACAGTTTTTAGAATGGATATAAATCATTGCGGTTGCAGAAGAATTATGGACGCAATAACGATTGGAGGCCCATCGCGCGACGGTGACGTCGTTTCGGCATCCTAAACCTTGGCCTTGGCATCATGGTTCTTTTTGCTCTCGGTTCCGTGCATCTGCGGTTGCTGTCACCGGCTCAATCTGCGCGCCGACGATGCACAGGTTGGTCCGCGGAGTGCCTATGAGCTGGGATTTTCACAACCTGTTCGTCCGGCACGCTCGCGAAATCAACCGCTTCCTCCGTCGTCGCGGGCACAATGCCGAGACAGCCGCCGACATCACGCAGGATACTTTTCTACGGGTGCTGGCGTCGCCTCCTGCGGCAGTCTGCACCAAGCACAATCCTCGGGCCTATCTCTATCAGGTCTCGCGTAGTCTTAGCGTCAACCATCACCGTCGGGAGAGTTTGATCCAGACGACTGATCTCGACGAGGCTGCCGCCGTCGCCGATCCTGCGCCCACGGCGGAGGCCATCGTTTATTCGCGCCAGTGCCTCACCCAGACACGGCGAGCGCTGGCGGAGCTTCCCGAGCGCACGCGCAAGGCCTTTGAGATGCATCGGCTGGGCGAGCACACGATCCAGGAAGTCGCGGATGAGTTGAACGTGTCGGCTTCGCGGGCCTGGGTTCTGATCCGGAACGCCTACCAGCATATCCTGACGCGAGTGGACGATTTCTGAGCCTTTAATTTGTCTGCTGTGTGAAATTCGACGCTGCTCGTTTGTATAAGTTATGGTAGGCGCGATGCTCGACCTGTGGTCGGTGCCTATCGAAGGGATATGAATGAGCCAACCCGGGTTAGATCAAAATCGGCTCACGGATGAAGCGATCGACCTCGTCATCCGCTTGCAGAATGACCCCGGCAATCCGGTTGCGACCGAGATGGTGCGGGTCTGGCGCGCGCGCAGCGCCGAGCATGAGCGCATCTGGGCGCGGGTAGCCAAGGTCCACGGCGCCAGCGGCAAGGTTCTGACCCGGCGTCGCAGTGCGGAACGTCGCGAAAAACTGGGACTGACGCGCCGAAATTTCGTGATCGGCGGCCTCATCGGCGTTGGTGCCGTCGGCGCCAGCTATTCCATTCTTCCCCGTGCCTTGCTTCTCAGCCGGGCCGACCATGTCACTGCAAAGGGTGAAATCCGCAGCGTCAATCTTCCGGACGGAAGCGTCGCGACGCTCGGGCCGGATAGTGCCATTGCCTTGGACTTTACGGCCCGACTGCGCCGCGTTCAGCTTCTGGCTGGCATGTCGTTCTTCGATGTCGCATCCGAGTCGCAGCGCGCCTTTACCGTTCAGGCTGCCAAGCTGACGGCGACGGCGCTAGGCACGGCCTTCGATGTTGCCAACGATGCCGGCATGCTCTCGGTCTCGGTTGATCATGGCGTCGTCGAAGCGCAGGCGCCAGGCTCGACGATCGCGGCGGGCACGAAGCTCACGGCCGGGGAGTGGGTGACGATCGATAGCGCCACCCATGCCATCGAGCGCGGATCGCGCGAAGCGAGTCAGATCGCGTCATGGCGCGACAACCTTATCGTCGCCGAGAAGGAAGCAGTCTCGGCGCTGGTGGCGCGCATCGGCCGCTGGATTCCGGGACGGATTGTGATGGCCGATCCCTTTATCGGCTCTCAGCGGGTCAGCGGTATTTTTGATTTGAATAATCCTAAACGGGCACTCGAAGCCGTCGTGCATCCGGCTGGCGCTCATATCCGGCAGGTTTCATCGTTCCTGACGGTGATTTCCCCCATCTAAAAATAACTTCGTAGATACGTGAAAAAATCACGGCCCCGATTGTATCAGCTACAGGGGTTGGCGCGTCCGAGCGTTCAGGCAACCGCAGGCCCCTTCACGAGACGAATTTGGGGTGGGACTTATGGGTTACAAGGCTCGGACGTTTTCTGGCAGGACCAACAGAAGCAGGGTGTTGGCCGCAGCGCTGATGATGAGCACGGCGATCGTCGCCGGCGTCGGCGTGACAGATCGCGAAGCTTATGCCCAGAACGCGGCGCAGGCTTCGTTCAATGTGCCGGCTGGCCCGCTCAATCGCGCACTGACGGCATTTGGTCGACAGGCCGGCCTGCAAGTGACATATCTGACCAGCATTGGGACCGGAAAGACGTCGCCGGGCATCTCAGGTTCGGCCACGCCTGAACAAGCGCTCGCGCGCATTCTTCAGGGCACCGGCCTGAGCTACCGTTTCACCAACGCCACTACGGTTGCGATCTCGCAGCAGGCAGTGAGTGGCGGTGGCGGCGCGACGCCGGCTGGCGCGATCGCCCTTGACACCATCGATGTGCAGGGTGAGAGCGCCACGGGTCCGGTTCAAGGTTACGTCGCGAACCGAAGCGTCACGGCAACCAAAACCAACACGCCGCTGATTGAGGTGCCGCAGTCGATCTCGGTCATAGGCGCGGAGCAGATTCGCGATCAGAAGCTGGTTTCAAAATTCGATGATACGCTGCGCTATACGCCGGGTGTCGTTGCCGGGACCTTTGGGACGGATTTTCGCGACGACTGGTTCATGATCCGTGGTTTTGACGCCCAACAGGACTCACTTTTCCTCGACGGCATGAATCTTTTCTATTTTGCGTTCGCCGGCTTTAAACTGCAGCCATTCAATCTCGAGCGTGTCGAGGTGCTGCGCGGCCCATCGGCCTCTCTCTACGGCGGATCGGCGCCGGGCGGACTGGTCAACGCCGTGAGCAAGCTGCCTCCGGCGGAGCCCATTCGTTATATCGAGGCCGGCGTCAATAATTTCGGCAACGCCTATACGCAGTTCGACTTCGGCGGTCCTGTCGAGATGCAGCCGGGCAACGGCAAGTTGCTCTACAGAGTCGTCGGCCAGGTTCAGGGCGGCGGCACGCAAACGAACTTCGTCAATAATGACAATTATTTCATTGCGCCGTCCGTGACGTGGATGCCCGACATAGACACGCGACTGACGGTCTTCGCGATGGCGTCTCACAACCAGACCAGAGCACCGAATTTCTTGCCGTATGAAGGCACCGTGACCAATGCTCCGTTCGGCCGGATACCGACCAACCTTTTCACCGGTGACCCCTCGGCTGACCGTTATACGCGCACCCAACAAATGGTCAGTTACCAATTCGAAAAGCATCTCACGGACAATGCGACGTTCCGCCAGAACGCGCGCGCTGCGCATGTCGAGGTGAATTACACGGGAATGTTCGGCCAAGGCTGGGCCACCACTCCGGCCGACGCTAACATTATGCGGGGTAACTTCCTTGCGGCCTCGAAAGCGACTCAGCTCAATATGGACAATCAGTTCGAGTATCGCTTCTCCACGGGCCCGTTCCAGCATACCACGCTGATGGGTCTCAACCTCAGGCATTATGCGATTGACGACAAGCAGGGTATCGGAACCGGCACGGATCTGAATGTTCTCAATCCGGTCTATGGCGTTAACACACCCTACGACGGCCCGCTTTACCAGGACACTTATCTGACCCAGGGGCAGGTCGGCCTCTACCTTCAGGACCAGATCAAGTGGGAGCGCTTCACGCTGATCCTGTCGGGCCGCAACGATTGGGTAAATCTGATCAACAACGACCGGATTTATACGCCCGTGAGCCGACAGGACAGCAAATTTACCGGCCGCGCCGGGCTGATCTACAACTTTGACAATGGTCTCGCGCCCTATGCGTCATACTCAACGAGCTATAATCCGATCATTGGCCTGAATTCCGCCGGTGGATTGCTGTTACCCGAAACTGCGGAGCAGACCGAAGTCGGCGTGAAGTATCAGCCCGTGGGTCTCAACGCGCGGTTCGGCGTCGCTTTGTTCGACTTGAAGCGCAAGAACACCCTGACCACCGACCCCAATAACGTATTGTTCCAGACCCAGAATGGCGAGGTGACGTCGCGCGGCCTTGAGCTGGAGGCCCTTGCCAATATTACCCGCGACTTCAAGGTGGTCGCGAGCTACACCAACTACGAGTTATTCGTCAGTAAGGACCTTGATCAGACTTTGATCGGTAAGGTGCCCACGTCGAGGCCGCGCCAGGTGGCTTCGTTGTGGACGGATTACACGATCCGCGAGGGCTCGCTGGACGGGCTGGGTTTCGGCGGCGGCGTGCGCTATGTCGGCTCGTCTTTTGCGGATAATATGAATACTCTTTCCGTACCGGCGGTGGTCCTCGGCGATCTGGCGGTTCACTACGAATGGGCGAACCAGTGGCGCGCGGCGGTCAACGTCGTCAACATCGCCGACACCCAGTATGTCGCGAGCTGCGGCTTTGTTACGTCATGCTTCTACGGCGACCGGCGTCGCATCACGGGAAGTCTTTCCTATAAGTGGTGATGGTGACGGCTTCAAAATCAATCAATGCCTGCAAAGCAACCTCCGCTGGCTTAATGCTGTGTCCGCACGCGCGGTGATCGGCAGGGTGAGAGATCGCTCATAGCCGATATCATTGTGGTGGCGATCCGGAAGACCGCCACCGCCATCGCGATCTAGGTCTTCGTCGGCCAACGCCGCTCGTGGAACCAGGTGCGGTACTCCGACGACATCTTCGCGCGTTGCGCCTGCGGCGCGTGCCGCTTGCACGTGGATGCCTCCTCGCTGCCTTCGGACGCGCCCCACCTTACCTCGACGCAGTCGTTCGGGTTATAGGCCATCTCGAAGTGCGTTGCCCGGTCGATGACCTCCTTGAGCGAAAGCGTCCATTGCGAGCCATCGCTGCGCATGTAGGATATTTTTCGCGAGGCAAGCTCGGACGCCAGCACCCCTTGCAATTCGCTTTTGAGGTCCGCGATGCTCTTGCCGCTCGGCATCGCATAGCGCGGCGCTCGCCGAATGACGCGATCGGGAAATCCCCGCACGACATCGATCGCGATCAACAAACGGAAATCGCGCGCCGGAGTGGAATAATCTTCCCACGCTCCCGACGTCCCGAAGATCGAGGCACCGCTGGGCATAGCCACCTCTCCGGCGTGTTTTTGCTGATATTGTCGTCCGTTTTCGACCGAGGTCACACGCGTCTTCACCTGTTCGTTCAGACTTGCGATGGCGTCTGTCATCGCTTTCACGGGATCGAGCGGCTCCGGCGACATCACGTCATCCATGCGATCGTAAAAATCCTCGGCACTCATCTTTGTTTGATCGAGCGAAAAATCTGCGTACTCGGGATTGTTGGTGATTTCGGCGTTGACCAGCCGCCGCAACGAGCCGCCTTTGTTGCGCACGATCGGCCGAAAGTGCTTGAAGCCCGGGCTGCCCAGCGCAGGATCATGCACGAACAGGAAATTGCCGCGCCAGAAACGCTTTCGCGTGATCGAGCCGTCGGGTTCAGCATCGACGGCGAGGAAGACGCCCGGCTTGCCGTTCATCTCCGGCACGCGATGCACGAGCATCAGCACGTGGCCGTAGGGGTCGGCATACATCGTGCCCGGGCGAAGCGCTTCTTGGGTCAGTGAGACAGTATAGAAATCGGTGTTGTCGTCACTCGCGCCGACGCGCGCGGCGCCCGTATGCACGACGTCGCCAACGTCCCGCAGGTATTCGCTGAACATCGTCGGCCGTTTTGGCCGCACCTTCGGCGGAGCCGCAGGCGTTCCGGTCGACTGCGGCCGGGCAAACCCGGGCAGAAGGATGGGCGGTTGCTCGGGCGGCGGGGCATTGGTGATCGCAGCCGACGCAATTTCCTGTTCCGGAGGCGGCGGCGGACGCGTGACCTCGGGATGCTCCATGTCGAACCACTGGTAGCACTTGGGCGCCTTGCCATTGGCGCCTCGTGAGCAATTGGAGTAGCCGAACGGTAGCCCTATCTTGTAGGCAAAATAGGCGCGCAGAAAGTAAACGAAATCTGCGCAGTCGGGACGAAGGCCCGTCCGCACATTATCTTCACCGCGGCCTAGATAATTGAACAGGAAATTGCGGGATCGGTCGTGCAGGATTTCATGCCAAACTTTCCAAGACAGATCCTGATCGGGGGGCGCGTCAAATAGCTTTTCGATCCATGCAGAGAACAAGGATTCCGTCTCGCGATCCCAACTGTTACGCACCTTCCAAAAGGCGCCGGATGGAACAGGCAGAGGGTCTGGTTTGCGCGCGCTTACGGAGATATCGCGTGTGATCGTACTGCAGTCCGCCGTTGGGTGGTCGAGCGTCAGGGTGGCGTGCCACGTACCGGCGGCCGGGGCGGCGACCTCGGCAAACCAGAAGTACGGCGCACCGCCGCGCCGCTCAGACGAGTTGGCCGCGACGCTTCCGTCGGGCGCAACCAGCGAAATCTTACCCTGGAGCGGCTTTTCGGTGACGATCATGACGCGCAGCGGCGTCCCCTTCCAAGGTGCAAACGGCGAGGGCAAGATCGAGAACCCGGTCGCCTGCTCGCACGTGCCTGGGGCCGCTTCGGCCGGCGGGTCTGTCGTCGCGAAAATGAACGCTGCTGCCGCGGCAGCGGCGAATCGGGTGGCGAGACGAATCTTGCCAACCTTGTTAGAAGAACCGGGAACTGCACTCGGTCCCGCCGATCTCGGCTGCGAATAGCGACGTTCAGGGCTCGTCATACTAAGCCTCCATATTCCATCGCTGTCCCTCAGTGAGGCCAGCTGCCATACCCAGCCGCTGAAGCTCTCAGGCGGACGTTCCGCGCGCCAACAGCTGAGAACCAGATTGTCAGGCAAAACACCGTAGATGTGGCGAAAATCGGCGCGACGCGCGACTTTCTCAAAGGTTGTCGCCGCACGGTCACGCAGAGGTCAGTGTTGAATGCAGGCTGGTTCGGGTCAGAAACAGAGAATCTGGAATATAGCAATAAAACCCGTTAGTTATACGAAACTGGCGGGCAGTGCGGAATAGCGATGAGAATTATGTCTACGCGATAGGCCTCCAAAATGACACCTGAAGGCGATGAACTCTACATGCGCTCATGGGAATGCCCGGGCCGCGCGCTGTCCGCGATGCCTGTGGCATGGAATGGCCGCAGCGGCTGTCTTGGCATTCGCCACCGTCGTCGCTGCGGCACCCGTATGAAGGGATTAGCCCATGTATTTGTCGAGGAAGGATAGTACCTTTTGGGGGTGGCGGCCGAACCAGTTGTAGCCGTCTTCGAACCGCTTGGTCGTGCCCTCGATCCAGTGGAGTTCCTTGTCGGCGCTGCCCAAGGCGTCGAATGTGCTCTGCGCGTCGGTCGGGTTGTTGATCACCGCGTCGTCTCGCAACTGCCACATCAGGACAGGAAGCTTGACGCTAGGAGCCCATAGTTTGCCCGACATGTCAGCGGCAGCAAAGCCGCCCAGCTTCAGAATCTCCAGGTCGATCAATTCCTGGTACTGCGCGATGCCCTGGTAGCCCGAGAGCTTGGAGAAGACCGAGGTCATGTTGGGTACCAGCGGGCTGAGCAGGCATCTGACGTTCGCGAACAGCTCCGGGTGTTTGGTGATCGCCGCATACTGCGAAACGCCGCCCAAGCACTGGCTGAACAGTGCGACATCCATCTTGCCCAAGCGCGGATGCGCATCGACGAATTTCTTCACGCCGACGCAGTCGCGCCATTCCCATTGGCCGACGCCGCAGACGCCGCCGTTGGCTGCCCCGCTTTGCCCGTGGTTGCGGAAGTCGTAAGTCAGCACATTGTAACCGGCATTGGTCAGGTGCTTGTACTGGATGACGAAGTCGATCTCGACCGGCTCGATGAAGTTGCTCCACGGCTCGCCCAGGTGGCCGGGATAGCCGGCGCGGCACATGGGAAGGGCGTGGTTGAAGATGACGAGCTTGTTGCTCTCGCCGCCCTTGGCCGGGATGTACCAGGCTTCGAGCGGCGTGCCGTCGTCCGACGGGATCGACAGATCGTGCCAGCCTTGCATGCCGTATTCGTCGGGGTTCTTGAAGATGAAGCTGCGCGGCATCTTGACCATGCCGGCCAGCGCTTTGACCTTGGCGTGATCCTCCTTGGAGATGGTTTTTTCCTGCTCCAGGGCTTTCTGCATTCTTTCCTTCGATATTCCGGTCATATCAAAATTCCTTTGCTTGGCTGAAGATGAGGACGGTGAGCTTCCTGACGTAGGTTCCGGCCGTCTGCTCCTTCACTTGCCGCCCTTGCCCATGCCCACAATCTAGGTCAGAAGGATTTGATCGATTAGGCGTGTAATTTAGCTTGAGCCTATCATTGAGGTGATAAATGCGGCGGGACGAGATCGCCGATCTGGCGGCTTTCGTCGTGGTTGCCGAGGAGCGCAGCTTCACCAGGGCCGCGATCCGGCTCGGCATGGCGCAATCGGCGCTCAGCCAGATTGTGCGGCGCACGGAGGAGCGTTTAGGCTTACGGCTGCTCTCGCGCACGACGCGAAGCGTCGCCCCCACGGATGCCGGAGAGCGGCTGATCGCAACGCTCGGTCCCATGCTGCACGATCTAGATGCGGCAATCGCCTCGCTGGGTGAGCTTCGTGACCGGCCGTCCGGCACGATCCGCCTTACCACGGTGGAGCATGCGGCCAAGACCATCATCGTGCCGGCGATGAAGCGGCTGCTTGCGGACAACCCGGACATAAGGGTGGAGATGACCATCGATTACGGCCTCGCCGATGTGGTGGCCGATCGTTTCGACGCAGGTGTCCGCCTGGGCGGAGAAGTCGCCAAGAACATGATCGCGATGCGGATTGGGCCTGATACGCCGATGGCGGTCGTCGGCTCGCCGGACTATTTTCGCAGACATGCTGTTCCCAATTCACCCGCGCAACTGATCGATCATCGCGCGATCAACTTGCGGCTGCCTACATCCGGGACGCTGAACAAATGGCGGCTGGCGCGCGGCGGCCGCGAGACGCGGGTGAGGGTCGACGGGCCGCTCGTCTTCAATACCATCGACCTGATCCTTGATGCCGCGCTCGACGGTCACGGCCTCGCCTACCTGCCGCTCGACCAGGTCCGGCATCATCTGGATGGGGGCCGGCTGATGCGCGTGCTGGGCAAATTCACGCCCGACCTGCCGGGCTACCATCTCTATTATCCGCACCGCCAACACGCCTCGTCTGCCTTCACCCTTTTTGTGGAGACGCTAAGATTTCGGGCGTGAATGCTTTGAACGGACAACCTCCATAGACGCGACATCAGTGCGGCAATTGGCGGGGATTGGCGTGCCCAGCGCTATACCGGAGTGGTGGGCAAAATGGCGGAGAGGGAGTCCGCCTCCGCCTAACTCAAGAGAAGCCGGAGAGAGCCGTTAGTGGATAAAAAGCGTTAAGGTTACTGTAGGATACGACCTTACTGAGCGCCAGCGACTACCGATATAAACCGGTGAGAACCGGCTGCTCGGCCGGGGGTCAATTCGGGGGCCGAACGGTGGCCTTAAATGCGCGGCAGGTTGATACGCTAAGAGCGCCGGGACGCTACGGCGACGGTCAAGGCCTCTGCCTCCAAATAACGCCCAGCGGAGCGAAATCCTGGCTCCTGCGCTTTGAGCGAAACGGCCGCGAGCGCTGGATGGGGCTTGGTGCACTTCATACCGTGAGCCTTAAGGACGCACGTGAACGCGCCCGAAAAGCCAGACAACAACTTCTCGATGGCGTCGATCCGATCGAAGCGCGCAAGGCTGAGCGTACGAAAGCGGCTCTAGAAATATCAAAGGCGGTCACTTTCCAAGAAGCTGCCACGGCGTATTTCGATGCCCATCAAGCGAAATGGAGAAATGCAAAACACCGCAACCAGTTCATCTCCACCCTAAGGGAGTATGTCTTTCCCAAAATTGGCAAGCTCGCTGTGGCGGACATTGACATAGGGTCGGTTCTATTGGTCCTTGAGCCAATTTGGCCTATCAAAACTGAGACGGCCAGTCGGGTGCGCAGCCGGATCGAAGCCATCCTCGATTGGGCGACTGTTCGAAAACTACGGGACGGCGATAACCCGGCGCGTTGGAAAGGCAACCTGCAGCATGTTTTGCCTGCCCGCGCGCGGCTCGCCAAACCGGAGCACCATGCGGCTCTTCCTTATGCCGAAATTCCGGCTTTCACGGCATTGCTCAGAAAAAGGGAGGGCGTGGCAGCGCGCGCGCTTGAATTTGTAATTCTAACAGCTGCCCGAACAGGCGAGGTGGTGGGCGCTCAATGGGACGAGATCGATTTCGCGGCTCGGACATGGACCGTACCGGGTAACAGGATGAAAGCAGGCCGCGAACACCGCGTTGCGCTCAGCAACGAAGCGGTCGAAATTTTAAAAGGCCTGCCACGTGAAAAGGACAATTCGTACGTTTTCATCGGGCCAAGAGCCGGTGGTCTGAGCAACATGGCCATGGCAGCTGTCTTACGGCGGATGGACCGCGTGGACATCACCGTCCACGGCTTTCGGAGCACATTCCGCGATTGGGCCGCGGAGAGCACCGCGTTTCCCAATCATGTTGTGGAAATGGCGCTCGCTCATACCGTGGGCAACAAGGTTGAGGCCGCATATCGACGCGGCGATCTCTTAGCGAAGCGTCGGCAGCTGGCTGCTGATTGGGCAAAATTTTGCACTCGGATAGGCATCGGGAAAACGGAGTCGCTCGTAATACCAATTCGGTCGAATACTTAAGCGCGAAGCTCATTGCTTGTGTGCTTGTGCGAGAAATTTTTACTACCTGGCTCGCGCGTGACCAAGATACATAATGCTCTCGAACGGATGGGGCCCGAACGTAAAGTCGAGGTGCCGGTCAATTCCACGTGGGCCGAAGCCACACATAGGTCCGACTTGAAAACCTGCCTGTAGTAAGACTTCGAGAAGCTCGGTTGGCTTAATGAAGAGGTCACTGTCGTGCGCGCCCTGCGGCAGCAATCGAAGAACGCGCTCGCCCAGAGTGATGATTACGAATTTGGCAAGCCAAGTGCGGTTGATGGTATCGAATATGAACAGCCCCCCATGTCGCAACACGCGCCGGACATCGGCAATCACCCTGGGAAGATCGGCGACATGCTCCAGAACGTCCACACAGACGACCACGTCACAGGACGCGTCGGGCAATGGAATACTCTCGCCGGCGCCCACGATGTAGTCGATCTCGAGCCCGGACAGACGGGCATGGTCCACGCCAGCGGCAATCGCACCGTGCGATGGGTCGACGCCGACAACTTTGGCGCCTCGACGTGACAACTCTTCCGCAAGGAAGCCGCCGCCACAGCCCAAATCCAACACGCGTTTGTTGACCCAATCGCCGACCAGCGGGTCAATCATCATCATGCGCGCAGGCGCCATTTTATGTAGTGTGCGCAGCCATCGAGTCTCACCGCTCCACCATGTGTCAGCGTGCTTCTCGTAGATGGAGAGGTCGTTTTTCATACGTCGTCCGGCTTGGCAGGCGGCATTCGCCTTCGGTACAAGGGAAGCCAATAGGGCACCCGCTTCTGATAGGCCCGAAACTGTTCGCCAAAACGACGGGAGAAACGACGCTCCTTCAACAGTGGCCCGGTCACGCAATAAAGTGTCAGGACGAGCGCCACTTCGAGCTGGTCTGGGGTCCATGTTGGGACCGTCCAGAGTGTCATCGCAAAGGCGACGTAGATTGGTTGCCGGCAGAAACGGAAAAGACCACGTTGGGGCATGGGCGCGTAGCATGGCGGGACCATGCGATAGACGGCCCACCAGCCCAGAAAGCCTATTTGCTGCGCGAAGCCCGCGTCACGAATTGCTTTGAGAAGCAAGAGCCAACTCACGAGATAAAGAGTGCAGAGAGTTGCCAGTGCAAAGCCTTGGGCTTGCCACCAAATGATTCCGCTCGGAGACTAGCCCAGAAAGAACAGAGCTACCTGCACGGAGGCAATAGTGGCGTAAGTTGTCGTTGCAAGGTCTTGGCCAATCGGCCTGGGTGCTGCGCGCGCCAGCAGCTTGGCGCCGCGTCGTCCCAGCAGAGCTGAGTGCACAAGCGGAAACTGAAGAAGCAGGGCAAGGTTTGCAGCGACGCTCCATGGCGCGTCAAGACCGCCCAGCGATCGGCTCATGCCGAAGAACATCATCACGATCATAGCGCCGACCCCGACGATGAATGACGCATGGCATACGACGCCATACCGCGCCCGACCGCTAGTCGGGCAATTCTGAATCTAAACCCTATGAGGTCCTACCATGGTCAAACGATCTGTCATTCGAAACCACCAAGCGCGGCGACGGTGCCCCGCTTACAAAACTCAGCAAGTCAATTCACCACGTAATACGCAAGGACCTCACAGAATGGCAAAGTCAATAAGACGCCGACACGTTGGAGACTTATTCGCTGCAAACAAGTCAATCGCTTTTGGCCGTGGATACTGTGACTCGATCGAACGGTTTTGGAGGATAAAGCGGCCTCCGATCGAACTCAAAAACGCTTTGCGAAGCGCAGGCGTTTCAAAACTTTGGGATGAAGAAGTTTTGGTAGGGGAAAACTTCATGGGCTGGCGTCTTAGTGCTGAGGCGATTCAGATTCTCGACGAATATTTCGGGAATGGTGTTTCTCTTAGCGCCGTCCATATCGCCTATGAGTTCGATGTGCGCGATGACGTCGATCGCGATGCATTCGTCGAACTATTAGATCGGTACACGGCGCAAAAATATCAACGGTCAACCGACGAGACTTTTCGCTTTCAAGCCACGCACTATTCGATTGATACGAAAATTCGCCAACTCAATGGCCAGCGAAGGCCATCGAAGATCGTCGTTAAGTATCACGACAAGCCGGGCAAGCTCGATGGAGAACTAGAAAAGCCGCGTATTGAGATACGTCTTGAAACGCCAGCAGGCGTGAAAGCCACAGGCATCAGCAGACCGATCGATTTGCTCGATATTAAGCCGGATGAGATTTTCTGGAAATCAGTGATAATCCGTGATTATGCCGAACGCGCGATTAGAGCTACTCGAAGAGGAACGACACCATCACCTTTTATCAACATAGACAGGCGTGTGAGGGCTGTTTTAAGAAAAACCGGAAGAGGCTGTCTTTTGGAATATCGAAGGTTGTATCCTCGACGTTTTAAGAAACTGCGTGACAGGCGTGATCTACTAGAAATTGATTCGACACTGTATTATTTGAAATCAAGGAATAGAAAATCTGAGGGGGTCCTAGGTGTTTGATCCCGGGGTTTGATGGTGCAATCTTTTCCACGGATTGGAAGGGTGCGCTATGGGACAGATTCTTCACGGAAGCGCCACGACGACAGAGGCGGTCCGTCGAGCAATACAAAATAGTCAAGAGAGCCTGAGAGCGCTTGCTGCACGCTATAACGTCAACCCCAAGACCATTTTGAAGTGGAAGAAGCGTTCTACGGTCGCCGACCTTCCAACCGGACCCAGGACGCCAAAATCCTCGGTTCTTTCGGTAGAGGAAGAAGCGATCGTCGTTGCCTTTCGCCGACACACGCTGTTGCCGTTGGACGATTGTCTTTATGCTCTTCAGGCCACGATCAAGCATTTGACACGCTCGTCCCTGCATCGCTGCCTGCAACGTCATGGCGTCAGTCGGCTGCCGGAGATCGAAAGCGACACGGCCACGAAGAAAAAGTTCAAGTCCTACCCGATCGGCTTCTTCCACATCGACATTGCCGAAGTCAGGACGAAGGAAGGCAAACTCTATATATTCGTTGGAATCGACAGAACCTCGAAGTTCGCCTTCGTCCAATTGCATGAACAAGCCGATCGTCCCACAGCGGTCATCTTCCTTGAAGCCTTGATCGCAGCCGTGCCCTATCGGCTGCATACAATCCTTACCGACAATGGCATCCAGTTCGCGGATCTGCCTCGCAACCGCAATGGTTGGACGGCGCGCTACCGGGTTCATCGCTTCGACCAGATTTGCAATGAGCACGGCATTGAGCACCGACTAACCAAACCCAACCACCCGTGGACCAATGGACAGGTGGAACGAATGAACAGGACTATCAAGGAGGCTACGGTCAAACGCTATCATTACGATAGCCATGACGAACTACGCGTTCATCTGGCCAACTTCGTTGACGCCTATAATTTTGCTCGACGGCTTAAAACGCTCAAAGGCCTCACGCCATATGAGTCCGTCTGCAAATCCTGGACCTCAAAGGCGGCGGCAGAGTCACCGGACATCTATCGAGATCTTAAGGATATCGACGCGTTGATTATGGCCCGTGATCTGTATCGCGCGCTTAAAAAGCTGCGCGTTCTGATCCGCGCGAACGAGCATCTCAGGGTTGAAAATTCCGGAATCATCCAGGCTGATGATCCCGTTTGTTTGGTTGGAAGAAACGAGGCTGAAAACAGCAACCCTCTAAACTCACGGGATTAAATCCTTGAGCGAGGCTGTATATGTGCTGTGTTGATTTCGTCGCCGAGAGGACGATTTCCACGAGTAAGGCGGACGGGATTGAATCCGCGATCCTCCATTTATAACGCTAGCGAGATTCTGCTTCTTTCCGCACCGGTTGCTTCTAGCACGTCGCGACGGGGAACATTTGTCGCCGTCATCGCGTGGCCTTGGTTCTGGTTTTCATAATGGAGCAGTGATGGCACAGGAAACCTGCAAGTGCGGAGCGGTGTACGATGTGACCTATCACGACACGCCAATCCCAGATACCGATAGCGAGGACTGCGTTCATTGCGTGCGGCGGCTGGCGTCATGGCGCAATCAGACGATTTGGTCGGAATACACGCTGGTAAGTGCTCCGGGCTAGATCAGTCTGTCGGGGGCTATCCGCCGAACAATCGCGACCAAAAACCGCGAGGCCGGTTTCGTTCTATCTATTGCAGTATCAATCGATTGTATTCGTCGCTGACTGCCTTCAGCGAAATATGACCCTTGCTGCCCTCGGCTTGTTTGAGAAGCACATGATCTGTCGGCTCGGATATCAGCGCCGCATTCCTAGCTATACTGTTCTGCAAATCCTTGAAGGGGTCACTCGTTGATCTCCTCCCCGCTTGGAAGTCTATCGTTCGTTGAAGAAGTTGTTCGTGCTGGTTATCTGCGCGGGCGCTGCCCGCAGCCTGTCAAGCATCGCGTTGCAGTACTGCCTATATGCATTATATGGAGCGCCTTCACCGGCTTTCATTTGCGCTTCGCAGTGCTCAATCATCAGTTTGAGTGCGTCTGAGAGCGCGAGATACTCGCCGTCGCCGATGGTCAGGGTGTGCTGATACGTGGTCATGGAATGATCCCTTCGCGGTGTGAGCATCAAGGCTGTGCCGCGAGTTTTTGAGCGTCCGGCAAGTCATCCGCATAGTACTTCTTAACGCATTCGGCGTTGTACGCATCTGCCTCGGCATGCCTGCGTCAACGAGCGCGTTGAAACTGATCTGTTTGGCCTTTCCGTTTGTGACCAGCATTGTAGCGGTTGATCGCGTTAACCATGGCGCTGTCAGCTTTCCAGGGGTGCAGTTCGCCAGACGTCCTTTGCCAGCTTGATGAGCATGTCATGTCGATCGTCAATCGAGATGGCGTTCCATACGGGAAACGCCTTTAGCTTTTCATTGATTCTGGAGACGGAGCTGTTCTGGCCGACCTTAGTAAGTTCGACCAGGCTGCGGGTCAGGTAGTTGCCGCTCTTGCAATATTCCGGCCTTTTCTCGGAGTAGAAGTCATTCCCGGCGACGATGTTGATCGGTTTCTCTAGTAGCGTCAGGTTGCCGAGCCGATTCTTATAGTCGTCATAGAGGGCCTGAGAATTGTCGGCAGCCCATTGATTGCTCAATTCAGCGGTAGGCGTGTTCGGCAGGATATGCTCGATCTCTAGGCCCGCGAAGGAGCCCAGGCTACCGGGCGATTTGATGCCATTGAATGCCATCTCGACATGCTGGGTGAGTCGTGCCAGCAGGTAACGGGTCCGGTATTGCTGCATGGTATGAAGTGTGAGGCGCTTGAGCGCGTCGGACAGTTCCTGTGATTTCGCCTCCATATTGCTTTGGAAACGGTTCGTAACAAAGGCGTTGAGGGCGGCGCGTTGCTCCGCCGGGTCGGACTTCCCAGCGATGATCCTCAGTTCATCGGCCCACAACGAGAAATTCCGCTCCAGATCCTTCGTCGGGGTTTTGGTGAAGATGTAATAGAAAAGGAAGCTTTCGAGCTGGGCGACGAAATGGTCGAACAAGGGTTTTGGCAAAGGCGCTGCGGCCAGAAGCAGGACATAGTGCAAACTGAACGCACCACCGGCCAGCCGTTTTAGGCTGTCCATTGGGATGTTCGGCTTGCCGTCATTGCCAAGCCCGTTGCCGAAGGAAATGTAGCTATCCACGTTGCGGATGATCTTACGGACGAACTCGAACGGCTTGTTGCGATAGTCGCAGAGGGCGGCATTGTCTTTGTTGACGAACCAGTCGTAAATCTCGTCCTCGCGCACCACGGCGTCGCTACGGTCGTTGTCGATGACGTAGTTGGCCATAAGGAAGTAGCGAAGGAAACGCAGCGGTTTCTCTTTTTCCTTCTCCAGCGGGCTGGTGATCTTTTTCCATTCGTCTTTTAGCTGCGTGAACTGGGCTTGTGGAACCTGCGTGAACAACAGATTTTTCAGAAGGTCCATCGGGTTCAGACCAACGCCGCGCTCATTGATCGTTTCAAAAATCTTGAGTGCGCTGCTGACGTCGGTCGAAATCTGGATGAACACGACGTTGTTCGCCAGATAGCCCCAGTATTTCTTCAGCGTGGACGTGTCGTCGTAATTATCCTTCAGATAGCGGTAGATCGTACTGTAGGCGCTGACCAAATTCTCCAGCGAGCCGAAGCTCGGAATGCCCGCCGCCTGGATGCCGGCACGAACGGCTTGAGGGTTGGCGTCCAGCTCCACCAGCTTGGCAATGACCTCTCCGGCGTTTTCATATCGCGGTTCCAGCTTCAGGTTAGTCCGTGTCTCACCGCTGTTGTCGGTGTAGCTGGTCGAGATCAGGCCGCTAATGGTCTGCTGCTGGGTTTCGCCTCGAAACATATGCTTCAGCGCGCACAGCAACAGGAAGAAAGTAGTCAGTCGCTGCTGACCATCAATGACCTCGTAGTGGTTCTTCTGCGAGGTAGGGGATACCAGGATCGTGCCGATGAAATACTCACGTACATGGCCGTTGCCGATCTGCTCGTTTATATCCTCAAGGAGCTGGTTGACCTCCTTGTCGGTCCAGACGTATTCGCGTTGATAGTCGGGGACGATGTAGAAGCACTCCCGGAACGCTTCCTCGATGCTGTACTTATGGTTTTCGATGCGAGCCATAATCCCCCAGTCCTCTCCGTTAAAATCTTAAGCGTGTGTTATCCGCAGCAAATGAGCCGCACGGGTTTCGATGATGCCGCGAACGGTATTGAGGATTTCATGTGAGGTACCTGCATCCTCGAACTCGGCCAGAAGCTTATCGGCTTCACCTCTGATGCGCCCCGCAAGTTCAGTCATATCCTTGATCAGCAGACGCTGCGCGCCCCGCGTGTCCGGCACCAGCGTGAGCCAGTGCTTCAACTGGATCGTGTCGGGGAGGGACCGTCCACCGATAGCCATGGCGAGCTTTTTAGCCAGACGCGGATAGGCCGCCGTGCAGACGACATCATAGAGCGGCGCGAGGTCCGGAACCTTGGCGCGATAGAGCAAGGCGTAATTCTTCCCGTGAGCGTCCGCGTTGCCGACGAGGTAGTGGAAGATGAGCATGCGGATGAAGGCCAGCCGATCCGCTGCCGGGCGCGCCGTGGCACGGTCGATCAGGTCGAGCGACCTTTCGGCTCCAGGCCCGCCTTCTTCTTCATATTTGAGTTCCGGCGGCACGCTCAGCGCCTGGCAAAAATCCTCCTGATGCAGGCGTGTGATCGTCCCGTCTTTGTGCCGGGAGCGGTCGTAGCGCTCGATCAGCAGAAAGGGAATCGCGCCGCCATGCTGCATTTCAACGGAAGGAACCGGGAGTTTCAGGCGCGCCGCAAGGCGCAGGCAGAACAGTTCGTTCTCGACGGTGCCGTCGAGCGCCTGAATTAAGGGCTTTAGGATATGCGTTGTGGGGCGACCGCCCTTCGCAAGCCCGATGTTTTCCCCTTCAACGCAAACAGCGAGCTTGTCCTGAGCGCCTGCAAGTGACAAGCGAACCCCTTCCTCGCCGCCGAGAAGGGGGCGCTCGCGCAGCATGCCGAGGATTTCTTCGAGCCGCGCCGGGCTTAGTATTTCAACGCCGTCGCCATCCCACGACTGCGGCTCCTGACCGGGAGGATAGAGCGACAAGGCTCCCGCACATTCGCCGCCGATCACTTCGAGCAGGCCAAAGGCGTTGCCGGCTGAAATGCCGAGCGCGCCCGCCAGACGCTGCCGGGCACCTTCATCCGGCAGAAGGCCAGAAAAGAAGGGGCGCACGATTCGATCCGCATAGGGGGCTTCCTGCAACGGCATCGAAAAGGAGATGGCGCGCTGCTCTTGTCCAATGAGGTAGTTTGGATAGTAGGCGTAGCTGAGAGCGCCGGCCTCGTCCTGGCTGAGGGCACCGGCTTTCGCCTGGCCGAACCAGACATCCAGCAGGTGCGTCATGGGGTACTCTCCCATCGTCCAGCGACGGAGATGCTAAGACCCAAAGCTGTCGTCACCTGAAGGGCGCGACCGATCTGGCAACTTTCTTTGCCGGCTTCAAGCTCGCGCACGAAACGCACGCCGACCCCCGTGAGTCCGGCAAGCTGTTCCTGTGTCAGTTTTTGCGCCTTGCGCTCCTTGCGGATCAAAAGGCCGAGGCTTTTGCTGTCTGTGACCGGTTGCATGAATCATCCCTATCGGGACGATTGTAGCAGGCTCACGGACGAAAATCCATAAAAAGAACCGATCGGGACTATTTTTGTACAATCGCAGGCTCGCCGTAGAAGAGCATCCCGAGCGGGATGATTTTTCCTAGTGCGTGGCGCGACTCCTCGATACATCCGGCACTCAAGCCAGTGCGGCGGCCGGATATATGATCTTCCCTGACGCGGTTCTTTGCGCGCCGGGGGTCGGTTTGGCATGATCGGTATGTCCGACCGCCATGAGGTGATCCACAGCGTACCCGTTCATCAGCAGGTAGTCCGTGATGATCCGGCGATGGCATCGCCACCACACCGCTTCCGAACACATCAATGCCAGCCGCCGATCTTCGCCAAGCTCGACTAGTTCTTCGAACGCGGCGGCAAACGTGTCCGCCTTCGCCTAACTCGCCGAAGATCGGAGAGAGCCGATCTGGCCGACGAAAACTGAAACCGCAAGCCGGGTGCGTAGTCGGATCGAAGCTGTGCTCGATTGGGCTACTGTGCGGAAGCTGCGGGACGGGGACAATCCGGCGCGCTGGAAAGGCAATCTGCAACACGTATTGCCCGCTCGCTCCCGGCTTGCCAAACCGCAGCATCATGCCGCACTCCCTTATGCCGATATCCCAGCTTTCATGGCATTGCTTAGAAAGCGGGACGGCGTCGCAGCGCGTGCTCTTGAATTTACAATTCTGACGGCAGGTCGGACAGGCGAGGCGCTCGGCGCGCGGTAGAACGAGATCGATCTCTCGGCTCGGACCTGGACTGTTCCGGGTAACGGGATGAAAGCGGGCCGCGAACATCGCGTGCCACTCAGTGACGAAGCGGTTGAAATCCTAAAAGAGCTGCCGCGTGAAAAGAATAATCCGTACGTTTTCATCGGACCAAGAGCGGGCGGTCTGAGCAACATGGCAATGGCGGCTGTCCTGCGGCGGATGGATCGCTTGGACATCACGGTTCACGGCTTTCGGAGCACATTCAGAGACTGGGCGGCGGAGAGTACCGCGTTTCCAAACCATGTTGTAGAGATGGCGCTCGCTCACACCGTCGGCAACAAGGTTGAAGCCGCATATCGGCGTGGCGATCTCATCGTGAAGCGCCAGAGGCTGGCGGCCGATTGGGCACACTTCTGTGCGCGAGAAGGCATCGGGAAAGAAAGGTCGAGTGTAATACCAATTCGGTCGAAAACTTAAGGTAAGTCGTTCGTCATAACGATTTCACAAAAGCAGGTGCCCAGACTTATTGCGCTGGCTGGCTGCCCGGGGTCGGCAAGTCAAGCATCGCTCGGAACGTCGCCAAGCGTATGAGCGCCATAAGGCTGCGCATCGATCGTTTAGATGAAGGTTACGCCGAGACGGCGCTCGTCTCGCCAGAGAACCTGACACCGCGCATTAAGGCCCGCATTTGGAACACGCAAGGAAAACGCTAACGGTAGTACCGGCGCATCCCACGTCTGTATCGTTGCGGATGTGGGGGTGAGGTAACGAACCCTGCACCGCAGCGACGTTCCATCCAGCAGGATCTGACCTTGCTGTACGCTGAGCCGTTCCTTTGTCATTCGATCCCCCAAAAGAGTGCGCATCAGTTACTCACATTTTGTGCGATTCGCGCCGCAATTGTGGCATGTTCGCCGCGGATCTGTTGCACAAAGGATTTGTCGGTACTGCTAGCTGCGGTGGCCTATCTAGTTCGCGTTGTCGACCGCCGGGTAAGGTTGGTAGAGGCTACAGCATACGCTGCCTGCCCGCCTATCGTCACAATCCCAGCGCATCAAGAAGCATGTATGATTCGATCATAGAGGTCGAAAATATTGAACGGCTGGATTTGTGAGAAAGGAGCTGTTCCGAACGCTATAATCAGCGAGACGGGACTGATTGCCTTACTGATTGGACAAACGGTTGCTGAAGTTGAACGCGATCTCATTATTGAGACGCTGCGTGCTTGCAATGGCAACCGGACGCGGGCAGCAAAGACACTCGCAATTGCGGTTCGCACATTGCGTAACAAGCTCAATGAATATGAAGCCAAGGGCCTGGATATTCCCGCTCCCGTTCACGGCGAGTCAGAACTAATCACAAACCGTTAGCTGTTAACCGCTTACGATCTGTCAGTTGCAAAGAACAATCCAGGCTTCCGCGGACATCCTTTTCACGCTTATCGCGCAGCTGCGCCCTCGCTTCTCACTGGCACCTCTCCTTGAGAGCGCGCCTCTGGTCGGTCATGTAGCGTGACAGGCAGACCGATAAACGTGCTGCGTTAATTGCGGTCGGCCGGCCGCCTTTTGCTAACAGCCAAAACTTGTGAGTTCTCATGTTCATCCATCATGCCAGCAGAGTCTTCCTGGCTTTTCCACTCGGTCGAACATCTTTTGAACGCAGCAAATCGGGACGGTTTCTGATTGCCATTATCGCCGCGGACAGCGTTCTCGCGGTCGGAGCTTGGTACGCTGTCGGCCTCGCAATCGGAAATTAGATGCGCGCTCGCTGGCCTGAGACCGCACGAACGCGTCGCGATTTTGTTGAAGTTGCTCGGCCAGGTCGAATTGGTTGAAGTGGCGATTGAGCGTTGGCAAGGATCGGACGACCGCTTCCGTACTTGCCAACTCCTTGATTGGTCCTACAACGCCATTGGAACGCGGGAACGAGCCAGCCGTGCGCAGGATTGAACATCAAGCCTTTCTGTTGCTGCTTGTCGCCGTCACGCTGGCTTTCGCCTGGGTTCTTCAGCCGTTCTACGGCGCTGTGCTCTGGGCGATCGTCATGGCGGTGATTTTTGCGCCAACTTATCGAAGGTTGCTCACATCGATGCCCGACCGGCCAAGCCTTGCTGCCGCGGTCACCGTTCTGATCATTATTGCGATCGTCATTCTGCCGCTTGCACTGATCACGACCTCCCTGGTTCAGGAAGCATCGATCGTGTTCGCGAAGTACCAGTCCGGCGAGTACAGTTTCGCTAACTACTTGCAGCGGATACTCGAGGCCCTGCCTGCCTGGGCAACCGGACTGATCGAGCGGTTCAACCTGACGGATTTTTCTGCATTGCGCGAACGGCTCGCGGCCGGGCTGATGAAAGGTGGGCAAGTTCTCGCCCCGCAGGCGCTCAGTATAGGGGTGAACACGTTCGACTTTATGGTCGGTCTTGTTATCATGCTCTATCTTTTGTTCTTCCTGTTGCGGGACGGCAAAGCACTGGCTGAAAAGATCAAGAAGGCCATCCCACTCCACAGCGACCAAAAGTCCGCGCTCTTTACGAGATTCGCTGACGTCGTTCGCGCCACCGTAAAAGGTGGGATTGTGGTCGCCATCGTCCAAGGTGCGCTTGGCGGCATTGCGTTCTGGTTCCTGGGATTCCACGCGGCACTGCTATGGGCCGTGGTGATGGCGTTCCTATCGCTGATCCCTGCGGTCGGCGCGACATTGGTCTGGCTTCCGGTTGCGATCTACTTACTGGCGACCGGCGCCCTATGGCAGGGGATCGGACTAAGCCTTTATGGCGTGCTTGTGATTGGATTTGTGGACAATCTGCTCCGCCCATTCCTGGTCGGCAAGGATACCAGACTGCCAGACTACGTGGTGCTGATTTCGACGCTCGGCGGCATCGAAGTCTTCGGCTTGAACGGTTTTGTCATCGGCCCGCTGATCGCGGCAATGTTCGTGGTGAGCTGGGAAATATTTTCGGCATCTCGGGGAGCCGTACAAAATGGCGGCTAACTGCAGCGCGGCGGAGACCGAATTAGCAACGGCAGCCGGGGTTATTGTAAGACCGCGGTTTCCTTCTGAGCTTTGTTCACTGTCACGCATGGGTCCGACAGATATTCCCCGAGTCGCGATCTTACGCCGTTCTGGGCATTTATCCGCCGGCATCATGTACCCGCGTTGGTGGTGCTCTCTAGAGGTGTGAGATTATGGATGCCTCTCTTCCCTACTGGCCCTTGAGATGCCCGTCATTGAAGGTGTTAGCGGCCCGCCACCACGGGCCGCTCAATTTTCTAGCGCAAACCACTGCCGTAGCGCTGTCGTTCTTTGCGGACCTCTTCCGCTCCATAAGGCTGACTTGAGGGATCGAACGATCTCCATCCCGTCTTTTGCCAGGCGGCGCGGCGTTCCTGCAGGTTAACTGCAGAATCATTCAATGCTGCTTCAAGGTGGGCTCGATCCCCCTCGTCGACCCTGGCTGACACAAGCGTCCCGCCGCGACGGACGCCTTCTGCGTATGAATGAGCGTCCTCTTCGGACACGCCGGCTTCGGTAAGGGCGCCGACGATGCCGCCGGTTGTTGCCCCGGCCGCTGCGCCGACTGCCGTCGACGCCAACCAGCCAGCCGCAACAACTGGCCCCAACCCTGGGATCGCAAGCAAGCCGAGGCCCGCCAAGAGTCCCGCGGCAGCCCCAACGCCGGCACCAATGCCGGCACCGGTGCCTGCGCCTTCTACGCGATCATCAACGCCATCGCGGTCCCGATCAACATTCTTATCGGTATTAAACCAGCTGTCCGAGTTATTCGCCACAAGGCTGATGTCCGATTGGGGTACTCCGGCGGTTTGAAGCCGTTGAACGGCCGCCTGCGCCTGCGTGTGTGAATCGTAAAGACGAGAAATCGTAACTGTCATCTATCAAGTTTCCTTACTGCGCAGAATGGACATTGCCCTGAAAATCAACGCTTACGGCAGTGGCGGTGCCGCCTTTGCTGGCCTTTCCACGCCAAACACCAGCGTTGTCCTTTTTCAAATCAGTGATGTTTGCGTAGCCGGCTTCCTGGAGTTTCGACTTAGCCTGTCCTTTCGTGAAACTATTGCGACCGGCCACCGGGGCATTCGCGTTGTTGTGGCCGGAACTGTTGATTGCGTTGTTGTTAGGTCCCGACTGCGCGGGCGGATTTTGCGCCGACGCAACGGTGATCGCCGACAGACTGAAACAGGCGGCAAGGAGTAAGCGTCTCATATTTCCTCCAGTGTTATAGAGACGCTCCTAACCCCTCGCGTGCGCTCAAGTTCCTGTGCGACCCGGAAAGGAAAGCCCGCCGCGTAGCCGCTAAGGGCAACGGCTGCGTCATGGGAGGAGACGGAACTAGCACTGGAAATAAACGTTGAGCGGGAGTTCTTGGCAGATGGGAGTAAATAATATGTCGCGAGGGATGCCATCGATGACAGCGTTGCTAGGCCTGCTCGCGTTGGCGGGCTACCAAAACAGGGACAAGCTTGCAGAGCTGTTAAATGGCGCAGGCGGAAACAAAACTCAGCCTGAGGTTGGAAAACAACAGGATCAACCCCTCGGCAACCTGCTTGGCCACCTAAGCGGCGTGTTGGCTGGTGGCGGCGTGGGTAGTCTCCTTAGCGGGGGCCTCAGCGAATTGCTCGAGCGGTTTAAGGCAAATGGGCAGGGAGATGCTGCCAATTCCTGGGTGGGCAAGGTCAAACCAGGAGCTTCCTGCGCCGCGTCTGAAGCAGGCTATCGGTGCGCTATCAAGACCGGCCAGACCCATGTGCAGGCTTATACCAGACCCCTTCTTAAGCTGATCGAAGAGAGCAAGATTGATCCGAGTTTCGTCCTCACGCATCCAGCTAGCCTTGAGGAAGCGCCGGCGATGTATAGGAAATTTCGCGACAAGGAGGACGGTGTGATCAAGGTCGTGCTCCGGCCCGGGCGATGATGAGCACGCGGGCGACGGTGTCGGTCAGTCACGACTGAGCGCGAAGGTCCGAGTCGAAACTGCCGGGTCCGATGCCGAAGAAACCAACAAAGATTGAAATCATTCAAGAAGGCGACGAGCGCTTTTTATTGAAGGTGTATGCCGACGGCAGCCAGGAGAGGGTGTGCATCGTGAAGCTCCCAAGGAAACCGCCGCGCTTTCGATATCGTAAAGTGAGCTTAGACAAGAGCAGGAAGAAAGGATTTTGATTTCACGTTAGCCAGCCGATGTTCCGGGAGTCCGCGGCGGGCGCTTCGCGCGGCCGAGCGCAATCACCGATACCCACGAAACATTGCACGATTTTGCTGAACAGCTTCAACGTCTATCGATGATGGTTTCCGCTGGTGATCTTGAAGGAGCGCACGTGTTGACGCCTTGAACTGACAAGCGGTGTTATTTGCGATTCTAACTATTCTTGTCGTTCGGCCGCTGTCAGGATGGCTCAGCCTTGCGGCCACGCCACGTCGTTGGGCGGAACGACTGGCAATTAGTTTTTCGGTATCCGCGGAATTGGTACTATCTATTATTTGGCGTATGCGCTCGGTAAATATTGGTTCAAGCAGGCCGACCTGTCTTGGAGCACGAGTGCGCTCGTCATTCCAATATCCATCATTCTGCAGGGAATTATTGTGACGCCGGCGATGAGATTCGTCGAACGCCGTCGCAGCGCAGACGAAAAAGGCCACGTAAGAGCGCATCCGGTCGGCACGAATGAAAAATTGTTCCGCTTAGGACGAGGGGGGCGGGCTACCGCGGACGATGAATACTATGCCACGCGTATTGCCACTTCCGCGTCAGCGTCCAGATCTTCGAGCACAGCTTCAAAGCTGCAATTGCACTTTGAATGGCCGCGATTTGCGCCATCTACTGACCCGCTATCGCGCCATGCTTCCCCATCAGCGCGACAACCAAATCGCAACGCCGCTCCTTAAGTTAAATAAGGGGCAATCCGTGATCTTTCAGCGGCGCGGGCATTTTTGTTAATTTACTCGTCTGATAACCGTCAGGGACGGTTTGTGATAAGAAAAGGTTCTGGGACCAAAAGGTTTACTAGCGAACCATGTTGAATCTCGCGCGTTTAGTAAGGGAACAGGGAGGTCGCGATGGTTTCGGCACCAGGAATGTTTTTTGCAGGGATCGGCACTGCGGCCCTGCTCATTGGAGCGGGATTTGGAGGCGGGGTCCGGCTGGGAAAGGCGGCTGTCAATGCTCGGCCAGCGCGAACTGCCGAAGCGCAAGATAGCCTTCCTGCGGCTAGGGTGGTTCTACCTGCCATGGCGGATGTCACCCCGTCCAGCGACAGGCCGGCTGAAACCATCGTTAAATCGACGCCTCCACTACAAGTGGAGTCTATACCCGCTGTTGCGCCCGTTCCGGTAAATGATTTTCGCGAGCAGGACAGAGAAAGTGAAAAGCAGGCCGCGCGGCAGGCCGAAAAGGAGCAAAAGCAGGTTGCTAAGAAGGCGGCCGAACGCGAACGTCACAAGCGGTATGCAGCGCAGAAGGCCAGGCAGGAGGCCGCCCGCAGGCAGCAACACCAAGAGCAAGAATTGCGGCAACAGCAGCAGGAAGGGGTGGGGCGCTCACAACAACCAAACTTAATGGCGTTTGACAGGACCCAAGGGCCGGCTGAGCAGATTTACTTCTTCGGGAGGTAACCATCGCTCATGCCGAACTTAGGAGGTGTCGGCGTCCAAAATCCTGCGCCGCTGGCCCTTGAGCACTTCAAAAGCTTTAAAATGCCACTCTTGCTTCCTGCTTAAGCGTGACTGTATTCAGTCAAGCCAACCGGTCATACGTCGCCTCGAATCAATTTTGGCTCTGATTATATCACCCAGCCGCAAGCGCCCGGCGCCAAACCCTCAGGTCATACCCACGCTCTGTGAACGGTTGTTTTCGGACGCAACGCCGGTAAGCTCGCGGCAAGCCCTAAGGCGTCGTCAACTAAAAGCGGCCGCGTCAAACAGCGCGTCACATGTTTGTAGTGGCTGATGTATCGGTCCGTTGATAGCCGAACTTCACACCTTATGAAGGTTCTAATCGCCCGGAACTCTAAGCGCGCGGCTCCGTTTCCCTCGATGGAAAGTGCTGTTCAAGAAGCGCGTGCTGCTGAACTGCTGTTGGGTGCCGCCGGTGATGGATTGCTCGTAAAAGCTCACTGCCGTCAGATCGCCGTCAGTACCGAAAAATGGGCTTCTTCTCCGAGCTCGGAACCCTTTCCAGACCTAAACGTCCCGAAAAAACCTGACCTAGACGTCCCCAAAAAACCTGCCTTAGACGTTCCGAAAAAGCCTGACTTAGACGTTCCAAAAAGACCTGAACTAGACGTTCCAAATCGCTAAACCGCCAAGGCGTCGCGGTCCTGGGCGAATGATTTGCCGGGTGGTCTAATGGGTTGCGCTGGACATGCCAACATTGCGCAAACGATCGGTAGATCGTTCAACAAGGGGCCAGGTGGAGGGAGAGCCCCTTGCGGCTCGTCGCCATGGGCAAAGGTCTGGGGGACATGAGAACGTTTTACGTTCGGAACTCCGACGATAACCAGCGGCTCCGTATTTACCTGTTTCTCTTTGCCGAATACGACGGCGAGGCGGGGGACGGTTGGTCGCGTTACCGGTGCGCACCTGAACATGAGAAGGCGTTCGAGGAATACACAAGACGCCAGGAGGTGCGCTGGGGTTGATCGCTCCGGCTTACGGGGTGATATCAGTTCAGAACTATTTTTTAACGGTTGCCGCGGGTCGCTTTACGACGACCGGATTCGCTTCCTAAGAACGAAGCAGAGTCAAACCAGGAACTCTAAGCAATCACTGCTCCTCTAAGGTTTAACCAGGATAGCCAATGACCGCTCCTCGGCGTTCGGCGGAAGGCGTAATCTGAGCCTCAACGATCTTGCCGGGTTCGAGTATATGACCGACCGGAATCTGACGTGAGATGAGGTAGTCCGCGATAATTCGTCGGTGACATCTCCACCAAACGGCTTCAGCACACATTATCGCGGTCGATTAGCGCTGACTTGTTTCAATGAGATACTCCAGGCCGGCTATGAACTCTCTGCTCATCGCGTAATCGGCGCAGTTATAAAAGCCCTGATTTTGCCAGAACGCATTGATCTCCGGAGGGATTGTCTTGCTCTTTTCCCTTGTGACCGCCCAGCGCGGCGCAATAGACATATCCGATCTGGGCCCCCTCCAGAGCATTTACGAGATATTCCCGGTTGAAATGCGGAAACCCGCGTGATGTGGGCGAACTTCGGACATCAACCAATGTGCGGATTTCCGCAGCCATTAAGAGCTCAGTAAACTCGTCGATGGTTCGGGTGGAATGTCCCACGGTGTAAACGGGATTCGTCACGCTTCCTAACCACGCCCGCTAAGGAAAGTTCCTTCTGTGCCGACGTTCCTGGTGAACCAAGGTGACCGCGTCAGCGTTGCCGCGCATGCACCGAGTTTCTATCGTTGCTATAACGATCGGTATCGTGGTGCTAGTTGCACTGTTGCTGCGTGCGTTCGTATCCTATCCGGGCGCGGTCTGAACGGGCATTGCAAAAAGGCCCGCTGGAATGAATCGACAGCGGGCCTGATCGGGTCGGGGATCATATGGATTGTGGGTCCACCCGTTCCAGTTGAATCAATGCACTTTGATGGAGGGTTGTTCCCCTACGGCATTGCTCATCACCGATTGACCCCAAAAGGCACAGGCTTTTGCGAATCACCATCGGGCCGCGGGTACCTATTTTAATCGCTGGCGATTGCGAAAGCCGGCCTGTATTCCCTCCGCAGCGCTGACGGTGTGAGCCTCCTCGATAATCTTCAATATCTGATCGTGAACCGGTCGCCGCCTTAGTGGCATTTCGAGAGTGAGCTCCTCGGCGAGCACCTTCTCAATGTCCAACATGAGCTTAATATCCAGCAGGACCTTAGCTAGCACGTCGGCATTCTTACGAGGTGGCGCTGTGGCAACAGTTTCCGAGTGTGTCCCTGCGTTGTCGTTTGAAACTTGCTGCATCGTGTCCGATCCCATTTCTTTTGGTGTAGGCGGGCTTGGGCACGACGACAGCCGAAAATTTGAAGCGATACAATTTGAAAACATTGATAGTTTACGCGTTCTTACCAGATTAGAGAAGTGCGCATGCAGTCCTCTCCAACGTGTTGCAATTCGGCCCGCGAAACGTAGCAAGCGACGAGACGGATCACACCAGACGGATCGGAAGCGGCAACTGCATGTCGTGGTAGCGGCCTTCGTGGCGCTCCACGAACTCCTCCAAGTAGAACGGCACGTCGCGAAGTTGCAGATCGCAGCGCCGGCGGACCTCGTGCGCCACATCGGCCGAGACATCCTCCGACCATTTCTCTGATGTGTTGAAGCCAACGACCCGAACTGGGTTTTGATACCGCCCCTCAAGCATGCCCATGATGACCGCTTCAAGATCGGTTCGGTCGACATCTGTTTGGTGCCAAACGGAGCCAGATTTGTAGCTATCCAACACAAGATAGATCGTGTGATCGCGATCGTTCGGGACGATCGACGGCGTCCAACCGGATTCACGCATAATCGCCTCCACGCTCAGAACCGGGACTCAAGCTAGCACCAAGCGACTTGTTCCTAGCCTGGTGCCGGTTGTCGGCCCGCTCGATGAGCCAAAAACAAATCTAAGCGGGTTACAACTGCGGGACTCAGCGTTACCTTTTCCCCATCGTTTGTGGAGTATCGCGATGCCTTGCACCCTGAAAGACCTTGCCGATCTGACGGTAGCTCTGCGCCGGCAATCAAAGGCTGATGACGGGTGCGCTCGCGAGACCTTCACTACATCACGAGAGCAGGCTCGGAAGATGGCGAGGGCGTTTCTCGATCGTAGGAACGTGATGCTCTGATAGGCAATTCGCCAGCGACGCGACCTGCTTACCTGCGCTCTGTATCTCTTAAGATGGATCGGATAGACGAAGGCGTACAGCGCCTGGAACCTGGTTCGTGATCCAGTCAGGGACTGAGATGTAGGGCATTACAGGTGACGCCGGGTTTCCGAGTGGACGGTGCCATTGAGATCACAAGCCGAACTGCTTCATCGTGTATTGGACCAGACGGTTGATATGAGGAATGTCAGTGTGGTCGCTGATCACATCGAGCCCCTTACCGCCGCGGTCGTAAATCAAAGTGACCTCACCGACGCGGTGTTCTTCGACATTAAGGGTGAGTGTGTCCGTATTCGCGCTGAACATCGCGTTAGTTATTTCGGTGACATTCCGTGATCGGTTGACGGCCGTTTCATCACTGTCGTTGACTGAGATTAGAAAGCCATCGTTGACCGCGTTATTAACGAGCGCATTAGCGATCTGTTCGTCCAGTGGTGTCTTGCCCATCGGAGTCTCCGTTTTTTGTGCCTTGATCACGAGATCGATCTCAGCGCTAAGTGCGGCGCGACCGGCAATTTCGGCTCATGTTGCGATATCCGCTTGGCGAACGCGTGTATCTTTTTGGTCTTTGTTTATTTTCGCGGCGGCGTGGACGCGACAACGTGTGACGCAATCATGCGTCAGGATTGCGGTGTATCTGCTCGAACGTGAGTTGAATTTGCGGTACCTTCATGACGCGGTCCGCAGGTTTGCTGAACGACGCGGCATTCGGTCATCGCAAGACCGTGAGCCGATTTTCAAGGCTGGCGCCGGGTACAGGAACTTTGGAACGCTTCGTCACCCAAGTTGGCGCTCTAGCGACTCTCAAGGTCGGCACTATCGGCATGCGGGCTTTTTTGCCTCAGGCCCGGAGTAGGCCTGAACGCCTTCCAAAGAATCAAGATAAAGGCGCCAACCGCGAGTACGATACTCAGGGCGGCGATCACGATGGCGCGCTGTGCGGTATCGCTTGCCCGCTTTGCGTCCAGGTGGGCCTCGCGTTCCGAAGCAGCCAAGCGCTCGGCCGCCTTCGCGGATTGGACCTGCATGTTGTGGACGCGCCTGCCCAAAGTCCATTCGACGTAGCCCCTCAGCTTGCTGGTCGGAATCCCGAAGCATCTGATCGAATAGGCGCCCGTGCAGAAATCCTGCTGCTTGGCGAGGCGCGCCAACTGGTCAGGCGTGAGGTTCTCAATCTGCGGGACGATGTCGCGAGTGATGCTCTGCTTGGTAGAAGGTTCTGCGAGCCTCAACCGCGGCCAGTCGTATTCGCCCCCGTAATAATCGGAGACGATGACGTAATTGCGGTCGGCACCCGCGGCAAAATGGTCCGCTATCTTAAGCCCTCACGCAAGAACAAATCGGAGGGCTACCATGAAGCAGTATGTTGGGCTCGACGTCTCGCAAAAGGAAACCTCGGTGTGCGTTATCAACGAGGCAGGACAGATTGTCTTCGAGGGAAAGACAAAATCTGATCCGAACGCCTTAGCTGAACTGCTGCGCAAACGAGCACCATATACGGAGCGCGTCGGCTTTGAGACCGGGGCGATGTCGAGTTGGCTGTGGCACGAACTCCGACGGGTTGATCTCCCGGTGGTCTGTATCGACGCGCGACATGCACACGCGGCCCTCTCGGTGCGAATGAACAAAAGCGATCAGAATGACGCGCGCGGCCTTGCTGAACTGGTTCGGATTGGCTGGTACCGTGAAGTCAGGGTCAAGAGCGAGGAGAGCCAAAAAATCCGCGCCATTCTCGTTGCTCGATCTCGCCTCGTCAGCATTCGCAGGGACATCGAGAACCAGGTTCGCAGCATGATCAAAGAATATGGATTGGTGTTTCCGAGAGCCATCGCACTTCCGTTCAGAAAGAAAGTTAGTGAGCTGCTGGGCGGGGAGCATCAGCTCAGCGCTGTCATCGAACCGCTACTGGCGATCCACGAACAGGTTTGTCAGCAGCAAGGAAAGCTCGATAACCAGGTCCGTCAGCTGGCAAGGTCCGATGAAATAAGCCGTCGTCTCATGACGGTTCCTGGTGTTGGCGTCGTGACGGCGTTGACATTCCGCCACACCATCGACGATCCATCACGCTTCCGATCGGCCTCAACGGTCGGCGCCTATCTGGGCCTTACACCTCGACGTCATCAATCCGGCGATATCGACACGAACGGCAAGATTGTCATTCGGCATGCAAAATTGACCCCGTAAGCCGGGGGATCGGCGTCCAAAATTGACCCCCTACAGGTTGGCTGTTGCGCTGCCTGCTTTGTCATGAAGCAGGTGGTCGGGGATGCTGATCGTGGA
>NZ_MWPQ01000021.1 GCF_002028545.1 Nitrobacter vulgaris
GGTAGCGGGGGTACCTTGCGGTGGCTAAATTGATTCGCATCTCGTTGAAGACCGATTTCGGGGGGCGGCCGGTACGCCACCTTAATTCATCTCGGCGCTTAACGATCGGAACGAGCCAATCCGGAACGGGACTGCCGCTGTTTTTCTTCAGAAGTTCGGTAAGTTCTGGCGACGTTGGCAAGTGGCCCTGAAAAATCTCGCGCTCCCAAAAGCGGAAGCACTTTTTATCAAAGTGATCGTAGATGCTGTCGGCCTGCTTCTCGCCATCGGTGCTCGGGTTGCGTGCCTTCGCCGATGCAGGCGCTCGTTCGCTCTGTTTGGTCGATTCAGAATCAATGGCGTTTTTGCATGATGAAGGCTCGTCAATCATTCGCTCCTCCCGAGTGATCATGCCAATCGGTTGGAGGCTCGAAGGATGAGCCCAATACATGCAAGTACTAGCGCCTATGTTTCCTTTCGGCCTGCGACCCGAGGCAACCAGCCGCGTTTTTCGAGTTCGTTGTCAAAGATTTTGAGGTAACTCTCTAGACGGGAGAGGACTTCGAGGTCCTTTGGAGAATAGGGATAGCCCTCGCGAGCGCACTCCTCGGCATCGGCACGTTGTTCCTCGATCATCTTCAGAAAAAGCTCTCTGGCCTCAAGTATTTTCTCAAGCCGATGGAGCTCCTCATGGTTTATCGGACCGGTGAGCTGTAGTTTGAAAGTGTTATAGTCGAAGTGCAGGTCATCGGGATGGGGCAAAGGAGGGGGAGATCGCGGTTACGGCAAGCCTTGGCCCTCGCGGGATAATGATCTTGATAGTCCCGGTACGCCTGGTAGTGATCAAGAACCTCGGCGAGCTTCCTTTGTTCGGCTTTGTCAATTCTGTCCAGACAACTCTTTAATGCTAGACGACTGCCTTGGATTGCTAGCGCAGCTTCCCTCCGTATAAGTGCCTCTTTCATGCTGATGGTGGATCTTCGATCGCCCTCGCGGATGGGAACAAGGCCTTGTGAGTTCTCGAGAACGAGATCAACAAGCGGAAGGGTCTGCTGACGTTGCCGCATTCGAGCTTTGCGCGAGGAGCCGAGCGGGTTACCGCTTTGCCCTTTCTTGAATCGAGAGGATTTCGGCGGTCGGCGATATCCAACCTTGTCCTCGTCGGCCACGTCTTCCCCAACGGGGCTTACGCGACTTTCCGACTCCTTGTCCGCGTCGGGCGGATCTGTCTCGAAGGTCTTAGACATAGGCTCCTCCAGTTTTGGCTCGGAGTAGCCTTTTCGAAAACAGAAAAGGCGGACTCCGAGCGCGGTTGAGCACGCTTCATCGTCAGTTTCCTTTTCTGCTTCGTTCGCGAGACGAGCTCATATCGTCTGGCCGATGCCATGTTGTGCGCACACAAGACAGCAACAGCGGCCCTCACAAGGGCACGCGATCGACGGCAGGTGGCGGCGTGGACGGACAGAAATCGTTGGGCTGATCCCGCACTCTTGAACCCCTGCATCTTGCGCTCCCGTCGTCGGGTCGGTTGATGCGAGTTCTCCGCTCGGTTATTGCGCCATCGCCCGCGCTCATGGCGACGAGACAGCCCAAGCTCACGGGCGGCCGCGCCGTAGGATCGAAGATCGTCGGTCACAAACTTGTCCGGAACAGAGGCCATTTTCTTGAGCAGTTTCCGCAGCAATTTCAGTGCCGCCCGCTTGTCCCGCTTGCTCTGGACAACAACGTCGCGCCGTCTATGCCGAACGCGAAGTCCTTGACGCGATATATAGACCAACCGGCCATCGATCCTGATAAACACCTCATCGAGATGCCAGGTCGAATGAGGCTTGGGCCGGCGTCGTCGAAGGTCAGCTGCGATCGTCGGTCCCATGATTCCGCGCTCCGCCAACAGGTCCTCGACATCCCGGAAGCTGAGGGTAACCGGGCATAGAGCCAGACGGCCTGCTGAATAATCACGGGTGGGAAGCGATATCCGCGTAGCTGAGTTTGCTCATGATCGGCACTTATGGCCGCAGATCAGCGCCGGCAAGCTCAACAACGTGACAATGCCTTCATCAACGGTCATCCCAACCGTGACATCGATCAGCTGCTGCCGTCGGCATACCGAACGCAAGACTTCCGAGCCGTGGCCTGAAAACGCCGCTTACGCCTCAGTAGCAGCGCATGACGTTGACCGTCTTGCCGCCGCCGACGCCGACGCTCTCCTCGCCGCAGCCGGGCACGTAGGGCCGATCCGACGGTATCACATTTGGAGGAAAGCGATGCGCCCAGTTCCAGGGCACGTCGTAAGTGGTAGTGTAACGGACGTCGGTCGGTCCGGCGAACGGCGCCGTGATCGGCCCCGCAGCGGATACGTAAGCGCCATAATCATAGCCATAGCCGGGCCAGAAATAGCCGCCGACGCCCCTACCGCGATGACGGAACCCGTGCAGTCCATTGAACGCATGCGCCCCCCGCACCGTGGCTCCCGCCTGCGGCGCTGCTACGACACCAGCGCCGCCCGCTTGCGCAATCGCTTCATTGGTCGCAAACGCCAGCGCGATCGCGCCGATGGTAACAAGCGCTCCAAGCTTCCTGTAGGTCATGGCACGCTCCAATTCTTTGTTTGTTTGACAGCTCTTGGCCGTACGCTAGGCGCGTCATTTCGCGCCCGCAAACGCATGTTTAATGTTTGGTTAAGATGTAATCTTAAGAGGTCAGCCCTCACGCCCCAGCCGCAGACTTCCACCTGTCGCCAAGAGTTTCTGATGAAAATGCACATGCTGTCTGGCGGCCGTCTGCGAACGCGGCGGAGCGCCTACATTACCGGTGCGGCCGAGGGCGACACCATCGAGCTGTCGGTGTTCCGCGCTGCTCAGGCATGCCCAGGGCAACGTCCTGTTCGATACCGGCTGCGATCCTTGATCGCGGACAACACCGAAGCGCGTTGGAGAAAAGTCCGCCACCCTTGGCTTGGCGGTCCTCGCCGTTTGACCATGTACTTGGCGACGCTTGATTGAGCGACCTCGAACCCAAGCTTGAGAAGTTCGCCGTGGATGCGTGGCGCGCCCCAAAGCGGATTTTCGATGCTCATCTGCCGGATCAGCGTGCGCAGCTCCGTCTCGATCTGAGGTCGCCCTCCCAGTGGGCGCGATCTCCACCGCCAATAGCGGCGAAGCCAGCCCGATGCCAACGCACCAGCGTCTCGGGCCGGATAATCGTGAGAACCTGCAGGATCGACGGAAACCAGCGAGACAGGGATAAAGAACCAGCGATCATGGTTCGTGAGCTGGGCGTGACCATGCAGCCTACGCCTCAAGACGATCAACTGATGTCGAAGCATCGCGTTCTCAGCTTCAAGCCGCAACTGACTTGAATGGCGAGGCCAGGACGGCCAGAACGAAACAGAGCAGCCCGATCATTCCACCAGCTTAGGCGATTCCGTCACATTATCAACTCGGATGAGGTTTTCGGCACATACAGGTTGGCGCGCTCTGTGGCGTGCGCTTTGCCTAAGACCAATTAATTCCCTGCAGCGCACCGAAAATTCCCTGCTAAATGAAGGCAGGGAATTTTCGGTTAATTCCTTGGATCAACTATCTTTTATGAGAGAAATTCGCCGGCTGATCCGCGAAATGAGCCTCGCCAACCTGTTGTGGGGAGCGCCGCGACTCCATGGTGAGCTGCTCAAGCTTGGCATCGAGATGGCCAGATCAGCGTCGCCAAGTATATGGCGCGGAGGAGGGCTCCTCCGTCGCAGGGGTGGAAGAGGTTCCTTCGTAACCATGCTGACGGGATCGCCGCGATGACCTGTTCGTGGTTCCGACAATCTCGTTCCGACTGCTCTATGATCTACTACAACGACACGCGCACTAACTTGTCATTGAACAAGGACGCGCCCATATCACGTGCCGTCGAGACAGCCGGACGCATTCTCTTTCGACCGATTCTGGGCGGACTGGACCGGAGCTCAATTCCCAAGGCGAGATAAAGAACACCCAACGAAGCGGTGCCGATGTCGTTCGCGCTCTGAATGCCCGCGTCGTAAAGGCCGGAGGGTAAGCAGGAAGGCGCGCGTGGGGCCGGCGTTAGGCGTAGGAAGCCGTATAGTGCCAGCGACGATTGCCGCTTCAATCGATTGTCGGAAGAGTAATGGCTCCGCCGCAATCGGGCTGGAGATAGCCAAATCGTTGCATCATCGGTGCATGAGCCTGCACGATCCGTTCGATCTGCGCGGGCGAAAGAATCTCGCGCCATTGACCAGCCTTTCCTTCGCGGAAGAAAGACTTCGCCATCGGCGGCCGTTCGTTGAAGCCGTGTTCAGCCTCCTGGCGCTTCAGTTCAGAAAACGAAGAATTCTCGATCGCCCGCATGAGTTGCTGGTCTGTGGGTGACAGCCGCAGAAATCTTGCCAGTTGCCCAAATGCGCGTATCGGGTTTGTGAGCATGTCCTCATAGCGCATCACGTGCACTGGACGGCTAATAAGGCCAACCCAACTCCCAACATGCTGGCTCCAGGTACCGATCACCTCATAGACGTGCCTTTTCCGGTTAGGGATCCAAAAGTTGAGCGTCGCCATATCAGCTATGGTGCATCGATGGTTTTGTTGATGTGATGGGAAAACGAGATCGCCACGTCGAGAGGGCTGCGAATGATATAGATCGCAGCCAGCGTTGCGTTAATATTGATGGTTGGAGTTTCGAATTCGTGTCCGACGCAGAGGTGCGTTTTGACCAGCGTGGGCCAAGCCGAGTACGCGCGAGGTGGCCTTGTGAAAGGGGCCTTGCCTCTGCCAATTCACGGTGGCTTGCTTCCGTAAAAGGCTTGCTGAGGACCGCCTCAAACGGTTTAGCTCCAAATTCCCATCCCGTATGCTCATGCAAGCGATTGATATCCTGTGGACCGTCGGATTTTCCGGCCAACTCCTTAGAAGGTTGTGGACGAAGATCCTTACCCACGTATTGCCCGATTTTGGATAGGAGGCGATCCAGAGAAGCGTCTGGGGTGCGTCGTATGCAGGCGACGAGGGAATGGCCTGCGTCGACGCAGTGTGCGTCACGACGTCGAGACCTTGCTGATCGGCAATCGTCATTTTTCAAAGTCCTCAGATCTCTACCAAGATGACTTAGAAATAATCAGAGAAGAAATACGAACTGGTCGCCGGGGCAGGGACCGCCAAGCGGTTTAATCGCCGTCCTGAACATGCCAGCTCCATAGGCAACGTTAGCGTACAAGATCCAGCAGTTTTCTTAAGCCAAACTATTCGTTTAGTTCTGGCGCTGCCTCGATGGTTGGGCTCGCAGCCACTGTGGGTTTCGGCAAGAACACAATCCTGCGCTTCACAGCATCACCTTAGCGTCAATTGGCAAAAATGGAGATTGTCGCCACATTAATTGCGCAGACTGCTGCGGTGGCCTTCGATGATGCGCAACAATTGACGCCTTCTCTTGATGGACCAACTACAGGTCAACTGCGCTATTTTGGTCGATTTGCAACGGGCGATCGCCGCATCACGGCACGTGAATTGAATCCCAGCAAAGTAGGTAAATTCCAACGATAATGTTGACCGGAAATCGAAGGAAGATAGTCTTCTAGGGTCGGGACCCATAAAAGTGATTCCTTCGGCGCTGAGTTTGTGATTCACGGTCTCGGACAGGAGGCCTTTGATGAGTCGCGATTGCTTTTGGCTAA
>NZ_MWPQ01000017.1 GCF_002028545.1 Nitrobacter vulgaris
AGGGCCCGCCTTTCTGACGGACTACAGCTGCCCGAAAGCCCCGTTCGGCAAATTGCTGAGTCGACATCTGGTTCGTCCTGTCTGGATCAAAAAATCACTATATTGATCGGTTTTTTGGCCGCTCGTCATAGTCACCCGTCAAAATAGCGCACGCAACTATTACCTCACCTTCGACTTATCGCTCGTCGCAAAAGAGCGTTAGGCCACCATAATCAAGTAGGGCGTTCCACCCTCGCGCTTTACTCCTCCTCACCCTCATATACACTTCGCTATGATAGTTAGCTTCACAATCGCCTCCGGGTCGCCGTACGATTTGCGAACAGCAAGCGCTGTAGGCCATATGTTCCACGCGTAAAGAGAGCCGGCCTACCACACCGATTGTTAGGAGATATGAAGCCATGCGCGCTCTCTCATCGGTCTACATCTTCATTGCTGGAGCATTTCTGTCGGCAACATCTGCGATTGCGCAAGTGAGCTCCGCTGCGCCCCCAGCGGTCGGAGTTGTTGCAGTTGAATTCAAACCGATGGCAGAGAGTACCGAAATCAACGGCCGCATTCAGGCTCGGAACCGGGTCGATCTGGTTGCGCGTGTCACTGCGTTCATGGACGAACGGCTTTTTGTGGAAGGTGCCGACGTCAAGAAAGACCAGGTCTTATATCGGCTCGAGCGCGCGCCTTTCCAAGCAGAGGTCGAAGCTAAGGAAGCGGCGGTTGCCGAAGCTAAGGCTCAACTTGAGAACGCAGATCTCGCGCTTTTCCGCGCGCAGGAACTATTGCGGAAGAATTCCGGTACGCAGGTCACAGCCGACACCGCGCTGGCGGCGCAGCGCACGGCGGCAGCGCAGCTGAAGGCCGCGCAAGCGCAGCTCCACCAAGCGCAGATAAATCTCGATTACACCGAAATAAAAGCACCAATCGACGGCCTCATTGGCCGAACTTCGCTTACGGTCGGCAACGTTGTCAGTCCTTCCAGCGGAACGCTGGCCACGATCGTCAGTCCGGATCCCATGTACGTGATCTTTCCTGTCTCGGTGCGCCGCGTTCTCGAACTAAGGGAACGCTATGCCGATAAGGGCGGCTATCATGCCGTGCAGATACGCGTGCGCTTACCGAATGGAGAAATATACGGTCAAACCGGCAAGCTCGAATTCGTCGATATCGGCGTTGCTAAGGATACCGACACTCTCATCTTGCGCGGCACAATTCCCAATTCGAGGATTCAGACAGTCGAGGAGAAGAAGCTTTACGAATTGACGGACCAGGAGTTTGTCACCGTCTTGCTTGAGGCTGTCGAACCGCTCAAGGTGTTGGCGGTTCCGCGCGCCGCGATCCTTGCCGACCAGCAGGGCGATTATGTGTTCGTGGTCAACGATAAGAACGTGGCCGAACAACGCCGCGTGAAATTGGGACAATCAACCCCTGACGTCGCGGGGGTCGTCGATGGCTTGCAACCGGATGAGCGAGTCGTCGTGGAAGGCATCCAACGGGTCCGGCCAAATCTTGCGGTCTCGCCGGCACCGGCGTCATCAATATCTGCTGGGAGATAACGCATGCTCTCAGATTATTTTATCGATCGCCCCCGCATGGCGATTGTCATTGCCATCGTCATTTCCCTTGCGGGTCTGCTAGCACTCTCGCGCATCCCTGTCGCTCAATTACCCGATATCGTTCCGCCAGAGGTTCAGGTCTCGGCGGTCTATCCAGGTGCTTCCGCCTCGGTGTTGGAGGCGACGGTGGCGCAGCCAATCGAGTCCAGGGTCGTCGGCGTCGACAAGATGATTTACATGAAGAGCAGTAGCGGCGCCGATGGAAGTTATAATCTGGACGTCAGTTTTGCTCTCGGTACAGATCCCGATATTAATACCGTCAACGTCAATAACCGCGTTCAGACCGCGATGGCTAGTCTGCCGCCAGAGGTGCAACTTCAGGGATTGACCGTTCAAAAGCGAACGTCGTCAGTCCTTCAGTTCATTACGCTCTACAGTGAGGGCGGCAAGCTCGATCCGCTGACCATCACCAATTACGCCATCATCAACGTCCTGGACGAGTTGTCGCGGATATCGGGCGTGGGGCAGGCGCTTCTATTTGGGCGCGAAAACTATTCGATGCGGATCTGGTTCGATACCGCACGATTGACGAGCCTCGGTTTGGGACCCTCTGACGTCATTCGCGCCGTTCAGGCTCAGAGCGTCCAGGCGCCGATCGGCCGTCTTGGAGCTCGTCCGATTCCTGAGGATCAGCAGTTTCAGTTAAATCTGCAGACGCAGGGACGCCTTACGACTCCGGAGCAATTTGGCGCCATCGTCATTCGAGCCAATCCCGACGGTTCGGTGCTGCAGGTCAAGGATGTCGCGCGGATCGAGCTGGGAGCGCAGAATCAGGATACCTTTAGCCGGCTAAACGGCGATCCGTCGGTCACGATCGGTATCTATCTGTCGCCTGGCGCCAATGCCCTCACAGTATCAAAGGCTGTGAACGCAACCCTGGAAAAGCTCCGAGATCGCTTTCCCGAGGGGCTGCAAGCTCGCGTGGTGCATGATTCGACGGTTTTCGTCAGAGATACGATCAGCGCGGTCATAAAGGCGCTTATCGAGGCATTTGTTCTCGTCGGCATTGTCGTGTTCCTGTTTCTCGGCAATCTGCGCGCGACCATCATTCCAATCATTGCCATTCCAGTTAGCTTGGTCGGAAGCTTCGCTGTTCTTCTTATGCTTGGTTATTCGGCCAATTCGGTATCTATCTGTCGCCTGGCGCCAATGCCCTCACAGTATCAAAGGCTGTGAACGCAACCCTGGAAAAGCTCCGAGATCGCTTTCCCGAGGGGCTGCAAGCTCGCGTGGTGCATGATTCGACGGTTTTCGTCAGAGATACGATCAGCGCGGTCATAAAGGCGCTTATCGAGGCATTTGTTCTCGTCGGCATTGTCGTGTTCCTGTTTCTCGGCAATCTGCGCGCGACCATCATTCCAATCATTGCCATTCCAGTTAGCTTGGTCGGAAGCTTCGCTGTTCTTCTTATGCTTGGTTATTCGGCCAATACCGTCTCGTTGCTGGCGCTGGTGCTCGCGGTCGGCATCGTCGTGGATGACGCAATTGTCGTGGTCGAGAACGTCGAGCGCGTCATGGAGGAAGAGCCGGATCTATCGCCTGCGGAAGCGACGAAAAAAGCGATGGCGCAGGTAACGGCGCCGATTATCGGCATCACTTTGGTCCTGCTGTCGGTATTTGTCCCTATCGCCTTCATCGCCGGCATTTCGGGTGAACTGTTTCGCCAGTTCGCCGTGACGATCAGTGCTGCGGTGCTCATCTCGGCGATCAATGCGCTGACACTGTCTCCGGCGCTGTGCACAGTTTTCCTTCGTCATTCTCCCCGGCGCGGCATTATGGGACGCATCGGACAAGGAATCGACAAGGTGCGCGACGGCTACGCCACAGTCGTTCGCAAGACCTTGCGGCTGTCGGTCATATCAATGGTGCTGGTTGCTGCATTCGGTCTGGGAATTTTTGGTTTAATGCGGGTTACCCCCACGGGCTTCCTGCCGGAGGAGGATCAGGGAACATTCTTCATTAACGTTCAATTGCCGGATGGCGCTTCGGTCAACCGGACAAGCGAAGCCGTCAAGAAGGTCGAGAGCGTCCTCAAGGGGATGCCCCAAGTGCGGGACACCATTTCGATCATCGGCTACTCGCTGCTCGACAGCTATGCTGCCAGCAACAATGCGTTTATGATCGTCAAGCTGAAGCCATTCGAAGAGCGCACCGGTGTGGCCGATTCGGCTCAAGCCCTGATTGCGCAGCTGTTTGACGCGACACAGCAAATACGCACTGCGACTGTATTGCCCTTCAATCTCCCTCCCATCGTGGGATTATCAACCACCGGCGGTTTCGAATATCAGCTCGAGAATCTGGAAGGTGCCGACCCGAAAGCGATGGGCTCGGTGGTTCAGGGACTGATCGCGGCAGCCAATCAGGACCCGCGACTTTCACGGGTCTTCTCGACATACGGAGCCAACGCGCCTTCGATCTTTCTTGATATCGATCGCGAGAAGGCGCAGTCGCTCGGCATCACGCTCAATGACGTTTTCACCACGCTGCAAGCGACGCTAGGTGGTTACTTCATCAATAATTTCAACCTTTTCGGCCGGACCTGGCAGGTCAATTTGCAAGCCGAGGCAACGGATCGGCGCGATATATCTTCCCTTTGGAAGACCTACATCCGAAATTCAAAAAGTGAAATGGTGCCGCTACAGTCGATTGCATCGGCGCGCACCGTGACCGGGCCGCAAGTCATCACGCGATACAACAATTATCGCTCGGTGACCATCAACGGCAGCCCGGCTCCGGGCGTAGCCTCGGGTACGGCATTGGACGCCATGGCCGAGGTGTCTGCCAAGACGCTCCCACCTGGCTACGCATTCGAATGGACCGGGACTGCCTATCAGGAACAGGCGGCGAGCGGCCAGACCATGATCGTGCTCGGCATGGCGTTGCTGTTCGCATTTCTCTTTTTGGTCGCTCTCTACGAGAGCTGGATCATTCCTATTCCGGTTCTGTTTTCGGTGGTTATCGGTGTGCTCGGTGCCATTGCCGGGATTTTGATTGCGCGCCTCACGCTCGATCTTTATGCGCAGATCGGACTCGTCGTTCTGATCGCGCTGGCCGCGAAGAATGCCATCCTGATCGTTGAGTTCGCCAAGGAGCAGCGTGAGCAAGGGCTGGGTCTTGAGCAGGCTGCTGCTCTTGGCGCCGAAATGCGGTTCCGCGCCGTGCTGATGACGTCGATCGCGTTCATCCTCGGACTGGCACCCCTGGTGTGGGCGAGGGGCGCATCGGAGATCGCGCGGCAGGCGGTCAGCACGCCGGTATTCGTCGGCATGATCGCTGCGAGTAGTATCGGACTGTTCTTAATCCCGATGCTCTACGTCTTCTGGGAATCTATCAGAGAGCGAACCAGTCGATTCTTTGACCGGAGAAAGATGGCCGATGCTAACCCGGCAAAAAAATGAGTCCCTCTGCTACGCCGCTCAGGGTCAGAACCGAGCACCGGTACAAAGCCTGGCGGCAGCGGGCGCCTCGAATTGTCCTTCAGCAGGGCCACGCTACCGGGAGGCGACAGATCATGGACATCAAGCGGAGAGATTTTGTCAAAGGGTGCGCAACTGTCTCTGTCCTGTTGCTGCCGGGGACCGCCAGCGCTGCGAGCGGTGACCTGCTGGATTGGAAAATCGTTAAGGCATCGCTCTAAGCAACCCGAATTTCTTTCGTCAAAAGTATTATTTGATCCTCCTTTAGGTGAGGATGCTTGGATATTGATGTTTCCGGTGCTCTTTCCGACAATAGCGATTTCTGGAGACAATGAGCTTTGGCCGAGAAGATCAAGAGCATTCGCATTCATCCCGGTATCGGCATCGCTCGTCTGGG
>NZ_MWPQ01000078.1 GCF_002028545.1 Nitrobacter vulgaris
GATCGCGCTGGTGTTTGGGGACGAGGCGCTGAGCTATGGAGAGCTGAACGCGCGGGCGAACCGGTTGGCGTGGCGGCTGCGGGATCGCGGGGTTGGAACCGATGTCGTGGTTGCGCTGGCCTGCGAGCGCGGCGTCGGCATGATGGTGGCGCTGCTTGCGGTGCTGAAGGCGGGGGGAGCCTATCTGCCGCTGGATCCGGACTATCCGGACGAACGGCTGGCGCACATGCTGCGCGACAGCGGCGCGGCGCTGGTGCTGACGCAAAGCGCGCTGCGCGACCGGTTCGCGGCGGTGCTGGCGGAGACCGGGGCCGAGGCCTGGCTGATCGATGCGCAGGACGAGGGAGGGAACGACAGCAATCCGGCCATCGCCGTGCATCCCGAAAGCCTTGCTTATGTGATCTACACCTCGGGATCGACCGGCGTTCCGAAGGGGGTGATGGTCCGCCATGATGCGGTGACGAACTTTCTGGCGACGATGGCGGAGCAACCGGGCCTGACGGCCGACGACCGCGTGCTCGGCCTGACCTCGCTGTCGTTCGACATCGCGGTGCTGGAACTGTGGCTGCCGCTGACGATCGGCGCGCGGGTGGTGCTGGCGGATCGCGCCGCGGCGCATGATCCGGCCCGGCTCAAGGCGCTTGCCGCCACGCACGGCGTGAGCCTGATCCAGGCGACGCCGTCGACCTGGCGGATGCTGCTGGATCACGAGGGCCCGCTTCCACAAGGCTGCCGGGTGCTGAGCGGCGGCGAGGCGCTGGCGCCGGACCTGGCGCGGCGGCTGGTGGCGCAGGCCGGGGAGGTCTGGAACCTGTACGGCCCGACCGAGACCACGGTGTGGTCGGCGCGTCATCGGCTCGATGCCGCGGACGTCCGCCCTGCGCTGGGCGGTCCGATCGGCAACACCACGCTGTACGTTCTGGATCGCGACCTCAATGTTGCGCCGGTCGGAGTTGCCGGGGAGCTTTATATCGGCGGCGCCGGTCTGGCGCGCGGCTATTGGCGGCGTGGCGCGCTGACGGCGGAGCGGTTCATCCCGGATCCGTTTGGTTTGCCGGGCGCGCGGCTGTATCGCACCGGCGATGTGGCGCGTTGGCGTGCCGACGGTGTGATCGAATATGTCGGCCGCTCCGACCATCAGGTGAAGATCCGTGGCTTCCGGATCGAGCTTGGCGAGATCGAGGCGCGGCTTTTGGCGCAAGCGGGGGTTCGCGCGGCGGTGGTGGTGGCGCGCGAGGCCGGCGCGGGGCGTCAGCTGGTCGGCTATGTCAGCGGCGAGGCGCTGGACGCGGCGGCGCTCAAGGCTGCGCTGGCGGCTTCATTGCCGGATTACATGGTGCCGGCGCGCATCGTGGTGCTGGAGCGCCTGCCGCTGACGCCGAACGGCAAGATCGACCGCAAGGCGCTGCCGGCGCCGGACCAGCTTGCGGCCTCGGCCGGGCACATCGCGCCGCGCACGCCGGCGGAAGCAGCCCTCGCGGCGATCTGGGCCGACCTGCTGCAACAGCCCACCATCGGCGTCACCGACAACTTCTTCGAGCTTGGCGGAGATTCGATTATCGCCATTCAACTCGTCAGTCGCATTAAGCGCGATCTCGGTCAGGACCTGCCGCTGAGCCGGCTGTTTGACATGACGACCGTCGAAAGCATGGCGGTTGCGCTCGCGCCTGAAATGGAAGTCGATAAGCGCAGCGACGACATAGCCGCGATGCTCGACATGCTGAAGGAAGTCGAACTTGCCGATGAGTGACACCGCCGCGCATAAGCAGCTTCGCGATATCTCTCATCGCCTGATGCGTCTTGACGCTATCAAGCAGAAGACGTTCCTGACGCAGCTTGCGGCAAGGGGTGTCAATCTTGAGATGCTGCCGATCGCACGGCAGGAGCGAACACAGGCGCCGTTATCCTTCGCGCAGTCGCGGCTGTGGTTTCTGTGGCGGATGGACCCGGATAGCTCCGCCTACAACATTTCGGCGACCGTGCGGATACGCGGCGACCTTCAAATGCGCGCGTTGCAGCAGGCGTTCGATACGTTGGCCATTCGTCATAGCGCGCTCCGCACGATCTTCCGGCAAGAGGGCAGCGAAGCTGAACAGATCGTGCTCGATCCACGACCGGTCGCGCTTCGGCAGGTGATGATCGATGGTAATGACCGTGAAGGGCAGGCGCGCCTGCTGGCGCGTCAGGAAGCCTTGATGCCTTTCGATCTCGAGGCGGGCCCGCTGATGCGCGTCGCATTGCTGGCGCTCGGGGAGGACGATCATTTTCTCGTGGTCACCTTGCACCATATTGTGGCCGACGGCTGGTCGATGGGTGTGCTGGTTGACGAGTTCTGGAAATTATATGCGGCATTTGCGTGTGGCGAAACGCCAACGCTAGCGCAACCCGATATTGAGTATGTCGACTATGCCGAATGGCAACGGCTATGGATGAGCGCAGTCGACGGCGGACGGCAGGTCGAATATTGGACCGGCCGCCTCCAAGACCCGGCCGTGTTGCAGCTTCCGATCGACCATGCGCGGCCGGCGGTGCCCGACCTCGCCGGATCGGCGCTTCGCCTCGCGCTCGATCCGGAGCTTGCGGATGGGTTGCGCGCGCTGGCTCGTCGGCATCGGACGACGTTGTTTGTCGTGCTGTTGGCGAGTTTCAAGCTGCTGCTCTACCGTTACACCGGTCAGTCAGACATCTGCGTCGGCGTGCCTGTTGCCAACCGCCACCGCGATGAAACCCGCGGCGTGATCGGGCTGTTCGTCAACACCCAGGTGCTTCGCACCGAGATCGATGGATGCGCCACGATTGCGGACTTCATAGGCTCTGTCCATTCGGCGACAATTGAAGCGCAGGAGAACCAGGACCTTCCATTCGAGCGCTTGCTCGAAATCCTGCAACCAAAGCGCAGCCTGAGTCAGAATCCACTCGTTCAGGTACTCTACAACCACCAACGCCGGCGCGCGTCGGGCAATCCACCAAGTCTGACCAACCTACAGATCGAAAAGATCGATGCTGAGGCAGAGACAGTCAAATTCGACTTCGCCCTCGATAGCGAAGAAGGGCCGTCCGGCGAAATCCGCGCGATCTTCACCTATGCAACCACGCTGTTCGAGACTGCCACGATCGAGCGTCTTGCGTTGCATTGGGTCACGATCCTTAGGTCGATGGTCGAGAAGGATGCGCAGCCGATCGCCGGCATGGACCTGCTATCCGAGGAGGAATGGGCCAGACTGCGCCGATGGAATGGAAGTGCCGACACTGGAAGTTCATTCGAGCCCGTGCATCGAACGGTCACCAAGTTCGCGCGCGAGACACCGGATGCGCCGTCGCTGATCTTCGGTGACGAGATTATCACCTATGCCGAGCTTGATCGTCGCGCCAATCAGCTTGCACACCGCTTGATCAGCCTAGGCGTTCGTCCCTCTGATCTGGTTGGCATTTCGGCGCGACGTTCGCCGTCGCTCGTCATTGCGTTCGTTGCGGTCTTGAAGACAGGGGCGGCCTATCTGCCGCTCGATCCCGAGCATCCGGCGAAACGACAGGTCGACACCCTGCGCGATGCGGGTGCGCGTGTTGTGCTGATTGATACAGAAGATGCGACGCTGACGCCGCTGGCCGGAATTGAGGTTGCTGCGCTCGACTCGTCTGATCTGGAAGCGGAATACGACGGTGACGTGGGGATCAAAGTAGCGCCCGCCAGTCTGGCCTATGTCATCTATACGTCAGGCTCCACCGGTGTCCCGAAGGGCGTCGCCGTCGAGCACGGGCCGTTCGCGATGCATTGCGAGGTCACTGCCGGTCTTTACGACATGGATCGGAACTCGCGCGAGCTGCACTTCCTCTCCTTCACTTTTGACGGCGCCCATGAGCGCCTCTGGACGGCGTTGACGTGCGGTGCCGCGCTCGTAATGCGCGACGGCGATCTATGGTCGGCCGAGCAGACGCTGGATGTGCTGCGCGAAAAGCGCGTTACCAACGCAGGATTCCCGACGGCTTACGTGCAGCAGCTCGCAGACTTCGCGGCGTGGCACGGTGATCCGCCGCCGGTTGAGCTCTACTCCTTCGGCGGTGAGGCAATGCCGAAGGAGGGCTTTGATAAGATCAAACGCGCACTGAAACCGCGGACACTGATCAACGGCTACGGTCCGACCGAAACCGTTGTGACCCCATTGGTTTGGAAGGTCGACGCCAGCGCAGAGATCGATGGCAGTTATGCGCCGATCGGCCGGCCGGTCGGACGCCGCTCGGCCTATATTCTGGATCGCGAGCTCAACGTTGCGCCGGTTGGGGTTGCCGGGGAGCTTTATATCGGCGGCGCTGGTCTGGCGCGCGGCTATTGGCGGCGCGGTAAACTGACGGCGGAGCGGTTCATCCCGGATCCGTTTGGTTTGCCGGGCGCGCGGCTGTATCGCACCGGCGATGTGGCGCGTTGGCGTGCCGATGGTGTGATTGAATATGTCGGCCGCTCCGACCATCAGGTGAAGATCCGCGGCTTCCGGATCGAGCTTGGCGAGATCGAGGCACGGCTTTTGGCGCAAGCGGGGGTTCGCGCGGCGGTGGTGGTGGCGCGCGAGGCCGGCGCGGGGCGTCAGCTGGTCGGCTATGTCAGCGGCGAGGCGCTG
>NZ_MWPQ01000007.1 GCF_002028545.1 Nitrobacter vulgaris
CTTGCAACACCGCAAGCTCGCCGCTTAACATCACCAACCAGAGGCCGACACTCCGCTAAATCAAGCAGCCATCTGCGCCAAATGTTCTGACGACGGACACTGTTTGAGTAGGGGAATCCAATGCCTGTCGATAAGGAAAAGACGGTTAGAACCTCTGTCATTGTGCCCGCCGACCTTTACCAAAGGGTGCAACAGCTTGCGGTGAGTAATGATGTATCCGCAGCGTGGATCGTTCGCCACGCATTGAATGAGTTTCTCGCGGAGCACGGCAGGAAGAAGGCAATTCCTCTCAGGCTTGGCGACACCGGCAGTCGATCCTCTGGACGGGGCCGCAAGCGCGCGGAAACAGCGCGCTGAATAAATGAGGTTGTAAGAAGCCTAGGGGGCGAAATTGACTACCGAGTACCATGCGAAGCTATTCGCTCACGAGCTTACCCGGCAGCGATCCGTCGCTGACTCCGAGAAGCTCGCCGGTGCCTTGCTCGATGCTCAGGTTGATCTCAATCCTCATCAGGTCGAAGCGGCTCTGTTCGCCTTCAAGTCGCCTCTCTCGAAAGGCGCAATTCTCGCCGACGAAGTCGGTCTCGGCAAAACCATTGAGGCGGGTCTGGTGCTCGCCCAAAAATGGACGGAGGGCAAGCGGCGCATCCTCGTGATCACGCCCGCCAATCTGCGGAAACAGTGGTCGCAGGAACTCGCAGAAAAGTTTTTCCTGCCCAGCACGATCCTTGAAGCTCGCAACTACAACAAGATGAAAAAAGAGGGCGCTCGTCGCCCGTTCGAGCAGAAGACTCTTGTCATTTGCTCCTTCCAGTTCGCCGCTCGCAATGCGGACGAGCTTATGGTCATACCGTGGGACCTCGTGGTGATCGATGAAGCCCACCGGCTTCGAAATGTTTACAGGCCGGACAATCGGATCGGAAAAGCGCTTAAGGGAGCGCTCGCAAACTCGCCTAAGGTGCTGCTCACGGCTACGCCTCTTCAGAACTCCCTGATGGAGCTTTATGGGCTCGTCAGTCTCGTGGACGACTACGCCTTCGGCGATGCCAAGAGCTTTCGCGCCCAGTATGCGCGGCTGACCGACGACACACAGTTTGACGAGTTGAAAGAACGCTTGAAGCCTGTCTGTCACAGGACCCTTCGGCGGCAAGTCCTGGAATATATTCGATACACAAACCGCATCCCAATCACGCAGGAGTTCGTTCCGACGCAGGAGGAGCAGACTCTTTACGATCTCGTATCCGACTACCTGCGGCGGCCATCGTTGCAGGCTCTGCCATCCAGCCAGCGGTCGCTGATGACGCTCATCATGCGCAAGCTGCTCGCGTCGTCGACATTCGCTATTGCGGGGGCGCTCGACACACTCGCTCGGAAGCTGGAACGCCAGCTTGGCAAAGACAAGAACCTTCGGGAGAAGCTCGAACAGGAGCTGGCCGAGGATTACGAGGAGTTCGAGCAGACTGCCGATGAGTGGGAAGAGGATGAGGTTCCACCAGAACTGCTGACCGAGGACGACATCGCCAACATCGAGCGCGAAATCGTTGACCTTCGCGGGTTCCGCGACCTGGCTGTTTCAATCTCTGAAAACGCAAAGGGGCAAGCGCTCGTCAGCGCTTTACGCGCCGGGTTCGCCAAGGCCAAGGAGCTGGGCAGCGCCGAAAAGGCAATCATCTTCACGGAGTCACGCCGAACACAGGAATATCTGGTTCGTCTCCTTGCGGCCAATGGCTATGACGACAAGCTCGTCCTCTTCAACGGGTCAAACTCGGACGCGCAATCCAAGGAAATCTACAAAGCCTGGATCGAGCGCCATAAGGGCACCGACCGTGTCACGGGCTCGCGCACCGCAGATATAAGGGCGGCGCTCGTGGATTATTTCCGCGAGCAGGCCGGGATTATGATCGCGACCGAGGCCGCGGCTGAAGGCATCAACCTTCAGTTCTGCTCCATGGTCGTCAATTTCGACCTTCCATGGAATCCGCAGCGTATCGAACAGCGCATCGGGCGCTGCCATCGATATGGCCAGCGCTACGATGTGGTCGTCGTCAACTTTCTCAACAAGAACAATGCCGCTGATCAGCGGGTCTATGAGCTGCTCGCCGAAAAGTTCAAGCTCTTCTCGGGCGTGTTCGGCGCTAGCGACGAGGTGCTCGGCGCTATCGAGTCAGGCGTGGAGTTCGAAAAGCGCATCGTATCGATCTACCAGAATTGCCGCTCGACTGGCGAAATCGAGACCGAGTTCGAGCGGCTGCGCGCTGAGATGGACACGAACATCAACGCGACCATGGAAGATACGCGCCGCAAGCTGCTGGAGCACTTCGACGCTGAGGTTCACGACCGCCTGAAAATAAATATGACGCAGAGCAAGGAGTATCTGGATCGGTTCGCCCGGATGCTCTGGGCTCTCACGAAGCACGAGCTTGGCAAGCAGGCCAAGTTCGATGACGATTATCTCACATTCATACTGTCGACCTGCCCGGCAGGCATCGACGTACCCGTTGGAAGCTACTTCCTGTCCAAGCTCGGCATCGATGGGCATCGCTACCGGCTCGGCCATCCGCTGGCACAGCACCTCATTGGGGTGGCTGGTGCACGCAAGCTGAATGGCGCAGCGCTCGTCTTCGACTACACGGCGTGGCCGCAGACCGCAGTCGCAATCGCGCCGCTCGTAGGCAAACGGGGAACGCTTGTCGTGCACAAGCTTTCGATCCGCGGCGCAGACGACCAAGATCACATCATTGTAGCCGCCATGACGGACGATGGCACCGCCATCGACCCCGCAGCTGCAAAGCGTCTTTTCGAGCTGCCTGTGCGCAAGAACGCCGCCAATGACTTTCATATGCCGGACGCGGTAAAGGCGACCGTAGATGGACAGCGCAAGTCCATCCTGGACGACATGGCGGCTCGGCAATCCCAATGGTTCGACGATGAAATCGATAAACTCGACAACTGGGCTGAGGACAAGCGAGCCGGGCTGAAAGCCGACCTCAAAGACATCGACGAAGAAATCAAGGCACTCAAGAAGGAGGTTCGCCAGACCGGCAATCTCCCGGACAAGCTCGCGTTGCAGCGCAAGGCGCGCACGCTCGAAGCCAAACGCGATGAAGCATGGCGCGCATACGACGCGGCGGCAAAGGACATAGAGATTCAGAAGGACGGCCTTCTGGATCAGGTGGAAGAGCGGCTCGGACAGGCAGTGTCTGACGAGGAGCTTTTCGCCGTCAGGTTTCAAGTTCAATGAAGGGGTCAAAAATGAACAAGCCGGAACATACTCAACCGGAGAAAATGGATTTGCGGTCGATGGACATCGCAGGAGAAAAGCAGGAAGAGCTAAGACGCTTTCTGGAACGCTCTTTTCCCGAAGCTTTGGCGGACGGAACCGTTAATTTTGATCAGCTCAAGCGTATTTTGGGCGAATGGGTCGACCCCGGCAAGGAGCGGTTTGGTCTCAATTGGCCGGGGAAGGCTGACTCCATAAAGGTTGTCCAACAGTCTTCCGTTGCAACGCTAAAGCCAATGCGAGACCAGTCCGTCAATTTCGATGAGACAAATAATATCTTCATCGAAGGTGACAATCTGGAGGTTCTGAAATTACTTCAGAAGTCCTATTTCGGAAAAATCAAACTCATTTATATCGACCCTCCGTACAACACTGGTAACGAATTTATCTACCCAGACAAATTCTCGGAGTCTTTGGACACATATCTTGCTTATACGGGTCAAGCCGACGATGACGGTAGTCGCTTTTCTACCAACTCCGATACCTCGGGTCGGTATCACACGCGCTGGTTAAACATGATGTATCCGCGGCTGTACCTTGCGAAGAATTTACTTCGTAAAGACGGAGCCATATTCATCAGTATAGACGACAACGAGGCTTCTAATCTTCGGAAGCTTTGCGACGAGATTTTTGGAGAAGAAAACTTCGTGGCCAACATTGTTTGGCAGAAGAAATACGCGGTATCCAATGATGATCCGTGTCAATCGGCTCGCAAATTTGACCCCGTATCGGCGTTCAATTTTGACCCCTTCGCGCGGCGTGGTTTGAGGGTAGCGCTCGACTCGTCGGAGCTGGC
>NZ_MWPQ01000079.1 GCF_002028545.1 Nitrobacter vulgaris
CCGATCGCGGGTCACGTTGGAGGTTTGGGCAGCGTGCAGCACCGGGAGTTCGCAATGGCATCGGGCGAGATGTCACAATCGGAGTTCACGGCGTTCCTGACATCTGTTTTTGTGCACCTTGCGGAATTTTCCGTCGATGGTTCGATCCACTTTCAATGCATGGATTGGCGTCATGTCGACGAAATCCTGCAAGCCGGCCGGAATGCCTATCGTGAGCTAAAAAATATCTGTGTCTGGGCCAAGGCCAATGGCGGCATGGGATCGCTCTATCGTTCCCAGCATGAATTCGTGTTCGTCTTCAAGTCAGGGACTAACCCTCACATCAATAATGTCGAACTCGGTAAGCACGGCCGCTACCGCACCAATGTTTGGAGCTACGCCGGCGTGAACAGCTTCGGTAACGATCGTTCCGACCTTGCGCTTCATCCAACGGTCAAACCGGTCGCGCTGGTGACGGATGCCATCCGGGATTGTTCGCATAGAAAGGGCATTGTCCTCGATGCTTTTGCCGGCTCCGGCACGGCATTGATCGCGGCCGAGCGGACGGGCCGCCGCGGCTACGGGATCGAAATCGACCCGCTCTATTGTGACGTCATTATCCGCAGGCTGCGCGCAGTATGCCGCCTTGAAGCTGTCCTCGAAGGTGCAGGCAAATCATTTCAAGAGATCCAGGTCGAACGCTCTGAACCGAGCTGACCAAAATTGGAGAGCCCGGATCCCGAATTATGAGGGGTCAACGCATACGATCGACCAGCGACCACATTTGACATTAAGCGTCTGCTATTCGTTCCCTGTGCCCAAACGCTTATCGATGCGCCTTTAGGGCCGAGGCACCACCGCCTCGGGCGAAACGCCACACCGCCGGGTCCAGCGTCAGCGCTGATGAGACTAAAGCGGCTTAACTGCGAACGGAGGATTTCTGGTTCATCGTAGCCTTTCAAATGATCGAAGATGAGACAGAAATCCCGGACAGGGAAGTCGCCAGCGAAGCAGGTCAGCAGGACATCCGCTGTACGACGCGCAAACAGTACTCGGCTAAAGGAAGGCCTACGCGGCGAGGGGTCGATCGCCGCGCCGTACCGCCGCGAAAGCATCGCTGAGAGCCTGTATTACAATTGGTCGAAGAGTTCCTGCAAGCCGCCAAGAAGCGGCTTGCCGGCAATACGGCGCGGACGGCTACCGGCGACGAGGTGAAAGTGAGAGCATAGCATGATATCATCACGCCAACGAAAAGGAGATGAGATGCCGGACGACGATATGAAAGCTGAGCTCGAACGTCTCCGCAGGGAGAACGATGCCCTGAAGAAAGGAGCTTCAGAGGGCACCCGCATGAAGGTGAGTGACAAAGGTGGCCTCTCCGTTTACGGGATGGGACGTTTTCCAGTGACTCTGTATAAAGAGCAATGGTTGAAGCTTCTGAACATGTCCGATGAGATCCGCGCCTTTATTGCCGAAAATGAAGCGCGACTGAAGGCGAAGGATTAGGCCCGCCTCAAAGCTGGGGCTTGGGGCGCGACTGCCACGGAACAATCAGTTGTCATCCGATAAACAGTTCCGAAACCATTCGCTCCGGCTGTCAAGTCCGCTAACGATTTCGAAAATCGCTCGCTGCATAGTCGCCCGCGTCAACAAGAAACGGGGTTTGTAGTATGAGCGGTAATGCTGACCTGGAAAACGTGCGTCGATATCGCACCATCGCTTCGCTCTATCGTCAGACCGCAGCATTCCGTCCTGCGCAAAGATGGACGCTCCTGGCGCAAGCCTATGAATACGAGCGTCTCGCGATGACAGAGCTCGAAGCCCACTTCACCGGTTATGACAGCGCATCGTGGAACGTGGCTGCCACTGCGTGAGCGCGGTCGAAGGTACTAAGAGCTGATCCAGGCAGAACTTGAGTCTGATGAGTCGGTTGTGATTCCATATCTCGGAGCGATTTAAATCCAGGCCGAGCGCTCAGAACCTGGCTGACCTCAGAATTGGAGAGTCGGCTTCCAATTTGTCGCGGTTAACCCTCCCCGGGCAAAGATCAAGTCGATCAGGGTCTCGAAATCGCGCCAGTCGAGCCGGCAGATCATTTGCGATGCCAGAGTACGTTGGTCCTTGATCAGAGCGGCGGCCTTCGTCCTGAGAGGATCGACCTCCCCTCGAATGCGGGCCAGCAAATAGTTCGCCTGCTTGACCGCGCAAATGGTCATTTGATAGTTCGCGGTGCTCGTGAGTACCGAACTGAGGCTGCGGACCGTCAGCGGCTCGCCATTGAGATCGGTGTTCGACCAATCTGCTCGCGTGGGACGATAGCGGGTCGGACCGCCGGGCGACGGAGGCTCGATCGCGACCACGCCGCCATCGGCGAAAGCCCACCAGAAATGACCTCGAGCGCAGGTCACCCACAATGCGTCGTTCGGTAGTTCGTAAAACTCCCGCAGCTCCCTCAATCCGTTGCTGACGCCGCCAGGTGTCCGTCCCATCTGCACCAACTGCTGTCTGGCCTGTATCCAATCGCCCTTCATACAGACGGGGTGCTCAATTTTCGGGTAACCGAAGGGGATGATCCCTTGATCCAGGGCTTGATCTGTCCACTGCCCGCCCCGCCCCAATTTGATGTATCGGACCACAGAAGGGGCAAAGGTTCGCGCGGGCGGTTCGGCTTGACCGGTCTCGGGCCTCAGATCGATCATTCGAGGATTAATCATGAGCTGGCAGTTCGCTTGCCTTGCCGCCGAAGTCCAGTTGGAGCGGTCCAGCATCGGACTTCAAAGTTAATATTATCCTTTCTTGGGATAATCCCGTCTCGGGATCAGCTTGCCCGGGCGATGACAGCTTCCGCCCGCGGGATCGGCAAAACCGTCCATTTCTCAGATCAGGCTACCTTCTGTGCCCTGATGGTGGCTGCCCGCAAGCACGCCGGTCTGACTCAGCATGAGCTGGCGCGTCGCTTGAAGCGCCCTCAGTCCTTTGTCGCCAAGTATGAGGGTGGTGAACGGCGGATCGACGTCATCGAGTTCGTGACGATCGTGCGCGCTATTGGGGCTGATCCCATCAAGCTGTTGCGGGATCTGATGGCCGGCAAGCCACCGGCCAAACCCCGGCGCGCATCGGCGAAATAAGCCCCGTATTCAGCCCCCTGCGATCACATCGTGATCCGGCGTCCCCGATCTTCGTCACAAGATTATCCAGGTTCCGCTCGACATCGCGCGGCAGCAGAGCGGTAGTGGGTCGAACCGTTACGGAGGGGCCGATGGAGCGCGCCAGCATTGAAACAGCAATCAAACTCATCATCGCCGAGATTCATAATAAGCTGAGCGAAGCGGCACGCATTGCCAAGGCTGCCGAGGCCTGTGTCCAAAACGGCGCTATCGCTGAGGGCATCGAGATCTCAATGGATATCGAGCAGCTTATTTATGAGGCCGGGCGATTGCAGGATGCAGCCTCGCTGCTCGGCCGCATGAAGCGAGATCAGAATTAAGGCCGAAGCCGAGACGGGCTCGGAGTTCACGGCGAGATCAGGCCTTTTTATAGGTATCTAGGTCGATGCCCGAGCGACCCGGAGCCAAAATATTGTTCGGATCCAACGCGCGTTTGATGGCGTGTTCCACGTCTCGCTTGACCGAGCCATAACTCTGCGCAACACGCTGCTGGAAGCGAGTGTTCACACGGTAAACCGCGTAGCCTTCCTTTTCGAACTCGTCCAGCAGCTCGTTGAAGCAGGCATCCGCACGCTTAGTTTCCTGCGCATCCGTGCGGTCGAAAAGCACGTCGATGACGTGATGCATATCGCGCGGACCGACGATAAACTCGGCCACGTAATCTAGACCGTGCTTGTGCAGGATGCGCTTAGCCAACCGCGCCTGCTTCTCGCACTCGCTGCCTCGCGCTTCGCTGACCGGCGCGAACCACATGGAG
>NZ_MWPQ01000072.1 GCF_002028545.1 Nitrobacter vulgaris
CTTGATCGGCCATGGCCACCTCAGCCGGTGCGCGCTTGCAGCAAAAGGCTGCGCGCACCGCTGCTCAGTGACCTCTCCTCAGTCCTTCCGTAGGTGCTACGGCATTCAGTTCCATTTCGCGCCACGCTACGCCAATGGCCCAACCGCCCGCTACATGACACACATGTTCGACATGCGATGCCGCGAGAACGGCATCGCGCATCGCTTCACCAAAATCAATCATCCGTGGACCAATGGTCAGGTCGAGCGAATGAACCGCACTATCAAGGAAGCCACCGTCAAACGCTATCACTACGACAGCCACGACCAACTGCGACGCCATCTCGCTGATTTCGTCGACGCTTACAATTTCGGTCGAAGGCTGAAAACCCTCAAAGGCCTCACGCCTTACGAGTTCATCTGCAAATGCTGGACAAGCGAACCGAAGCGATTCAAACTAAACCCGCTCCAGAAAATTCCGGGACCAAACACCTAGGTGTGACACTTCGTGGATGTCCTTGTGAGTGAGGCCGATATCGGCGGCGCTTGCTGCTTCTTACGAAGCGGAAGAAGCATGCTGGTTGTCTGCTCGTATACGAACCTCGCCAGGCTCCTGCGCCGCGTCGTATTCTTGGCGGGACGACGTTTCACGCCGGCCTCAATTTCCGGCGCATCGGCTTGTCGCTCTCGAATTGGGTCGGCAGTAGCGTTGGCGACAAACCCCTCGTCACATTACAATCGATTCATCGATCACAGGACGTGGTCTTGGTTCATACGGAGTGTGGCAGCCGCCATCGAAAGTCAGCTGTAACCTTCTTGCGCGCAACGGCTGGGCAGGATCGTAGTGTCGGTCATGGTGGGCCTGGCTGGCGCAATGCGCCGAAATAGGTTGGCAAAAGCAAACCCTATGTCGTATCAAGACTCTATGTTATGCTCGCCGGTATCAGAACACGCGTCTCTAGAAATAAGACGGGCTAATTAATGTGAAGGCCAGATCGGCTTATGACTCACACCGGGAGCTTAGCCTGACCATCATGATAGGTAGGTGGAGCGGTTCTTGATTTATTGGTACACGCGTCATCTCTCTTAATGATGGGAGCAGTCGTGAAAATTCCGGTTATCGCGGCTGATGTGACGGTCGAGCCATCCGGCAACTCCAGGGTTTTGTGGATTTCGTCCCTGGCATTTGCGCTTGGTTTTGCGGTTTGGGGAATGTTTGCCGCGCTCGCCCCTTTTTTAATCAAGTGGTACGATTTCAGCGCGACCCAGGTGCTTATCCTGACAGCTATGGAGCCCTTTTTCGCGGCGGCGGTCAGCATCCCACTCGGCATCTTGACGGACAAGTTCGGCGGTCGGAGCGTTTTCACGCTTCTGCTTCTGGTTCTCACCCTTCCCCTTCTTTTGGGGTACTTCGCCCAAGGCTATTACACCTTTCTGCTAGTCGGGACGCTGCTCGGACTGGGAGGTGCGACTTTCGTCGTCGGCAATGCTCATGTATCGTCTTGGTACCCTAAATCGAAGCAGGGTACGGCCCTCGGTATCTTTGGTATGGGCAATGTCGGAATCACCGTCGGCATGGTGACCGTCACTTTCCTGGTTACCCGTGTTCTAAGCGGCCCCGACGGCTGGCGCTTGATATTCCCAATCTTCGCTAGTGCTACATTTTTGATGGCTTTGGTCTATTGGTTCTTTACCTCCGATCCGCCAAACAGGAAGCTCAAGAAGACGTCGTTACGGGAAATCTTCGCCGTGTACCGTTCAGGCGCGGTGGTGTGGCTGGTGACGTACCTTTACTGGGTCTCGTTTGGCACCCTGACCTTCTTCGCGTCGGCGATGTCGATCTATCTGCTTGACCAGTGGCATGTGGATGCCATCCGGGCGTCCATGGTGTATACTCCGCCATTGGTGATCTGTGTCGCGGCTACCCGGCCTCTGGGCGGCTGGCTGGCCGACCGTTCGGATCCATTTCGAATCTTGAGATGGTTGTTCGGCATTATGGTCGTTCTGGCCCTGCTCATGACCTTGCAGATCTCGCTGCCCGTCCAGCTGGTTGCCATGTATGGGCTTGCGCTGATGTCCGGTGCCGCGGCGGCGGCGGTCATCAAGCTGATCCCGATGTACTTTGTGCATGTCGGTGCGGTCAGCGGGCTGGCCAAGGCCGCCGGGGCGGCTTGTGGCTTCGCCATGACCATGATCCTGGCCATGAGCAAGCAACTTCTGGGCGACTACACCCTGGGCTTTGCGATCTGGGCGCTCATGAACGTCGCCGCATTCTACATCGTGCTTTCGCGGGTTGGCTTCAGGGATACAAAACCGCTCATTGAACGACCGAGTGGGACTCGGGAGATTCTAACGGCAAGCGGCGCGTGACCGATCGACGCTCGCCGCGAATGACGGTAATGGAGGGCATCCGGAGCTCCCGCTCTTTGGTATTCTCTGCTCGTAACAGGCTCCCGCCCTCGCTGACGGATGTATGTCATGTCCTCCATCGCTGAGCTCCCGGAACTCATCGGCTCTTGGTGGCGTGCTGCGCCAGTTCTGACATCATTGGTGAGGCTATGCGTGCTTAGCGCCGCAATCATCTCTCATGTGACACCGGCGTCCGCTCAGGAGGTGGCGCAACCGTCGATGCAGGAGCGGCCGCTGAAGCCGAAGGATGTGTTTAAGGATTGTGCGAATTGCCCGGAGATGGTGGTGGTGCCGGCCGGAAGCTTCAAGATGGGGTCTCCGACAAACGAGCCAGGGCATTCCGCCGAGGAAAGCCCGCAACATCTGGTCACGATTGCTCGACCGTTTGCTGTTGGCCGGTTTGAGGTGACCTTCGACGAATGGGATGCCTGCGTCGCCGAGGGCGGCTGCAACGGCTACAAACCCTCCGATGAAGGCTGGGGCCGTGGCCGCCGCCCAGTGATCAACGTTTCCTGGGACGATGCTCAAGCTTACGTCACGTGGTTATCGAAGAAGACCGGCAAGCCGTATCGGCTGCTTTCGGGGTCCGAATACGAGTATGCGATGCGCGCTGGGACACAGACGGTCTATCCTTGGGGCAACACCGTCGGCACGAACAACGCCAACTGCCACGCCTGTGGTAGCCATTGGGACGCCAAGCAAACCGCGCCGGTCGGGTCGTTTGCTCCTAACGAATTCGGTCTCAACGACATGGTAGGCAATGTCCGAGAGTGGACGGAGGATTGCTACCACGACACATACAACGGCTCGCCGACGGATGGCTCTGCCTGGATCGAGGGCGGTGATTGTTATCATCGTGTTGTGCGCGGCGGGTCCTTTCTCCTTGCTCCGGCGTTCCTCCGCTCGGCGAGCCGTTATTGGTTCACCTCCGACTATCGGCTCAGGTACCTTGGCTTTCGGGTCGCTCGGACGCTTGCACCTTAGTAGTGCGTTGACGAAGTCAGCACATGGGCCGAGATGCCGCGTCTGGGTCAGGCTCTATGATCGGCTGCAATCATTGCTGATCGAAGCGGCTTCGACTGCGGATTCCGATGAAGTCGCCCGGGCATTCCGAGATGATGCCGCCCATAGATTCCGACATGATGTCGCCCAGGGCGCGTGCCTCGCTGGCTGCTAAAG
>NZ_MWPQ01000008.1 GCF_002028545.1 Nitrobacter vulgaris
TCCACGATCAGCATCCCCGACCACCTGCTTCATGACAAAGCAGGCAGCGCAACAGCCAACCTGTAGGGGGTCAATTTTGGACGCCGATCCCCCGGCTTACGGGGTCAATTTTGCATGCCGAATGACAATGATCCGGGCATAGCCCCGATGCACGATCACATTCTTGTTTTCCAAGCCTCGGAAGATTTTCAGCGCAACCTTTTGCCCCGCACAGACAAGCAACTGGATAGGTACAAAAATATCGATGCTGATCCTCGCGGCGACTGGAGTTCCGACAATTATGTAAGCAATAAGTCCAAATACGAAAGGCCGACGCTCTGGTATTCGATCAAGCATCCAAAAACCGGATTGGACGTATGGCCGGACGAGAACGCGGTCTGGCGATACTCAAAGGAAAAGCATTTACAGCTCGATAGTGATAATCGGCTCTACTGGGGACCGGATCAATCTTACGAAAAACCTCGAATTAAAAGATTTTTGACGGAAATCCAAGACGGAGTTGTTCCCTCGACTTGGTGGGATTTTCGAGAGGTCGGTCACAATGATGAGGGTCAGAAGGAAACGGGCGAGCTAATTGGTAAGAAGATTTTCAGCACGCCGAAACCAGTGCGAATGCTCAAACGCATACTCGAAATTGCGACGTCAAAGAATGAAGATGAAATAGTGCTAGACTTTTTTGCGGGCTCGGCTTCGCTTGCTCAGGCCGTTATGGAGCTGAATCGGACCGAGGGGCGAAGATTACGTTTCATCCTCGTGCAGCTTCCGGAGCCTACGCTGCCAAATACTCCTGCATTCGACGCTGGCTTTAAGACAATTGCCGACATTGCGCGCAGGCGTATTGCTCTGGCGGGTAAAAAGGTCGCAGGCGAGCAAAACACTCAGCTAAAACTTGAAGGCTCTCTAAAGCCGGACCTTGGCTTCAAAGCATTTACGCTTGATCGATCCAACTTCCGCGTATGGAACGGAGGAAGCAGTTCCAACGAGGACGTGGGGAGCCAGATTGAGATGCACGTTGATCATTTGTCGAAAGCGAGCAGCGCTGACGACGTGCTCTACGAAATCCTGCTGAAGTCCGGATTCTCGCTCGACACCGGCGTATCGGTCATCGAGCTAGCGGGGAAGCAAGTGTATTCCATTGCCGAAGGAGCATTGCTTGTTTGCCTCGAAAAGGAGATTACGCCAAACCTGATGGACGCGCTCGCGGAGGCCAACCCGCTCCAGGTCATCTGCCTGGACGAAGGCTTCAAGGGCAATGACCAGCTTAAGACGAACGCTGTGCAGACCTTCAAGGCTCGTGCTCAGGCCGAAGAGTCTGAAATCGTCTTCAAGACGGTTTGAGGGATAGAACATGAAGCTCAAGTTCGATCCCTCACTTCAGTACCAGCAGGATGCGGTCAACGCCGTTGTCAGCGCGTTCGAAGGGCAACCCTTCGTGCAGACCGGCGCTATGGCGTTTCAGTCACTTCAGATTGGCGGTCTGTTTCAGACGGAGCTGGGGCTGGGCAATCAGCTCAACATTGGCGATGAAAAGATTCTCGCAAACGTCCGCGCCGTTCAGGAAGTTAACGAGATCGAGAAGGTAGCTGCGCTTGATGGGCGCGAGTTCTCAGTAGAGATGGAGACCGGCACCGGCAAGACCTACGTTTATCTTCGGACGATCTTTGAGCTGAATAAGACGTACGGCTTCAAGAAATTTATCATAGTGGTTCCGAGTGTCGCCATTCGCGAGGGCGTGCTTAAGAGCATCGATGTGACGAAGGAGCACTTCCACACGCTCTACGACAACGCGCCTTTCGATCACTTTGTTTATGACTCAAAGCGTCTCGGCAAAGTGCGGCAGTTCGCGACCAGCAATCAGATTCAGATCATGGTTATTAACATCCAGTCATTCCAGAAGGACGTTGCCGATAAAGACCTCTCGGAAATGACTGAGGACGAGTTGAAGAAGCTCAACGTCATCAACCGTGAGAATGACCGCATGTCGGGCCGCAGGCCCATCGAGTTCATTCAGGCGGCAAGCCCCATCGTCATCATCGACGAGCCGCAGAGCGTCGATACGACCGAGAAATCGCGCCGTGCGATTGCGAACCTCAATCCAATGGCAACGCTGCGTTACAGCGCGACGCATCGCAATCCATACAATCTTCTATACAAGCTCGACCCTATCAAGGCTTACGACCTACGGCTCGTGAAGCGGATTGAAGTCGCATCCGTACGGTCGGATGATAATTTCAATGATTCTTATGTGAAGCTGATAAGCACAGATAATACGAATGGTATTCGCGCACGCTTGGAAATTCACAAGGAAGGTGCTTCAGGCCCGAAGCCGGTGAAGCTATGGGTTAAGCTGGGCGACGACCTGTATGTGAAGTCGGACGAACGCGACGCTTATCGCGACGGCTACATCGTCCAGAACATCGATTGCACTCCCGGCTCGGAATATATCGAATTCAATCAGGGACGGTTCCTCGGGCTGGGAAAGGAAGTCGGCGGGCTTGGCGACGACATTATGAAGGCTCAGGTCTTTGAGACTGTTGAGCAGCATTTGAAGAAGGAACGCGCCCTGAAGGGCAAGGGCATTAAGGTGCTTTCGCTGTTCTTCGTCGACAGCGTCGCCAATTACCGCATCTACAATGAGGACGGGACGACCAGCCTCGGCAAGATCGGTCAGTGGTTCGAAGAGGCATATAAGGAATTCACCGCGAAGCCCATCTACAAGGGACTCATCCCGTTCGACGTTGCCGATGTTCATAACGGTTACTTCTCGCAGGACAAGCAGGGCCATGCCAAGGACACACGCGGGAACACTGCGGACGATGATGACACTTACAGCCTCATCATGCGCGACAAGGAGCGGCTGCTCGATCCCAACGTTGCACTGCGCTTCATCTTCTCCCACTCCGCCCTGCGCGAGGGCTGGGACAATCCGAATGTGTTCCAGATTTGCACCCTGAACGAGACTCAATCAGCCGAGCGCAAGCGGCAAGAAATCGGGCGCGGCTTGCGCCTGCCTGTCAATGAGACCGGCGAGCGCGTTCATGACGAGACGATCAATCGCCTGACCGTCATCGCCAACGAGTCGTATGAGGACTTTGCCCGCACCCTTCAGACCGAATTCGAGGAGGATTTCGGCATCAAGTTCGGAAGGGTCGAAAAGATCGCCTTTGCGAAGCTCGTGAGGCGGGCAGCGGATGGAACTGATGCCGAACTAGGGTCGGGACCCATAAAAGTGATTCCTTCGGCGCTGAGTTTGTGATTCACGGTCTCGGACAGGAGGCCTTTGATGAGTCGCGATTGCTTTTGGCTAA
>NZ_MWPQ01000060.1 GCF_002028545.1 Nitrobacter vulgaris
CTTCATCCGGTTGCGTAACTCCCGTGCCCTGCTCTCGCGCATGACCGAGGCGACCTCACCAGCCTGTGACTGTTGGTTGACCCGCATCGCGAGCAACAGGATGCCGGCAGATCCTGGTCGGTTATACTCGCCCTTCTGGTGCTGCATAACGTTTCGACCGACAGCTTGCGTCACCACGCCCGAACCCGGTCCTGCAGCGATCGCAGCGCCGGCGATTAGCGGGACGGCAGCTCCGCTTGCGAGTACTGCGAGGCCAGCCACCATCGCTCCCGCTGTGCCGGCTAGACCCGCCGAAGGGTGCGCATCTGCTGGTGATCCACCCTGTTCGGTCCGCCATCATCAACACCACGTTCATTTGGAAGTGCGGACGTAGTTAGTTTACGATCACTGCTCGGCCTCGTGATTGGCGAGACGCTGCAATCCAATGAAGGCAGAATCGGGGTGCATGATCACCCAGGACGGAATGGCGGCGACGTAGGCCTGGAAACGCCCCTTCGCTTCGAACCGCGCGCGCATCAGATACTTGCTGAGCCGCGGGACAATACCGCCGCCGATATATACGCCACCACGCGCGTCGAATGCGAAGCGCCGCCTCGGTGATCTCGCTTGGTTTGCGTGGAGGCGCGGAAAGGTGATCAATGGCGATGAGCGATTGGTAAAGATTGACCAGTCCCGGACCGGACAACACGCGCTCCACGGAGACGTGGCCGAAGCGTCCACGTAAATGCGCAATCACCGCATCCCTGTTCAACCAGACAAAGATCTTGCAGCCCGGGCCGTTCCACATATGAGTCGGTGTGAATGCTGATTGAAAAATGGCCCCCATTGGCATCACGGGGACTCCTTCGGCCCATTGATTTCGTTGAGTTGGCATGATCGACTCCCGTGCCGATCATGGTTGAGGCCCCCGCGCCGAAATACCCGTCCGCCTCCAGCAACTGCAGCGTCTGTGCGAGCATTCGCTTACTTACGCCGCCGATATTGTGCGGAAGCGCAGAAAATCGGTGGGTGCCTATATCGTCGTTTGAATATCGGGAAAAGGAGTTGCCAGCCATGACCATCGCCGTAACCGGAGCCACGGGCCAGTTGGGCCGCATCATCGTTCAGAAGCTCAAGCAAAAGGTCGCACCCAGGCAGATCATCGCGCTTGCACGCAACATCGACAAGGCAGGTGATCTGGGAGTGGAAGTGCGCCAGGCCGACTATGAGAAGCGTGAGACCCTTGACGAGGCGTTTAGGGAGGTGGAGACGCTCATGTTGGTTTCATCCAGCGAGGTCGGCAAGCGGGCCAGCCAGCATGCAAACGTCATCGCTTCTGCAAGGAAGGCCGCCGTCAGAAGGATCGTCTATACCAGCCTCCTGCGCGCAGATACGTCGCCGATGAGCCTAGCCCCCGAACATGTGCAAACCGAGACTGCTTTGAAGCAGTCGGGTATCGCCCACACGATTCTTCGCAACGGCTGGTATACGGAAAACTACACGGCCTCGATTCCGGGCGCGGTGCAAGCCGGCGCGTTGGTCGGCAGTGCAGGAGAAGGCCGAATTTCGTCCGCGACCCGTGACGACCTTGCGGAAGCCGCAGTCGTGGTGCTGACAGGCAATGGCCACGACGGCAAGGTCTATGAACTGGCCGGCGACGAGGCCTATACGCTTGCCGATCTTGCGGCAGAAATCTCCAGACAGACCGGCAAGGACATCCTTTACAGAAATCTGCCTCAAGAAGAATATGCTGCAGTGCTGAAGAGCGTGGGCGTGCCTGAAGGGTTCGCGGGGGCTGTGGCCGCATTCGACGTCGATGCTTCCAACGGAGCGCTGTTTGATGACGGGCGCCAGCTGTCCGCGCTGATCGGACGTCCGACTACGCCACTGTCGGATGCGGTGGCTGCGGCTCTGGAATCATAGCCCGACAGTCTCTGCCCATCAGGGCTCGGGGCTGCCGCGACGACAAGCGTCGCAGCCCCATGCGCCGTGAATGGCTATATGGGTCCAGCAGGCCAACCGGGAATGGTCGAAAGGATCGTTGACGAAAACACACCAGTGGTGGTGATTGACAAGACGATGCATCGTCGGGAGGATACAACGAGGTAGAACTTTCAACGTTGGCGCTTCTTTGTGGCCGTGCAGCTCACGCTGGCTCTTTATGCAAGTGTATCGATGGCCGCATGCATCCGGGCCGTTCCCGCCCGAGTGCGGTTGTCGTGTCGGGAAACTCTAATGAAATGCCATGTTGCAGATGCTGTATTCCCGCCAGGCCTCTGCAGCGCGGCTGGCAGCTCGTCATCATCGATGTCTTCTGCCCAAGCGATTTACTGAGGAGGTCGTGATGGCTACTCGACGGCAATTTCTTCAGGCCTCGCTAGCCACAGCGAGCCTCGCAACGATCGCGGGCGCCGGCGACCCGGCTTTTGCGGCCAAGTTTTAGGCGCCTCCAACGACCGACTGAAACTGGAAGCCGCGCTTTTCGAGCCTCGGCGTGCGCATAGCGCTGGATTTGCCGCCGCGGCCCGGCGCTTGGGTCTCCCAACCTTAGACATCGTCCATGACATCACGCCGGTGTGGTTGCGCGTGGTACAGCTCTGGCGCAACACACCGGCTGCAATCGCGGGACTAACCTCCAGGACGCCCTTGCTATTGCTCGAGCAGTCGGCTCGCGATTATGGGCTGCGAGTGGTTTGGCGCGGCGAACATCGTCTGGCTGAATCCGGCATGATCACGCATTCGTTGGAAGGACCCAAGGGGATGCTTCGGACTTTCGAACGGGGTGTCGTCCACGGCGCGGATTACGACATCTGCATAGCGCACGCCCTCATTAGCGGCCCTATGGTTTTCGGCCGCGACCAAGATGCGCGGTTGGAGACTGTCACGACTGCGAACGGTAGCACCGACGCTGCTCCACTGTATTCTTGGATCATCGCACGTCGAAACCATGCATTTGAACGAGGAGCCACTGCATGAAGCTTCCCCCCGACGTGAGCCAAGCCGACTTTGATGCTGCGGTAGAGGAATTTCGTAAGGTCATCGGCGCGGAATGGGTTTTCACCGGTGACGAGTGTCCGTCGTCAGAACATTTGGCGCAGATGGCTGCTTGATTTAGCGGAGTGTCGGCCTCTGGTTGGTGATGTTAAGCGGCGAGCTTGCGGTGTTGCAAG
>NZ_MWPQ01000080.1 GCF_002028545.1 Nitrobacter vulgaris
CGTCACCGACAACTTCTTCGAGCTTGGCGGAGACTCCATCATCTCGCTGCAACTGGTCGGCCGCGCCCGCCAGGCAGGTCTGCTGATCGAGCCGCGCGATGTCTTCCGTCATCAGACGTTGCAGGAGCTGGCGCGAGTTGCGCGCAACGAACCGAAGGAAAGCGATGCTCCGCCCCAAGGAGATCTCGAAGGCAGCGATCATCCGCTGCTGCCGATTCAGGCGCGCTTCTTCAGCGAGGATGCCGGGGAGCGACATCACTGGAATCAGGCCGTCCTGTTGATACCAAAGTCCCGGCTCGATTGGGCCGTCGTGGAGGTCACGGCCGCCGCGATCGTGGCGCATCATGCGGCCTTGCGTCTCAGCTTCGAAGAGATCGAAGGCGTTTGGCGTGCGAGTTATGGCGCTGCATCCGAAGTCTCGGAACTGTTTTGGCATCGAAGCGGGATTCGCGATGCTGCCGACGTCACCGCCGTCGCTTCTGCGGCCCAGGCAAGTCTGTCGCTGACCGGACCGCTTTTGCGCCTGGTTGGAATGGATCTCACTGACGGCAGCCAGCGGCTCCTGTTGGTCGTGCATCATCTTGTTGTCGATGGCGTGTCGTGGCGAGTCCTGCTCGAAGACTTTGCGGCGGCATATGAGCAGATTCAGCAGGGCAAATCGCGCGTTATGTTGGCGCCGAGCCATTCCTATGCGTCGTGGGGTGCGCGGCTACAGGCTTTTGGCCAGACGGAACAATTGGCGGCGGAGCTGCCCTATTGGCTGGAACGGGGAGCGCAGGCGGAACTGCCGTGCGATGACGATGCGGGTATCGATCGCGTTGTCGACGGCGAGGAGGTTTCGCTCGCCTTCGACGCAGAGTTGACCGCGCGCCTGCTGAAGGAAGCGCCATCGGCCTACCGGACACAGGTCAATGATCTGTTGCTCGCGGGGCTTGCGCGAGCAATCGCGCGGTGGAGTGGAATTGAGCAGATCGTTGTTGAACTTGAAGGGCACGGCCGCGAGGATATTTTCGCAGGCGTCGACATTTCCCGGACGGTAGGGTGGTTCACCACGGCTTTCCCCGTGCGTTTGCCGGGCGGGTCGGCGGACGATGCGACGCTGATCAAATCCACCAAGGAAGAGCTCCGGGCGATTCCGGCCCGCGGGCTTGGCTATGGCGTGTTGCGCTATCACGGCACCGAAGCGCAACGTGATGCGCTGGCTCAGCTTTCTGAGCCACGCATCGTTTTCAACTACCTCGGCCAGTTCGATTCCAGTTTTAGTGAGAGCGCCCCGTTCCGGCTTGCGCCCGAGAGCGCCGGACCGGCGCGTAGCAACAGCGCGCCGCTTGGCCGCTGGCTCAGCATCAACGGCCAGGTAAAAGACGGGGAGCTGCGGTTATCGTTCAGCTTTGGCCGGAAGCGCTACCAGCGGAAAACGATCGAGCTATTGGCTGCTTCATATGAGACTGCGGTGCGCGAGCTGGTCGATCACTGCACCAGCGGCGCCTGCGGTCTCACGCCATCGGATGTCGCACTGTCTGGCCTTGGGCAGGGCGAGCTCGATCATCTCGCACTGGAATGGCGTGAGATCGAGGACATTTATCCGCTGTCGCCGATGCAGCAGGGCATGCTGTTCCACACGATGCACGACGGTGAGCGCGAACTTTACGTCAATCAGGTTGCGGCGGAAGTGCGTGGCGTCAATGCCGAAGGGTTACGCCGGGCCTGGCAGGCGGTCAGCGATCGCCATGCGGTTCTAAGAACCGGCTTCGTATGGCGCGGTCTGTCCGGCTCGCCGCAGCAGATTGTCTATCGCCGTGCCGAGGTGCCGTTTGTCGAGGATGACTGGCGCGCGCGAGTTGCCGATTGGGATGAAGCCCAATTGGAGGCTGCGCTGGCCGATGTTTCCCGTCAGGAACAGGCCGCGGGTTTTGACCTGTCGCGGCCGCCTTTGCAGCGGGTGCGGCTGATACGGCTTGGGGACGACCGGCATTGGCTGATCTGGACTCATCATCACATCCTGTTCGATGGCTGGAGTTCGGCGCGTCTGATCTCCGAGGTGATGCAGCATCATGGCGCAGGCCGGCTGCCGGCATTGCAGCATCGCTACCGTGACTACATCGCGTGGTTGCAGAACCGGGCAGGCGAGGTGTCGGCCGCCTTCTGGCGCGATGCGATGGCCAGATTGGATCAGCCGAGCTTTTTGTCCGAACGCGCGGATGCGGGATCGTGCGGCCACGGCGCGCTCACCCGGGAGCTGGACGCGGGGTTGACCGAAAAGCTGCAGCAATTTGCAGCGCGCGAGCGCGTCACGATGAACACGCTGGCGCAGGCCGCATGGGCGCAGTTGCTGCGGCGACATACCGGGCAGAGCGCGGTCTGTTTCGGCGTCACCGTGTCGGGCCGGCCAGCTGAGCTTGCGGGCGCAGACGAGATGATCGGCCTGTTCATCAACACGCTGCCGGTTGTCGACGACGTCGCTCCGCAGCAGAAGGTTGGAGCCTGGCTGCGTGAGCTGCAGGATCACAATCTGGCTTTGCGCGACTTCGGCTGGACACCGCTCTATGAGATTCAGCGTCTCGCCGGGCGTCCCGGACAGCCGCTGTTCGACAGCATCCTGGTGTTCGAGAATTATCCGATCGACCATGCTCTGACGGAGAAAAACCAGCAGGTTCGCGTCGATAAGACCAGGCTTGTCGAGACCAGCAATTATCCGCTGTTCGCGAGCGTCGGTCTCGACAAGCGGTTCCGCCTGACCTTCAACTATCAGCGCAGGCACTTCGACGAGGCGCAGATCGCGCGGCTGCAACATGCCTTTGTGCGCTTGATGGAGGCGTTGAGCGTCGATGCCGATCGGCCGGTCGGCATGATCGCGGATCGTGATCCCGCAGATGATGTCCTGCTCGCCCGCGCCAACAACACCCGATGCGATGAGCCGCGCCGGGGCCTTATCGAGCAATTTGAATCGCAGGTCCGCAGCTGTTGCGACGGGATCGCGCTGGTGTTTGGGGACGAGGCGCTGAGCTATGGAGAGCTGAACGCGCGGGCGAACCGGTTGGCGTGGCGGCTGCGGGATCGCGGGGTTGGAAC
>NZ_MWPQ01000051.1 GCF_002028545.1 Nitrobacter vulgaris
GTTCCAACCCCGCGATCCCGCAGCCGCCACGCCAACCGGTTCGCCCGCGCGTTCAGCTCTCCATAGCTCAGCGCCTCGTCCCCAAACACCAGCGCGATCGAACCCGGCGACCGCGAAACATAAAATTCAAATTGATGGACGACTGAGCGATCTCGTGGATACCGCGCCTGCGTCCGATTCCATGTCTGCAGCAACCGCTGACGTTCTTCGGAAGGAAGAATATCCAATTGTCGAACTGGCGAGCGAGGTGAATGCTCTAATGTTCTAGCCAGCTGATCGAGCGCATGCTGCATCAAACCGCAGATGCGATCGGCCGAGAGCGGGCGAACCACCTGAACGGTCACACCAAGCGCCCGACCATAATCCTCGACCGCGATCATCAAGGGATAGTTTGTCCGCTCCTCACCGCCGAGCCACTCGATGCCCTGTATTCCGGTGCCACCCTGATCTGAGGATGAAGCCTCCGCCATCGCATTGTGCCGATAGTTCAGAATCGAGCTGAACAGCGGCGCCGGCGCGGCGACACCACTGCATCGTTGCGCCAGTCTCAGCGAAGCATGTTCATGCGCCATCAGTTCGGTCAGCCGGTCATGGGTCTGGCGAACGCTATCCTCGACTGGCGTGCCATCGAGATTGAGCCGCAACGGCAAGGTATTGATGAACAAACCCATGCTGCGATCACTAGCGTCACCACCGTGCAGGCGCCCGGACAGAACGGTGCCGAATACGATCTGTTCGCGCCCGCTGCTCCGTGCCACCACTTGTCCCCACGCCAGGTGACACAGGCTGGCAAGGCTCACACCCATGCGCCGCGCCAATGCGCGAAGCTCCGCGTTAAGTGACGCGGGCAGCATCCGTCTGACTTCCTTTATGCCGCCGCCATCACCGTGCACCCGGTCCAGGCAGAACGGCGTGGTCGGCTCATCGATGTCGGCCAGCATGCTCCGGAAAAAGCGCTCGTGCTCTGCGGTCGCCAAGGACTTGCGTGACTGCGCTACCAGGTTTCGGAACGGATGCGGCGCTGAAAGCTCATAGCCGCGTCCGGATAATATCTTACGGACTTCATCGTGCATCACCTCCAGCGTTGAGTGATCGCCGATCAGATGATGCAGCAGCGCCAAAAGTAGCCAGCGTCCGGTGGCGGGATCGCGCGCGATCGCAAATCTTAGCAGCGGTGCCTGACCAAGTTCGATCCTATGGCGGCGCGGATCGAAGCGTCGCGCGAGCTGCTCTTGCGCAGGGTCTTCGCCATCGAGGACGACCTCTCTGACAGCCACGGCAGCCTTTCGCCAGACCACTTGCGCAGGCGCGGACAATCCGTCCCATACAATGGATGTACGTAGAATATCGTGACGATCGATAACCTGCTGAACGGCGGCGAGATAGCGGCCGAGCAAATCGCGGCTTTCGAACGCCATTTGGCCGACCAGCAGATAGGGATCGCCTTCCTTCGCCAGCAGATGGTGAAATAGGATGCCGTCCTGGAGCGGCGACAGCGCATAGATGTCCTGAATATTTGCAATGCCGCCGGGCACCCCCGCAACGATGCGGTCAATGTCCGATTCCGTCAACGCGATCAGCGGCAGCAATTCGCGTGTGATCCTCGTTGTCTGAGGCGTGATCCGATTGGCCGGAATATTTGCGTCTGCAGCGACTTTGAGGCCGGCGGCGAATTCAGCCAGCACGGGCTTAGCGAATAGCATACGCACATCGGCAACGAGCGAATGACGCCGCAACCGCTCCAGCAAGCGGACTGCAAGGAGCGAGTGACCGCCCAGTTCAAAGAAATGATCGTTTCGTCCAATCCGGTCGACGCCCAACAACTCTGTCCAGATCCCGGCGACGACCTCCTCAGTTTCCCCTCGTGGCGGCTCGAAGCTGCGCCTTGCAAAGGCATCGTCTTCCGGAGCCGGCAATACCTTGCGGTCGACCTTGCCATTCGGGGTGAGCGGCAAGGCGTCCAGGCGCACGAAGGCCGACGGCACCATATAGTCCGGCAAGAGCGCGCGGAGATGGCTGCGCATCGCAGCCGCAAATTCACCCGCATCGGGTATCGTACCGGCGTGCTCGCCCAGCGCAACGTAAGCGATCAGCCGTGGATCACCACTATGATCGTGACGCACAAGCACCACTGAGTCGGATACGGACGGGTGCTCGTTCAGGCGAAACTCGATCTCGCCCAGTTCGATGCGGAAGCCGCGAATCTTGACCTGATGATCGTTGCGGCCGAGGAACTCGAGATTGCCATCCGGCAGATAACGTCCGAGATCGCCGGTGCGGTACATCCGCGCGTTTGCGTCGCCGGCGAACGGATCGCGCTTGAAGCGCTCCTCTGTCAACTCAGTGCGATTGAGGTAACCGCGGGCGATTCCTGCCCCACCGACATAGATCTCGCCGGTCGCCCCGAGCGGAACGGGCGCACCGAACCTGTCCAGCAGATATACACGCTGATTTGGAATGGGACGGCCGATGGGAATCGCATCATCGTCAAAGTCCGCTGGCCGCAGCCAGGTGGTCGCGCAAACCGTTACTTCCGTCGGCCCGTAGCCGTTGAAGACAGCAACGTTTGAAGGCAGGTTCTTGATCAGTTCGGCCTTTGGTGATTCACCCGCGAGTACCAGCACCTTCAGCGTCGCCAGCCGGTCAAGATCGGTGCGTCCTTGCAGCATTGCCGGCGGCAAGCCGGCATGCGTAATCGCATTGTCGACGAGGTAGTCAATCAGGTCGGACGTGTTCTGATATTCGCGCTGGCCAACAAGAAACAGCGCGGCTCCCGAGCACAGCGCCATGACGATTTCCCAGACACTAGCGTCGAAGCTGAATGAGGCAAATTGCGCAATGCGGCTGCGCGGGGTGACCGCGTACATCTCCTGCTGCGTCAACGCCAGATTCACCACGCCGCGGTGCTCGACCATCACACCCTTTGGCTTTCCGGTCGAGCCGGAGGTGTAGATGATATAGGCGAGATGCCTTGACGTGAGCCCTGTGACGTCCGGAGCGGACGACGCCAGTCCTGCAATAGTCGAAGCGCTCGCCTCCAGATCCAGAATCTCACACGCAGCATCCACAAAGATCGCACATCCACCGTGATCGGCGATCAACAGTTTCGGCTTTGCATCCTGCACGATCTGTCGCAATCGCTCCGCCGGATAGACCGGGTCGAGCGGTAGATAAGCGCCCCCTGCCTTGAGGACCCCAAGCAGGCTCACAATCATCCCGATACCGCGTGGCAAACAGATTGCGACCAGTTGATCCGGACCGACGCCGGACGCAATCAAATGCCTTGCAAGCTGATTGGCTCTCGCATCAAGTTCGCCATAACTTAGCTGAATACCATCGTGAACCATCGCCATCGCTTCGGGCGCGCAGCGAACCTGATCCGTGAACAGTTCGTGGATGCAGCGTTCGGACGGGAATGGCGCGGCCGTCCTGTTCCATGTTTCCAGAACAAGCTTCCGTTCCTCGTCGCCGATGATATCGATACGGTCTACAATTCGATCGGCGTCTTTGACCATGACACGTAGCAAGGCCAACAGATAATCCCGGTGTCGCCTGATCGTCGCTTCGTTAAACAGCGCCGTTGCATAATTTAGGGTTCCGGCGATGCGGTCCTCCGTCTCGCCAAGATCGAGCTCAAGATCGAACTTGATCTGCTGCAGCGGGATATCGACGATCTCTGCCTTGAGGCCGGGCAGTTCGAGAACTGGCGCTGCGTTGTTCTGCCAAGCCAACACCACCTGGAACACCGGCGGATGCTCCAGCCGCCGGGGAGGCTGAATGATCTCGACGAGCTGCTCGAAGGGAAGGTCCTGGTGGTCCTGAGCCGCGAGCGCTGCCGCGCGCACACGCCCCAGTAACTCGGCGACGTCGGGTTCTCCTGAAAGATCCACGCGGATCGCAAGCATATTGACGAAAAAACCGATCAGACCCTCGATCTCGCGCCTGTTGCGATTGGCTATCGGCGTTCCGATCACGAGATCGGTCTTGCCGGAAAGCCTTGACAATACGGCTGCCCACGCCGCGAGCACGATCATGAATGCAGTTGTGCCGTGCCGCTGGCCGAGTCGTCTGATAGCTAGCGTGAGATCACGATCGAACTCGACTGGCAGCGTGGCGCCAGCGAAAGACTTTTCCAGAGATCGCGGTCGATCGGTTGGCAGCTCGATCGCCGCAGGCGCGCCAGCAAGCGCCTGCCGCCAGTAGTTGACCTGCCCGTCCAATCGATCTCCCGTCAACCACTGCCGCTGCCATGCAGCGTAGTCTGAATACTGAATTTCAAGGGGAGGTAGTGGATCGGCTGTACCGGCTGTCAACGCCCGGTAAAGAGTGCAGAGCTCACGCACGAATATACTCATCGACCAGCCGTCGGATATGATGTGATGCTGCGTGAGCAGGAAGAGATGCGTTCTTTCCGCTGTTCGGATCAAACGGCAGCGGATCAGCGGCCCAGCCGCAAGATCGAAGGGCGTAGCAGACTCCTCGCGGCACAAGCGCGCGAGTTCCTGTTCGACGTTGTCGCAGCCGCACAGATCATGTTCGAGCAACGGAACATGTACGTCAGACGGCAACAGTTCGACGCACGGCTGCTCATCAACCACGCGAAAGACGCTGCGCAGCGCTTCGTGGCGCGCAAACAGTCGATCGAGGCTTTGACGCCACGCGTCGGCGTCGAGCTCGCCGGAAAGACTTACTGCGCCGCGAATGTGATAGTTGGAATTGGCGCCATCGAGCTGCGCCAGCAACCAAAGTCTCTGCTGTGCAAAGGAAAGTTCGAGCGGCCGGTTCCGCGGCGCCGCCGGAATCGTCGTTGAATTCTCACCAACATTACGACCGCGCTCCCTGGCCCGCGATACAAGCTTCCTCACCTGCGCAAGATTTAAATCGCGTAAATCCGGTTTTGCCATATCAACCATGCTCACTGCTCCGCCGCGATCAGCTCCCGAAGTTCTTCGGCATCGAACTCCTGCTCGATCAAACTGATCGACACGACGCGCGCGAACGAGGCGAGATCAGGATGCGCGAAAAGATCCGAGATCGGTATAGAGACGCCGATCTCTTGCGACACCAGACTCAGCACCCGCACGGCAAGCAGCGAATGTCCGCCGAGCTCGAAGAAGTGGTCGTTACGCCCGACCCTCTCGACGCCAAGTATTTCGGACCAAATCCTCGCCAGCGCGATTTCGACGTCGTCCTCGGGGGCCTCATAGCGACGGCACGCCAGCATGTCCTCGTGCGGCGCGGGCAATGCCTGCCGATCGATCTTGCCATTGAGCGTGAGCGGCAATTTCTCGAGCACGACGATCGTCGCCGGCACCATGTAGTCAGGTAGCACGGCGGCCAACGCGTCGCGTAATGCTGCACCGTCCAGCGCCGCATCGCCACTCACATAGGCGACCAAATGGCGTCCCGTCTTGCTCTCGCGCGCTACCACGGCCGCCGCGCGCACACCGCGCTGCTCGATCAGGCGCGCCTCGATCTCCCCCAATTCGATACGGAAGCCGCGGATTTTAACCTGCAGGTCGGCTCGACCGACATAGTCGATCACCCCGTCGTCGCGCCATCGCGCAAGATCGCCGGTCCGGTAGAGGCGGTCGCCGTTCGCGCAGAAGGGATCTGGAATAAACCGTTCCGCAGTCATCGCGCTACGGTTCAAATAGCCACGAGCCAGTCCGGCACCGCCGATGAACAGCTCGCCCGTAACTCCGGCTGGAACGACGTTCAGGTCGGCATCAAGAATGTAGGCGGTTCTGGTACCGACAGGCCGTCCGATCGGGGCAGCCTGCCTGGGCTTTAACTTTGCGTCGTCGACGACCCAAGCAGTCGGCGCGATCACTGTCTCAGTCGGACCATAAGCATTGATCAGAAGATCGGTGTCGATGACTTCACGAACCGCCTTGATCCCGGTGTCCAACCAAGCTTCGCCACCGACGATGCAGGCCCTGATCGATAGCTTCCGCCCACTCTGCCGCAATGCCGCGCTCAACTGATCCGCATAGGCGGGCGGCAAAAATATCGTCGTGACCGAGCTTCGCTCGATCTCGTGAACGAGATCGTCGACCAGCAAGCCCGGCCGGGACGGCAGAACCAGCGACCCACCCGACATCAATGGCACCAGCCACCGCTCGTGGGCGATGTCGAAATTGATAGACGCCGTCTGAAATTCCCGATCCCGCGACGTCATGCGGTAGAGTCGGCTAATCGCTTCGCAATGCATGGCGAGCGGCCCATGCGCGACAGCCACCCCCTTCGGCGTACCCGTCGATCCTGATGTGTAGATCACATAGGCCAAACTATCCGGATGAATTTCGATATTCAGATTCCCAGCATCCTCCCCGGCAAAGAGCGATGGCCTATCGATGCAGAAAGTCTCGACAGCGATCTGGTCCAGCACCGACGAAAGCGACTTAAGCTGTTCGCTTTCTGTCAGTATGAGCCGCGTCCCGCTGTCGCGCAGCATGTGGACGAGTCGCTCGGCCGGATAATCCGGATCGAGCGGCAGATAGGCAGCCCCTGCCTTCAGGACTGCAAGCAGCGCGACCATCATCTCCGGGCTGCGCGCCAAGGCGATACCAACGAGGCAATCCGGCCCGATACCCTGCCCACGAAGTTGCCTGGCAAGCTGGTTAGCTCTGGTGTTCAACTCACCATAGCTGAGGCGCCGATCGCGCCAGATGACGGCGACGGAAGAGCGCGCCCGTGCCGCCTGCGCCTCTATATGCGCGACGACGCCGATAGAGGAAGCGGGCGACGCCAACTGCGCTGCATTGCTCCAGTTGAACACCCGCGCTTCATCGGAAACCGCCGATCCAAGCCTTCCGAGGGGACTGCCTGCATCGAACGCGATTTGCTCGAGTAATCCACGCAGCATGTCACGAAGACGCTGGATGGATGCCTCATCGAATCGGGCCAGATCGTAGTTGAATTCGAGATTGAGCCGGTCGTTCCCTGCGAACACGGCAACCGCCAGCGCAAAGTTAGTGGGGGTGACATGATCCACCCGCCCCAGGCGCGGGCCACTCCCTCCGGCCTGCTGCAAGCCCTCATCGATCGGGTAGTTCTCGAACACCAGGATGTTGTCGAACAGTGTTTGCCCGCCGTGACCCGCGAAGCGCTGGATCTCATAGAGTGGCGTCCAGCCATGCTCGCGCAAGACGAGGTTCTGCTCCTGCAGCCGACGCAACCAATCACCCACCTTTGTTTGCGGGCTCGGTGCATCGACGATCGGCAGCGTGTTGATAAACAGGCCAACCGTCTCTTCGGATCCGTGCAGTTCTTCCGGACGGCCGGATACGGTCACGCCAAAACAGACCGCGAACTGTCCAGAAAGACGCCGCAACAACTGCGCCCATGCAGCCTGAATGACCGTATTGAGAGTCACTCGCTCGCGCTTCGCAAGCGACTTCAGTGACCAGGTCAATTCGGCATTCACAGCAAGCACAATGCTCGCGTGTCCCCGAGCTTCCGATGCCTTGTTGGTGACCATCGTATTCGCCAGCAGAGTGGGCGTTTCGAGCTCGGCCAACGTGTCGCGCCAGAACTTCTCGGCGCTCGCGGAATCACGATTCTGAAGCCACGCGATGTAATCGCGATAGCTACCCTGCGCCGTCGGCAGAACGCCTTCTCTCACATGCTGCAGGACCTCGGCCACCAAACGCGCCGAACTCCAACCATCGGCAAGAATGTGGTGATGAGTCCAGATGAGCCAATGACGCTTTTCGTCCAGGTGAATCAACCGCACGCGCTGCAACGGAACTTGCGCGAGGTCGAACCCCTTCTCGTATTCCCGTCGGGATATTTCGGCGAGCGCGGTTTCAAGCTCCGCACGCTTGTCGTCGCGTTCGAGCACCGCTGCTCGCTGTCGCCAGTCCTCTTCAACGAAAGGTACCGCTACATGACGATACACCACCTGCTGCGTAGCGCCCGAAAGATCCTGCCACACAAAGCCAGTTCGTAACGCGGCGTGCCGGTCGCTCACCGCTTGCCACGCCATCCGGAGCTTGCCGGCATCAAAGCCGAGCAGTTCAATCCCTATCTGGTTCACGTAGGCATCATTGCCGCCATCGCGGAGAGCGTGGAACAGCATGCCCTGCTGCATCGGCGAGAGCGGATAGATGTCTTGGATGTTGCGTGCATCCAGCGCAAACCGGTCGAGATCGGACTGGCGCAGTCCGGACAACGCGACATCCGACGGGGTGAGACCGAACGCGCCGCTGCAGCAATGGGTTACCAATTCCCGCAGCGCTGTCTCGTAGAGCTCCGCCAATCGTTCGATCGTCGCGCGCTGAAAGCGCTTTCTGCCATATTCAAGGGACAATCGTAGCCGGCCATCACGCACCAGCCCGTTGATAACCAGCCAACCGCGCATGGGACCTGAAGCGCAGCGAGACGAACCCGCTATCTCGGGAGCAAACAAAAAGCGCGAGGATTCGCCCACGCTGGCATCGAAGCGGCCGAGATAGTTGAAAACGATCTGCGGCTCCGCCATTCGCTTCAAGGCGCGGCGCTGCTCCTCAGAGCCGAGATAGCGCAACACGCCATAGCCAAGTCCATGGTTTGGGATAGCGCGAAGCTTCTCCTTAACCGCTTTGATTAGCGAAGCGTCATCATCTCCACCTTGCAGCCGCACCGGAAATGCCGTGGTGAACCATCCCACCGTGCGCGAAATATCTGCGCCGGGGAAGATGTCTTCGCGACCGTGGCCTTCAAGCTCGACCGTCACATCGTCACATCCGCTCCAGCGCGAGACAGCTCTGGCCAGGCCCGCCAGCATCAGATCGTTGACCTGCGTCCGATAGGCGGCGGGCGCTTCCTCTAACAACCTCGATGTCAATTCGGGATCGAGAACCAGAGATACTTCCGCGCTGTCCCCGACAAGATCGACACCACCATGATTGTCATCGCAAGGAAGATTTGAGTTCGCCTCACAGTCGAGCCACACGGGCAATTCGGAAGCTATTTCCGCGCTGGCCGCGTAGGTGTGCAGACGTTCACCCCAAGATGCATAAGAGTCGCTCTTCGGCGCGAGTTCGAGAGCACCGCCCTTCTCCATCTGCTCATAAGCTGAAGCCAAGTCTTCCAGAAGGATTCGCCAGGATACACCGTCGACCACCAGATGATGGATCGCGAGCAGAAGCCGCTGGCTGCCATCGGCAAGATCCATGCCGACTGCGCGCAATAGAGGACCTGACGACAACGACAGGCTCCTTTGCGCGGCGGAAGCAAGCGCGGTCACCTGTATGGCGTCGCCGACACCGGCATGTGTCCATAATAAGTCCGACGGCGTCGGTGAGACGTCCTTCTGCGCCCGCCACGCGCCATCCACCTGCTTGAACCGCAAGCGCAACGCGTCGTGGTGCTCCACGACCGTGATCAAGGCCCGCCGCAACATCTCCCAATCCATCCGCCCCTGCGGAATCAACAGCACAGCCTGATTCCAATGATTCCGGTTTTCAATCTCCTCGGTGAAAAAACGAGTTTGGATCGGCAACAGATGAGACATGCAAGGTGCCGGATCGCTGCCAGTCCGCGAGCCGGACCTCTCCTTCTCGGGAGCAGATGCCGTTGTGAGAATCGCGACCGCGGCGAGGCCGGCTATCGTTTGCTGACTGAAGATTTGCTTGGGCGTCAGGCGGATGCCCCGCTTGCGCAAACGGGCAACGATCTGCAGGCTTAGAATGGAATCGCCACCAAGCTCAAAGAAATTGTCATTGCGACCGACGCGCTCGCGCCCGATGACTTCACACCAGACTGCCGCGATCGTCGTCTCGGTATCTCCCGCAGGCGCGACATAGTTCGAGGCGGCGACACCTCCAGCCGACTCCGGCAAGGCCTTGCGGTCGATTTTGCCGTTGGGCGTCAGCGGCAGCCGCTCCAACACCACTATATGGGACGGCACCATATAGTCGGGCACGAACGCCGAAAGCTGGCGTTTGATCGCCTCCGCTTCCAGAGTCATGCCGTCGCCGGGCACGCAATAAGCAACGAGCTCCTGCCGGCCCACCTTCGCATCGATGCTGCGGGCGATAACAACGGCGTCATTGATTCCCGGCAGGGCCTTGATGGCGCGTCCGACTTCGTCAGGCTCGATGCGGTAACCGCGCAGCTTGATCTGATCATCGTTGCGGCCGATAAAGATCAGCCGGCCCGCCTGGTCACAGCGGACGCGATCACCCGTCCGATAAAGCCGGTCTCCGGCCGCACCGAACGGGTCCGGCACAAATCGTTCTGCGGTCAAGCCAGCGGAACCGCGATAACCTCGCGCCACGCCCGCACCTCCGATATAGAGTTCGCCCGCCACCCCAATCGGAACTTCATTGAGTGCATTATCAAGAACATGAACGCGCAGATTGGCGAGCGGCAAGCCAATCGGAACCGACCCGTTTTTATGCTCCGACCCGCATTCATGAATCGCTGCGCCGACGGTCGCCTCGGTCGGCCCGTAGTGATTGATAATTCGGCAATGCGGCCGCAAGCGGCGGACCTCATCGAGCAGCGCCGCGTCGCAGGCTTCTCCGCCCAGAATGAGTGTTTCACACGGCAGCAGATCGGCTGAGCGCCGTGCCTGCAGCAAACCGCGCAGATGGCTTGGCACGATCTTAAGGACTCCAACCTTCCCCTCTTCCATGGCTCGCGCGAATGCGTCCGCATCGAGCACGGCCTCAGAAGACAGGAGATTTAGCGTCGTGCCGGACGCAAGCGCGCCGAACAGCACCGTATGTCCGAGATCGGCTGCCACGGTCGAGACCATCGCCATGCTGGCTGACGATTGCGGCTGCAACCTTTGCAAAAGAGCCTGCACATAGTTGGCAAGCGCGCCATGCGAGACCGCGACGCCCTTCGGCGTTCCAGTCGACCCGGACGTATAGATGACATAGGCGGTTTGTGCCGGATGGATCACCGTTTCCGGCGGACCGTCCGATATTTCTTCGTTCGTCGCCTCAGCATTTGCATCGATCACAACACAGTCGAGCGCGTGCGAATTTGTCAGATTCTCCGTGGTCGCAAGCAGAATTTCGATACGCCCATCATCCAGAATGCGCTTGATGCGTTCCAGCGGCCACTTGGGATCAAGCGGCACGTAAGCGGCGCCAGCCTTCAGCACGCCCAGCAGCGCGACAACGAAGGACGGCGTGCGTTCCATCCACAGCGCGACCGCCACTTCGCGTGTCACGCCGCGAGCGATCAGCATATTCGCAATCCGGTTCGATCTTTGCTCAAGATCGGCGAACGTCAGCGTCTCGTCGCCGTATCGAACCGCAACTACGGCCCTTTTTCCGAGCGTCGAGGCACGATGGAGGCTCACCACATCGTTAAATTCAAACGTCGCGGACTGTGTCGCCACCACCTGCCGACCCGCATCGTCAATGACGAAGTCCGATATCCGCCGCTCTGCGTCATCAACGATCTGACGCAGCATCAAACAAAACTGCGCTGCAAATCGCTCGATCGTCGGTCGATCGAAAAGATCGGTCGCGTAGTTGAACGTTGCCTTCATGCCGGACAGGCTATCGACCACATCGAGCGCAAGATCGAAATGAGAGCCTGCGAGGTCCATGATGTCGATATCGGCCGTGAGTCCATCAACGCCGTCGAATCCGCGCGAGGCCGTCATATAATTGAACTTAGCCTGAAACAGCGGGTTGTGGCTGCCGTTACGTTCAGGACGCAGGCCATCGACCAGCATTTCAAAGGGCAGATCCTGGTGCGACAGCGCCTCAATTACCGTTTCTTTGACCTGTTGGAGAAAGCTCGTGAAGCTTGCGTCATCGACAATCTTCGCACGCAGCACCAGCGTGTTGACGAAGCATCCAATCAGGCGTTCGAGTTGCGCTTGCTGCCGTCCAGCGATCGGCACGCCGATCCGTAAATCGCTCTGTCCGCAATAGCGATAGAGCAGCGCTTGATAGGCGGCGAGAATCAGCATGAAGACGCTTACGCGATGCTCTGCGGCAACCTTTTGAAGCCGCGCCGCCAGCACACCGTCGATCGCAAAGCCGACCGTGTCCCCGCCATGACTTTGCGTTACCGGTCGCGGGCGGTCGTGCGGCAAGGCCAACACCGGATGCTCGTCACCCAGTTTCGTACGCCAATATCTGAGTTGCCGATCGCCCTCACCTTCCGCTAGCCAGTTTCGTTGCCAGATAGCAAAATCGGCATACTGTACCGCCGGCACCGGCGGCAGGTCCGCCTTCTGCCCGAGAGCACCGCGATAGAGACTGGACAGCTCTTGAAGCAAGACATCCAGCGACCAGCCGTCGACGATAATATGATGAGAAAGCAGCAGAAGTTCGTGTGCGTCATCCGCGAGTTGAAGCAACACGGTCCGCAATAGCGGTCCGTTCGCGAGATCGAACGGCTTGGCGAGTTCGGATCGTCTTATCTCCGCTGCATGTGCGTCGCGAGCGTTCGCCGGGTAGGCGCGGAGATCCTCATGCCTGATATCAACGCCCATTGAATCGTGAACGACTTGCGTTGCCCGACCCTCAATCGCGACAAAGGTGGTGCGCAGCGCCTCGTGGCGACAAACGATCTGATCGATCGCGCCCGTCAGGGCAGCATGATCGAGGCCTCCCTTCAGTCTGATCGCGCTTGCAACCGTATACGCCGTCCCAACCGGATCCATATTCCACAGGAACCACAATCGCTCCTGCGCATGCGACAACGTCGCACGATCCGCCGCAGCAGCCTTGGGAATCGACGGCAGCGGAGGCCGGACGCCGGTCCGCGCCAGACTGTCGATATGACTTGCGAAAGCAGCAAGCGTCGGCGCGTCAAAGAAACTGCGCAGCTCCAATTCCAAGCCGAAACGTTCTCGGATCGCAGAAGCAACCTGACCAGCCGTAATGGAGTTTCCACCCAGGAAGAAGAAATCATCTTCGCAATGCACAGCCCTTAGGCCGAGCGCATCGCACCAGATTAAGGACACGGCGCGCTCGGTGTCAGTCACGGGCGGCGTCAACGTCGTGCTATCGCGGCGGCGTCCCTTCTCGAACACCATAAAGCTATCAAGCGTGTCGTTGGCCAGCCGCGCCGCGCAGGCTGAACGCTGCAACTTGCCGCTGGTCGTCAGCGGCATGGCCCGCGGATTCAACAGAACGATTACGGCCGGATATTCCTGCGCCTGCCGAAGCACAGCCTGCCCGATCGCGTCCGCGAGCGCTTCAGGATTTTCGCTCTTGAGAACGGCACGGCTGAATTCGGCCGCCACCCCGATACCTTCCCGTCCTTCCGCTTCCACTGCGAAAGCAGCAACCCTTCCTCTACGAACCGAATTCACATCGGCCTCGACCGCCTGCTCGACATCTGTCGGGTAGACGTTCTGTCCTCGCACGATCAGGACGTCCTTGAGCCGGCCCGCCACAACCAATGCGCCATCACGAATAAAACCCAGATCGCCGGTGCGCAGCCAACGGAATCCGTCTCGCTCCACGAAAACCTGACGCGTGGCATCCGGGTTATTCCAGTATCCGAGCGTGACGCTGGGGCCGCTCACCCAAATTTCGCCGACTTCGTCCGCCCCAGCCGCGACCGATCCGTCCACGCGCATGATGCGCGTTGCGTGATCGGCGGCCGGTCGACCGCATGCCACGAGGTCGGTTCCTTTATCTGCGCAAGCAACGAGGCCAGCGGCGAGCTTCGCGGTGTCAAGCGTGTAACTGATAGTCTCCGCCGTGATGTCACTCGCTGTTACCAGCAGCGTCGCCTCGGCCAGACCATAACAAGCGTTTAACGCACGCCGATCGAACCCAGCCCGCGCGAATCGGTCACCAAACCTCTGCAGCGTGGTGTGACGAACAAATTCCGATCCGGAGAATGCGAATTTCCATCGGCTCAGGTTCAAACGATCAATGGTTTCATCAGAAACGCGATCGGTACACAGCGCGTAAGCAAAATCAGGCCCGCCGCTAATTGTCCCGCCGTGACGATCGATGGCTTCCAACCAGCGCCGCGGCCGTTCAAGAAAGTTACGCGGCGACATCAGAACGCAGGTAAAGCCCGTGAACAATGGACTCAAGAGTCCGCCGATCAACCCCATGTCGTGATATAGTGGCAGCCAGCTTACAAAGACATCATCAAGCGTTCCGCCTGTGGCGGATTCCATGGCGCGTTCGTTGGCCGCAAGATTCGCATGCGAAACGCAAACGCCTTTGGGCTGCGATGTCGATCCCGACGTATACTGCAAGAAAGCGATGGCATCCGCAGCAAGCCTGGTCTCGCGCCATTCATCGGCAGGTTCAGTCAAAACTGAATCCACTGCGATGACCTGAACATCTGTTAGTTCTGGAAATGCTGTCTCAACAAGAGAACGGAGATCGGATTCCAACAAAATGAAACGAGGCGCCGCATCCCGCAAAATGCCACTGAGGCGTCCCGCATAGCGCTCCGAGCTTCCTTCAGGCGGATACGCCGGAACAGCGACCACACCCGAATACAGACAGGCGTAAAAAGCGACGACATAGTTGATTCCGCTCGGCAGCAGTATCAACGCCCGCTCGCCGGCACCGCCTAACTGCTGCAACCGCGCTGCAACGGACCTTATACGTACGTCGAGCTCTGCAAATGTCAGCTCCTCGACGAGGTCATCCTGTTCCAAAAAACGTAGCGCGGCCTTATCCGGTCGGCGCGCGACGTGTTCTCGCAATCGTTCGACAAGATTGTCGTTATACATCTTCTCGAATCCCTGTCGGTTGCGGTCCGAAAATCCACCATTCGTGGCAACGAATGGAAACAATCAGCTTTGCCGATTGGCTTCCGCCATCGCGACAATGACCTTGCGCGGCCCTTTGAATGGCGCCCGGGCATGAGCCGTGAGCATGTTGTCGAGCATCACGACGTCGCCTGCTTGCCATGGAAAGCTGATCTTGTGCCTGTCCAGCGTGGCCCGAACGACCGACAACGTTTCATCTTCAATCCTGGAACCGTCACCGTAAAAAGCGTTACGCGGCAGATGCATCTCGTCGCCGACCACGTCGAGCAGACTTTCGCGCACTTCCGAATCAAGATTTGAAACGTGAAACAAATGCGCTTGATTGAACCAGACCCATTCTCCCGTTACCGGGTGGCGCGCAGTACCCTGGCAGACTTGGCGCGTGCGAAGCTCGCCGTCATCCTTCCATTCGCATTCGATATCATGACCGGCGCAGTAGGCTTCAACTTCCGATCTGGAGTCGGTCCCGAACACATCTTGCCAATCGACGTCGAGACCATTGCCGTAATTGCGCACATACATCACTCCCTTATCGGCAAAGCGCTCACGAATGGCCGTCGGCATGTCGCTATAGATAGCGCGGCTATCAGCAATCGGCGTCTCGCCGCCTTCCAGTGCAGGCTGCACGCAATAGAACCATATCTTCATCGGCCAATCGCGCGTGTAGGCCTGTTCGTTATGTAACGGAATGTGCTGGTGAGGCGGGTATTCAGTAGAAGTGTAGACGCCGGAAGTAACCTGCGACCGCGGCGTTGAACCGAACTCGTATGTGAGCAGAGGGTGCCCGAAACCAGCGGCGAAGACGCGAAACGCATCAGGACCATCCAGGGAAAAATCGCGAAACACGATGCCGCCGCAATCAGTCAGGTGTCTGTCGATGACAGCTCGCAACAGAGGAAGCGCTTCATCCAGTGGTCGTCCCACGTCTCCCGCCTTGAGTAATAAAGGGAGACTCCGACCATCAATGAGTGGCTGAATGGAGAATGCGCTCATCATCGTCACTCCGCTGTAAACCGACCGATCGCTTTGATTGCTCCGCCAGTACCGCTTCGATCAAATCGATCAACTCGGCCTGCCGCGTGTGAATAAAAAAGTGATGCCCCGGCAAAACATCGAGCCCGAAGGACGCCGAAGTTTCCTGTTCCCAAGCCCGCAGGTTCTCGTTGCTTGTCTCGTCATCAGTCCCGCCGAAAACGTGCACGGAGCAAGGCAAGCGGGGCCGCATTCTGTAAGCATAGGCACCACACATCATGAAATCGGCGCGCACCACCGGCAGCGCCGATTTCATGAATTCGGTATTCGACAGCACCTCGTCAGGAGTTCCCCGAAGTTGGCGCAACTCCTGCAGCAGCGCCTCGTCATTCAAAGGAAGACGCCACTTGCTGTCATCCCGAACCGCCGGCGCCTCCGCACCCGACGCAAAGAGAACGGCCGGCGCCCTAACGCCGCGGTCGAGCAGATTGTGAACCAGCTCAAATGCGATGATCGCGCCGAGGCTATGGCCGAACACTGCATAAGGAACATCAAGGTTCGCGCTTAGCTCGCTAGCGAGTTGTGACGCTAGCTCGTGAGGATTGGTTGCCAGCGCTTCATCCATCCGTGCGCCGCGTCCAGGCCATTCGACCGGCCAGACATCGATCCATGACGGTAGAAGCCTGCGCCAGCGCGCATAGCACATCGCGCTTCCGCCGGAGTAAGGCAGACACAGAAGCCGCATAGGATGATTTGGCTCCGCCACTACGCTGATTGCGACGGTGCTTCGTCCATGAATTTTCGCAAGCTCAAGGGGCGCATATCGATCCACACCTCTTCGATGTAGTCGAGGCACTCCTTCTTGCTGCCGGTCTTGCCTACCTCTTTCCAGCCGTTGGGAACATCTTTGAACATCGGCCAGATCGAATATTGCTCTTCATCATTGATGACCACTGCAAATGTCACATCGTCTCTATCAAACACCATCATGGCCCAGTCTCCTTTTTCAGAAAACGAAAGCGACAATGTTTGACTAAGTCAGAAGCAGATGATGGTCAAAGCAATATCTACCAGAGCATTTTTTAATGTCTCAAAACTAATGAGCGAACATCACACTGAACTCGGTTTCGCCATCACATCGTGGCGAAAAAGATAACAATGAGGCGAAGTTTAATCTAACTGCAGCGACCTTTTGACATTATGATTACGCGCATCGCAAATGGTTCCTATCACACTATCGTCACATCTACACATTCACGTAGTCGTTCTGAGATTTCAAACGTGAGATCGAAATCTAACTTGAAAAGCGATCATCTTCGATCTGAGCGCCGATGGATTCAAGGAACAGAGCTACTAAGAAACAGAGCTACTAAGAAATGGAGCCACGGACGATCACCGTGCAGACTGAGACGGCAAAGCAGAGAGCGGGAGCCTAAATCAGATCTTCGCAACGTGAGTCGCAAAGATCGTCGAGCGGTCATGCTCGATGCACAGCGGTGTTTCGTTCAAGCCTACCGAGCGGCATCAAACGGCGGCCCACTCACGCGGTGCACCTTGTCGATATTCAGCCGCTTGAGACGCGTAAGCGCGCTATCGGAAATGTTTTCTTTTTCTGACGCGCGCTGACTCCGACGCACGCACCTCTTCATCCGGGGCCAGTTCAGATTTTTCGAGCTGGTTATCGTTCGTTGCACAGAACAGGGCGCACAACGATAAGCGGATCACCGCGCTGCAATCGAATTGATTCAGCCGGACGATTCTTCACCGCCAAGTCTTCAACACATCAGGTCTTCAGCACATCAGGTCTTCAGTACATGAAGACGAATCCAATCTAGGCGGATGGCAAACCGATAACGCCAAGAAGAACAAGCTGGTATCAATAAGGCTGAAGCCGATCGTGCATTGAATGCACCGTAAAGGCGACGTAGCCACCACGCCGCGCACATGCTCGACCTTCGTCTCAGCGCATCAAACGCTGAGACCCCGGTGGTGAGCTGTAAAGACGCTAGAAATTGAAGGTCGTCGACACCAGGTAGGTCCGGGGAGCGGCAAGCGTGATAACCCCGCTAAACGCCGACGCCCAGTAAGCCTGGTTTGCGACGTTTTCGACCATACCCCGGACAATAATCGGTTTTCCGTTCCAGGGCGAGATAAAGGTGTATCGCGCTCCCAGATCGACCCGCGTCCAGTCGGGGATGGTCAACGTATTTGTGACGTTGACGTATTGCGCACCCGTATAGATGACCCTGCCGGTCACGGTGAGACCGCGCACGAAGGGCGTATCCCATTCCGCTCCGATATTCGCGGTGACCACAGGAACACCGATCGCTTTCTTGCCGTCGTTGATTCCGCCTTGAGTCTTTTCCTGCACACCATCGATCAACGCGGCGCCGCCGAGCACGCGGATGGCGGGAGTGACCTCTCCGAATACATTGAGTTCCATGCCGCGGTTACGCTGCATGCCGTTAAGTTCCTGAGTCTGATTTCCGACTGCGCCGAGAGTGATGATGCTCCGCTGGCTGATATCGAAATAACTCAGCGTTGCCGTGAGTCGGCCGGCATCGAACTTAATACCGCCCTCGGCTTGCTGGGTTGGAGTTGGCGGGAACACGGTCCCGGCATTCGTAAAAATACCGGCCACCACGACGGGTGTCTGCAGACCTTGGATATAGTTCGCATAGAGCGAGATGTGCTCGACCGGCTTGACAACAATTGCATAGGCCGGACTCCACACTGACGAGCTAGTCTCCGGCCGACTCGAAGCGGGCGCCAGGAAATTTGTCACCTCCGTGCTGGCAGTCTGGTGACGAGCGCCGACCGTGAACTGTACCCGATCGTTCAGCATCGACATGGTATCGGATAGGCCGATGCTCGATAGCCTCACGCCGGTCCTCTGAGTGATAGCCAATCCATTGAAGTTGGTGGGCTGTGGTATGTTGGTCGGTTCGGTGTAGAGGTTCCAGGCAATTAGGCCCGCTGCGCGAAGGTTCTGGTCGTAGCCCCGGTCGTTGACCGAGTAATTGATATTCATCAAGTGATGAATAGGTCCGGTATCGACGTTCGCCCGGATACCAGTCGTGCCCGCGAAGGTCTCGAACGTCTCCTTGCCACGACCCGGTAGCCCGAGGAGATTCCCTGCATTATTTTGGATGTTGGGTGACGGATAGAGATAGTTGATGTTGCTGTCGTGATAACCGAACACGGCATAGGCGGTCATCCAGTCGGTTAGGTCGACCTCTCCCTGTGCTGTCGTGAAGAAGTCCGTGGGCGCGTAGTAGGCCCATGGCACCTGGAAGTTGAGGCCAGGTGTCGGCGGCTTAGGAATGGACGTCACTCCCGCACCAATCCCGAAGAATCGCAGAGGCGGCCTCAGATTATCCGCCTGATAGCCGACATCGAAAGCCGCGCGCACCCTTTCGCCCCGATAATCAACGCCGAGGACCACGTTTCCAAACTCGTCCGTCTGCCGATTCCACGGCGTATTTCCGTTCGAGTAAGTGCTGTTCAGCCTGACGCCCCACTCCTTGTGTTCGCCGTATCGCCGGCCGAGATCGACATTTGCTCCAAACTGCGATTGGGAAACATAAGTTCCCGTTATTCGCGTGATGTCAGCGTCGGTCGCATGTTTGCTGATCAGATTGATGGCGCCGCCGACCGCCCCGCCGCTCGCGACGCCGGTACCGCCGACGGTCATGCCGTTGAGCAGCGCGCTCGGTCCCTTGAGGACTTCGACGCGCTCGACGAAGTTAGCCCTCGTGGAATAGTATGGTGCGATTCCGTAGAGTCCGTTCAGGCCGTAATCGCCGCTGTCATAGAAAAAACCGCGGATAAAAAGACCATCGGCGCCGCCACCGGCTGGTTGAACAGCCCTGACCGAAGGATCGTTGGCAAGCACGTCGCGAATCGTCCGCGCTTGCTGATTCTCAATGAGTTCAGCAGTATAGCTCGTCTGATTGAACGGCGTATCCATCACGCTGCGATTGCCGAGCATTCCTAGGCTTGCCCCAGTCGCAACTTGGCCACCGGCATAGACGGGCGGCACGGTGCCGACCGTACCGGTTGAAGGCACCACATAAGGGACGGGCGCCGTCTCGCGTGGCGCGGGTGCGGCCACCCGTCTCTGAACGGGACTGGCTGTTCGGGTTCGTGACCGCTTGGCCGACTGTTGTGCTTTCGGCTTGGGTGCGACAATCGTCACAGGCGGCAAGTTGGATTGCTGCGCGCGCGCGGCTTGAATGACGCCGAATGAATCCACCGAGACGACGAAATAGCTCACCGCTCCCAGCGACGCTATGCTCACGATCGTCTTGGCTGAAAGTTCTCGCATGGTCCCCGTCCCCCAATTATCTAAGCAATCCAAACCCCAGCGGCTCGTAACATAAGAAGCGATTCTGACGAAAGGATCGGGAACTAGAAACTATCTAAAGTTGTGAGGAGCCTTCTACTACTTCCACTTTGGTACGCGTGCAGACTCACGGTTCGGAATTGCTCCTGCTCGACACAACTGACGCATTTTAGATTGCGACCGCAGACGAGAAGTCACTTCAGCGTACGAGCGCAGGACGAGAATTGGGCGGATTGAATGACCATTCGCAAATGGACCATCGCAAATGGAAGGGGCACCCCGCGGGGTGCCCCTTTTTGCATAAGCTTGTTAACGGGAGGTCCTCAATCACCTCCTACAGGCAAGCCTTCGCGCCGCAGGATTAAAGCCAGTTTAGCGGAGTGGTGATTGAAGGCCAACAGCAAGTCTCAAGGTATCCGATCCCACTTTAGTGCGACATGAAAACGGGAACGGTCATCGCCGAGAGCATTCCGCGCGTCACGCCACCGAACACAAATTCACGCAGGCGAGAGTGTCCATAGCCGCCCATCACGAGCAAGCTCGTCGAACCGCCAGCAACATACGACAAAATGGCATTCGCGACGTCCCTATCGGCTGCCGGTATCGTTTTCACGTTGACCTTGATATCGTGTCGAGCGAGATGCTGGCCGATTTCAGTTCCTCGAAGAACCTGTTCATTCGCGGTCTTTTCATCTTCAACAATAAGCAGCTCAACAGCATTGGCTTTTTTCAGAAACGGCAATGCATCATTGATGGCACGCGCCGCGGTGCGACTTCCATCCCAGCAGCACACGATCTTCTCAAGCTTCAGAACTTCCCGCTGGTTGCTGGGAACGATAATAAGCGGCCGGCCGGAATCAAAGAGCGTCGTTTCAATTAGAATGCTGTTATTGATGCCCTTGTGATCATCGGATTGCATGACGATACTTAAATCAAAACACCGCGCCACTTCTGAAAACGTCTGAGGTGTTCCTAAAACGAGACGCGATTCAGCTGAGAGTTCGCCGCGTTTCATAGCCAGTTCAAAACGCTCTATTGCACCGCGCGCCTCTGCTTCACTCTCGGCAAATAGATCGCCAAGAGCATCCGCGGGAATGTTCGCTTCGAAGTTAGATATAACGGCCGTCAAATGGGCGGAGAAAAGTTCGGCTATCGAAGCAGCAAAATCACGGGCGATATCCCGCGAGGGGTCGCGCTCCAGATGAAGAATAATGTCTTTAGGCATGCGATTCGCTCTCCAATCTGAACCATCCCCCGCAGAATTATGATATCGAGCATCAAAGCAAGGTCAAAGCTTCAAACCTTCGAAGGTTTTTGCGCGATACCTGGCGCCCTTTCGAAAGCATGATCGATCTTCCCGAGACGAAATATGGTTCATCGTCCCGACGGAAGCAAAATAAGCATATAAGAGGTTCGTATGGCACACCGCCAGTAGCGGCGAGACTTCGCGGAAAATAAATGTATCGTTTCTAACCTTCCTGCGATCATTTTGGATCGATCAATGCTCGCCGGCTCTCCGTGCGGGAACCAGTGCATGCCGAGGTCATGTGGTGAGGACGCTGATAATCGACAACTACGATTCATTTACCTACAACCTGGTGCACTTGATCGCAGAGATAAACCAGGAAGAGCCCCTGGTCGTCCGCAACGATGCGGTGACATGGTACGAACTCTCCCAAAGACGATTCGATAATATCATTATCTCGCCAGGCCCGGGGCGACCGGACCGGGCGGCGGATTTCGGCTTATCCAAGGCTGCGATCGAAGCGGCCGCCGTTCCCTTGCTTGGCGTATGTTTGGGACATCAGGGCATTGCCGTCGGGTCAGGCGCATCGTTGGCGCGGGCTCCATCTCTCGTCCACGGACGCACATCCAGAATCGTGCACCGGGGGTCCGGCCTCTTCGCCAACATGCCGCCATTGTTCAATGCGGCCCGCTATCATTCTTTTGTGGTCCAGCGTCCTCTCCCGCCCACTCTTGAGGAAATTGCTTGGACCGAAGATGGCCTCGTCATGAGCATCGCTCGTCGCGGGCGGCCGCAATGGGGCGTGCAGTTTCATCCGGAATCGTTTCTCACAGAAGACGGCCGGGTCTTGCTACGAAATTTTCGCGACCTTTCCTTTCTTTTCATGGGAAGAACCTCAACGCCACCGCTCGCAAGGCCGGACAAGCGGCGCACGACGGTGCCTACTGCCACGTCTCGTAAAGCATTCTGGCTCGAAATCCCGCGCGCGATTGACACCGAAGCGGTGTTCTGTTCGCTCTTTGCCGATCAGCCCTTCGCCTTTTGGCTCGACAGCAATCTTGCGGGGTCGCCGCTGTCACAATGGTCGTATATGGGAGATGCATCCGGGCCACATGCGGAAACGGTGCAGTATAACAGCATCGACCGAACGATCCTTATCGACGATGCTCGCGGGCGCCGAATCGAGAACGTCGATATATTCGAGTATCTTCAAAGGGAGCATCCGAGCCGGCCGCAATCGCCGCCGCCATGTCCTTTCGTCGGCGGTCATGTCGGGTGGTTTGGTTACGAGCTGCGACATGATTGCGGCTCGCCGACCACGCGGCGGGCTGCAACACCCGACGCCTTGTGGATCCGTTCCGACAGGTTCATCGCCGTAAATCATCTCGACGAAAAAACCTATATATGTGCGATCGATAGCCCCGGGGAAGCCGACCGCGCGCAGCATTGGATTCGTTCCGCACTTAAGCGGATCGAATCGGCGAACCGCCCGCCCCTGAATTTCCCTGACGTGATCGACCGGAGTCCGCTCGCGTTCGCCATGAAGGATGGAAGAGCGAGCTATCTCTCCAAGGTCGCCCGCTGTCTCGATTTGATCGCGCAAGGAGAGACTTATCAGGTCTGTTTGACCAGCGAGCTTTCCTGCACCGCCACAGTTGAGCCACTGCGAGTTTATCGCGCAATGCGAGGCGTCAATCCCGCGCCGTTTGCTGCGTTTCTCAAATGGCCCGGCGGAGCAGTCCTGAGCGCCTCGCCTGAGCGATTTCTTGCCGTCGACGCAGACGGCAACATCGAAGCAAAGCCGATCAAAGGGACGATCCGGCGCGCCGCCGATCCGCTTGAAGACCAGAAGCTGGTCGAAATGCTGCGGACCGATCGGAAAAACCGGGCAGAGAACGGAATGATCGTCGATCTCTTGCGTCACGATCTGTCCCGCTGCTGTGAGACCGGGACCGTATCGGTGCCAAGCTTGTTTGACGTCGAAACATATCAGACCGTCCACCAACTGGTCAGTACGATACGCGGCGTTTTGAAACCGGAGTATACGCTCATTGACGTGCTGCGCAGCGGCGCATTTCCGGGCGGATCGATGACCGGAGCGCCCAAATCCCGTACTCTTGAGCTTATCGATCAGTTGGAGCAGCGCGCCCGAGGTATCTATTCTGGATCACTCGGCTGGCTGGGTGATGATGGCGCCGCTGATCTGAGTATCGTGATCCGATCCATCGTGCTGACCGATGGACGGTTCTCTATCGGTGCGGGAGGCGGAGTAGTTGCGGAATCCACCCCCGAGGGAGAATTTGAGGAAATGCTCTTGAAGGCCGAGGCTTCGATCAGATCAATCGTCATCGCCACATTCGGAAGCTCCAGCGAAGGTCAATTTCGTCTGCTGGAGTCCAGCGACAGCACAGCGCAAGGCTGAGCACATCTGACGATCGCACATACCACGGAAAAGCTGGTGTGCACCCGCTGGCCTTGCCTTCGCGATCCAAATTTACCGGCTACGAAGATAAATCGCTCGCCGGCGGCATGACATGAACGAGGACCGCGCCGATCGACACGGATGGCGTCTTTATATCCACGCACTCCAACTTATCCCCTTTGCTGCGGCTAATGGCCTGAGACCTTTGATGGCGAAACGTCATGAGTAGCAGTGAGAGGTTCATCGAGATTCGGATTGTAATCAAAGCACTTCTATTTTGTGAATCAAAGCACTTCTATTTTGTGAACGGAAACGCAGCTTGTGTGAACTATCGATGACAGCAGTTTAACAACACACCAAATTTCATCATCACCAACATTAAGAACACGCATCAGGAGTCGTGCCTTGAGATTTGCTTTCGTGATCTGCGCGGACACCGCGGCGCACATGTTGAGGAATTGCAATCGGGACGAATTCGAATGGTGAATATCCCGCATCCCCGGGTCGCCTTTGGTGATTTACCTGATCAGTTCAATGCCGACGCAGACGAGGTTAGGCTCCCTCGGAAGACGCTGGCCGGTCTTCTTGATTTGTACATCTCCTCCTGGGATTTCGACGAAGATTGGTATCTCACAACTTACCCTGACATCGCGGCCGCCGTCAGCAGCGCCCGGTTTGCATCAGGATGGGCACACTTCAGATCGGTGGGATACCTTGAGGGGCGTCTCGGCTCTCCGACGATCGTAGACAGCGAATGGTATCTTGAGACGTATCCCGACGTCGCTCAAGCAATGCTGGAAGGCAAGATAGCCAGCGCTGCGGAGCACTTCGAAAACTTCGGATACGCAGAAGGCAGACTGCCGTCCAACCCTGGCGTAGACGCAAGGTGGTACGCCCGCCGCTATATGCACGTTCGCAAACCAAGTGAAGAGGAAAAACACGCGCACGAAGATTTTGTCAGGCGTGGGTACCGCGGGTTGGCGCTACCCGCTTCGCCCCGCTGAGATTTTTGAGGGATGAACATGTTAGAAGCGCCGCTGCTTCCTGTAGCTCTTCGCAATTTTGACGAATCTCGATATCTGGAATCCAATCCGCACGCGCGCCATGCGTTAACTTCAGGTGAAGCCGCCAGCGCGCTCGATCACTATCTGCGATTCGGCATCGATGAGAACAAGCACTCTACCATCCGCCGCGAGCCGGGCGCTGTGGCATGCTCGGTCGAACGATACTTGGTTTCGGAGTCAGGGTTCTGCCTAATCATCGGCTGGCTCGCGGATGAAGGCTGTGAAACTCCGCGAATGAAGCTGATCGGGGGCGATTTCACTGTCGAGTTACCGCGAACCGCATGTTTTAGGCAGGCCCGGAAAGACGTCGAGCAACACATCCGCGAGGGCGCCTACGACTATGGGTTTGTTGGGTTCGGTCAATCTCCCTCGAAGTCTCTTTTGAAGCAGCCACTTCTGTTTCAAGTGGCCTCCCTGACTGGCACGTTCCAGACAAAAATTACTCCAGAGATCGTGTCAGACAAGCGTCTTCTAAATACGTTATTGCAGATCATCGCTACCTGTGAATCTCATTCTGGCAAACAAGCGTCTTTGAATAGCTTTCTATGCGGAGCTTCGGGAACAGCTCTCATTCAGCTGTTTCGCTCTCATGTCGCATCCGCAGTGTCTAACTCTTACGTTGAGCGCTTCAGACCGCGCAAGGTATCAAGCTCATTTGTGACGGTGCTCTTTGGCTCAACTGAGCCGATTAAGCTTCAGCCGATGTTATTCCGGGAAGCGGGGATCGATTTCGGAGAATGGATCTACGTCTGCAACTCGCCCGAGGACGCGGACGAGGTGTTGCGGTACGCGCGCCTCATGTCGGACCTTTATGACGTGATGATCACTGTCATTGCTTTGGGAGATAACGCAGGCTTTGGCGCCGCAAACAATGCAGCCATCGATCACGCCGCTAGCAACCGCATCTTCATTATCAATCCCGATGTATATGCAATCCCCGCTTATGCACGCCAGATGAAGCAGGTTCTGGCAGATACCAAGCTGGGAAAGACGCTCTGGGGCGGATTGTTATTCTATGATGATCACAATCTCATGCATTCAGGCATGTTCATCGATAAAGATGAATTCGTCCGACGCAATTCTCTGAACCGCACCGACGACTCGGTGCTGGCACCATACGGACGTCTGTTACGAGTCGAACATTTTGACAAGGGCGTGCCATTTTCCGAACCAGAATGGCAGAAGCCCAGGGCTGTGCCCGCGATAACCGGCGCGGTAATGTCCTTTGAAAAGCCAATGTTTGAAAAGCTCGGAGGATTTTCTACGCGCTACATTTATGGCCACTACGAAGACGCCGACTTATCACTGCGTTGGAACGCATCGAACGGGCCTGTTTGCGTACACCCGCAAATTCGCCTTGTGCATCTGGAGGGACAGGGTTCGCGCGCTCGCGGTGAAGAATATCGCGGCGCCTCCATGGCGAACCGCTACTTCTTCACCGCCGAACATGGCGCTTACTTCGACAAGCATCTCGCCAAGACAAGCAGGCGTACGCCATGAAAATTGTCTACGTTAGCTATCTTCATCCTTCAATAGCGCCGGGTGGCGCTCAACAGGTGGCATACGAAATGTTTCAGGCTAGCCTGAAGCGAGGACACGATGCCTATTTTATCGCAGCGCTCGAAGCCAATCACGATCAGATCTACGGCAAACCCGGCGCCCCCATCGTCCCTGTCCAGGGCGAAGAACGGCAGTACTTTTATTTCCCGCAGTACTACGATTTCCTCCACCTTTCCGTTGGAGATTGGCGCTCGATCCAGTTCTTTCGTGAATTGATCGAGCGGATCAAACCAGACGTCATCCACTTCCATCACTACCACCGCGTCGGCGTGGAATCGATTCGTGCGGCCAGGATTGCAGCGCCTGACGCAGTCATCTGTTTTACGTTCCACGAGATGATGGCGATATGCATGGCGGATGGCCAGATGGTGAAGAAAGGCTCGCGCGATCTCTGTCGATCGGCCTCTCCTGTTTCGTGCAACAAATGTTTCCCGGACCTTCGCCCCGAGTTTGTGACCCTGCGAGCCGCTCGTCTGAAGGCCGCTCTCGGGGAATGTGACGTTTTTGTTTTTCCATCCGAGTTCATCGCCGAACGATATGTTGAGTGGGGGCTACCTCAGGAGAAGTGCGTCGTCATACCAAATGGCCAGACAAACCTTGGTACGACATTCGACCGCAGTCAGCATTCGCGGCAGGTCAACCGCTTTGGCTTTTTCGGACAATTCATCGACAACAAAGGCGTAGACGTCATATTTGATGCCCTTCTGTTGCTTGGTAGAGAGCAGCGGCTTCCGGCACAAGGCATCGTTGTCGAAATAAATGGCGGCAACAAGCACTACGCATCCGATGCCTATCTGGATCGGATCAATCAGCAGGTCGAAGAACTCCGCAAGTCCCAGTTCGGCAGGATCACCGTGCGTGAGAATGGAGCCTACGGCCGTGATCAGTTGGCCGAACGGATGGCATCGGTTGACTGGGTGATCGTTCCGTCGACGTGGTGGGAGATTTTTGGTCTTGTTGTTTCTGAAGCTTGGATGTTCGGCCGGCCGGTCATCGCTTCTGCAATCGCAGGTCTGAAGGAACGAGTGATCCCGCAAAAGAACGGGTTTACTTTCTTGCCACGGGACGGCCGGTCGCTGGCAGGTCTCATGTCGAATCTGGTCGGAAACGAGCAGCAATGGATCGCAACAAACCGATCCATTGAACAACCCTGGAGCGAAGACGAAATGCTGGACGCTCACCTGAGCCTTTGGAAGGAGTTCTCACCTACTGTTTACGATCGCCGGCACTCTCAGGCGGTGGCGGTCTAACGCACGGAGGGACGGATCATTTCTTTCCATGAGCAAGTTTCAAACCGAAAGCGAGGCATCCGGTTCATGTCCGCAGCCATCGGCCTTTGCGACTCTCAGCAACACCTAAAGCATAAGATCGTCCTGGCGAGTATGAGTAAGCGAGTTCACACGTGAATCTAGCCGCACCTCTATTCAATAGTTCGCTTCCAGCAATCCGAACTTCGATCGCTGGGATATCCAATGCGAAATACGAACAGCTGACCGACGGTTCCAAGGAGATCTACAAACAGGTCCTGCGCATCTTCGAACGCCATAAGCTCGAATACTTCTTGTTCGCTGGCGCAATCGTCGGATACGTCCGAAATGGTCGTATGCCCCCGTGGAATGATGATCTGGATGTTATCATTTTCGAAGATCAGATTAAGATCTTCGAAGACAGGATCCTGCCGCTACTGCGAGAATGCGGCTACGCTTGCTGGCCGGTGGCAGCGCCCTATGCCGGCGGAGGGTACCACATCCTGGCATTACAGCAGGACGCAAACTCCCGTCATGCCTCCATCGAACTCGCAGACGGAATACAGGTCGTAGTGCCATGGGCCCAGATAGACGTATTCTACACAAGCGTTGATGAAGCGGGCTTTATAAGAAACCTGTCAAACTGGGGCATGTACCATACAAAGGAAGTTCCCGAAGCATGGGTGAGGCCGGGCACCTTTGTCCACTTGGATTCCTTTCGCGCTCGTGTCTTCAGCCACTACGAGGATGATATCTGGCACGAGTACGGGAACGTGGCCAAAAATATCGTTGTTCATTCTCACGATAAAGTCGCGCTCAAGTTGATGGGGTCCGACTGGGAGAAGTTCGAGTTTGACTATGATGCTTTACTGTCCACGAATGTAAGAGGCATACCACCGAGTTTGAGCCGAACGCGGCTTGCTGAATTTGTACCGGGTGCGGGCCAGCAGATTGAAGCGTCAGCTGACGCAAACTTTGACACCATTGCGAAGATGATCTGCGAAGGTGGGTTTAGCGAAGTCACCCTGACCGGGGCCGACCAAAGCTTCTGGGTCCTGGATTTGAAACGTTTATTCCCAAGCGTAAAATTGGATGTTTTGATCAGTACTGAGAAGGAAGCGAAACGGGCGGTTCACCTGCGGCGATTCATCGATAGTGTAAAATGTTCCGATCCGGCAGTTCGTAAGATCTACGAGGATTGTCTGCTCGCCACCGATGCCACTTTCAACTCAAAGAGGGGTGATTCGACATGAACAACGTAATCACCTACGGAACCTTTGATTTGTTTCACGTGGGCCACGTTCGCCTGCTACAGCGCCTGCGAAGCCTCGGAGACCGCCTGATCGTTGGGTGTTCCACCGACGAATTCAACGATATCAAAGGGAAGAAATCTGTAATCCGCTACAACGAACGCGCCGAGATCCTTTCAAGCTGCAAGTATGTCGATCTGGTGATACCCGAAACGACATGGGAGCAAAAATGCAGCGATATCCAAAAGCACGACGTCAGAATATTCGCTATGGGCGACGATTGGGTTGGAAAATTCGATCATCTGTCTGCGGAAACCGGCTGCATCGTGACCTATGTGAGCCGAACATCGAATATTTCTACGACCGATATTAAGGGCTATCTGCGAAAGATTGATAGCGATACGATCGCGTCGATGAAGAACAAGATCGATCATCTGCGTGCGCAACTGGAGAAGTATTAAGCGTTCAAACCCAGGGCCGAGTGCTTGGACCCGTCCCGATCGTCGGATGCGGAAATGAGAAAGCAGCGGCTTTTCGTTCGCTCAACAATTTCAATTCTCTTACTGCTGGTCTCAGGAGCCTTTGGCATCCTATCAGCAACCGAGATCTGGATCGCGCCTCAAGCTTCCGTCCCTCCTTCTCCCCTGAATCGCGCAGTCGATTTTCTGGATATGTTCAAATCTGACGCTCCTTGGCGGAATGCGGCTCAGGTCATAAGCGTTTTCAAACTCTACGGCTCGTATCTCGAACATGCCCCTCAGGATCAAGTGAACCTGATCGTGGAGAATCTCAATAGTCGTCATATTTCGATCGCGGTTGAAGCGGGAGTGATGAACACCCCGGTGGCGAAACCGGCATGTGGGGGACCTGGGGTAGAAGGCTATTCGACGATCTCCCGTGCGAAGTTGATTTCAGAAAAAATCAAGAAGGCAGGAGGCTCGATCGCCTACATCGCAATAGACGAACCACTCTGGTTCGGGCGCTATTACAAAGGGCTTCCCGGTAAGAAGCCCGGATGCCGGCTCTCGATAGAGGGGGTCATCGATCTCGTGATGCCCGTGCTTCGGATCTATCGCGACGAATTCCCGACGGTGACGATCGGAGACATCGAACCGAGCGGCGTCGCATATCAGCCGGAATGGGAAACTGAGACGCGACGATGGCTTCGCGGGCTTCGCGAGCGTCTGGGATCACGCATCTCGTTCATGCAATTAGACGTACCGTTTTCCGCCGGCTCACAACAGGTAGCCGCTGCGCTACGTTTTTATGATCTGCTGGAGGCCTTGCGTGCAGAGAACTTGGTAGGAGCTGTCGGCATAATTTATAACGGACTACCGACTGACCGCACCAACAGAGAGTGGATCGACAACGCGAAGAGCCATATCAAATTTTTCGAGGACGACCATAAGCTTCGCCCCCAACAGGCGATCATTCAATCGTGGGCCTCGCGTCCAACACATGCTTTGCCGGAGACGGATCCGGATAGCCTCACGAGTCTGGCTCTATACTATGCCAGCCAGCTTCGTGGCCCTAAATGAAAGCTTCTCGCGCGCACATGATCAATCAAACGTTGGCGTAATCAAAGGCGGTCGGCGATGGCAGGAAAGACGATCATCCACGGCGGAGGCCAGATAGACGGATATATACAAACCAATTCGATCGAAGCAGTCCTTGCTTCGCTCGCATCTGGTGAGAGGCAGATCGAGCTCGATTGCGTCAAGTTGGCTGACGGCTTCGCATTGGCTCACGACGAAGCTGAAAGGAGATTCTACGGGGTTGAAAAGAAGTTCGCCTCAATAACTCAGGATGAATTTCAGCGCCTGCGGGTGTTCGAAAGATTCAATCCTGTTACGTTCGATATGGTCGAACGACTGTTAGAGATTCTACCAGACACAAAGATAATCATCGACGCGAAGTTTCCGGATTTTCAGTTTCCCGATTTTTTGCAATTTTTGACAAACCGCCACGGATCTCTTCTGGACCGGCTATACTATCAGGTCTATCGACGTGAATGGGTTGATTTTTGTCGCCCGTTCGGAATCCGAAAGGCCGTGATAGCTTTGTGGAAGCACTACGACTCGGATCCCTACTCAGACGAGGCCTATGACTTCGCTCGCAATGCCGCATCAGAGTTGGACGCGCTCGGAATAAGTGTCAGATGGAAAATTCCTGGCAAGCAAGTCGAAAATCTTCACCGTGAGGGTATGACGCGCTTGACAGGTTTGGCCGACGTATACTTCCACGGCCAGGACATCTCTCTGTGTCGTGAGAAAGAACTGCTGGATGCAGGAGTCAATTTTTTCAGTTCATATTCACTTGGCGCGTTACCGGACAGGTTCGATGCAAAATCTTACAAGAAGAGGTATGCTGATCTGGCGCATTTGAGTGACATAGGTGCGGGTTGCCACTACCTGGAATTTGGCGTTCGGGAAGGCAGAGCAATTTAAGTCACTCCAGTACACTAAAACTCTGGTGTAAAAGAGAAGAGACAGGTGATCCGCACCGCACGCTTTTTCTCGACGCTTGATGCGCTGTCGTCCATGAGTTTGTCGAATAACTCACTGATCGCCGGTCGAAAACAAGAAGCGGCAAGGGTTTGCTCATCTTCGATCCTGTTTGATGCCGAGCTCCTTAAATGACCGCCTTCTCGGTCGCCGAGCACGCCGCTCCCATCTGGCCGGCCGCCGTCGTTTCGGCGATCCAGCGATTAACCTCAGTCAAATTGAGTGCGTTGTCTCGGTATATCCGTAGCTGGGCATCGGCGGAGCCGCCCCGCTCGAGTATTCTCTTGCAGTCCTCCAACTCCCGTTGACACGTGAGCTTCGCCGCATCTTCGGAAATTTGTTCAATCAGCGTCGATAGCACGTCGTGAATTTCGACCGGACCGTCTTTTCCCACGAATATGCAGCTTATTCCATAACGTTGGGCTCGCCACTTGTTCTCGACCGCGATCGCACGATCGACGCCCGTCACTCGTTTTGACAGCTCGGGCCGCTCGTAGAGGTAACGCGCAAGGGAGCGATATAGCGCCGCGATTGCCACAGCGTCGTCAACGTAAGTGCACACGTCAGGAGCACGCAGCTCCAGCGTCGGGTGTCGTGAAGATGGACGCAGCCCCCACCAGACATAGCTTTCGTCCGGCATAACGCCCGATTTGACGAGGGCAGCTACGTACTCTTCGAATTCCTGCTTGTTCTCGAATAGTTCAGGAAGGCCGCTGCGGGGTAACTCGTCGTAAGCGGCGAGTCGATAGCCCTTCAGGCCCGTGTCGGCCGAATTCCAGAAGGGAGAGGAGGTCGAGAGTGCAATGAAAATCGGGAGGTAGGGGATCATCGCGCGCATCACCGCGAACCGCCGGTCCGCATCGGGCAATTGCACGTGAACGTGCATCCCGCACACCATGTTCCGATGTCCAACCGCTTTGAAATCTTCGATCATCTCTTCATAACGCACCTTCGGACTGGGCTGCGAAAGCCGCCAGGAGGCTGTCGGGTGCGTAGCCGAGGCCATGATGACGAACCCATATTGAGATGCAACGGCCGCAACCTCGCGGCGCAAAAACTTCAATTCCTCGCGGGCGTCATTGATATCACCATGGATGTTCGTGGCGACTTCGAGCTGAGCCTGCAACATCTCCCGCGTGGCCAGGCCGCCTGTGGACCAATTTGCAGCCTCGAACAGCTCATTGGGCGTCTGCATTGCGACTTCGAAGGTTTCTCTGTCTGCCAGGAAGTATTCCTCCTCGATACCGAACGAATACTCGCTGACTTCCTCACGCCCAGCGGCCGATCGGATAATGAGGTGGCCACCGTCGCGACTGAGGTTGAGACGCAGCGTTTTGAGTATTTTCGGATCACACTGCATGTGCCTGCAACCACGCTTCGAGAACAGCGGCCTGCCATAAGCGCGAGTGGCCCTTTGGGCTCATTTCAGCTTCGGGGTGTTGCAACATGTGATCGATAAAACCGTACCGATACAAACTTCTTTCTCTCGCTTTGGCGGATGTCATCATATCGCGGACGAAGTCGAGGAATGGACCATTCAGGTAACGCAGGGAAGGCAGTGGAAAGTACCCCTTCGATCGGTCGATGACCTCGTTCGGCACATAGCGCCGAGCCATCTTTTTGAGGATGTGCTTGCCGCCACCGCTGACTTTCAGTGCCGCAGGGAGGCGCGACGCAAGCTCCACCACTTCATGGTCGAGGTAAGGAACCCGCGCTTCGAGGCCAAAAGCCATGGTCATGTTATCGACGCGCTTAACGGGATCGTCGGCGAGCATGATCTCACCATCGATCTGCAACACCTTGTCGACAGGAGAGACGGCTTCGGCCTGAGTGAAGAACGTGTCGACGAAGTCTCTGCTGAAATCGTCCGAAATGAACTCCTCCGATAATAGCTCCGTCAGATCTGAATGCTTCCAGTCGAAATAGGACGTTTGATACTGCTGGGTGGCATCATTGGCGAAGAGGAAGGATGGATACCAGCTGTAGCCACCGAACAACTCGTCCGCGCCCTGACCGCTTTGCACCACCTTGACTCGTTTGGACACTTCAGAGGCAAGTAGATAGAACGCAACCGCGTCGTGGCTGACCATTGGCTCCGACATGGACCTGATCGCGGCCGGGAGCGTGTCCAGCGCTTTATTTGCATCGATCCGTATTTGCTCGTGCTTGGTCCCGAACCGTTGCGCGACGAGATCAGAATATCCGCACATTTGTTTTCGTCGGAACTCCTCGCGCCCTATTTACCTTTACCGGCGCCTGCGACAACTGTTTGAGCCGACCAGCGTTCCTCTCCGAGCTGCCTGAGTTCAGATGGGAGAAATGGAACGATATCGATTGAGCCTGACGCGGCTCCGATCAACACATGATTGGTGGGAACCTCCTCCCATCCGGATTCCCTATCGAGCGGCTCGGAAGCGACAACAAGTCCATCGCCGGCGGTCCGGTAATACAACGAGTTGGCACTATCATTCTCTGCAAACCTGAATGCGAACAGGTCATGGCCATTGGTCAGTGCCGACGTAAAGCGCACAGGCTCGCGGTAATCCTCTTCGTTCACCAACTTGCATAGTTCGGACATTACCCGGCGCGTTGCACCCACGGGATCTTCGACAAGCCCCGCGCCCATCATGGCAAGGAATACTGCCTCGGAGTCGGTCGTACCGAGCCGCGAAGGATAGAACTCGTCGGAAATCATACTTTCTACCCTCCGCCGGAGCCGGTTCCAGCTACCGATGAAGCCATTGTGCATGAACATCCATTGGCCGCACACGAACGGGTGGCAGTTCTGCCGCGTCACCGCCGTACAGGTCGCCGCCCTGACATGAGCGAAAAACATGTGAGACTCCAGATGGCGACAGAGATAGCGCAGATTTTCGTCCGACCACGCCGGCCGCGTCTCCCGATAGAGACCGGGTTCCGGATGAATACCGTACCAGCCGAGACCGAATCCATCTCCGTTCGTTCGAGCGGTGGCCTCAAGCGAGCGCAGACTTTGAGCGATGAGAGAATGAACGGGCTCTGTGACGTATTGTTCGAATGCCCGAGTCTCTCCTCGATAAGCGATCCACCTGCACATTGATGAGCCTTTTCTTCCACGTGTCAGGAACAAAGTCACAAACGTTGCTTAAGGAACAGTGCGGGGGACTTCAAGTTCCCTCTGTTGGAACAGCACGAAATCCGGAATGATCCCTTGCCTCATAGACATGGTGGGGCTGGCGAAGCCTACTTGGTTTACGGCCATCTCCAAAACGAGATTGCGGCATTTGTTCGGACTGGTCGCTCGCGCGGCGGCTGACGACCAAATCCATGCAATGGTGGAGCGCCTGCGGGCTGCCGATCGCCGTCCTTACAATCACCGAAGGCCAGGCACATGACGGATGCAGCCAAAGAGAGCTTCACCCCGACCGTCAGCAGTTTCGACACGCCGGGCAGTTTTGGTTCGCAACCAGCAGGGAAGCCTTCCGCACCTAGCTGTTCAAGCCGGATCCAACTTCTCTCTGAGCTTGAACCACAATATGCCGGACAGGCAGCAGAAGCTCACGGCGTTCGCGATGACGATAACGACGTCGTGCTTGAGAACGCCGTAAAGCACCCACGCCCCCACGCCGGTGGTAAGAATGCTGAACATCAGGAGGGACAGATCCCCCGCCTTGCCGGTTTGCCAGCACTTCTTCAGTTGAGGAAAGTACGAGATCGAGGTGCAAAAGGCTGCGAAGAACCCGACAAGGGTAGTGGTGTCCATAGCCAAGATGAACGTGCATACGTCGTGGCGGTTCCTTTACGGAACTCAAGAAAAGATTCCTTGTAGTGACACAAAGAATCTCTCGACTCGTCAAACCAATCTCAGCACTTTTGCGGTCAGTTAACAGAACCAAAAGGCAGGATGGAGACGGTTTTACCGACATCGTCAAGAATAGTAATGCACATCCCGTTATCGGTCAGGTCGGGCGTGTCACCCAGCATCTCTCGAGCCAAGAGTGTTCCGTACATGACGGCCTCCTCATGGGTCTGCAAGGGGACCTTGATGGGTTTTGATTTACGCTCGGCCAGGTCTGTGATGATGTAACTGAAAATCGGCATGATGAGCGAATACCGCCTGGGTTCGTTGTTGTTAAAGGAGGGATGAGTTCACAAGGACAAGCAACGAAGCCCGCTAAAAGGCGTTTGATTTCTTAAGGCTGATGAGTTGATGTCCGTTCGTGGGGACCGGCTGTTGCTTTTGTTATTGATCGTTTCTTAGACCATCACGAGCTCCACCGCCAGCCGGATTGCATCGGCCATCCTCACTACGGATGGGCATATTTTATAAGCTTCGACCGGCGACATCAGTCAAGGCCAAAGAGCGAGAACAAACGAAAACGCCCTCGTTTCCCGACATGCGCTCTTGCGTCCCTCGCCTGCGTCCTGACCATCCCCGGGACGAGTAATTCGGCCGGAACGGAACGAACGGGCCTTTGGCGTTCATCATCTGCAATCTGTCGGCGACAAAAAGGCAAACCTTGTGACACGCAATCATGCGTCGCTGCCATCGGCGCCGCAATTTACACCCTCGAAAAGGAACGGACCGCGAGGAAAATTGTTGCCCGCCCAACAAGGGAGCTTCCTATGGCAACAGACAACCCACGTTCTACCGCGCAGATAGCCGGCCACCCCATCCATCCAATGGTAATAGCTTTTCCCATTGCTTGCTTTGTGTTGGCGTTCGTTTCCGATCTTGCTTTCGCCGCGACTTCGAACGGATTTTGGGCAACGGCTTCGCTGTGGTTACTCGGCATAGGCCTCGTTACCGCGGCGTTGGCTGCTGTGACAGGCCTTGTCGAAGTTCTAGGGGATGATCGTGTGCGCAACCTGTCGGATACGCGGCTTCACGCGATTGGCAATGCCCTCGCTCTGTTGATCGCGGCTTTTAATTGGTACTGGCGGTTCGATCACGGCAGCTCTGTCATCGTTCCAACCGGCGTAGTTCTCTCGGGCCTTGTCGTGCTCGGCCTGGCGTTTTCCGGCTGGAAGGGCGGCGAAATGGTTTTTCGCCACCGGGTCGGAGTTGCCGATTAAAAAACGAAATCCGGATTCTAAGCCGGTTTCCGCGATTTCATTCAATGCTCGGGATCGGCCGCCTTCCTGGCGGCCGATCTTTGCACATTCCCAGCGTTATATCCTGATGTTTTGTGCGGAGCGGTTCTGGCGAGAGCACATTCACGCAAAGGCAAGCAAGGAAACTCAGATTGGTCCAATTGGTCTACAAGGCCGGGAGACTGGATGGGACTTCGCTGAAAAGTTTGCTCGGCAGAATGATCTCGATATCCAAACCGTCTTCTGTACGAGCGCGGACGTAGTTTCCATGCAATTGTTGGTTGATCGCTAGATCCAGAAGCTTCGATCCGAAGCCGCTTTCGGCCGCATCAGAATAGCCGGTTTGCACTGGAGCCTTTTCCGTCCACTTGATACGCAGGCCGTCGATATCGCGACTGATATGGACTCCCAAAATGCCGTCGGCATGCTTCAACGCACCATATTTGGTGGAGTTAGTCGCCAGTTCGTGGAAAACGAGAGCCAGCGGTGTAACGGTTCCACCATTGACGAGGACGTCATCACCGTCGACCGTGAAATGTTTATCTCCCGCACTCTCATAAGGCCGAAGCAGAGCGCCAATAAGTTCCTTTAATGAAACCGATCCTCCCCGTGCAACCGACGTTGCGTGCGCGGTGCGGACGAGACCATGCGCATGATGCAATGCCGTGAGCCGGCTTCTTAGTATGCCTGCCAGCGGTTTCATCTCGGGTTTGTCACGAACTGATAAACTGATTAGCCCGTTGACCAGCGTGAACAGATTTTTGATCCGATGATCGAGTTCATTGGCCACGATCTCACGCTCAGCCGCGAGGTGTCTAAGCTGGTTCAGCATTTCATTTCGTGTCGCAGTCGTCGTGGAGATGACGAGAGGGGCCAGGGAAATAAGTGCAGCCCCCATGCTGATCGACAACACGAGCGATTGATCAACATGTGAAACGTCAATATAGCCCAGAGTTGTCGCTATGATCACCCATATGCAAAAGACAAAGGTCAGCAAGGCCGTCAGGAACACGCGATAGGAAATTGCGCACCAGAGAAGGGCCGGTACAGGGAATGCGAGGGCCCCCATTCCTCCGAAAAAGAGTCCGGTAACGGCCGAGAGGACCAACACAATAATCGGCACTTGATCGTGAAAGGTCGGATGCGGCAGTTGAAGGCGCGCCCATTTACGGCCCTCCGGGTAGGACAAGATCATCGGCAAAAAGGCGAGCTGGTTTATAAGCTCAACTGAAAACCAGTATCGAAAAGAGCTGACCGCTGCCGGATCGTAGAATAAAGGACCGACCAGGATCGACCCAACAATGCCGGCGAATATGGATGCGGCGCCCACCGCAAAAAGAAGGTAAAAAACCGAGGTCCGACGCTCCAGACGTTGGTCAGCCGGATCGGCCCTGGAGAGCACGACATGGCCGACCGCCACGATACCGAAATTGTATGCAGCCAGTCCCGCACTCGTTATTGGGCCGTAATCGGTAACTGGAACCGCAATAACAAATCCGACAAGACAGGCCACCCATCCCACGGGGTGCGCCAATAAAGGAAAGCGCACGAGCATACCAAGCATGAATGCGTTGGCAGGCCAGATCAGCGACAAGACATTGTTGTTTGCCGTGCGAAAGCCGAAAATGCAGAGTACGGAGTACGCTGCGGCAAAAATCAGAAAATAAAGCCATTCCCAGCGCGGATTGGTCGCAGTCTTGAACCAGCTTATCATCGTTGCGGCTTTGGATCTCAGCTTCCTGCGCCAGTCTCAAGCTTAACATTGCACAGTGTGTCAATTGGGATTCATCAATTGCGCGTTGTGCCGAGTACTTTTGCACTCTCCCGAATCGCGGCAGCGATACTACCCCGAGTTTTCGCCCTGCCCACGCGCCCGATGGGAACTTCTCAAGGGAGTTGATCAGAATTGGCCTTTCCTGCGGTAAATAGAAACAGGCGGGCGGCTGATACAATGGCGTGCAATTGAGTTCCCCGACGCGGCAGCTCACGGCGATGGGTCATATCAATCTGTACACGAAATTCGAACGCCCACAGGCTCAGGCGGGCGGCAAATTCCGGGAAGGCGTGAGCAGCGCGACCGGCAAGCTGGCGAACAGCTCACGTGCTAGAAACGACCCTTGCGACAGTATGAACTCACGTCCGCTGAACAGCTCTGACCATCGCTGCGGAACGACCTCAGACGATAGAGTCAGAGTGCAGTCGCCCCATGTATCTGCCCCATGCCCACGGGACGGGTACAAAGCCACCGCGGTCACCAGCGCGCTATCTTCGCTGGTGCGCATGAAGGCACAGAGGCGATCTGCCTGCGGACCTGTGCCGTGGAGCGCTTCGTACGAACCGTGCATGAACAGTTCCGGTTCGCGACGGCGCAACGCCAACGTCTCGGCAATGAGGCGGAGCTTTAAACGGCCGTCACGCCAGTTTTCCAGAAGCTCTGGAAGATCACCCCTGCCCGATTCCACGGATGCCAGTGATGCTTTCCGGATGTCGTAATCAACGGGACGACGATTATCTGGATCGACCATGCTGAAGTCCCAGAGTTCCGCGCCCTGATAGAGATCGGGCACGCCGGGCGCCGTGAATTTCAGCACGACCTGAATAAGGCTGTTGAGAGCGCCAAAGGTAGCCACGCGCTGCTGAAACGCGGAAAAAGATTCCAGAAAGGGATTGGTTCGCGACGTGTCCAGCGCGTAGCGAATGAACTCTAAAACGGCGTCTTCGTATGCGGCGTTCGGCGCAGCCCAGGTCGTATGGACCTTGGCTTCACGCATGGCTTTCGTTATGGCGCCTTCAATCCGCTTGCGAAAGGCGTCCACTTCCTCCGGATCAAGCTGGCCCGCTGAAAGTTGGGCCGGCCATGCTCCGAGCAGGAGTTGATAGAACGCATACTCGTCATTGCGATCTGGCGGCGCTGCGTCCGGATTTCCTGCGCTGCGCGCCCGCAGCATCCGACTCCAAAGTGCAACGTGTTGGGCCCATTCGTCCGGCATCTCCGATAGCACCGCCAGCCGCGCCCGCGTATCCTCGCCGCGCTTGGTGTCATGCGTGGCGGTACTCAGCATGGCATGCGGCGTTCGTTTCGCCCGCTGGGCATTGGCGTGGTGGAAGGCGGATACGCTTACACTGAACTGGTCAGGGTGGCCGCCGACCTCATTCAGCGCCAGCATCCGGTTGTAGCGGTAGAAGGCGGTATCCTCGAGGCCCTTGGCCATTACGGGGCCGCTATATTGCTGTGCGCGCATTGCGACGCGAACCACCTCCACGCGGCTGAATCCGCTACGCGGCTCGGCAACGAGATCGCAAGTCAGGAGTTGGTGGAGGAAATCGAAAACGCTGGGGTCCAAGGCAGCACCATTGCGGCGGGCCTGAGCCATGGCCCAATCGATATCGCGGCGGTCTGCTTGGGTGGGCGGGCTCCGTCCGTCAACATATGTGCGGTAGACGGGAAAAACGGCGATAATTTCTTTTAGCGCCCGTTGCAGGACGTTGTTGGTAAAGTCAGCGGTCCGCGGATTCGAGCGCGCCACCCGCGCTGCCTCCCTGGCCAGCACGTTCAGTTCGCTCGCCATCTCGTTCTCCATGATCCGCATCTTCGAATCGCGGACGATGGCACTGAAGGAGGCCCGTTCACCGGTGAAGTCGGCGTAAAGGCGCGTGAGATCCTCCTGACCCGCCGGATCGTTCAGCAGACCGGTGACGAGGTTAGCGAACTCGTAGCCAGTCGTCCCTTCGACATCCCAGTCATCACGCAGGTTTTCATGCGGCGCAAGGATCTTCTCGACAACGAGATAGAACGGACATGGCGCCTTTTCCCGTAAGCGCAAACAATACCCTTTCGGATCGAGAAGACCATCGACGTGATCCAGCCGGATTCCGTCGAGCACTCCTTGTTCGAGCAAGCGGAACACCAGCGAGTGCGCATGGTCGAAAAGCTGAGGGAGCTCCATCCGGATCCCAGCCAGGTCATTAATGTTGAAGAAGCGGCGGTAGTTGATGTCGTCGGCCGCGACGCGGAAGTGGGCTGCGCGCCAGTGCTGGTCGCGAATCAACGCGTCAAGTTGCGACCAGCTTTGCAGTTCGCCAATCTCGCCGTTGAAACGGTCCACCGCGGCCTGGATCGCGATCGCCAGATCGGGGTTTTCCCTGACTGACTCGGCCAGCTCCAATTTGAGATCCGAAGCCCGGCGGACGATATGCGGCCGCCATGTCGAGAGGTGCGCAAACGCGTCGCCGATGCGCTCCAGGTCCGGATGGTTATCGCCGAGGACGCGCTCGTAGTGAAGCGGGCTGATCGGAAGCTTGTGGTTGTCGTATGCCCACACGGCCAGCGAGCCGGCTTCCGCATCGAACCTGAGTCGGAGCGCACCCGACTGGAGTTCAGCACCGTACTGCTCGCCCAGGAAGGGGACCAGCAGTTTGCCTTGCAGGTAGCTGCGATCCGACTCCCAATCGATGTCGAACCAGCCTGCGAATTGCGAATCCGGACCCCATTCAAGCACGTCCAGCCACCACGGATTGTCCGCACCGCCCACCCCCATATGGTTCGGGACGAAATCAAGGATCTGGCCGAGACCGTTCTCCCGGAACGCGGCAACCATCCGCTCAAAGGCTGAGGTATTGCCGAGCTCAGGGTTCAGTTCGGTGTGGCTGACGATGTCGTAGCCATGCGTGCTGCCGGGGCGAGCCCGCAGATAGGGTGAGCAGTAGACATGGCTTATTCCCAACCTGGCGAGATAAGGCGCGAGCGCCGCCGCCTGATCGAAGCCGAAATCCTTGTTGAGCTGCAGCCGGTAGGTGGCGCGTGGGATCGGCTTGCGGTCAGGCTGGCCCTGTCGATCAAGAGTCATCCGGTATATCCGCCGCCAATTAGGGTCTCAAAAGAGGGCCGGTACGTTGACCTGATCGACGAAATTGCCATGCGGTCGGTGATAGCCTCTTTCAACTTTTGGATGTTGCAAGAGTTCCCTACGCAAAGCCCGAGTTGTCTGTCGTGCTTAGGCGAATTGCGCCGGCAAGAGTTACCCACATCTGAAAGAAACGGGAGGCGCAGTCCCTGCACGCATCCTAGCGGTTATGTCCCGCAGAAAGTCTGCCGGACTTCTTCCTCCGGTTGGGGCGGCTTCGCATAGTCAGCAAACTTCGGCTGGTCGTCGAAGGGATGCGCCAGCACCTCGACGAGTTCGTGAAACTTTTCAAAGCGGCCCGCTTCAGCGTCCCGAATGACCGCTTCGATGCGGTGATTGCGCGGGATGAACATCGGATTGACGGACAGCATCTCGGTGCGCCTCGCTTCGGCCGACCGTTCTTCAAGCGACAGGCGTTCCCGCCATCGTCCAGCCCATTCGTCGAAAGCGGAAGGGTCTGTGAATAGCCCCCGTACGTCCACATCGCCTTTGGCATGGGCGGCTGCCTCGCAAAGGGCGCGGAAAGTCAACGTGAAATCCGCATCATTCTCCGCCATCCGGTTCAGGAGATCAGACGCGAGTTCGAGATCGCCTTCCACCGCGCGCGCGAGGCCGAGCTTCTGACGCATGCCTGCAAGGTATGCGGCATTGAAGTGATCATCGAAGCCGGCGATCGAGGCATTTGCAGCTTCAATCGCCTTGTCACCGCCATCCGCTATGAGCGGTAGCAATGTCTCGCCAAACCGGGCCAAATTCCATGCCACGGCGGCGGGCTGATTTGCAAACGCGTAGCGTCCGAACTGGTCGATGTAACTGAAAACCTTGTCAGGCCGGTAGGCGTCGATGAAAGCGCACGGCCCGTAGTCAATCGTCTCGCCTCCAATCGCGGTGTTGTCAGTGTTCAGAACACCATGGATGAATCCAACAAGCATCCATCTTGCCGACAACCGGGCCAACGCTGCGACGACCGCGTCGTAGAAAGCCCGATAGGGGTCCTCAGCCAAGCGCGCTTCCGGGTAGTGCCGGGCGATCGCATAGTCGGCCAGAGCGCGAAGGTTTTCGATGTCCCCCCGTGCGGCAAAGTACTGAAACGTGCCGACGCGCAGGTGGCTCGACGCAACGCGGGTCAGAATTCCGCCCGGCAGCGCCCGCTCGCGCATGACGTTTTCGCCTGTCAACACCGCGGCGAGCGAGCGTGTTGTAGGAATGCCAAGCGCAGCCATGGCCTCGCTGACGATATATTCGCGGATGACGGGACCGAGCGCGGCGCGGCCATCACCGCCCCGCGAGAAGCGGGTTCGGCCAGAGCCCTTCAGCTGAAGGTCGAATCGCTTACCCGCAACGTCCACGACTTCGCCAAGCAGAACGGCCCGCCCGTCGCCGAGCTGGGGCACGAAGTCTCCGAACTGGTGCCCTGCGTAGGCCTGCGCGATGGGTTCGGATCCAGACGCGATCTCATTGCCAGAGAGGACAGCGACGCCTTCCGGGCTCTCGAGAAACCTTGGATCGATGCGCAGTTGGCAAGCCAGCGCGTCATTTACGCGCAAGAGCCTCGGCGCTGCTACCGCTAACGGTTTCACGCGTTGATAAAACGCCTCCGGCAACCGCGCATAGCTGTTGTCGAACGGAATGGGCCCTGCCGCGTCCGCGGACGTAGAACTTTCTGCAAGCGATCTCATGATTCTAAGAGTCGTCCCTCCGTCCTAAAAAAGCAAGGTTCACCCGTTCCGGCCTCAACGTCTCAAACCCAGCACATTGGGGCCAAGAGCAAGAATCGGCTTAAAAGTCCTTCTCTTGCAAACCTCTTCTCGCAACGAAAATTTGGGAACAAACTCAAGCCTACGCATGTTCTCCTCCGCAAAGTTAGAAGAGCGCGATCATGGAGGCGCCAAATGACGATGATTGACTGGCTCAAAAAACGCTTAACGAACATCAGCTCAGCGCCCGCCTCAGTGGCTTATGAATTCGGCGGCGTTCAGGAATGGCCACTCGACTACGGCAACGATCAGCGGCTGGCCGAACTGCTCGCCAGTCGCCCGGCAAAGCTTTTGGGACGATCTGGGCGCCGCGCCAAGCTTTAGCCGCTGGCAGCCCGCATCGGAAAACGCCCGGACACGCCCCGCGACGTATTAGCCTTGGTCGGTGCCACGCTGCGGTGGCTGAGGGTTATTTTCGGGGTTCGTATCGTACTTGGATATCCGGGTAATGAGCCCACTCGTAGCAAGCGGTTGCAGATCTGACTCCAAGCTATCAGCGATCTCCTTCGCATAGACCTCTTGATCCTCCACATAGAGCGTGAAGGATTTCAGATATTTTTCCTTCTTTGTCGGGTTCTGAATCGTTGCCTTGGTCCATTCATAAAGCGGATAGCCTTCGATGCCGCGCTCTTCTGCTACGGCGACATACTCGGAAAATGCATCGAACTGGGATTTTGGCACCGCGCGATGTCTGGCGAGAATATCCAAAAGGCGTGTTAGCGCCGGTTCTTGTACGTTTCGTCGTATCGATTCCGCGATGACCGAATCGTTTACGTCGAACCTGACCTGATACTGCAACTGAGGAGCCATGCTACTCGTCTCGTTCTCTGATCGCCCCTCGCCGCAAAACCTAATGCTCGCTCATAACTATGTCCAGTAAGGAACCGGCTAACTGTACTGCCTGCTCGATGGAGGCAAAAAGCGCTTCGCACGGTCTGTGTGTTAGAGGCGCTTGCCGCAAGCCTCTTCAGGCATGGCAAGCGACTGGCGCTGGGTGAATTCGGTGTCGGACAGAGCCGTGAGGAAGGCGATCAACTGTTTCGCCTCGGCCGCGTCGTGCGTCAGGCCGTGCTTGGCGACAGCCTCATCGAGCGTCCGCGCCGATCCATCGTGCCACCAGGGGCCGGTGAGCGCGACGTTGCGCAGCGATGGCGTCCGGAATTTGCCACGGTCGGCGTCGATCCCGGTCTTCTCGAACAGCCCCTGATCGGGGAGCGCGGGATCGGCCGGGCCAAGCCGGTGCATGGACAAATCCGTGAAGTTCGCTCCCGAATGACAGGCCGCGCAATCGCGGGCGAACAGCGCTGAACCAGCTTGTGCATTCGGAGCGAGCTGCTGCCGGTCCCAGGCGTTGCCATAAGAGATGAGCGTACGTTCGAAGCTCGCCAGCGCACGCGCCACGTTGGGAAAGTCGATGCGACCGCTGTTCTCGGGAAAGGCGCGTGCGAACATCGTCTGATAACAGCTATCGCGTCCGAGCCGTTTGCCGATCTCCGCCTCGCGCCCTGCCATGCCCATCTCGACCGGATGAGCGCCGAATACCGGGGTCGCCGCCTGCGTCTCAAGCGTTGTGGCTGCTGGATCCGCGAAGTTCAGTGGTGTGAACCAGGCGACGTTGGCCAGCCCGGGAACATTGCGTCGCCCGGACTCGTCGGTCACTCCAGGATGAGTGCGATTGCCATCGGCGAAAGCGTGCTTCTGCTCGTGGCAAGTAGCACAGGACATCGTGCCGTTAGCCGAGAGATCAGCGTCGTAGAATAGACGCCGCCCAAGCTCGATCTTGACAGTGGTCATGGGATTATCGGCTGGAATCGGCGGCGCCGAAACGCCGGCAGGCAGCGTCCAGCGCCATGTTGAAGTCTCTCGCGGTAGAAATCCTGCTGACAACAAACTTGTCAGCAGGAGCCCGGCTGACGGCAACAGGAGTGAGAAGGGCGGGGTCTGCACGGGATCAGGGCAAGCGCGCGAGCAGCACTGTCATCTGCGGCTGGCCATTGGCCGATATTTGCAAGATGTAAGGGCCGGGGGTGAGAGGGTAATCTACCATCTTGCGGATTCCGGTGCAGTTCGGCCCATGGCCATGCGCGGTCGATTTCACGGCCTGCTCGTCTCGCACGAGATCGATCCAGGCGGCCGAATCGAGCGCCACCCGGTAGGTGCCGGCCTCATGCACATCGAGCAGCACAAGACCGCCATAGCTGACCGAGCCGCCCGGCTTCTCCGGGCGCAGTGGGTAACGCACATCAGGTGTCCGCAGCAAAGTGAGGCTTGCGGCCTGGCCTATTGGCAGGCGCGCGCGTGACGTACTTGTCTCGGTCTCCGCCGCCTTTAGTTGGAACGGTGTGGTCCAGGGTGCCAGTTCACCTGTCGGCGCGACCGGAGCGGCACAAGCCGGCGGCGGAGCAGATTCCTGTGCCTCGATCGGCCCGGCTGCAACGGCGGCAAGGCCAAGCGCGCTCAGCGCCAGACCCCATGAAATCTTCCTGCGCATGTTTACCTCTCGTCACCATTACCTGAATATAACGTGCAGACTCCGCAACAAGCATACCAAGCACATCGAGGCCAAAGTCTGGCTGACCGTGTTAAGACCTTTCGAAGTTCGTTCGCCAAACGGACAAAGCGGCCCCACAGGCATACACGATCAGCGCAGCGCCCTTTGAAGATGCACGCCGGAGGGCCAGCGTGCATCTTCTCGCCGCGCTGCCGCACCAAGCTAAAATATGGCCCGCACCTTCGCGTAGAAGGTGCGTCCCGGCTGCGGCAGTCCCCACACCAGTTCGTAGTTCTGGTCGAGCAGATTCCTCACGCCGCCGGCCAACTCGACATTCTCGGTGACCTGGTAGTTGACGTTGATGTTGGCGAGCGTGTAGGCCCCGGTGCGGATATAGAGATCGGGAAAGGCGGCGCGGATCGGCGCGTTCGGTCCCTGGGTGCCGACGAGGACATCGCTCCAGCGGTCGCTCGCGACCTCCAGATTCGGCGTGATGGCGAGCGGCTCGATCGGCCGCCATGTGGCATAGACGAACGCCTTCTGGGTCGGCACCCCGACCGGCCTGAATCCGGGAATTGATACGTCGCTGACGTTTCGCTCGATAAAGGTGTAGTTGCCGCCGATCATAAACTGCGCGGAGAGCTGCGCTTCCAGCGACGCCTCAAAACCATAGAAGTTGCCTTGGTTGATGTTCTGCGTCTGCGACTGTGTCGGGCTGACACGGACCGCCTGAATCAGATCGCGCACGTCGCTGTAGAAGATCGCAGCCGTTCCCTTCAGGTTAGAAAGAATCTGACCCTTCCAGCCAAGTTCGTAATTGGTGGCGCGCTCCGGGCCCAGGTTGGGATTCGGAATCGCATTGCCAAAGCGCTGGCTGTAAAGCTCGAAGATGGTCGGAAAGCGCGCGCGGTCAGATACGCTGAAATAGACCTGCTTGGCCTCGCTGTAACGCCAGATCGCTGCCGTTTGCCAGTTCAAGGCATCGGCGCCACCTTTGGGATACTCGTATAGTCCCCTTATGTCGTCATACTCTTCAGCTTTATCGATCCGATATTTGTCATAGCTGACACCCCCCACCAAATCGACGTCCGGGGTGACGTGGAAAGTGTCTTCCAGCGCCGCCGACCACGTCGTCTGGTTCTGATGCTGCCACGGCTCGGTGGTATTAAAAACAGGACTGGTCGGACGGTTGTCATTCTGCTCGGTGTGAAAATCCTGCCGATAGTGGAATGCCGCCTTCAACGTGTTCATCGGAATCAGCTCGGTGCCGGCCTCGATCGAGCCGCCGCGCGCGTTGTCGTTATACTGGCTGTTGAAACGGCCGGGATTCGATTGCGACCTATAGGTGATGTCGTCATACGCCGAGAGCGCGTTGTAAAACTTGTTGTAGAAAAGTTTGGTCCTGAGATAGGAGGCGTCGCCGATCTGCGTGTTCGACAGGAAGGCCAGATTCTCGACATTCCATGCGGGCCAGAGCCAAAAGCTGTTCTGGCTCGATGGCGGGTTGTTGTAGACGTTCAGGGGCGCACCCTTGGCGCCGGACTGCTTGGTATAGTTGATGCTGTATTCGTCGGTGGCGTTGGGCGTGTAACCAGCCTTGAGGTTGACTCGCCAGTCCTGCGTGTCCGATCCGTTGCGCCGTCCGCCATCTTCCAGCGAGCCGGGGTAAGGACCCTGCGCTGGATATGGCGAATAGCCGCGCGATAGCGACCAGAAATTCTGGTCGAGTTGGTTGACGCTGCCCTGAACGTAGAAATTCTCCTGGCGTGAGCCGATCCTCGCGTAGCTGTTCCAACCCTGAAATGCTCCGCGATTGTCGAACATCGTGCCAGCGCGGATTTCAGACTCGAACGGCTTGACCGGTTTAAGCGACACCAGGTTGATGGCCCCGCCCATTCCGCCCGGCCCGTCGAGCACCGAAGCATAACCTTTTTGAATTTGGATCTCGGAAATGTCGCCGGTGAGGAAACGGCTAAAATCGAGCCGGTTGTCGGCTGGAAGATAGAGGCGCACACCGTCAATCATCAACGGTACCTGCCAGCGGCCAAAACCGCGCACGAAAATGTCGGTCTCGTTACGCTGACCGGCGGACGATAGCGTGCCGTTAACACCCGGCACCAGGTTCACCGCCTGATCGAGGGTCTGCTTTTCGAAGGTCCACATCTGCTCGCGCGTCACCGTTGAACCGCCGACGCCGCCCCCGCCCGCACCCCCGCTCCCGCTTCCTCCGCGTGCTGCGCCTGAAACGTAGATCTCGCCGAGTTGATAAACTCCGTCACGATCTTGGCCACGATCTTGCGCGTCCGCGCCGACCGTCATCGCAACAATCGCTACGGACGACAGGAGCGCGCCCCTGCCAGGGAAATTCACTGATCGTATCATCGTCACCCCCAAGCAATCGCTATATTTATAAAAAAATATCGATACCGAGGATGGAGGTAAAAATCTCAGCGACATATTGACACATATATAACGACTGAGTTGAGCGACTCTTGCGCCGGATGTTTCAACCGGCGCGGGCAGCGGCCGCCTCGCTATAGTGGCACGGGTATTACCGCACACATTTTTGGATAGCGGATAGCGCGACGTTCTCACTCACTGTTCGCTTAGACCCCAGCATTGTCTCGATTTCATATCGGCGGACATATCGAAATCAAAAAAGACCGAAAAGGCCAAGACGAGAAGCGCTGCGGCTCAATTACGGAAGTCCTTTTGTCATCGTAAAGGGATTGAACCCACGTTCCGCGAGGGCAGCCCACGAAGCTGCGCCAAGATGTGACAATCGGAAATAGAGTCGCGGCTTGGTCGGGTCGGTGTCCAACACGAACCCGGTTGGTAACTCGCGGACAGTCGAGGCATAGAACCCACCATCGGGCGACCTCTGTGATTCGATGACAGCGATCAACGACTCTGCCCTCTCAGTCTTGCCGAGCAATTTCATCAAGAGAGCCACTTGGCCCGTCCCTTCGGTCCACACACCGTCCCGGTCTTCGCCGTAAGAAAGCCTCCGCCGACACTCATTCGCTGTTCGGCGGTCGTCATTGCCGATGCAAATTTCCCGGCCGCTCCGTGAAGCGCTGTTAAAGGCCAGATCTGAGCATCCAGAGCCAAAATCGGATTGTGCGTGACGCCGTCTTCAGCTGTCCCTGCGGCGAAACAGGCGCATGCCGGTTTCCACATCGTATTTACGAAGTACTCAGCAACCGTTGCCTTATCGCGCCAGCGCGAATCGCCTGTACGGATCGCAAGAAGGCCAAACGCAGCGGCGAGGTCAGTATTATGTTCGGTCGATTTCCACGCCCGCACTTCCGGCGTCGGTTCATGCCCAAACGTACCGCCCGTGAAACCGCCAGTGCCGCGCGTATCGGCCCATTGCGCGACCCAGGCGCCAAGCCGTGCTGCACCATCGCGGAACCGAGAGCCGGTGTTCGCATCGTCAATCGACAGCAACGCCAACATGGCCCATGCGATGTTACCAACATCGCTGCCCACCTGATATCGATCCTCTAACCATTTGTTCTGAGTATTATCCCACCACCCTGGAAGTTTGACGGGGCCATTCGCCACCACACCCGCGGCGTAAGCATTCCTGAGCCGTCCATCATGCCAGGTGCGGTCGTTATCGATGGCCCAAAGAACCGCCGAGCCAATCCGATACGCTTTGTCCTGCTCACCGCAACCGACCAATGCGATGGCGGCTACCGCATTGTCATAGAGGTAGGCGGCGCCATGCAGAGGCCCCGATTCGACGGTCGGATAGCTGGGCAGGAACAACGGCCCCGACGGCGGTGCCTTATCAATCAGACCAGCGAGGTATCCGCACGCTGACGCCTTTGGTGCTGCTGAAGCCTGTAGCGGAGCGGCGGCCATCATGATTGCGAAAGTCGCGACGATCCAAGTGTGAACGCAGAGCCCGCGACAACGGGAAGAAAGCCGGTCAGCATCGAGTAAAAACATCGTGCCTTCATCTTCAATGGCAGCTTATGGCCCTTCCCGGACCTCGCACAATGTCCGCTTTTGTGCCGTTGTTGAGGGACAAACGGACATCAAACGCGCCGCAACCAAGTTTCCTGATTTTATGAGGACACGGCCTAGGCGTGGAGACCGCGTCAGCGCGCTACGATCAGACCTCTGCTGGTTACGACAACCCAGCGACCGTCCTGCTTGCGAATCGCATCGACACGGCCGAGCCCCGGCACCGGATCGCCGGTGTGAACCTCGTAGACGCCGCTCCGGCCTTCTATCAAAGCATTGCCATCCATGACGTCGTGCAAGACCCAGCCCTGGACTGCGGGCAAACGCGCGATGCTCGGCTTGGGCGCCGGTAGCGGCACCGGCTCGGCAGCCGGAATCGAGCCTGTCACGTTCGCTGCGGCGGTGGTTGCAGGCGCAGCCGGTGCTGCCGGCGCTGCGGCCGAATGCTGCTTGTCCAACGCCTCCTGGAGTTTCGTCAATCTGGCCGCCGAGTCAGCATGCGCCTTCTCGATCTTGCCCAGACGATCGTTGACCTTGGCGAACTGGCCGACATCGCCCTTGGTCGAACGATCGATGCCTGTTTTTAACGTGGCGATTTCGGATTCGAGCCGCTCGATGGTGCCCTCCAATGCCTGGGTACGGTCCGCAATCGCCGACGACTGTTGATCCGCAGTGCCGTGCCCGAGGCCGGATGTCACGAGCGAACCACCGATCGCGCCAATAATCGCGGCCAATGCCGCTATCGCTGCAATGGCGTTGAAACGCCGTTTGCCGAACCGGCTCGATGTCTGCGCGCCACCGGCTGCCGTTGAATTCTGATCGTGGCCTGCGCGATCCCATGCCTCGCGGTGGAACGGCGCGACGATCATTGTCTTGCCGGTTTCTCGCAGAGCGTCGGCCTTCGGAGCTTCCATCTCAACGTCGCGTTCGACCCGAGAGACTTCCGTCCTCGGAGCTTCCGTCTCAATCGTGGGTTCGATCCGAGGTGCTATCGGCTTAGCGTCGTCGGGCGGCGGTACGGACAATTCCTGCTCAGGCGCGAGCTTCGAAGGCTCGGCGCGCGATGACTCGTCCCCTGTCCCGCTGAATTCGTTACCGTGCTCACCGGTGGTCCGCTCAGACGAATGGTCGCTCACGTTAAAAACCTCCATGACAGGTTGACCATCTGGTAACTTCATTGCTTGCGGAATCGTTACCTTCGGCACCATTGCGGAAATTTTAGGATTTTTTCCGACCGACAAGGCGGCTTAACTGGGTCCGCAAATGTCCCGGCCGCCGTCGGGGCGAGAGCAATGGCGACGTCAAATCACATCACGACCGGCACGTCAGGAAGCTCATTTGGGCCGGTCCCCTGCTTTGGGAAATGGTGTGCAAGTTGTCGCGAGATGGCTTCGATGCCCGTGACGGCCCCCGCCTCGAAACGACCTTGCTTGAATTCAGCCTCCATCGTGGCACAGATGGTCTTCCACACCGCTTCGCCGACCCTGGCGTGAATGCCGCGGTCGGCAACGATCTCGACATCGCGGTCGGCAAGCAGCAGATAGATCAGAATGCCGTTGTTGTGCGCGGTATCCCAAATCCGCAGATGCGCGAACACATCAAGCGCACGCGCCGTCGCCGGCTGATCGCGAAACAAAGGGATGCCATCGAGCGCGCCTTCAACGGCGAACACCACCTGACCCGAATGGGTCGCCTCTCCGGCGCGGATAGCCCGCTCGATGACCGCCATCACGTCCGGCGGGAAATACTTTCGCACCCGCCAGCGGCTCCCGAGCAGATGCTTGCCGATGCGTCCAATGCCCATGCCTACCAGCTCCCCGATGCGCCGCCGCCGCCAAAGCCGCCGCCACCGCCGCTAAAGCCGCCGCCGCCCGAGAACGATCCGCCTCCCCTGCCGCCTCCGACCCACGTGCCGCCGCCCCGGCCCGCGCTCGAAACAATCGCATCGCCGAACAGCGTGAAGATGAAAGCAAGCCCACCGGCAATGCCGGAGACAACGAGCGATCCGATGAACAGCCAGGCCAGGAAACCGACGATTCCCCCGACCGCCACCGAGCCGAACAGCCGGCCGAAGACGCTCCGAAAGATCCCACCGAGGACGAGAGCGCCGACGATGACAAAGGGATTGAAGATATCCTCGATGCTGAAATTGTTCGCGTACTGTCCCTGCGGCTTTGGCGCAGGCAGCGGTTCGCCGTCGATCACGCGCAACATGCGATCGACGCCGGCCGAAATGCCGCCGGCAAAATCGCCGTTCCGGAACTTCGGCACGATCTCTTCGTCGATGATGCGCTTCGAGGTAAGGTCGGTCAGCGCGCCTTCGAGGCCGTAACCCACCTCGATCCGCAGCTTGCGGTCGTTCTTGGCGACGACGAGGATCGCGCCGTCATCGACTTTCTTGCGGCCGATCTTCCATTGTTCGGCAACGCGGATCGAATATTGCTCGATCGTTTCCGGCTCGGTCGTCGGCACGATCAGCACCGCGACCTGACTACCCTTGCGATCCTCGAACGCTTTCAAATCTTGTTCGAGCGACGCCTTCTGATCGCTGCCCAGCGTCGCGGTCTGATCGACCACGCGGCCGGTCAAAGGCGGCACCGCCACATCGGCGAACGCTGCGCCGACCCAACACAGCATCAGCGTCAGCAGCGCTGCCTTCAGGGTACGCATCATCGCCACCGGCTACGCCGGCTACTTCGGCGCGGCCGGCGCCGGATTGAAATCGACCTTCGGCGCGGTCGAGATGTCCTTTTCGTTATCGACCGTGAAATTCGGCTTCGTTTTGTAACCTAACGCCATGGCGGTCAGGTTGGTGGGGAACGAGCGAATGGTCACGTTATAGTCCTGCACCGCCTTGATGTAGCGATTGCGCGCCACGGTGATGCGGTTCTCAGTGCCCTCGAGCTGGCCCATCAGATCGCGAAACAGCGCATCCGATTTGAGCTGCGGATAATTCTCGGTGACGACCAAAAGGCGCGACAACGCGCTGGAAAGCTCGCCCTGGGCGGCCTGGAATTTCTGGAACGCAGCCGGATCGTTGAGCACGTCTGGCGTCGCCTGGATGCTGCCCACCTTGGCGCGCGCGTTGGTGACGCCAAGCAGAACATCTTTCTCCTGTTGCGCAAAACCCTTCACGGAATTGACGAGGTTCGGAATCAGGTCGGCACGACGCTGGTATTGATTGACCACTTCGGACCAATCGGACTTGATCTGCTCGTCCTGCGACTGGATAGCATTGTAGCCGCAATTGGTCAGGCTCAGAGTTGCGAGCGCCGCCAGCACCGTCAAAAGCCTTCGCATCATATCTCTCCTGCCGACAACAGATTGGGAAACGTCCCGCGACCTCTCGGCCGTACAGCCGGAAGGTAGCAGATGTTAAGCGGGCCAGTCCTGTCAAATCCCTGCCCCACGCGGAACTCGCCTGTTCGCCGAATCTTTCCGCCGCGCGGTATAGTTCGAGGCATGATGACTATGGATATCGCGACGCGAACCTAACCAGGTGTGAGCCGATGCATCTTCAATGGGGCGCGTCGGGATTCCAGCCAAGTACGACCAGCATCACGAAAAAGCCGACAACATACGCGACCGCGATGGGCCACCCGTGCCTGACCCATAGCCCAACCGATTTCGCCTCGGGATACATGTTCGACAGCGCCACGCCTGCAGAGGAGCCAAACCAGATCATCGAGCCGCCGAAGCCGACAGCGTAGGCGAGAAACCCCCAATCATAGCCGCCCTGCTTGAGCGCAAGCGCGGTAAGCGGGATGTTGTCGAACACCGACGAAACAAAGCCGAGACCGAGCGCCGTCTGCCACGACGCCGCCGGCAGCTTCTCGACCGGCATCATGGAGGCGGCAGTCACCAGCGCCAGAAGAAAGATCGTGCCCTTGAATATTTCGGGCATGACCTTCCAATCCGGCGCGCGCAAGAAGGCTGTCAGCAAAATCGCCGCCCAGACAGCTAGCCCGAGCACGGGAAGCGTATCGAGCAACGCCGGGAATTTCAGATTGGCGGTCACATTCGCCGCCAGCGCGGCGATGAGAATGACTGCAACGATGACGACTCTCGCGCCGTCCACGCGCAAGCCGCTCTGCGGATTTTTCACCACCGGCGAAAAGCGATGTTGCCGCATTGCGGCCGGAATCGCAAAGATCGCGAGCGCCACGATGGACCCGATATATGCCTCCAGCACACTGAGCGGGCTGATGCCGTCAATCCACATCATCGTCGTTGTCGTGTCGCCGACCACACTCCCAGCGCCGCCGGCATTGGAGGCCGCGACGATCGCGGCCAGATAGCTGATGTGAACCTTTTCCCGAAAGACATGGCGCGCCACCGTGCCGCCGATCAGCGCACCCGCGATGTTGTCGAGAAAGCTCGACAGAACGAAGACTATGATGAGAAGGACGACGCCGCCTTTCCAGTCATCGGGCAGCACGGCTGGCATCTCATCGGGAATCCGGCTCTCCTCGAAGTGCCGCGACAGAATGGCAAATCCCATCAGCAACAGGAACAAGTTGGCCAACATGACCCACTCGTGGGTCATGTGATTGACAAGGCCGGCCACTCCCGTGCCAAACTTGAATCCGGTAAAACCCATCTTGTAACCGACGATCACTGCAAGACCGATCAAGGCTATAAGAAGCGTATGACGGTGAAACACCGCAATGCCGAGAAGAAGACACGCAAAGAAAATGAAATCGAGGGGTATTCCAACGACTAGAATCGAATCGGCCATCGCATTCTCAAATATTTCAGCATTGACAAAGTGAGATCCGCACGGCGGATTCACGCGAGGGACGAGGGAAGTGAAACCGAATCGCTGCTGCAACGAATTTCGATCGTCTTCGCCTCTGACGTCGCGGCATGTGATCCCATGCCGGCTTGAGACGTTGATGGATAAATCAAACCATCATCCGCCGACGAAGCGGCCATACTTTCCGCGGGAAAACAACAGCGCTTCATCCCGGTTGTAGCTATAGGCTTCTACGGCGCCGAGGAAGATGACGTGATCCCCCCCGTAATAACGATCGACGGTTCGGCATTCAAAGTTCGCAACGCTGTCCGCCAGAAGCGGAGCGCCGCCGAGACCTGGCTTCCAGTCGGTCCCCTCGAACTTGCGGCTTGACGGCTGCGCAAATTTATCCGCAAGCCCATGCTGGGAAGTTCCGAGAACATTGACCGCGAAGTGGCTCGCATTCTGGAATACCCTCATGTTCCGTGAATAGATCACCAGACTCCAAAGCACCAGCGGCGGATTCAGCGAGACTGACGCGAACGAGTTGCACGTCAACCCGTGCGGTTTTCCTTCTTCGTCGGCAGCCGTGATGATGGTGACTCCCGTTGCATAGGTCCCGAGCGCGTTGCGGAAGTCGCGCGGATCAAGAGCTGACTCCCCACTCGCCAGCTCACGGGCCGGATCCGGCGTATCGGGAAGTTCAGGACCGTCGGCCATCAGACGCCTCACAACGTCAGATTCTGCGACGGCAGCCCGAGGGCGACCCGGCCGTAATCCGTGCCCGCAGCATCGAAGTTAAATGCGATATGGGAATTGATCGCGTTCGCATCGCGGAACTGGCGCTGCAGCGGAGCGCCGGCGAACAACCCGCGCGCGCCGCTCGACGCAAACAGCAACGAAACCGCCTCGGTGCACAGAGTCACAGCATAAGCGCCATCGCGCCGCCATCCGGTTTTTACCACCATGTCGGGGACAAGCCCGCGCCGCGCATCAGACATCGCTCGGATGCAGACCGAACGCATGATCAGACGAGCGGCGTCGATCTTCGCAGATGCTTCGGCAATCTTGATCTGTGTGGACTGAAGATCGCCTAGCATGGCGCGACTGTAGGTGGTTGCGCGGTGCCGTGCGACCTCGATGTAGTCTTCGAGGCAGCCCTGGGCGTTACCAAGCGCCACCCCGGATAGCACGAACGGAAACAGCGCAAAAACCGGCAGGGCATAAAGCGGGTTCGCATTGACGGCACTTCCGGGCGACGGACCACCGGCGATGTCCTCGACCGACAGCGTCATCCAACCTTCGACGAAGACATCGTCGACAGCAACGTCGTTCGAGCCCGTTCCCTTCAGGCCGGCGGCGTTCCACATGTCGATGATCCGATAGTCTTCACGGGGAATCAGAAAAATCCTGTACTCAATGCCGTCGGCTTCATCATCTGATAAAACGATCCCCGCCAGCATGTTCCACGCACAGCAATCCACTCCGGATGAAAACGGCCAGTGGCCTTGCAGGCGGTAGCCGCCCTCGACTTTCCTGGCACGGCCGGAAGGAAACACGAAGGACGACGCGATCAACGCGCTCGCATCCTTGGTCCAAACGGCATCCTGCGCGCGGCTGTCGAACATGCCGAGCATCCAGTGATGGCTCGCAAGGTTGGCCAGCGTCCAGGCCGCGGATGCGTCAGCCATGGCAATCGCCTCGGCGCAGTCGACGAGTGCTACATAGTCGAATTCAGAGCCGCCGACCCGCTTCGGCTGCAGGATTCTGAACAATCCGGCCTCGTGGAATTCCTCCTCCGTCTCCGGCGGCAAGCGCCGCAACTCCTCGGTCCTGGCAGCCCGGTCACGCAGATCCGGCGCCAGCGCTCGCGCCCGCGCCATCACAGCCGCATAGTCTGCATCAGACCCTGCCGGATTTGCAGGCGTGCCGGGATCGATACCTGCCATTCGACAATCCCCTGAAATTCGGCTGAGCGACGTCGCCCATGCACGGGCTTCGTGACCACTCCTTCTAACTACAAGCGAGCAAGAGGAGGATCAACTACAGATGGCGTCCGCCGAATCCGGCAGTTTACTGCGCGGCGACCCTGTGGGATTTTGCAACGAGCCCTTTGTCGAGCTCGACGCGACAGCCCGAGCTAAGGCTGGAGCGGTTTTTGAGCATGCAAGCGGTGATCCGGCCGATGTCCGGGATTCGGAGTTGCAGCGCCGGAATGCGTCGCCTGTGGACTGTCGTTTCAGCGGAGAATGCACAGCTCGGGTTCGCCAGCGCGGTCAGGGAGGTTGCGACAGCCAGGATCGCGGCGATTTGACAGACGGTTTCGGTGTGAACGACGGTCATCTGAAGCCCTTTGAGCGGCCCTGAATCTGCGGCTGTTGTCGAGGCGGCCCCCTGAACCATGGACTTTGGATAGACCGTGAGGTGAGTGACTCAAGAAATATGCAAGTTACATCAACGGAATACACATGATACGCCCCGCGCCGACAGCGACCGCCATTAAAGGACTGGGACAAATTGGCCTGTGGCCCGAGAGTTGTCCTTAGACCCTCTCATCGAACAACGTCGTCAGCATTACGAGTCGCTGAAGGCCAGGTTATTTCAAGCGAACGGCGGCTGAACCGTCGTACATACAATAGGCGGAATTCCGCCTATTGTAGCTTAAGCAAACTTGCGCGCCTTCACGCGCATTGCACGGCCGGACCAGAAGCGGAAAACCGTTATGGTCGGCTCCGCCATTCCTTTCTGGAATGCTGCATCGTCAATCCTCTGCAGTTTCGATAGGTAAAGAGCATGAAGACAATCCGCGTGGCAATTTTCTTCATCATCTTTTTATCGTGGATGCCTCTGCATGCCGCGACACCTGCGCCGGCGCCGGCACCGGGGAATGGCAAACCGGCGAGCCCGGCTGCTGCACCTCCCGCTCCCGCAGAGGATCTGCCGTCCGTCCCGGCGCCGGAGTTTCCGCGAGCGCAGTCGAAACTCGACGAGTGGAAGCAGACGCTCGATCAGGTCGAGGCGACGCTGCGCGCCAGAGTCATTCACGACACCGTGTTGAACGATCTTCGGGATCGATCCGCGACGGCGCAGCGCGAAGCACGCGAGCTGATATCGAGAATTACGCCTCGCCTCGAGGCGGCAAGCGCACGCGCCGCCGAACTCGCGCCAAGCCCTGAAGCCGCCGCTCCACAGCCCGACGACGTGAAGCTCGAACGGGCCAAACTATTGGCTGAGATCGCCGCAAGGCAAGGCGTCATTCAACAGGCCAAGCTCATCAACGTGCGAGCCCAGCAAACGATCGACGCGATCTCCGATCGGCGGCGTGCGGTATTCAACGAATCCGTGCTGCAGCGCTCCGCCAGCCTCGTCAATCCCGAGTTCTGGCTCACGGCCGCGAACGCAGCTCCGATTGCCGCCGGCCGCCTGGTCGATCTGCTCTCCAAGTGGGGGCGCGTGCTATCGTCACAGCCGCTTCGCGCCGCATCCGGCTTTGTTATCGCCGCCATCGTCGTGCTCGGATTCTTCCTGTCACCGGGCAGGCACTGGTGGTCAAGATGGACGACGCGCGATCCCGAGATCGCCAATCCCAGCGCGCTGCGGAAGACGGGTTCCGCGGCCGCGATCGTGTTCACCGATACGGCGCTTACGGCCATCGCACTGTTTGTGCTGTACCAGGCGCTTCTGACGCTCGAGGTTCTCCCCGGCGACGTGACGCCGATCGTTCGGGCCCTGTTTCTGGGTATCACCTTCGGGTTCTTTTTTATCCGGCTGACCAGCGCGGTCCTCGCACCTGGCCGCCCATCATGGCGCCTGATCGAACTGGACAATGCCGCGGCCGACGGCCTGATTTCCTACTCGGTGCTGCTCGCCATGGTCACCGCGGTCGGCATCGTTCTCGACGCGCTCAGTCTGGCGATCGCATCGCCAATCGAGCTTACGATCGCAAGCCAGGCGATACTTGCAATCACGAAAGCGCTTCTCTTCATGGGCGCGCTGCGCGTTGCGGCCGCCACCGAAGCCGAGGAGGAATCCGCCGCACCCTCCTCCGCCCAAAGATCCGCGTGGCGCCTGCTGATTCCGATCGGCTGGATGATGGCCATGGCCGCCATTATCGGGCCCCTCGCGGGATATGTCGCATTAGGCCGGTTCATCACGATCGAAATGGTCGTGATGATCGTCGCGCTCATGAGTTTCATCCTCCTGAGCCGGTTCTCGGCGGTTCTTATCAATACGACATTCGCTTTTAGCGGCGCGGTCGGCCGTTTTCTGCGGCAAACCGCCGGCCTCGGGAGCGGCGCGGTCCGTCAGATCGCTGCGGTGCTCGGTGGCCTCGTCCAACTGTCCCTAATCGGACTTACAGCCTTTATTATCCTCACCACGTGGGGAATTCGTTCTGACGACGTCGTCACGTCAATGTCGTCGGCATTCTTCAGCTTTCAAATCGGCAACATCACCATTTCGCCGTCCCAGATTCTCGGCGCGCTTGCGGTGCTCACCGTCGGCGTCGTGGCCACGCGCGCGCTCAAGCGATGGCTGGAGGAGCGTTTCCTTCCTGAAACAAATCTCGATGTCGGCGTTCGCAGTTCGATCGGCACCGGCGCGGGCTATGCGGGGGTCATTCTCGCGACCCTGATCGCGCTGTCGTATGTCGGACTTAACTTGCAGAACGTCGCTATCGTGGCCGGCGCGCTGTCGGTCGGCATCGGCTTCGGACTGCAATCCATCATCAACAACTTCGTCTCCGGCCTGATTCTGCTTGTGGAGCGCCCGATCAAGGTCGGAGATCGCATCGAAGTCGGTACCCGCATGGGCGTCGTGAAACGCATCAACGTGCGCGCCACCGAAATCGCCACCTATGATAACGTCTCGGTGATCGTGCCGAACGCGGAACTGATTAGCGGCCAGGTCGTCAACTGGATGCATGGAAGTTATTCGGCTCGTCTGTCCGTAACGGTCAGCACCTCCTGTGACGCGAACCCGGACAAGGTTGTCGAAATCCTGCTCGACATCGTCGCGCACCACCCCCGCGCCCTGAAGTCGCCTGAACCGTTTGCAATTCTCAATAAATTCGGTCCCGACGCACTGGAGTTTGCGGTCTTTTTTCACGTCGCGCACATCGGCATCGATGCAGGAGCCGCCAACGAGGTCAGACTCGAGATTCTCAAGCGCTTCCGAAAGGAGGGAATCGCGCTTCCGAACGCTCAACGGGACCTGTATATTGGCGACCTCGATCGCATCGAAGCTTTCGTGCGCGACCTGGCTGACGGCAGACGCTCCGGGGCGTCAGGACGGCGGATAGGTTCATTGGAAAGCTGACGTTCACCATCGAATGATGTATAGTTCGGCTTCCGTATCTTCGATCGTGAAATACCGAGCGTGAAATGCAGGCTTTATCCAACAGATCACTACCCTCACTGAGTTTGCGAATCGATCTGGATCCAAAGGGCCGCATCGGACCAGGCAAGATCCAACTGCTCGAAAGCATCCATACTTGCGGCTCAATTTCAGCCGCCGGACGTGCCATGGACATGTCCTACAAGCGCGCCTGGGATCTCGTCGATGAAATAAATCGCATCTGCCGGCAGGCGGCGGTCGCGCGGCAGACCGGCGGCAAGAACGGCGGCGGCGCGGTCCTGACCCCCTTCGGGGTCGCCCTGGTCGCTCGCTATCGCAAGATAGAACGCGATGCCGCCAGCGCGGTCCACAAGGAACTCGAGGCGCTGCGAAACGACATCCGGCACCCGAAGAAAAGCACGGAACGAGACAGGGACGCCAAGGCTCGTTGATCCGGCCGCGCCGTAACGCCGAGCGGCCCACGTTTGCCGCACCGGCCGGCCGCATCCGGCGCTCATTCCCCTGCTTCCCCGCCTGCAGCGCTCTGGCCTGATTTCGCCTAACGTGATATATTAAAAAATACAACGACGAAGAGCAGGCGGCCCGGGAGGTGATCGCAGGCCTCTCGGACCCGCCGGGTAATCGTTGACGAGCTCTGCTGCGACGTAAGAAAGAGACGGATCATGTTCGATGCCCAATGCGACCTCGCCGCTCTAGTCTATACGGAGGGAGAGAACCCCGATGATGTCCTCCATGAATTTGCCTCCGATCTGAACGAGAGCGGCCACCTCGCGGTGGGCATTGTTCAGCTTGGTCGCCACCGCATTGATGCCGACCTGTCAGCAACGCTGATCCCGACCGGCGAGCAGCTTCGGCTCCATCAGAATCTTGCGCATGACCCGGCGAGGTGCCGGCTGGACATCGAACGGTTGACAAACGCGGGCGAACGGATTGCACGGACTCTCGACGAAGGCGGGGATATCCTCATCGTCAACCGATTCGGCCGGCAGGAGCGCAAAGGCGGAGGCCTTGCCCATCTGATCGAGCGCGCGCTCGACGCCGACATTCCGGTCGTAATCGCGGTGCCGAGCCACTATTTTGCGGACTGGATCACATTTGCCGGCGGCATGACCGTCAAACTGCGTTGCGACCGGAAATCGCTGGATGCGTGGTGGAGACTCGTGTCGGCCCCTACTGGCAGCCTGCGTCCACCGGACCATTTGACGGTCTGTGAAGTTATCAAATAGGCTGCTCGTCTCTGAGAGCCGCAAGCATGATCGCGTGCGTGCTTGCAAAGTCGAATTGAGGCTTGTCCGCTTAACTTCCTTGACGCGATAACTCCTTGACACGACGGCAGCGTTTCCTTTGTAGGTGCCGCATGCCTGACCTTGTAATCGCGGTGGATGTCGGATCGAGCAGCGCGCGCGCAGGCGTATTCGACGCAGGCGGCCTCCTGCTGGCGCGCGCCGAAGCTCCGTTTGCGACCGCACATCCCAAAACCGATCATGCCGAGCATAGTTCGGATGAGATCTGGGCAGCGGTCTGCCACGCGGTACGCGGTGCCGTTGCGGCCGGACACATCGCTGCCGAAGAGGTCAAAGGCATCGCCTTCGACGCCACCTGCTCGCTCGTCACCCTAGACCGCGGCGGTCGGCCGGTTACGGCCTCTATCACCGGCGATGATCGCTGGAACGTGATCATGTGGGGCGACCATCGGGCCGCGGCAGAAGCGGATGAGATCACCGCCACTCGCCATCGCGTGCTTGACCACGTCGGCAATGTGATGTCGCCGGAAATGGAAATTCCGAAGCTGCTTTGGCTGAAACGACATTGTCCCAATGCCTGGCGCCGCTACGGGCTTATGCTTGACCTCACCGACTACTTGACCTGGAAGGCGACGGGCCGGGTCGCTGTCTCCACCTGCACCGTAACATGCAAATGGACTTATCTTTCCCACGAGCGGCATGGCTGGCAAAGCGATTTCCTGTCGCAAGTCGGGCTCGATGACTTGCAGGATAGAGCGTCGCTTCCCGCCTCGACGCTGCCGATCGGAACAAGTGCCGGTCCACTGACCGCCGAAAGCGCCGACCAGCTTGGCCTGCCCCGCGGCTGTGTTGTCGGCGTCGGCGCAATCGATGCCCATGCCGGCGGTATCGGCATGCTTGGCAACCTCGACGCACCCGGCCTCAACAAGACTCTCGCCATGATCGCCGGCACATCCTCATGCCACATGGCGGCCTCTCCCGACCCGAGGCAAGTTCCCGGAGTATGGGGTCCGTATTACGATGCGATGCTGCCGGGCTACTGGCTGAACGAAGGTGGTCAATCCGCCACCGGTTCGTTGCTCGATCACATTCTCGACCTCCATGCCGAAGGCAGATCGCTTGGAGCGGACCGACATGCGGTGATGGCGGCACAAATCGAAGCAGCGCTGACGGAAAGCAGATTCACGTTTGTCGAGGATCTGCATGTGCTGCCGGACTTTCATGGCAACCGCTCGCCGCTCGCCGACCCGGAGTCAGTCGGCGTGATCCACGGACTGCGCCTTGACGCCTCACCCACGTCGTTAACGCGGCTTTATTTCGCGACCGCTGTCGGCATCGCGCTGGGAACACGGCACATCATCGATGCCCTGAACGACGCCGGCTATAACATCGCCCATATCCGACTGACGGGAGGCCATGCTGCGAGCTCGCTGCTGGTCCAGCTCTACGCCGATGCCGCAGGTGTCGCGGTTTCCCTGCCCGAACAACCAGACGGCGTGCTGTTGGGAACCGCATGTGCCGCGGCAGCCGGCTGTGGACTTTATCCATCGGTTACCGCGGCCGCAGCGGCAATGACCCCGATCGGTCGAACCGTGCAGCCAGCTCCTGCGGCGCGCGATTTCTTCGACCGGCGCTACCGCGCGTTCTTAATGATGCACGAGCATCGCCGGGCATTGTCGCAGTTCGTGTGATTGGGCAGCAAGATGCAGGAGCCTTCCGCTTCTCATTGAGCGGTGAAAGGCTCTAGCGCTGCAACCGGACGCCGAGCATCACCACAGTCGCCACCGAACTTGCGCCGACAATATTCGAATCCAGCAGGTCGCGGCGCACCTGGGCCCTGATCTGGTACTCGCGGCTCAGCCTGTAAACGAGCTCCCCGGAAACCGAGTAAACCTGGTCGGAACGGGTCGACCCCTGATATTCTTGCGTCCCATAGGTGAACCTGCCGATCGCGGTCAGCCAGCGGCGGAAATCGTGATTGAGCTCGAAAGTGTAGGTGCGTGTCAGTACGCCGGAGACACCCGCCACCATGGATTCATCGACGAAGGTCACTGTGGTGAACCTCGCCGTGGTCAGCGGCGTCGCTAACCAAACCAGCGACCCGCTGGTGAGCAGGCCGGTCAACTGACTGAGACTCGGGTCCGCATAGTTCCGGGCGGTATAGCCGATAGAGGCTTCGCCAATCAGTAAACGTGTCAATTCAAAGCTGGACCCGATCTTGGCATAGCCGCCGCGGGAGTCGCGCTGGAAGCCATTGCGATCGAATTGCGTGTCGCGGATTCGCGTGTCCGCCTCGACTTCGCCGAACGGCTTTAAGCCGGGCAATAGATCATAGCTCGCGCGCGCCACGGCACCGTATTGATTGAAGTTGCGGTCATCGTTGGACGTCGATGTACCGTCCGTCAATTGCGAGTACTGATACATGGTGCGGTCTGCCATTCCGTTCAGCGAAACCTGCAGCCGGTTGAAGTCGTGTTCGATGCCGGCCGTTCCCCCGGTCGTCGCAAAGATCGGATACCTTATCAGACCGGCCTGGACGTTGGGACTGCCGGGATTGTCGGTACTAACCCGCAATCGCACTTCCGAATTTATGCGGGTATCGTACCTGACGTCGAGACGTCCATCGACCCTGCCGATGAAGTCCGGCCGATCCACGTTCGTTGGCACCGACACGATCGACTGTGGATTATCGGCCCCCGGCGGGAAAGTTCTGCCAAATCCGGTGAACGATCCGCGAAAATCGACAAGGAGGGAGTGTCGCGACCAATTTGATGCAGCCACGAATTCGGGCGACAGCATATAGAACGCCGAGCCCTCCGGCCTATTGAAGCGACCGGGATTGGTGTTGTAGCCACCCCAAAGCTCGACTGCCGACTTCACGAGAAAGCTGCCGACGTAATTGCCCACGGGGCCGAACGGATCGTCATCGCGCTTCAGGCGGCGGCGCGTGGGCTGCCCCTCGACCTTCCCGGCCATCGCCGGGGCAAGCGGAGTCGTATTGGCGGTCGATGACGGCGGGATCGATAACGGCGGTGGTGGCGGAACGGGAACAAAGTTGCCCGGCCCCGGCGGTTGCTTCGGTTTCGGCGTGCCGGGATAAAGTTTCAGCTTCTTGCGCCGGCGATTGAGCGAATCATAGCCCGTGTCGTCCGCACCCGCCGCGGCGGGGATGTCGTAGGTGGGAATTCTGCCGATGCGGGAGGGAGCCATTGTTGACGGCGCCAACGCCATATCGCCGCCGGCATCCCCGGTCCGACGCAAGGAAGGCTCCTGCGCTTGAAAAAGCCCGCCCCGAAGCGGAGTAACGGCATCGCCGGTGAGTGTCTGGGCCTCAACAGTCGCGCACCCCGGAACGATGAGCGCGAGGCAAACCAAAACCGCACGCCAGGTCGGCGCGCGCTGGCAAAAGCCCGTCGCTGGACCGGTAGACACGATCCCGAAAACTCCAAACAAAACATAAACTTAAAAAGCTCGCCTGAAGCGGGCTTGCTATCGTTAATGGAGTTAAAACAATTATGGTTAACGGGCCGTTGAGAATGCGAAGCTGCATCGCATCGCACAAGTAGGCGTGCTAAGCACAACGATCGGACCAAACATTGCTTCCGTGTCTCAGCGTGGAACCAGCATGACCTCATTTGAATCACGCACAGTGACACCCGCCATGACCGATCGGGCGAACGCCGCAATCGAGTCCGCATTGCGGACCTTCGAGGCGGAGGCTGGCGGCGTGTCGGCGCTTGCCGCGGCGCTCAGATCCGATCTCGGTCCCGCGTTCGCTGCTGCAGCGGACCTGATCCGCAACGCCAAAGGACGGCTGATCGTCACCGGTCTCGGCAAGTCCGGCCACATTGGCCGCAAGATCGCTGCGACTTTTGCCTCGACCGGGACGCCTGCCTTCTTCGTCCATGCGGCGGAAGCCAGTCATGGCGATCTTGGCATGATCACTCCCGATGATGTCATCATGGCGCTGTCCTGGTCGGGCGAGCAGCCGGAGATGAAGAATCTCATCACCTATGCCAAACGTTTTCGCATTCCCCTGATTGCCATGACCGCCGAGCGCGACTCTACACTGGGCAAAGCCGCAGATGTCGCGCTGGTGCAGCCCAAGGCGCGCGAAGCCTGTCCGCATAACCTCGCGCCGACGACGTCCTCGCTGATGCAACTCGCGCTCGGCGATGGGCTCGCCATCGCGTTACTGGAGGGCCGGGGCTTCACCTCGGTCGACTTCAGCGTTCTGCATCCCGGCGGCAAGCTCGGCGCACTGTTGAAATACACCCGCGACCTCATGCACAGTGGCGACGCCCTGCCGTTGAAACCGCTCGGCACAAAGATGTCGGATGCTCTGGTCGAGATGACGTCAAAGGGGTTCGGCTGCGTCGGCGTTATTGACGGCCAGAGTCACCTGGTCGGGATCGTCACCGACGGCGACCTACGCCGTCACATGGGACCCGACCTGATGACTGCTCGCGTCGACGATGTCATGACGCCCCATCCGAAGACGATCGGACGCGACCTCCTGGCGGGCGAGGCACTCGAAATCCTCAACTCGTCAAAGATCACGGCGCTGATCGTAACCGATGGGAAAAAGCCGGTCGGCATCGTGCATTTGCACGACCTACTGCGCGCGGGCGTGGCTTGATCATCAAGCGAAGGCCCCCCCCCGCGGGATCTTCCTAGTACTCTGCGGGGGCCAGATGCGCGCTACGATGCCGCAGCCACTGTCAGGCTCGCGCCGTTCGCCTTCACAATTTTCACCCGGCTACCGGCCGGCGCGTCCGGTCCTTCGATCCGCCAGATCGTATCGTCGATCCGCACCGTGCCCGTCCCATCTACGATCGGCTTCTCCAGCGTGAACACGCGCCCGACCAGCGCATGAGCGCGCTTGTTGAGGAACGGGCTGTCGCCGGCGCTCGAATCCGAGCGCGCTACCCGACGCCATAACGGCACCGCGGCGACTGCGAACACGGCAAACATCAAGAGCTGCGTTTGCCACGTTGGATCAATCAGGAACGACAGCACACCAACCAGAAATGCCGCCAGTCCCAGCCAGAACAGGAACACGCCCGGCACGAGCAGTTCGAGGCCCATCAGAACGACGCCAAAGATCAACCAGTTCCAGGTTCCCAGCGACGTGAACATGTCACCCATAAACGCTCTCCTTCGCCCGGTTTATCCTATCCCTGCGAAGGGACCGAGGCCGGCGCACCCGCATTGGGCACCGTCCCCCTCCGTGCAGTCGCCGTAGCCGGCGCAGCACTCTCGCCGAAGGTGGCCCTGGCGATCTCGCCGATGCCGGCCAGGGACGCCAGCATGCTGGTGGCTTCCATCGGCAACATCACAACTTTCTGGTTGGGCGAGTTTGCAAGCTGACCGAACGCCTTGATGTACTTATCAGCGATGAAATAGTTGAGTGACGCTACGTCACCCTTCGCGATCGCCTCGCTCACCATGCGCGTCGCCTTGGCCTCGGCTTCCGCCGACCGTTCGCGTGCTTCAGCATCGCGGAAGGCGGCTTCCTTTCGGCCCTCGGCTTCGAGAATCTGCGACTGCTTCTGCCCCTCGGCCTTGAGAATCGCCGACTGGCGCTGGCCTTCAGCCTGAAGGATGTCGGCGCGTTTTTCCCGCTCGGCCTTCATCTGGCGGCCCATCGCCTGCACGAGGTCGGCAGGCGGTACGATGTCCTTGATCTCGATGCGGTTGACCTTCAGACCCCACGGAGATACCGCGGCATCCACGACGCGAAGCAGCCGCTCGTTGATCTCATCACGATGCGACAGCACCTGGTCAAGGTCCATCGAACCCATCACCGAGCGGATATTGGTCATTGTCAGCGTCACGATGGCCTGGTTGAGGTTCGCGACCTCGTAGCTCGCCTTGGCGGCATCGAACACCTGGTAGAAGGCGACGCCGTCCACGCTGACGGTCGCGTTGTCCTTGGTGATGACCTCCTGCTTGGGAATGTCGATCACCTGCTCCATCATGTTCATTTTGCGCCCGACCCGGTCGATATAGGGAACAATGAGATTGAGACCGGGATCGAGCGTCCGCGTGTACTTGCCGAACCGTTCGATGGTCCAGTCGTAGCCCTGCGGCACGGTCTTGACGCCGGCCAACAGCGTCAGGATCACGAGCGCCACGAAAACAATCGCGAAAATATCGAAGCCGGTCATGAAATGCTCCCTGCGAGGCGCCGTCCTTCAAGAACGCAATGCGCCCGCGCCACCCGCATAATGCAAAGCTGTGAACTCCCGGTTAGTCGCCACCGATAGATGTAAGGTTCGACTGAGCAAAATCGAGAGACAACAGAAACCATGGCGATCATGGTTTCTCGGTTCGCGCGCAAAAAGGGACGCACGCTTTAGAACGACTAGAGACTTAACACCGTCGTTCCCGAATCCGGCTGCCGAGAACCGCAAAGACCAGTGGTCAGGATCAGCGCTCTGTGTCTTCGGAATGAAGAGCAGTGATGTGGCCTAGATCCAGCCCTGAAGCTCGCGCAGCACCAGTTTCCGGATAACATCCATGCCTGGATCGCTGTCGTTCAGGCAGGGAATCGCACTAAACTCCTCACCGCCATTGTGGCGGAAGATTTCCGCATTCTCCTGCGCGATTTCCTCCAGCGTTTCCAGACAGTCCGCCGAGAAGCCAGGCGTGACAATGGCGATACGCTTAACGCCGTCCTTCGCCAGTTTCTCAACGGTCTTGTCGGTGTAGGGCTGCAGCCATTGATCGAAGCCGAAGCGCGACTGGAACGTCAGCATCAACTTTTTCGCATCAAGCCCCATGCGTTTACGCAGGGCCTCCGTGGTCGCCACGCATTGCGCCTGATAAGGATCGCCCTTGTCGACATACGCCTGCGGCATTCCGTGGAATGACGCCATGATGATCTCGGGCGTGAACGAGAGCGAGGCGATATGCCTCTCGATTGAAACCGCCAGCGCGTCGACATAGTCGGGATCGTCGTAATAGGGCGGCGTCACCCGCAGTGTCGGCTGCGCGCGCATCTCGCCGAGCACGCGAAACGCCTCGTCGCATACGGTGGCCGTCGTCGCGGCCGAATACTGTGGATAGAGCGGCACCACAAGTAACCTGTCGCAGCCCTGTGCCGTCAGCGCTGCGATGCGCGAGTGCATCGACGGATTACCATAACGCATCGCCCAATCGACGACGACGTGCTCGTGGTCCGTGATCGCAGCCCCCAGCTTGTCGGACTGCGCGCGCGTAATGGTCTTGAGCGGCGACTCGTTCCGCTCGGTATTCCAGATCTTCAGGTAGTCGCGCGCCTTGCGGCGCGGACGGGTATTCAGAATGACACCGTTCAGCGCCAGCTTCCAGATCAGGCCTTGCTTCTCGATCACGCGCGGATCGGACAGGAATTCCTTCAGATAGACCCGCAAGCCGCGCGCATCGGCGGTGTCGGGTGTACCGAGATTGACGAGCAAAACGCCGACGCGCTCGCGCGGCGCACCCGCCGCGGTTCGACCCTTACCAATAGGAATAACGACCGTCATACCGTCTGGATTCGCGCGCCTGCCCGTTCTTGTCAAGCCCGCGCATCTGCCGATACTGTTGCGAAATTGACCGCGAAGGGGATTGCCATGACGGTTGCCGAATGGTGCATCTTCGGTGCGGTCATTCTGTACCTGCTGACGATCGTACCGTTCAAGGCGCTGGGCTCTCCCGGTTTCGACAACGGCCGCCCGCGCGATCCGGGATTTTACGACGATCCGCTGCGTGCCCGAGCGCTCGGGGCACACCTCAACGGCATCGAAACCTTTCCGTTTTTCGCGGTAGCCGTGCTGCTTTCGGAGTTTCGCGCCGCGCCTCAGCATCTGGTCGATGAACTGGCGGTCCTGTTCCTGATCGTCCGCGCCGCTTACGTTGTGACCTATATCGGCGACCGACCGACGCTGCGGTCGATCCTCTGGAGCATCGGCTTTGCCATCAACACCGCGATCTTCTTCCTGCCGGCGATCCGGCACTGGCTGCCTTCATGACACGCGCGCAAGTTAGCTCCTCTAAGCCGCCTGCGGCGTTTCCAGCAACCCACGTCGCCGCAACAGCGCCTCCGGCTCCGGTTTGCGGCCGCGGAAGGCGATGTAGGCTTCTGCCGGATCGCGGGAACCGCCCGACGAATAAATATCATCGTGCAGCCGCTTAGCCGTCTGCTGATCGAAGATGTCTCCGGTCTCCTCGAAGGCTCCGAACGCATCGGCGTCCATCACCTCCGACCACATATAGCTGTAATAGCCAGCCGCGTAGTGATCTCCGGAGAAGATGTGGCCGAACTGGGTCGGCCGGTGCCGCATCGCGATTTCCGCCGGCATCCCGATCTTTTCCAGCCCGGCCCGTTCGAACGCTCCGACATCGGAAATCGTCGAGGCCGGCTGGCTGTGAAACTCCAGATCCATCAGCGCCGAAGCGACGAATTCGATGGTGGCAAAACCCTGATTGAACTGTCGCGCCGCAAGGAAGCGCTCAAGCAGATCGTCCGGAAGTGGCTCTCCGGTCTGGTAGTGTTTTGCGAACTGTCGCAGCACTTGCGGCTGTTCCTGCCAGTGTTCGTAGAGCTGTGAGGGCAGCTCTACGAAATCAGTAAACACGCTGGTGCCCGACAGCGAGGGATAAGTGACATTTGAAAGCATGCCGTGCAGGCCGTGTCCGAATTCATGGAACAGCGTGCGCGCATCGTCCGGCGACAGCAGCGCAGGCTGGTCATCCGCACCCTTGGCGAAATTGCAGACGTTGATCACCAGTGGCGCGATGTCGCCGTCGAGCGTCTGCTGGTCGCGCAGCGTCGTCATCCAGGCGCCGGACCGCTTCGAGGCTCGTGCGAAGTAGTCGCCATAGAACAGCGCCTGATGCTTGCCGGCCGCGTCCATCACTTCCCAAACCCGGACGTCCGGATGCCAGGTCGGAATGTCCTTGCGCTCTGAGAAAGAGAGCCCGAACAGCCGATGCGCGCAATCGAAGGCCGCGGCGATCATGCCCTCCAGTGTCAGATAGGGCTTGATCGCGGCATCGTCGAAATCAGCGCGGATCTGGCGCAGCTTTTCAGCGTAGTAACGCCAGTCCCAAGACGCGAGGGTGAAGTTGCCGCCCTCCTCCGCGATCAAGCCCTGCAAGGCATCCCGGTCGGCAAGCGCCCGCGCGCGGGCCGGCTTCCAGACCCGCTCCAGAAGACCACGGGCGGCTTCCGGCGTCTTGGCCATCGAATCCTCAAGCCGATAGACGGCGAAGCTAGGGTAGCCCAGGAGTTGTGCGGCTTCCTCGCGAAGCGCGAGGATCTCCACGATGGTTGCGTTGTTGTCGTTGGCGTTGCCGTTGTCGCCGCGGGCGGTGAATGCCTTGTAGACTTTTTCGCGCAGATCGCGGCGGCGCGAGCTCTTGAGAAACGTCTCCACCGAGGAGCGCGAGGTGGTCACGATGGCCTTGCCGGGCAGCACGCGTTCCTCCGCAGCGGCGCGCGCCGCTGCAATGAAGCTGTCCGGCAGGCCGTCTAGATCATCTTCGCCGAGTTCGAGGAACCACTCCTGTTCGTCGCGGAGGAGATGGTGGCTGAAGGTGGTGCCGAGATGAGCCTGCCTTTCGTTGATCGCGGCCATCCGCGCCTTCGCGGCCTCGTCGAGACCGGCGCCAGCCCGGTGGAAGCGCGTGTAGGTGCGTTCCAGCAGTCGTAACTGTTCGGCCGTCAGTCCGAGCGCGGTGCGATTCTCGTGGAGTTGCGCGATGCGGCCGAACAGCACCGCGTTCATCATGATCGGGTTCCAATGCCGCGCCAAACGCGAGGAGACATCCTTGTCGATCTCGAGCAGCTCCGGATTGGAGTGCGCCGACACCAGATTGTAAAATATTGCCGAGACCTTCGCGAGCAGCCTGCCGGAGCGTTCCAGCGCGATGATGGTGTTGGCGAAGTCCGGTGCCGACGGATCGTGGGTGATAGCGGCGACCTCGGCGGCATGGTCGATGAACGCCTGTTCGAAGGCGGGCAAAAAGTGTTCAGGCCCGATCTCGCCGAACGGCGCGGTCTGGAAAGGCGTCTGCCACGCCTTCAGCAGCGGGTTGTCCGGGCCTGAGGCGGAAACGATAGGCGACGATTGAGGCGTGTCTGACATGGCGGTCCTGCTTTCGCCCGTTGCTGCACATTTTTGCCGCGATCCAAAGGCACCAAAACTATAACACGCGATGGGGCTCTTTGGGGCCTTTGGCGCTTGCCGCGGCAGGCATTTTCGGAGACATTGCGGTCGCAACGGGATTCTCCGACATGGGCTCACAACCAACCCCTTCCGCCACACGCCAGATCATCTGGCCCAGCGTCATCACCGTCATTTCGGCTGCGATACTGATCGGCGCGGAAGTGTTCGGCGCAGCGTTCGCCGGCGGCTGGGCGCTCGCGATTCTGTTCGGACTGAGCGAGACGGAGGGCCATATCCTGCAAGCGGTGCTGTTCGTGATCGGCGTGTTCGTCATGATCAATTTCATCCGCGCCGCCCAACGCGTCGAGCCCTTCGTACGGCGAGTCTGAGACAAACCGCTGCGGCACAGGGTCAACCCGCATCCTTCGTACGCATCATCCGACGTTTCATTAAACAACTTTAAACTCTTCATCATTGGCGCACGAACGCGTCTATCGACGACGGCGTGGAGAAACAGCTTCGTTCCAAGAAAAATGTTGCGAAGCCTGATCAAAAGACTTATCTCTGTTCCTGCCCAATTTCGCACGTGCCTGTGGTCGTGTGTCAGTCGGTGGGTATCCGGACAAGAGGCCGGACAGCCGCCAAGGGTGAAGTGGCCGAGGGTCGCTCAGTCGATCGAGACTGAGAGGCCAGCATCTCTCTCCAGGGATGCCATTGAAGGCGCTTTATTCCTTGCAACCGTGACTGGCAGCCGGAGGCGAACCGGTGCACCCCGCTCTCAACGGGGGACGCGACTTAAAGCAACGACGGATCGGGCTTTTTTGGTCTCTACCGGCTTTCCACCGCCGGCGCGGGCTACTGAAAAGACTTGTCCTTCATTGCCAGGTGTGCGGGCGGGATCATCCCAACCAATCCACGGCAGCACAGTTGATCTGAGCTCAAGGCGTTGTCGCGTCTCCATCGTGCGACGACGCCAGAACGTTCAGGCCGACGTCATTTTGAACGAGTCCGTCGCTGGACCGTTTGGAGGGTGCTATGACCGAACGCATTCGGGAATTCCTGCGCGACCGTCGCAGCAAAGGAGACGATACCGAGCCCTGCCTCGTGGTCGATCTCGACATCGTGCGCGACAACTACCAGACCTTCGCGAAGGCGTTGCCGGACTCGCGCGTGTTCTACGCCGTGAAGGCAAACCCTGCACCCGAGGTGTTGAGCCTGCTTGCCTCGCTCGGGTCGTGCTTCGACACCGCGACCGTCGCCGAAATCGAAATGGCGCTTGCTGCCGGCGCGACGCCGGATCGTATCTCCTTCGGCAACACCATCAAGAAGGAGCGCGATATCGCGCGCGCCTATGCGCTCGGCATTCGTTTGTTCGCGGTGGATTGCAATGCGGAGGTCGAGAAGATCGCCCGCGCCGCTCCGGGGGCGAAGGTGTTCTGCCGTATCCTCTATGATTGTGCGGGTGCCGAGTGGCCGCTGTCGCGCAAGTTCGGCTGCGATCCGGAGATGGCGGTCGAGGTGCTTGATCTCGCTAAACGCCTAAGTCTCGAACCGGTCGGCATTTCGTTCCATGTCGGTTCGCAGCAGCGCAAGGTGAAAGCTTGGGATCGTGCTCTGACGATGGCCTCGCAAGTGTTCCGCGACTGCGGCGAACGTGGCATCAACCTGACCATGGTCAACATGGGCGGGGGCTTCCCGACGAGGTACCTGAAGGAAGTTCCGCCGGTCGTGCAGTACGGCCGATCGATTTTCCGCGCACTGCGCAAGCACTTCGGCAATCAGATCCCTGAGACCATCATCGAGCCGGGCCGCGGCATGGTCGGCAACGCCGGCGTGATCGAGGCTGAGGTTGTTCTGATCTCAAAGAAGAGCGTCGGTGACGAGAACCGCTGGGTCTATCTCGACATCGGTAAGTTCGGCGGCCTCGCGGAGACCATGGACGAATCGATCCGCTACGCAATCAGGACGCCGCATGATGGCGCCGAGATGACACCATGCGTGCTGGCAGGCCCGACCTGCGACTCCGCCGACGTGCTCTACGAGAAGCAGCCGTATCCATTGCCCGTGACGCTCGAGATCGGCGACAAGCTGCTGATCGAAGGCACCGGCGCTTATACGTCGACCTACTCTTCGGTGGCCTTCAACGGCTTTCCGCCGCTGAAGACCTATCACATCTGAGCGCAAGCTCTTCCTCTCCGTTCGCGGAGAGCTGAAAGAGAAACCGGAAGCCGGTCCACCGGCTTCCCCCCATCACAATGATTGCTGACAAACTCCGCGCGGCTATTCGAGTCGCCAGAGTGGGGATGACGCGCCATGAATGCTGTTCTCAAGAAAATCGTCGCCCACAGCGAAATTTCTTCCTTCGCGATCCGCGCGGAGCGCCCTTCCGACGTCGCCGCGCGCGAAACATTGCTCGACGCAAGCTTCGGCGACGGCCGCCATGCGCGGACCTGCCAGCGTCTGCGTGACGGACGGAAACCGGCCGAGGACCTCGCTTTAGCGGCGGTTAATAACGGCAAGCTGATTGGAACCGTGCGGCTGTGGCACGTCAGCGCCGAGGGTGTCGCCGCGCTGGCGCTCGGTCCTCTCGCGGTCGCTGCGTCCCATCGCAAGCTTGGCGTGGGAGCCGCATTGATGGAGCGCGCGCTCGAGCTTGCGCAGGCGCACGGCCATGGCGCCGTAATCCTGCTTGGCGATGCGCCGTATTACGCGCGCTTCGGTTTCTCGGCATTCAAAACTGGCAACCTTCTCCTGCCCGGCCCGTTCGAGCGCGACCGGCTGCTCGCTGTCGAACTGCGCAAGGCTGCGCTTGAAGGCGCTTCTGGCCTGATCGTACCGACAGGCGCTCGGGTTTCGAAAATGCGGCGAGCTCACGCCCGGGAAATTGCGCGGCCGATGCCGTGCGCGGCATGAACACATCACGACGGACGATGCTCGTTTCAAGAGCGGGCGCGTGTAAGCAACGCTCGCGCCGAGGACGGAATTCGACAAACGCCGTGCTCTCGCCGAGGGATATAATGCCCTGGTCCAGCCGGAGTATTGACTTCCACGTGGATCACCCTACGTTGGCATGATCATGTCGAACGTTTGCAATAATCGTTTGTTGCTGCGCGCTGGTCACCTTCACGCAGGAAGGTGACCCGGGCGGACGTGTGCCGTCCGGGATTATTCAAGTTCGACCGCATTCCCACCTGACCATTGTTTCTTAGGCACATCGAGCGATGCCTTGCATCGCATGTTGTGCCGTCGTCGTCGGTGATCGTCTAATCAACAGACGATCATTCACTACGACCAACTCGCGGTGAAAGACATGCTCGACAATCTGCAGATACGCCTCCCCGCCATCGCCATTAGCACACACGATATCGACCGCTTGCGGCACCTTGCCGAAGCTGCGATGGAGAAACATCCCACGACGGCAGAATTTCTCGCCCGGGAAATCGACCGCGCCGAAATCATTCCCGCCGATCGCTCCGTCATCGACGACATCAGCGGCCTGAGGCGCAAGGTCAATCTCGTGACGATGCAATCCGAAGTGACGTTCGTCGACGACATCAGCGGCGAAAAGCGTAAAGTCGTTCTTGTTTATCCGGAAGACGCCGACGTCGATGCCGGCAAGATCTCGATTCTCACACCTGTCGGCGCGGCCCTTATCGGCCTGTCTACGGGACAGAGCATCGAATTTCAAACCCCCTCCGGCGGATGGCGTTCGCTGACCGTGATCGCTGTCTGGTCGCACTGGCCAATGGCGGACCGTAAATAGCAGTCATGCGCCTGTCTCCACCCTGTTAGGGGCAGGCGCACGACGTTATCAAAATCAGGCCCGGTGACCATGCGCAGTCGTCAGCAGCGTGTTATTTCCGGCTTTGATGGCACTAAAACCGGAATCCAGCTTCCGATCGCCGCGTTGTCCAGTTCGCTTCAAAACGCTATAGACTTGGCGCATGACGGGCGGCCACCATAATGACCATTCCCATCGTGCTTGTCATGGTCATGGCGGGCATACTCATGGTGACCATGGTCAGATCGCAAATTTCGGTCGTGCCTTCGCGATCGGAATCGGTCTGAATGCGGCCTTCGTCCTGATTGAGGCCGGCTACGGCTTCGTTGCAAACTCCACCGCGCTGCTCGCCGATGCGGGACACAATCTATCCGACGTGCTTGGATTGCTGGTGGCGTGGATCGCAGCCGTACTATCGCAGCGCCCGCCGACGCCGCGTCTGACCTATGGCCTTCGCAAAACATCGATCCTGGCGGCGCTCGCGAATGCGATCCTTTTGCTGATCGCATGCGGAGCGATCCTGCTCGAGGCGATCCAGCGCCTGATCCATCCCGAGCCGATTGAGAGCCTGACCGTGATCGTTGTCGCCGCCACCGGAATCATCATCAACGGCATCACCGCGTGGCTGTTCGCATCGGGCCGCAACACCGATCTCAATATTCGGGGCGCCTATCTGCATATGATGGCGGATGCCGCCGTTTCGTTCGGCGTGGTTCTGGCTGCCACCGCGATCATGGCGACGGGATGGCTTTGGCTCGATCCGGCGATGAGTCTCGTCATCGTCGCGGTCATCGTCGCGGGCACATGGAGCCTTCTGCGCGAAAGTACCGCGATGACACTGGCCGCCGTACCTTCGGGCATCGATCCGGCCGCGGTGCGCGCCTTCCTCACCGGACATTCCGGCGTTGCCTCGATTCACGACCTTCATATCTGGGCGATGAGTACCACCGAAACAGCGCTGACCGCTCACCTTGTCATGCCGGCTGGAAACCCAGGCGATGCCTTCTTGATCGAGACCTGCCATGAGTTGCAGCATCGATTTGGAATCGGCCATGCCACGCTGCAAATCGAAACATCCGTCGACGTCGAATGCGCGCTCGCGCCCGACCATGTCGTATGATTATGACATCTATAATCATATGACCGCGGCATGACATCGCGGAACCGTGCGCGGGGCCTTGATTTCATCGGCGTTTTATCGTTTTCAGGGATGCTCAGCGGCCGCTTTTGCGGGCGCGCAATTTCCCGACAATCTGGAGATATATGATGTCGTCCAATGCTTCGTCCGTGCATGCACGCATCACCGGGCCGATCGTCATGATCGGATTCGGTTCGATCGGAAAAGGCACTCTGCCGCTGATCGAGAAGCATTTCGAGTTCGACAAGTCGCGATTCGTCATCGTCGATCCGCATGCGGACGATACGCTGGCAAAAAAACACGGCGTCAGATTCATCAGGCAGGCCATTACCCGCGACAACTATCATGATGTTCTGGTTCCCCTGCTGACGGAAGGCGGCGGTCAGGGCTTCTGCGTCAATCTGTCGGTCGATACCGGCTCAGTCGATCTCATGACCATGTGTCGCGAGATCGGATCACTCTACATCGACACCGTGGTCGAGCCGTGGCTCGGATTCTATTTCGACAAGAGCGCTGGCCCCGAAAAGCGCTCCAACTACGCGCTGCGCGAAACGTTGCTCGCCGCCAAGCGCAAGAGCGAAGGCGGCACCACCGCGGTTTCCACCTGCGGCGCCAACCCCGGCATGGTGTCGTGGTTCGTCAAACAGGCGCTGCTCGACATCGCGCGCGATACGAACACAGCGTTCAACGAACCGAAGAGCCGCGAAGGCTGGGGCCAGCTCGCGCACAAGCTCGGCGTCAAGGGCATTCACATCGCCGAGCGCGACACCCAGCGTTCGAAGACGCCGAGGCCGATGAATGTGTTCGTCAATACCTGGTCGGTGGAGGGATTCGTCTCCGAAGGAATGCAACCCGCCGAACTTGGCTGGGGCACACATGAAAAGTGGATGCCCGAAAACGGCCGCAAGCACGACACTGGATGTCAGGCCGCGATCTATCTGCTGCAACCCGGCGCCAACACGCGCGTACGTTCATGGTGCCCAACGCCGGAAGCACAGTATGGTTTTCTGGTCACGCACAACGAGGCGATCTCGATCGCCGACTACTTCACGGTGCGCGACGGCCAGAAGGTGATCTATCGCCCGACCTGCCACTATGCCTATCACCCGGCGAACGACGCGGTGCTGTCGTTGCACGAGATGTTCGGTGCGGAAGGCAAGATGCAGCCGAAGTGGCACATCCTCGATGAAACGGAGATCGTTGACGGCATAGACGAGCTTGGCGTGCTGGTGTACGGCCACAGCAAGAACGCCTATTGGTTCGGCTCGCAACTCTCGATCGAAGAAACCCGCCGCGTTGCGCCTTATCAGAACGCCACCGGCATGCAGGTCTCATCCGCGGTGCTGGCCGGCATGGTTTGGGCGCTGGAAAATCCGGAAGCCGGCATCGTCGAGGCCGACGAGATGGACTTCCGCCGCTGCCTCGAAATCCAGCGTCCCTATCTCGGTCCTGTAAAGGGCTATTACACCGACTGGACACCGCTGACCGATCGCCCCGGACTCTTTCCGGAGGACATCGATACAGCGGATCCATGGCAGTTCAGAAACGTTCTGGTTCGGTAATCCGTGCGAGATACGGGAGAACAAACAGCCCATGCGCAGGCAGGAGAGGTTTCGTCCGGCCTGCGGCTCTTAATGTCCGTTAATCGGTGGAGCGACCTTCTCTGCCGGCGCGGGAGGCAGCGCCGGTTGAGGGTTTGCATGCCCCGCCTCATCAGAATCGGGCCGTGCAGGTTCAGGCGCGGGCGTCGTCGGACGGGTACCGCCCGGCTTTGATTCGGCCGGACCATTCTCTTTACCGGCGGGCACAGGCTGGGTTTGCGGTGGCGACGTCTGCGCGATCACTCTCTCTCCCTGCGCGAACGACAGGGAGATACCGGACACCATCAAACCGATAGCGGCGATGAGCACGGTCGTCAGACCAGCTTTCGCATCGTTGTCTTTTTTCGTATCGCCGTTGCGTTTGCTCGCCATCATGAGGCTCCCCACCGCTATGGTCAGAGACCAACAACTCGTCGCGCGCAAAGTTCCCTTTCGAAACCAACCTTAGAGCCGGCCTCAACAAATCTATCGCGTAAAGCGTTTTCGAGCGAAGTGGATTACCGGTTCGCGCCAAGACAACGCGTCACAGTAGAATAGCCCCGCTTCTGATCCTATCAGAAGCGGGAAGGTTCTTAGAGATCGACCAGCCCCGCGTCGCCGTTCTGCAGGGCAAAGGCCAGCATCGAGCCCTTCGCATTCCATGCCAGCGCCGTGACAGCTGCATCACCGTCGTGGCGGACGACAACCTTGGCGCCGTTTGTGATCCGCACCATCAAGATGATGCCGTTCTCGTATCCGGCGGCGAGAAAGTCTTGGGTCGGATGGCAAGCGACCGCAGTGACGCGGGTCTGCAACGGAGCCAGCATAACCGGCTCCTTGTCCATCGGTCCGTCTTTGCTGGCAAAGGGCCAAACCACCACCCGGTCCGCGCCAGATGTCGCCAGAAATTTTCCAGCCATGGCCCATGACATGGATTTGACGCGGCTGGGATAGCCAGTCATTTGCATATGCTGCGCATCGGCCAGCCGCCAACCATGCAGCGCCGGCTCGTGCATGGTGGTGACGATAAACCTGCCGTCGGGACTGAAGGTGACGCCGAGATGCGAGCCGGCCCATTCCAGCCGCTCTGGCGCAGCCGTCATGTTCGGAAACCACAGTGACACGCCGTTGTAGTGCGCAAGCGCGAGTCGTAAGCCCTTCGGCGCGAACGCAAGTCCTCCAACACTCGAAGGTGCTTCGATCGACTTTTCCTCACCCTTAAGGCCGCGCAAGAAAGCGGTCTTGCCAGCGGACCATGCAAGCGCGCCATCGTGGTGGACCGCGACGTTGTCGATCCAGCGGCGCTTTGCGTCGGTCACGAGAACCGAACTCTCGCCATTCATGTCGAGTGCGACAACCTTGCCGTCGTCGCCACCCGTGACGATCCGTTTACCATCCGAAACCGACGACAGGATCGCGCCGCCATGAACGGTCACCGCGACCTTCTCGCCGTCGCCGGAGACGAGCGTGATTGTTTCCTCGTCGCCGACGAACGCGGCGCGATCACCGATGAAGTAGAGGGCTGCCACCGGTGAACCGATGGTGACGGGACGCACGCGCTCGCCAATTGAGGCCATCGCGTGCTGCTGCTGAGCGGTGTCTTTCATCACGCGGCGATGCAGTTCTGAAAGCCTTCACGGATCAAGGCTTCCGGCAATTCGCGGCCAATGAAGACGAGACGACTCTCCCGCTTCTCGTCAGGCTTCCATGCACGCTGGCGGCTGCCCTCCAGCATCATGTGGACGCCCTGGAAGACGTAGCGATCGTCGTCACCGCTAAACGCCATAATACCTTTCGACCGCAGAATCTTTTGTCCCTCCGCCGCCAGGAGCTCCTGCAGCCAAGGCATGAACTTGTCCTGCTCGAGCGGCTTGTCCGAACGCAGAGACAGCGACTGCATCTCCTCGTCGTGATAATGCTTCGAACCGTGGCCATGATCGTGATCGTGATGATCGTGACCATGATGGTCGTGGTCGTGATGGTCATGATCGTGGTGGTGATGATGGTCGTGACCGTCATTCTCGAGGAAATCCGGCTCGAGCTCGAGGATCCGGTCGAGATCGAACGCACCGCGTTCCAGAACATCCGACAACGCCACCTGGCAGCGCTCGGTACGATGCAGCTTGGCGTAGGGATTGATGCCGCGAATCCGCGCTTCCACCTCGGCCAGCTCCGGTGCCGACACCAGATCGGTCTTGTTCAAAACGATGACGTCGGCGAAGGCGATCTGGTTTTTTGCCTCGGGCGCATCCTTCAGCCGCTCGCTCAGCCACTTGGCGTCGGCCACCGTCACCACGGCATCAAGGCGCGCATTGTTCTGCACGTCTTCGTCAACGAAGAAAGTCTGCGCTACCGGCGCAGGATCGGCAAGACCCGTAGTCTCGACGATGATGGCGTCAAACTTGCCCTTGCGTTTCATCAGGCCTTCGAGAATACGCACCAGGTCGCCGCGCACCGTGCAGCAGACGCAGCCATTGTTCATTTCGAACACTTCCTCGTCGGCGCCGATAATCAGATCGTTGTCGATGCCGATTTCGCCGAATTCGTTGACGATCACGGCGTATTTCTTGCCGTGATTTTCAGACAGGATACGGTTCAAAAGCGTGGTTTTGCCGGCGCCGAGATAGCCTGTCAGCACGGTTACGGGAATTTTTGTCGAGGCGGAGGCGTTTATGTCAGACATCAATGAACTCGGGGCTGTTCCGCTCACCTTGCGGAGGGAGGTGGGGTTGAATAGCACGCGCAGCACTCGGCGACCACACGAGCCGCTTCGCGATCCTTCCTGGGGAAGGCAAGCCCGCGACTATTCCGCCAGCGCGCTCATCAACGCCTTTATATTATGCCGGACCATGGCAATGTAAGTGGGGGCGTCGCCCTTTTCATCGCTCAAACTGTCAGAATAGAGCGTCCCTCCGACCCGTGCCCCGGCCTCAGTGGCGATTTGGCTGATCAGCCGCGGATCGCTGAGATTTTCCAGAAACACGGCCGGGATTTTAGCGGTCCTGATCTGCGTGACCGTGGCGGCGATATCGCGCGCGCTCGCCTCACTGTCGGTCGATACGCCCTGCGGAGCGATGAAAGCGATGCCATAGGCCGCCTCGAAATAGGTGAAGGCATTGTGGGCCGAGATCACTTTGCGACGCTCTGGCGGAATCCGGGCCACTGCCTCGCGAACCTCCTGATCCAGCGCATCCAATTTCGCGAGATAGTCGGCGGCGTTGTCCCGATAGACCGCTTCGCCCGCGGGGTCGGCCGCAATCAGTGCATCTCGAATATTAACGACGTATATTTTGGCATTGGCAACGGACTGCCATGCATGAGGATCTGCCGAACCCTCACCGTGCACCGTTTGACCGGCATCGGCCGCGCGAAGTGGGACACCTGTGGTCGCAAATACGATCGCCGCGTTGCCGCCAGAGGCCTGCACCAGCCGCGGCAGCCAGCCTTCGAGGCCGAGGCCGTTGACAATGACCAGTCTCGCGGCCGCGACCTTTTTGGCGTCTGCCGGCGTCGGGGTAAACACATGCACGTCGCCGCTCGTCCCGACCAGGGTTGTGACACCGGTCCGCGCGCCTCCAACAGCCCGCGCGAAATCGCCGAGAATCGAAAAACTCGCAACCACCGCAATCCGGTCATCGCTGTGGAGGTCATCGCTGCGGTCTTGGGCGCGGACGGGCGCGAGCGCTGCCAACACGATCGCGATCACCCATATTCCGAGACGAGACCGCGCCATGACGTCCACCATCACGCTTCGAGATGGGGCGCGGGAAAAAGCTGTCGCAGAATCCCGCCGACGCGTCCGAACAGCACAGACACGACATAAAACGCCGACGCCACCAGGATGATTGCCGGTCCCGAAGGCACCTTGCTGTGAAACGACAGCACCAGTCCGGCATAACCGGACAGCAGTGCGCTAACGACAGCGATCATCATCATGCCGGTGATGTCGCGCGACCAGAACCGGGCGATGCCCGCCGGCAAAATCATCAACCCGACTGCCAGCAGGGTGCCCATGGCATGGAAGCCGTTGACGAGGTTAACGACGACCAATCCGAGAAACGCCAGGTGCGCCGGCGCACCGGCGCGGCTCACCGTACGCAGAAACACGGGATCGACGCATTCGATCACCAGCGGGCGGTAGATCACCGCGAGCACCACAAGTGTCACGGTGGCATTAATCGCGATCACCATGAGCGTCTGGTTGTCCATCGCAAGGATATTGCCAAAGAGCACATGAAGCAGATCGATGTTGGTGCCTTTGACCGACACGATGGTGACACCCAACGCCAGCGACGCGAGATAGAAGGTTGCCAGCGACGAATCCTCTTTCAATTCGGTGACGCGCGATACCACCCCCGCCAGAATCGCCACTGCGAACCCAGCAATTAATCCGCCGACGGTCATCGCGAACAAATTGAGGCCCGACAGCAGGAAACCGATGGCCGCTCCCGGCAGGATCGCGTGCGCCATCGCATCGCCGACAAGACTCATCCCCCTCAACATCAGGAACACGCCGATTGGCGCCGCTCCTAGCGCAAGCGCGATCGCCGCCGCCAGCGCACGGCGCATGAATTCGAAATCAGCGAAGGGAGCGACCAGCGCGTCGTAGATCATGATGCCTCAAGCTGCGCGCGGCGGAACGTGCGCTGCGCAGGCAGCAGCGCCATCATCGAAAGCTTCACACATCTGCCGGGCCAGCGACAGGTTGTCGGCCGTCAACGCCTGCGCCGTCGGTCCCCATGCCACCGCGCCGCGCGCAAGCAGCAGGGTCTCCGGAAAATTCGCGTGCACCAGATCCATGTCGTGCAGCGCCGCGACCACCGTGCGCTTCTCCTCATGCCAACGCCGCACCAGAGCGAGCAAATCGGCCGAAGTCTTGGCGTCAATGGCATTGAAGGGCTCGTCCAAGACGATCACGCCGGCATCTTGCAACAGCACCCGAGCGAACAGCATGCGCTGCATCTGCCCACCCGACAGCGTGCCGATGGGGCGATTTTCAAATCCGTTCAGGCCGACAACCGCAAGAGCTTCAACGATCCGCCGACGTTCGCGCCTGCCGAGTCCGCCGAACGCGCCGGTGGTTCGCCACAACCCAGAACCGGTGAAATCGAACACCGAAATCGGAAAGCTGCGATCGATCTCAGCGCTTTGTGGCAAATAGGCAATGTCGCGGACGTCGAGGTCGCCGAAGGCGATCGATCCCGCCAGCGGCTTCAGGATGCCGACGATGCCGCGAAACAGCGTGGATTTACCCGCGCCGTTTGGACCGACCACCGCCAGCAGCGCGCCGGCCGCGATCTCACCGCTCAGATGATGCACGGCCGGATGCCGCTCATACCCCAGCGTGACGTCACGAAATTGCAGTTGCGCTACCATCTCACGGTTGTCAGCAGTACGGCCGCCCAAAGTCCGACGCTGACCGCAAGCGCCGTTCCCAGCCGAGCAACCAGCGCCATCCGCAGGATCGACCATGGCACTGCCTGGGCCGGATGCGGCGAGGATGGTCCATGGGCGTGCCCCTTTGGGTGTCCATGCTCGTGAGCTTGACCATGGACGTGAGTGTGAGGAGGAAGCACCTGATACGCTTTCCGGCCCCGGACGAGACCAGGGAGCCAAATTGAGAGGTCCATAACCGTTATATTATAACATCACGGTTGGCCAGCAGGCAAGCCGGCGGCTTCGCGAACGGGGCGTCCAGCAGTCGTCGCCCTATGTCAGGTGGACGGAGCAGCGCGAGGCCGGCAAACAGGCCGAGCGACCAATCCCGAGCACGTAGATGGCTGGCCAGCCGATCTCGCCGTGTTCGTACAACAGCGGTATCGAGCGATGATGCAAGAAGGTGACGCAGCAGACCCGCTGCGATCCCACCTGAAACATTGATGAGAAATGTAACGAACGGGCATACCAACAAAAAAAGGCGGCACTGCCATGCCGCCTTTCATGAGATTCTCCGCCTATAGATCAGACGGCCTTGGAGAACAGTTCGTCGACGTAATCCCAATTCACGAGATGATCGAGGAACGCCTTGAGATAATCCGGACGGCGATTGCGGTAGTCGATGTAATAAGAGTGCTCCCAAACGTCGCAGCCAAGAATGGGAGTCGCGTTGTGAATCAGCGGATTCTCGGCGTTCGGCGTCTTGGACACTCCGAGCTTGCCATTCTTGACTTGCAGCCAAGCCCATCCCGAACCGAACTGTCCGGCGCCAGCCGCGGCGAAGTCAGCCTTGAATTTGTCCAGACTGCCAAAATCCTCGACGATTTTCTTCTCTAGACGACCGGGCAGTTTATTGCCACCGCCATTGGGCTTCATCCAGTTCCAGAAATGCAGGTGGTTATAGTGCTGACCGGCGTTGTTGAAGACGCCCACGGCTGCACTCTTGCCGTATGAGCTTTTCACGATCTCCTCGAGCGATTTGCCCTCGAATTCGGTCCCCTTGATGGCGTTATTTCCGTTGGTCACATATGCCTGATGGTGCTTATCATGATGATATTCCAAGGTTTCTTTGGACATATGAGGCGCAAGCGCGTCATAGGAATACGGCAGGTTCGGAAGCGTAAAGGTCATGGGTTATTTGTCCGAATTGGTGGGAGATTGAAATTGAGACCAGAGAAAACCCCTGATCAGGAGTTTCCTTCGCCAGTACGACAATAGCCGTTACATACCATAACTTGAGAGTGGTCAACGCTGGGTATGCCGGTCTTGCAGGCCGCATATTCACGAGACGCGCAGCTCGCTGTCACTACGTCCTTTGCCTTCTCCAGGACCGGCCATAGCTCGCTGCACATATAACGTTGCATCACTCGTTTTTTTTGTTATGCACCCCAAGGGACTCTGGAGGTGGTTGTCATGCTCGTGCGATCCGGCTTTGCCATTGCGATTCTTGCCGCTATGTTATCTGTCGCCGGCGCACAGACACCGGCCGACCCCACCGGCATCTGGTTAACACAGGCGGGTGATGCCAAGGTTCGTGTCAGCAAATGCCGCAGCGGAATTTGCGGCGTCATTGTCTGGCTACGCAACCCGATCGATCCCGCGACCGGAAGACCTGCCGTCGACGACAAAAATCGCAACCCCGCGCTGTCCAAGCGACCGATGATCGGACTGCCGCTGTTCCATGGCATGTCGCAAACCGAATCTAACAAATGGTCAGGCACGATCTACAATGCCGATGACGGCAACTCCTATGCCAGCAACGTCTCTGTCGCGGGTCCCGGCGCGCTGCGCGTGGAAGGCTGCGTCGGCGCGTTGTGCAGCGGAGAGGTCTGGACGCGCTCTCACCGCTGAAGAACAAACGACCGACCTACCCTCGCCTTCAAAGCCTCGCAGCGCGCAGCCGCAGCGCGTTGCCGACGACGCTCACTGACGACAGCGCCATGGCAGCGGCGGCCACGATCGGGGACAACAGCAAGCCAAAAAGCGGATAGAGAACCCCGGCTGCGATCGGAATGCCTGCCGCATTGTAGATGAAGGCGAAGAACAGGTTCTGCCGAATATTGCGCATTGTCGTCTCAGAGAGACGGCGGGCGCGAGCGATACCCATGAGATCGCCCCCGAGCAGCGTCACGCCGGCGCTTTCCATTGCAATGTCCGTCCCGGTGCCCATGGCGATGCCGACATCGGCGGTAGCAAGCGCCGGCGCATCGTTGATGCCGTCGCCGGCCATCGCCACGACACGCCCCTCATCCCGAAGTCTTGCGACGACCGCGCTCTTCTGTTCGGGAAGAACATCCGCCTCGACATCGGCGATGCCAAGCTGCCTGGCGATCGCATGGGCGGTGGTGCGATTATCGCCGGTCAGCATGATGACCTTAATGCCGTCTTCTGCCAGCGCTTTCAGAGCCGCGCGCGCTGACGCTTTCACAGGATCGGCAATCGCGAGCAGACCCGCCAGCTTGCCCTCACATGCGATATTGATGACGGTGGCGCCGTCGGCGCGCAGATCTTCGGCCAATGCTGCCATGCCGTGAACGGCAACATTCCGGGATTCGAGAAACGCGGCTGAGCCGATCAGCACAGTTTTTCCCGCGATCTTTCCAGTCACGCCCTTTCCGGCCGGCGCGTCAAACTCCTGCACGTCGTTCAGCACCAGATTGCGGTGCTTCGCCGCAGCTACGATGGCGTCCGCCAGCGGATGCTCGCTGGATCGCTCGACGCTTGCAGCAAGACGCAGCAGATCGTCTTTCTCGACACCTTCCGCTACCTCGATGGCGACGACCTTGGGCTTGCCCTCGGTTAAGGTGCCGGTCTTGTCGACCACCAGCGTGTCGACCTTCTCCATGCGCTCGAGCGCTTCGGCGTTCTTGATCAGGACGCCGGCCTGCGCGCCGCGTCCCACGCCCACCATGATCGACATTGGCGTGGCGAGCCCGAGTGCACATGGACAGGCGATGATCAGCACGCTCACCGCAGCAACCAGACCGAACGCCAGACGCGGCTCGGGGCCAACGACGGCCCAGACCGCGAACGCGACCGCGGCCGCAGCGATGACGGCGGGCACGAACCAGCCGGCCACCCGATCGGCCAAACGCTGGATCGGAGCGCGGGACCGCTGCGCCTGCGCTACCATCTGTACGATCCGCGACAACAGCGTGTCGCGCCCGACCTTCTCGGTCCGCATGACGAAGCTGCCAGACCGGTTGATGGTGCCAGCGATCACCCGTGCGCCCGCTTCCCTGGCAACCGGCATGGATTCACCGGTCACCATAGATTCATCGAGCGACGAGCGACCCTCGACGATAACACCGTCCACCGGCACCTTTTCTCCGGGGCGAACCCGAAGCCGGTCACCGACGGCTACGTCGTCAAGCGCCACGTCGTGATCCGCGCCTAGCTCATCAATGCGGCGCGCGGTCTTCGGTGCAAGATCGAGCAGCGCCTTGATGGCTCCCGACGTTGCCTCGCGCGCGCGCAACTCAAGCACCTGCCCGAGTAGCACCAGAACCGTGATGACCGCCGCCGCCTCGAAATAGACCGCGACCGCGCCGTCATGCCCGCGAAAGGCCTGCGGGAATATCGCGGGCGCGAAGGTGGCGGCAAGGCTATAGACATAGGCGACGCCAGTGCCCATCGCGATCAGCGTGAACATGTTGAGATTGCGCGTCGTCAGCGATTGCCAGCCACGCAAGAAGAACGGCCAGCCGGCCCAGATCACCACCGGCGTCGCGAACGCGAGCTGAATCCAGTTCGATAATGTTTGCCCGATCCAGCCATGCGCTCCGGCAATATGCGCACCCATGTCCAACGCGATCACAGGCAACGCGAGGATCAACCCGATCCAGAACCGGCGCAACATATCCGCGAGTTCAGGATTAGGCGCGTCGTCCAGGGACACAAGTTCAGGCTCCAGCGCCATGCCGCAGATAGGACAGGCGCCGGGACCAACCTGGCGGACTTCCGGGTGCATTGGGCAGGTGTAGATGGTGCCTTCCGGCACATCCGCCGGCGGCGCCTTGGACTTGTCGAGATACGACTGCGGCGCCGCGGCGAATTTGGTTCGGCAGCCGGCAGAGCAGAAATGATAGGTCGAGCCATGATGGTCGAAGCGATGTTTGCTGGTCTGCGGATCGACCGTCATGCCACAGACCGGATCCAGAACTTTTACGTCGGCCGCATGGGCGGCCTGACCATGGTGTTGCTCGTGATGATGTGCGTGCGCATCATGGGCATGTGCCGTCGCAGCTTCCCCACCGCAGCAACTCGCCTCACTCGATGCGGCGGGGGATGATGCGGTCGGCTTCTCCGCACCGCAGCCGCAGTCATTTCCATCCTGGGACTTTGCTTGCCCTGCTGTGTTCATCCGGATCTCCGAAGTCCCCTTGCAGTCTATACCCCATAGGGGTATATATCCGTCATGCGCGACAATATCAAGATATCCTGCCGAAAGCGCCTCAGCCGGATCGAGGGCCAGGTACGCGGCCTATCCCGAATGGTGGACGAAGACCGCTATTGTATCGACATCGTGACGCAGATATCCGCCGTGCGCGCCGCGCTCCGGCGCGTCGAGGAGGAAGTGCTGAAGGATCATGTGGCGCATTGCGTTGAGCACGCGATCACAAGCGGCAACAAGGCCGATCAGCGGCGCAAGATCTCCGAGTTGATGGCCGTCATCGAGCGGACGAACCGATAGTTGAAGAGATGCTGCCGGCGTCCACCCGATGCGCGAGATCGGATGCGCCAGATCAGATCGATGCGGTATCTGAATCTTCTCGAAGTCGCCCTGCCCAATACGTTCTATGTTGCAGCGGCTGTGAGGAGTTGAAGCCAGCTTCGTCAAACTTCTCGGCGGAGCATTTCGGCGCGACCGCCGAAGCGAGGGCAATCGTGCAAACCTCACCGCCCTCCGCCAGGATGAACTGGAGGCAGCCGTTCTTGACGGGCTCTAGCATGAACTGATGGACCCGGCCCGCCACATCAAGCGGCCGCATGTCGAACGCAACGCTTCGATTGAAACTTTCGCACCGAAGTGGTCAAGATTCGACAGGAGATTGACGGTGATCTCCCGAATCCGAAAAGCGATCCGTCAAAAAATTTTCGCTACTGATTTCCCAGCAGAAAATCACGATCTTCTTTTGAACATCGTTTCGGACACTATCGACAACGATCGAGTGAATCATCGACAGATCAAGCACAGAAAATCGACGTACGATAGTTTGAACGGCACTCCGCAGACAGACAAGAAAAAGACCGTTAGCACCAGTATCACAAGGCACCTGTATTAGCACTGCAACTATCGCTGACAGTTCGACACTGTCTCATATCGTTTGTTGCGATGATGTTTGGTCCACGCGGAGACTGTCGACTTCACGCGCACCTCATGTTCCAGCCGAAAGAACCCCGAGACGTGCGGCGAAGGCTTTGCTGACAGAAGCATGGATCGCTTTGGGAAACCGGGGCGGCAATTCATCCGCTAACCGCTCCAGCGTCTCGCCTGCGGTGGCAGCGATTTCGTTGATCACGGTTTGAACGGTCGTCTTCGAAAATCGCGCCTTCCGTCCGGTCTCGAAGAAGTGTCGGCCTTGAATTCCATCAATCCTGTAGTGGTTCTTCGCTCCCACGGCCATGGCGAGCTTCATCTGCTTGCGTTCGATCTGGCGGGCGTCGAGACTCGGCTGGGCGGACAGAGCGTCGTAAAGCGGCGTCAGGCGGAAAGTGCCGCCTGGTCCGAGGAAGATGCTGAAGTTCTTGGCGTGTCCGTCGGTGGCCCCGATAAGCCAGAACAGGATCTGGGCCTTGAGGACGGTCTTGCGATCCTCGTCGGGCGTGTCGCTGCCCTTGAGGAGGTCGAGAACCTGCACGAGGCCGGGCCCGCCGTCGCTCTGATACTTCCTGCTCGGGGGCACCGACAGCGCCTGACAGCAATCTTCCTGCGGCAAACGCAGTAGGCGCCCGTCCCGAGTCCAACGCCGGTCGAAGCGTTCAATGACCAGCGCTCTCGTCCTCCCGAACGTCTCGATGGTGGCGTTGTTGACCGGAAGCCCAAAGACTGCGAGCAGCCTCAGGCAAAAAAACTCGTTCTCGACGCTGTTCGACAGATCGATGCCGTTGATCTGGGGCTTCAGGATATGGGTCGTGGGTGTCGTCCCGAGAGGCCTGCGCCAACGCTTGCCGTCCCACAACAGCGCGGTCTTTTCCTGCGCGCCGGCAACGGAAATCCGGAAATCGTCGTCTTTGCTGAGGCCAAGGGGAGCCTGCTCAAGGTTCCGCAGCAGCTTTTCGATTGCCGCGTCATCGATGGGCTCTCCTTCGATTCCACTGCTGCGCTCATCGACTCCATCGGCAACAAACTGGAGAGCACCGATGCAATCCCGTCCGATGGCTACGAGCAGGCTATAGGCGTCGGCCCCTTCGGCGCCGACTCTTTCTGCGACACGTCGGCGCAGCAGTTCGGAGTCGGGGAGCAGGTTCTCGAAGACCGCAATGACCGGAGCACCGCGCCAGGAGTCCTCCCGTAACGGCAGTGAAAGCGAGACCGGGATGGCATTCTCCCAACCGAGCCAGCTTTCATCATATTGAAAGCTGACCGCGCCGCCCGGATCTTTGAGAAGATGACCGACCAGGCGGTTGTTGAGATAGACGTGCAGCGGTGCGTGCTGCCGACGGCGCGCCATCAGAAAATATCCTCGATGGCGGCGGCCCTGCCCTTCGATCGTGGTCCTATCTGGACTTCGAGGTCGAGCGCGGCGAGCACGGCAAGGATCGTATCCAGCCTGGTGGCGGGATTGCCGCTTTCGATTAACGAGACTGTCTCCTGACGGAGACCCGCCCTCTCGCCGAGCTGCGTCTGGCTCCATCTCCGCTGCTTGCGTGCGCGGCGGATGAAGTTACCGACCTGCTTTGGACTGCGCGCCAAGTCTGCCATAGCTCAACTATGGCCTAATTCCGATAATTCTTCAATATCGTAATTAGTTCATAGATTCAAATTATGCGTCAAATCCGATAAATAAGTTTTACATGAACCAGCGCATAAAATAAGACCTCGCCTTGAGAGGCGTTCTACTTGGCGCCGCATTAGATCGTACCTGTCCACGGTGCCGTCCACTTCACTTTCCGGAATGTTGTGGGCACGGCTGCCATGCCGATTGGTAAGGGGACGACGCGGAGGAGATCTCAAGGGAGGTCGTTAAGGCCGTGATAATTTCCGACCCAAAAGCAAAAGTTCTTTGCTCCGCTTTTAAATCGCCGTCTCAGGCCCACACAACTTACCGTGCTAATAACGTAACCTAAACTTCGACAGTGCTTCGGCTCGATAATGCACATGACCGCAAAGTGTTCATGAGCGGCAGCACCGCCATGATGACGCTCCGCGCCGTGCCGATCACTTCCTCCAAGCCGCGAACTTGCTAAGCTCACGCAACCACAATACCGAGCTCGCGACCACCGTACAGATCAACCAGTCGGCCAGACCCAGAGCTGTCGTCGAGAACGCCTCCTGAAGAAACGGCACATAGACGACAGCGATGTGGAGGATCAGGGAAAACACGACGGCCGCCGATAGCCAATTATTCCTGAACAGTCCAACAAATGCGCTCTGCTCATCGGAGCGGGCATTGAACACATTGAATAGCTGAAACATCGTCAACGTGGTGAACGCCATGGTCTGCGCATAGACGACCGATCCCTTGCCTTCGATCAGGCCGCCGGGAAGCGAAGCGTCGAGCACGAAGAGCGTTCCGGCTGCCATCACGGTGCCGATAAAAAAGATGCCTCTCCACATCCGGCGGGTGATCACGCCTTCGCCTCGAGGACGCGGCAGACGAGTCATGGTTCGAGTGTCGATCGGTTCGACCCCAAGGGCAAGCGCAGGACCGCCATCCGTCACCAGATTGATCCACAGGATCTGCGTGGCCATCAGGGGAAGGATGAGCGTGCCATCTTCCCTTCCGGGCGCTGAAAGACCGATCACGCCAGCGAGCAGCACGCCAAGGAACATCGTCATGACTTCGCCGATGTTCGACGACAGCAGATAGCGCAAAAATCTTCGGATATTGGCGAAGATTGCCCGTCCCTCCTCCACTGCGGCCACAATCGTCGCGAAATTGTCGTCGGCGAGCACCATGTCGGCTGCTTCCTTGGAGACATCGGTGCCGGTGATCCCCATGGCGATACCGATATCCGCCCTCTTCAGGGCCGGTGCGTCGTTGACGCCGTCGCCTGTCATTGCCACCATCATTCCGCTCCGCTGAAGCGCCTCGACGATGCGTAGCTTGTGCTCCGGATTGACCCGGGCGTAGACTGAAGTCTCCGCGACCGCCCGGTCGAGCGCGTCGTCACTCATTGCCTTCAACTCGGTGCCAGCAAGGATGCGGCCATCGGACGCGATGCCAAGTTCGGCAGCGATCACGGCGGCGGTCTTCGGATGATCGCCGGTGATCATGATCAGGCGAATACCCGCCTTTTTCGCCTTGGCGATGGCTTTTCTCGCTTCCTCGCGCGGCGGGTCCATCATTCCGATCAACCCCAGGAAGACGAGATCCTGCTCCACGCTTTCGTCAAAGCCATCTCGGCCCTCCGGGTCGGGTGGCAGTGAGCGGAATGCCACTCCTAGCGTCCGAAGTGCGTCCGCAGCCAGCGCTCCATTGCTCATCAGGATTTCAGCCCGGCGCGCATCGGTCAGCGGCCTCGCCTCCTTGCCCACAAGCTCGTGCGAACAGCGGGTAAGCAAAACGTCGGGCGCGCCCTTCGTCAGGGCGATAAGCCGCTCGCGCTTCTTGGCATCGGCGTGAATCGTGCTCATGAGCTTACGCTCCGACGAGAACGGGACCTCGGCTATGCGGGGAAAACGCTTATCCAGCGCCTCTGCCGTCAGCCCCGCCTTGCGCGCCGCGACAATCAGCGCGCCCTCGGTCGGATCGCCATGAACGGTCCATCGGCCATCGTTCTCCTGGAGAACTGCGTTGTTGGCCCTGTCGGCCGCACGCAGCGCGCGGTTCAACTCGTACTGAAGGGCATCGTCATTCGACGGCTGATACTGCAGGTCCCCCTCGGGGACGTAGCCGGTGCCGTTCAAATTGGTGCATCCACTGGCCGTAACGATTCGGCGGACGGTCATCTCGTTCTTCGTCAGCGTTCCGGTTTTATCGGAAGCAATGACATTCGCCGAACCCAGAGCCTCGACCGCGGCGAGCTTACGAACGATGGCGTTTCGCTTGGCCATCCGCTGCACACCGAGTGCCAGCACGGCCGTCACGATGGCTGGCAAGCCTTCCGGGATCGCTGCCACGGCAAGCGCAACGCCGAAGATCAAGGCATCGAACACGTCTGACAGATCGCGAATCTCGCTGATGAGCAGGATGATCCCGATCATCGCCACCGCAATGACTATGACGATCATCGCCAGCAGCTTGCCGACGCGATCAAGCTCCTTCTGAAGGGGGGTCGTCTCTTCCGGGGCTCTTTCGAGCAGACCTGCGATGCGGCCTATCTGGGTCTGTATGCCGGTGGCTGTGATCACGGCGCGACCGTGCCCATAAACGACGGTCGTTCCGCTGAAGACCATGTTGTGCCAGTCACCTAATTCCGCCTCGGTGGTGACGGGCAGCGTATCCTTCGAGACTGGCAGGCTTTCTCCCGTCAGCGCCCCCTCCTGGAGCTGCAGCGCGGTTGATTGAACAAGCCGCGCATCAGCGGGGATCGTGTTGCCTTCCTCGATGAGAATGATGTCGCCGGGAACCAACTCTGCTGCCGCGATCTTCTGCGGCACGCCTTCTCGGATGACATTGGCTCGTGTCGCCGCCATCTGGCGCAGCGCGGCCATGGCCTTCTGGGCTCGAGCTTCCTGGGCATAACCCAGCACCGCATTGATAAAAACGATGGCGAAGATCGCAATGGCTTCATAAGGCAGTGCGGAACGAGATTCATAGAACCAAAGGCCGGAGGAGATCACCGCCGCGACAATCAGAAGGGCCACGAGGATGTTGGCAAACTGGTCGAGGAACTTCAGCCAGGCCGCCCTTGGCGCTTCCGCTTGCAGTTCATTGCGGCCATAGCGCGCGAGGCGTCGCCTTATCTCGTCGTCGCTCAACCCGAACTGCACCGTCGTGCCGAGCGTTTTGAATACCTCATCCGCTGAGAGGCGATGCGGATCTCTTGGTTGCTGCCACTGCTGCTGCAAGAAAACCCCGCTCAGAATTTGTTCGAAATCTTCCTATCAGAACCCTGCAGCAAAGATCGATGTCCCTCAACGAGGCCGCACGCTATTTTCGCCTGATATGGTGACGTGGCGTCAAGGTGCGCTTGCGTGACACCTCGTCAACGCGAGAAGAAAACCGGAACAGGCGGTTTTAACAGCAGACTCCTGGTTGCACCTCCAAGTACGACCTCGCGCCATCTGGACTGCCCATAAGCCCCCATGACAAGCAGGTCGATCCCACGGGAAAGTACGTATGCTTCAAGGACCTCGCCGATCGGCCTGCCTTCGGCGTCGACCTCATCCAAAACGACATCGATACCGTGATGGGCAAGATTTTTTGCCAGTTCTTCGGGGGAATGTTTGGAATCAAAAGATTTTTCGTTCGTGACGATAACAACGCGGACCTTCTTCGCCTTGTCAAAAAGGGGAAGCGCATCCGAAACCGCACGCGTCGCGGTGCGGCTGAAATCCCAAGCCACGCCGACGGTATCGAGCTGGAACGGGCGTGATCGCGGGACAGTGGGCAGGATCAGCGTCGGCCTGCCCGATTCGAAGATAATCTCCTCCGCGCACCACAGATCATATGATTCCGGTACCGGCATGATCGTGAGATCGCGAAGCCGCGCATAGTAGACCAGCAGCGTCGGCGTCCGATGCGTTGCGCATTTCTCGAAAATGGTCTCATGCGTAACGCCGGATTTTGCAGCCGCCGCTTCAAACGCGGCAAGCAGATCTTTGGCGTTCTTTCGGCTCTTTGCCGTTTCATGGGCCGCGATCCCGGGTATGTCGATGATCGCCTTGGCAAGGAAGTTGCCCGGCACTTCCACGTGTACTTCGCAAGAAATCGCCGCCAAATGAGCACGGAGAGCGGCGGCTATCGAAACTGCATCGTTCACTATCGAGACGGGCGTTGGTTCCGGATAGCTCGTCAGCGTCAGAAGAACATCCTTGAAGGCCATGAATCCCTCCCTTCTGGAGGTTTTTAACCTAGCCTCTAGGGAACTCCGTGTTTTGATCCATCGCAATGGATCGCGCCTGGATACCTGCGGCTACTCCGTGTAGTCGAATGAATCCCGAGGCATTTCTTGCGACAACGCCTTACGGAAGAAACCAGTCAGTCAACCATCCAGCTGCGAAATTGTAGTGCCTTGGGAGCCATGAGCTTCGACGCGCACTGGACGGATCGACTTATATCCTTGTCTTCCAGACGCCAAATCGGTGTTGGGCGCTCCTTGCACGAGTCAGGTCATATCCCTCGTAGTTGATGCTCGAACATTCGTCTCAGGTCGATCGAAAGTCAGGCTTGGATGAAGGTCTTGTTTGAGGTGCGTCAATCATCCGGTTTCATTTCTGGACGAATATTCTCAAAAATGGAGGGTTGAATGCGTGCACATCAGATAATGACCCGCAAGGTGATCACAGTGTCAGCCGACACGTCCATTCTGGATGCTGCAAACCTTATGTTGCAACAGCACATCAGCGGCCTTCCCGTTGTTGACAAGAGGAGCGGGCTGATTGGAGTGGTCTCGGAGGGAGATTTTGTGCGACGCAGTGAGATCGGGACGCAGCGTCCGCGCATCAGATGGCTCGAATTTCTGATGGGGGTTTCGGGAAAAGTGGCCCAGGACTTTGTGCGAGAGCATGGTCGTAAGGTCAGCGAGATTATGACACAAGACGACCTCTGCACCGCAACCGAAGATATGCCGCTTGCGGAGCTTGTGCGTTTGATGGAGCGCCGTAGTGTCAAGCGTCTGCCCGTGGTGCGTGGACGCACGGTAATTGGGATTGTGACCCGCACCGACCTTCTTCGTGCCGTCGCAAGCCTCGCAAAGGATGTTCCGGACCCGACGGCAGATGATGATCATATTCGTGACCGTGTGATCGCCTCCATCGATAAGAATGACTGGCGACCGGCGCAATTGAGCGTCACGGTTCATGATGGAATTGTACATCTTACAGGCGTCATTACGGACGCGCGTTTCCGGCAAGCTGCGATCGTGGCGGCTGAAAACGTCCCAGGTGTCAAGGTGGTTCACGACCACCTCTACCTAGGTTCAGCATTCATCGATAATGTCTAGAAGATGACTGTTGCGACGATGCAGTTTGCGGAGAAGGTGTGGGCGCATCGGTCGTATCGTGTTGCGATGCGCCGCCAGTCTTTGAGCTGCCATGGCAGACAATATGGAGTTTCAAGTTCAGCTCGCCTTTGGTTCGCCCGATACGACGGGGAACATCGCCACCTTTCCAGGCTGTCACGTAGAAATGCGCTTTGAGCACCATCGGTACGTCGGCGCCACGTCCTGGAACATCCACCTCCGTAACACCCCTTAGGAGGCTCCCCTTAGGATATCGACCGAAATATTCTGGCGCGGACATCTCCGGTAAACCAAGCCATCCCGCATCGAGGAGATGGCGACATGCATACCGAGACGATCACCGGCCTCACTGCTAAGGTTCTCGACATCCCGCACGTCCTGGCGGCCGACCAATTCGGCGAGATCGTCCGCGGCTCGGGAGTGGTTCCAAGCGAATTTTCCTACAGAAAGGATGAAGAAATCTACGGCGAAGGCGAGCCTTCCGAATACCTCTACCAGACTATCGGCGGCGCAGTCCGTACCTATAAACTGCTGAGCGACGGACGACGGCAGATCGGCGCATTCCACCTGCCGGGCGATGTTTTTGGCCTCGACCCCGGCTTGGAGCACCGGCTCACCGCCGAAGCAATCGTCGATACCACTGTCCGCCTGGTGCCTCGTCGCAGCCTTGAGAAGGCCGCAGCATCGAACGCCCAAGTTGCCCGCAATCTCTGGACGTTGACGGCAAGCGACCTCCGCCATGCCGAAGATCATATGCTGCTTCTTGGCCGCAAGACCGCGATTGAGCGCGTTGCCACTTTCCTCCTGGAAATGGATCGCCGGCTCGCCAAGACCGGCATGATGGCGCTTCCGATGTGTCGTCGCGACATTGGCGACTACCTCGGTTTGACTCTTGAGACTGTCTCGCGGGCGCTTTCGCAACTCAACGATCAGGGCATCCTGATGTTTTCGAGCGCTCGCCAAATCGCGCTGCGCAACCGACAGAGGCTGACCGCCATGGAGGCTTGAGGTTACCGGCCCACGGTTCACCCGGCGCATCATGATGAATGAGGAGCTTCCAATGAAAAACTATCGCGTCTCGTTCTACAAGGATCTGCTGAATTCAAACGGCCATAATTTCAGGTGCCTTCAGCGTCAGATCGATGTTGTGTCAGATGATCCCTCTCAGGCGCTGATCTTGGCAAAACAGGAAATCGGCAGCGAGCGCCTGAACATCGACTCCGTCAAGGTGGTGCACCTAGCGAATGGCTATTCGCCTCGCACCAGCAGGCAAATGTTTGTCGCCAGTAGGACTTGCGACGATGCGGCTTAAGCAATCGTGAGGGTTCGCACCCATCGAAGCGACGTAAGCGATCGATCAAGCCAGGTTCGTAGCCGTGGAGATCCGTCATCGTCGATCGTCCCTGGGTTGTCGGCAGCGGCTTGCTGCTGTTGGCACGGACCAACGATGACGGTCGTTCGCATTACGCGCGGTGTTGTTGACGACAGTCGGATCAGTCTTTGAACAGCGACGAGCGCAACCAATCGCGGGACACGCCCCGCTCGACCAACTCATTATCCTCCGTTGAAATCTCACGTTCGACGCCAACCTGCTCTTTCTCGACCTGCGCATGCCGGTTGAGAAGCTTTCTGTCGACTTGGATTATGCGTGCAACTCGTCACTTCAATGAAGCGTCCGGCCTGTCAGTTTCGACGGTGCATCGCATCTGGAGCGCATTCTCTCTGTAACCTCATCGAAGCGAGACCTTCAAACTCTCAACCGATCACAGTTCGTTGAGAAGGTACGCGACATCGTTGGCCTCTACCTTGATCCACCGGAGCGCGCTTTGGTGCTTTGCGTCGATGGTCGCTCGCCATCTCAACACGATATCGAATGATGTTCCACAATAGCATGGCTAACTGATGATTCTCGGCACCCCGAAAGGTCGACCTTGATCAAAGTCAACATGCGACGCTGCGAACCAGATCTTATTAACATCAAGCAACGCATTGGATCGGAGCATTCCATGAAGGCGCTCGTCTACCATGGACCCGGGCATAAGACGCTCGAAGATCGTCCCAAGCCGGAAATACAGTCTGCGGGAGATGCTATCGTCAAGATCGTGAAAACGACCATCTGCGGCACGGACCTCCATATTCTGAAAGGCGACGTGCCGACCTGTACGCCGGGTCGTATTCTCGGACACGAGGGTGTGGGTATCATCGATTCAATTGGCGCCGGTGTCACGACCTTCAAACCAGGCGACCATGTCCTCATTTCCTGCATTTCCTCTTGTGGCAAATGCGAATACTGCCGTCGAGGTCTCTATTCCCACTGCACCACCGGCGGCTGGATCCTCGGCAACGAAATCGATGGGACGCAAGCCGAATATGTTCGGATCCCGCACGCCGATACAAGTCTTTATCACATTCCGACTGACGCCGATGAAGAAGCGCTCGTCATGTTGAGCGATATTTTGCCGACCGGATTCGAATGCGGCGTTCTGAACGGCAAGGTGGTGCCGGGGTCAACCGTCGCGATCGTGGGAGCCGGGCCGATCGGTCTTGCCGCATTGCTGACAGCGAAGTTCTATTCCCCCGCCAAACTCATCATGATCGATCTTGATGACAAGCGTCTCAAAATCGCCAAGATATTCGGCGCTTCGCAGACGATCAATAGCGCGAGCGGAAAGGTTGCCAACGAGGTGAAAGCATTAACCGATGGTAAAGGTGTCGATACGGCGATCGAGGCGGTCGGCATTCCGGCTACCTTTGTGCTTTGCCAGGACATCATCGCCCCCGGAGGCATCATCGCCAACATTGGAGTGCACGGCAGTAAAGTGGATCTGCACCTAGAGAGATTATGGTCGCATAATATTTCAATTACGACCCGACTGGTCGATACGGTCACGACGCCTATGCTTCTCAAGACGGTGCAATCTAACAAGCTCAATCCTGCCCAATTGATTACGCATCGATTCTCCCTCGACCAAATCCTTAGGGCGTATGACACATTCAGCCGCGCTGCGGACACGGGTGCGCTGAAAGTGATCATCGCGGCCTGACTCCTTTGGCAGTGGCTTGTTTCGTGCCAATCATTCCCGATGAACGCAATAGATAATCTTATCTGCTCGGGAAAGGAACGAGGCAAACGGCCTCTTTAAGATGTAGGAATTTTGTGGAACGTATCGTTCGATACGGCTGCATGCAGATCTGCTTCAAAGACCCTGCCGCTACGGGATAAACACTACTCACGCCGGCGAGCGCAGCCAACAAGATCCTAATGCGACATAAAAACAGGAACCGTCATCGCCGCCAGTATTCCGCGTGTGACGCCGCCAAGGATAAATTCGCGCAGACGAGAATGTCCATAGCCACCCATCACAAGTAGACTCGCCGAACAGTCAACAACATGCGACAGAATCAGGCTCGGCACATCGATGTCAGCGGCGGGTGTTCTTCTCACTTCGATGTTGATATCGTGCCGGGCCAGGTGCCTGCCGATGTCAATAACGCCAACACCACTTTCGCTGGCGGTCTTTTCATTCTCGACAATAAACAATTCGACGGCGTTGGCTTTCCTCAATAAAGGTAACGCATCATTGATCGCACGCACTGCGGCGCGGCCTCCATCCCAACAGCACACAACCCGGTCCAGCTTCAACCCCTCGTGCTGGATGTAAGGGACAATAATGAGCGGCCGACCAGAATCAAACAGCGTCGCCTCGATCAAAGTGTCGTTATCGATGCCGTTATCATCGTCCGATTGCATGATGACGCTCAGATCGAAACACCGCGCCATCTCCGAAAAAGTTCTGGACGGTCCAAATTCAGTTTGCAGCAACAGCCGCGGTTCAGCCAGAAGGTCGCCGCGCTTCATGGCGGACTTAAAACGATCAATTGCGCCGCGCGCTGCTGTTTCACTTTCCGCAAGTAGGTTGGCGAGAGCATCTGCGGGCAAAGTCGGAGCAATATAGTTGGGAATGCTTGCTGCAAAAGCAAAGGAGACACCCGTCAGATGGGCGGAAAACATCTCAGCTGTCGAAACAGCAAAATCGCGACCGATATCCCGGGACGGGTTGCTCTCCAAATGCAGGATAATGTCTTTTATCATAGAATCGCTCCCAATCGATATAATGAAGAATGATATACGATGACATGAAGTCACCGGCTCATTCGAGCGTTGGAATCGCAATCGCCTGCCCTTGTCGCGTGTATGTTTTCAAGTTCGAAGTTTACGATTTTGATGATGACGGGCGCTGTAGTTCTCGGTGAGCTGTCTTCTGCGTCGTGGACACGCCAAATCGTCGCCAGACGTTTCGGCTTTTCGCGAAGGAAAACTCTCTGGTATTCGGCGTGTTGAGGTCAAGTGCCGTCGGACAAGGCGGCGCGCCAAAGTGACGTTAGCTTTCTGTCGACCGCACCGTTTGACAATGTTTATTGCCCACGCTTGCAGCCAGGACAATTTCTCTTAGGGAGAAGAGCTTGAAGCGTCCCGCCTCAGGGATCAGGAGCCGAGTACGATCAGCTTTTGACGAGAATCTGAAAGGTCATCATGGCTACAAGACCAAGTACGACCGATGTGGCAACATTTGAGTGCGGCGCGTCCTTGAAGGCGTCTGATAGAAGCTCTCCGACGGCGACCCAAATCATCGCGCCCGCAGCGAAGCCAAGGCCAAAAGGAAGGACGGGCTCAAAAGCGGCAACGAACATAAAGGCAGGAACAGCAAATAGGGGTTGAGGCATGCTGGAGAAGATGCTCCAAGCTGCTGACTTCCACACGCGCACGCCCTGTGGAATAAGCACCAAGCTAATCGCAAGACCTTCCGCTATGTTGTGGATAGCAATTGCTCCCGTGACAAAAGTCGCAAGCTTTTCGTCTCCGCCGAATGACACCCCAACGCCGATTCCCTCGGCCATCGAGTGCAGCGTCATGACTGCAACGATCAATGCAGCTTTGCTGGCGCCAGCTCCTCTGAGTTCACCGACGTGGAGATCGCTGCGAACCTGTAGCAGACAAGAGCTGACGGCAACGAGCAAAGCACCGATCACGAGGCCCGCAACAGTCCAGGATGCATGGATCGCGCTTCCCTCTGCAATTAGTGCATGGCTCGCACCGAGCATAAGGCCTGCGGCAATCCCATTGGATACCCCCAGCCACCGCCGACTCATCTGCTTGATGAACAGAAACGGTAATGCGCCTAGTCCAGTGGCGATTGCCGTCACCAACGCCGCGAGAAATACAATCCCTACCGAAGCTGTCATAGATATTCCATGCAACTGGGACGATCAATAGGTCAATGCTATTCCGTTCGCATTCGCTCTGTGCCGTCGCTCAATACTGCCCCTAGATCGAGCCATTCCTGGCAGAAGGTTCTCGACAATTAGCCCGAACGGACTCGAGCGCCCCGGTTGTCGATGGCTTGTACGTAGATCTGGTTGACGGTCAACCAGTGCGGCACCGAGTAAAAGATCTTCTTCTCGGACCTCGACGGAATAATCGGGATGAACCCTTGTCGTTTTCACTCGGCGTGTTCGAACGGTTCGCTCGGCAGCGGGGCCAGCGTGGTGCATTCGATTTCGTCGAACAGCTACCGGCATGATTTTTCGGTATGGCGCATTCAGCTCCTCGAGCAACCGTCGATCGCTGTATTGAGATCAGTCAGACTGAAAGAACCGCTCAAGAGAAAAGCCGCAAGTTTCTAGGCTCGACGCCTTGACACAAATCAATAAGATGGACCAGCGTTATGGTATCTACTAAATTCAGCTCTTTGCTTAGGAAAAACAATGCGGATTGCTAGCTCATTGTTGTTTTTTGCGTTGTCACTGATCTTCACCTTAGGATCATCACAACGCATAGAAGCCGCCAATGTCGAGCAAGGTCGACGCTTGGCGTTGCTTTATTGCGCAGGATGTCACGCGATTGACAAGGTGAGTCCCAGCCCACTTCGGATTGCACCGCCATTTCGGAACTTGCACCAACGCTATCCCGTCGAGACGCTTGAGGAAGCCTTGGCTGAAGGGATCATAACCGGGCACCCCAGTATGCCACAGTTCCAATTCGAAGCCGACCAGATCAATGATTTCATCGCGTTTCTTAAATCCCTGGAGTAATCTGTAACGCTCATTGCGAGTTAGCATGACGCATGTTTGCGTCTGCCCATAGACCGGGCAAGTTCGAAGACCGTTGAGCACAAATGACATCGAAAACGCGGTTTGCGTAACGGTTGGGGGGCGGTTCGTACGTTGATAGCGCATACTTATCGGCTACGACTCTGGATGGCAGAGTATTGATCGATAGAGTCAACCGCAAAACCTCCGAAGAAGGACTACCGTCTCATGGTCTGGCAGCCGGATCGAAGACTTGATTGCTGAATGGGGACGACGTTGGCACCTTAATCACGATAAATCCGCGACCGATCGATTGGTGACAACCGTTACATGCCGCTGTCATCTCACTGAAAGCGGACGCGAACTTGTTGGGTTCTTTCTTCTGAATAGCCTCGCCAAGCCGTCGAACTGGCTCCGCCATAACTGTCATATCGGAAACCGGGATTCCCGGATAAAGCGTCGCCGCATCCTGAAAACTCTCCTTAATCCGGTCCATCTCATAGGCGGCGAGCTCCCAGTTCCGCAACTTGCCCGCAAATGATAGCTTGAAGTGGCGAAGCTGCATTGTTCCCATGATGTCGCCAAGGTGAGGAATATAGTTCCCATTTGGCAATCCGCCCGTCGATTGCGCAGCAGCGAAAGATGCGAATATCGCGCCGGCGCATGAAACAATAATCAACGTACGAGATGTCATCCCGCCCCTCCATCTGCCAATGATTTTGTCGCCGGCAAAACGCCTATTCGATCGAGAGATCCGTGAAGATGATATCGTCGCTGCTCACGCGCCCAGCGAATCGTACCCGGGCTCGCGAAGCGCGCTGTCATCATAATGAACGCGAGCTCTTCGCCACTATCTGCCTCAGAAGTCGCAATCACGGAATTGCTTTGAGGCAAGCCGGAACCGTGAGCCTACCTGGATAAAATCAACGTCGAGGCATTGGTGTTCTCGTCGGAAATCGCTGAGGCCATCGCACCGAAGATATTCGAGGTGTATCCGCCAACGTCTCTCGGCTGGAGAATAGGTTCCGAAATGATGCTGCGCCTTGGCCGGTCCCTTGCAGATTGTCGCTATATAGTTACGGATCTGGGGCGGCAGTTGATCTATGTGGCGGGGATTATAGGGATGATCCGTAAAAGGGGAACTGACCGCCAGCAGCTTGCTCGCAAGGAGAAGAGAACACGACAACAAGAGGGTACGGACAATCATTCGATCTCCTCCTAACAGAACCTTTCGCCAATCGTGCGCGTACCACCATTATTGATCCAGGAACGTTTGAACCACGCTCTACAACGTCTTAACGGTCCACGCGATCATGTCCTTGGCGATTCGTTCGAATGCATTGTTGAATGCCGTGCTGGCCGCCGCCGGTTCGATTTTGTCCAGCTTCTGCGTGTCCTGGAATAATCGCGCCGCGACTACCTTGCCATTCTTGTTCAGGATACGCGCCGACAATCCGATATCTGCGACTGGTTCTGGATCGACAGTGATCTGAAAGCGCCGGACGTCGATCAGAAGTTGATAATCTGTCTGCACTCCATCCATTGAGCGCAGGGGCGCATGGGCGATGTCGTAATTTTCGAAGCTTTCGAGCAGTTTTGACTGCAGCAGCTTCGGAATGCTGTCTGCCCACATCGCTTCGGCGAAATCCGGATACTCTTTGTCCGACGAAAACAGAAAACGCTGCGTATCGAGCTTAATCACTGCAGTCGGCTCCGGAATGAAGAGCCCGTTCTTGAGAGTCCGGTCGGGCGGGCTGGGAAAGCCGCTCGCCGCACGGAGGTCGTAAGTGATTTTCCGCGCCGGTGAAGCGCTTCCTGCTGTCATGCGTTCAAGGCCGGCCACGATGCCGTCGAGCTTGCCGGTATTGCGGGCCAGGCCTTCGGAAAACACCTGCAGGTTGGCGATCGTGGTTTTCAACGGCTCCGAATTTTCCGCCAGCACGGCATCGACATGCCGCAACGCATCGCGTGCAGCCTGGGTCATGCTCTGACCCGCGCCGGCTTCGGCGATCAATGTCGGGACCGGACCCGAGGCGCCGAGTAGCTGACCACCTTCCAGCGCAATGACTGGAACGCCGGTCAGACCCTGGAATTCGAGGCCGACTTTGGTGTCGGGTCGCACCGGCGTCGTCGATGTCACGGCAATCGCCGCGTCAACGCGGCGCGGATTGTCCGGCGCGAGGCTGAGCTCCGTCACTTCGCCGACGCGAATGCCATTGAAGAGAACGGCCGCACCAACCAGCAGGCCGGGCACAGAGCCCTCGAATTGCACGTGGTAGGTTGTTCGCGGGCCCAGACCCCCGGTGTTGTGCAGCCAATAGACGAAGCCGAAAACCGCGGCGAGGGCCGCCAGCACGAAAGCGCCGATGACGACAAATGGGGCACGGGTTTCCATCTCTCAACTCGCTTTCGGTTGCAGCATCAACGAGCGCTTGCCATGGAAATAGGCTCTCACCCACGGATGGTCGGATTGGAGCAACTCACGCATCGGCCCGATGGCGACAATTTTGCCGTCCGCCAGCGCCGCGACGCGGTCGCAGACCGTATTCAGGCTGGCGAGATCATGGGTCACCATGAACACCGTCAGGCCCAGGGTTTTCTGCAATGTCTTGATCAGGGTATCGAAGTCGCCTGCCGCGATGGGATCGAGGCCGGAGGTCGGCTCATCGAGAAAAACGATCGCCGGGTCGAGCGCCAGCGCCCGCGCCAGCGCCACGCGCTTAGTCATACCGCCCGACAGCTCGGCGGGAAACTTATCGCCGTCCTCCGGAGTCAGGCCGACCATTTCCAGCTTGGCGGTGGCGATCTCGTCCATCAACGCGCTGGACAACACAAGATTCTCGCGCAACGGAAACTGGATATTCTGCCGCACGGTCAGCGAGGAGAACAGCGCTCCCTGCTGGAACAGGATGCCCCATTTACCAGCGACCCTCTGCGTTCCGAGGTCATGGGTCGAGCCGATCCTGGCGCCCATGACCTTGATCTCACCACTCCGTCGCGGGATCAGGCCGATGATGGTGCGCATCAGCACCGACTTGCCTCCGCCCGAGGCACCGACGAGGCCGAGGATCTCGCCACGGCGTACATCGAGCGAGAGATGATCGATGACGACGCGGCGCCCGAAACCAACGACGAGATCGTTGACCCGAATTGCGAACTCTGCAACCGATGTATCCATCGCTACATTCCGATCGACGCGAAGAACACCGCGAACAACCCATCCAGAACGATCACCAGGAAGATCGACTTCACCACCGAGGTCGTCGTCTGCTTGCCGAGCGATTCGGCACTGCCCTTGACGCGCAGACCCTCGCTGCAAGCCACGATGCCGATCACCAAGGCCATGAAGGGCGCTTTGATCATGCCGACCTCGAAATGCGTCACGGACACAGCGTCGTGCAGCCGCGCGATGAATATCGCCGGACCCATGCCGCCGTAAAACCATGCGACCAGACCGCCACCGTAAAGCGCAGCCATCGATCCGATGAACGTCAGGATCGGCAGCGCAGAAACCAGTGCCAGGACGCGCGGCAGGATCAAAACGACGACGGGATCGAGACCCATAGTGGAGAGTGCGTCGATCTCCTCGCGCATCTTCATGGAGCCAAGCTCGGCGGTATAAGCGCTGCCGGATCGGCCGGCGACCATGATCGCAACGATCAGCACGCCAAGCTCGCGCAGCACGAGAATTCCAACCATATCGACGACGTAGGAATCGGCGCCGAACTTGCGAAAATGAAAAAAGCCCTGCTGAGCGATGATCGCGCCGATCAGAAGCGTGATGAGCAGGATGATGGGAATTGCCTGCCAGCCGACCCGATACAATTGATAGATCAGCGACGTGAGCCGAAGCGACCGCGGCCTGCGAATGATACCGAGCACTGCAACGCAAAGCGAACCGAGCATTTGCAAGAACACGACCACGTCTTCGCGGGAGCCCCAGGCAGCGCGACCAATCTTCTCCACCGTGGCGATCACGGGATTGCGCGCTTTGGGTGGCGGAGGATTGTGCCGGTTGACATACCTGACCTCCTCGATCAGGCCAACGTAGTTTTCAGAAACCCCGACGACTTCGACCGGACGATCGGCTATTCGCCGCGACAACTTCTCGAGCAGCCAGGCTCCCAACGTATCGAGCTCGCTCAGGCCGCTCATATCCAATCTGAGGGATTTCGCCCGCTCAAGCTGCGGCGTGACGGCGTCTGTGAGCGATTCCAGCGTGGTCACATTCGCCGCAATCCAGGAGCCATCCGGGCGCAGTTCGAGCGCATCACCTCTTGATGAAACCGCCAATTGAGGTGCTGTCGCCAAATACAAATCTCCAGCTCTTTACGCCATCCATATATTGCACCGGGAAATGGACATTGACCCAAGTCAACGGCACGCAGCGCCACCCGTATAGATTTTCATTCGATTCAGAAAGGCAGAGCTGAGAGCTGGCTCATCATTCGAGTCCCTCAGGCACGAGGACTATGATCATGCATCTCAAACCGATCCTGAATACGTCTCTACCGCAGCAATTCCGGCAAATCCGCCTCGAACTGGCGCGCGAACCGGCTCACCCAGAAGGAGACAGTGATTTCGGTTACATCATTATAGCCCCGCTCGCCCCCGATGGCCGCATCGACCATGAGTCATGGAAGAAGCATCGCGAGGCATGTCGCGTGACACGTCTACGGCCGGACGAGAATAGCGATATCGGCCATCTTATTCATCGTCCCGGCGGCACCTGGGCGTTCCATTACGACGACGCGACCAACCTGCCCGACGAAGCCGGCTATCACTTTGCGGACGAGCGTTTTGTGGCTGGTGAATACGTTTCAATCAAGGAAGGAGACACCATGCATACCTATCGCGTCAGGTCGGTTGCCCGTCTTTGACACAATGAACGATCGGTGGATGCGCGTGGGCTAAAGCATAAGCCTGACATGGTAAACGTCATGCTCGACGGGATCGTTGGCGATCTCGAAGCCGAGATCCCGGCACATCGCCAGCATCACGGTGTTCTCCGCTAGAACATCTCCAGCAATGTACTTTAACCCCTCAGATCTGGCATACTCCATGATCAATTTCATCAGCATCCAACCCAGTCCCCTGCCTTTTAGGTCCGAGCGAATTAGTATTGCATACTCGCCGGTCTCATAAATCGAATCCGAGTGAATTCGGACGACGCCCACCATCTCGTTGGTTGCCTCGTCGAAAGCCACCAAAGCCATTGCACGCGCGTAATCGAGTTGCGTCAACCGCGCAATGAATTCATGGTTTAATGGATTCACAGCAGCAAAGAACCGGAATCTCAGATCCTGCTTGGTGATGTGGCGCAGAAAGTCATAAATCAAAGGTTCGTCATCAGGCCGGATCGGCCGGACCATAATCCGCCAATTATCCTTCAACACAAGATGTCGCAGCCATTGCGACGGATAAGGCCGAACAGCAAAGTTGGCGTTGCCGGGGCCGACAAACTTTCGTACCGGAGACCCCACCGCGACGCGAGCATCGACCGTAAGAACCCCGGTCTCATCGGCGAGCAGCGGATTGAGATCCAGTTCTCTGATCTCGGGAATATCTGCCGCGAGTTGCGCCAGTTTCACCAACGTCAAAGGTATCTCGTCCTGTTTGACAGCAGGCACGTCGCGATAGGCGCGCAACAGCCGGGAAACGCGGGTGCGTTCGACAAGATCGCGGGCGAGCTTGAGATCGAGCGGCGGCAGAGCAAGCGCCTTGTCGTTGATCACCTCCACGGCGGTTCCGCCGTGGCCAAAGACGATAACGGAGCCGAAAGTCGGATCGCTGGCGATTCCCAGGATGAGTTCACGAGCCTTCGGCCGCAGGACCATCGGCTGCACCATGAAACCGTCAATCCTTGCATCCGGCAGCTTCGCCTTTGCATTCGCAAGAATGCTGAGCGCCGCGGCTCGAACCGAATCCGCGTTGGCAAGATTGAGCACCACGCCTCCGACATCAGATTTGTGCGAGATGTCGCGCGAAAGCACCTTGAGAACGACGGTCGCGCCGCGCGCGAGCAGGGCTTGCGCATGAGCAGCGGCCTCATCAGCACTGGCAGCCGCCTGCGTCGGAACGCTGGTAATCCCGTAGGCATCCAAGACGCCCACGACCTCAATCGGATCAAGCCACCGCCTGCCCTGCGCGACCGCCGACTCGACAATTCGCCGCGCCGCCGGGATATCCGGCACGAATTCATGTGTCAGGCTCGGCGGCACCGCCGCAAGCGATTCAACCACCTCGCGGTGATGAACGAGATGCATGAATCCACGCACAGCATCGTCTTCCGTTGCATAGTCGGGAATGCCTGCATCGATAAACGTTTTCGAGATCTTTTCGTCGGCGCCGACCCATACCGCCAGCACGGGTTTGGCGGAAACAGTGTGCTTGCGCCGATGGGCGTCAACGACGCGCGTCACTGCCGTGGCGATGGCATCCGAATCGGCAATCGCCGTTTGCACATTCATGACGAGGATGGCATCGCTATCGCCATCCGCCAGCAGAATCTCGAGCGCGGCGACATAACGCGCCGGATCTGCGTCACCAATGATATCGACCGGATTGGAGCCCGACCATGTCGCCGGCAAAACGACGTCGAGCTGTTGTTTGACGACAGGATTGAGTGCCGCCAGAATACCTCCCAATTCGACAAGCCGGTCCACGGCGAGGATGCCAACCCCGCCCCCGTTGGTGAGAATGGCCAACCGCTTTCCAAACGCGAATTTGACTCGACTCAAAGTCTCCGCACAATCGAACAACTCCCGGAGATCGAAAACCCGTAGTATGCCTGCGCGGCGAAACGCAGCATCATAAACGTCATCCGAACCAGCCAGCGCACCGGTGTGGGTTGCCGCCGCCTTGGATCCTTGCGCCATCCGTCCTGATTTGACGACGACGACCGGTTTGACCCGCGCCGCCGCCCGCGCCGCCGACATGAATTTACGGGCATCCTTGACCGCCTCGATGTACATCAGGATCGCCTTGGTCTCGGTATCGAGCGCAAAAAAATCCAACAGATCAGCGATGTCGACATCGAGCTGGTCACCGATCGATACGATTCCAGAAAATCCGACGTTACGACGCGCCGCCCAATCCACCATTCCGGTTGCGATTGCACCGGATTGGGAGATCAAGGCCAGATGACCTGCGCACGGCATATGAGCCGCGAAGCTCGCGTTCAGATTTATCGTTGGCATCAAGATGCCGAGGCAATTAGGACCGATCAGCCTCATATGATACGCGCGCGCCGCACGCTCGGCGGCTTCTGCCAATGAGCCCGCTCCGTGACCGAGGCCAGAGCTGATGATAATCGCACCAGCGGCGCCGATCCTTCCTGCTTCGGCGACGATCTCAGGAACCGTTGCCGCCGGCGTGGTGACAATGACCAGTTCTGGGACAAACGGCAGCTCAGCTAAACGCTTGACCGTCGATATGCCTTCAATTTCCCGATAATGTGAATTGACGACGCCGAACGGATTTTCAAAACGGGCTGCGCAAACGTTCCTTATAATCGCCCGCCCGACCGAGCCGCTGCGCGTGCTTGCACCGATCAACGCCACCGAATTCGGACCCAGCAGACTATTCAATCGATAGGTCGACATGGAGCCTTCATACCGGAAGATGTCCGGATATGGAAAAATGTCTGCGCTGCAATCTCGAGGGTTTCATGCGGCGCTTGATAAGATATCATCGAAATCCCAGGTCGAGTTGACTATTCTGGGATGCACACACCGGAAGTCTAGCGCGTATGAGCGCTGATGCGAAACTTTCAGACAGACGTTACAAGGCACGCGGCTCGCCACGCGTGCAGTCTCGCAAAGCTCGCATGACATCCTCGCGCGAAATGATGCCGACCAAATGCTGTCCCGTACCCATAACGGGAATGCTGCGAAGTCGATGCTCGACCATCAACTGCAACACACGCACCAACTTCGTCGTTGCGCTCACATAGATAAATTCGTGAATCATCACATCGGAAACGGTTCGCTTCATAAGCTCGTCATAGCGCGGAACCATTGAGCTCAGCGTAAGAGCAAAGCATTTGAGGAAGTCGAACTTTGTCACCAAGCCTACGGCTTCCCCCTCGTCGTCGACGACCGGATAGGCATTGAAATCATCACTAGCGAACCGATCATTGAGTTCGTTCATCGTGACGTCGCACGATACAGTCTTGACTTTTCGTGTCATGTAATGGTCGACGGTCTGTTCGAGAAATTGATACAAGATATCACCCAATTTCGTTGCGTCTGGCTATAGCGACCTCGGACGCGCGCAGGTCCATGCTACGCGCGTCCGGCCCTTCAAATCAGGCTGCCGTTTTGACTTCGATTGTTTTGGCCTGCGCGGGTGTCGGCTTCGGTACCGTGACCTTCAGGACACCCTTTGACATCACTGCCTGGATGCTGTCGATGTTCACGCCCGGCGGCAGGTCGACAGTTCGCACAAAAGAACCGTAGCTTCGCTCGACAAGATGGTAGTCCTTTTCTTTTTCCTCTCGTTGGTTCTTTTTCTCGCCGCGAATCGTCAAATGGTTGCCAACGACATTCAGCTGCACGTCTTTCTCTTCCATGCCGGGCAGTTCCGCGGTTAATTCAATCTCCTTATCCGTCTCGGCAAGATCCATGCTAGGTATCAGCGTCCGTGACGACAGACCGGTAAAGCTCCTGCTGAAGCCATCGAACAGCCGGTCCATCTCTCGCTGCAACACCGTCAACGGATTTGCTTCGGAGCGTGTCAGGGAACTATCCCTTCCTACAGGGATTGGCGCCTTCATCATGATCGATCCTCCAAAACAACGATCTCTGAGCGGCGTGATCTGACCACGCGCCAGCGGGACTGTTTTGATCAAGGTCAAACAGGGGTGGCTATTGCACCAATAAATATCCGCGTTACGTTCCAAGCTGATCGGGCGTACGGGCCGGTTAAAAGGAGGCATTCCATGCGCGCGATGGTGCTCTCGGCTCCAGCCACACCGCTCCGGATGCAGGAGCGCGACGATCCAATTCCTGGCGACGGAGAGATCCGCATCAGAATCAGTGCATGCGGGGTTTGCCGCACCGACCTCCATATCGTGGATTCGGAACTCCCCGATATCCGCTATCCGGTCATCCCTGGCCATGAAATCGTTGGCCGCATCGACCTGATGGGTACCGGCGTAACCGGCTATCAGATTGGTGACCGCGTCGGGGTTCCCTGGCTTGGGTCCACCTGCGGCCTGTGCCGCTATTGCCGCCTCGGCATGGAAAATTTGTGCGACCGCCCATCTTTCACCGGCTACACTCGCGATGGCGGCTTCGCAACCCACACCATCGCCGACGCGCGCTATACTTTCGGGATCGGCAGAACCGGCGACGACGTATCAATCGCGCCCCTATTATGCGCCGGCCTGATAGGCTGGCGGTCGCTGGTCATGGCGGGCAACGCCGAACGGCTCGGCATCTACGGATTTGGTGCGGCGGGTCATATCGTCGCTCAAATCGCCCTCTGGCAGGGACGCTCAGTGTTTGCCTTCACTCGCACCGGCGATATCGCGGCCCAAGACTTCGCCAGGCAACTTGGCGCCGTCTGGGCCGGTGCATCCGACCGGCGTCCGCCAGAGGAACTGGATGCCGCCATCATTTATGCCCCGGTTGGTGAATTGGTTCCGCTCGCCCTGCGCGCCGTCCGCAGAGGTGGCCGGGTTGTGTGTGCGGGAATTCATATGAGCGATATTCCCTCGTTTCCATACAGTCTCCTTTGGGGGGAGAGACAGTTGCTGTCCGTTGCCAATCTGACGAGGCAGGACGGCAGTGATTTCTTCAAGATCGCTCCTCAAGCCGGAATTCACATCCGCACGACCACCTTTCCCCTCGACAAGGCCAACGACGCGATTGCCATGCTGAGAGCGGGAGAGCTGCTGGGAGCCGCCGTTCTTCAACCTTGACCCAATCCAGATATGACAAGCCCGGCTACACAGGACACAGCCATTCAACGAGAAGTTTTCGCCTTCCTGGCCGCCTCCGCGACACATGGCGGTGCCGACGTTCGCCGCATTGACACCCATGCCGCTGTGGTCTTTCTCGCAGGCGACCGGGCACTGAAAGTCAAACGTGCAATCCGGCTTCCAGTTCTCGACTATTCAACACTGGCAAAACGGAAAGCGTCCTGCGATGAAGAGATCAGGATCAACCGCCAATCCGCGCCACAAATTTACCGCCGCGTTGTTGCAATCACCCAAGGCCATGACGGTTCGCTCAGCATCGACGGTGACGGGCAGCCGGTCGAATATGCCGTCGAGATGAAGCGCTTCGATGAGCGGCTGACGCTAGATCATCTCGCGCAAGCCGGCGCATTGGATCTTGCTCTGATTGTGGATCTTGCCGACGCCATCGCAACATCGCATCGAACAGCATCCGTTGTCACAGCCGACAGATGGATCTGTTCCCTTCCTTCAATTATCGCCGACAATACTTCCGCATTCCACGCTTCAGGCTGCTTGCCTGCGAACACCATCGATAAGCTTGATGCGAGAAGCCGGACCGAGCTCTCGCGAGTCCGAGCGTGTTTGAGAGAGCGCGGCCGGCTCGGGCTCGTTCGACGCTGCCACGGCGACCTCCATCTCGCCAACATCGTGCTGATCGGGCACAAGCCAGTTCTGTTCGACGCGATCGAGTTTGATCCCGTGATCGCCTCAATCGACATTCTTTACGATCTGTCATTCACCGTGATGGATATTCTGCGCTACGGACGCCGTCTCGAGGCCAATATCCTTTTCAACAGATACCTGACGACAACATTAGAAGACAACCTCGACGGGATCGCGGCACTCCCGCTATTCATGTCGATACGCGCCGCCATCCGCGCCAATGTTCTATTGGCGCGCCTCGGCGGACCCAGCGCCGACAGACCCAATACCGATGAAGCGACCATACGACTGTCCGCTCGATCTTATTTCGATCTGGCTCACCAGTTGATTCTTCCCTCGCCGCCAACACTTGTCGCGATCGGCGGCCTGTCCGGCACCGGGAAAACCGTATTAGCTCGCGCCCTCGCCGACGCCATTGAACCTCCACCGGGAGCCGTGATTTTGCGTTCAGACATCACACGCAAAGAACATTTTCGGGTCCATGAGACCCAACGGCTGCCTACAACATCGTATCAGCCCCAGGTTACCGCGACCATTTATCGAATCCTGACTGAACGAGCAGCAAAAATTCTCTCGCAAGGCCACTCAGTCATTGTCGATGCGGTCTTTGCCAAATCCACCGAACGAAACGCGGTTGCCGCGATCGCTCGCAATCTCAACCTGCCATTTTTCGGATTCTTTCTCGTGAGCGATCTAACAACCAGGATGAAACGAGTCAGACAGCGCGTGGGCGACGCATCCGATGCCACGCTCGATCTCGTCAAACAACAGGAGGACTACAACATTGGCCTGCTTGATTGGCACGTGATCGACGCCTCCGGAACACCCGAGCACACCCTGCAACGCTGCAAGGAGACGCTTGGCATGGCTGAACCCCACCTTTTACCAACATCACTGGAGCCACCGTGACGGAAGTTCGACAATCTTACGTCGGCTCCGCGAACTTACTTGATGCCGTCACGATGAGGGCTGTCATCTCACATTGACCGTAACAGCTAGAATATCCGATGTGGATCAGCGTGATAGCAGCACGCAACGCGTCGATTCAAACATAAGATGTTGCGTCACGCCACCGAGTATCCACTCGCTCAATCGCGAATGGCCATAGGCTCCCGCAACAACCAAGTCTGCTCCGATACTGGATGCAATTCTATCCAATGCAACCCCGGCATGGGCATTCTCTTCTGGAACAAGTGCGTTTGCTGCAATGTTGTGACGCGACAGCCATGCGACAACATCATCGGTGCGGTTCAATGCGGCCTCGCGGCTGCCATCTTCGGCGATCTCGGCGATCGTGACGTCTTTGGCTTTGCGAAGCAATGGAAGCGAATCAACGATCGCCCGTCGTGCCTCAGCGGTATCTTTCCAAGCGACCAGCACACTTCGCAAATCGAACGAACCAGCCTCGTCCGGAACAACGAGCAATGGCCTGCCCGCCTGCATAACCAGATCACTCGGATTGACCACGGAAAATGGGTCTGTAAGTACCCCGCCTCCACTTTGCCTGATCACGATAATATCGGCGGCACGCGCTTCCCGCGCAACAAACCGAAGGGGGATCTCCATGTCGGAACGCCATTCGACGTCTTTCGTGCTCCTATTCATGGCTGTTCGGAATTCGGACTCTAGTTCTGACAACCTCGTTTTGATTGCGTTCCGACCTCGCTCAATCATTTTGTCGGCTTGCTCACCCGAGGTGAAATAAAGCGGCGGACTGAACTCCGCGGCCGCAACTCCAGCAACCCGCGCATCAAATCGCTCGACCATTTCGCCGGCAATAGCGAGACAACGCTCGTTCGACTGCTCGAACGCAAGGCAAACCATGATCGTTACGTAAGTCATTCGTCACTCCCGATGCGGCTAAATCAACAATCTCAAATGGTGTCACGCGCTAATATGCATGGTCTAAGATCCTGAAGCGAAAATGATCCAGATCAAAGAACTTACAAATGATTCTGACGTGCTGCGAACAATGATGGCGCCCGTTTGACCTAGGTCAATCCGTCTCAACGCATTGGCGATAGCATTTAATACGCTCATCCAAACACGAGGAGCTTCAGCATGCGCGCTCATCAGATCATGACCAGGCGGATCATCACGGTCCACCCTGACACCACCATTGTTGATGCCGCCAACTCCATGCTCAGACAACACGTCAGCGGCCTTCCTGTGGTTGACGCAGAAGGAAAGCTGGTCGGCATCATTTCGGAAGGCGATTTCATTCGCCGCGCCGAAATCGGCACGCAACGAAGGAGGGCACGATGGCTGAAATTCCTGCTCGGTGCGGGCAGGGATGCATCGGACTTCGTTCGCGAGCAAGGCCGCAAGGTCGGTGAAATCATGACACCGGATCCATGCACCGTTTCAGAGGATACGTTGCTGGAAGACATCGTGACAACGATGGAAAAGAACAGCGTTAAGCGCTTACCGGTGATGCGAGGCGACCAGATTGTCGGAATCATCACACGATCCAATCTACTGCAGGCTGTCGCAGGGCTTGCCCGCGAGGTTCCCGATCCGACCGCGGATGATGACCATATTCGCGACCGCATCATTACGTCCATCGAGAAGAACGACTGGTGTCCATTTGGACTTAGCGTCATTGTACACGGCGGAATCGTTCATCTCAGCGGAATCATTACCGACGAACGTGCTCGGCAAGCTGCCGTGGTCGCGGCAGAGAATGTCGCCGGCGTGAAGGAAGTGGACGATCATCTTTGTTGGGTGGATACCATGTCTGGGCTCTGCTTGATTTCTCCGGAAGATAAACAATTAGCGGCCACGGGTTGATTGCTTCCTAAAAATTACAAAAGGGTAGCTACACTATCGCTCTCGGTTGTGAATCGGACTGATTATTCGCTCACGACCGCTGCCGGACCGCGCTCCGATGCAATCAAGAGGACGAACTGAATGAAATCGGCTCTTGCATCAATCTCAATGTATAGGGCCGCAACTCGACTTGTGCTAACGTAAGGTGGCGAGACAAAGCGAACCGCTGCGCACCATCTCACGATATATGCTTCGACATCCTGACCGAGATCCTTCTCGAAATGTAAATGGATCGAGTGTGGTGAAAGAGCTGCGCGATCCTGTGGACCCGCACTAGGTCATTCTGGACGGCAAGGTCGACAATTGGGTGAACGACGTGCCGCCGAAAACGCCGCCTGGTCTGCAAGCCGATCAAGAACAACCTATTTTTTCGGCAGAGAGAGGCTGCAGTCTCTTTTGCTTCCTCCTCCTCCAGCAATCTTAAAATGATCTTTCGCTTTTCTTCATCCGTCGTCTCCGCAAGCAGCTTGCGGGAGGGAAGAATATTTTCCTCGTGAACATTGCGTTGTTACGCGGAAGCGGGAGCCAAACCAGCGGTTTTACAGACCCCCTACCGGCTACAACAATAACGGATCGATTTTATAATGTTCTTGAGCCGGATAAAGTCTTATCCTTCGGCTTTGGCAGCCTAACGCGCCATAGGTAGCGGTCATGATCCCGGATAGCCTCATTAGCTAGCGATGGTAATACGGGGATACAGTAGATTTTTTTAATGACCTTTCCTTGCCGCGCCGGGAAGTGAAACCGTGTCGAGTAACGATCAGTTGTCGTCGAACAGCCTGTTCCGTGAGGAGTTGCAACGCGGAATCGACAAATCCGGAGTTGGCATCTGGGATCTCGATCTCACGACCCGGAAACTGTTCTGGTCCAGCCCAACGCGCAGGCTTTTTGGCGTCTCGGAAAATGCCCCGGTCAGTTACGATCTTTTCCTCTCCTTGCTCCAGCCGGAGGATCGCGCGCGCACGGAATCGGCTATTCAGCGCTCGATCAAGACCGGGTGCAGATTCGACCTTCAGTACCGGATTCGTGGGACATCAGAAAGAGAGCGCTGGGTTCGAGTACGAGGTGGCCTCGTCACCAACGAAGGCGGAGTGGCACAGCGCCTGAGTGGCGTGATACTCGATATCGACGATCAGAAGCTGATTGAAGAAGCTCTGATTGCGCGCGAAAATCACCTACGTTCGATTCTCGATACCATTCCCGATGCGATGATTGTTATTGATGATCACGGCATCATGCAGCACTTCAGCACTGCAGCCGAACGTCTGTTCGGCTATTCAGAACACGAAGTCATTGGCCAGAATGTCAGCATTTTGATGCCTGAACCGGATAGCAGCCGACACGACCGCTATTTGGCCCGCTATCAATCCACCGGCGAACGGCACATCATAGGCATCGGACGGATTGTCACTGGAAAACGCCGAGATGGGGCCACCTTTCCGATGCACCTGTCCGTCGGCGAGATGCACTCAGGTGGAAAACGGCATTTTACTGGATTTGTCCGCGATCTTACAGAGCATCAGCAAACCCAGGCAAAACTTCAGGAATTGCAATCCGAACTGGTTCACATGTCTCGCTTGAGTGCGATGGGGGAGATGGCATCGACTCTCGCGCACGAGTTGAACCAGCCGTTGACCGCGATCAGCAACTACATGAATGGAGCTCGCCGCCTGTTGACCGCCAATGCAGATCTCAACATCACGAAAATCGAACGGGCGCTCGATTGCGCTGCAGATCAGGCCATTCGCGCCGGTCAGATCATTCGACGGTTACGCGATTTCGTCTCCCGGCGGGAGTCAGAGAAACGCGTCGAAAGCCTGGCGAAGTTGATGGAAGAAGCCGGAGCTCTCGGTCTCGCAGGTGCACGTGAACAGAACGTCATGCTACGGCTTGAACTGGACACAGAATGCGATCGCGTCCTGGTCGATCGCGTGCAGATTCAGCAGGTCCTGGTCAATCTCTTTCGAAACGCCCTGGAGGCAATGGAGGAATCACCAAAACGGGAACTTACCGCCTCCAGCAAGAAGGCATCGGACGAGATGGTCGAACTGTCCATATCGGATACTGGGCATGGCTTCAGCGAGGCCACCGCTGAAAGCCTGTTCCAGACTTTCTTCACGACCAAGGAAACCGGTATGGGCGTGGGTCTCTCTATCAGCCGGTCGATCGTGGAAGCCCACGGTGGCCGGATATGGGTCGAAACGAACGATTCCGGTGGCGCTACCTTCCGACTGACTTTGCCTATAGCTGCAACCGGGGATTTGCCAGATGTCGCATAAGGGAAATGTCTATGTCATCGATGACGATCCAACGATGCGGGACTCGCTCGATTTCCTGCTTGGCGCGGCAAATTTCAACGTCACGCTGTTCGATGCAGCCGCCGACTTTCTCGATGCTCATTCCGGTCTTCGTTTTGGTTGCGTCGTGTCTGACGTTCGCATGCCTGACATCAATGGAATGGATCTACTTCGACGTCTCAAGGCCACTGCTTCGCCCCTGCCCGTCATCATCATGACCGGGCACGGAGATATCTCCCTCGCCGTCGAAGCGATGAAATTAGGAGCGTTCGATTTTGTCGAAAAGCCGTTTGAAGATGAACGGCTGATTGGAATGATCGAGGCCGCCCTCCAACAGAGCCCGAATCGTACGAAAAGTGACGATGTCTCGGCGGAGATCGCATCGAGAATAGCGACTCTCAGTCAGCGCGAACGTCAGGTCATGGACGGCCTCGTCGCAGGACTATCCAACAAGCTGATAGCCCGTGAACACAATATTAGTCCCCGGACGATCGAAGTTTACCGGGCAAATGTCATGACCAAGATGCAGGCCCATAACTTGTCCGAGTTAATCCGGCTTGCCCTGCGCGCCGGCATCTTAAACGATTGAGGTAAGTCAAGTCGCCCCCTCCTTACAACCGTATTGTAGGTGATCACTGGAATTCGTGGCATCAGATGACAGGGTCCACAATCGTAAAGCACAGAATCTGCATTCTCGATGACGATCCTGCTGTGCTTCAGTCAATGCGATTTCTTCTTCAAACCCATGGGTTCAAGGTTCGCTCGTTCGGTGCCGCCGTGACGTTATTGGCTTCCATTGGTCCGGACGATGTCGATTGCCTGGTGATCGATTACAAGCTGCCCCACATGGATGGACTGGATGTGGCGGCCCGCCTCCGTCAACAAAATGTCGCGGCACCGATTGTTCTTATTACCGGCTATCCCCCTCAGCATATGGCGGAGAGGGCCGCGGCCGCTAGAATAGACTATATTCTATTCAAACCTCATCTAGAGGACAGCCTCGTGATGCGCGTTCGGGAGGCCATTTCTCGCCAATATCCAAACCATTAGAAAGTTTTTGCAGGGCGCAAAGCCGCCTTTGGACATTCCGCTGCCCGTCTCCCCCGGCACCACCTAAGGGCGAAGCCCTAAGGTATCGGCCGCACCACCTCTCGCGTGAAAGACTCTTCCAAGCCGAAGACGGTACGTGCCTACGGACTCGGTCGGCACTCACGAAATGCTCCGCAATAGGACAAGCTATCTGCGTTGAACCCGACTTCGGCGGCGATTCTCAGACCTTCTTGGGCGCAGACGCTAGCGATTTCGAAGAACGATCCGGGGGCGAGTTATTTGTAGATAAGAGAAGCAGCCGGACTAAAATGCATATCCGCAACCCCGGGGCGTTCAGGCCTCCCAGGCAGCTACTACGAGCCCTCCGGCAAGCGCAACAGCGCTGATTCCTCCAACTAGCAGCCCGACTCTCCTGTTTCCTACCCAACTGGCCATGATGGCCTTGGAGATGGTGTTGACTGCAATTGCGACCATGATCGCACGAGCCGCTGTCTTCAAATCTACATCCCCACCAGCCATGCGAGCGATCGAGATCGTGAGGGCGTCGACGTCCACGATTCCGGAAAGCGCGGCCACAACGAAGATGCCGACGCCGCCGAACATTCGGCGCACCAGTTCTGCGGTCAGCATCACGGCTGCAAGCACCGCGGTCAGTTTGACTGCGGTTCCGATGGCGAGAGGATTTCTGATTTGAAGTTCGGGCGTCTCCTGTTGGACATTTCTGAACAATAAGATAGCGGCCCCGATGCCGAGCACCGCGGCGGTGGTCAAGAGCGCGGGCAAAAGTGATACCAGCAGTACGCCATTGAGCGCCACTGCAATGGTCCCCGCACGCAGCATCATGACGACACCCGCGACCAGAATACCTGCGCTCAACAATCCGGACGATGATGGATGTTCGCGAGCCAGCTTCGCCAAAGCAAGAGTGGTGACTGTAGACGATGCAAGCCCTCCGGCAACAGCCGCCATGACGACTCCAAGCCGATTTCCGAATGCCTTCACTGCCACGTAACCGGCGAATGAAATTGCCGCGATCATGATCGCGAGAAGCCATATCTGATAGGGATTGATCGCTTTCCACGGATCGATCGGCCGATTTGGCAGTAGCGGCAACAGCAGGAATGACATCGCGAGCAAAGTCAGCACGGCGCGGATTTCTTGCCAGTTCAACGAACTGATCCACCGATGCAACGGCTCGCGTAACGCCAGCAGAACCGTCATGCCGACGGTGCAGGCAATGGCAAGTTGCAGATCTCCAACGACAGCCATGGTCCCGAGCAGGAACGTGAGCATTCCCGCGACAACCGACGTCACACTGGCACGACCTTCGTTCTTGGCTTCCAGCCAATGAAAGGCCGCGAATGCCATGATATATCCCAAAAAGACCCATCCAATGACCGAGAAGGTCGTTTGAAGCGCGATGAGACCGGTGACGCCGCCCAATAGTCCGGAAAGCGCGAAAGTACGAAAGCCCGCGGCTCGCCGATTACTCTCCGCATCGCGCGTTTGCCAACCGCGCTCCAGGCCGACAAGGAGCCCAATGGCCAGAGACACCGTAAGGCGACTCAGAGGTTCAGCATCCATGCCATTTCACTTTCGTCCGAATCGATCGTTACAGCTCTGCCCGCCCCCAAACGATCGCTGCTGTTATAGCACTCGACAGCCGCTTTACAGCGTCGACTCAGCCTTCCCCGAGGCTTCCGAGTCGTATGGCATAATCGGTCTCCAGACAATTTCAGTTGCGATACTCAACTCAATCTCAGTATCCATACTGGCACCACAGGTGCAGAGCATGATTTGAGTCAATGAGAGTTCCGGGTGGAGTTTGCTGAAGAAAGCGCATCTTCTCACCCTCCGCGACTGTTCGCTTCCGGCGATGTCAGCCCCGATACGAAATTGCTGCAACCCAACCCCGCAGCAACGCGCCGGTTACTGCCGCGGATGGAGCATGACGAAATACCTGCTGCACCGATCTTCCTCGATTCCCTCTCGCGATTCACGCAGCGGCGGTTTCCGGCAACGTGCTGCGTCATGCAGTCACCGTTCGTTACCACGACGTCAAGGATAGCTCCTGCCGCCCAGCTTCCTTCCAAATCGCAGCGAGGGTGTTGTCGCAAACACCTTGGCCGATGTGAATGCTTGATCGAATCTGTGCGCCACCGTTGCAGGGAGTTCGGCCTTCGAGATCATGTCCCGGACAGCCCCTTCAAAGACGACCGGAATCTGCGCAACGTGATGGCTCTCCATCAACGCTATCGCTTCGGTTAAATCCGCATCCGGCTCTACGCACTGTCCGCCATCAGCGCCCTGAGACAAATTGAGGGTCTTCACGAAAGGAGCATTTCTGGTTCATCGTAGCCGACGGCAAGGCCGCGCTTCGGATCGAGAAGCACCACGCTATCAGCCTTACTTCAGCAGTTCGTCGGAGTTCGTCTGCTCCGGGTCGATTTCAGCTCTGGCCGTGTCGTATGATCTCGACCGGATCCTTCGGAGCCTGACGTTGAAAGCTAAACTTGCGCTGAACCTCGAGGGCATCGACCTTACGCATGCTCGATCTCCTCTGCTTTCACGGAGAGATTCCTCTTATCGTATTTGGGAAATCAATCGACTTATACAGAGGCTACTCTTCTCAGCAAGCGACCATCGCTTTGAGCTTTAACCTTGCTTGGGATACGCTTGGAATCTTGGTTGCGGGGAAGCGCCACACCCGATCCCTGCGAAATGAACCCAACGCTCTTCAAAATGGGAATCGTCTGTATCAATGGTTGCGGCGACTGCCAGTGCTCAATTCATGCGATTGATAGAACAAATCGTTCCGAGATTGGCAGCATGACCGTTGCCCTCCGAGGGTGGAGGTCACACGTTCGGATCGTGTCGGGCGCACCGCGCGCGATTCGAACTTCTATGTCGAAAGAATTGCGCCGCTGTGGGCGCTAATTCGGCGAGCTAATGTGGCCTTTGACTCTTCTGGCGCGTAGGAAACATGGACATCGAATACGAAGAAGTCGCGTCATGCTCGCGCTCGTCGTGAGCAGTCACGCCTTTGCGCGTCGTCGGGCTGGCTCGATAGACGACCGTTGCATGCATCCCCCTTTGGAAGGTGGCGTTGCCGTCAGTCCACCTTTCAAATAAGAGAGACAGCAGGATACCAAGCCCTTGTAGAATTTAGACTAACTCTAAAATGTAGCTTGAGAACGCCCGCTCGGAAGGTCGCACGCGTTGGGATATGCCGATAAACATCTGGGTCTTTATCTCAGCCACCGTGGCGAGCTTGTCGATTACGCGACGGCGATCGTTGGAGATCGCGGGCGCGGCGAGGATGTCGTTCAAGAAGCTTTTTTTCGTCTCAGATCGTCTTCGGCCGACCGGCCGCTGGATGAACCTCTCGGTTATGTCCGGCGGATCGTCCGCAATCTTGCAATCGACTGGGTGCGGCGGCTCGCGTCTGAAGGCAAACATCTCGCGGGGTCTGTGGCCTGTGAGACGGTCGCTGAAGACTGGCCATCGCAGGAAGATGCGATCGTCAAGCGCGACGAGTTGAAGATCGTTATGGAAGCGATGGCGGAATTGCCGGAGAGGACGCGTATCGCCCTGGAGCTGCATCGTTTCGAGGGTCTGAAGCTCAATGACATTGCAGCCCGTCTGGGCATCTCGGTCGCGCGCGTGCATTCCCTGGTCTATGAGGGTTTGGAGCATTGCCGTAAGCGGCTAGCACGGGAACCGTGACGCGCTTTTCTGCGCTTCCTGAAAATCGGCCGGTTTCATTCGTTCTACAATTGAGCTGGTCGATCGGATGATTTGTCCCTCCAGGCTGCTCCGGGCACCTTATTTCTTTGGGAGATAGCTGATTAAACCGGACGACGACCATAACAACCCAAGCCAACAGGCGCTTCATTGGCTGATCGCCCTTCAGGAAGACCCTGACGATCCGAGCCTCCGGGCAAGCCTTGAGCTATGGCGTGCGAGCGATCCGGAGAACGCCCGAGCGTGGGTGGAAGCACAGCATCTCTGGGATGTGCTCGGCGAGGCGCGAGCATCGGTCAAAGCGCCAATACAGGCGACCGCACCAGCGTCAACCCGGCGCTCTCGCCTATCGACGACCACGGCGCGGCCGACATCGCGCCTCCGGCCCCGCCATCTCGTCATGGCAGCCGCCGGCGTCGCCGCCGCCTGTGCGGTCGTTATCCTTCAGCCGGCGATCGATGTATGGCTACGCGCTGATTATAGCACGGGCGTTGCGGAGACGCGAGAAATCCGGCTGGAGGATGGCAGCATCGCCTTCCTTGGCGCCGACAGCGCGATCGAGGTCGCCTATGACGCGAGCCGCCGCCGCGTGCGGCTCCTGTCCGGTCAGGCTTATTTCGAGGTTCAGAAGGACAGCATGCGGCCTTTCCATGTCGAGGCGGGCTCAGTCGATACGGTCGACCTTGGAACCGCGTTCGATGTTCGGCGGAGGCCCGACGGCGTATCAGTCGCCGTCAACGAGGGCAGCGTAGCCGTGACATCGCCGATCGCCAGCCAGGCTCTCGCAACGCCCCTGGTTGCTGGCGATTGGGTCCGGGTCGCATGGAGCGGGACAGTCCGACGCGGCAACGATGCGCCCGAGTTGGCCGGCGGTTGGCGTTCGGGGATGCTCGCAGTCAAGGACGAGGCCATCACCGATGTCATTGACGAAATCGGACGGCACTACCGTGGCAAGATCATCATCGCAAGCGGTGAGCTTGGCGAGAAACGCGTGACGGGCGTCTATGATCTCAACAAGCCCATCGATGCCGTTCATGCCGTCGCGCAGGCGCTTGGGGCACGCGCACGTCAGGTCAGCCCCTGGCTGATCATCGTCTCGGGTTCATGACGGTGATTGTCATTTTACAACACTTCTAATCTGCAATCCGTCGCTTTTCGCTAAAAAAATCCGGCTCGGCTTCGTTCCTTCAGCGAGGGTTTATTTCTGCGCAGCCGCGCAGCCCCTTGTACTGAGGAATGAAGGGTTAGGGGATGCAAGCGGAAATGAAGGCGCGGAAGGCGGGTGGACTCGGAAGTAAGGCTTTCGCGGCGCTGCTGATGAGCACCGCACCCGGATCGATAAACGTCGTGACATTAAATGCTGCGCAAGCGCAGGCAGCGCAATCCGGTCACGCAACTCAGGAACGGGCATTCGCAATCCGGCCGCAGCCCCTTCCAGGTGCCCTCACGGTGTTCGGTCAGCAGACCGGTCTACAAGTCTCCGTCGATGCTGCGGCGGTGAGAAGTCTGACGTCGCCCGGCGCGACAGGCACCCTGACGCCCGCCACTGCTCTGACACACCTGTTGGCCGGAACCGGCCTTTCCTATCGGTTCACTGGAGCTTCCACCGTCGTGATCGGCACGCCCGGTGCACAAACCACGGGCGGCGCAGTGCCGGCCGGCGCAATCACGCTCGACACCATCGATGTGCAGGGTGGGAATCCCAATTCGACGATGACGCCAATGCCAGCTTATGCGGGTGGGCAGGTCGCAACAGGAGGCCAGCTCGGTATTCTCGGCAATCGAAGTGTGATGAATTCGCCATTCAACATCACAAGCTACACGGACAAGTTCATCCGGGACCAACAGGCGGCAACGGGTGCAGACGCATTGATCCTTGATCCTTCTGTGCGGAGTACCGCCCCAACAGGCGGTACAGTCAGTTCATTCAATGTTCGTGGCCTCCCAGTCAACGAAGGCAACAATGGTGAGTTCGCCTTTGGAGGGCTTTACGGTATAGCGCCGAGCTACCGCATCTTTACGGATTACGCCGAGCGTATCGAGGTGCTCAAGGGGCCTTCGGCTGCGCTCTCTGGCATCGCACCCAACGGTGGTGTCGGCGGCGTCATCAATATTGTGCCTAAGCGCGCGGGAGACGACTTGACTCGTCTCACTATGAGTTACGGTTCGGTCGCGAGACTCGGCGGTTACTTGGACGTCGCGAGGCGCTACGGCGGTAACCGGGAATGGGGCGTGCGGGCCAACGGCAGCATGCGTGGCGGCGACACACCCATTGACCACCAGTCTGAAACGACGGCCGTTGGGTCACTCGCCCTAGACTATCAGGGCGAGCGGTACAGGACTTGGCTCTACCTCCTCGCGCAAAATGATCGATTTACCGCTCCGTCCCGTCCCTTCCGTATGGCTGCCGGCGTGCCGGTACCAACGGCACCAGACGGTCGGTTGAATGTGATCCAACCTTGGGAATGGTCGCGCATCACCGATCAATCTGTCCTATGGCGGAACGAATACGATGTCAGCGATCAGGTTACGGTGTTCGCTGACGTCGGCGGGTCGCGGTCGACGGTCAATCGTTTCTTTGCGAATGCACCTCTGCATACCATTCTCAATCAGCAAGGCGACACGACCGCGGCGCCCCAGTTCTTCGGGCTTAACATCGAACGGTACACATATGATGGCGGTTTCCGCGCCCGTTTTGATACCGGAGTCGTTCACCATGCTATCGTTTTCCAGGCGTCGGTTTATCATGACGCGCTGTACCGGCGGCTCACCAATGGCAGCTTGCTCGCGTCGAACATTTATAACCCGACGGTAACACCAACTCAGTTCGCAAACGATATCCCCGGGCGTCCTCGGCTCTCGGACAGTCAACTCACGGGACTCTCGATTGCTGACACCGTGTCGATGCTTGATGAGCATGTGCTGTTGACATTGGGCGTCCGGCGTCAAGGTGTCGAGGCGAACAACTATCTTTCTAATGTCGGAACTCCGGTGAACTCCTACGATAAGAGCGCAGTCACTCCCGTGGTCGGCCTCGTTGTCCGTCCCCGGGACGACGTCTCTCTGTACGCGAATTACGTCGAAGGGCTGAGCCGAGGTGATATAGCACCGGAGAATGCGTCCAATTTCGGCGAAGTACTCGCGCCCTATATCGCCAAGCAGGTCGAGGCTGGTGTCAAGGTTGACTTCGGCAGAATCGCCACCACTTTCAGCGCCTTTCAGATATCGAAGCCGAGCGGTGAGATGTCCGCTGGGCGCTTGGCGCAGACTGCCGAACAGCAGGTTCGCGGGCTCGAGTTCAATGTCTACGGCGAACTGATGCCCGATGTACGTGTACTTGGAGGCGTGTCGCTGCTAGATGGCACCCTGACGAAGAGTGCGGTCGCGGCAAATGTGGGCAACACACCAATCGGCGTTCCAAATATACAGGCCAATATTGGGGCCGAATGGGATTTGCCCTGGATGCGAGGACTCACCTTGAATGGGACGATCATCTACACCGGCAAGCAGTTCATCGATACAGCGAACACACAGCCGATCCCGGATTGGACGCGACTTGATCTCGGCGCTCGCTACACGACGGCGATCTACGGCAGAAGGACAATTTTCCGCGCAAACGTTCAGAATGTGACAGGCACAAATTACTGGTCCAGCGTGGCCTCGTTCGGAACGTTCTTCTTGGGAGCCCCGCGCACGTATCTCCTGTCGATGTCCGTGGATCTGTAGATGCCTATAGGGAGTCGCTCCATGCATACTTGTGAACGTTCGGTCAATAGAGCGAACAGTTGGTGTGCCTGTGAGGTCCGGACGCTGACCGGCGCCTTCAAGAATTGACCACCGTCTTGTCTGTGCGATCGGTATTCAAAGATTATTCTCCGGCGCGCGTGCGGCGGGGCTTCTTGTGGGCTCACCGATGGCTCGGGCTAGTATGCGGTATTGTTGTGGTGCTGATGGGGCTTACAGGAAGCTTCAACGTCTTTTATCGGGAGATCGATGCTGCGCTGAATCCAGCGCTTTTTATACCGGCTGATGCGGAACAATCGATTAACTTGACCGAGGTGGTGCGGATCGCGGCGGCGGCTGATCCCGCACCGATCTTCGCGATCGTGGCTCCCGATAAAGTTTGGCCCGTCTGGGTTGTGATGCATACCCACGAAGGTCCGAAAGATAGCTTCAAAAATCTTTGGACCACCATGATCGATCCTTCGAACGGAAAGGTGCTCGGCCAGCGCGACTACACGAACGCGCCCGCGTTCATGATCTATCGCCTGCACTACACGCTGCTGCTCTACGAATGGGGGGGCAAACAGTTGGTGGGCGTGGTCGGGTTCGTGCTGCTTGGATTGGCGCTGTCGGGCCTATATTCATGGTGGCCGAAGCAGGGACGGTTCTGGCGATCGGTATCGATACGCCGAGGTGTTTCGCCCCTTCGATTTTTTGTCGATCTTCATAACACGGCGGGTTTTTGGGCATTGATCGTGCTCCTCGCGATTTCTATCACGGGAATCGGTATTGTTTTCCCCGGTATGGTCCGCCCTGTCGTTGGTCTCCTGTCAAAGGCAACACCTGATCCCTCGCCTCGCATTGAGACTCCGCCGCCAAAGGGAACGCCGCAACTTCCGCCTGATGAGATCATGCGGATCGCGCAGGCAACCAAGCCGACCTTGTCGATCACCGTGCTAAACCCGCCGACCGAAACTAGCAACGCATGGCGTGTACGATTCCGCCCGGATGACGCTGATCCCGCTTTACGTTCACGAGGCGCGATCTGGCTCGACCCATGGAGCGGCGCCGTGGTGCAGGATCGAACCTCGGAAACTATGTCGGCGGGTGATCGCTACATGACGGAACAGCTCTGGATTCATAACGGCTCGACGTTGGGGCTCTTCGGCCGCCTGCTCGTGCTCACTGCTGGCTTCGCGCCCCTCGCGCTGTTTATCAGTGGTGGGATCATGTGGTTCAAAAAACGTTCTACGAAATCAAGACCTACCAAAGTGCTGCGCGCTGGAAGTAGCACTACCTGATCTGTAAGGTCTCAGCTGGTGCAGGTCTGTTGCTTGAGAAGCAAACGGGGGCAGCAGTTTGTTTCGGCGCGAAATAAAGCTTTGGCGCAGTTTTGGTGTAGCTTATTCATTCAGCACCTGTCAGTCCGGCTTGAAGCAATCGATTTTGCCGCGGCCGTTCATCTGCCGTCTGACAAATTTGAGACGCATGATCTGACTCTCGGTCTGTCCGTTGGACCAAGGCGAGGTGATTGTCGCCCGAACCGCCGCTTCATCCTTCGTGACGCCATTGGCGAAAGAGAAATCGACAGGGGATTCCGGAGCCGGAACTGGATACCATACCTCAGTTCAACACTGATGGCGCGGGCAGCGTCGTTTATCTTGTCGGACTTCCTTGTCCTTCCAATGACTTCCGAGATGCTTCGTAAAATCCCTCGTCCAGGGCTTAGGTGTCCCCTTCGATCGCTTTGTCGAATAATTGGTCTTCGGCTTCGGCATCAAAGGAAGCAGGTAAATGCGATTGTCTATCGTCGGGCGCGCCCGTTGATCGAGCAACTGCCAAGCGTTTGTCGAGCTGGCTTTTCACAAGCACCGGGTTTGGCCCGGTCGAAGAGCATATTGACATTCCTCGTCTATTGAGGACACGACGGATAAGACGTAGCGGTTGCAAGTATATCGAATCCGGGGTCGTGTATGACTATGGAAAGCCAGGCTGTAGCATCGAAGCTTTCGCGTGCGGCGATCTTCCTCGTCGCGACGCTGAATGATGGCGAGGCCAACCTGAATTCCGTTCGCGCCATGTGCGGCGATCTGGCTGGTTTCGTGCGCGCGGTCGGCTTTCGCGATCTCGACGGTGGGCTTTCCTGCATCATGGGTTTCGGCTCGGACGCGTGGGGCCGATTGTTTGGCGATCCGCAACCGAAGGAACTGCATCCATTTCGTGAAATTCGTGGCCGTCATCATGCGATGGCAACACCCGGAGATCTCCTGTTTCACATCCGCGCGCGGAGCATGGACCTGTGCTTCGAACTTGCGATGCAGATCATGACTCGGCTCGGCGGTGCGGTCACCATCGTCGACGAGACGCACGGCTTCAAATTCTTCGACCAGCGCGACATGATCGGTTTCGTCGACGGCACCGAGAATCCGGTCGGGCCGGAGAGCGTCAACGCAGTGCTGATCGGCGACGAGGACCCCGCCTTCGCCGGCGGCAGCTACGTCATTGTCCAGAAATATCTTCACGATCTCAAACGCTGGAACGATCTGCCGATCGAGCGGCAGGAAGCGATCATCGGCCGCAAAAAACTCTCCGATATAGAACTGGAGGATGCGGTCAAACCCTCTTGCGCGCACAACGCCCTCACCTCGATCACCGACCAGGACGGAAAGGAACTCAAGATCCTGCGGGACAACATGCCGTTCGGCGAGATCGGAAAGGGTGCGTTCGGCACCTACTTCATCGGCTATACACGATCACCATCGCGGATCGAGCGGATGCTCCAGAATATGTTCGTGGGCGATCCACCCGGCAACTACGACCGACTGCTCGATTTCAGCCGCGCAACGACAGGAAGCCTGTTCTTCGTTCCGCCCGCGACATTCCTCGGTAGTGCCGGCCCGGCTGCACTGAGCTCTGCAGCGCCCGCTTCGCCATCCACTAAATAGAGGCTATTCTTCCACGGTCGGCAAGATTCATGCTCGGCACGCAAGCCGGTCAACCCAGCCTCAATGAAAGGGGTAGACTGTCAAACGGAGCAGCGCACCGAGCTAGGCTTGCTGCATTCTCAAAGTGAGACAATTCGATCGGTAACAGTTCGGCCGCACCTTGAAAGCGAGGTGCGGAGGTGCGGAAGAAGTTCACTGACTCCGCATGCGCACCCCTACATAGGGCGCGGAAGGTGTGGCGGCGATCAGGCGGGGCCGACGCTACTTAGGCAACGTTGTGGCCCGCAATGACAGAAAAGCTGCGGTGGCCGCTCTTACCATAGGGCGCATTGGTCCTTGCTATGATATGCGGGTCACTGCTTCTCCGGCATGATTTTGTAACCGACAATGCGCGTGGCCCAGACGCAGGGAGAAATATCATTGGCCCATTGTTGGGTTGCCCAAAGCGTCTTGCGGTCAACGGGATCGAGCGCGGTTAGGATGCCGACCGAATTTCCCATCGGCGCCATACTCTTCTCGTTGCGGCAAGTATAAGGCTGCGTACCCGCCACGACCGTTGCCGGGTCGGCAAAACGGCCGGCAGGATCATCTTTTCTGTGGGTCCAGAGCAACACCGACAGGTTGGTGCGCGCGCTCGAAGCGGTGCCGACGATACCAATATTACCTTCGCCATCGACGCCGATGGTGCCGAACTCCAAATGGAGGTCGGTGCTGGCGAGCTTTGCGGTCTGGCTGACGACGCAGGCCGCCGGCTGTGAGCAATCGAGATCGACATAGATCAGGATGTTGTTGGGATCGGCCCCCTGCGAGCCGCAGGCCTCACGGCATGGTCCGGTACCGAGCACGCCGTACAGATGCCAACCGTGCTGGACGACATTCATCAACCGGTGGCTCGGCGCGGCCCGAAGCGTGACCTCGCTGCCGGCCTGCGGGATGGACATGATATCGGCGCAGCACGGCGTGTTGTAGAGCCACTTGTTGGATTTCGATCCGACGTCGGTCTTGATCACCTGCTGGCTGCCGCCGGAATTGTAAGTCCCGCCGCCACCGTTCCAAGTAAATGTGTTCACGATCCAGTCGAACGAGAAATTCGGGGAGCGCTGGCAGGCATATTGCGCGGTGCGATCACAGCTCTTGTTGGCGAAGAATGCGGGCGCAGCCGCAGCCTTTGTCGGGTCGTGATCGATGGCCGGCACGATGTCGAGAGGCATATTGTGGCCGCGGTTGATGTGGGTCGGCGCAATGCCCTGCGCGATTGCCTTGACCTCATTTGAAGGCACTGCGAAGCAATCATAGGAGACCCCTGGCACGGTCGCGAGATTATCGTCGCCGATGTGGCCGCCGCAGACGTAGATACCGTTTTTGTCGTAACCCAGCTTGAGGCCTGGATCGCGATCGAGGCAAGCACCGCCTTGCAGGCACGACAGAGAGGTGCCGCCCCAGGCGCCGGTCGCATCAGGGCCGGCGCTGACCAGCGTGCAGTCGTTGCGGCAGGTGACGGTGATGACCCAGCGCTCGATGAACTCGTCGTAGATGATGTGCGGCTCGAACGGGCCGCCGCCCCTCGGCGGATTTGGGTCAAGTCCGGCGGCGCGGATCACCGCGGACAGAGGCGTCGACTTCAACAGATTGCCGGCGGGGTCATAGACGTTGACGTTCTGCCATGTGACCTGGACGACCTGCTTGCCGCTGGCCGCAACGTCCATCTCGGCTCGATCGCAGTGAATGGGTCCGATCTTCGGCTTGCACGTTTCGATCCCCGGTCCGCGGTCGCCGTCGAACGAAACGATCGTTTGCGCGTAAGCCCCGCTCAGGGAAAGGACCAGCAACAGGGTTGGCAGGATAGCAAGACAAGAATTTCTTACCGTTCGGCGGTCGGTCATGATCGATGCGTATCCATGATTTCAGGCTCGCGCCGGAAGGGCGGCGAGCAGCTTGAGAAGCTTTGGCTTAAATGAAAGTGTTGCCACGACGAGTGCGGCTGCCACAGGCAGCTCCGTCACCCAGAGCAGGATTCCGTACTCCGATCCTTCGCGCCACTGTATGACGGCAAACGCAGTCGCAAAGCTAAGGATGCCGACGACTTTGAGGAGCAGTCTGCCCAAGCGTGGACAGTCCGGCGTTCCGAACACGGCGTGCCAATGATGCCGCTGCACTAAGGCCAAACAAGCGAAGGCGATATAGTTCGCAACGAAAGCCGCGAGCAGATAGAGCGCATCAAGCATGGCTGCTCGCGCCACTGAGATCGGGAACGGCCGCACCAACCCGCCGCTCGGCGCGCGACAACCAGCGGCCAATGGCAAGTGCGACGAAGGCCAGCATAAGCAGACCAGCATCGACGCCGGCCACGGGCCAAAGGCGAGGCACGAACAGACTGCGCAGCAGATGATCACCGGTCGTCACCCAATTCAAGATTACCGCGAGCACGGCAAGTGCAGCGATGGCGCGGCACTGCTCAGCCCAAGCAGCTTGTGGCCGCCACCAGGCGTGGGCGAAGCTCACGAGCCAGACCAGGTAGAAAGTCCAAATTTCCAGCGCGTAACGAGGAGTCCCCAAGACGGATATGCCGAGGGGCAAAATGCGATTGATCACCATGAAACCGACTGAGGCCATGACAATACCCGTCACGGAGCCGACTGCTATGGCTTCAACCACGCGGACGCCGGACCTGCCCTCCGCGGCATGACGCCGGCGGCGCGCCTGGAGCCATACCTGAAAGCCGGAGAAGATTAGAACGCATCCGGATAGGCCGAGCGCGAAATAGAGCGCGCGTAGTAACCAGTGCCGAAACTGGATTTGGTGCATACCGGAGATGAAGCGCTGGGCGTAAGCGATCGGTTTCATTTCGCCGCTCTGATGCAGAACGGCGCCCGTGGCGGCGTCAAATTGGATGGCTGGCGCGCTTCTGACGATGCCGCGATCAAAGGATTGGAACACGCTAACATAGGCTTTCGCATCGCCAGGATGCTGCACCACGATCGCCGATGGGGCCGCACCGCCCCACATCTGCTGCGCCTTCGCGGCCAGCGCGTCCAGGGGCATGAGGGTTCCAGGCTTCTTGGCCATCGGGCGCGAATAGGCGCTGTAGGCGTCTTCGTTGAAGGCATTCTTTCCCGGATAGGATGACTTCCAGCCACTCGGGAAGAACGCGATCGACAGGATGGTGAGACCCGACAGCGCGATGACGAAATTGAACGGTAACCCGAGCACGCCGGTCACCGTATGCAGGTCGAGCGTCATACGGGCAGTTCGTTCCCGCGTGCGCAAGCTGAAAAAATCAGCGATCAGTTTGCGGTGCATAATCACGCCGGACACGCAGAGTAGCAACATCGCCATCGCTGCAGCACCGACGATCCACTCACCGAGGTCCCACGCTCTCAGGTGCAGCCTGTAATGGAAGGGAAAGAAGAAGCGGGTCCCGGCCCAGGTGCCTTGCTCGGGCAACGCGGCACCGGACACCGGGTCGAAATAGAGCGACAGGGCCTCGTCGCCATCGCGATAGACAACGCGAACCACCGGCTGGCGGTCGCTGGGCTGCAGCATCGTCCAGGAGCGCGCACCGACCTTGACCGCCGCATCGTAGCTACCGCGCTGGGCGTCGAAGGACGCCGGCTGATCAGGCATCGCCAGGCGCGTCATCGGCGCCATCCAGCGATCGATCTCGCGATCGTAGACCGAGAGCGAGCCCATCCAGAAGATCGCGAACAGCAGCGAGGCGGCGACCACACCAGCCCAGGTGTGCGCCAGGTTCATCGATGAGCGGAACTCCTGTGTCATCTCTCAGGCTGCCTTGGTGAGTAAAAGGGCAAGACCAAGACCACCGGCCATCGTCAGTCCCAAAGCGAGACGCGAGATGCGCGGCTGCGCGGTGCCCCAAATTAGGAGTGCCAGATAGAACAAAAACCCGCACATCGAAGCGAGTACGACCGCCTCGCTACGTGCGAGCCCGAGCACGGGCAGTGCGCGGGCGAAACCCGCCACCAGCGTCAATGCCGCCGCATAACCCCCGACGATCAGCACAAGCAGATACAACACGACAAGCCACCAGCGCCTGGTGTCGGTGGCATTGCGTCGGTCAGCGATCAACTTTGTTGATATTCTCTCCGCCATTGATTTCCGCTAACGCTAGAAGTTGAAGGTTGTCGAAACCAGGAAGGTTCGGGGCATACCGAGATAGAGATATCTGGCCGTGTTCGCACCCGCCCAGTAGGCATTGTTGAATACATTCTCCACGTTAAAGCGAACCACTATCGGCTTGTTGTTCCAGGGCGCTGCGAAGGTGTAGCGAACACCGGTGTCGAAGCGTGTCCAATCCGGCACTGCGATCGTGTTGGCCTGATCGACGAAGAAGCTGCCAGTATAGATTCCACGTGCCGTCCAGGTCAGGCCGGGCACGAAGGGTAGGTCCAACTCGCCGCCAAGATTGAGCTGGGTGTCCGGAATGCTGAAGCTGCGGTAACCGTCGAACGTGCCCCCCTGCGTCTTCGCCTGGCGCGCGTCGATAAACATCACGCCACCCAGCAGTCGCACGCCGGGCGTGACTTCGCCGAAAACATTCAGCTCGATACCACGGTTACGGTTTTCACCCCCCTGGGTGAGAGTGTTGGTGGTCGTATTCGTGATCTGGAAGGGCTTCGTGATGTCGAAGGCGCTCGCAGTCGTAATGATCCGTCCCCAATCGACTTTGACGCCCGCTTCATATTGCCGGGTTCGATAGGGCGACAGCACTTCGCCCCTGTTCGTGAATTGGTCTGGCACGATGGTGCCCGCCTCAAGCCCCTCGATGTAGTTAGCATAGAGCGAGACGTTTTCGAGTGGCTTCACCACGAGCGCATAAGCGGGCGTCACGGCATCAGTGTTATAACCGCCGGTCTGCAGGCCGGTCGCCGCGCTGAAATTGCGGCTCACGACGTATTGTTGACGGACGGCCGCTGTAAACTGGATACGGTCATTCAGGATCGACATCGTATCGGCGACGCCAAAGCCCCAGAGGTGATGGTCCGAAGTCTTCGGTGGCGGAGCAACGAACAGTTGCGGCACGGGGTTCGGCATCGGGTTATAGAGGTTGGACGCGAAGGCCGTTCCGGTCGTGTTGAGGATCCCGACCTCGCCCTTCGTGTCCGTCACGTTGAAATTAACGGCGTGATGGACCGAACCCGTGTCGATTTGAGCGCGAAAGCCCGCTTGCGCGGCGTCCTGGTCGCGGAATTGGCGGTTCAGCCGCGGCGAACCGTTGAAGTTGCCGTTGAGGTTGGTGACCGTGATATCTGAATATTGATACTGGGTTGTGCCCCTGACGGCGCCGATCTGTGCGTAAGCCGTGAGGCTATCGCTGATATCGATTTCGCCTCCCGCCAAAACATACTTGCCCTCGCCTTGCCAGTACCCCCAGGTTGGCTGGAACTTCTGGGTGGGGTCAGGAGGCCGGGGCACGGAGGTCAAAGCCGGGCCTAGAACCACGAAGCGTGTCATGACATCGACGTCGTTCTTCTCGTAGCCGAGATCGAGCGACGCACGCGCGCGCTCGCCACGATAGTCGAGCCCGAGCGCTGCAGTACCGAGCTCCTGGCTTTGGTTGGCGAGCTGGGTGCCGCCGTTGCGATAGGCACCGTTGAAACGGACGCCGAACTCGCTTTGCTCGCCAAAGCGGCGCCCGGCATCCAGATGCGTGCCGAACGAAGAACGCGACGAATAGCTGTTTGTGAGCTGCGCAATCGGCGTGTCCGTGGCCCGCTTGGTGACGAGATTGACGCTGCCGCCAACGCCGCCGCCGGGCGGCGGCATGCCGTTGAGAAGCGCCCCCGGGCCCTTCAACACCTCGACCCGTTCGATTCCCGTAAGTCCTGAGAATGAGAAGGCGGAGGCGATGCCGTACAGCCCATTGAGACCATAGGCCGAGCTCGGCACATCGAAACCGCGGATGGTCACAAAGTCAAAGCCGTAGGCGCGCGGGACGCTCGCTCGGACCGAGGGATCGTTGGCGAGCACGTCGTCGAGCTTGCGCGCCTGCTGATCTTGGACTGTCTGCGCTGTGTAGCTGGTCTGGTTGAACGGCGTATCCATGACGCTGCGATTGCCGAGGAGACCAAGTTGCCCACCAGTTGCGACTTGTCCGCCCGCATAGGCCGGCATCGGCGTCATTGTCGAGTTCGGATTGCCTGCACCCTGCACTTCGATGGTGTCGAGCGAGATTGCACCGGCGACCGCGGCGCTGGCGGCAGCAGAAGAAGGCGCTACGATTGAGACGGTTCTCGGATCGGTGAACGAATAAATGAGTCCCGTGCCTTTGAGGATTTTTGTAACGGCTTGCGCAGGCGTCAAAACACCGCTAACGCCCGAAGACGATTTGCCTGCCGCAATCGCGGGGACATAAACAATTTGTAGGCCGCTCTGGCGCCCAAATTCCGCTAACACGCGGTTGAGGGAGCCGCCAGGGATTGCAAAGGATATCTGCGCAGTCTGTGCACTGGCCGGTGTGCATAAAGCCAATGACCCGCATGTCATTGCGGTTGACGCCAGCAGAACTGTGCAGACGTCACCCAAACGGCCCCACCCAACGAGACCGAAAAACTTCAACATGACCAAGCCACCCCTAAATGCTTCGACAGGGCTGCCGGAACGCGCCCTAATTGTGCATACGAACGGGGTCTCGAGGTTTTCCTATCTCATCGAAAATATTTTAGATCGGCGAAATCACCGTGAGATAAGTGCCGATCATCCGGACACGGCCGCCGAATGGATGCACGAGGGCATTGAGCGCCCGAGGTGGGTCGGTGACGTCAAAGACGCCGCTGACACGCTGCGTGCCAAGGCTCGGATTAACGACGATGGTGCGGCCGGACTGCCAGCGGCTGATTTTAGCAATGATCGACGAGACTGGTTCATCCTCAGCGAAAAGCTGTCCGGTGCGCCATGCTGCGATCTGGCTTGCGTCTCGCGTGCCGAACTGGCTCGTCCGACCCCGCTCGTCGAAGGCCAGCCATTGACCGGCCGTGAGGCGGGCGGTTTGGATGTCCGCTGCCGTGGACGTCACTTCCACCGTGCCGTGATCGACCGAGATCGAAAGATAGCCGGCGCCATCGCTAATTTCGAATGCGGTGCCGAGCGCGGTCGACACCAACTCTGCTATGCCGACGCGAAATGGCCGTTTTCGATCGCTCGTCACATCGAAGAACGCCATGCCCTGAAGTAAACGGATAAACCGCTGCTCCTCGTCGAACTGCACCGCTATCGCGCTGTCCGGCCCCAGCGTCGCGACGCTTCCATCCGCAAGATTAACACGACGAATTTGCCCGGTGTCGGTGGTGAAGTCCGCCCTGGCATCAACCAGAAAACGGTGAAAGGCGGGATAACCCGCAGCCGCGCCCGCGCCGACCAGGCCCGCGATGACCAACGATCGCCGCGTGATGCCTGCGGCTGCTTTTTTCCCGGCATCGCGTTCATCGGTGATGATCTTGACCATCATGCCGTGAATTTCGGCGACGTCGGCCCATATGCTTTCGTGCACCGGGCTTCTCGAACGCCATTCCCGGATCATTCTGCGCGGAACAGGATTGTCGGGATCGTTCTTAAGCCGGATCATCAGATCCGTGGCCTCCATGAACAGCCGATCTTCTTCGGATATTTCGTCGGTCATGAACACGCCTCAGAGATAGACCGGGTGCGTTTGCGCTCCACAGTTCCATACTAAGAATACGAACGGGGACGGGCATTTTTCCCTCCGGCCGTGTACCAGTATTGTGGTTCAGAAGTTCGCTTTATTCTCTCAGTGAGTCCTCACCGAACACTAGCCTTCCGCCTCGCGGAGGCGATCGCGGACATGACAGTAGGCACCGCGGATCAAGACCCAGGTTCTCGTGGTGGACACACCAAGTTCTTGAGCCACAGCTGCGATACCTTTGTCGCCAAGATGATGCATCTCGAAAGCGCGACGTGTCCGTTCAGGCAATTCCTGCAAGGCAGCGGCTGAAATCGCGAGCCGCTGCCGGTCGAAGATCATTGTTTCCGGAGATGGCAAACCGTCAGGAATAGCCTCAAACTCGGCATCCGTCAGAGCAACCTGCCGCACGTGGCGCTCACGCCGGATCTGATCGATATGCAGATTGCGGGACGCTCGGAAAAGAAACGCGCGCGGGTTGTCGCATTTCGCATTGTTTGGCCGACCCGCCGCGAGCAACCTCAAAAAGGCCTCCTGGGTCAAGTCGGCTGCATTTTCCGGAGTGACCCCTCGCCGACGGAGAGCGTTCGCGATCTCCTTCGAGTGTCGCACAAACAATGTGTGAAGGTCGTCCCAGGACATTAGTGATCGCCGCTCCCTCGGCATCCACACCGATCCGCAACCGCCTCGTTCACATTAGTCTCCAACCACGCAAATCTTAGCGAGCTGATATGGCACCTATGGCACCATCTATCCCGCTAGCGGCCAATAGCGACGAAACCCGCCGTGTGCAAACGCAATGATTTAGAATGAGTTGAAGAAATACCGTAAAATAAGCAGGCCGCTTCATCCCACACGCATCAATTAAAACGCCGCATTCGTGCGATTTTTGATGGGTAGCCTGTGACTTGTTATGTAGCACTCCCGTTCGGTGCTGGCGACGATGGACCTGAGCCTCGCGAGCTTGTCGAATGCACAAGTGCGAATGCGGTGATACGAAGTGCTGTGCGAATGGCCCGGACGGAGAAGAATGTCGGTGCGGTCGCGTTCAGCCGTACAGGCGATCCTGCCAGCGGAGAATCTGCGAATGCCGTTCTGCTGAAAGCGTTTGGCGAGGCGCCAGTGATTGAGCGTGCTCTAAGCAGCGCGGTGTTCTGTAGTGGAATGTTCGAACAAGTTATCGATGCCGTTAAGGATGATGTTCTTCGTATTGCAAACGAGCATCACTTCTTGCAACCCTCATCGTTTAGTAGATGATCTGTGGCAAATAGAGGGGGCGCGGACAACCGTGCCCTCTCTAGTCGAGTCGGTTGCGCTATGTGAGTGACCAGCCGACGGTCTTTACCTAACGGCTTAAAACTTTCATTTCACAATCCGGCGTGATACGCCATGCATGATCCGGCTCGGGTAGGTCAGTAATCCCTCTTGTCCCGCCCCAGACCCGCCGATGAATCTCCACGTCGCGGGTTTTGCTTGCGAGGGCTGGCCCGAGGTTTCGGTGGGCGAAGAATTTAGAGCCCGCTTACCCAGCCGGCCCGCACCAGCCCGGCAGGTAGATTGCGTCCCTGCTCTTGGCCAGGCCCAACCCTTGCTCGATCGCGACCTCGAAATCGGCCTCGACCGTTTTTCTCGACATCCTGCGGCGCAGAAAATCGGCCCAAAGAAATTCGCTGAACGGCGTCGTATCCTTGGCAAAGCCACCCACGCGTCGTAATTCACCGGCGAGACTGCGGAACGGGTCGTCCTTGAGATCGGCCACCGATTTGGGAATGTCCTTGAAGTGACAGCGCTCGCCTTTGGAATTGTACGGATATACCCAGCGCCGGTTGTCCATCACCACCCAAAAGGCATCTCGATCAACCATGGAGAGATCGGCGATGACGGTAACAAGGACGTCCTTCACACCTTCGTCGTGCAACGCCCGTGCCAGATGATGGTGATCGACGACGTAATGGTGTTGGTTGGGGCCGCGCACCACCGGGATCATACGCTGGCCAAGCGACTCGGCGCGCTTTTTGTTGGACTCCTGCGCGCGCCAGCGTCGGCGCTTCTCCTCGACCTCCCGCATCCCGACCGTCATCTGCGTCGGTCGCAGCGACAAAATCGGAATTGGATGTAGGACCGGTTCGCGCGTGCCCACCATAAGAAGCTCTCCGTCCCCCTCGGACGACTATGGCATGTTGCCTTCGGATGGCAATGGCGTCGAACCGCTTACGCGGAGCTATGACACGACAGCCCACCGGCACATCCGAGCCTCACACCTGCCGGCAATCGCGCGCGGATCACCGCCGTTCATAAGTCGGTCGATCACGATGTCCCGTTAGCCGTTTGCCCCGAGCATTACGCATGATGTGGGCCTCCTGTCGCATCAGAGTATCGGCCGACGGAGGCAGTATATGACCGTTGCGGGATGTCATTGATCGTCGGCACAAATTCCAACCACATCATGCCTGGCCTACGTCGTCTCTCGATAGGTCGGACTTAACGGTCCATCTAAATGGGCCATCTTCGTGCCCAGTTCCTCATCGACAGTGACTGAGACCAAAAACTGGTGTCACCTTGGGTTGATCTCGCCACAATGGGAGCCCGTCATGTCGAGACTGGCAATCGCGTTTATGTTGGCGCTGGCCGCGACCGGGGCCAACGCGCAAAATTCGGGGTCCGGACAATCGCAGACACCCGCGGCTGCCGGCGAGGATGAAACACGGCCGTTCCTCTTTGATGGCCGATTGCCCGGCGATGAAGCCCGAGAGAGGCTACCCGCTCGCGACCGTCACCCCAGCGGGGGCACGATCGTCGTGCCCCCAAAAGCAAGCCAGCCTGAGCATGAGCGTTGAAGCACCTACGGCCGCGGCCGCTGAAACTGCGCTCTCGCCTTTCGGAATGCCTTGTCTGTCGCCATGAAGCGCTGGAGCATCGGCACAACCAGCTTGATGGGATCTGGCGTGGTGGCGGTGGCGTTGCCGCCGTCTCTCGCCAGAACCTCGGCATAGGCGATCAGGTCGCGATAAACCACCCCGGGGAATTTGACCATGCGGCTGACCGGCCTGCTGTCCTCGATCGTCTCCAGCTTGAGCTTGGTCATGACGGCCAACCGGTCCCGGCAAGAAGCTGCACGGCGGCTTCCGCCATCGGCTGCTTCTTGAGGCTGGCGATGCGATCCGCGCCTCGTCACTAACGGCTTCCCGGACGGCGGCGAGAATGTGCGCTTTGGTAATGCGGCCACCATGGGCGTCCAATGCTCCGTCATGTCGAGCGCCAGCGCGCTCGCCAGCCTGTCCGCCGTTGCATGCGCGCGGCTTACGCTCCCAAGACAACCTCACCGCGTTGACGGTCTGCGAGGCACAGTGCGCGAACAACGCCATGACGCTTGCATGCATCCAGCCCGGCGATGAAGTCCCACAGGTCCGCCACGTCGCGCGGCATGTCCGCCGCCCATCCGGCGTGACGATCCGCCAGCGCCTTCGCCGCCGCCATGTCCTCAGTGCCGTCCGCGTGGCCCGCAAGGTGCGCGCTATTCGGTCGGATATCGAGACAATGCGCGTCCACGCCACGATAGAAGGTCTGCGCGGCGAGCGCATGGATGACGGCAATCAAGGCCATGTCCGGCTGCTCGCCAAGGGCGAGCCGCAGGCCAAGCGTGCGATGCGCGGTCAGGCGGATGAGAAGGTCGGAAGGCGGTGTGCCGTCTTCCTCCGCATCTTCGTCCGCAGTTCCGGGCGCGGATGCATGATCCCGCCCTCGCCATCCTCGATGACCTCACCATCATCGTTGACGCGCGCGCCGTCGATGACGCCATCGCTTGCCTCCTCCGCTTCGGGTTCGTAGCGGCTTCGACGCAGATTAAAATAGAACAACTCTCGGTTTCGGCGGGGTTAGACGATTGCGCTCGCTGTTGCTGCCGCAAAACTTACGATCATTTGCGAAGCAATGCGTAGTTGGCGAGCGCGCTACGCGGGAGACCGCTGACGTGACCGGGAATGCGCATTCTCAAATGTCGATCTTGGCGGCACAGTTCGTCGTGAGCGGAATGGGCCGCTCGGCGACGAGGCAATGGCGTTGGCAAGACCGAGAAGGACGACAGCCGAAAACGTGCGGTTGGTTCTCGTGCCATCCGAAGGTGCGGAGGCTTACGACCCCGCAAAGCGCGACCCGCGCCTCGTCGCGCTTGTGCGCCTGCTTGCACGACAAGCCGCGCGGGAGTTCGTCGACGCGGAATGGGAGCGCGCGTCCCGCGAACGCCTCCGTAAATAGGGAGGTCGTCTCATGAAGGTCGCGCTTTACGCCCGTTATTCATCGGACAATCAGCGCGACGCCTCTATCGAGGATCAGCTTCGGCTGTGCCGCGCTCGCGCCGACCGCGAAAATTGGAAGATCGTTGACAGTTATATCGATCGGGCCATTTCCGGGGCATCGCTTCTGCGGTCCGGCGTTCAAGAATTGATCGCGGACGGCCTCAAGCGTCGCTTTGATCTCGTTCTGACGGAATCGCTTGACCGGCTGTCGCGCGACCAAGAAGACATTGCCGGCTTCTACAAGCGAATGCGGTTCGTCGGCATCAACATCGTCACCTTGTCGGAAGGCGAAGTGAGCGAATTTCACATCGGTCTCAAGGGGACGATGGGTGCGCTCTACTTGAAGGACCTGGCCGACAAGACGCGACGCGGACTTCGCGGGCGCGTCGAAGACGGCAAGTCGGGTGGCGGACTGTGTTACGGCTACGATGTCGTCAAGAAATTTGACGCCAATGACGAAGCGATCCGCGGCGACCGCACGATCAACCAAGCCGAGGCCGACGTCGTCCGTCGTATTTTCTCGGATTATCTGGCTGGTCAATCATCGCGCACGATCGCCATGACGTTGAACCGGGAGGGCGTGTCCGGGCCGCAGGGAAGCGAATGGCGGCCGTCGACGATTCACGGCAATCCGAAACGCGGCGTCGGCATCCTCAACAATGAGCTTTATGTCGGCAAGCTGGTCTGGAATCGGCTGCGCTACATCAAGGACCCCGACACGGGTAAGCGCGTTTCGCGGCTTAACCCGGAGAGCGAGTGGGTCATACAGGACGTTCCCGAACTGCGCATCGTCGAACAGGATGTGTGGAGGCCACGAAGGAACGCCAGCGTCGGCTGGCCTACGAGCCGCCGTCGGAAGCCGGGGGAGAATACCCTGAATGCACGCCGACGGCCGAAGCATCTATTCGCTGGCCTCGTCAGGTGTGGTTGCTGCGGTGGCGGTTACACCATGATCTCCAAAGACCTTCTTGGCTGCGCGACGGCGCGCAATAAGGGAACCTGCGACAACCGGCTCAACATTCGGCGCGACGCGATCGAGAAGTCGATCCTGACAGGGTTGAACACCCATCTCATGGCGCCCCGGACCTGTTTAAGGAGTTCTGCCAAGAGTTCACCCGCGAGGTGAACCGTCGCCGGATCGAGCGCAGCACAGACCTTGAGTCCTGGCGGAGCGAGTCCGAGCGGATTGAACGCGAGTTGCAGAAACTGCTCACCGCGATCAAGACGGGCGGGCCTATCGAGGCCATCGTTTCGGATATGAAGCGTCTTGAGGGGCGGAAGGCCGAGCTGACCGAACTTTTGGCCAACGCCCAGGAACCGCCGCCCCTGCTGCACCCTAACATGGCGGAGGTCTATCACCAGAAGATCGCCGCCCTTTACCGGGACCTGCAGAGCGAGGAAACCAAGGCCCAGGCTGCGGAGACGTTCCGGTCTCTGGTCAGCCGGGTGAGCCTCGTTCCGGAAGGTGGAACGCTCGCGATCCTCCTGCGCGGCGATCTGGCCGCGATCCTCCGGTTTGTGGCAGGCAAGAAAAACCCCGACGTCCTTTCGGAAGTCGGGGTTTTGGACGACCTGCTATCGCAGGCATCGGTGGTTGCGGGGAAGCGCAGATACCGATACTGACATTCCTTGGAAGTGGCGATTTAATTTGACCCCCCCGGGTGTACCCCCAGGCCTACAGTTGATCTACTTTAGGATCCTGGACAGGGAAAACTGGCGAATCGGTTGGCCGCGTTTGACCATCACGTGCTTATGTAGCCAGAAGGGGGACCTGTCAGGCCGCACACCCCGATCGGCGACCACCGTGAATAAGATCGTGCGGGCCGAACGTAAAGGTTTACTCGACAAGGTGCCCGGCTTTGCGAACCCCTTCGGCAAGGCCATCCGGTTTTCCGTCGATGCCCGCGAGACCCGGCGCAAGCATTTCGAGAAGTCCGACCTCAAGGCCGTCGTGACGGTCGCATATGACAGCAAATCCCGCATTGAACTTACTCTAAGCGAGTTATGACCTGCTGCCAGCACTGCCAGCGCATCTTCTCCTCAAGAGAGGACTTCCTGCGCCACACCGAGCAAAACGTGCGGTACGACAACCCTCAAATCGGACCCCGCTAAGCGCGCGCCAATTTGTGCAGGATGTTTCCGAAGCCGCCAGTTCAATGGCTAGCGGTCTTCGTTTAGCCTTCTTATCTTTGCTGAGGCAGTGTTATTGCGTTCGGCGTTTGCTTATCGACCCCATTGTAGATTGAGAAACCGAGCAGCAGAGCGAGTATCGCACCGAGGATAGCCCAGCCGACCGTCATGCCATTCATATGTCGCCTCCTGGTTCATTCGGAAATACCATGCCGCACTCCCTTTAGGAACGACGCGTCTGCTCACGTGTGATAGCGCCATCCCATCATCACTAACTGACGCTCACCCTTACACGTGCGAATCACCGGGCGAGACCATCGGGGTAGACAGCGGGCAGCGGCGGGAGGTTTCCCGTGAGGTCACGCAACACAGCGAACAAACTGGGATGGCTTCCTGGTTGGTGGTGATGCTGTAAGGTTGCACATCCGATACTCACCGTCGCGCGTTCCTCGGGTCGAACTTCGGGCACTTCCTTGGGTTGTACTCCGGCAAGCTGTCCGGTCGCTCGGGATAATGAAACTCATCACCCCTAAGCCATCGCCCTTCGAACCTCACCCAGAACAATATAGCGTCGATCTGACGTATGCAAACTCGTGCACGGGCCACAAGCCGCCGTCGCGTATCCTCTCGCCTGTCGGATTGAACGAGAGGTTGTTGAGTTTGCACAGCGCCTCGCCATCCAATGTTCTCTCTAGCAATTCTAATCAATCGCGCTCTGCCCGGAAGTGAAACGTCGTTGTCTTCTGCTACAGCGAACGCTGCGGCCGACGTTCGTCGCTATGCGATAACGCTGACCACAACGGGGCTTAAGGCACTCGCTTGGTGAAAACTCTTTTCAACTCCGGAAAGCCTTGGACAGCGGATGATATTAGAACGTTACAAAAGCTGGCGGCGGAAGATAAGCCAGTCCGCCTGATCGCTAAATTAATGGGCCGAACGTCAATCGGGGTTCAGGCGAAAGCCCTGCAAGAGCACATTTTGATCAAGCGCCAGTCTCGCGGTCGGCGGAAGCCCCCAATTCCTGAATGAACGAAAAACCCTGAACTTGTTAAAAAACCACATCCCAGAAAAGCAAATGGCCCGAAGCGTTGCCCGGGCCATCCACATCGCGAGCGAGCCTACATCCAGCTCAGCTCGCTAGCCTAGGCGAAGGTTCTCCGCGCTCTCTTTGCCGCGGTTCGCCACGATCTCGTAAGATACCTTGGCGCCCTCTGCCAGGCCGGTGAACCCGGCCTTCTCCACGGCTGAGATATGGACAAACACGTCCTTGCCGCCGGTTTCCGGCTGGATGAAGCCATAGCCTTTCTGCTGGTTAAACCACTTCACAGTTCCTGTAGCCACGTTGGTCGTCCCCAAAACGTTGAAACGTGAATACAACCCTAAGCAGTAGCGGGAAGCAAGGCACAATACTGCCGGTGGTGAGCCGGCGGAGGCGTCCTCTTCTCGCTAAGGGAGCGCCGATCTTAGGAATCAATCTTCACAGTTTTAGCGTGAATTTCACGTAGATTCATTGAAGATTATCGATTTTCATGAAATTCTTCTACCCTGTGCTCTTTTTCATAAGCCGGTATTGAAATTCATGGAACCCGGGCAACAGAAGCCATTTTCAGAAGCTGTCATCGCTTTTCACGGTCGCCCGCTGCCGGAAGCTGCCATTCCGGTCGGTTATGCCGCCTTGATCGACGCCTTTGAGCTGGCTGTCCCGGCGCCCATCCGCTTGGCCGCAATCGGCCCCCGACACAAGGTCTACGAGGCCGACGGCTGGAAGCTCTATACGCCGCGTCACCGGCCCGACGCCAATCTCGGTGGCCATCTAACCTTCGCGCTGCGTTACGAAGGACTCGATCTCGCCGTTCTGAAGCGACTGTTCCTTGTCACGGGACCGGAGCCGATCGCGGCTCTTGTCCGCGCCGCGCCGACTGGCGCTTACGCACGGCGGATCTGGTTCTTGTACGAATGGCTGCTCGATGCCCGGCTCGACCTGCCTGACGCAACGCAAGGGAGTTACGCTCCTGTCGTTGACCCAGGGCAGCAATGGGCTATCGACGGGACGACATCGTCACGCCATCGCGTGAAGAACAATCTGCCCGGTACACCCGCCTATTGTCCGCTAATCTTTCGCACGCCGTTGTTGGAGCAGCTTGTCGCCCGCAATCTCAGCGATGAAGCACGACGTCTTGTAGCCGAGGTACCCGCTGACCTCCTCGCCCGCACCGCGGCCTTTTTACTACGGAAGGATTCGCGATCGAGCTTCCAAATCGAAGGCGAGGATCCGCCCCAGGATCGCATTCAGCGCTGGGGGCATGTCATTGGCGAAGCCGGCCATCGCCCGATCGACCGGGCCGAACTGGAACGCTTGCAACGCATCGTCATCGGGGATGCGCGTTTCGTCCATCTCGGATTGAGAGAGCAAGGCGGGTTTGTCGGCGAGCACGATCGACTGGACGGGACCCCCATTCCCGATCACATCAGCGCGCGACACCAGGACCTGCCTGCGCTGATCGATGGCCTGACGGCTTTCGATCGCAGCGCTGCGCAAAGCCTCGACGCGGTACTTGCCGCAGCCGTTCTCGCGTTCGGCTTCGTTTACATCCATCCGTTTGAGGATGGTAACGGCCGTCTCCACCGCTACCTCATCCATCATGTTCTGGCGGAACGAGGCTTCAACCCACCTGGTCTTGTCTTTCCCGTATCGGCCGTGATTCTCGATCGGATCGACGATTACCGCCGCGTGCTTGAAGGTTATTCGCGCCGACTATTGCCGCTCATTCGCCGGCGCCCGACCGACCGCGGCAATGTCGAGGTCCTGAACGAGACGGCCGACTTCTATCGCTATTTCGACGCGACGCCCCATGCGGAGTTTCTGTTCGAATGTGTCGCGCGCACCATCGATGTCGATCTGCCCGCCGAAACCGCGTTCCTCCGGAGCTACGATAGCTTCAAGACCCAAGTGAAGCGGATGATCGACATGCCGGACCGAGTCCTCGACCTGCTGTATCGCTTCCTGCGGCAGAACGGAGGCAAGCTGTCGAAGCGCGCGCGCGAAAAGGAATTCGCGGCCCTGACTGACGACGAGGCAGCGGAGATCGAGGCAATCTACGCGAACCTTTAACGCTTAACCGCCGCGCCTTTTCCTCCTATTGCTCTGAGCATCGGTCAGCTTCAAGGCAGCATCGACCACGGCTCTGAATGCGGAGGATCCGCGGGCCGTTTCACCGACGATGGCCAACCAACCGTCCGATGCCGACGCCACGCGAGAGTTCGCATCGAGCAGATCGCGCGCCCTGGCCACTGTCCGGCGACCGGCTGGCGTCTTCCCGGACAATATCTTCGATAGGTGTCCCTGGCTAATACCGAAGCAGGACACGCAATCATTCAGGCAATCCGCGACTATTTCAAGGATGATGAATTCAGGTTTGAGAGATGTGCGGCGAAAATTGCTGAGTTCATGCTTCCTCGTATTGTCTCGCTTGATCTGACAAGACCAATACGGGATGGCGGCCGTGATGGGATTGGCAGATACCAGCTGGGTGACGGTGCTTCCGCAGTGGATGTAAGCTTCGCACTTGAAGCCAAGTGCTACAGCATGAGCAGTTCGGTCGGGGTTAAAGAGTTATCGAGACTTATCTCGCGCCTGCGCCACCGCCAGTTCGGTGTGCTGGTCACGACATCCTTCGTCCATGATCAGGCTTACAAAGAAATCAAAGAAGACCAGCATCCGATTATCGTGATTTGCGCTTCAGATATCGTCAGACTTCTGAAGAACGCAGGCATTACCACTGTGCCTGACGCGAAGGCTTGGCTCGCTGTATTCTAAACGTTCGGATACCGCTCGAGACTGCGTGGCGAGCCCGTGCAGATATCGAAGAACTCTGGCGGCGGATCGCCTTCTCGATCCTGATCACTAACGTAGACGACCACTTGGTTAATCATGGATTCCTCCATGTCGATCGGGGTCAGCGGCGTCTAGCGCCCGCCTTTGACATCAATCCCTTTCCTGAGTGGGTGCGAGAATTGAACACTTGGATTTCGGAGGATGTCGGACCGGAGGCCAGCATCGATGCACTGATGTCGGTCATCGCATACTTCCGCATCGCCAAGACGCGCGCGAAAGAAATCTTGGGACAAGTCGAGGCCGCTATTGCTCCCTGGCGCGAGCAAGGCCAGCCCTTGGCATGATAGGGGACGAACTCGATCAGTTCGCCGATGCGTTTGAGCATCGCGAGCGCGCTGCACTGAGAAAACTATCGACTTAGCTTGCGAGCTCATCGGACAAGACCGCAGATCATCCAGGCCTCGATGTGCCTATCGCAGTACAGCTTCCCATGCCGAAAGCGCCCGTATGATTGGCGTGTCGCTGTCATTGCTGTGCACGGGATGTCCGTCGCAAGCCATCGCAAGAGAACGAAAGTGAAAGAAAAGTGGAACGGCGATGCACAAAATTTGCACACGATCCCCCACCTAACTAATCCATCATCGGGTTCACCCGCCATAAGAAAAACGCCGCGATCCCATGGACAACAACGAGGACGGCGAAAACCGTCCCGGCCGCGCCGTCCAGGCGCCCTACGGGAAGAAGAACAAGCGCCGGTAACGCCAGTAGCAGACCAATCGCATAAGAGAGTGCGGCCGTTCGGGACATCGATCAGGTCGATGACAGTCATTTGTCCGCACTCATATTCCGCGTCGGGCCGGCAGCGCGCACGGAAGGACTATCGCGACCCGTCACTCTGACGTCGCTACCATACGCGCTCTAACCGCCAGTAGCCGTCATTGTCTAGGACGAGACGCCAGGTCTGCGGCGCGACCTCTGTTTCCTTCGCTATGCGATAGGTCGGGATGGAGAGATGAATGGCGCCCTCAACGGGGTGCCACTCGGCGATCACGGTGACACCGTCGCCAAACTCGACGAGACATCCAGGCCCTATTTTGCGATCGTCATCAACGGAGATGCGATCACGACGGAACGCATGACTATGTGGAAACACAAACGCATTATCGGCACCGCGGACCGCTATTCGACGTTATTCCTCTCGCATCCGCACCACGACCTTGCCCCTGGCATGGCCGGCTTCCAGATACGCAATCGCCTCACCGATCTCGGCAAATAAAAAGACACGGTCGATGATCGGCTCAAGTTTTTTCTGTTCGATGAGCTGAGCAAGCTCCGCCAGTTCGGCGCCGCTCGGATGCATGAACAGGTAGCGATATGAAACGCCGTGCTTTCTGGCTTCTGCACGCAGGCCGCGGGATGCGAACCAGAACAGCATCGTGAGCAACGGGCCTCGGCCCAGATCCTTTCGCGCGGTCTCGGGCTCTGGCATGCCCGCAATCGATACCACCTTGCCGCCGCGCTTCACCACACGGAATGATGTCTTGAGCGTTTCGCCTCCAAGCAGATCGAACACGCCGTCCATGTCATGCACATGGTCCTCGAACCGCTGCGAGGTGTAGTCGATCACCACATCGGCTCCGAGCCGTTCGACAAGTGCTTTTCCACGCGGCGATGCCGTTGTTGTAACCTCTGCGCCGAGCCATTTCGCCAACTGGATGGCGAACGTGCCGACGCCGCCCGCCCCTGCCGGTATGAAGACCCGGCTGCCGTTCCGCAGGTTGAGTTCGTCGCGCAACGCCTGAAGTGCGGTGAGCCCCGCGAGCGGGACCGCCGCGGCGGTGACGAAATCGACCGACGAAGGTATTCGAGCGAGGAGGTTTTCGGGGAGAACCGCGTATTCCGCGAAGGCTCCCATGGAATCCTTCGGCATGCGGGCGAAGACGCGGTCTCCCTTCGCAAACCGCGTTGCGCCGGCGCCGCATTCTTCCACGACGCCCGCTAAGTCGTTTCCCAGGACGGTTGGCAAGGCATATCGGTAGATGATCTTAAGTTTGCCCTCGCGCGTCTTGAAATCGACCGGGTTGAGGCCAGCGGCGTGGACGCGCACCAGCACTTCACCCTGCTCCGGTCGCGGTCGCGGTAGCTCACGGAGTTCCGTGGCTTCCGGCCCGCCATATTTCGTCAGGACAAATGCTTTCATCTGCATGAACATCCGTGGGGACCGTTCATTCTCCTGTCTAGCACGAGGTGCGCGTGGTCGGCACCGTCGAAGCTTCCCACGGGAGATCAGAACCCCATAGACCAAACCTTCGGAGGTTTCTCATGCCCAACAGGACGAAGAAATGGTCGGCGGACGTCACTGAGCACAGTGATGCGCTCGAACTGGAGCCGCACGTGTTCGAGAAGGACAACCCAAAAGAGATTGCGGCATCATTGAAGCGATCGGCCGACAAGAGCGAAAACCGCAAATCCGAGCCCTTTCGTTCGGCGATGTCCATGCTGACCTTCTACATCAATCGCGCCGGCAGGAATCTTCCGGCGAAGCGCAAGAAGGTCCTGGAAGACGCAAAGGACGAGCTACGCCGAGCATATGGAAGGCTCGCCGAGGACTGACGGACTTGCCTATGCGCGCGCATATCTTCCTTTGGTCCATCATGGTCGTGACTTCTCCCGGATTGCCTGCACGACCACATCGATGTCGTGAGGCTCAATCCCGAGTTCTCGGAAGCCGCACCGTTCCGCGACGTTGTCGATCCGCATGAGTTCGACCTGGTTGCGCGTCAGCGGCGCGCCGGGGACGAGTTCGGCGACGATGGCGAGCGCGTGCCATGCCAGAAACGGCACAGGCATCAAGCGGACGCGTACGCCGAGTAGCCGGGAGATCTCCTCGACCAGTTCCCGGTAGGAGTAGACACGCGGTCCGCCGAACTCGAACAGACGCGCCTCGGGGTCGCTCGCCCCCAGCGCGAGTCGCGCTATGGCTTCCGCGACGTCTTCAACAAATGCCGGCTGGAGACGCGTGTCGCCGCTACCGAACAGCGGGTACGCAGGAAGGATTCGTAACAGTCTCACGATCGTCGTCAGAAATGCGTCGTCGCTTCCCGTCATTACCGCGGGACGGACGATGATCGCATTCGGAAATACAGCTGCAACGGCTTCCTCGCCCTGCCCTCGCGCCCGGATGTAGCTCGACGCCGAGCGGGGGTTGGAACCGATTCCGGATATCTGGATGTATCGCACAGCGCCGGCATCTCGTGCGGCGGCTGCCAATCTCAAGGCGGCCTCGACATGGATCCGTTCGAACGTGACGTCGCCGTGCTCGGTATAGAGACTGACTGCGTTGATGACCGTGCTCGCGCCTGAAACGGCCGCAGCAACTTGCTCCTGGTCGAGGATATCCGCTTTTACGGCAGAAAATGATCCACCATGAACCTGCTCGTGCCTTGCACGAGTGGAATGGCGCGATGCCGCACGGACAGCGGTGCCGTGGTCAAGGAGATGCTTGACGATCCTGCGTCCGAGAAAGCCCGAACCGCCGAACACGGTCGTCAACTCAAGCCTGGAATGCGCCTCGCCTGATGGTCTTGCTGTGTCCTCCATCCCTTTTCAACGGCCTCGGCCGGGAAGCGTTCGACCGAACGCGCTTTTTCAGGACAGAAGGCGGCCCGGCAAGGTGCTGGGCGATGGCGGGGGTGCCCAATAGCGCGGCCTTCGGGAGTGAGTCAGATTGTCGCAATTAAACCCGCGATTCTACGCTCCGACTCTCTTCCAGGTGCTTCCACGACGCTTCCACGAGCCATCTTTGGGCGATAAAAATCGGAAAGTAAAAGCCCCCGAAAACATCATGTTTTCAGGGGCTTATAGATTGGTTGCGGGGATAGGATTTGAACCTATGACCTTCAGGTTATGAGCCTGACGAGCTACCGGGCTGCTCCACCCCGCGTTAAACTTTTGCTCGCCTTCGAAATCATGCCGGGCAGCAATCCGGCGACACCTAGGCGCCGATCAATTCTCATCCGGTAGATGACTGAAAAGGCAACTCGGGCGAACGCCCTAGTGCGAAACCACGTGTACCAATGCACACTCGCTTTGGAAAGGGCTGCGCCTCACATTTCCTAACTTTTATAGGTCCGGACGACAATTCATTCCAAATTCGATTGGCTTCCTCGATGATATGAACCAACCCTGTTCACGCGCAGCGAAGCCTCTTTTGAAAAACAAGATCATCCCCTTCTCGCCTATACCCCTCGGCGCGCCATGTTACGCTATGCGCCGGCCGATCCGTAAATTTCAAATCGAAGCACTACTGGTGTCCGAATCCGAAATCAACATCGGCGAATGCAAGCCGCGCGGCCAATCCATATGACCCTCAGCGAGAGTTGAGCGCTGGAATCAGATCGCTGGCGAGTTTCCTGACGAGACCGATAAACGCTGCCGTCCAAGCCAGCAAAGCCACATAGACGCATACATCCGCGATAGGCCGTAAGAACTCCAGCCGCATGGCACTGGACATCTCGTAAGTGCAGACCGTGTACATCCCCAACGGAAAGACCGCACTCCAATACGCCGGGTCGTACCTGAGAGGGAAACGCCGATAAACATGCCGCCAGACAAACAAGACGATGAGAAGCGGTATCCACCACGTTCCGGCAGCCCAGAAAAAGATGGTGAAACCCTTGAGAAAGGGAAGTAGCTCCTCAAGGAACCACGCATCCGCCGCATTCTCAATCAGCACCGAACCAGCAAGCGTTGAGATAGCCATCGCCCCCATGTTGATCCAGTACGAGGGCACGAAATCGGCAGGCGAGAACTTAAAAAACATATAGCGATAGAAAATAAGCGAGATGATCGAGATATACATCATGCCGCCCCACAGCAACATCGAAAGCGCCAGAAAATTGACGTCGAGCCGGAGGGGTTGATGAATATGTCGTGCGAGTAGCGCGCTAAGGAGAGCGATCGCCTGGGTCGAAACGACCGCAAGCAACCAAGCCCCGGTGATTCCCTGATCAATGGTCGGCTTGGCTTCCATAATCGTCAGGTTTGCAAAAATTGTGTAGGTCAGGATAATCCAGAGGAGAATACCAAAAATCCAAAGTCCCATGGCAACGTCTAATGCGCCAGCGAGTATGAATTGGTTCGCCATCACCCCCGTGGCAGCCACCGCGGAAAGAAATCCAGGCGCAGAACGATGGTCGGTGAGATCGACAATCAGTGCTCGACGGTAGCGTATGAGTCGCCACGACGTGAGAATCCAGAGCGCTACAAATTGCGTTGTATTCAGCCAAAGAAGAGCGACGGCGATCGGATGAAATCCGGCCCGCTCCGAAGCAATGGAGACGATCCCAGTAGCCATCACCAACGCAAAATAGGCTGGTGAAAGGCGGCGAGCGCCGCGCATGCGAAGCCGAAAGCGACGTTTAGGTGAGTCAAACGGCTGCACTAGACTTCACTGACCTTGAGCTTAGACACCGTTGTGACGTCACACCGCCCCTCCGGGGGCGGTGTGAATGGTTGACAGGCAAACCTCTCAGGATCGCCTAGATAAAGGATTCAATGGGCGGGAACGGCTTCGGCGATCGCAGCGCTGATCGGCTTCACATTCCTGAAGCCAACTCGCGAGAACGAGACATAAAAAGCCGCCATATTCATCAGCGCCCAGACAACAAAGCCGAGCGTATACCCGCCAATCAGGTAGTTGCTAGCGGCCAGAACAGCGGTCATCGTGAAACCGCAAGCCGCGCCGGCAGCTTTGGCCAATCCACTGACTGCGCCAACTTGTTCAAAGTAAATCGGGATTAGCTTGATGACCACTGCCGCTGACGCGCCCGACAGCAACGCCAATCCGTAAATGGCGACCAACTCTAAACTCAGTGAAATCTGCAACGCCATCAGCACGGCGAGAACAGACATAGCACCGAACATCCAAGTCAAAAGGGAAAAAACCTCATAACGGTCAGCCAGCCAGCCCCCGAGCGGTCGGGTAAGGGCCACGCAAACCACCAGCAGCGGCGTGTAAAATGCCACTGCCGAGGTCGCTTCCACGTGCCAATGATCGACGAGATAGGTCGGCATCGTCGACGCGAAAAACACCAAGGTGCCGAACGCCACCCAATAAAGGCCAGGCACCAGCCAAACAACGACGCCCGAGCGGTAGACAGCCAAAATCTCCCGCGTCGACGTATTCTTAAGCTTCTTGTTCGGCGCATCAGACGTGAAAAACATGTAAACCGCCGCCATTAACAACGTAGGAATGGCGAAGATAGGGAATATGATACGCCAGCCCTCAGGATCGTTCGCATCTGCAACGCTCGTAATGACGAACGTAACAGCCATCATACCAAAGGTAATCCCGATATTACCCAAGGCAAAAAGCCCCAAGGCCATGCCTTGTCTGGACTTGGGATACCACGACGACACGTGAGCGTTACCTACCACGAAGGTCGCACCACCAAGTCCTAGCATCGACCCCAGGAACAGGAAGGAATAATAGCCCTCCGCAAAGGTTCCGAAAATCAGAACCACTGAAAGGCAGACCAACAAAATCGTGAACACAGTCCGGCCACCGAACTTGTCAGTCCAGATACCTAGCGGAATACTGACAGCAGCGGCGAAAAGCGGCTCCATCGCAGCCAAAACAAGCACTTGCGTGCTTGTGAAATGGTACCACTCAATCAAAAATGGGGCGAGCGCAGAAAACATCCCCCAAATAGCGAACCCCAGCGAAAACGCTAAGGTTGAGATCCACAACACCTTCGCGTTGCCTTGCGGCTCGCTTGGCGCATCTACCTTGCCAACTGAATGTTCCACCGGTAGCTCCTACCTAAGAAATAATCTATCTAGCTGATTGCGTTGCTTCTAAAAAACCAGGTTAATACCTGGATCCTGACCTTAAGCTACCGGTTCGCCGCGCTGCTAAGCCAACGGGATCCGCTCCGCACGATCTCCTCAACCGACAAGTCAACTCATAATTCTCGCCGGCGAGCGAAACTCGCCGGCGAGAATATCTTTATCTCTTTTACCAGAACGTAACTATTACGCCAAGCTACTAGTGAGCAGATCTCACAGTGTTTCTGATCTGAATCTGGTACGGCCGCCACAAGTACCAGAAGGGGAACATGATCAAATGCACGAGCCGGGAGAACGGAAACAGGGAGATCACCAAGAACCCGGTAAGCATGTGCGCTTTAACAGGAAGCGGCAAAGCCGACACATAGTGAGTTTGCGGATTCAGAGATACCAGCGAAATCAACCACGGCACCGCAGTATCGATGTACCAGTCAGCTCCCCAGCGGTAAGCCAAAGAAACCCAGAAACCAAGTGCGACCTGCACAAGAAGCGCGACCAGCAATATGCCGTCCATTGGGCTGGTCACGGCAAGAATTCGCTCCGTTGTAAATCGGCGCACTATCAAAACGCATAGGCCTATCAGCGCGGCGAAACCGAACGCAAAGCCAATCAGCTCGACAGTGTATAGCGCTGTCGGCGTAGATGTCAGGCTTGACCACATACCAGGAACAAGAAACCCGATCATATGGGCTAGCAGGACAACTACAATACCGTAATGCCAAGGTACGGAGCCCCAAAACAAACGGCGGTTCTCCAGAAGTTGGGACGACAACGTTGAATAGGAAAACCGATTTGTGCGGTAACGATGAACACCACCGATAACCGCCACCACGATCGCCAAGTATGGCAGAACCGCGAACAGGAATACGTCATACATAGAATTTGCCTCCGTCACACATGGGATATTCCTCTCACGCTCGCCAATCCAGCAGGTCGTCTGCTGCGACCTCCGCAAGTGGCTTATACACCTTGAAATGCTGCCGGCCGGCTTGGGTCCAGAATACGACATGCGTTTCTACTGGAGGACAGCCGGGATCAGAACAAGGAAGCTCCGACACCATGATCGTCTCGTCCTCATCAAGATTGAATCGTTCTCGGGTCCAGCTAAGGACACGCTCCTGCTCAGCTGAGCGGTCAGCGCGCTTTTTCGTCATACCCTCACTTAGCAAAAGCCGTAATGAGTCGAGCACTTGATGATATGGGTGTGCGCGCTTCTCCGCCTCTTCCACATCATAATCTTCGCTCATAGCCAACAAAAAGCCGCCCTCCAGTACATCACCCTGGCCTTGGCCCTTGAGCTGTTTACGATCGTCTTCCTGACTCTGCCCCTCAATCAACTTTCGCGCTTCGCGCTGCTGCGCCTTTAGCTGCTTTCGTAAATCACGATCGTCCAGCTTCGCACGCTCAATTCCGGTATCGCCATCAATATCAGCCGGTCCGTGTTGATGACTCTCCGTTTCCGGCTTCGTTGTCATACGCTCAAGCGCCGGCAACAACCCTTTGTTCAAAAGAGCATCGATGTCTTCGCCCTCGTTCTCTGCAGCGAAGCGTAATACGATCGACAAGCGATCCGGCATTTCCGAAGCATCGGGCTCAAACCCGCTTGCGCGATAACTTTTCTTAAGTTCGACCAAAAATACACTGCGCTTGTAGTTTTCACCGAAAAGCTGATAGCCAACATAGGGATGACATATCGAATTCAGATCAAAAAAACCGCTATAAACCTCCTGCAGCTTTCCTTCCGGCGTCTGCTCGGCAAAATCTCGGAAGCCTACCAACAAAGCCGCGGCCTGCGGCTGCACAGATTTCACCAGCGCCACGCATTCGGCAGCCTTATGCTCTAAACCTGCAACAGGATAATCGAGGATGTCAGCAAACAACCCCAAAACCTTGGCGCGGTTCGAATACAAAACCTCTGCACGATGCGAAAAACGACTCATGATCTTTATGTCGAGCCTATGATACTGAACACTTTATATAAAAATATAAGACAGTCTTCCTATTTCAGACCATCTTAGAACCACGCGAGACGGGTCCGAATGCATAACCCGGATACCGTCTCGCGCCTTGCCGTGCGGGAAGAGGGCCTATGGTCCTCTTGCCGGATCGGTGTGGAAGCCGA
>NZ_MWPQ01000046.1 GCF_002028545.1 Nitrobacter vulgaris
TGCGGATTCCGATGAAGTCGCCCGGGCATTCCGAGATGATGCCGCCCATAGATTCCGACATGATGTCGCCCAGGGCGCGTGCCTCGCTGGCTGCTAAAGTTGTGCCATTGCTTGTTGTGAATGGTCAATCTTTTTTGGTGGACCTTTCGCGGGTGCGGCGCAGGCTGTCTCCAGTGAGATCGATGCGGTGAGCGTTGTGGACGAGGCGGTCGAGGATGGCGTCGGCGTAGGTTGGATCGCCGATGACATCGTGCCATTTGTCGACCGGGAGCTGGCTGGTGACGATCGTGGATCGTCGTCCATGGCGTTCTTCGAGAATTTCCAGCAGGTCATGTCGAGCGGCGGCATCGAGAGGTTCGAGGCCCCAATCGTCTAATATAAGGAGTTGCACGCCCCCGAGCGCCCGCAGCAGTCGGGCATAACGACCGTCGCCGCGTGCCAGCGCGAGATCGGCGAAGAGCTTGGGAACGCGCTGATAGAGAACGGATCGGTTGTTACGGCAAGCTCGGTGTCCGAGAGCGCAGGCGAGCCAACTTTTGCCGACTCCGGTCGGGCCGCTCAGGATGACGTTATCGTGGGCGTCGATCCAGCGGCCCTCGGCGAGCTTCTGGAATAGCGCGCGGTCGAGACCGCGCGTGGCCCGGTAATCGACATCCTCGACAGCCGCTTGGTGGCGCAGCCTTGCATACCGGAGCCTGGCCGTCAGCTTTCTGTCGTGTCGATAAGTCATCTCGCGGTCGAGCAGCAGCGCAAGCCAATCCAGATGCGGAAGCGCGGCGGCGTCGCTGGATGCGGCGACTCCATCGAAGGCTTTGGCCATGCCGAACAGCCCGAGTTGATTGAGCTGATCGAGGGTGGGATGGGTGAGCATGTGATCTCCTCAATGGTAATAGCGCGGGCCACGGATATTGGGGTGGAGGATCGTCACCCCGTCCGGGCCGCGCGGTCGGTCGGTGTGGCGGTCCAAATTGTTGTCGAGGATCGATCTGACGGAACCGTAGGTCCGTGCCCCAATGTCGAGCGCGCGCGTCGCGGCGGCCTCGACCCTGGCCATGCCGAACGGCTTGACCAGCCGCACGATTCCCAGACAGGCCCGAAAGCCCTGTTCGGGATGCGGGCGATGCTCCAGGATCAGGTCGCACAACGCCGCCGTCGACGGTCCAATCAAGGCGGCGTCTTTGCGGATGCGATCGAGTGTCCAGTTGGCGTAACGCCGGTGGCTGGAGGGCATGTGTTCTTGCACGGTCGTGTGTTTGCCGTTGCCGCTCGAGCGGAGATGCGCGGCGATCCGCTCGCCCTTGGCGAATACTTCGACGGTGCGGCCGGTGAGCCGAACCTCGACCTCGGTACGGGCGAAGCGATGCGGCACGCTGTAATAATGCTTGTCGATATCGACGTGATAATCGATCCCGACCCGGCGGGCGCGCCATTCGGCGAACACATAAGGCTCAGCCGGCAAGGGCCTGAGCGCCGGCCGATCGAGATCTTCGAGAAGCTGGCGCCGCGTTACGCCGAGACGCCGGATCGGGCGTTCGTCGTTCAGTCGCACCAGTAATCCTCTGATGGCTTCGTTCAACTCGCCCAGGCTATGGAATCTCCTATTGCGCAGGCGGCCCAGAATCCAGCGTTCCATGATCAACACACAGGCTTCGACCTTGGCCTTGTCGCGTGGCTTGCGCGGTCTCGCCGGCAAGATGCCGATGCCGTAATGCGCGGCCATCTCCGTATAGGTCCTGTTGACCTGAGGCTCGTACAGGCACGCCTTGATGACCGCCGTCCTGGTGTTGTCCGGCACCACAAGCCGGGGTACCCCGCCGAGGGCCTCGAAGGCACGCGTGTGCGCACCGATCCAGTCGGCGAGCGATTGCGTCCACGTCGCCTCCGCATAGGTGAAGTTCGATGCCCCCAGGACGGCGACAAAAATCTGCGCCTTCCTGATCTCGCCGGTCAGTCGGTCAATTACCACCGGCGCGGTGTCGCCGGCGTAATCGACGAACAGCTTGTCGCCACCTAAATGGGTTTGCCGCATCGTGACGGAGATCTTGCCTTCCCAGGCCCGATAAAGCTCGCAGAAGCGGCTGTAGCGATATCCTTCCGGGTGAGCCTCGATGTACTCGTCCCACAGGATCGACAAGGTGACGTGCTTGCGCTTCATCTCCCGGTGCAGGATCGACCAGTCCGGCTCGACGCTGCGGCGATGACCCTGCTTCTTGCCGGCGTTCTTGTAGAGCTTTGCTTCCAGCTCGCTGTCGGTGACGGTCTCGGGCAGCGGCCAGGTCAACCCAAGCGACTGGAAACGCGCAATCGTCGCCCGTACTGTCGATGACGCCAAGCCGGTACGCCGCGCCACCTCGCGCTTGGAAATCCCTGCAAACCTCAAACGTAAAACTTCGCGTACCACCCGCATCGCAACCCTCTCCGCCGGCATCGATCCACTCCTCAGCCAAAGCCAAAGAAACGGACCTTACAAACGGCCAGCAGGGCTCTCCGACATCCCGCCACCCCGGGCGACATCATCCCGGAATGCTGGGCGAGGATTAATCGGAATGCTGGGCGACAATTAATCGGAACAGGTGGGCGGCATCATCCTGGAATAGGTGGGCGGCTTGCTCCGGAATCAGCAG
>NZ_MWPQ01000027.1 GCF_002028545.1 Nitrobacter vulgaris
CGTCTTTTTTCTGATAGCGGAGCATGGTAGGAGTGCCCGTACACGCAGCCTGTTTTTCGATCTGGACGGCGCTACAGAGCCTTGTCGAACGCTTTGGGCTGATGATCCCTGAAATGGTAAATTGGTCGGCATCTATGATCCTGTTTTCTGTTGAGCCGAGATGTGAACGCAGTGATGTTTAGAACGTCACTGAGGACGATTTCGCTTGCGGTCACGCTGACTGTCTTGTCGCTGGTTTCTCCTGCGATTGCGCAGCAGAGCAGTGCGCCGCATCCGACGGCGCCATCCGCGCAGACGCCGGCATTGTCTGCACCGGCAACGACGGTTCAGGCGCCCTCGTCGCCCTCCGGCGCATCGGGGCCGTCTTCCACCGAGGCTGCGCCGTCCCCCGCCGGTGACGCCGGCGCCAACCTGCTGGAGCAGGCGTCACCTCACGACCTGTCTCCGTGGTCGATGTTTATGTCGGCCGATATTGTGGTCAAGCTGGTGATGATCGGTCTTGCGTTTGCCTCGCTGGTGACGTGGACGATCTGCATCGCGAAAATGGTGGAGCTGTCGCTGGCGCGGCGCAAACTGGGCGCGGCGCTGACGGAGGTCAGCGAGTCACGCTCGCTGGCGGAAGCGCAGATGGCGCTTGGCGCAAAGGATGGCGTGCTGGCGTCGTTGCTGGCGTCGGCGATGCACGAGGCGCGGCTGTCGGCCGGAATTTCCAGCGACGCCGGCATCAAGGAGAGAGCGGCGTCGAACTTCGCTGAAATCGTCCGCGCTGAATCCCGCCGCATCCGGCTCGGCATGGGTCTGCTTGCGACGATCGGCGCGACGTCCCCGTTCGTTGGTCTGTTCGGCACCGTATGGGGCATCATGAACAGCTTCATCGGGATTTCGAAGTCGCAGACCACGAACCTCGCGGTGGTGGCGCCCGGCATCGCCGAGGCGCTGTTGGCGACGGCGCTCGGTCTGGTCGCGGCGATTCCCGCGGTCATCATCTACAATCACTTCGCACGCGTGACGAAAGGCTACGTCGAGCTGGTCAGCCGCGCATCGGGATCGGCCGGCCGGTTGCTGTCGCGCGATCTTGATCGCACGCATGTCGGTTCGATCGGCGGGGCGCGGTCGCGCGCGGCGGAGTAGGCGATGGGCGCATCGATTGCAGAAGGCGGTCTCGACGACGACGAGGATTACGCTGAAGCGCACGAGATCAACGTCACGCCGTTCATCGACGTCATCCTGGTTCTTCTGATCATCTTCATGGTGGCGGCGCCGCTGTCGACCGTCGATCTTCCGGTCAACCTGCCGACGTCGAGCGCGACACCGCAGAAGAAGCCTGACAAGCCGACCTATGTCAGCATCAAGGCCGATCTTGCCGTCGCTATCGGCGAGACCATGGTCAAGCGCGTCGATCTGGTGCGGACGCTGGACAACACGCCGAACATAACCAAGGACAGTTTCATCTTTCTGCGGGCGGACCGCGCGGTGCCTTACGGCGACCTGATGGACGTGCTGGAGATTCTGCGCGTGGGCGGCTTCACGAAAATCAAGCTGGTTGCGCTCGAGGGTGTTCCGGACGCCCAGTCCGTTCCGGCCGCGGCTAACGCAGCAAAGCCCTGACCATGTCTGAGATCATCGCAGAGCCACCGCCGTCCCGCCGTCTTTGGGCTTTGTCAGCGGCCGCCGCGCTCGCGATCCATCTCGGGTGTGTGGCGCTGGCGGTGGCTCACATGCAAACCGATGAGTCGGCCGATGATCTCGGCGCGCCGGCGATCGAGATCGGACTCGATCTGTCCTCGCCGCATCGCGAGGCGACCGACCTTCCGCCCGGGCCGGACACCGACGCATCCGTCGCCTCGCCCGCGCTTGCCGAGCAGAAGGCGGTCGAGAAGGAAACCGATCTGCCCAAGGACACGCCGACGGAGACCACCGAGCCGGATCGGATCGTCACCGAGGCCGACTCAAAAAAGCCGGTCGATGACGACCCCGAAAAGGCGGCGAAGCCGACGACGGCCTCGCAGGAATCGGCGGCCTCTGAAGCGACCGCGATGCCGAGCGTTGAGAATGCCCAGGAATCGGAGCGTTCGGTCGCGCCGCAGCAAGGCACCGGCGCAAGCGCGCGCCGAATCCTGGCCACCTGGCAGAAGGAATTGGTCGCTCATCTCGACAAGCACAAGCGCTATCCGCCTGAACACATCCAGAAAAACGTCGAGATCCTCGTCAACTTCGTGCTCGATCGCCTCGGCCATGTCGTGTCGGCCACCATCGTGAAGGGATCGGGGGATCCGGTCTTCGACAACGCCGCACTCGCCATGATGCACCGGTCCGATCCGGTGCCGCCGCCGCCACCGCTGATAGCGGACGAGGGATTGAGCTTCACCCTGCCCGTCGTCTTCCGCGTCAAAGGCAAAGGATAAGGCGG
>NZ_MWPQ01000057.1 GCF_002028545.1 Nitrobacter vulgaris
TTAGCCAAAAGCAATCGCGACTCATCAAAGGCCTCCTGTCCGAGACCGTGAATCACAAACTCAGCGCCGAAGGAATCACTTTTATGGGTCCCGACCCTAGAGCTTGTTGATTAGACGCGTTTCTCTCCCGCGAACCGGATTCCACTTCGCTCAAAACGCTATAGTGGCGGCAGAGACAAGCCGCGCCGTCTCACGCTTTGCGAAGCCCTCAGACGTGCAACGACCATTATCGATTCAGCCCTGGCCGCCCGAGGCCTCTGCTTGGGATTGCAGGCTGGCGCCAGCAACGATGGGCACTGCGCGGTTCGCTCGCGGTTTTCCGATAATCGCTCAAGCGCGGGGATGTCGCCCGAACGCAAACCGGCCCGAACGTCATGCATCGGGGCCGCTGCTAGGCGGGCGATCAGCAGATCAAGTAGTTGGTCAGGCTGCTAGTGTTGCGAGGCCCGCCACTTTCAAAAGCGCTGCGAGTTGTTTGCGGGCATAGAACATACGGGTCTTCACGGTGCTCGGCGGAATGCCGATGATCTCGCCGGCTTCTTCGACCGTCTTCTCGTGATAGTAAACGAGATGGATGATCTCGCGATGAGCCGGGGACAGCTTGGCGATGCAGGCTCGCAGAATTTCGCTGACGTTGCTGCGATCGAGCGACGCCTCGGGCGTATCGGCGCCATCAGCGATTTCCCGGACATTCTCCTGGTCGATATCCTCATGCCGGCGCTGGCGCATCGTGGTCAGCGTTTTGAACCGGGCAATCGAAAGCAACCACGTTGATACCCGTGAGCGGCCTTCGAACTGGCCGGCAGTACGCCAAACGTCCAGGAATACCTGGCTGACAATATCTTCGGCCGCCGTCATGTCGCGCAAGCTACGGAGCACGAAGCGATAGACCCGGACGTTATGCCGCAAATACAGGGTATGCATCGCCGCCCGGTCGCCGTGGGCGATCCGCTCAAGAAGCATCTCATCGGTGGTTGCCTGGGCAGCGATAATGCCTTGGCAGGCGGCTGCGTTAATCGCGATGACATTTTGCATGACGGCTCCCCTTATCGTTGGGCAGAATATTAGCCGTCTCACGTTTCAGCACGCCTGCACGGAAAGCAGAAAATGGTTTCGCGGGAAGGTGCAATTGTTTCGTCCCCTCCCCAGCGATGAAACAATCAGCGAAACCCAGCGTATACTCCGCAAAAAAACGCATACCGGTTCTGTGGCGCAAACTGTTGAATATTAAAGTATTTTTTGTCAGTTTCGACTGAGCTGGGAAAGCACCTGTTCGTTTGAACGTCGTTAGACTTAGCCGTTGGAGCAACTCAGGATTTGTCGCCGGAAGGTGAAAACAGATAACCGCCGCCCCGGATGGTCCGAATCACCGCGGGCTTTGCGGGGTCGGGCTCGATCTTCCGCCGGATCCGCATGATTCGCAGATCAATCGCCCGATCAAAGGCTTCGCTGTCGCGTGCATTGGCCAGTTCCAGCAGCCGCTCGCGCGACAGAACCCGTTTCGGATTGGCGGCGAAGACCTTCAACAGACCAAACTCCGACGCCGTAAGCGGATGTTCGTTGCCCTCGTCGTCCCGTAAGGCCTGAGCCTCCAAATCGAGCCATTTGGTGCCGAAGCGAACGAGTTGACCTGCCGGCGTGGCGGCGACGACATCGGGCACGCCCTCCATTTTTGGCGCACTTCGCCGCAGTACCGAGCGGATACGCGCCATCAGTTCGCGCAACTCACATGGTTTTGCCACGTAGTCGTCGGCGCCGAGTTCGAGGCCGACCACACGATCAATCGGGCTGGCCGTCGCCGTCAGCATGATCACCGGAATGTTGGTGCGGCTCTTGAGATCGCGGATGATCGAAAGGCCATCCTCCTCCGGCATGTTCAGATCGAGTACTACGAGATCTGGCGTTGTCCTGCCGATCGCGTCGCGCAAACTTCGGCCGCCGTCGCACAACGTGATGGCGAAGCCATGCATCTTGAGATAGTCACCCACCATCTCCCGGGCAGGCGCCTCGTCGTCAACCACAATGATATACGGATTCCTGTTCATGTCAGATTGTCGTAGGCAAGATGATGGTGAAGGTCGATCCCTGTCCGGGGCCACCACTATCGGCTTTGATCTGGCCATCATGCATTTCGACGATCCGTTTCACGATCGACAGGCCAAGGCCGGTGGAGCTTTCACCGGCGGTGGGTTTTGCGGACAATCGCTGGAAACGGCCGAACAGTCGTCCTAGGGTCTGGACCCATAAAATGATTCCTTCTGCGCTGAGTTTGTGATTCACGGTCTCCGACAGGAGGCCCCTCATGAGTCGCGATTACTTTTGGCTAA
>NZ_MWPQ01000081.1 GCF_002028545.1 Nitrobacter vulgaris
AGATGGAGAAGCGCTTTCCGATGAGGACCTGTGTCTGCGATCTACTCCCTCGCCGTGAACGCGGAACAGCCGCTTGGTGAGGTGTTCGGCGGGGTCTTTCCGGATGCGCCGAATCCCCACGCAACTGTTACGAGGTGAGCCTGCGGGGATAACTTTTACGAAAATGCAGGAGACGGGGAATTCAGAGAAATTCCTGTCGCAAAAAGTCGCGCGCAAAAAGCCAACTCTCGCGACAATTCGGCGTGACCGCTCCCGACCGCTTCTGAGACGCAGTCACCTATCCTCCATTTTCCTGGAAGCAGGCGTTCGATTAAACCAAGCAAGCGGCAATATTGCGTGACTGCGGTCATGCCCGGCGCTCTGCACGAAGCATTCATGTTCTTGTTGTCTCACCCCGACAATCCAGTCGTCGCGGCGAAGTACGTCCAACACTGACTAATTACCAAAATGACCGCATCTTGGCTTGGCATCAACTTTTCATATAGGGTCGGACAACCACCATCATCCATCCGCCGGAAGGACACACACCGCATGCTTTATCTCGACATCCCAACATCCCGCGACCTGTCCTCCCTGAACGAGTTGCGTGCGGATGTCTGCGTGTCGATCTATCTGCCGACGACGCCGATTTCACAGGACGTCCAGCAGGCGAGGATCACGCTTTCCAACCTCGCGAAGGAGGCGACCCGGCAGCTTCAGGAGGCCGGAACAGACAAGCGACGGCTGGCTAGTCTGCAAGAGCATCTGGATGATCTTGCAGATGACGAGGAGTTCTGGCGGTTTCAGGCGCACAGCCTCGCCGTCTTCGCCACCCCGGATTTTCTGCGCACATATCGCTTAGCTAACAGGCTGAGCCAGATCATGGAAGTATCGGACCGTTTTCACCTCAAGCCCTTGATCCGTGCCATCACATTCCCGCATGCGGCCTATGTGCTGGCGATCTCGGAAAATGCGGTGCGGCTGGTAGAGGTCTCGGCAGACCTGCCGGCGACGACAGTGAAGGTGCCCAATCTTCCAAAAGATGCAGCCAGCGCCGTAGGCAAATCCACCATCAATGACCGCTCGCCGAGCGGGCGCATCCACGGCAGCGAAGGGCAAAAGACCCGGCTGGCGCAGTATGTGCGCAAGGTGGACGCAGCCCTGCGTCCGGTTCTCGCCGGCAGTAACCTTCCCCTCATTGTCGCCGCAACGCAACCCGTTGAGGCCATCTTCCGTTCCGTGAGCGCGATCCCGGCGTTGCCACACGCCATATCGGGCAGCCACGACAGAACCAGTGATGCCGATCTCGCGAGTGTCGCCCGTCCGATTCTCGATGCGCATTACGAAGGGCAGATTGCCGACTTCCATGCCTTGTTCGAGAAGCGCAAGGGTCAGCGCCGCGCCACGACCGACATCTCCGACGCCGCGCGGGCGGCGACGTTCGGCAACATCGACCAATTGCTGGTGGACATCGACAATGTGGTGGACGGGAGTGTGGACGATGACACCGGCGCCGTGACCTTCGATAAGGCCGGCGATGCCCGCAACTATGGCGTTGTCGACGAAATCGCGGGACGCGCGCTGCGGTCGGGTGCTAAGGTGTTCGGGGTGCGCAACGACGACATCCCAGATCGGCAATCACTCGCCGCGATCCTGAGAAGCCCGCTCTAACGGCCAACGGCTGTAAACGGGCTGCATAGCCCTAGCAGGCTGTTGAAGAATTCTTTGAACGGCGCGCGATGAATGGGGTGTTGTCGCCGTTGAGGAGGCAGATCTCCCCTTCGAGTGAGCTGTCATCCTTTAGTTCGGCCCAACCGTCACCCTCGGCTAGCTCGACGGTATCGCCGAGGCAAGCTCGATGAATGGAGCCGGTGCAGCAATCAAGGGCGAATTCGCAGCCGGCCACATCGAACAGGGTGTAGGCGCCCGCCAAGGCCATGTCATAGCCCGGCGTCTCGACGACCCGCCATCTAGAGCATTTTTCGATCAGGTAGCGTCGTATCCAGCGGCGGCGAGATAATTTTGACATTCATCGGGTGAGAAGCGTTTGAGAGCGTTGGCGATTGCTT
>NZ_MWPQ01000082.1 GCF_002028545.1 Nitrobacter vulgaris
TAAGCCGGGGGATCGGCGTCCAAAATTGACCCCCTACAGGTTGGCTGTTGCGCTGCCTGCTTTGTCATGAAGCAGGTGGTCGGGGATGCTGATCGTGGAGACGATTGCGCGGATACGGCGCGAACACTTCATCAAGGGCAAGACGATCAAGGAGATCGCCCGTGACCTGAAGGTGTCGCGGAACACGGTCCGGAAGGTGCTGAGGTCGGGCAAGACCTTGTTCGAGTATGAGCGTTCGATCCAGCCGCGCCCCAAACTTGGGCGTTGGGCGGCGGAGCTTGATGAACTGCTGGCGGCGAACGCGGCCAAATCGGCTCGCGAACAGCTGACGCTGATCCGGATCTTCGAAGAGTTGCGCGGACGCGGCTATGACGGCGGCTACGATGCCGTACGGCGTTACGCCAGGCGCTGGAGCAAGGAGCGCGGCCAATCGACCGCGGCGGCCTATGTCCCGCTGAGCTTTGCGCCGGGTGAAGCCTATCAGTTCGACTGGAGCCACGAGATCGTTCTCCTCAACGGCGTGACCATGCTCGTGAAGGTCGCTCATGTCCGGCTGTGCCATAGCCGCATGCTGTTCGCTCGGGCCTATCCGCGCGAGACGCAGGAGATGGTGTTCGACGCCCACGATCGGGCGTTCGCACTGTTCAAGGGGACCTGCAGTCGCGGCATCTACGACAACATGAAGACGGCGGTGGAGACGATCTTCGTCGGCAAGGATCGCCGATACAACCGCCGCTTCATGCAGATGTGCAGCCATTACCTTGTCGATCCGGTCGCCTGCACACCGGCGTCGGGCTGGGAGAAGGGTCAGGTCGAGAACCAGGTCGGGCTGGTCCGGGAACGCTTCTTCACGCCGCGGCTGCGGTTCAAAAAACTGGACGAGCTAAACGCCTGGCTGCTCGACAAATGCATTGCCCACGCCAAGGTTCATCGACATCCGGAACTGGCCGATCAGACGATATGGGATGTATTCGAAGCCGAGCGCCCCAAGCTCGTTCCCTATGCCGGTCGGTTTGACGGCTTCCACGCGGTGCCGGCATCGGTCTCCAAGACCTGCCTGGTACGCTTCGACAACAACAAATACTCGGTCGCGGCCAGCGCCGTCGGGCGCCCGGTCGAAGTTCAAGCCTATGCCGATCGCATCGTAATCCGTCAGGACGGGCGCATCGTTGCGGAGCATCCGCGATCGTTCGGACGCGGCGAGACGACCTACGATCCCTGGCACTACGTGCCGGTGCTCGCGCGCAAACCCGGGGCCTTACGTAACGGCGCACCCTTCAAGGACTGGGTGTTGCCGGCCGCAATCGAACGGATCCGGCGCAGGCTCGCCAGCACCGACGACGGCAATCGACAGATGGTCGACATCCTCAATGCGGTGCTGACGGACGGTTTGTCGGCGGTCGAAGCCGCCTGCGCCGAGGCGCTTGGTCACGGCGTCCATTCCGCTGACGTCGTTCTCAACATCCTGGCTCGCCAACGCGAACCCGCTGCACCGGCCAACATCATGACGCCGGCAGCACTGACGCTCCGCCATGCGCCGATCGCCGATTGCGCCCGCTACGACAACCTCCGGAGGACCATCTGATGGAACGAACCCAAATCTTCGACCTCATGGGTGAGCTCAAACTCTACGGCATGAGGGCTGCCTTCGACGAGATCATGGTGACCGCCGTCAAGCGCCAGCACGAACCTCAGCACATCGTCGGCGACCTGCTCAGCGCCGAGATCAACGAGAAGCAGGCGCGGTCGATCAAGTACCAGCTCACCATCGCCAAGCTGCCATTGGCCAAGGATCTCGATGACTTCCAGTTCGAAGGCACGCCGATCAATCAGACGCTCGTCAATGATCTCGCCGGCGGCGGCTTCATCGCCCAGCAGCGCAACGTCGTGCTCGTCGGCGGCACCGG
>NZ_MWPQ01000083.1 GCF_002028545.1 Nitrobacter vulgaris
GCCTGCATGTTGACACCGCGCTGTACGATGTATAGCGAGAAACATATCGATAGGCTATCGGCCGGGGGGCATCCCGAGTCGTCCTGTTTTTAGATGATCGCTGTTCTGGGTGGCCGCGCGCGTTCCTCGTTAATGAGGAGCGCCCCGGCATGCGCGGACGGCTGCGGTCAGCCAACGACTGCGCGAAACGTTTTTCGAATGTTGCAGCTCAGCGGGGATCCGAACCCGCATGACAGAGCAGCATGGGGGGGGATGATATGAATAGTTTGAAGAGTTATTTCCTCGGCTCGACAGCAGGGCTGGCGTTCCTGTCCACCGTCCTGCTTGTCGCCATCCCATCGAATCCGGCGCAGGCGCGTTCACTACACGATGAAGGCGGATGCAGCGAACCTGACGTATGTTCAAAAACGCAGGCCGAGCGGCAGGCGCAGGGAAGGCAGGGCTATGCCCCACTCGCCGCCCCGAGCTGGGCGGATACCTATGTTCAGGGTTGGTCGGAAAAGCAGGTTCAGGCGCTGACGTTTCCTTACTTCAAGGCGGCCACGACGAAGCCGGTGTTCACGCTCTACGACGCACTCGGACGACCCGACAATCTCAAGATCGGGGGCAGTTTCCGGTCCCGCATCGAAGGGATCAACAACCAGTTCCGTCCGGCGCCTGCCCCGCAGGACGACGTGTTACTCGCACTCCGTACCAACATTTACGCCGAGTACGATACCGGCCACAAGATCAAGATCGGCGGCGAAGTGTTCGACAGCCGCGGCTATTTGCAGAAACCGAACTCGACGGCCTCCACCACGGAGGTGAACGCCCTCGAGCTCACCCAGGCCTATCTCAAGTTCGATCTTTCCGAGCAAACGGGCAATGGTTCGAATAGCAGCCTCACCACCGGCCGGTTCACGAAGGACGTCGGTTCACGCCGCCTCATGGCGCGTAACGACTACCGAAACACCATCAATGCCTTCACCGGCGCGTCCTTCGACTGGCAGGGCGCGAACAAGGATCAGATGACCGTGTTCTGGACCATGCCGCACAACCGGTTGCCCAACGACGTGCCGGGCATCCTCGACAATGCGATCGTGTTGGATGAGGAGAACCTGGATCTGCAATTTTACGGCAGTTCCTATACCTTCGCGAACGTATTCGGCGGAACCCTCGAGCTCTATGGCTACGGCCTGTACGAGGATGATACCGGGTCAGGCCTGCGATCGTTGCAAACCCGCAACCGCCGCCTGTTCACCCCCGGCTTCCGGCTATGGAAGGCGCCGAGGCCTGCGCAGTGGGACTGGGAGGTCGAAACGACTTACCAGACGGGTCGCGCCCGCGAGACGGCCGCCATCACCGACAGGCGCGATCTCCATGTCTCGGCCTACTTCTTCCATACGCAGGCAGGCTACACCTTCAATACGGCGTGGCTGCCGCGGGTCTCGTTTCAATACGATCAAGCCAGCGGCGACAGCGCCAACCCTGCCACCTTCACCCGTTTCGATACCCTGTTCGGCGCCCGGCGCTGGGAATACGGTCCGACCAGCCTTTACGGCGCGGTGCAGCGGTCCAACCTGATCTCGCCGGGCATACGATTGGAGGTCACGCCGAGCCCGATCTGGGATGCCTTCGTCACCTACCGCCCGCTCTTCCTGGCGGACGCGACCGACTCCTTCGCCACCACAGGGGTACGGGACCGTACCGGCCGATCCGGCAACTTCGCCGGCCAGCAGATCGAGACTCGCCTGCGGTACTGGCTCATCCCGGACGCCTGGCTGATGGATACCGGCGTCACCTACCTGATCAAAGGCAGATTCCTGCAGACCGCCCCCAACGCGCCTGCCACAGCCGACACCTTCTACGGCTATCTCCAGACCAGCTTCTTCTTCTAAA
>NZ_MWPQ01000052.1 GCF_002028545.1 Nitrobacter vulgaris
CGCGAGACGGGTCCGAATGCATAACCCGGATACCGTCTCGCGCCTTGCCGTGCGGGAAGAGGGCCTATGGTCCTCTTGCCGGATCGGTGTGGAAGCCGACGCCGACCGCACCCTTGCGGATCGGATAGTTGTGAGAGACCGGGTCGAGCTGCGGGAACAGAGCATCAACCGCCGTCTCACGCTCCATCGGCGGAACAACAAAGCGTTCCTCGAAGGTCGGCATCGAGGTGAGCCGCCAGATCGCCTCGACCTCCGCCGCGGTGGTCTTGCCTTCCGCCAGCGCCCGCTGCACCTCCTCGTCCGGAATGTCCTTGACCTTCCTCGAACGCATGTAGACGCGCACCGCCACCAGCTTCTTGTAGACACCGCGGATGATGTCCTCATTGCCGCCCGCCAGCAAGCTCGCCATATAGCGGAGCGATACGCGTGACCGTTCCAGCGAGCTCATCAACGGTCCCAGCCGCGCTTCGTGAGCAATGTTGTCGTACACGCCGTTCTCCACCTTGGCCAGAACCGGCCCCAGCGGCGGCACGTAGAACAGCATCGGCAACGTGCGGAACTCCGGATGCAGCGGCAGCGCGATGCCCCACTTCTTGACGAACTGGTAGACCGGCGACTGTTGTGCCGCAGTGATCTTCGCACTGGGAATCCCGTTGGCTCTCGCGGCCGCGATGATCTCCGGATCGAACGGATCCTTGATGATGTTGCGCTGCGCCATCACCAGCTGATCCTGCGGCGACTTGGCCGTCTCCTCGATCGCGTCCGCATCGTAAAGCACGAGGCCGATATACCGGATGCGTCCCACGCAGGAGTGGAAGCACGCCGGCGGCTGGCCACTCTCCAGACGCGGATAGCAGAGGATGCACTTCTCGGCCTTGCCGGTCGACCAGTTGAAGTAGGTCTTCTTGTACGGGCAACCCGAGACGCACATGCGCCAGGCGCGGCAGCGCTCCTGGCTCACCAGCACCACGCCGTCCTCGCCGCGCTTGTAGAGCGCGCCCTGCGGGCACGCCGCCACACAGCCCGGATTGAGGCAGTGATTGCAGATGCGCGGCAGATAGAAGAACACCGTGCTGTTGATCTCGTTGATCTGACGCATCTCCTCATCGGAGGCGCCGTCGAAGTTCGGATCGTTGTTCGCATAGACCTGCGAGCCGCCGAGGTCGTCGTCCCAGTTCGGACCGGCCTCGATCGTGTCCATGTACTTGCCGGTCACCATCGAAATCGCCCGCGCAGTCGGCTGCTCGTCGGCCAAGGGCGCGCTGATCAGGTTCTGGTAATCGTAGGTCCAGGGCTCGAAATAATCGTCGAGCGTCGGCAGATAGGGGTTGTAGAAGATGTTGGTGAGCGTTCCCCACTTGCCCTGCAGCCGCAGCCGAAGGCTCTTCTGCCTCTGACCGTCAACCACCCAGCCGCCGCGATACTTGGTCTGGTCTTCCCAACGTGTCGGGTAACCCGTACCCGGCTTGGTCTCCACGTTGTTCCAGTACATGTACTCGGTGCCCTTGCGATCGGTCCAAATGTTCTTGCACGCGATGCTGCAGGTGTGGCAACCGATGCACTTGTCCAAGTGAAAGACCATCGAAACTTGAGCTCGGATGTCCATGTGTATACTCCTTCGTTCCTATGGCTCGTT
>NZ_MWPQ01000084.1 GCF_002028545.1 Nitrobacter vulgaris
GTATCGATGCGGCTGCGCCAGCGGCTGTAGGCCAGCGGCGCCAGGGTTTTGCCGAACAGGTCCAACCCGAACAGCATACCCACCGCCTCCACCGTGACGTAAGGCGAGAGCACCGATTTCTTGAGATCGTGCAGCGCATGGCCGAGGGTACTGAGGAAATCTTCGTTGTTGGGATCTAGTGCGGCGGGCAACTCCAGCACCAGGTTCTTGGGCGTGATCACCGCCGGGCAATAGTGACTCTCGCTGCCCTTGCCGTAGCCGAGGAAGCCCACGGGGACACCGAAGAATCCGGCGATGCCGAAGGTCTGGTAATTTCCCACGCGCTCCAGGTGGCGGCGAATTGGCTCGGCGCGCACGTCGATGCAGAACCAGGCCTGCGCGAACGGCCGCTTGTCGGACGGCGGTTCCTGCGGCACTTGCACCTGCGTAAGCAGTTGGTCGATGGACTGCGCCTCCATCGCCAGGGTCCACACCATGCCTTCCTGCGGCGCGAACTCCCGCAAGCCCTGCAACAGACCCGCGACGTCCTCCGGCGTCAGCGCATCGAGCGCCGCGGTGGCATTCGCCGCGGTGGCTAGTTCGTGCAACGCGGCGGCTTGTTCCTGCCCAAGTTGAGTATGCCACAACGGCCAGTAGCGTTGCAGGAGATCATGGCAGCGGGTGCCGTTGCCGCGCGATAGGGTGTCGTCGATGCGCTGCGCCCAATCGGGCAACACCTCGCCACTGTGCAGCGCATAGCGCAGTACGCTTTCCGCGCCGCGTTCGCGCAACACGCTATTGAGCTGTTCACGCCGGACCGGCGTGCCGCGACTGCGCGCGCTCTCCTGCAGCAACGCCAAGCCCATTACGAGCCGAATTGCCAGAAGATCGACAATGTCGGCGGGATACTGCTGCGCCCAATAGTAGTGCTTGGCCGACGCGCGCCAACGCACAAAGCCGGTCCAGCCATGCAACCGGGTGAGCACGCGCGTGAAGTAGATCGGCCAAGCATCGGCGCTGATGCCCATCTCCTCCATGACGTACACGACGGCGCTCTCGGCGTCCTGCACCAGATCGAGAATGCGTGGCATGTGTAGCCCGCGCAGGAACATACGCGCATTGCGCCGCGTGAGCTCGCTCCAGGCAACGAACAGGCCGCGTTCGCGCCCGGGCATACGCCAGGCAGACTGGTCTTCGTCGAAAAAATCCAGGCAGTTTTTGATCACCAGCTCGTCGAGTTCGTCGGCCAGGCTGGTACCCCACATTGCGTCGACCGCCTCGGGCAATGTGCGCGCGTGCAGACGCTGCTCGAGATCCGGCAACAGCGCCGCAACGTCGACAGCCTCCGCGGAAGACAGCCGGCCGTGCATCGCGGCGTGGACGTCCTTCGCCCGCACGCCGCGCACCACCACATCGCGGTCATGCGGCAACTGCATCAGCGCCTGCAGCCAGCGAGACCAGTCGATGCCCGGCACCGAGGGCAGCTCCTGCGAGCGTCGGACGATCTCCTCGGTCAGGGTGTCCTGCCGAACTTTGCCCTCGCGCTGCCACTGCTGGTAGTTGCTGCGCGGCAGGAACATGCGCGCATGAAACAGCTCCGCACCACGGCGCACCGCCTGTTCGAACGGCATG
>NZ_MWPQ01000085.1 GCF_002028545.1 Nitrobacter vulgaris
ATCTCGTCCATAGCAAACACAGGGTACGCCGATTGCGGCCCTCACCGTCCTCAACACGAGCTTCTGATCCAGGTGGAAGACCCAAACATTATCTACAGGGTCATCGAAGCGATGCCCTCACGGCCCTAACTGACAGAGGTTCTTCCACCTGGCACCCGCCCCTCAACGAAGGGCCGGTAGTCGGAATCGCCTTTGACGACGGCGTGGACGACACGCGCCATCTTGGCGGTAATAGCGGTCATCGCCTTGCGGCGCAGATCGGGATTGTCGCGATCTCTCGCGATGTAGCGTTCGAACTTGTGCCGGAATCCGTTCTCGCGCTGACGGATGGCGACCTGTCCGGCGATCCACAGGGTGCGGCGCAATCGCGCATTGCCGTACTTGGAAAGGCGGGTCTGGCCTCGATACTGGCCTGACTGCTGTGTCGAAAGATCCAGTCCGCAGAATTTAAGAAACTGGCGATGATGATGGAAACGGCGAAGATCTCCAGCCTCAGCAATGATCGTCAGCGCATTGATCGGCCCGATACCTGGGATTTGCCGCAGGAGCAGATAATCCTTGTTATGCCGCAGCAGTTCGTCCGCCTGCGTCTCGATCTCATTACGCTGTCGGATCAGGCTACGTGCTTCGGCAATGACCATCCGGAACATGCGGACGGCAGGCGCCTCCAGCGGCAACGGCAATCCAATTGATGTGCGCGCTGTCTCATAAATATCCATTAGAATTTGTGTCTTGCTGACTTTACGACCGACGACATCCCAGGCTCCGGCCACAAACGCCTTCTTCGTTAGCGTCGTGATACTTGCCGGCGTTGGAAAGGCATCGAGGAAAGCGAAGAACCAATCGCTGCGGCTGTTGCCCCGGAAACGATCGATCTCGGGAAAATACAGCGGCAGATAATGCGTCAAGATACGGTGCTGAATCTCGGTCTTGGCCCTGGCGATCGCTTCATGCGTCTTCGACAGTTCCTGCACGTCGTTGATGCCGGCGCGAAGCGGATCATGATAGACCTGCGTCGCCTGGATCTTGAGCATGTGCAGAATTACCTGCGCATCCTTGGGGTCATTCTTGTCCCAGCTGTTGTGCAAGGCCTCCCGGGTTCGGGCGAGCGCCAGCGACGACACCAGCCGCACCTCGAAGCCGGCTTCAGCCAGCCGCCATGCTATCGGCCGGTGATAGTTCCCAGTCGCCTCAAAAGCGCAGACTACAGGTCGGCCGTATGCCTGTAGCAGTTCGACCAGCCGATTATGCTCCGCACGGCTGTTGAGGATCGACAGCCGGCGCCGACGTTTATGGCTAGGGGCCTCGATCAGGACTTCGTTGCAAGCCTTGGCAATATCAATGGCTACCAACACTGCATCGGCGGGTATAGCATTTGGGCTGGTCATGGTCGGTCTCTCCCGAATGGGTTGTGAACATTCGCATTCTAGAGAAACCTTGATCGGCCATGGCCACCTCAGCCGGTGCGCGCTTGCAGCAAAAGGCTGCGCGCACCGCTGCTCAGTGACCTCTCCTCAGTCCTTCCGTAGGTGCTA
>NZ_MWPQ01000038.1 GCF_002028545.1 Nitrobacter vulgaris
CGTCGCATCGCCACCAGATACGACCGTCTCGCAATCAATTTTCTCGCAGCCGTCTGCATCGCAGCGGCTGTCAGTTACTGGTTATGAGTCCAGACCCTAGGTCTGGTTCGATCTCCCTTATCAAGGAACGGGAGTACCTAGCGGATCTTCGACGGCGCCTGAATCGGTAAATTCAGTGCCTCTGCCTGCCAGAAGTTCTTTTAGGTGGCTGCGAAGTAGCTCCGCCTTTTCATATCTCAGCGATGCAACCGTGATCTTATCGATTGCAACGATGATTTGGGTGGCTGCGTTCACGCATGAAATTCGGCCGGATGCGTTATCAATGCCCGCGAGTGTTTTGCCCAACCCAGTTTCCAGGATCTCAGCTTCGACCGCATCCAACGTGAGCGGATCACCACCATCAATCGCAAGGTCGATCTCGATGCCGTTGCCTTCGAGCGGCTTCCGAGCACCTAGCACCCAACTGCTCATTGTTTCGTCCTTCCCACCATCGTGAACGCCCCATCAACCTCGCTGATCCGGATCGATCGTCTCCAATCGACAGCCCTTATAATGTCTCGGCTTTCCCACCTCCATCTGGTCCTTCTGGGAGGTTTCGTCGATCGAAATTGCTCTGAGATACCGATTGGTCGGGACAACTCTACTCTATCCATGGTCCGGTGACGAACGGAAAGCGATCCTCATTCGCGACGCCGTCGCGTTTCTTTGCGGGCTACTTTAAGAACGTTGGCGTCAAAGAGGACAAGAGTCGGAATTTCCCTAACTTCCGGCATAGCACCGCCGATGCCTTCCGCCGAGGCGGGTATATGGATGAACCGTTCGTCTCCCTCCTCGATCACACCAAAGCGACGACTGCAGGAATCTATGGTGTGTTGCCGCAAGGTGTGTTGAGTGAACGCCAGAAGATCATTGAGGCGATCATACCCCACAATCTCTCAGAAGGCTGCTTAAAATATGTCTCCTCCCCGAACCTATGTTGACCCGAGCCAAGATCAAACGGCCGAAGAAATCGAGTACTACTATCGCAACGCCAAGATTGGTGATCGAGCAGCGATTAGAAACAGCCAACATGGACGCCTTGAAATCAAGATCACGACTGTGAGCAACATCAATCCAGAAGTTGGAAGCATACATTTGAATGACGAGGCCGTATGGGGTGGCGTCGCTTATTCTGTGGAGAGTGGAAAGAGCTTTTACGCGCCTAGCAGCCCGTCATCGCTTGTCGTTCCAAATGAAGCGATTACGACTTGGGCTAAGGAAAATCCGCGCGGCACACCTGATTATTGACTGTTGAGGGCGATGCGCCGTCATGCGTCGGCAAAACGGTTATCCTGATTTTCGCGAAATTGATCATCATACGCCGTGCGACGGAAGCTGCTATTTCCTTACGATAGTTGGCTTGCACTTGGAGCTCACGGGTCACTGACGGCTGCTGATTCCGGAGCAAGCCGCCCACCTATTCCAGGATGATGCCGCCCACCTGTTCCGATTAATTGTCGCCCAGCATTCCGATTAATCCTCGCCCAGC
>NZ_MWPQ01000025.1 GCF_002028545.1 Nitrobacter vulgaris
TTCGACCTTGCAACTTGACGAGCGTCATGCTGCGAGAGCATGCTGGCGTACAGAGAGACTTTGACTGCTTTCTCTATTTCCTTCCGCTCTTAGGACGTTGTCAGTCGCGGCCCTTCACCTCTGTCACATGCCCCATCTTGCGACCGGGGAGCGGGGGGCCCTTGCCGTAGATGTGAACGGCGGTGCCGGGCACGGTGAGCCACCGCCCGTAATCGAGGACGTCCTTGCCGATCAGGTTTGTCATGACGGCACTACCCCGCCGGACCGGCTTGCCGAGCGGCCAGCCGGCGACTGCGCGAATATGCTGCTCGAATTGCGAGACCGAGGCGCCATCGAGCGTCCAATGACCGGAGTTGTGGACTCGTGGTGCGATCTCATTGACGAGCAGCGTTGGCCCGCTCGCGCCGGGTACCACAAACATTTCCACGGCCAGCACACCGACATAATCAAGGGCAACAGCAATTTTCTCTGCCGTGTCGCGAGCCTGCGCGGCGAGCGCATCAGGAATCGCGGCCGGCGCGCGCGAATATTTCAAGATGTGATCGTGGTGCTCGTTCTCGGTCACGTCGAAACATTCGACACGTCCATCGACACCGCGCGCGGCGATTACAGAAATCTCACGCTCGAACGACACGAAGGTCTCGACGATTGCGGACTTGGTGCCGAGATCGTCCCACACCTGATCAAGATCGTCGCCCGCGCGAATGATGGCCTGTCCTTTGCCATCGTATCCGAAGCGACGGGTCTTGATCACGGCGGGAAGGCCGATGACGTCGATTGCTTCGCGAAGCCCCTGCGCCGACGCCACGTCGGCATAGGCGGTAGTACCGATCCCAAGACCCGCGACAAATTTCTTTTCAAGCAAACGGTCCTGCACCGTTTCCAGGATACGATGATCTGGCAGCACCGGCCGGCGTGCGGCGAGGATCATCGCGGTGGCCGCTGGGACGTTCTCGAATTCATAGGTGATCACGTCGACGTCGGCTGCGAACAATTCCAGTGCCTCGACGTCGGCGTATTCTGCGCAGGTGGCGTTCTGCACAACGTCGAACGCCGGGGAGTCCGGGTCCGGCGAGAATATCTGACACTTGAGGCCGAGGCGTGCGGCCGCCAAGACCAGCATCCGGCCGAGCTGACCGCCGCCGAGAATTCCGATGGTGCCTCCCGGTTTAAGCGTCGGCCGCCGAGAACCAATCACGCTGTTTCCTCCGGGCGCTCGGCTACTGCATCCGTCTGCCGCTTGCGCCAGGCGGCAAGGCGGCCAGCGAGCGATGGGTCATTGAGCGCCAGCACGCTTGCCGCCAGCAGCGCCGCATTGATGGCGCCGGCCTTGCCGATCGCGAGCGTTCCCACTGGAACGCCGGCCGGCATCTGCACCATGGAATAGAGCGAGTCGACCCCGGCAAGCGCCCTGGACTCGACGGGCACGCCAAGCACCGGAAGTTCCGTCAGCGATGCCGCCATGCCGGGCAGGTGCGCCGCGCCGCCTGCGCCCGCGATGATGACCTTGAACCCCTCGGCCTTGGCGCCCCGGGCGAATGTAAACAGTCTTTCAGGTGTGCGGTGCGCGGAGACAATCCGGTTTTCACTGGTGATGCCGAGCGCGGCCAGCGTTTCCGCGGCGTGGCGCATGGTCTCCCAATCCGACTGGCTTCCCATGATGATGGCGACAACGGCGGTCATTTATCTATTTGTTTGTTCGGGAATCCAGAAACCGATCCGAATTATAGGAAGGCGTCTTGACGAGGCAAGCAGCTGGGAATGAACTATCCTTTCTTGGTGAACGGCGGCAAGCCTTGCGACGATGAAAAAGACACCTAAAGCGGCTCGGTCCCCGACCGTCAAGCGGAAGGCTAGTCATCGCAAGGCAGCGTCTGCCGCGCAGCTGGCAGCGCTCGGATCCAAGCGCCAAACGGCAAAACCTGACCTGGCGGCAGATGCCAGGGCGGCCGTCCGCCGCCTCAAATCCCGGCTCGCGGCGGCCCAGGCGCGGATTGCGGATCTCGAGGCCTCAGCGGATACCGATCATCTTTTGGGCGTTCTCAATCGCCGCGGCTTCGAACGCGAACTGCGCCGCTCGGTAGCCTACATTCGACGTTATCACGCAAGCGGTGCGCTATTCGTGCTCGATGTTGATCGCTTGAAGCCCATCAACGACTCCTTCGGTCATGCGGCGGGAGATGCGGTGCTGAAAGCCGTGGTCGGCGCACTGTCGCGAGACGTGCGATCCTCCGACCTGATAGGGCGGCTCGGCGGCGACGAGTTCGCGGTGTTATTGTGGAATCTCAGCGAGACCGACGCCAAAGCGAAGGCGTCGATGCTCGAAGAAACCATCGACCGGCTGACACTGACTTTCCGTGGAGAGGCGATCACAACCGGAGCCTCGATCGGGGTCGCCATGCTCGGACCGCACATCGACGCGGCGAGCGCGCTGGAGCAGGCCGACTGCGAAATGTATGTTCGCAAGGCGCAGCGGCGCTGTCGTTGAACGGGTCATGCCTTGCGGCCGGTTGGGGAGGCACTGACGTTCATCTCCGACGACCGCGGGGGTCGCTCGGCGTTCAGGCAATAATATCCGGCGTGATCTGGTCTTCGATGAAGGAGATGCGGTCACGCAACTGCAGCTTACGCTTCTTTAGCCGCTGTAGCCGCAACAAATCGGGTGCAGGCGATTGATGCAGCGCATCTATGGCGGCATCCAGGTCGCGGTGTTCCTGTTGCAGACGGGCGAGCTCGGCTCCGAGTTCACGCTCTTCTTCGTCGGTCATGATGACGTACTGACTTGAATCGCGAAGAGTTTGCGAAGGGTTGGGGGAGTTTCTACTCCGCGAATTATCTCCCGTGCCCGCGCTGCGCGCAAGTCGCCGGGTTCCATGCGGGCGGGTTCATTTTGGAATCTCACAAATATGATCGATGGGCCTTTCTGTCCCATCGACAGTCGTCGCCATTCATGTAGACTTTACTGTTCGGAGCGAATCTGGGGGTCTAATCTCACCTAGGAGGTTCGAATGGCAATTCAGGCGCATCTCGCTGAACTGGAACGGAAACATCGAATCCTGGAAAGCGAATTGCACGATGCTCTCAGGCACCTTTCCACCGACGATACGAGGATTGCCGAGTTGAAGCGCCGAAAACTGATGCTCAAGGACGAGATCGAACGACTCAAGTTCTCCACAGCCGGGACCGTCCACTAAACTCTCGACCTCTCCTCTCACTTTTAGGGTCATGGAGTCAGTAGCCGTTTTGCTGCTGCTGCCGGTTCGCGCGGGCGGAGCCCAAACGATAGTGCCAGCTATCGCCCAAAGGGGGACACTCCGCTCGATAGCTGTTGCCTGTTTTCAATTAGCCTTGTTCGCTATTTCACGGCCAAGGCAGCGACATGGTCGGCAATCGCAAGTGACGAGGTCAGGCCGGGCGACTCAATCCCGAACAGGTTGATCAGCCCGGTCAGGCCGTGGTCTGCGGGTCCCTCGATCATGAAGTCCTGCACCGCAACCGCAGGCGGCACGATCTTAGGACGGATTCCAGAATATGCGGGGATCAGGGCACCGTCAGGCAGGTCAGGCCAGTAGCGTCGGATCGCCGGGTAAAACTGGGTTGCCCGCCCTGGATCGACGTCATAGTTCGGTATCTCGATCCATTCCACATCGGGGCCGAAGCGGGGCTGGCCGGCAAGGTCGAGCGTGAGATGCACGCCAAGGCCGCCGGGCTCCGGGACCGGATAGATCAGGCGCGAAAACGGCGCACGGACGCTGCAACTGAAATAGCTTCCCTTGGCGAGATAAGCGGGTGGAATCCGGTCGACGGGCATGCCTTCGATACGGCGTGCCACCGCCGGAGCGCCCAAGCCAGCGGCATTGATCAGCAGATCGCAGGCGAGTGTCATCGGCGAGTCGCCGCCGGTTTCGATTTCCAGCCCATGAGGCGTCGCCTTGGCGCCCAACAAGGGGGTAAGAAATGCGAACGTCGCACCGTCCCGCTCGGCGTCACCGCGCAAGGCAAGCATAAAGGTGTGACTGTCGATAATGCCTGTCGACGGAGATAGTAGCGCGGCCACGCAGTGCAGCGCCGGTTCGAGCGCGCGGGCATCGCCGCCGCTCAGGAACTGTATGTCTTCGACGCCATTGGCCTCCGCGTGAGCTCTGATGGCCCGCAACCTGTCGACCTCACGTTCGGTGGTCGCAACCACCAGCTTGCCGCAGGTGCGGTGTGGAATCCCGTGTTCCCGGCAATAAGCGTAGAGGGCGGGGCGTCCGCTGACGCAAGTCCGCGCCATCAGACTGCCGGCGGGATAGTAGATACCGGCGTGGATCACCTCGCTGTTGCGCGACGACGTTTCCGTTCCGATGTTGTCCGCAGCTTCGAGAACGATAACCTCGCGGCCGGATCGCGCGAGCTGCCGCGCGATCGCAAGCCCGATCACGCCTGCGCCCACGACCACGCATTCAACCCTGTCCATTTGGTAATCCGGACTGTTTTCTGTCGCCCGCGTAATTCCCGCTGGTCCGTCGCCTGGAATCCGATTCAACGTCTCCACGTTTCGGCATCATGCTCTAGCGGGGCCATTAATCATGAGAGATCGATTGTGGCAATCCAGGGCATATTTGCCAACCAATCTCAATCAGGCGCGATGATGCAGGTTTGTGCCATCGGATCTGTAACGACCAATATTCCGATCTATGGGTTACATCGAGGAGCATTGCTAGCGCGAGTGCAATCTCCGAGCCCGAATGCCGCATCCAAAACTCTGCCGACAACGTGTATTGCCGTTGGTCGGTTGATTTCGACATTCGCAAGTAGATGATGCGATCATTGGAATCGGATCACTAGAGCCTCTCCGCTTCTGATGGATCAGAAGTGGGACTCTATCTTTATGTTTTGATGCGTCTTCACGCGAACCGGTATCCACCTCGAAAACGCTATAGCCTTCATCGCGAAACGAGACGGGATGGAATGACGAAAGAAGCGAGACCTACCTCCGATGCGGCCGCCCCGTCCGACCTGCCGCTGTTGCAGGTCGATGCGGTCGTCAAGCGCTTTGGCGGATTTACCGCTGTTGATCGCCTGTCACTCGACATCAGGGCGGGGGAATTTTTTGCGCTGCTGGGGCCAAGCGGCTGCGGCAAGACCACGCTGCTCCGGATGCTAGCCGGGTTCGAGACGCCTGACAGCGGGCGCATCCGTCTCGGTGGTCAAGACATATCCGGCGTTCCGCCGCATCGGCGTCCCGTCAACATGATGTTCCAGAACTATGCGCTATTTCCTCATCTGTCTGTGCGAGACAACATCGCATTCGGGCTGAGGCGGGCGAGCCTGTCGCGCGCCGAGATCGATGCTCGCGTCGCGGAGATGGTGGCACTGGTGAGTCTCGATGGCATGGAAAAGCGCAAGCCGGAGCAGCTTTCGGGCGGTCAGAAGCAGCGCGTGGCGCTGGCGCGCGCGCTCGCGCGGCGCCCGCGGCTATTGCTGCTCGATGAACCGCTGGCCGCGCTCGACATGAAACTGCGCGAGTACACTCAAGCCGAATTGATGCGGCTGCAGCGCCAGCTCGGTATGACTTTCATCATCGTCACCCACGATCAGGAAGAGGCGATGATGATGGCGGATCGCATCGGGGTGATGAATGCGGGGCGTCTGGAACAGGTGGCGACGCCACGCCAGCTCTATGAAGCGCCGAACTCTCGCTGGATTGCCGAGTTCGTTGGCGGAATCAACATCATCGATGGCGAAGTGGAGTCGCGCGACGCCGGCCGCGTAACGGTCGCAACGCAAGCAGCGGGACAGGTGACGGCTGCGGCACCCGTGCAGGCGCTAACGACGGATCAGGTCTGCGTTGCAATACGCCCGGAGAAGGTTCGCTTGTCGCGAGGCGAGGCGACATCCGATGCGGGCGACGCGGCCGGGATCAACCGCTTGGAAGGCGTCATTTCCGGCATCAGCTATCTTGGCGGTCAGACTCGCTATCAGGTCAGGCTTGATCGCGGCGCGCTGCTGTCCGCGTCGGTTGCTAACAACGTTCGGCGGGAGGTTGACGCCTACGATAAGGCGGAGCGCGTGGTGGTGTGTTTCGCGCCAGACGATTGCATGGTGCTTGACCGATGAACGGGCGACGTCTTTTTTCCGTTCCCGCGCGCAGGGCGGCGATTGCGCCATTTCTGTGGATGTTGCTGTTTTTCTTGCTGCCGTTCGGCTTCGTGCTCAAGATCAGCCTGTCACAAACGGTGATGGCGCAGCCGCCTTATCTGCCCGTGTTTGATCCGGCTGAGGGCATAGCTGCCCTTAAGGCAGCCATTGCGGCGCTGTCGCCTGAAAATTTTAAGCTGCTTGCGTCGGACCATTTTTACGTCCTGTCTTACCTGCGAAGCGTTGTCGTCGCCCTGATATCGACGTCGATCTTGCTCGCGGTCGGCTATCCCATTGCCTACGGCATGTCGCGCCTGCCGGCACGCTGGCAACCGATTGCGATGATCCTGGTGATCGTGCCGTTCTGGACCTCGTTTCTGATCCGCGTCTACGCGTGGATCAACATTCTCCAGCACGATGGCATCCTGAACAACGTGCTGATGGCGCTGCACCTCGTCAGCGCTCCCGTCGTGTGGCTGTCCACCGATGCGGCGATGTATATCGGGATCGTCTACTCCTATCTGCCGTTCATGATCCTGCCGCTCTACGCGACATTGGCCAAAATGGATCCCGCGCTTCTTGAGGCTTCCGCTGACCTCGGCGGTTCGCGTCTGACCACGTTCTGGCTGGTGACGGTGCCGTTGTCGCTGCCGGGTATCGGCGCAGGCGCGCTGCTGTGCTTCATTCCGATTGTTGGCGAGTTCGTGATTCCGGATCTGCTCGCGGGGTCAACCTCGCCGATGATCGGGCAGACCTTATGGCTGGAATTTTTTACCAACCGAGATTGGCCGGTGGCGTCGGCGATCGCCGTCGTGCTGCTGGTGCTGCTGTTGGCGCCGCTTCTTATTAACGAGCGAGTGCAGCGTCGCCAGCTGGAAGAACTGCGATGATGGCAAGGCCCGCGCTCGCCAGACTGTCGCCTTTCAACATTACCGCGCTCGCGCTCGGGTTGACGTTTCTGTACCTGCCTATCGTCGTTCTCGTGATCTATTCGTTCAACGCCTCGCGGCTGGTGACGGTCTGGGGCGGATGGTCCGTGCGCTGGTACGTTGAACTTTTCAACGACGAGGCGATGTTGTCCGCGCTTGCGATGAGCCTGCGGGTTGCCGCAGTGTCGGCCACGGCCGCTACCGTTCTGGGAACGCTGGCTGCGGTCGCCCTGACGCGCGCCGGCGCCTTCCATGGACGCGCGCTGTTCTCGGGAATGCTGTACGCCCCGCTGGTGATGCCCGAGGTGATTACCGGACTGTCCTTGTTACTGCTGTTCGTTGCGGTCGATGCGCAGCGCGGGTTCTGGACGGTCACGATCGCGCATACGACGCTGACCATGTGCTTCGTTGCCGTGGTGGTGCAGTCGCGACTCGGATCGCTCGATCGAAGCCTGGAGGAAGCTGCGATGGACCTGGGCTGCGACCCCCTCCAGGCGTTCGTCAAGGTGACGTTGCCGCTGATCCTGCCGTCGGTCATCGCGGGCTGGATGCTTGCCTTTACGCTGTCGATGGACGACGTGGTGATCGCGAGTTTCACCACCGGTCCCGGGTCCACAACGCTCCCGATCCGGATTTATTCAGAGGTGCGTCTTGGCGTGAAGCCGGAGATCAATGCGATCTGCACACTGATCGTCGGATCGATCGCTGCGGTTATCGTGGCCGCGTCGCTGGCTTCGAAACTCTCGAGCCGGCAAGGCGAAAGCGCCGCACCCTTGTAGACGTTGGTGGAAGAAGGGCTTGGGATTGAGGAAGAGGCTTGCGGACAACGTCAGTTTGTACGCGACGCTCCGGACCCGGTCGGGGTGTCCGGAACGGTCGCCTCGGGAACTGCCTTCTGATCCGTTAGATGTTCGATCACCGAGCGAACCGCGTCGCGCGTTTTGCGGTCCCTGACCGCGTCGAGTAGGGGCGCTGACGCCTTGGACCGCCGTATCAGGCTTTCCGGATCGGGAAAGACCAGCGGATCGTCCCATGGTCCCTGGACCACGAACGGTAACTCGAAATTGTCGGCACCCGCTGACGACGTCAGGCTCGCGACGCCCTTGAGATCGTAGTCTCGCGAAGGCACCGAGGCAGTGCCGGTCAGAGTGAGACGCGCTGCAGGCCCTTCGACGCGCACGTCCGTCGCGACGGCGACCCCGTCGTCGAAATCGAGGGCGATGTTCAGCTTGTCGAATGGTGTCTTTCCGTTGCGGAAATTTCCGCCGCCGGAGAGCGGCCGCCGCTCCAGCCGCTTCAGCAGTTGCTCGACATTGAATCCGCTGATCGCGCCGTCGTGGCCGGTCAGAACCGCCGTCCCGTCGAGCGATTGCGCCAGCCCGTACGGACTCGATCCCTTGGCCTCAAGCGAAATATTCAGGTTGCCGCGCCCGGAGAGCCGGCCGGTGCCGAACAGATCGCTGAGGCAGGCTTGCAGATCGACGTCGATCAGCTGAAACTGCGCCTTCACATCGGCGGCCGCTTCGGCGTACGAGATGCCGAACGATCCCTTCGCGATACCGTCATAGATTTGCGCTTCGCCGATGCTGAGCGCGAGCGATCCGTTGCGAAGGTTGGCGCCGAGTGCGGTTTTGCCAAGCCTGGTGGAGCCGACGATGACCTTTGCCGCCGAAAGCCGCATGTCGAGGTCGGTGGCGGACAGCGCATGCAGATCGAATAGTTGCCGGTTCCAGTCGCGAGCTCCGCCGGCGAGCAGCCGGATCGTCTTGACATAAGGGGTGAAATCCAGCGTTCCGGCGGCAAGCGTGGCCTGCAGGGTCTGCCGTCCGTTATTGGCGTAGGTCATTACGCCCTCGGCGACATTGCCATCGATTTCGACGTTGACGTTCGTGAGCGCGACCGACGAGCCGATCATGCTGGCGCGCGCCTTGAGCGCGAAGCGATCGAAACCGCCGTCGCCGGGAGGAGGCTGTCCGATCCAGCGCAGCGCCTCGCGCAAGGAAGTGCTATCGGCGGAGAGCGTACCTTCCATCATCCAACTGATCGGGTTGGCGACCGTACCGTCAAACGAGAATTTCAGCGGTGCGCTGGCGACCTTGATCTTCAGGCCGGATCGATCGCCCGATAGCGCTGCAAGAAAATCACTGAGGCTTATGCTGCCGTCGACGCGTTCGCCGCGCCAGTCGAACTGTCCTGTCGCTGCGAACGAGCGGGAAATCGAGGGCCACGCCAGCGACAGATTGAGGTCGCGGAGGTTTTCGGAAATCTCACCGGCCGTATCCTCATAGCTGAGTTCGCCATTCTGGATTTGGATTTCCGAAAACGAGACCGGGCTGTCGGCTCCGGGCTTCATATTTCGCGCAATCGTTTCCACGAAGGGGGTCCAGTTGCTACGGCCGTCGGCAGCGCGCTTAACGCGGATGTGAGGGTGCAGCATCATGACGTCGTCGATCTGGAAATGCTGCATGAGAAGCGGAATCAGGCGCAGATTGGCGGTCAGCACATCGACGCTGAGTGCGGGAGCCTCGGCGTCGCTACCCTTGATGCGGGCACCATGGAAGGAAACATAGCTGCCGGGAAAAACCGAGACGTCGATGCGGCCATCTGCGACGAAGTCGAGTCCCGTCACCGTGCGGATCTGACTTTCGACGGCGTCTCGCAAGGCGTCGTGGTCGAGCAGCCGCGACATGGAGATCAGCCCCGACAGGCCGATCACCGCAACTCCCAGAACGGCCGCGACCGATATTCCCAGGCGCTTCATTCCTTGGGCCATCGTCAATGACATGTCCGGGGTTGGTTGACGCTTGCCGGCCGGTCGGACGCCGTCCGGCAGCGCCCGCAACTTGATTGGTTTTCTTGACGCTTTCAAGGCCGCCGACAGTCCGATTTTGACATTTACACGCCGCTACGGCGAGAGTTTTGCTGCTGTAAACGTGAATAGCGAATGTCAAATTCGCTACGCTAAGACGGCCATAGCTCCAATTGACGCCCCACGAGGATTTTGCCTAATACTCCCCTTTAACCCTGCCCGTGCGCCGGTAGCGGCGCTTTCCTCCTTGCAGGTCGCAGCTCATGAACAAAGTCTACCCCGACGCCAAATCGGCCCTCGATGGTCTCCTCAGGGACGGCATGATGATCATGTCCGGTGGATTCGGCTTGTGTGGCATCCCGGAAACGTTGTCCGATGCCATTCGTGACTCTGGAGTCAAAAATCTGACCTTCGTGTCCAATAACGCCGGCGTCGATGGAATCGGACTGAGCCGTTTGCTCGAAACACGGCAAATCAAGAAGATGATCTCGTCTTACGTCGGCGAGAACAAGCTTTTCGCCCAACAGTATCTTGCCGGAGATCTGGAACTTGAATTCAATCCGCAGGGCACGTTGGCTGAGCGCATTCGCGCGGGCGGCGCCGGCATTCCGGCGTTCTACACAAAAACCGGCGTCGGCACCCTCATTGCCGAGGGCAAGGAGGTGAAGGAATTCGACGGCCAGAAATATCTTATGGAGCGAGGGCTATTCGCCGATCTCGCCATCGTCCACGCCTGGAAGGGCGACACCGCTGGCAATCTGGTCTATCGCAAGACCGCGCGAAACTTTAACCCGATCATGGCGACTGCCGCGAAGGTTACCATCGCAGAAGTCGAACATCTGGTGCCCGCTGGCGAGATCGATCCCGATCATATCCATACTCCCGGCATCTTCATCAAGCGTATCGTCGAGGTGGGGAGCGCCAGGAAGCACATCGAATTCCGCAACACCCGTCCACGCCCGGCGGCATAGGCGCTTCTAGGCTCAGGACAGTGCTGGATCGCTTCCGATAAGCTCCTTGCAACGACAACAATATGACAGGAGAGCCCCATGGCCTGGACCCGCGAGCAGATGGCAGGGCGTGCCGCCAAGGAATTGCGCGATGGTTATTACGTCAATCTCGGAATCGGTATTCCGACGCTGGTCTCAAACTTCATTCCCGACAATATCGACGTTCAGCTTCAGAGCGAGAACGGCATGCTCGGCATGGGTCCATTTCCCTATGAAGGCGAAGAGGATCCCGACCTTATCAACGCGGGCAAGCAGACCGTCACAGAATTGCCGACCTCCAGCTATTTCTCGTCGGCCGACTCGTTCGGCATGGTGCGCGGTGGCCATATCGACCTCTCGATCCTCGGAGCGATGCAGGTGGCGCAGAACGGCGATCTCGCCAACTGGATGATCCCGGGCAAGATGGTCAAGGGCATGGGCGGCGCGATGGATCTCGTCGCCGGTGTCAAGCGCGTCGTCGTCGTGATGGAGCATTCCGCCAAGGATGGCCCCAAGTTGCTCAAGCGGTGCACGCTGCCGCTGACCGGCGAAAGGGTTGTCGATATGGTCGTTACCGATCTTGCGGTGTTCACCATCGACAAGCACGGCAAGGATGGCATGACGCTGATCGAGCTCGCCGACAGCGTCACGCTGGACGAGGTCAGGGCTAAGACCGAAGCCGAATTCGGCGTCGGGCTGCAGAGCGCTTGAGGACGATGCGCGACAGCGGCCAGAAGCCGATATCCGATGGCCTCAGGCGCTACAGACCCGGCCGCAGGGTTTCAGTCATAGATTTGACGCGTTTTCTTCACGCGAACCGGATTCCACTTCGCTCGTAAACGCTCTAGGATAGCGCGTTTGTTTGCGCAAATACCACTTCGATCAGCGTGCCGGAGTGTGGCCCCGTTTTGATGTGGAACTGGGCACGATTGGCCTCCACCAACGCCTTGGTGAGCGACAGGCTGACGTCTGCGCTCTTCGAAGCCTGATCGCTCGGCGCCGGTGTGCGGAATGGCTCCGTCGCCGCGGCCAACTCGTTTTCGCTGAGGCCGTGTCCGGTGTCCCGGACGCGCAACGCCACGTCACCGAAATCATTGATTGTCGTCGAGACGATGACCTGCCCGCCGGCATTGGCCAGATGGATCGAGTTTCCGATGAGATTGAGCGTGATCTGACGTAGCGCCTGTGCGTCCGCGACGACCGGCGGTAGCGTGTGCGCAAGCGAGGTTCGTATGATGATACGCTCGCGATTGGCCTGCGGCTGCATCACGGCGACGCATTGCTCGACGATTTCGTTGAGATTCTGGTTCACGAAGGCGAGATCAAGTTTGCCGGTCTCGATCCGCGACAGGTCGAGCAGGTCGTCGATGAACGCGATGATGCGTTCGCCCGAAGCACGGATGTCCTTCATGTACTCGACATAGCGCTCGTTTCCGAGCGAGCCGAATTTTTCATCGATCATCACCTCGGCAAACCCGATAATGGAGTTCAGCGGCGTTCTGATTTCGTGGCTGATCCGCGCCAGCACGTCGGCCTTTGCATTCGCTGCGCGCTCGGCCTGCCGTCGCGCCTGTGACAACTCGGTCTCGATTTTCTTTGACTGCGACAGGTCGCGGAACACGGCGAAAAAGTTGGGGCTTTCAGTCTGGGTCCGGCCCATCGTCATCGCTAGCGGGATCAGGCTGTCCTCGCGCACGCGGCCCAACACCTCGCGCCCGTGATCGAGCAGTCTTGCGTCGTCGTCCACGAGGCCCTTGAGATAATCGCGCACCGCGCCCTGGCTTTCCGGCGCGAAGAGATCGGCGAGATTACGCTGCGTGAGACTGTCGCCGGAATGCCCGAACAACGCTTCGGCGCTGCGGTTGCAAGCAGTGATGTGTCCGCCGTCGTCGAACATCAGGATGCCTTCGGCTGCGGTGTCGACGATGGTGGCAAGCTCCTCGGCGCTTGCATGGCCGACGCGAGAGGGCGCCGATGCACCGCCGCATATCAAGGCATGCGCGGGCTCGCCATCCCAGGCCATCACGAAAAGACGGGCGGTGATCGGTTGTTGCGGCGCGCCCGACGGTGGCGTTGCCGAGACCGTGACGGGAGAGCCAGTGGGCGGCATGCTGTCGGCGGCGGGCATGTCGGCTTGAACCAGGAGGGCATCGAGCCCGCCGGCCTCTTGCAGCGCCTGAAGACTGCTGTAGCCGACCTGCGCGAGAAACGCCGGGTTAGCGTACAGTGCGCGGCCGGCTCGGTGGATCATCACGCCGCCTGGAAGCAAGTCGAGGATCAGGCTGTCGCGCGCGATAGTGGCCTGCGGAGTCGGTTCGGGCGGTGACAATCCATCCACCTGTGTTTGGGTGGCTTCGGACGGCTTCTGCACGACCGGCTGCTCGGCGTTAGTTCCAGGCTCGGCGGCGTCGGGCTCGCCCTCCAGCCGGGCCGAGAGCTGGCGCGCCAGTTCGTTGAAGGCATTGTTCTCGACAGGCGTGAGAGGAGGCGGTTTCAAGTCGACCGGAGGCTTGAACGGCAGGACATTCTTGGGCGTTTCCACGGTGGTGTCCGGTTCTGTTGGTTGTTGCAAGAGTTCGGAGGGCTCGGTGTCGGCAGAACCCGCTGGGCCCGCCGGCGGCGGATGGGAGGTCTCGCTGAACGAAAATTCGTGGCGCCGATTTGCTGCGAGCCGCGCCAAACCCTCCCGATCGCGGCAGACGCCGAAGCCACGATAGCCGACGAAATTGCGTGCGCGGTCGTAGATCGGAAGCCCCGACAATTCGACACGCAAACGTGCATCCGATCCATCGACGGGCCAAAGGAGCGTGATGCCGCTCCAGGTGTCGCGGGTTTGGACCGCTTTCGCAACGCGGCCTTCAGGATCGAATCCGAATACGTCCGTGATCTCGCTCCACAACCGGCCGAATCCTGAGGCTGTTCGCATTCCGATGATGCGGGTGAATTCGTCGGATCCGAACGAGAAGCGGCCTTCGGCATCCATCCGCCACATGAAGCGCAAGGGATGGTGGCGCCTCTGCGGTGGAGAATCACGCGACGGACTTTTATCCGGCTCGGGCGGCGACTCGATGGCTTGCATCGGTGGAACGGTTGCGGTGTTCCGCAATGGAAATTCGGTCTCCGGTTCAGTCAACGGTGCCGGGTGAGTCGAAGAGCGCTCGGAGATGTTCGGCTCCAGCAGGGCGACAAGTCCAATGTCGTCGCCGCTTCCGACACGTTGCAGCACCAACTGCCAAAGTCCGACCGGGGTCTGGGCGCGACCCTCGCGTAGTGCATTGTCGCGCAAGCCGTCCAGCCCGCCCTCGGCGAGACTGCCAATGCCGAACAGCGGTCGTCCCCTGTTGCTGGCGGCGACGAACCGGCCGTCGCGCGAGAATGCAGCCACCGGCATATCGACGCCATCCACCAGTCGCTGCAATCGTTCGACAAGCGGCATGCCGCGACCGGCCGGCTCAGCGGCCCTCACGAGGATGGCGCTGCCGACGCCCGGAAATTCGAGCCGCGAGCAGGCGCAGGTGAGAAGGCTTCCTAGGCCGGCATAGCCCCGCATTCGTTCCAGCTGCACTGCGCCAGTGGGCGGCAGACGGCGCGCGAGCTGCGCCAGCTGCCGTCGGCGCGGGTCGTCGGGGTCGATGTGTCGTGAAGCAAGAGCGGAGGTGTTGGTTGCCCCGACAATAGAGACGCCCACCGGATTGGCCCACAGGATGCAGGCGCCGTCCAGCGACCACAGCCACGCGGGCAGGGCGCTCGCCGCATGAACGGCCAGCCGTGGGTCGGTCATACCCTGCAACTGGAAATCGGCGCTATTCATGGGCACCGCGTGTCAGATGTCTTGGGCTTTTGCCTTCGGCGGCTGCGCATGTCGGCTTTCATTGGCCGCAGTCCTAACAGATCGTCAGTATCGTGTCCGCCATGTCGGAGGTCCACGGCCGCTCTCCTGAAATCCCCGGCAAAGCCGGGATAACCTTAATTTGGCCGTTGTCATGGGACCTCCGCGATCGGTGGCACGTTGAGGTGGTGGGGACCGGAGGACCGGGACCCATGAAAGAACCACCACAGGGAGCGGCGACCATGAGCAACCAGGGACGGCATTTTGAAGTTTCGAACGAGATGCAGTCGCTAGCGGAGGCAGGTTTCGAGCAGGCACGCAAGGCGCTTGAGAGTTTTCTCGACGGCGCCCAGCAAACCGCCAATTCGATCGAGGGTCGCAACGAGGCGGTTCGCGACAGCGTTCGAGATATCAGCAGCAAGGCAATCTCCTTTGCCCAGCAGAATATGACCGCATCACTGGACTATGCCGAGCAACTTCTCCGCGCGAGGGATCTCGCGGAGGTGATGCGGCTGAATACGGAATATGTGCAGGGTCAAATGAAGGCCTTGAGCGAGCAGGCCAGCGAAATAGGGCAGAGCATGGGCCGGGCCGCCTTGGGAACCCGCAAACCTCAAGTCTAAGGGGCCAAGGCCGCTATTCGAGTTTTCGCGCTCCGCGATAAGTTTTGCGTCGCAATATATTGTTGCGTCGCACAAGGGAGTCATGGTAGGAGTAGATCAGATGCTGGCCTGATCAGTTCGCAATCAAGCTGAGTTGCAGGACGATCGTCGTTGCAGGTCACACCGCGTTCCCAACTGCAAAGGATGACTGCCATGGCTAATCCAACCGAGGCTTTTGAAGTTCCCGAGGAAGTGCGTGCATTCGCCGAGAAGGGTGTTTTGCAGGCGCGCGATAACTACGCGAAGTTCAAGGAAGCCGCGCAGGACGGCAACGGCGCCGTTGAGGCCGTGTTTAACGCTGCAACTAAAGGGGCGCATGCTTATTCCGCTAAGCTGCTCGATTTCGGTCAGGCCAATACCAATGCCAGCTTCGATTTTTTGCAGGCTCTGGTCGGCGCGAAATCGTTGTCCGATGCGACCGAACTATGGAGCACCCATACCCGCAATCAATTCGGAACGTTCGCGGTCCAGGCCAAGGAATTGACCGAACTGACCCAGAAAATTGCGGCGGAGACTGCCGAGCCGATCAGGACTGGCGCGTCGAAACTGTTCCAGCCGACCGTTTGATAAACGCCTGTTCGCGTTAAATCTATCAACCCGGGCCCCTCGGTCCGGGTTTGCTATTTTCAGTGTCGCTTCCGCCGCGATCAGATCCGGCCTATGCCCACGCCCGATTGCCGTGGAGCCAAAGCTCGCGATAAGATGCAACGACCAAAGGATTGCTGTCTGAAACGACCAAGCGGCGCGCGATAACGGATCGTTGTGGCCTTGCCAAAGCGGAGCGTTGCACCTAGTTTCCGCCCCGTTCGCAGTGCGTTTTGGGCGCGCGAGCATGATGCAGTTGTAGCTCAGTTGGTTAGAGCGCCTGTCTGTGGAACAGGAGGTCGGTGGTTCGAGCCCACCCAACTGTACCAACAAAATCAACTATTTATCTCAGGTCGCCATTTGTTCGCTGCGTTTGGGTAGCGTATTTAGGTAGCGCGCGAGCGTTCTTTCCAATCGCGACGCGACCCGTTTGTCTCCAAATCGAGCGGTTCGGCGCGTCGGATTGAGAAAAGGTTATTAGTTCGGCTAAAAGCGCGAATCGATGCATTGTTCGTCGAGTCTGAGAGGAACAAAAATGCTAGCGCGAAACGAACAAGGCGATCCTGCACAAGATCTCTTAGCATTCGCCAAAAAGCGTCGCTTCGCAACGATCCTTGCCGATCCGCCTTGGCAGTTCATAAATCGGACTGGAAAGATGGCCCCGGAGCATCGACGTCTCGCTCGTTACAGCACGATGACTTTGCCTGAGATATCGTGCTTGCCGGTATCTGAAATAGCTGCTCCCACGTCGCATCTATACTTGTGGGTTCCCAATGCGCTATTGCCCGAAGGTCTCGTCGTCATGAAGGCTTGGGGTTTCTCCTATAAATCGAACATCGTTTGGCACAAGATAAGGAAGGATGGGGGGCCAGATGGCCGCGGCGTCGGTTTTTATTTTCGCAACGTAACCGAATTGCTCCTGTTCGGAGTGCGCGGCAAAAATGCACGGACTCTTCAACCGGGACGAACGCAGGTTAATTTCCTGGCCACGCGAAAGAGAGAACATTCGCGAAAGCCCGATGAACAGTACGAATTAATTGAGGCCTGTTCACCCGGCCCGTTTGTTGAATTGTTTTCGCGTGGTACTCGAAAGAAATGGGCAGTTTGGGGTAATCAAGCCGACGAAGGCTATCGGCCGACTTGGGAAACGTACTCGAACCATTCCCAGGTTAACAAAACTATTTAAGCGGGTTTGCGATTATCGCTAAACCAATCAAAATGCCATTTAACGCATGTGTCGTCGAGCGCGTGTTTCGGCTTGATGAGTTTTCCATTGAGTGCATCACCCGGTACGCTTGATGTGATCTTCAAATCCTGTCCACTCATTTCAAGCCGAATAACCCCTCGATCAAATTGCAAATGATGATTTGGACAAAGGATTAGGATATTGCCGGTCTTGTCCGGACCATCGTGCGGCGAACCTAAAGGCTTTATGTGAGCCGCTTCAGCATAGAATCTTTGATCTCCGATCTGAAGACGTGTTCCACAGAACATGCAGCGATGTTTGTAGTGTAGCCGCAGCTGAGACGCAATTTTGCGGCTGCGTTTTTGCAATAGCTTTGAGCCGAGCGACCGACCAACTGCTTCATCCGACCCTTCTTCGTCAATCCACGAGGCGGCCGATGGCGGCGTCGCAGGTGTAGGAGTGACAACTTTTTTGACGCTGACAGGCGCGGCAATCGCTGGAGTCGATGAAGCAAATCTGTCGGTCGCACCTGCATCCAGATAGAGTGACACAACGACCTTGGCGATTTCATCGAATTCGGCTTTCGATGTTCCGATTAGTTTATAGAGCTCCTCATCGTCGACGTACTTAAGTAAGGTGTCCTTTTCCTTGGGAGCACCGTCGAGCACAAAACGATCCCAGGCAAGATAAATTGCAGGCGTGATCCACCCTTCCTGACCGGTATTGATTGTTTCGCCCGATGTCGGAAGGTAACCAGCAAGTTCAAAAAAATAACGGTAGTTGTTCCTACACTTAACTCGAACATCTTCGCTGGCGTTCATCGTCTGGGAGATGAAATTGTCGAGAGTACTATGAACGAGCGCGGCCGATTGCCAACTATCGTTTTTCCACAGCACCTCTTTTGCAAACTCGTTTGCCCACCGGGCAGGACGTTGCGGTCCTTGCTGTGGCGGCGTGCCCACTTGTGTTAGATGAAATGCAAATAGAGAGAGACGATCAAAATCGATATTGTGAGGTCGAGAAATGGCTTGAAACACCAATTCGTCGACGGACATATTTCCTGACTTGTTATGAAGGAAAAAATTTATAGGGATTAGTTCTAGGGAGCTGTCCTTGATGCCGGAGTCTGCTCGCCATTTCTCGCGAGTGACGGGCGAAAGGGTGCTGCTGTAGCCGGCACGGATCACTGAATGTAACCGCAGGAAGCCGGTCCCGGCCCAGGCGAAGTTCTTGGTAAAACTGCCCGGCGTATATTTGGGTCGAGGTGCCATGAATATCAGCTACAAGATTGGAGATTGTAGCTGAGTATCTATGCATCCCTAGAAATATCAAACGCCAACGCCGAGCCTGGCGAATTGCCAACATATTTTTGAGCGAAGGTTACTTCATCGCCTTCATCCGGAACAAATCCAGAATTGCTAGCAGCATTCATAAAGCGAAGCAGAGAATTTTAGTGCTGCCGGAAAATGTTTTCAAAAACTAGAGCGTTATAAGAGCGCTATGAAATACACCAAGCAGGCTCTGCAGCGTTATCTTCAAAGCCGTCAGGAATCTTGGGCATCTTATACGCCCCTCGTTGAAGCGCCTGAGGCTTGGATCGATCAGTTCGACGGCATCGAGCTGGGGTTTGACCATAATCGGCGCGGGCGGCCGCAAGCGCAACGGTCCCGAAATCCTCGAACGTTTCAGTCACGTCAAGCGGCTGAGTTTGCGCAGGAAGAGGTAGTCAGGTTTAGGTATCATTTTGACACTCGCCAGGTGCCAAAGGCCGTTCGCGATGAGTTCATCAAGGCCGCGATGGGCTTTTATCCGAGTGCTAAAGACGAAACCGTTTGGGATTATTTGCGAATGAACCGAAAGCGGCTTTGAATTTATTTCGTTCAAAAGGCTTTACTCCAAGTTTCTTTGGTTGTAATTTCACCGATACGTCGATCCTCGCCCAATGCGAAGAAAGGATCGCGTTATGAAACCTCGAAAGAAGAATAAATTGTTCAAGTCGCTGTTTAAGTCCGGCGACATCTCCGTTTCATTCCCCGACAACGATTTACCAGACTGCTGCGTTCTAACTATAGCTGGCGGCAAAATGCTGCTTGAATGCACTGACGATGACATCGTGAAATACGCGTTTGCGCCGGAGGAAGCGGATCCGGATGATGACTACGGTTCTCCCGAGAGCCTTTCCGTACAACGATCCGAGAAGTAGACAGTAAGATCCTCGCCGTCGCTAGGCGGCGAGGATCCTGTGCAACTGCATTGGATCAAGCCATGTCGATCGCTGAAATTCAATCAAACGTGCCGCTAGTGGTTTCGAGAGCGCGGGCTTGCGACATGCTCGGCGGCATTTCAGTCTCTCATCTACGGAGACTGATGGACGCAGGTGAACTGCGTCCATTCGATATGAACACCAGTCCGCAGCCACGCAAACGTGGAAAGCTATTTTTCCTCGTCAGCGATATCGAGGCGTTTGTCGAGCGATATGCAAAGCGAGACCAACCAACCTCGCCGGTAAGTTCGTGATGCATAAGACACAAGGGGACAATGACACGCGCATTTGTCCCCTTGTGCTGTTGCCGTGCCCGCCGCGCCGATGGCACACCGACCGCGGGCTCTGGTTTAAACCCCAGCTAGGGTGCCATCGCCTCAGTTGGAAACTGACCAATGGCTGTGGTCTGTTATTTTTGCCGATCGTGGACACCTGACCACTGGTCCACGCCTCGCAGGGAAGACCCGCAAATACCTGCGAGGAGAACGATCATGCGGCGACGTGCGCCTTCTTATTGATGACGATCCCAAGGATGACCGCTGGCGATGCATCGGGACGGCGCGCGATATCGAAGCCCTCGTCCGCCGCCTTTTCGATCAAGCCCTCTTCTTCGCGTTCAAGCTCAATAATAGCCGCCTTGATTTCCCGAAGACGCTCGCGCTTCGCATCAGTCGATAACGCAAACTTCGGTTTCGGCATCGCGTCGATTTGAGCGCAAAGCCGTTCCCGAAATAGCTCAGGATTCAGCCAGGCCAGCAGCGCTTGCACATCGAGCTTCGCTGAAAACGATGGGGGGTAGCTTAATTCGAACCGATCATGATCTGCCGTAATATTTGGACTGCCCTTTGCAGCCAATTCGTTGACGTATGCGCGCGCAGCCCGTTTGCGATCAGCTATAGGCAGTTCGGCGCGCAAGACCCGATGACGTTCGCGTACCTGATCTGCGATCTCGCCCCGAATGCGATCAATAGCGCGTGTCAGGCTCTCTCCCTCCTTAAGGCGAACCTTGAGGCGCGGGGCCGCTTCAATCGAAGAGCCAGGAGGTACCTTCTCAAGGTAGTGGCGAACGCTGGCATTTAGGTCAGCCAGCGCACAATGCCGGGCTTGTTGCGTTTCAAGCCGCTCGGAAAGTCGATCGATCTCAGCCTCGAATTCGGCCTGACGCCCAGGATTGTTGCGTATCGCGTCCCTCAGTTCCCGCATCATGCCGAGAGTCGCGCTGACCATCGCTTGGGCTGCCTGTGTCGAATCGTCGATCGCCTGTGCCTTCACATTCGCTTTCAAAGGTAGTCGAGAACTTGATGCCATTATGTTGTCTCCATGCCGCATCGGTTCGGCGGCTATTGGTCGTGAACAAACGCCTCCACGTCGCGAGAAATTTTGTGAACGGCACGATCTTAGCTCTTCCACGCATTCTCAAGGCGCGCTTTGCGCCGGTCGACGGCGCGATCGACATCTGCGCTTGTAACTGCGCTGGGCTGCTGGGGTGGCCTTAGAACGACAGGAGCCGCGTCGTTCACGACATCGGAAGCGCTCTCGCGCCATCCGTTGGTCAACCGCTGATTTCGACGGTCGTAAGCGTCGTCAGCGCTGTCACCAATTGTCAGTTTGGGACCACCGCGCGCTCTATCGACTTGCGCAAGATGATTTACATTGATGTTCTTCTGCACTGCTTCGTATTTCACACCATCAGGTGTGACACCTGGAACCATATCGATGTCGCAAGTGTAGCCGAGAGATAATTGACGAGTCCCCTTCTTGAATGCGTCAATAGCGCGTGCATCCATCAGCGTCATTGGGATACGAATGAACTCGCCGTCACGCAGGATATCGCTACCCACACAACCGACGGCAACGTCCTTCCAGTTCCTTGCATCTACAGGCCCTGACGGATGATTACGCGTCACAGGCTTATGTGCTAGCGATCGCAACGCCTCGTCCCTGAACACTTCAGACTCGGGACGGTAGACGTTGATGACGCGCTTGGCGTCGGCCCCTTGCAGTCCTATCTCGTGGCCGTAGTACTGCTGAATGCCGGTGCGGGCGACACGAGGGGTCGCCACAAGGTATCCATCGTTCGTGTATCTGACGTTAGCGTTGTCGTCGAACACTAACGCTTCATCGCATTGTACTCTCATGTCAGAGTCCTTTCGATCTGAGCAAGCGGGAGACATATTCGGAAGCGGAACTTCGGTCGTCCTCTGACGGCTCGCTTGGCAACGCCCATGCCATCGTGCAGTCGTATCGATATTTGCGAGAGCCCATGCTCGTGATCACGCCCGCAACGGCGTTCGCAACGTCGTCGTGACCGTTGGGAGCGTGATCAATCGAGTCCTTACCGCCGCGCGCTGTGCGACGTTCAAGGGCCACGAGCTGGCTGAAGAGCTTTTGGTGATCCACCAGCAAACAGCGCTTGCTGTTCAGCAAAGGCAGGAACTCCGAATAAATTTGAGACTTAGGGCGAGCGCTTGGTTCGTAGGTGATGCCGTGTTTGCTAAACTGTTCGCGGGGCCATTCGCCCGCGTACCTGTCGCCGACGATTTTGCGAATGGAATATGCCTTGAGAAGTTCAGCCATCATCTGAACCGTCGCCTCGGGTGAAAACGGGGGCCTGACCTCACGGATCACATCGAGGACACTCAAGCCGTCCTCCACATGCGCCAAAGCCAACGTGAAGCTGTCGCTGCCCGAGCCGCCCGCCGGATCGACGAAGGCGTGATATTGAAATTGGGAGAGATACGGGCGTTCGCGCTCGTCGCTTGTAACCGCCTCGATTGCCTCGCGATTGATAAAGGCTTCGATATCGGATCGGAACTGAGCGCCGTACTCCGCCGATGCCGAAGCCAGGTCATCTGCATATTGTTGATCAAGGAAGTCGCGATCGATTGTCGGGTTCATCACGTCCGTGGATGCCTGCCATGACAAGGTCAGGGGATCGTTGATGCCGTGATATTGCTTGTGCATTCGATAGAGGACACCACGCCTCGAATAAGGGCTGGATGCGATCAGCAGCATCGATGACGGGATCGTCGCCATTGCAGGCTTGATTGCGTTGATCACCTCCTGATCGGGGTTGACTGAATTCTCGCTGGACCAAAAGGCAATTTCATCGCAAAGCGCCGCGACCACCGTTCGCCCTCGTACGGCTCGATAGCTTGAGGTCGTGATTTCGATAGCGATTGAGTTCGAGAGTTCGATGCCGACTTGCGAAGCCCGCTTGATCATTCGATGGAGCATCGGCACTCGATGCAGGAAGGCTTTTACATAGCGCAGGAGCACCTTGGCCTGATCGCGATCGGCGGCGAGGACCTGCACAACGCCGAGTTCGCCTGCATCGAGGTCCTTCGAATGATCAACGAAACAGGCTAGCCACACGGCAATCAGCGCCAGTATGCGAGACTTCCCCCCACGGCGACCGACGACTAAGACCATCGTTCGCATTTGTTGGGAGGGCGGCTCCGTGCGCCCCGTGCAAGACTGATATATCGCCAACTGCTCGGGGCTCATGGGCAAGCCAAACGCCGCAGCTATGAACGCGCGCCATGCAAGCCAAGACTCAAGGTCGGGGAAGAACCTTGCGAACAGGTTCGGGTCGTCCATCGCATCAAGCAATGTCAGGCGTGACGGCTCCGAGCGCTTGGGCTTATCAAGCCGTTCGCGCTTAATCGGTGCTGGAGGTGTGGTGGGGGTTTTGGTGGGGGGCTCTGCGGCTAGTCTTTCGCGCTTAAGCCCCATTGCGTCAGCCTGATCGCTTCGAACGTTTGGGACGGCTACCGCCATTGGCGTACGACAATGGGTCTAGTTCGTCGTCCTCGTCATGGGCTTTGGGTTCGGTCTCAATCAGGAGGCCGATCTTGCTCATCAAGCGAGACTGGCTATTGGCGAGGCGCTGATATTCGAGCCGGCTTTCAAACGACGTATCGCCGGTCTTCACGTATTGGGCTTCGCAGTCTTCGAGGACGCATTGAAGGTATGCGATGCGCCGAATGTGATTGCGTGTGGTCTCGCTGATATTGTCGCGCCCGCCACAGTCTTCGATGTAGAGATTGACGAGGTCCATGAAGCGACGCCCTCGGGGCGAGTCCGCCGAAATATGTTCAGCGAACATGCGGCGGCCTGACGTGACCGCCGATCGATTGCGTTTAAGACCTCGCGTTTGTTTCAACGTACCGTGCAAAATACTTGACCCGTGCTCGCGAATACATCGCACTGATTTCTGTTTCGATGATACCCATGCTTCTACCCACGTCTATCCCGAAGTGCGAATGCTTGTATTTGTTGCGGAAAACAGCGGTAAAACGTAGTTCTGACTTCCTGTTGCGATATCAGGTGGTCCCAAATCAGGCGCTTTGAACGTATCAAACACTTTGCGCGAATAGGTAGGGTTGATGCGTGTGGACACGAAAACGACGTTTCAACTTATGTATTCGACAGCGTGACAAAGACTGGGACGAGACTAGTCGTCGGTCTGATCGTCACGTTCTATTTCGTCTCTTAAAGCGCTTGAGTGCTGCCTGATCGATAATGTCGATTTGGGTGAACAGCTTCAACGCGTGTTTGGCGTCGCGAAAGACGTTTGCGAATGTGACGGGCGTCAAATGGGTCCCGATATCGTCTTCATGATTTTCGTACGCCTCCTTGAACGTCGGGTACTTCAGGGCTTGAAGCATCACGAGGGACTTCGTGTCCCTGATTGTTCGCTCGGGGGCGTCGTAGCTGTCGTCAGTCTTTAATCGTTCGCGCCTGATGGGCTCTGATTGAGCTCGTTTCGAATGGCGGCGTGATACGTTATCGCGCTCGCACTCGTGGCGTTTCGCTCCTCTACCGAAGCAAATGCTGTAATCGATTTCGTTGTCGGGGATTGGCATGATCGCCTCCGTTATCATGAGGCATTTCAACATCGCCGCGATCGTTTGATTTGCCAAGCCCGTTCGGCGTCGTTTGGCGAGGGCGGGCGTTCGCCTGCTCGACGGCGATTTTGATGGTGCGTATTTCCCCCATATCTGCGGATGGGGAGGATTTCGAGGCAGGGGCGCTATGTGGGTACGTCAACGCGGTAAAACGAGTATGGGGAGGGCTGTCGCAATTTTGCGGCGATGACGGATTTTGTCACTCGCAATTGATATAGAGTATCGAGGCTTTGGGAAAAGCGGAGGCGTATATGGCAAAGCGATTTGTCCCTGTGCAGGACGTTGATCGGCGAGCAATCGCATTATACAAAATGCTCCGCGAAGTGGAGCAAATGCCACTTGTAAAGGTGATTGTGTTCGATGATGAGCCAAAACCTATTATATGTTTGAAAGACGTTAATGACCCAGAGCAATGGTTCAACTTCTCGGTGACCGGATTTCTACGGCTGAGTGCCGTAGAGAACTTCATGCTTGGGGACGATGACGAGTAGCGATGGATTAGTCCTAAGCCGGTGTCACGCTAAGCCGATGGCTACAGTCTTTCACGCTTGATCAATCTTTCACGTGCAATCGGCTCTGATCGTTGCGCGTGATAGTCTGATTTCGAGGGGGCTCTCATATTAATGTACGTCCCCTTTATACATTTCTCCCCTATGTCATTGATTTCGTTACAACGCGCTTTTGCATTACGAATAGCTCCCCACGTCAATGCATTAGGCCCTGATACGAGACCGTTGTTTGGATGAAACAGCGATGCATTCGATTGATCGTAGACACGCTGCATGAATTCAAGCTGTGCATCGTTATGAAGCTGTTTGAGACGTGCAATCGCTCTAGTCCTCACAGCACCCGCGTTCGCTTGCATCATACGCTTCGACATCTGCAATCGTCGTTTTTGTAAATCATCTGAAACGAAACGAACGTATTCGAATAGGTGCTTCATTGGGTCTAGTTTTAACAGATCGCTTAGCAGCACCCTTCTCGCTGTAGGTCCCTTCAACCTGAGTTCCATGCGCGCGACATGTTGGTCTCGATATGCGGGTAGTTTCGATTGTCTCGTGTACAGCACGAGATCACGCTGACGGTGATGATGTGAAAAGTAAGAGCCTTGGGTGCCGTCGTCGTTACTGATCACCTTGATCGGCTGTCGCGTGCGAGAACGCATCAGGACATGCTCTTTGATGAACCTGAATTGCTCTGATGCAGCTTGCATTGGATCGGGGATCACGTCGTAACCGATATCGAGGCGTGATATGCGAATGCGAATACTGGAGTCGGCCTCGCCTAATTGCTGATCCGTATCGACGAGTGCTTCGGTCAAATCAGGTTGAGGGCACTGAAAGGTCAGCCGTAGGTAGGGAAACATACGGTCTTCGGTTTTGGGACTGGGCTTTTGACTGTGAGGTCTGTCGCCGTAGATTTTAACGAGGCGATCAAACATCGGGCTCGGCAATCGATCGGTGCCGGTGACGATAACCCCCAACGTGTCGATGTAAGGCGCGAATATGAGCTGTGGAGCGGGCTTGTTCTGCCTCTCGGGGTCCCCTACGATGATCGACATGGCGCTGTGCTGGCCTCTCTGTCAGACGCGTTGTGCGCAAGGATTGATTTGGCGATTGGTCCTGTGCTGAACGAAGTGACGCAAAGCCCGTCGCTGTGAGCGCAGCGGCGGGTTTTCATATCTGAGCGTGTCAAATGAGCGCGTTTCGTCATCGCGCTCGATATGACGGATCTCACGCCGTCGATGCAAACGCGAAGTTCTTCCATCATTTCAATCATGTAGAATCGACGCCCTCTCACGCCCAGTTCGAGAGGCGTGGGGCAGTTGCTGGCGTTCGCCGCTGTATCGCCCCATCGAGGCGGAAAAAACGAGTATGGGGAGGGCTGTGGGGACATTCGAGGTAGGGAGGCGCGTTATGCGCGCCGCGTGGCGAGCGGAACGACGTTCGACGCTTTTCGAGGCGTCCCCTGATCGGGCGGCAGGCCCACGACATCAGCGATGTGCAGCGAAAGGCGTAGCAGCGCATCGCCCCGCTTCTCTTTGAACTGCGAACGAATATAGGTCCGTTTAACTCCTGGCAGGGCGTGACCGAGCACCACCTCGCCCGTCTGCATATCGACGCCAATGTCTTCAAGCCGTGTTCGCGCTGTTCGCCTCAGGTCATGCAGGGTCCAGCGTGGTATTTTTCGGGGGATTAACTTTTCAAGTTCGGCTTTGCGCTGGCTCCACGAGTTCAATGGCTTGTGTTCGTCGTTATGCTCGACGCCAAACACATAGGGATTGCCCTTGATGCGGGGCAGGGTCTTGAGGATGTCGAGGGCGAGGGGAGGGAGCGGCAAGACTTGGCCGGTGCCCTTCGGCTCTCCCGGCTCTTCGCGGATGTGCCACGTATCGTCGACAATCTCTGACCATTTGGCCGTGGCGAGGCATTGGCGGCGTTGGGCCGTTAACAAAAGGAGCCGAACGAGAGCCCCATAAAGTCCGCCCATTTGCGTTGCAGCGAGCCAGACCATGCGCAACTCGTCATCATCGAGCACCCGCTCTCGCCCGCCCTTGCGCTGTCTGTTTTTGCCCCGCCGCTTGGGCCGATAGCGAAGGGGGCTTTCGTAGTTGTCGAGGATCTCCTCGTCCTCGACCCACATCATGACCGTGCGCAATAGGGCAAACACGATGTCGGCCTGACGCATGCCGTTCGGTCGTCGCATGTTGCGCCGCATCTGGCCCGCGTCGCTCTTTTTCAGCTCGACGAAGACCTTATGGCCGAGGGCGGGAATGACATAGCGGTTGAAACAGCGCTCGGTCTCGTAGCGGGTCCGAAAATTGATCACGACCTCCGCTATGTATTTTTTGACGACATCGGCGACCGTCGCCGTCACCCACCACGCTTGATCCTCCGACATCCCCTCGGTCGAGGTCTGTTTTAGGTCCTTTTCGGGATCAAATTTGCGAGCGGCCTTGCGGGCAGCTTCGACGTTGAACAATTCGGCGTCCCATCGCCCGAGCTTGTGGGTCCGGGACTTGCCGTTGCGGTCTCGATAACGGACGCGAAAGGTGCGGGTGCCCCCATAGGACATGCGCAAAACGAGGTCGGGCAGCGCTGTGTCAAACCAGTCCTCTTGCGGTAGCGTGAGCTTATGTCGGGCGATCCACGTGTCGCTGAGGCGCTGCTTGCGCCGCTCCTTCGGCTTTCGGCCATTGCCATTTTCGATCACAGACGCCCCCGATACGCGGTACGTGGGTTATTTTAGGTAGCGGCAACACGACGATCGCCAGCTCCCTAATGCGTCCCGATGATAACAAATGGAGTCCGAAAAATCGACTTAAGTTATTGAAATAGTTTGAATATTTTGATTGACGGACTGGATGACGCTGGTTGAGCGTCATTGATGTCAGGCGCGACCCCGCTGTGGAACAGGAGGTCGGTGGTTCGAGCCCACCCAACTGTACCAATACAGTTGAATTGCCCCGCAAGATCAGCAACATATTGATAAGCCAAGTGGATTAGCGCCTCACAAAATACAAAGGCGCGTACAAATGGCATTGCGGATGGTTTCTTTAGGCCGGGCTCCGGACAAGCGGTGGTTCGCTCGCAAGGGTATCCCTTGGGCCCTTCGAGCTGCAGTGTTGCTTCAAGAGAGAGTGGTATCGATTGCGTAGCCGAAGACAGCCGAACTCCCGGCCACGGTGAAGCCTTCGGTTTGAGCGAAGGAGGAGAGGTTTTGCCGTTGTGCTTCTATCCCGAGTCCAGATCGGCCCTGACCCGAAGTACTCACGCGGATGTAGCTGACAATGGGATTGGCAGACATGCCCAAGGCTCTCCAGAACTGCTCTGTATAGAACCTTATCGACCCTATTCCGTTGGACGACGCCCGTTACTTGGCTGGCCTGGCGTTCACTTGCGAGTCTGTTCCTTCGCGAAATTCCACCGTGACCCCTTTCTTCACCATCTGCGCTAGGTGCGCCGCATCCCAATTGGTCAGCCTCACACAGCCGTTGGACTCAGCCTTGCTGATCTTAGAGGGTTCCGAAGTGCCGTGGATACCGTAGCCCCGCTCAGATAGCGCGATCCACGTCGAACCGACGGGATTGTTCGGTCCGGGATTGATGGTGAAGGCGCGGCGTGCTCTCACGCCCTTGAACTTGTAGTCCGGATTGTAGCGGTAGAAAGGGTTGCTACGCACCGCGAGCACCTTCAGCGTCCCGCTCGGCGATGGCTTCTCCTCGCTACCGACGGTCGCAGGGTAAAACGCGACGAGCGCATTGTCTTGGGAGAAAGCCTTGATCGTTTGGAGGTCCTTATTGACCTCAATTCGGGTAACCATCGTGGATGGCTTGGCCTTGAGGACGTTCGCGACCATGAGGGTTGTGCCGGCCTGTGAGAATTCCGCATGCGGGTTAAGCGCCACTAAAAGCGCCTCGCTCATGTGGTGGCGCTCAGCAAGTGCTTCCTTGGCATCGCGATAGGCGAGGCGTTTGAGGCCCTTCATCTCGTCAAGGCCCTTTGGCTGCCGAGGGAGAAAGGGCCCTTTGACATCGTCCTCGGTGACGGTGATCTCGACGAGCAAGGACCCATTCATGTTCGCGGTCAGCCGTTCGAAGACGTCGTGGTTCAGCGTCATCGTCGAAGGTAAGCCGTTGGCCTCCGAATAGGCGCGTAGCGCCTTCTTAACATTCTCGCCGAGCTTTCCGTCGATTTCGCCAGGCGAGAAGCCTGCGCGGTCGAGCAGAATCTGCGTTTTCACCACCAGGGCATCGATGTCGGAATCATCCGGCTGGGCGCCCAGGAATTGTGCGCTCTCTATTGCGATACCGTCCAAGGTTTTCGCATTGGCGGATAACAGGGAAAGCGCAAACGCGCCAAACAGGATCAGTGCACGCACGAGATTAATTGACATGACATATCAAAGCTCAGCGCAGTCGCAAGTTCCCGCGGATTCCGCAAAGGTCGGTCCATCTATCCCTCGTGAAGGGGTCGCCGCAGCACGCTGCGGAGTCGCGTGCGATCGATTGAAGTGCCGCCAATTTGATCTGGCCATATTGGGCAGACTTGCCAGACGAAGACGAGAACAAGGTGGTTGGGCCACAACCCAATTCCCGCGCACTCTGTCTTCAATCATACTGACGGCAGCAGGCCGCGCCGCAATTCGCGGGTGCTTCTGAGGATGGGGAATGAGCAAACACCGCGCCAGAAAGGGCCGCGCTTACGCTGCCGGGGCACGTGACGCGCTGGACAGGCTGCGCGATGAATTGCGCTGGGTGAAACCGTCGCCGTCGATCATGTCGAGCATGGATGTGTTGATCAACCGTACACGCACGAAGTTTCCGATGCCTGAGCCTGATGGAAGGAGAGAGGACAAAACATCGGTCCCATGAATCACTTCGGCGGTTGAAGCTCCGGCGAGTTGATCCGCAACAATCTCGCCTGAGATCAAGTCCCCCGACGCGCGGTCCTGGGAAGCGGCGCGCCGGGGCCGCGCCGGATCGGTATTAAACCGCCAACACGGAAGCCCACCCTAAAACTATCAACGGGCATCACAAGGCAATTCGACGATCATTCGAACCATTCTAGTGCCCGCCGTGCTGTGCGTCCCTGACAATCCAATACGGATCAGGCGGGGGAGGCGCTTCTCTCGTGCGTGACTGCTCCTCGGCGGCCAAGAAGAAGGCCGGCAGAAATGCCGGCCTTTAGAACGGTGATCGCACAATCAGGTGAGGAAGATCGCCATCAACACGACAATGGTAGCTACGGCCGCTGTGGCGGTCGCCCCTACCTTAATGAACGCCTTGTACTGCCGCTCATGAGCCGGATAGTCCATTCCATCCGACGTTGAGTACACAATCTCGCTATGGTCTGACATTTCAAGTCTCCCAAGGCACGTTGAGCTTGCATTGAGAGATTAGCGCAATCTCCACTGTCGTCGATCCTTCGGTGTGTCACGATCATGTGAGGCGTTGGGGTGGAAGGCGGCGTGGCACGGCGCAGTATGCGAGATTAGAACAAACCAGCGATAGAGAATGTTTTGCGCGGGGAGGAGGATCTCCAATGCGCAGAATCTTCTCAGAATTGGATGAACAAGAGAGACAATTTTTGCTGATGGTGACGGATTTCGGCATCGCGGTCTGTGCGGCAAAGCTGATGATCCATTTGATCAGCCTTTTCGTCGCGTGAGGAAGGTGTTCGTCGAAGTCAGCTGTCCTCAGCCGGACCGCCTAGACAATAGTTCGCTGCGATGGCGGTGTGCGCAGGCGCGTTGTTTGGCGCTATGGTCAACCTGGACAGGCTCTGGAGAACTTCGCAGTGCATCCTTCAACGGGATGCCTTGCGGTGACGTTGGCGCAGGAAACGACCCAGCAGCCGACGTTTTCCCTTGCGCGGAATGAGGTCAATATCGCTGACTAGCTTCGCGCCACCCTTACCTCGCTCCAGAACGATCTTTCGAGTATGAAAGGCTTCGAGTTCGACGCGATGAGCCACGCTGACGACGGTGGCATTAGGGAGCTCCTTATTGAGGAGGTCCATCATCTTGTCCTGGCTCTTTGCATCGAGCGCGGATGTTGCTTCGTCCAGCACGACAATATCGGGATTATGCAAGAACAGCCGGGCGAAGGCGAGCCGTTGCTTTTCGCCCCCCGACAGCGTCTGGTCCCAGGGCGCCTCTTCCTCAAGTCGCTCCTTGAGGTGAGCAAGTCCTACTTTGTCCAGTGCAGTGCCAATTTGTTCGGGAGTCCAGTCTTCCGCAGCCGCGGGGTAGGCGGCAGCGCGACGTAACGTGCCAAACGGCACGTACGGCTTTTGCGGGAGCATGAATAACCGTCGATCTGGATGGAAACTGACACTGCCGCCACCCCATGGCCAAAGACCAGCGATAGCACGCACCAGCGTGCTTTTGCCGGTCCCGGACTCGCCCGCCACCAGTACGCGCTCGCCGGCCTCGATGATCACTTCCGCTTCTCCCACCACGGCGGTGCCGTTGTCTAGCGTCACGGACAAGTCGTTAAGGCTGAGCATCGCGTCGTTCTCGGTCTCGCCGCGCTGAATGCGGCCGACGCCGTCGCCACGCTCGGCCCGGTCCAGCCCGTCGATCGACATCATCAGCGACGCAATCCGCCGCGCGCAGGCATTCCAGTCAGCCAGACGGGGATAATTGTCGACAAGCCAGCCGAACGCGCTCTGCACGATGGTGAAGGCCGATGCGGCCTGCATCACATGTCCCAAGGTCATGCTGCCATCGAGGTATTTCGGCGCGCATAGTAACAGCGGGATGACCGGAGCGATCAGGCTCGATCCCTGCGAGACGATGGTGGTGCGCATGTGCTGACCGCAGAGGAGCGCCCATTGCTTGATGACGCTGGCGAACGTTTTGTCGATTCCGCTGCGCTCTTCCTCCTCGCCACCCAACAGGGCGATGCTTTCACCGTTCTCGCGAACGCGCGTCAACGCGTAGCGATATTCGGCTTCGGCCTGGTTTTTACTCTCCGAAACCGCGACGAAGTGACGTCCGATGTAAACCATCGAACTGCTGGTTACTCCGGCATAGATCACCGCCGCCACCACCAGGAAGCCGGGCACGGTAAATGTCGACCCGCCGACTGTCAGGGTCAGAGCGCCACCGATGGTCCAGAGCACGACAATAAAGGTTGCAGCCGAGAGGAAGGCGGATATCACGCCGGACGCGAAATCCACCGGCGCGTCGGTGGCGACTCGCAGATCCTCGGCGATACGATATTCCGGGTTTTCGTGATCGCCGCTGACAAGATTGAGTTGATAGTAGCGGCCGTTGGTTAGCCAACGCGACACCACTGAATCGGTCAGCCACGCGCGCCAGCGGCGCTGGATGCCCATGCGTGCGAACACCTGAAAAACACCGAGCGCCACACTGCCGATCGCGAGCGGGAAGAATACCCCCGTTAAATAATAAACCGTGGCGGAGTCGCGCTTCTCGATGGCGTCAAAGATCGCGCGATTCCAGACGTTGATGGCATATTGAAATGCGACGTTTATAATAATCAAGGCGATCAGGCCGAGAGACAACACCCATGCCAGCTTGCCGCCGTTGACACCCCAAAATCCTTTGGCGCTGATCCAGAATCGCGTGAGCAGATAGTCCCTGCGTGCCTGCTCAATCTCCTCCGGCGAGAGATCCGCGTTCGGTTCCAAGATTTCCGGAGGCGGAGGTTCAACTGCTTGTCCGGTCTCCGCGACAACTTCAAGGATCGGCGGCTTCGGCATTCGCTCACGACCTCGGTTATACGGGTATCGTCAATGTTCTGTGGCGTACCGTGCCCGGTCGGGATGACGCTCAGATGGGGCTGCTCGCAAAAGGAAGCGCACCTGAAAAGCTGCGGTCGTCGCAGCCCATGTGCGCGGCTATGATCTCTTGTTCAGGATTTAGTTTTTCGATCATTAACTAACCTCCCTTGATCGAGGGAGGTTAGCGTCTGGTCAGAAATAGAAAACACCGCTAGAGCGGGATATGGCGGTACCCGGAACGCTAACCCCCCATCAGCGTTCTCCAGACACCGTCTCTTTAGCTCGCCTGCCCGGTGGGCCTTTTTTGATGAAACACGTTCCGTCCACCTGCATTGACTCAACCGGAACGGCGATCTCCTCGCTCCCATCTCGTCTGGGTCTCTCGGATTTCGATTGGTTAGCCTGACCAACAGTCGGCGACACGCATGCGAAGTTTACATGCCGTGGCTTTGAAAGACTTTCTGGCATTTCTGGCTAAGTTTCGCCCGATGCTGCTGAAGACACTGTTGAACGGCCATGTCATCGCCTAGCAACTGTCGGCAAAAGCGTGAGGCGTCTCGGGAGCATGCTTTTTGCTCCTGCGGCGTGCCCATATGTTGCGCGCCCTGAGCAAAACAATATGTGCTTGTAAGCATGAGCGGGACAATCAAAAGCATCCTTCGCATTGTGGGGTCCTCTTTCTCGGCCGTTTGCCCGGCGCCATCCCACAACTCGCGAGCGAAGAGCAGGTTCCACCCGAACTGGTCGGTCGCTGCTTCGTCTACACCCGAACGCGGCCCCGCATCCGCGTATACCGCAACGCAATTCCAGCTCCAAAGATAGTCTTCTCGTAGATGCGCCACCATTGAAAATGGCGGGGACGAAAACATCAAAATCCGCACAAATCAGATCCTGCCTTAAGTAATTAAGAGCGTCGCGCGAGTGGCCAGTCCCTAATGGGCTGGCGCTCGCGTGCTAAAGCGCGGGTCGTGATTCAATCGCACGAACGTGTCTTGCGAGTAAGTCTTTGAATTAAAGATCCGTCCGGTCGGCGTTGTCTGATCTTCTAATCTCGAGAGCGCCTTCCGAATGCTTCAACCGCCTTAGACAACAGGATCTTCACTTCGTTCGGGGCGCGTGTGAAAGGCAAGAAAAATCCCAGCCAGAAGAAAGACAAGCTGAATAGCACGCTCAAGTTCACAATATCCGATTGGTCGGCCCTTCCCAACTGGACGTAGGCAAACGCAAAGTAAAAACAAAACAATACGCCGACGCTTAGAATGAGAAACCTTTTGGGTCGTGGCCTGACGAGCCGGCCAACAAGTTGGCCAGCCTGATATCCCACCATAACTCCAACAGGTGCTAAAAGCCGAAATGCAGAGAGCTCTGGAACAAAAAATCCATAGCTCAGAACAAATCCGATAAGGCCAAATACGCCGGTCAGCATGAGGTTCATTGTTTCTTGAGTGCTCTTGTCTCGTAGAGAATAACAAGTTTTCGCGCTGGCTGACCTGCGAACAGGGATCCTCAAATCCGGCGTGCGTGATTTGCACGATCAACTCGAGGAGTGGCCCGCAATTTCTACCGCGCGGCAGCCTACCATAAGGCTGGGGCCAGTAAACAGCGGTGAGCGGAGTCATTGTTCGTCGTCATAAGCGCGGCTTGTCCCGTAGTCCCTTGAGCGTTTGGAACCATAAGGCCCGCCGCACATTGACAGGCGCCAATGCACGCGGCCCCCAGCGTTCATGGCACGCAGACATAGCCCAGTCTCCTGGAAAAGCGAAAGGAGAGAGAGCCATGACTCATCGGCGCCGTTACAAACAGACCAAGCCTTTTCAGGACCGTCTCTTTGATTTCCTTGCGGAATCGCGACAAAGAGCCGACGAAGCCCCAGACGGCATAGAGCGAGAAAAGATAATCAAGAAAATCGAGAGTGCCAAAACGGCAGCAAGAATCGATGCATGGGCGAACTCGCCAAAAATGCAGCGGCCGAAGTAAAGGCCATCAGACGCGTCGCCGGAGCTGTGATGCGTGACGAGATGCAAAATATCTTCAGAGGCGGTTGACGCCGTGCAGTCCGCTTCAGACCGAACGTTGGAAATCGGACAAAATACGCGATGCACTCCAAAGGAATCGAAGACGCGAAACAACGACCAGCACGCATCCGAAAACAACGACCAGCACGCATCCGAACAGTGGATTGTCCGGTTTGCGCTCGGAACACGCGCTAGCTACTAATTCGAGCATTCTCCCGGCTAAACCGGATTTCCACTTAGCCGGGAAAAGTCTTGTCCACTTCGCCGGAAAGGGATTCTAATATCCCTGCCAGCGCGGCGGTTCTTTCGTGTCAGGCCAGGACTGCGCCTTCGCATACCAGTTATCGACTTGCTTTTTCGCGAAGTCGTCCTGGTACCCGTAGCGCTCCTTCAGTTTCTTTTCGAGTTGCTCGCGATGGCCGGAGATTTCCCAGAGGTCGTCGAAAGTGAATTTACCCCACTGATCTCTGACCTTGTACTTGACCTGATCCCAGTTTTGTTCAATCCGGTCCCAGTCCATAGTTCCCTCCTTCGCGCGATTGCCGCGAAAGGGGAAAACTAAAAAACTCGAACTTCGTTCCGCCGCTGCGAAGGACGAATGGTCGCACATGGACTGCAGCATGGCCGGTTTATCCAAGGAATCCAAGAACAGAGTAGAATAGGGCTGTGCCGCCAATGCCTTGATGGCAACGTGCCGGCGCAAATTCCCGATACCCCGCTGCTGTTGACTTGTCCGGGACCGACTCGAACGGCAATCTATAGCTGTCTGGTTGAATTCGCGGTTTCACGTTCTGCGCTTTGAAAGCGCCGGGATGTCGTCTGTGGTTAATCAGGCTGCATATTTAGGAGACGTTCGCATGGGACAGAAAGCTGGAAGCGGAACATACAGAACGTCTTTCCCGGATCCTGACTCGACCGAATTCACGCACGACGTTGAGGAATACAGTGCGCCTGATTTTCCGGAACGGTTGAGGGATCCTATGCGGGTTGACCTGGCATTGCTGGCGCGGATTGACGCTGCCCAAAAAGCTCATGGGCGGCTCGGCCAGCTCTCCGTCTGGTCGCGTTGGTATGCCTGCCAGGTCGAGGAATTGCGCGGCCGGTGGACGGAACTGTTCGACTTCTACAAAATTACAGCGCGCGCACCGGAGGACGCCTGGATGCAACTAGCGACTTCCCTGGCGCGAGATTTCGTTCCCGGCCTGCTGGTGGACAATGTTTTTCCGACTCAGGATATGCTCGTGGAACAGGCGCGACTGTTTTCCCTGATTACAGAAGTATCGGAAGCCGTGCTCGCCCGGCGCGGTGAGGCGGAAGGCCAGGACGTATCGGAACGAATGGTCCTCGAGCAGGATTTTTTCAACGAGGAGCCGTGGAATGACGACCTGTTTGGCAAGAAACCGGACAGCATCGATACACTCATGGCAAGGTTCTCGCGAGAAAAGGAACGTTTCGCCAGATTGCTCATCGAGCAGTATTGGTCGAAGACGGCGGTCATGTCCTTCTTTGCCGACTCTGGTCTTGAGGTGCCCAAATTCGTCGCGGATCTGCCCGCCTAACGCAATGCCCCTGCGATCCAGCGGGAGGGTCAAAAGGGAGGCTGCACACGCCGGGAACGGGTTAGACAAAACGCGTGCCAATGCGTTGGTGCCGCAGCCTGAAACCGGCAAAATAGGCTACGTCCATCATCCCCGTCGCGGCCGGTTGTCACCCGGCGTGTGCCATTGAGAGAAATGGTACGACTCTTCCGCTGGCTTTTCCATCGCTATGATGCACGCCCCACGAAACGTTGATAGGTGGAACCCGCAACGCTGGAATCGATGACAACGCTCAACAGCCTTGTCGGGTGGGGTTCGAATACGCTCTCAAGCGCGCAGTTTGAAATCTGCGCGCCACCGGTGGCTCCGGCTTTTAGCTGATGTCCCGGGATGCCGCGACGGTTGGGACGGGCAGGCTTTCAAGCAGCGCTCGCAGCGTGGTCAACGTCGATTGATCGGCGACGCCGTCGACCTTTTCAGGCCGGAAGTGGCGCTGAAAAGCTGTGACCACTTCCATGGTCGGGTTATCGAATTTGCCGCTCGCCTTGATGCCGTAACCGTACCGCGCCAGCGATTGCTGTAGCGCGCGGACGTTCTCACCTTCGCTGCCGGTCTTCAGTACGTCGCCGGCCACGATTGGCGCCGGCCGGACCCAATGTCCGACGCCCGAATCGGCCAGCGAATGCCATGGAAATTTTTCGCCAGGATCCTTCTTGCGCGCGGGTGCGACGTCCGAATGGCCGACAATGCGATGAGCCAGGATATCCCTTCGATGAATGATGCCGCGACATAGCGCAATGACAGCGGCGATTTGTCGTAGCGGGAAAGCCGGATAGCCCCAGTCGTGGCCGCGGTTGACGATCTCGATACCGATCGAGCAGGAGTTGATGTCCTCTTCGCCCGCCCATGAGGAGACACCGGCGTGCCAGGCCCGCTTCGCTTCCTGAACGCATTGCACAACGCGACCGTCCTCGAGCACGACGTAGTGTGCGGACACCTCGGTTCCAGACGTGCATAGCCGCGCCAGCGCGCCTTCAACGTCGGGCATCCCGGTATAGTGCAGCACGATCATATCCGGCGGCCGCCCTTTGGCGCGGTCGCCAAAGTTTAAGGATGGCACCGTGTCGGAGACGAGGGATGAGTCAGGGACGAAGGTCGGCATTCCAACGATGGCCTTGGGGATCGGAAGAGGGCGTCGGCGTTTTAAGTCAAGACTGACGGACGCAAACATGCAACGATCCAAAACAGGCATTAGAAATCGCGGAAAACGGGAGCGCGTGCCCGACTTGTCAGCGAATCACTAGGATCATTATCCGGAGGCGTCATGCGGCATGCAATCGAATGCGTGACTCCTTTTCGCTTTTTCCTGTTAACGGCTTTGGCTTTTCCGTTAGCTGTGTGGGTGCTGCACCACCCAGGGCCACCACAGGGAAGGGATAGCTCGATTGCTGTGTAGGCTATCAACGCTTTCTTAACGCTAAACGCCGTTACTAAGTGGTGAAGAGCCGAACCGGCATCGGGACGGCCGAGGTCCCATTTGCGTTCGAAATCCCCATGGCAACCCTTCAAATTCCATGCGGAAGCCCGGGTTTGTCAGCTCATCTCCTTGTGGAGAAGCGATTGGGGGCCGGTCCGAGCGGTTTTACGGTGGTGAGCTGGCTCCAGGACCGGAAAAGGCGGAATTCCGGACGGTCGGAGTCGGATGGGCACACACGCGGCGAGAACGAGACATTTGCGGATGGAGGCCCGATCATGACGGCGCCGCCCATCCGTCATGTGCCTGTGCTCGGCCGCGAGGCTGTTGCCATGCTGGCGCCGCGCGCCGGCGGCATCTACATTGATGCAACGTTCGGCGCCGGAGGCTATTCACGCGCCATTCTAGCAACTGCGGATACCCGCGTGATCGGAATCGATCGCGATCGTACCGCCATTGCTGGCGGCTTCGGTCTGGTGGAGGAGTCCGGCGGCAGGCTGACGCTGGTCGAGGACCGCTTCTCCAATCTCGCCGCGGTCTGCGCGGCGCAGGGCACAGCCGCTGTCGATGGCATCGTCATGGACGTCGGCGTATCCTCGATGCAGCTCGACGAGGCCAATCGAGGCTTCTCCTTTCGTCTCGACGGTCCGCTCGACATGCGCATGAGTGGGCAAGGGACAACTGCCGCCGACGTGGTGGCGCGCGCGTCCGAGACCGATCTCGCCAATATCATCTACATCTTCGGCGAGGAACGTCGCTCGCGCGCCGTCGCCCGCGCCATCGTCACGGCCCGGCGGCTCGCGCCAATCGCGACCACACGGGCGCTGGCCGATATCGTGTCGAAGGTGGTTCGCGCAAAGCCTCATGAGATTCATCCCGCGACGCGGACGTTCCAGGCTCTGCGGATTTTCGTCAACGAGGAGCTCGACGAACTGATCGCGGCGCTAGCCGCGGCAGAACGCGTACTAAAGCCGGGTGGCCGGCTTGCTGTGGTGTCCTTTCATTCCCTTGAGGACCGTATCGTCAAGAACTTCCTGGTCAGGCGCGGCAAGACGGGTGGCGGTTCGCGCCATCGGCCGGAAATCGAACGGGCGTCACTCAGCTTTGCCATTCTAACGAAACGTCCGCTGACGCCGGGTGAAGAAGAAATGCACGCCAATCCGCGCGCTCGCTCGGCCAGGCTGCGCGCTGCCGAACGCACCGATGCGGCGGCAATCGATGACGGCGCCGAGCGTCCGGCCTGGCCATCGCTTGCAAACGTGATGCGGGGAGGCTGATAGGTGCGGATCATCCATTTCCTCGTCGTCTGCGCGCTTATCTATGCGGCATCGTATGTCTATCGCATCAAGATGGATTCGACCGCCCGTACTGAGCGTGTGTCGCGGCTTCAGGCTCAGGTGCGCGAGCAGCGCGAGGCCATCGCGGTCCTGCGCGCGGAATGGGCAAAGCTCGATGCGCCACGGCGTCTGCAAATTTTGGCCGAACGACATCTGAAATTGAAGCCGATTGAAACCAGACAGTTCGATTCTCTGAAGAACCTGCCGGAGCGACCGCCGAGCCTGGTGCCGCCCGGCACTTCCGATCCGATCGGTGCCATGATCGAGATCATCGATCCCGACGCCGTCACCGGTTCTCTGCCGTTGCAGGAGGCCCCGCAGTGAGTGGTCAAAACAGGCTTCCGTCGGCGTCTTGGAGTCAGCGCGTGATCCGTAACCTGCTCTATGGGCAGAACGTCGATCGCGCCGCCAAGGCGCGGGTGCGCGTCGGCTTCGTCATCATCTTATTCGGGCTGATCTATGCGGTAATCGCAACGCGTCTCGTCATGTTTGCAACATTTCCGGACGACCGGGGAGGGCATCGTGCCGCCTCGCAGGACGCGATCGCCACAGCGCGACCCGATATCATCGATCGTAACGGCCAGGCTCTTGCCACCGACATCAAGGCGCCGAGCTTGTTTGGCGAACCGCGACGCATCATCGACAGGGACGAGGCGGTCGAGTTACTGACGGCGACGCTGCCAGATCTGGAGACCGCCGAGGTTCGACAGCGTCTTGGCACCCGTAAGGGTTTTGTCTGGTTGAAACGCGAAATCACCCCTGCCCAGCAAAAGGACATTCATGGTCTCGGAATTCCTGGGATTGGCTTCCTGCGCGAGAATAAACGCGTCTATCCAAGCGGGCGGGAGGTTGCGCACCTGATCGGGCTCGTCAACATCGATAACCAGGGCATTGCCGGGATGGAGAAGTGGCTCGACAGCAACGGGCTCGCGGACCTGCACCGCGCCGGCTTCGCCACCGACCGCCTGCAGCAGCCGGTGGAATTGTCGATCGACCTGCGTGTCGAGCACGCGTTGCGCGACGAGCTTATGAATGCCAAGGAGCACTATCAAGCCAAGGCCGCCTCGGGTATTGTCTCCAACGTGCGAACCGGTGAGATCGTCGCGATGGTCTCCTTGCCGGACTTCGATCCCAACAATCCGAAAGAGGCGCATGATCCCGATCGTATCAACCGTCTGACAACGGGCGTGTACGAAATGGGATCGACCTTCAAGGCGTTCACGCTGGCGATGGCGCTCGATTCCGGCAAGTACGATCTGAATTCGATGTGGGACGCGCGTGCGCCGTTGCATTTCGGCCGCTTCGCGATTCATGATGACCATCGGCTCGGCCGCTTCATCAATATGAAGGAAGTGTTCACCTACTCATCCAACATCGGCGCGGCGCGGATCGCACTGGCGCAAGGCGTCGAGGCGCACAAGGCGTTCCTGCGCAAGATGGGCCAGATGGATCGCCTGCGTACCGAGTTGCCGGAAAGCGCGTCACCGATTCTGCCGCGCAAGTGGGGCGAGTTGAACACCGTCACCATTGCTTTCGGGCACGGCATGGCGGTGGCTCCGTTGCAGGCGGTGATGGGGATCGATGCGCTGGTCAATGGCGGCTGGTTGATTCCGCCGACATTCCTCAAGCGCACCGAAGAGGAAGCAAGGGCGGTTGCCAAGCGCGTCATCAAGCAGGAAACTAGCGACAAGATGCGCTTCTTGCTGCGCCTGAACGCCGAGATCGGAACCGCAAGGAAGGCCGACGTCAAGGGCTACTATGTCGGCGGCAAGACCGGCACCGCCGAGAAGGTGATCAACGGTCGCTACGCCAAGAAGCGCGTGCTCAATGCCTTCACCGCGATCCTGCCCGCGGACAATCCTCAATACCAGCTTCTTGTGATGCTGGACGAGCCGCAGCCGCTCAAAGAAACCCATGGCTTCATCACCTCGGGATGGAACGCAGTTCCGACCGGGGGCAAGGTCATCGCGCGCATCGCTCCGATCCTGGGCGTGCAACCGCGGTTCGATTTGCCGCCGTCCGAGCGCCTCATTCTTGCGGCATCCCGTGCGACGCAATAGGACGACCGGGCCTTTCCGGCGTCCCGAATTGGAGGTTCGCCTCATTTTCAGCGCGCCACGCAGCAAACTTCGGACTTAAAAAGCACACCGGCAACTTGATATTCGCCGGTGGTACTTTGATGATTCTGACGTTTGCCGGAAACTCGCTGAAATGGGATGTTAGAGTTGAACCACCGGGCTGGGAGAACATGAAACTTCGTGAGCTTTTCGGTGACGACGCCACCATGGACGCGCCGACTGGCGAGCTTGCCGTCACGGGTCTCGCGGTGGATAGCCGCGCGGTGAAGCCCGGAGACCTTTTCTTCGCGCTTGCCGGTACGAAGACAGATGGCGCGCGGTTCATCGATGTCGCGATCGCGTCGGGCGCCGTTGCGGTGGTCGGTGACCACGCGCCCGCGTCCGGGCGCGTTCCGTTCATCGTAACGCCGAATCCGCGGCGCGCGCTGGCGCTGGCCGCCGCTAAATTTTACAAGCAGCAGCCCACGACCATTGCCGCCGTTACCGGGACCAGCGGCAAAACCTCGGTCGCGGCATTCACGCGGCAGATCTGGCAGCGGCTCGGCTATTCGTCGGCGAGCATCGGCACCATCGGCGTGGTCGCACCGTCGCGCACGGTCTACGGCTCTGTGACGACGCCCGATCCGATCGAGTTGCATCGGGAGCTGGATCAGCTCGTGAGCGAAGGCGTGACGCATCTTGCGCTGGAAGCGTCCTCGCATGGTCTTGATCAATATCGACTCGATGGCGTGCGGGTGCGTGCTGCAGGTTTCACCAACCTGTCGCGTGATCACATGGATTATCATCCGACCGTCGCGCACTATCTCGATACGAAGCTGCGGCTGTTCCGCGAGCTGGTCGAGCCGGACGGGGTCGCGGTGATTTCCGCGGATCATGACTGTTCGGTTATCGTGATCGAAGCGGCAAGCGCGCGCAACGTGCCGGTGATGCGTGTCGGCCGTCGCGGCGACGGTGCGCGCATCGGCATTCGTCTGGTCGCGGCCACTATCGAGGGCTTTGCGCAACGGGTGACTCTCGAACATGCCGGACGCGAACGTATCATACGTCTGCCTTTGGTCGGAGAGTTCCAGATCGAGAATGCGCTGGTGTCGGCCGGTCTCGTCATCGGAAGCGGTGGCGACGTGGATGGAGTATTTGCGGCGCTCGAACATCTCGAAGGCGCCAGGGGACGGCTTGAACTAGTCGGTGAGCGCAATGGCGCTCCGGTCTTTGTTGATTACGCCCACAAACCGGATGCGCTGGCAAAGGCGTTGCAGGCGTTGCGGCCCTATGCCAAGCGCAAGCTCGTGGTGGTGTTCGGAGCGGGCGGTGATCGCGATGCAGGCAAGCGTCCGCTGATGGGCGCAATCGCCGCCGATAACGCGGATGTGGTTATCGTGACCGACGATAATCCGCGCAGCGAAAATCCCGCCGCGATCCGCGCCGCGATCCTCGCCACCGCCACGGGTGCCCGCGAGATCGGCGATAGAGCCGAAGCGATCCGTGCTGCGATTGCGGGGCTGCAGCCGGGCGACGCCTTGCTGATTGCCGGCAAGGGGCACGAGACCGGGCAGATCGTGGGTGATCGCGTGCTGCCGTTCAGCGACCACGAGGCGGCTATCGCGGCACTGACATCGAGGCAGATATGAGCGTGCGCGCATTGTGGACTTTGGACGCGATGGTTACGGCGATGCGGGCCGAGAGACGCGGGGCTTTGCCGGCGGTGATTACCGGAATCTCCATCGACAGCCGAACTATCGCGCCGGGCGAGGCCTATTTCGCGATCAAGGGCGACGTGCACGACGGTCACGCTTTTGTCGATGCCGCCTTGAAGGCGGGTGCGGCGCTGGCGGTGGTTGAGGACGCGCAGCGCGATAAATTCGCCGCCGATGCGCCCCTGCTGATCGTCGAGGACGTGCTTGCCGCCTTGTGCAATCTGGCGCGGGCATCGCGCGCGCGACTTTCAGCGCAGGTGATCGCGGTGACGGGATCTGTCGGCAAGACTTCGACCAAGGAGGCGTTGCGGAGCGTCCTTGGCGCGCAGGGCAAGACACACGCCTCGGTGGCTTCGTTCAACAATCACTGGGGCGTACCGCTGACGCTGGCGCGCTGCCCGGCGGATGTGCGTTTCGCCATCTTCGAGATCGGGATGAATCACGCTGGCGAGATCGAGCCGCTGGTGAAGATGGTGCGGCCGCATGTTGCGGTCATCACCACGGTCGAGCCGGTGCATCTCGAGTTCTTCTCCGGCATAGAGGGGATCGCCGACGCCAAGGCGGAAATTTTCGAAGGCGTCGAGCCGCGCGGAGCCGTCGTGCTCAATCGGGACAACGCTCAGTTCGCGCGGCTGCAAAGACGTGCAAAGAAACTCGGCATCGCGAAGATCGTCTCGTTCGGCTCGGACGAGAAGGCCGACGCGCGCCTGCTCGACGTGGCGCTGCATCCGGCGTGCTCCGCCGTGCACGCCAAAATTCTCGGCCATGAGCTGACCTATAAGCTCGGCATGCCCGGCCGTCACATGGCGATGAATTCGCTGGCGGTGCTGGCGGCGACGTCACTGGCGGGCGCCGATCTTGCGCTTGCGGGGCTTGCGCTGTCGCAAGCGCAGCCGGCCGCGGGGCGCGGCGTGCGCCATGCGCTGACCGTGCTGGGCGGGGAGGCGACCCTGATTGACGAAAGCTATAACGCCAATCCTGCTTCGATGGCTGCGGCGCTGGGCGTACTTGGCGGGACCAGGGTCGGGACGCAGGGTCGCCGCATCGCCGTGCTGGGCGATATGCTGGAGCTCGGTCCCAAAAGTGCGGACCTGCATCGTGGCCTGACCGAGGCGATCAATGCCAATGCGGTCGACATGATTTTTTGCTGCGGCCCTCTGATGCGCAATCTGTGGGACGCGCTTTCCTCCGGCAAGCGGGGCGGTTATGCAGAGGACTCGGCCGCGCTCGAATCGCAGGTGGTGGCGGCGATCCGCGCCGGCGACGTCATCATGGTCAAGGGCTCGCTCGGATCGCGAATGAAATTGATTATAACGGCGCTTGAAAAGCGGTTTCCCGACAACGCCGCGCACGACGGAGTCGCGGTTTAGGGTTTCATAAAATGTTTTACTGGCTGATCGATCTTTCTAACACGGTTCCGGGGCTCGGCATTTTCAAGCCGCTGCTGAACGTCTTCCGCTACATCACCTTCCGCACCGGCGGCGCGATGGTGACAGGCGCGTTGTTCGTGTTTCTGTTCGGCCCCTGGATCATCGACAATCTTCGCCTGCGTCAGGGCAAGGGACAGCCGATCCGCACCGACGGGCCGCAGTCGCACCTCGTCAGCAAGAAGGGCACGCCGACCATGGGCGGCCTGATGATCCTGTCGGGACTTGTCGTGTCGACCGTGCTGTGGGCCAATCCCCTCAATCCGTATGTCTGGATCGTGCTCGCGGTGACGCTCGGTTTCGGCTTCATCGGCTTCTATGACGACTACCTGAAGGTGACGAAGCAGACCCACGCCGGATTCTCCGGGCGCACCCGCCTGCTGCTCGAACTGTTGATCGCGCTGGCCGCGTGCTATGCGCTGACGCGGCTCGGCCGCGAGCCGTTCTCGACGGCGCTGGTGATCCCGTTCTTCAAGGACGTGGCGCTGGACCTCGGCTGGTTCTTTCTCGCCTTTGGTGCCTTCATCATCGTCGGAGCCGGCAACGCGGTGAATCTCACCGACGGCCTCGACGGTCTCGCCATCGTGCCGGTCATGATCGCGGCGGCGAGTTTCGCCATGATCGCCTATCTCGCCGGCAATGCGGTCTTCGCCGACTATCTTCAGATCAACTACATCGCGGGGGCGGGCGAATTGGCAGTGCTGTGCGGGGCGGTGCTCGGGGCCGGCCTCGGCTTCCTTTGGTTCAACGCCCCGCCGGCTTCAATCTTCATGGGTGATACCGGTTCGCTGGCGCTGGGCGGCATGCTCGGCTCGATCGCAGTGGCGGTGAAGCATGAGATCGTGCTGGCCGTGATTGGCGGCCTGTTCGTGCTGGAAGCGGTGTCGGTGATCGTTCAGGTCACGTCGTTCAAGCTCACCGGCAAGCGCATTTTCAAAATGGCGCCGATCCACCATCACTTCGAACAACTCGGCTGGACCGAGCCGCAGATCGTGATCCGGTTCTGGATCATCTCGGTGATGTTGGCGCTTGCCGGCCTTTCGACGCTGAAGCTGCGGTGACTCGTCGTCATGGCCGGGCTTGTCCCGGCCATCCACGTCTTAAGCGAATCGTTCCAGTTCGGATTGTTTATTATGATTTTTCGAATCTTCCAGGCGCGAGGCCGGTGCTTGATGCTTCGGTCCGTGCTGCTTGGTCCAATCATCAAAGACGTGGATGGCCGGGACAAGCCCGGCCATGACGGCCACAACCTCGCCGGTTTATCCACATGATCCCCGTCACCTCCTTTGCCGGCAAGACGGTCGCGGCGTTTGGCCTCGGCGGCTCGGGTCTTGCAAGCTGCCACGCGCTGAAGGCCGGCGGCGCTGAAGTGATTGCGAGCGACGACAACGTCGACAATCTTGCGAAGGCGGCGCAGGCTGGTTTCATCACCGCGGATCTGCGAAACGTATTGTGGACGAATTTCGCCGCGCTGGTACTTGCGCCCGGCGTGCCGTTGACCCATCCGGCGCCGCACTGGAGCGTGCTTGCGGCGCGACAGGCGGGTGTCGAGGTGATCGGCGACATCGAACTGTTCTGCCGCGAGCGGAAGCGTCATGCCCCCGACGCGCCCTTCGTCGCCATCACCGGCACCAACGGCAAATCCACCACCACAGCGCTGGTCGCGCATCTGATGCGCGAGGCCGGACACGATGTGCAGATGGGCGGCAACATCGGCACCGCGATCCTGTCGCTGGAGCCTCCGCGCAGAGGACGCGTGCATGTGATCGAGATGTCGTCGTACCAGATCGACCTCGCCCCCTCGCTCGATCCGACCGTCGGCATTCTGCTCAATGTCAGTCCCGATCATCTCGATCGTCACGGCAGCATCGAACACTATGCGGAGGTGAAGGAGCGACTCATCGCCGGTGTGCAGCCGCAGGGCACAGCGGTCGTCGGTGTTGACGATCGCTGGTGTGGAGCAGTCGCCGACCGTCAGGAGCAGGCCGGCCGCAACGTCGTGCGGGTGTCGGTGAAGCGGCCGCTGGCGTACGGTATCAGCGTCGAACAGGATAGGATCGTTCTCGCGTCTGGTGGTGCGCGCAGCGAAATCGCTGACATTGGTGGAATCGGGTCGCTGCGCGGGAGGCACAACACGCAGAATGCAGCGTGCGCTTCGGCGGCGGCGCTGGCGCTCGGGGTTAGCCGGGAGATTCTGCAGCAGGATTTACGCAGTTTCCCCGGTCTCGCGCATCGCATGGAGCAGGTGGGGTACAAGGCTCACGTGCTGTTCGTCAACGACTCCAAGGGCACCAACGCCGACGCCACCGAGAAAGCGTTGTCGTCCTTCACCAATATCTTCTGGATCGCCGGGGGCAAACCGAAGAGCGGCGGCATCGCCTCGCTCGACGCGTTCTTTCCGCGCATCCGGAAAGCCTATCTGATCGGAGAAGCGGCACAGGAGTTCGCCGCGACGCTGGAAGGCAAGGCGGCTTACGAGATCAGCACGACGCTGGAGGCCGCAGTACCTGCTGCGGCGCGTGATGCCGAAGCCTCCGGCCTTGCGGACGCCGTGGTGCTGTTGTCGCCGGCCTGTGCTTCATTCGATCAGTTCCGCAATTTCGAAATTCGTGGTGATCGTTTCCGCGAGCTGGTTCGGGCGTTACCGGGCGTCACACCCGTCGTGTAGCTCGTCCACCGCAAATATGGCCTCTTGCCGGGACCTGATCCGGACATCCATCGAACTTCGTGAATTTGCAAAGAGGATGGGTTGCCCCTTTGCGCGAAGACGTGCTTTGCGCTTTTGGCGAGCGATGACGAAGATATAGCAACAGCCTTAACTCTCCGGTAACCACGATGAGGGACCAATGGGTTATCTCCGCCCGCAGGACCCGCCATGATTTCACGCGAACAACGCACACCGCTCTCGGAATGGTGGTGGACCGTGGATCGGTTGCTGCTGGCGGGTATGGTGCTTCTGATGCTCACCGGTGTGGTGCTGTCGCTGGCGGCGAGCCCGTCGGTGGCGACCCGGATCGGCCTTGATCCATTTCACTTCTTTCATCGTCATGTGCTGTTTCTGCTGCCGTCGATCGTCGTGATGGTCGGCGTGTCGTTTCTGTCTCCGCGTCAGATCCGCCGCTCGGCGCTGATCGTGTTCGCGCTTAGCGTGGTGTTGATCGTCGCCACGCTCGGATTCGGTCCGGAGGTCAAGGGCGCGAAACGCTGGATCACGATCCTCGGTGTCAACATCCAGGCTTCGGAATCCGCGAAGCCCGCTTTCGTCGTGCTGGCGGCCTGGCTGTTTTCGGAATCCGCGCGCAAGCCCGAGATGCCGGCGACTTCGATGGCGCTGACACTGCTGCTGGGACTCGTCACACTGCTGGTGATGGAGCCGGACTTCGGCCAGACCATGCTGATCCTGATGGTATGGGGCGCGCTGTTCTTCATCGCAGGCATGCGCATCGTCTGGGTATTCGGTCTCGCAGGCGCGGCGATCGCCGGCTTGTTCGCCGCCTACATGATGGTGCCGCACGTCGCGCTCCGCATCCGGCGCTTCATGGATCCGGCCTCCGGCGATACCTTCCAGGTCGACACAGCGATGGACGCTTTCGCCAACGGTGGATGGTTCGGGCTCGGCCCCGGCGAGGGTATCGCCAAGCGGAGTCTTCCGGACAGTCACACCGATTTCGTGTTCGCGGTCGGCGCCGAGGAATTCGGCATCATCATGTGCCTCGGACTGCTGGCGCTGTTCACCTTCATCGTCATGCGCACACTGTCGCGCGCTTATGCATCGGAGGATCTGTTCTCGCGTTTTGCCGCGTCCGGGCTCGCGATCATGTTCGGCGTGCAGGCCGCCATCAATATGGCGGTCAACCTGCATCTGATTCCGGCCAAAGGCATGACGCTGCCGTTCATTTCCTATGGCGGCTCGTCGATGATCTCGCTCGCCTACGGCGTCGGCTTGATGCTGGCGCTGACACGCGAACGGCCGCGCACGGAAATGGAATCAATAAACGCCACTGCCGCCGCGAGTTATGCGTGACCTGGTCCTGCTGAAGCAACTTCGTCATTGCTTCGCTACGCTCGCAATGACGTTCGGAACGCAAATCTCATGACCACCACGCCTCTCATCCTGCTCGCCGCTGGCGGAACCGGGGGACACCTGTTTCCCGCCGAGGCGCTAGGCGTCGAGCTGATGAAGCGCGGCTTGCGCGTGCGGCTGGTGACGGATGCGCGTGCGCTGCGTTATAGTGGGCTGTTCTCGAAAGACATGACCGACGTGGTCCCGAGCGAGACGGTGCGCGGCCGCTCGCCGCTGGCGCTGGCGCGCACCGGCCTGATGCTCGCGATCGGGACTGTCGTCGCGCTCAACCTGATGCGTCGCCTGAAACCGGCCGCCGTTATCGGATTTGGCGGCTATCCGACCTTGCCGCCGCTGATCGCGGCGCAACTCAAGGGCATTCCGACGCTGATCCATGATTCCAACGCGGTCATGGGCCGCGCTAACAGCTTTCTGTCCAAGCGCGTCAGCGCCATCGCCACCTCGTTGCCGGGCGTGCTCGACAAGGAGCCGTCGCTGATCGGCAAGACCACGACGACCGGAACGCCGATGCGGCCTGCGATTCTCGCTGCCGCCATGGTGCCGTTCGCCGCACCAGGCTCGAACGATCCTTTGCGCGTTCTTGTGGTTGGCGGTAGCCAGGGTGCGCGCGTCATGAGCGACATCGTGCCGGATACAATTGAGAGACTCGAACCGGCGCTACGGCAGCGATTGATATTGACCCAGCAGGTGCGCGACGAAGATGTGGCGCGGGTGCGCCTGGTCTATGACCGGCTGAAGATCGAAGCGGAGCTTGCGCCGTTCTTTGCCGACCTCCCGGCGCGGCTGGCGTCGAGTCATATCGTCGTATCACGCTCGGGGGCGGGTACGGTGGCTGAACTCGGTGCGATTGGGCGCCCCTCCATTCTTGTACCGCTGCCCGGCGCGATCGATCAGGACCAGTTCGCCAATGCCGGTGTGCTCGCTGATGCCGGGGGCGCGATTCGCATCGTGCAGTCCGACTTCACTCCAGACCGGCTCGCGGCGGAATTGTCCGCGCTCGCGGAGGAACCGTCGCGACTCGCGGCCATGGCGGCGGCGGCGCGCAAGGTAGGCCGCCTCGACGCAGCCGAACGGCTGGCGGATCTGGTGATGAAGGTGGCGCGACTTGATTCGCCGGCGTGACGGCTTGACATTTGCCACTATGGCCGGACTTGTTCCGGCCATCCGCGTTTTGCATGAATCGGTTCGAAAGCAAGACGTGGATACCCGTGATAAAGCCATGTGCCGGCGAGTGCCGGGTTAGCGGGCATCAGGACTTTTGCGAGAAGACGACCCATGAGATTGCCGCGCGAAATCGGCCCTATCCACTTCATCGGCATCGGCGGCATCGGCATGAGCGGCATCGCCGAGGTACTGTGCAACCTTGGCTACACGGTGCAGGGTTCGGACGCTTCCGAAGGCGCTAATGTGGTGCGTCTCCGTGAGAAAGGCGTCAAGGTCACGGTCGGCCATAAGGCCGAGAACGTAAACGGCGCTGACGTGCTGGTCGTTTCGACCGCGATCAAGCGCGACAATCCCGAGCTGATGGCGGCGCGCGCGCAGCGCATTCCGGTCGTGCGCCGCGCCGAGATGCTCGCGGAACTCATGCGGCTGAAAAGCTGCGTCGCCATCGCCGGCACTCACGGCAAGACGACGACGACATCAATGGTTGCGGCGCTGCTCGACGCAGGCGATTTCGATCCCACTGTCATCAACGGCGGGATCATCAACGCCTACGGCACCAACGCGCGGCTGGGGGCCGGCGAGTGGATGGTTGTGGAGGCCGACGAGAGCGACGGTACCTTTTTGAAACTGCCGACCGACGTTGCTGTCGTCACCAACGTCGATCCCGAGCATCTTGATCACTTCAAGACCTTCGATGCCGTCCAGGATGCATTCCGCTCGTTCGTGGAGAACGTGCCGTTCTACGGCTTTGCGGTGATGTGCATCGATCATCCGGTCGTGCAGAGCATGGTCGGCAAGATCGAGGACCGCCGCATCATTACCTACGGCGAAAATCCGCAAGCAGACGCGCGGCTGATCGATCTCGCACCGAACGGCGGCGGCTCGCATTTCAAGGTGGTGTTCCGCAATCGCAAGACCGATGCCGCCCACGAGATTTCCGATCTGGTGCTGCCGATGCCGGGCCGCCACAACGCGCTCAACGCCACAGCGGCAATCGCGGTGGCGCACGAACTCGGCATTCCCGACGCGACAATCCGCAGCGCTATCGCAGGGTTCGGCGGCGTCAAGCGTCGCTTTACCAAGACCGGCGAGTGGAACGGCGTCACCATCATCGACGACTACGGTCATCATCCGGTCGAGATCGCAGCGGTGCTGAAGGCGGCGCGCGAGTCCACCGGCGGCAGGGTCATCGCCGTGGTGCAGCCGCATCGCTATACGCGGTTACAAGCGCTGTTTGAGGAATTCTGCACCTGCTTTAACGACGCCGATACGGTTGTCGTCGCGGACGTCTATCCGGCGGGCGAGGCACCGATCGCGGGCATCGACCGCGATCACTTCGTGCTCGGCCTGCGTGCCCACGGCCACCGCGAGGTGGTACCGCTGCAGGAGTCCGCGGCGCTCGCGGGTGTTATTGCAGGCCTCGCGAAGCAGGATGACTATGTCGTGTGTCTCGGCGCCGGCAACATCACGCAATGGGCTTATGCGCTACCCGGTGAACTCAAGGCGCTGGGATGATGCAACAGGCGCGAAGTTTATGTTCGTCATGGCCGGGCTTGTCCCGGCCATCCACGTCTTTATTTGATGATCGTCGGATAGAGATCGTTCCATTCGGGATTCGCGGCGACAATTGTCCGGACCTTCCAGGCGCGCGCCCAGTGCTTGATGTTGCGTTCTCGCTGAATGGCGCTGGGGATATCGTCGAAGATTTCGAAATAAACAAGACGCTTCAGACCGTGCCGCTTCGTGAATCCAGCGACGAATCCGGAACGGTGTTCGAAGATGCGCCGCACGAGGTCATTCGTCACGCCGACGTAAAGAACGCCGTTCGGCCGGTTAGTCAGGAAATAAACATATCCGCCTGCCATGTGGGAATTCTGCAAGACGTGGATGGCCGGGACAAGCCCGGCCATGACGAACATGTAGATTTTCTTCTGAGTGGTTTCTGCGGGATACTAGTATCCAATAAAGAATTCTGCATCTCAACGCGTCATGGCCGGGCTTGTCCCGGCCATCCACGTCTTTTGAGTCATAGCGTCGGGCGGTGGTTTCAATGACCTTCCCCGACATCACGACAAAGCTGAAATCGCAAATGCCGGAGTTGCGCGGGCGGCTGCTGGCGAATGAGTCGCTGGCGCCGCTGACATGGTTTCGCGTCGGTGGCCCGGCGCAGGTGCTGTTTACGCCCGCGGACGAAAACGATCTCGCCTATTTCCTGCTCCATCTGCCGCAAGAGATCCCGGTCTATTGCATCGGCGTCGGCTCCAACGTTGTGGTGCGCGACCGCGGCCTGCCGGGCGTGGTGATCCGCCTGTCTCCGCGCGGATTCGGCGACGTTACGACCGATGGCGACATCGTGCGCGCCGGCGCGGCCGCGCTCGACAAGCGCGTCGCGGAAGCTGCGGCTGCAGCGAACATTAGCGGGCTTGAATTCTATTTCGGCATTCCCGGCACCATCGGCGGCGCGCTGCGCATGAACGCGGGCGCCAACGGCAGCGAGACCAAAGATGTTCTCTTCGAAGCTCGCGCAGTCAGCCGCCGTGGCGAAAAGATGGTCTTCGATAATTCCGGCATGGCGTTCGAATATCGCAGCAGCAGAGTCGATCCCTTCGTCATCTTCACCGGCGCGATATTTCGTGGCCGTCTCGCCGATCCGGAAACGATCCGTGCGCGCATGAACGGCGTGCAGGCTCACCGCGAGACGGTGCAGCCAATCCGCGAAAAGACCGGTGGTTCGACGTTCAAGAATCCGCCGGGCCAGAGTGCCTGGAAATTGATCGATGCCGCCGGGATGCGCGGCCATCGTGTCGGCGGCGCGCAGGTATCGGAAATGCACTGCAATTTTCTCATCAACACTGGAGAGGCCACGGCGCGTGACATCGAAACCTTGGGCGAATCCGTCCGCGAACGGGTAAAACAGCATTCCGGTATCGAACTGCAGTGGGAAATCAAGCGGATCGGGGTTGGAGCATGACCCCCGACAAAGGAAGCCTGGCTTTCGGATAAGATCATGCTCGATCATAAAGATAAGGCGAGCGGCTGATTCAACGCAGTTGATCAGACTCTCGAGAAGGTCGATGCGCATCACCATTTTGTTCGGCGGCAGCAACAAAGAGCGTCTCGTTTCGGTCGCGAGCGCGCAGGCGCTGCATCACGCTTTGCCGGAGGCCGATCTTTGGTTCTGGAACCATCGCGACGAAGTCATCGACGTGCGACCCGACGCGCTGAGAAATCATGCGCGGCCGTTCGAGGACGAGTTCGTCCCTGCCGACGCAGGCACGCCGCTTGAACGGGCGCTGGATAGGGCGAAGGCCGAGGGCCGCCTTCTGGTGCTCGGCCTTCACGGAGGTCGCGCCGAAAATGGCGAACTGCAGGCGATGTGCGAACTCCGCCGCATTCCGTTTACGGGGTCAGGCTCGGCCGCCTCTCATCTTGCGTTCGACAAGGTTGCGGCCAAGCGGTTCGTGGCCCTGGCCGGTGTTAATACGCCGGCGCATGTCTTGCTTGAGAACATCGACCGTGCGTTCGTCGAACACGGCCGGCTGGTTGCTAAACCCGCATGTGACGGATCGAGCTATGGCCTGATCTTCATCAATGCGCCGCAGGACCTCGTCACCGTTCGCGACGCAGCGAAGACAGAAGACTATGTGATCGAACCGTTCGTGTCCGGCATTGAGGCGACTTGCGGCGTGCTGGAGCATTCCGACGGTTCGGTCGTCGCGCTTCCACCGGTCGAGATCGTGCCGGCCGAGGGCGCGTTCGACTATGCCGCGAAATATCTGGCGAAGACGACGCAAGAGATCTGTCCGGGGCGTTTTTCGCCGGAGATAGCCACGCAGATTATGGATCATTCGCTGCGGGCGCATCTGGCGTTGTCCTGTCGCGGCTATTCCCGCACCGACTTCATCGTGACAGACAAGGGGCCGGTCTATCTTGAGACCAATACCCTGCCGGGCATGACCGCGGCGTCGCTTTATCCGAAGGCGCTTCATGCACACGGGGTCGGGTTTGCGGATTTCCTCAGGGATCAAATCGTGCTTGCCGAAAAGACAGTACGTCCGATTTGAGGAGCCTGACGCAGCGCGCTGAGGGAACCGCGAAGGGTGCACGGCAATCCGACGGGCTGATCCCGAAAAGCCGCAAGGCATTCTTTTATCGCGTCAAAATGCGGCCTGTCCGCACCGCATTTACCTTTTGTTTACCAGGACGTCCCAAGGTTAACACTGGCGGCGCATGTGGCGTTTTGGCTGCCGGGGCGCGAGCTGGCGGAATTTTCCGCTTCCGACCGCATCGAGGGAATAGCGGACCTGCCGGAGGTCGGCACCCCGCCCGGTATCGCTAAAACGTTGGGCGCGCTCCCAAATTCGTGTTTCTGCGTTCAGCACCGCGGTTCAAGCGGGGCGGGGCGAAACGGTGACGAGCTCGCGCAATGAATGGTGGAGGACACCTCGATCGGTCGTTGAGATTGCCGAGGTTCAAGTCTGGCCTCTTGAAGGAGGTCGGCCTGCTCGGGTTGGCCGCCAGCGGTGCCGCCATCTTGCTGCGCGAACAGATCGACAAGCTGAAGCGCGCACGGGCGGAACGTCTGGATGCGCGTGCCAGGAATCCCAACCGCGCGATTGCCTTTATCGAGCGCCACGTTCCGCGCCGGCTTGGCGCGGTCATGACCGTTGTCGTCGTCGGTGGCAGCGCTGCGTTCGGCGTGGTCGCGGGCGGCCATGTCGATGAAGCGATCGCGGCCTTGGACGACACGCGCAATGCACTCGCCAACGCTGCGGGCTTCGGGATCACATCCGTTACCGTTAATGGCCGCACGCAATTGACGCAGGATGAGGTGTTGGCCGCAGGCGGCGTCAACGGCCGTTCATCCCTCCTGTTCCTCGATGCCGCCAGCGTGCGTGACAGCCTAAAGGCTAATCCGTGGATCGCGGATGCGACCGTATTGAAGCTTTATCCGGGCGCGCTTCAGATCGACATCACCGAGCGTCTTCCCTTTGCGCTTTGGCAGGAGAACGGCAAGCTCGCGGTGATCGCCGCCGACGGAATGGTGCTTACGCCATACGTCGCGCAGCGCTTCGCGTCGTTGCCACTCGTGGTCGGCAAGGGGGCGGAAACCCGCGCCAAGGATTTTCTTGCGCTGGTTGCGAACTATCCGGTTGTGAATAGCCAACTCAAGGCCGCGATCTTCGTCGGCGAGCGGCGCTGGAATCTGCGTCTCAAGGACGGACTCGACATCCGGCTTCCGGAGAATGACGTCGGTCTCGCGCTCGCTTCGCTCGTAAAATATGACAGAGAAAACAAGTTGCTGTCGCGCGACATCACCGCAATCGACCTGCGGCTGCCCGATCGCCTGACCGTGCGGCTTTCGGAAGAGGCCGCGAAGGCGCGCGAAGAACAGACCAAGAAGTCCAGCAAAAAGGCCGGCAGCGCATGACGGTCCTCGATCGCGACCAGGCCCCGAAAACCCGGCCGATGCAGCGTAATCGCAGCGCGCTGGTGGCGTCGCTGGACATCGGCACCAGCAAGATCGCCTGCATGATCGCAAGGCTGCGGCCGAGCGCACCGAACGATGCGTTGCGCGGACGAACCCACGCAGTGGAGCTGATCGGCTACAGCCAGATTCAGTCGCGCGGCATGAAGGCCGGCGCGGTGACCGATCTCGCCCAATGCGAGCAGGCGGTTCGCCAAGCCGTTTCACTGGCCGAGCAAATGGCAAAGGTCCGGGTCGAATCCGTGTTGCTGTCGGTCTCGGCCGGACGGCTGCAAGGACAGTTGATTGAAGCGGCCTCCCACATTCAGGGTGGCGCGGTTACGCCGTCCGATGTCAGCCGGGTGACTTCGACCGGAATGCATCACGCCACGGCCCCGGGACGCACTGTGCTTCATGCGCTGCCGGTCGGCTATTCGCTCGACGGCGTAAAGGGTATCCGCGATCCTCGCGGCATGGTGGCACGCCGATTTGGCGTCGATATGAACGTCGTGACCTCGGAGGCGACCGTCGCGAAAAACCTGATGCTGGCGGTGGAGCGCTGCCATCTTACCGTCGAAGCCATGGCTGCCAGCCCTTATGTTGCTGGCTTGTCGGTATTGACCGACGACGAGGTCGATCTCGGCGCCGCGGTCGTGGAGATGGGCGCGGGAACCACCACGATCGCGATCTATTCGGCTGGGCGCTTTATTCATGCCAGCGGTTTTGCCATCGGCGGACATCACGTCACGATGGATCTCGCGCGCGGATTGGGTGCGTGCATTGCGGATGCCGAGCGAATCAAGACGTTATATGGCACGGTGCTAACGGGCGGCTCGGATGTCCGCGAACTGATGACGGTTCCGGCAGCCGGAGACAGTGACAGTGATGCGCCGCAGGTCGTGTCGCGTGCGACCATCGCCAACATCGTTCGTCAGCGTGTTGAGGAGATTTTTGAGATGGTCAGGGACCGGCTCGCGGATTCCCCATTTGCCGCCGAGCCGCGTGCGCGGGTTGTGTTGAGCGGCGGTGCGTCTCAGCTTACTGGCATTCCCGAACTCGCCCGACGCGTCCTCGGTCGCCCGGTTCGCATCGGCCGTCCGCTCGGCTTCGGCCGCCTGCCCAATGAGGCCAAAGGCGCTTCGTTCGCCGTTCCGACCGGGCTGCTGGTGTATCCGCAATACGCGCATCTGGAACATGTTGAACCGCGGCGCACGCGGCAGGTCCGGACAGGGACAGACGGCTATTTCGGAAAGGTCGGACGATGGCTCCGGGAGGGCTTCTGATGAATTTTCCGCCAATTTGCAGATTTCCATCAATTCCCGCGGTCGACGACCGCCGGCATAGCGACACCGCGCGTGTAATCGAGAGGCAACCATGACCATCAATCTCAACGTTCCCGACATTCACGAGCTGAAGCCGCGGATCACTGTATTCGGCGTCGGCGGCGCTGGCGGCAACGCGGTCAACAACATGATCACGGCCGGACTGGTCGGGGTCGATTTCGTGGTTGCCAACACCGATGCGCAGGCGCTGACCATGTCCAAGGCGCAGCGCATTATCCAGATGGGCACGCAGGTCACCCAGGGTCTCGGCGCGGGTTCGCAGCCCGATGTCGGCGCTGCTGCGGCGCAGGAAGTCATCGACGAAATTCGCGATCACCTCTCAGGGGCGAACATGGTGTTCGTCACCGCCGGAATGGGCGGCGGCACGGGGACCGGTGCTGCGCCGGTTATCGCCAAGGCCGCGCGCGAAATGGGGATCCTGACCGTCGGCGTCGTCACCAAGCCGTTCCACTTCGAGGGCCAGCGCCGGATGCGCACTGCCGACTCGGGGATCGGCGAACTCCACAAGGTGGTCGATACGCTGCTGATCATTCCCAATCAAAACCTGTTCCGCGTGGCTAATGAGAAGACTACCTTCGCCGACGCCTTCGCGATGGCCGATCAGGTGCTTTACTCGGGCGTGGCCTGCATCACGGACCTGATGGTGAAGGAAGGTCTGATCAATCTCGACTTCGCCGACGTCCGCGCCGTGATGCGCGAGATGGGCAAGGCGATGATGGGCACCGGGGAGGCTTCCGGCGAGAAGCGCGCGCTCACTGCCGCCGAAGCGGCGATCGCCAATCCGCTGATCGACGACAGTTCGATGAAGGGCGCCAAAGGGCTCCTGATTTCGATCACCGGCGGCAAAGATCTCACCCTGTTCGAGGTCGACGAAGCCGCCACGCGGATTCGTGAGGAGGTCGATCAGGACGCCAACATCATCGTCGGCGCCACCTTCGATGAGAGTCTCGACGGCATCATCAGGGTATCCGTGGTCGCGACCGGCATCGACCAGGGCACGATCGCGCGCGCTGCGGCCACTCCCGCCGCGAAGACGGTATCCGCTGCGCCCGACCCCCGCGCGGCCGAACTGACTGCAAAGCTCCGTGAGGACAACAAGCGTGCTTCCGCTAATCTCGCCCAGAAGCCCATCGAGCCCCGGCCTGCTGCGCAGCCGGTGCAGCCAGCTCAGGCCCCGACCGCTCAACCCGCCGCTAATGTAGAGCGTGCAGCGTTGGAGGCGATTGCCGCGGCGGTTGCCGAGCCAACGCCGCCACCGCCTGCTCCGGCTCCCGTGCAGCCGGCCTCGTACGGCGACGTTACTGTTCGGCCGATTGCGCAGAAGCCGACGCTGTTCCCAGATCACGATCCTGCGCCGCGCGAGCAGCACGAGCCGCCGCCGCCGGAAAACTTCATCCCGCAGCCGGCCGAACGTGCCCCGGTCCGCGTTCCTCGGATGCCGAGGATGGAAGAACTACCGATGCCGGCTCAGAATGAAATCCGACAGGCCCGGGGCGAGGTCGACGGAGAGCATCCGCAGAAGAATCGGCTGTCACTTCTGCAACGTCTGGCCAATGTTGGCCTCGGCCGGCGCGATCAGGACGCCGAGCCTCCTCTCGCGGGTCGCGAGGCCGGGCCAGCCATGGCTCAGATGCCGCCATTGCCGGAGCGCCGGCCGCAGCGCAGCGTTGCCGAGCAGATGGGTAACGAGCCGGTATCAGAGTACGCGCGCCGTCCGTCGCCTCAAGGACTGGATTCTCACGGCCGTCCGGTTCCCGTTACGCCCGCCCCGCAAGGCGATGATCACCTGGATATCCCCGCTTTTCTTCGCCGCCAGGCCCATTGAAGTCTGTAACAATTGAAAATTGGAAGGGCTCCGACCTTTTAGGGTCGGGGCCCTTTCTCTCTTGATACGGTATCTAGCATTTCCACGTATTTTACTGAAATTAATAGAAAATTAGGGTCTTCGGATTTTCGTAGAAGGTCACGCTCCGACGGAAAATTTGGTTAAGGGGCGGCGTGATTGCGGCGGAGATGGGGTAACAATCGGTAAAGAAGCGTGAGTTGGCGTGCTTTGTGGCAACCGGTATGTTCTAGGCGTGACTTTGGGGATCACGAATCGATTCGTCGCCTTTGCAGGCGGAGACATCGGCTTTCGGGATTAGTCACTTGGGCAAGACTTTATGAGATTCAACCGCCAGACGACGCTTCGTTCGCGAGCCACCGTGACGGGTGTCGGCGTTCATTCCGGATTACCAGTCAATTTGACCCTTGGGCCTGCCTCGATCGATGCGGGTTTTATTTTTGTCCGTATCGGTCCCGATGGAACCGAACGTCGGGTACGAGCTGCGGTAAAGTCCGTCACCGCGACCCAGTTTGCCACTGTCCTGGGCGACCAGCAAGGCTCGCTTGTATCCACCGCCGAACACGTTCTTGCTGCGTTGCGAGGCCTTGGGGTCGACAATGCAACCATTGAACTCGACGGGCCTGAAGTACCGATTATGGATGGCAGTTCGGCGGCGTTCGTCGCCGCGATCGATCAGGCTGGTATTGTCGAGCAGTCGGCAGCGCGCCGCTTCATCCAGGTTCTGAAAACGGTCCGGGTGAAGAAGGGCGAGGCGTTCGGCGAACTGCGACCGCACAGGCGCGGTTTTCGCATCGACATCGAGATCGATTTCGCCAATCCGGTGATCGGTCATCAGGACTATTCCATCGATCTCAATCCCGAAAGTTTTCGTCGCGAAATTAGCCGGGCTCGAACCTTCGGTTGCATGAACGATGTCGAAAGACTCCGGAGCGCGGGTTTTGCGTTGGGCGCGTCATTTGAAAACTCCATGGTGTTCGATGATGAGCGCCTGTTGAATACCGGCGGTCTGCGCTACGCGGACGAGTGTGTGCGACACAAGGCTCTCGATGCGATCGGCGATCTGGCTCTCGCAGGGTTTCCGCTGATCGGCGGCTATCGTTCGGTGCGTGGCGGGCACAAGCTCAACCACGCGGTGCTCACGGCTCTTATGGCCGATCGGACTGCCTGGCGGGTGGTTGAGGATCAGCCGGCCCCGCGTCCGCGCAGTCAGGGCGAAGTGGTCGGCGGAATGGTGGGCGGTATGGTTGCGGCCTATGGTCCCAACGTGTCCTGAGTTCTGCCCGGCCTCGCACGCTTTCATCCATTCTGCTCCATACGCGCGCCCTGATCCTGGCACGGCTCCGCAGTCTCACGCGAAATGCTTGGGCGATAGTATGGACAGGCGAGATCCGAATGAATCGGACCAAAGCCTTACTTTCGATCGAACATGATCTTATCCGAAAAGTGATTTCCGCTCGGCACCGCGCCCGGTGTTCCCGCCTTAATCCCGGCGAAATACCTGCTTACCCCGTTGGTGGACGGATTCTTTTCGGCTAAACGGGTCGCGGTAAAAGCAGCGCATCCTGTTTGCCTCGTGCTTGGATCGCCGTATCACGGACGTCGGATTTTCATCAATGTTGGCTAAGCGTATGGCGCTCGGACTGAGCGAGTTCATGGATCGCGCCGCTCTTGATCGGCTTGGCGGGAAACTCCGGCTCGCCGCCAGTCTTGCACTTGTTGCCGTTACCGTGGCCGGCTGCGGGACCGGACCGCTCTTGGACAAGCTCACGGCAAAGGACGAACAGACCTTCAGCGATGATCCGGCGGACAAGCTCTACAATGAGGGCTTGTTCCTGATGAACAAGGAGCGTGACCTCAAGGCGGCCACGAAGAAATTCGACGAGGTCGACCGTGAACACCCCTATTCGGAATGGGCGCGGAAGTCGTTGTTGATGTCGGCCTATGCATCTTATCAGGCGGGCGATTACGATACGTGCATCGGCTCCGCATCGCGCTACGTGACGCTCCATCCGGGCACCCCGGACGCCGCCTATGCGCAATATTTGATCGCCGTCTCGAACTACGACCAGATCCCCGATGTCTCGCGCGACCAGGCTCGCACCGAAAAAGCCATGCACTCCATGGAAGAGGTGATCCGTAAATATCCGACGTCCGAATATGCCGGCGAAGCCAAGAAGAAACTTCAGGCCGCGCGCGATCAACTCGCCGGCAAGGAAATGGCGATCGGCCGCTATTATATGGAGCGACGTGATTATACGGGCGCCATCAACCGCTATAAGGCCGTGGTGACGCGCTACCAGACCACGCGGCATGTCGAGGAAGCGCTGGCGCGGCTGACCGAAGCCTACATGGCGATTGGAATCGTTGCCGAGGCGCAGACCGCCGCGGCTGTGCTCGGCCACAACTTTCCGGACAGTCGCTGGTACAAGGACGCCTACAATCTCGTGACGTCAGGGGGAAGCCAGCCCAGCGAGAATAAGGGCTCGTGGATCAGCAAGGCGTTCAGGAAAGTGGGGCTTGGCTAGACATTCCCACGCCGTTTCAGCGAATGCTGTTGCGAATGCGGAATCGAAGGGCGCCCCTTGGGCTGCCAATGCTGTGGTCAATCCGCGGCTCTGGTTTCGCGATCCGAACTTCGCTAGTCTCCGTGCCACGCTTCTCTGCACCTCTCAACGACTTTCGGCAGGAACCGGCCTCCTATGCTTGCGCGCCTTTCGATCCGCGACATCGTCCTGATCGAGCGGCTCGACATCGAGTTCGCCTCCGGTCTTGCGGTGCTGACCGGCGAGACCGGCGCGGGAAAATCCATTCTGCTTGATGCCTTTGCGCTGGCGCTCGGCGGTCGCGGCGATGCCGGGCTGGTCCGTCACGGCGCGGAGCAGGGGCAGGTCACGGCCACCTTCGATGTTCCCAAGAACCATCCGGCCTGCGTCATCCTGACCACCAATGGCATCGACGGCTCTATTTCTGAAGATTCGGGCGAGATGATTCTTCGACGGGTTCAACTCGCCGACGGTCGCACCCGAGCCTTCATCAATGATCAAGCGATCAGCGTGCAGACCTTGAAGGCGGTAGGCGCGACGCTGGTGGAAATTCATGGCCAGCATGACGAGCGGGCGCTGGTCGATGCATCGACCCACCGTCGGCTGCTCGATGCCTCTGCGGGGCTGGACACCGAAGTCGCCGCGCTGGAGGTGTTGTGGGAAGCTCGCCGCCGCGCCCGCGCGGCGCTTGACGATCATCGCGCCGGCGTGGAGCGCGCCGCGCGAGAGGCCGAGTTTCTGCGTCATGCCTCCGACGAGTTAACGCAACTCGCACCGCAGGACGGCGAGGAAACCGCGCTTGCCGAACGCCGTGCCACGATGATGGCGGGCGAAAAGATCGCGACCGACCTGCGCGAGGCGCAGGACGTCGTCAGCGGTCATGGCTCACCGGTGAGCGTGCTGGCGGCTGCGGTGCGGCGGCTGGAACGGCGAGCTGCGAATTCGCCGCAACTGGTCGAGCCGGCGGTCAGGGCCATCGATGCCGCCATCAACGCGCTGGAGGAGGCGGACCAGCATCTCGCGGCGGCGCTCATTGCCGCCGATTTCGATCCGGCCGAGCTGGAGCGCATCGAGGAACGGCTGTTCGCGCTGCGCGCGGCGTCGCGCAAATATGCGACGCCGGTCGACGGCCTGGCTGCGCTTGCCAAGAAATACGCTGCGGAGGTCGCGCTGATCGACGCCGGCGCGGATCGATTGACCGTTCTGGAAAAAGAGGCGGCCGCCGCCGACAAACGTTATTCAGCGGCAGCGGCGAAACTTTCGGCCGCGCGCACGAAGGCTGCTGACAAACTCGACAAGACAGTCAACGTCGAGCTTGCGCCGCTGAAACTCGAACGCGCCAGATTTTCCACGCAGATCGAGTCCGACCCGTCGGCACCGGGACCGCAAGGCTTCGACCGCGTCGAGTTCTGGGTGCAGACCAATCCCGGCACGCGACCGGGGCCGCTGATGAAGGTCGCCTCGGGAGGCGAGCTGTCGCGCTTCCTGCTGGCGCTCAAGGTGGTGCTCTCCGACAAGGGCTCGGCACCAACGCTGGTGTTCGACGAGATCGACACCGGGGTCGGCGGTGCGGTGGCCGACGCAATCGGCGCGCGTCTGGCGCGGCTCGCTGGCAAGGTGCAGGTGATGGCGGTGACGCACGCGCCGCAGGTCGCGGTGCGGGCCGATCAGCATCTGCTCATTTCAAAGGATGCGCTGGATCGCGGCAAGCGCGTCGCCACGCGTGTTGCGACGCTGGCTGAGGATCACCGCCGCGAGGAGATCGCGCGGATGCTCGCCGGTGCGGAGATCACCGCGGAGGCTCGCGCCGCCGCGGACCGGCTGCTGAAAGCGGCGGGGTAAGTCGCTGTGGCGGCGAAGCCCAAAACGCCTCCGCCCGTCGATCTCCTCACCAGGTCGCAGGCTCGGGTTGAGCACAAGCGGCTTTCGCTTGAGATCGAGACGCATAACGAACGTTATTACCAAAAAGACGCGCCGACGATTTCAGACTCCGCCTACGATGCGCTGCGGCAGCGGCTCGAAGCGATCGAGGCCCGCTTTCCGGACTTCGTCACTGCAAGGTCGCCCACGCAGACCGTCGGAGCCGCCCCCGCGCGCGGCTTCGCGAAAGTGCAGCACGCGGTGCCGATGCTGTCGCTCGGCAATGCCTTTAGCGACGAGGAGGTCGCCGAATTCGTCGAACGCATCCGGCGTTTTCTGAAGCTTGCCCCGGACGAATTCCCCGCCATTGTCGCCGAGCCGAAGATCGATGGCCTGTCGCTATCATTGCGCTACGAGCGCGGCGAACTGGTGCGCACGGCGACGCGCGGCGACGGCTTCACCGGCGAGGATGTCACCGCCAATGTCCGTACTATCAAGGACGTGCCGCAGACGCTCACAGGCCGCAACATTCCCGCCGCCTGCGAGTTGCGCGGCGAGGTCTACATGCTGAAGCAGGATTTTCTTGCGCTGAATAAAAAGCAGCAAGAAGCTGGCGATACCGTGTTCGCCAATCCTCGCAATTCGGCCGCCGGTTCGTTGCGGCAGAAGGATGTCGCGGTCACCGCGTCGCGACCGCTGAAATTCTTCGCCTATGCATGGGGGGAAATGACGGATCGGCCCGCCGACACCCAACACGGCATGCTGGAGTGGCTCAGGGGCATCGGATTCGTCGTCAATCCGCTGATCGAGTTGTGTCATAGCGTCGAGGAGGTGCTGGCGTTTTATCGCCGCATCGGCGAGCAGCGCGTCACGCTCGGCTACGACATCGATGGCGTGGTCTATAAGGTCAACCGGCTCGACTGGCAGGAACGGCTCGGCTTCGTATCGCGAAGCCCACGTTGGGCGATCGCGCACAAGTTCGCTGCCGAGCAGGCGATCACGATCCTCAAGGGCATCGACATTCAGGTCGGCCGCACCGGTGCATTGACGCCGGTGGCGCGGCTTGAGCCCGTCACCGTTGGCGGCGTTGTGGTGCAAAACGCGACGCTGCACAACGAAGACTACATTAGAGGCATTGGAAATGACGGCCAGCCGATCCGCGATGGTGTTGATCTTCGCGTCGGCGACACCGTGGTGGTGCAGCGCGCTGGTGACGTGATTCCGCAGGTGGTCAGTGTTGTCATCGACAAGCGGCCAACGAGCGCCAAGCGGTATGCGTTTCCGCACAAGTGTCCGATCTGCGGCAGTCACGCCGTGCGCGAGGAGGGCGAGGCGGTGCGCCGCTGCACCGGAGCACTGATCTGCCCGGCGCAGGCGGTGGAGCGGCTCAAGCATTTCGTCTCGCGTCTTGCCTTCGACATCGACGGTCTCGGCGAAAAGCAGATTCAGGAATTCTATGACGATGGCCTCATCATGCATCCGGTCGATATCTTCACGTTGCAGAAGCGCGACGCGCGCGCGACAAAGAAGCTGCGTGATCGCGAAGGTTATGGTGAGGTCTCGGTGCGCAACCTGTTCGCTGCGATCTCCGCTCGCCGCAAGATCGAACTGAACCGGTTGATCTTCGCGCTCGGCATCCGCCATGTCGGCGAGGGCAACGCCAAGCTGCTGGCGCGGCATTACGGTAGCATCGAGAATTTTCGCAGCACCATGGCGGAGGCCGCTGCGGCGCAGACAGAAGCGGGCAATGATTCCGAAGCCTATGCCGACCTCAACAACATCGGAGGCATCGGCGATATCGTCGCCGACGCAGTGGTCGAGTTCTTCGCTGAGACGCGCAACGTCAAGGCGCTGAACGATCTGCTCGCTGAGATCGAAGTGCTGCCGGTCGCGCAGGCCCGCAGCGACTCGGCCGTGGCCGGCAAGACCGTTGTGTTCACGGGTTCGCTGGAAAAATTCACGCGCGACGAGGCTAAGGCATCGGCTGAGCGGATGGGCGCGAAAACGTCCAGCTCGGTGTCGAAAAAGACCGATCTTGTCGTCGCTGGTCCCGGAGCTGGCTCAAAACTCAAGGACGCCGAGAAGTTCGGCGTGAAGGTGATTTCGGAAGACGAGTGGCTGCAACTGATCGAGGGGTAAGCGGTTTCCTGAGTGGTGCGTCGAGGACGTGATGGCGCTCAAGCTGCTGGCTGGCCGATCGTCACTGTCAGCGTACCGACGCCGTCGCAGCCGCATTCGACGTGGTCGCCCGGCTGAAGGGGGGAGACGCCGGCTGGCGTGCCGGTCATGATGATGTCGCCGGCGTCAAGCGCGACCTGTTGCGAGAGCTGCGCGATGATCTCCGGCACATTCCAGATCATCTGCGCGAGATCGCCGGATTGGGTTTCCTTGCCATTGACCGTGAGCCAGATGTGGCCCTTCGACGGATGCCCGATCCTGGCGGCGGGTTGCAGAGCGCTGCAGGGCGCAGCGTGATCGAACGATTTTGCGATCTCCCAGGGCTGCTTCTTTTCGCGCACAGCGTTTTGCAGGTCGCGCCGGGTGAGGTCGATGCCGACGGCGTAGCCGTAGACGTGATCGAGCGCGGTGTCGGCGGGAATGCGCAAGCCGCCGCTCTTCATCGCGACGATCAGTTCGACTTCGTGATGCAGATTCTGGGTGAGGGGCGGATAGGGGATAACCGCGCCGTTGGCGTCGATCATGTCGGCGTGTTTGGCGAAGAAGAACGGCGGCGCGCGCTCGTCGTGGCCCAATTCGCGGATATGGTCGAGATAGTTGCGCCCGACGCACCAGACGCGGCGGACCGGAAAAAATCTGTCGTCGCCTGCGACCGCGATGACGGGTTGGGGCGGCTGTGGAATCACGAACGACGATACGCTCATGCGAACTCTCCGCTCTGCCTGCGCTGGCGCGACGAGATCGTCATTGCGGACAATCGCAATGAGCTTACGCTGACGCGCTCAAGGGGGCCAGCGTCAGCGGCGCTGTCTCACGATGCTGCAGGCGGAAGAACGAAGCATAGCGTCCGCCGCTCCGCAGCAGGTCGTCGTGGCGCCCGCGCTCGACGATCTCGCCGTTCTCGACCACAAGAATGGCGTCGGCATGCATGATGGTATGCAGGCGGTGCGCGATCACGATCGTGGTCCGATTGCGGCACAGGTGCTCGATCGCTTCCTGCACCTGCTTTTCGGATTCCGAATCGAGTGCGGCGGTGGCCTCGTCCAGCAGGATGATCGGCGCGTCCTTGATGAGTGCGCGCGCCACGGCGATGCGTTGGCGTTGCCCGCCGGAGAGCTGGGTGCCGTGCTCGCCCACAGGGGTATTGTAGCCGAGCGGAAAGCTCATAATGAAGTCGTGAGCGCAGGCGGCTTTCGCCGCCGCGACGATCTCGTTCTCGCTGGCGCCGGGGCGGCCGAACGCGATGTTCTCGCGGATGGTGGCGCGGAACAGGTAAACGTCCTGGCCGACATAGGCAGTCTGCTGGCGTAGCGATGTGCGCGATACGCCGGAGATGACCTGCCCATCGATCAGGATGTCGCCGTCGGTGGCTTCATACAGGCGCAGCAGGAGCGCCAGCACGGTGGATTTTCCGCCACCCGATGGGCCGACCAGCGCCGTCATCTTGCCCGGCTCGGCGACAAAGCTCATGCGCTTGAGCACGGGCTCGTCGGCGCGATAGGCGAACGTGACATCCTGCAACTCGACGCGCGCGTCGGTCAATTGCAGAGCGGGCTTGTCACTGTCGTCCGGCTCGCTGGCGGGGCTGTCCACGATTTCAATCAGCTTGCGCGCGCCGATCAGGCTGCTGTTGAGTTCGATGTTGAGACGGGCCAGCCGCTTGGCTGGCTCATAGGCCAAGAGAAAGGCTGCGAGGAACGAAAAGAACTGGCCCGGCGTCGCGCCCATGGCGACAACGCGATAGCCGCCATACATCAGCGCGCCCGCGATGGCGAAACCGCCAAGCGTTTCCATCAGCGGGCTGGCGCGGTTCGAAACCCGCGCCATCTTGTTGTTGGTTTGCTCCACCGCGGCGATGCTGGCGTCGATCCGCTCGCGCATGGTCTGTTCGAGCGTGAACGCCTTGACGGTCCGAATACCTTGCAGCGACTCCTGCATCGTCTCCATGATGTCGGCGGTGCCATGGAACTGCATGTGCGCCAGTCCCTTGATGCGCTTGACCAGCTTGCGCAGCACGATCATCGCGGGCGGCGCCACCAGCGCGCCAAGCAGCGACATATACGGATCCTGCATCACCATCACGACGACGAGCGCGATCAACGACAAAAGATCGCGACCCACGGCGTTGATCAGCAGGTTGAGCACCTGGGTGACCGATGTCGCGCCGGCCGTGAGCCGCGCGAGAAACTCCGATGAATGTCGCTGCGAGAAATAGCCGATGCTCTCGCTCATCAGCTTCGCAAACAAGCGGCGCTGATTATTGGCGAGAATGGCGTTGCTGATCCGGGACAGGATTACGGAATGACCGTAGGTCGCCGCACCCTTGACCACGAAGATGACGAGCACCACAATCGACAGCATGAAAATGCCGTGGACGTTGCGGTCCACATAAGCCTGATTGATGACTTCGCCGAGCAGGTAGGCCGAGGTCGCCGTCGCCGCCGCGGAGACGGCCATCAGCGCAAATGCGGCGAGGTAGCGCCGCCAATAGGCCATGCCCTGTTCCGTGATCAGGCGGCGGATGAGGACGGCCGCGCCATAGGGATCGTCGGTAATTTTCTTCGGCGGTTCGGTCATCGCGTTCCGTTGACGCCGTGAATCGGCGGTTGCCCGCGCGTCAGGGATATTGCGAAAGCTCCGACTCAATGCCCGCAATAGCAGCCTTTTTCAAGCGAAAACCGGGTTTCGCCCGGTTTGTCAGGCTGATGCCGCGAGCGCCTCCGAGACTTGTCGGCCCGCCAGCTTTTCTTCCCACGCCAGCGCGTGCGCGGCGATGGTCGCGAGGTCGTCGTATTGCGGCGTCCAGTCGAGCGCCGCGCGAATCCGGCTCGTGTCGGCGATCATGGTCATGATATCGCCGGGGCGGCGGTCGGAATAGTGAACCGCGAAATTGCGGCCGCAGACCCGGCGGACCGCTTCGATCGTTTCCAGAACGGAATAGCCGCGTCCATATCCGCAATTCAGCGTGGTCGAGCATCCGCCGTTTTGCAGATAAGTCAGCGCGGCCCGATGCGCTTGCGCCAGATCGCTGACATGAATGAAGTCGCGAATGCAGCTTCCATCCGGCGTCGGATAGTCGGTGCCGAACACGTCGATCTTGGCGCGCTGCCCGGTCGCGGCTTCGACTGCGATTTTCAGCAGGTGCGTGGCGCCCGCGGTCGAGAGGCCGATACGCGCTTGTGGGTCTGCGCCCGCGACATTGAAGTAGCGCAGCACCACGTAGTTCATGCCATGTGCGGTCGCGACGTCGTGCAGCATGATCTCCGTCATCAGCTTCGACGATCCGTAAGGAGAGAGCGGCCGGGTCGGCGCCTCTTCCGGGACCGGCATCCGGTCGGGATTGCCGTAGACTGCGGCGGTCGACGAAAAGATGAAGCGGTTGACCCCGCATCTGACGGCGGCGTTCAGAAGGCTGCGAGTCGTCATCGTGTTGTTACGATAGTAGGCGAGCGGATCGCGCATCGACTCGGGCACCACCACGGAACCCGCAAAGTGAATGATGCTTTCGATGCCGTTCTGGGCGATGACGTTCTCGACAAGATTTTCGTCTCCGGCGTCGCCGATAAACAGCGGTACGCCCTCGGGGAGCGCCGACGAGAATCCGGTGGACAGGTTGTCGATCACGACGACGTTCTCGCCGGCCTCAGCCAGCGCGAGCACCATATGACTGCCGATGTAGCCGGCTCCACCGGTGACAAGCACGGTCATATCTGCTCCTTTGTACCAAAGTGTGCGGCGGGTCCCGCGGTCGCCGAAGTGTCCCACAAAAGAATGGAATTGCCGTATAGCATGACCGTGAACGACCAGATTTCGTCCGTCTGATCTCGGGATTCGACATTATGGTTGCCAAACTGTAACGGGAACCGGTCTTTCTTTGAGCAGCTGCGGCCGTCGATGACCGACATTCTCATCATCAAGACATCCTCGCTCGGCGACGTCGTGCATCAGATGCCGGCGATCGTCGATGCCGTGCATGCATGTCCGCAGTTGCGGGTGACGTGGCTGGTCGAGGAATCGTTCGCGCCGTTGGTGCGGCTGCACCCGTCGGTCGCCGACATCATTCCTGTCGCGACGCGACGCTGGCGTTCGCAACTTGGTGCTGGCGTCACATGGCGCGAGATCGCCAAGTTCCGGGCGAGGCTTCGCGAACGATCGTTCGACAAGGTGATCGATACTCAGGGCCTGATCCGCTCGGCGATCATGGCGCGCGTCGCGCGCGGCGAGCGCCACGGCTATGACGGTCGCAGCATCCGCGAACCGTTAGCCGCGCGATTCTACGACGTTAGGCACACGGTAGGGCGCGATCTCCACGCCGTGACGCGCAACCGGATCCTGACCGCTCTGTCGCTCGGATATCAGCCGCCCCACGACGTTGACTACGGTCTGCGCCCGTTCATGCGGACAGGTGGTCAGCCCTATGCAGTCTTGCTTCACGGTACCTCCCGGCTCTCGAAAACGTGGCGTGCGGAGGACTGGATCGAAACCGGCCGCTGGCTGAGTGCGAACGGATTGCAGACCGTGCTTCCGTGGGGCACCGAGGCCGAACGTCTGTTATCCGAGCGGCTGTCGGGAGACATCGCGGGCAGTCGTGTCCAGCCGCGCCAGAGCCTCGATCTGACCGCGCAGGTGATCGGCAATGCGGCGTTGGTGATCGGCGTCGATACCGGCCTTATGCATCTTGCCGCTGCGTATCGCGTTCCGCTCGTCGGCATCTATGTCAGCACCGATCCCGGCCTGACCGGGCCTGTCGGCAGTGGCCGCATGGCGGTTCTAGGCGGCAAGAACGGTCCGCCTTCCGCGGGGCAGGTGATCGATGCCGCGGAGCGATTGCTTGCTTAGGCACGTGGCGTGATTGCACTGGATATCTCTGCAAGCACCCGCGCGACGAATGCGTCGAGGTCGCCGCCGCTAAACAGGAAGCCCGGAATTCCTGCACCGGCAGCGGCTTCGATATCGCTTTTGCGGTCGCCGATGGCAAAGCTGCCGTGCTGCCGCACCGGCCAATGCTGCATAAGGTCGAGGATCATGCCGGGCTTCGGTTTGCGCCAGGGATGATCTTCCAGATATCCGGCGACGCTGCCGTCGGGGTAGTGCGGGCAATACCTGAAGTCGTCGATCCGCGCGCCCTGAGACGCTAGATGGGACTGCATCCACAGGTGCAGATTACGAACATCATCCTCGCTGAAAAAGCCGCGCGCGACACCGGATTGATTGGTGAAGATGAAAACGAAATAGCCGGCCTCGTTTAGCCGCTGGATTGCCCTGGCGACGCCGGGCATCCAACGAATGCGATCGCGCGTACCCATATAGCTGTCGTCATGATTGATGACGCCATCACGGTCCAGGAAGGCGGCGGGTTTGCCGGCCTGAGCGATCTCCGCTCCGCTCACTTGCGGCCCGCTCCGTCCACCAGGGCGTGCTCCACGTTATCGCAGATCGCGTGAGCCGCGGTCATGTGGATCTGCTGGATCACCGGGGTGTCGTCGCTCGGCGCAACGAGAAGGCGGTCGCAGATCTCGTGCAGGCTTTGCCCTTTGAGGCCGGTAAAACCGACGGTGACAAGTCCGAGTCGTCGCGCGGCGGATAGGGCAGCGAGGATGTTTGGGGACCGTCCCGAGGTGGACAGCGCCAGCAGCACGTCGCCAGGTCGGCCCAGACTCTCGATCTGCCGGGCGAAAATCTGCTCGAAGCCGTAGTCGTTGGAGATAGCGGTGAGAGCGGACGTATCGGTCGTCAGGGCAATGGCGGCGTAGCCGGGCCGTTCTTTCCTGTAACGCCCGACGATTTCCGAGGCGATGTGTTGGGCGTCGGCGGCGCTTCCGCCGTTTCCGATCAGAAGCACTTTATTTCCGGAACGGAGCGCGTCGATGATCGTGACAGCAATGTCGCTTACGACTGCGAGCAGCGCCGTGTCATTGGCTGCGCGCTGGAGGGCCGTCAGCGATTGCTGAAAATGGGTTGCGATCGGGTTCTGGCTCAAGACGCACCTTTGTCACCGTGATGGCCAGAGCATTTTCGCTTCTGATTGAATCAGAAGCGAAGCTCTAGATTGTTATTTTAACGCGTTTTCTTCACGCAAACCGGTATCCACTTCGCTCGAAAACGCTATAGCAGTGGTAATGAGCGCGTCATACTCACGCAAGCATGGCGTGTCGCATCAACGTGCGTCGTGCGCGCCGGCCTCCGCAAGCACCCGTTCCGCGATCGCGATTACCTCTGCTGCGGGGATATCGCGCATGCAACGATGATCATTCCTGGTGCAGACCGGACGATGGCATGGTTGGCACGGGAGAGGCGTTTTCGCCTGAATCGTCGCGGCGAGCCCGTTCAAGGGCGCCCAGTGATAGGGGCTGGTCGGCCCGAAAATTCCCAGTGTCGGCGTTCCGATCGCAGCCGCGACGTGTAGCAGACCGGAGTCGTTCGATATTGCAATGGTGGCCCCCGCCATCGCCAGAATGCCATTTCGCAGGTCGTGACCCGTGAGATCCCGGACCCGCGGGCCCCCGGTTGCTGCGATTTCGGTCGCCATCGCTTTTTCATTGGGGCCGCCGATCACCCAAAGGTCGATTCCGCGCTCGGCCAGCATTCGGGCGGCCTCGGCGTAGGAGGTCCAGCGCTTACTGGAGCCGACCGCCCCGGGTGCCAGCGCCACCGCCGGTCCCGCGCCCAATCCCTGCGCCTGCCGCCAGCGGGTGACGTCTTCGGTGGATATCCGAAGCTGCGGCGCCGGCCATTCAGGTGGCCGGGCTGCCCCGGCCGGAAGCGCCAGGGACGCCTTCCTGTCGATCATGCGGGGCAGGGCTCTTTCACCCCACCGCCAGCGGTTAAGTAGTCCGAAACGCGCTTCGCCGACAAAACCCACCCGTTCCGGGATGCCGGCCAGCGCGGGCGCGATCGCCGATTTCCAGGTGCGCGGCATGACGAAGGCCGTTCCATACCCGCGCGCGCGCAATTGCCGGGCGAGACTCCACTGTTGCGTCGGTGCCAGCCGGCTGCGGGGCAGGTCCCAGACCACGCCAGCGCGCACTCCGGGCATATAATCGACCAGCGGCGCGCAGAGCGTTGTCACCAGCATATCCACCGGTCGATTCGGCCAGCGCTGTTTGAGCACCCGCACCACCGTGTGGCCGCGCACGAAGTCGCCGATCCACATGTAGGGAACGATCAGAATGGGTCGGGTATCGTCCGGGTCGGCCATTTCCGGCCCATATGGTGAATCTGTTTTCATATCTTAATCGATGCGCAATCCAGGATCGATGTTCGGTCCTCGGTATCCGCTCCGACCCGTGAGGTAAAGTTATCTCGCGCGCTGTTTTTCACGGCCGATCGTCACACGGCAGGCCCACCTAAGTTGCCTCGCGGGCTAGAGTGGGGCAAACCAGTGGGGTGAATTTGACATTCGCCACCCACTTTGCCGCAAACCCGGCAAGGGAATGTCAAATTCAAAACTCCACTGGAAAACCTTATGGTTGCTAGTGGGCTCTTGATTCTAACATTTGCAAAGAACGCCTGCCGCGCCGGGATGCAAATGTTAGAACGGACCACTAAGAGTCGCACATCCATGACGGGGACATCATGCTGCTGGTGACCGGGGGCGCCGGTTTTATCGGATCCAATCTCGTTGCCGCGTTGAACGACGCCGGGCGCAGCGATGTGGCGGTGTGCGATGTGCTGGGACATGACGGCAAATGGCGTAACCTCGCCAAGCGGCAGCTTGCGGATATCGTTCCACCCGAGGAATTGATGCGTTGGCTGGACGGCCGTCGCCTGGACGCCGTCTTTCACCTCGGCGCGATCTCCGAAACCACGGCGACCGATGGCGATCTCGTCATCGAGACCAACTTCCGGCTGTCGCTCCGATTGCTCGACTGGTGCACGTCGACCATGACGCCTTTCATCTATGCCTCTTCGGCGTCAACCTACGGCGATGGCGCGCAGGGCTTTCGCGATGATCAATCGTTGTCCGCGCTGCGAGCGCTCCGGCCGATGAATCTCTACGGCTGGAGCAAACACCTGTTCGACATGGCCGTTGTGGACCGCGCCGCCAAAGGTGGTGCTCTGCCGCCGCAATGGGCTGGTCTGAAGTTTTTCAACGTGTTCGGACCGAATGAATATCACAAAGGCTCCATGATGAGCGTGCTGGCGCGCCGCTTCGGCGATGTGAAAGGCTGCCGCCCGGTGCAGTTGTTCAAGTCGCACCGTGAAGGCGTCGCCGATGGCGATCAGCGCCGCGACTTCATTTACGTCGACGACGTCGTTCGTGTGATGATGTGGTTGTTTGCGACGCCTTCGGTCAACGGTCTTTTGAATGTGGGAACTGGCGAGGCGCGCAGCTTTCGCGATCTGATGACTGCGGCCTATGCCTCGCTTGGCACGAAGCCGAATATCGAATACGTCGATATGCCTGAACAGATTCGCGGGGCCTACCAGTATTTTACGCAAGCAGATATCGAGCGCTTGCAAAGCGCTGGTTACAACGGAGGCTTCACGCCTTTGGAGGAAGCCGTCGATGCCTATGTCAAAGGCTATCTGGATCGCGATGATCGCTTTCGCTGACGTGCTGGACCATGATCCCGAAAAGTGAAAACCGGTTTTCGGATAAGATCATGCTCGACCGAAGGATGGGCTTGGGTCTGGTTGATGCGATTGCATCAGACTCCAGCAACAGGTGAAGGGTTTTGATGATCGATTTTGACGACTTGTCGAATGGCTTTTCCGGCCAGACGGTCCTCTGTGTCGGCGATCTCATGCTCGACGAGTTCGTGTACGGCGAGATTTCGCGGATTTCGCCGGAGGCGCCCGCCCCGGTCATCGCGGTTCAGCGGAGCGAAACCAACGTCGGTGGGGCCGGCAATGTGGCGCGCAATATCGCCGCGCTCGGTGCGCGCTGCATCTTCGTTGGATTGGCGGGTGAGGACGACGCCGGCGAGAGGCTCCGGGCCACGCTTTCGCGGGAACGCCTGATCGAACCATTGTTGATTTCGGATCCGGCGCGACCGACGACGCGCAAGGTCCGCTTTGTTTCGGAGCATTTTTCGACCCACATGCTGCGAGCCGATTGGGAAATGGCCGTTCCGGCGTCCGGGGCGGTGGAGCAGACCTTGATCGATGCCATTCTGCCGCAACTGCCACGCGCCGACATCGTATTGTTGTCCGACTATGCCAAGGGAGTGTTGACAGCGCGGGTAATCCGCGACGTCATCGATGCTGCGCGCCGGCTTGGCAAGCGCGTGATCGTCGATCCGAAGAGCGCTAATTTCAACATCTATCGCGGCGCCACGTTGCTCACGCCGAACCGCAAGGAGTTTGCGGATGCGACTCGCACCCGCGCCGACGATCAGCCGAGCATTGCGGCAGCGGCTCGCGAAATGATGCGGCTCGTCGATGGTGAGGCCGTGCTGGTGACGCAAAGCGAACATGGCATGACGCTGGTGCCGCGCGAGGGCGAGGTCATCCATGTTCCCGCGCACACCGTCAAGGTTCGCGACGTGACGGGCGCCGGCGATACTGTCGTCGCCACGCTCGCGGTTTCGCTTGCCGCGGGCGCAGATTGGGAAACCGCGCTGCGGACAGCGAGCGCCGCAGCTGCTGTTGCCGTCGGCAAGAGCGGGACTGCGATTGTCACGCTCGCGGAACTGCGCCGCAATATTCTGCCGCCGGCCTCTCTGGCCGCCGAAGAGAAAATCGCGCAATCGACGGTCAACCTTGACCAACACCTGACGGCGTGGCGTGCGCAAGGTCTGCGAATTGGCTTCACCAATGGCTGTTTCGATATCCTGCATCCCGGTCACGTCAAGGTGCTGACCGGAGCACGCGCTACGTGCGACCGGCTGATCGTGGGATTAAACAGCGATGCGTCCGTGATGCGGCTGAAAGGCGAGGGCCGTCCGATCCAGAATGAGCGGGCGCGCGCAGAAGTTCTGGCTGCGCTCGAGGCTGTCGACCTCGTTGTGGTTTTCGAAGAGGACACGCCGATGAACCTGATCGAGCGAATCCAGCCGAATGTGCTCGTCAAGGGCGGAGATTATTCTCTTGAGCAAGTCGTCGGTCAGGAGCTAGTTACTGCACGAGGCGGGGAAGTGGTGCTGATCGATACTCTGAAAGGATTCAGTACGACGTCGCTGGTGAAGCGCGCAGGAGGCCGAGCATGAGAGTCTTGCTCCGCAGTGGCCGGCGTGTTTTCGTTTCTTATACTGTCCGGACCAAAGCCTCATGAATCCGCGCCGAAAGTTTACTTCCCGAAATGTTCTGATCGCGCTGCATGACCTGATAACGGTCGTGGCAGCGGTGCTCGTGAGTTGTTACTTCCGTTTTGATGATCATGATTTTGCCCTGCGCTTGCCACTGCTCTTGAAAGCGCTGCCCTATTTCCTGGCCATCAGCTGCGTTATCTTTTATGTCTTTAACCTGACGACAACAAAATGGCGGTTCATTTCCCTTGTGGACGCCCTCAATATCGTCAAGGCATCCTCGCTTCTGGCATTCGTCATCCTGGTCTTCGACTACGTCATCATCGCCCCCAATCTTTATGGCACGTTCTTTCTTGGAAAGAAGACGATCATACTTTACTGGCTGTTGCAGATATTTCTGCTCGCAGCTACGCGCTTTACCTATCGGTATTTTCGTTACAAGCGGACCCTTGTTCACGTAAGGGCCGACGACGCAACGCCAGCCATCATCGTCGGACGCGCTGCGGATGCCGAAATTCTCCTGCGTTCGGTCGAGAGTGGCGCGGTCAAGCAATTGCGACCGGTTTGCCTATTGTCGCCGTCGGCCGCTGACATTGGTCAGACGATACGCGGCGTTGCCGTCCTTGGTGGAGTGGATCAACTCGAAGAGGTGATAACGGATTTTGCGGAAAGGCAGACGTCGATCAAGCGCATCATCATGACGCCCTCCGCCTTCGAGCCCGACGCCCAGCCGGAAACGGTTCTCGCTTACGGCCGCAAACTAGGCCTTAAGGTAAGCCGGCTGCCCTCGCTAGGGGAGGGAGGGGAGATTCCGCGCCTGACGCCGGTCGCCGTTGAAGATCTTCTGCTTCGCCCAAGCCGTACCATCGACTATGAACGGCTCGAAGGACTGATCAAGAACAAGTCCGTTGTCGTGACCGGCGGCGGCGGATCGATCGGGTCCGAAATCTGCAAACGTGTCGTGACGTTTGGTGCGAGCCGTCTGTTGATCGTCGAAAATTCTGAACCTGCTCTTTATGCGATCGTGGAGGAGTTCAGCTCCACGAGCCGAGCCGCTGTGGTGGAAGGTCGCATTGCTGACATTCGTGATCGCGAGCGGCTGATGCGCTTGATGAACGAATTCAAGCCCGACATCGTGTTTCATGCGGCTGCGCTCAAGCATGTTCCCATCCTCGAGCGGGACTGGGGCGAGGGCGTCAAGACCAACATTTTCGGTTCAGTCAATGTCGCCGATGCCGCGCTGGCATCGGGTGCCGAATCCATGGTGATGATCTCCACCGACAAGGCGATAGAGCCGGTGTCGATGCTCGGGCTGACCAAACGTTTTGCCGAGATGTATTGTCAGGCGCTGGATCGTGAACTGGCGGCACGTGCGGCCGGCAAAGTTCCGATGCGGCTGATTTCAGTCCGTTTCGGCAACGTGCTGGCGTCGAACGGATCGGTGGTACCAAAGTTCAAGGCGCAAATCGAAGCCGGCGGTCCGGTGACAGTCACGCATCCGGACATGGTTCGCTACTTCATGACGATCCGCGAAGCCTGCGATCTCGTCCTTACCGCGGCCAGCCATGCAGCGATGCCGGAAAGACATGATGTCTCGGTGTATGTCCTGAATATGGGTCAGCCGGTGAAGATCGTCGATCTGGCCGAACGCATGATCAGCCTGTCCGGCCTGCAGCCTCACAGCGACATTGAGATTGTTTTTACCGGGGCGCGGCCGGGCGAAAGATTGAACGAAATCCTGTTTGCAAGCCAGGAGCCGACGATCGAGATCGGCTTATCGGGGATCTTGGCGGCAAAGCCGAACGAGCCGCCGATGGACACGGTTCGCGAGTGGGTTGCGGTTCTAAAGGAAGCCGTCGCGAGCGAGAACAAGCTGGCGATCCGATCGATCCTGAAAGATGCCGTGCCGGAGTTCGGCGCGCATCCCGCGCAAACCTCGCCTCTCGCGCCCGATATGTCGCGATGAACCGCTGCGTTATTCGGCACTCTCGATTGAGGTCGATCCTTTCTGACTTCTTTCGCCGCTGAAAATCCAGACGAGTCCCCCGAGCGCGCCTACGACCAAAAACACCGCGCCGTACAGCAGCGAGACATTGACGCCTTCGCTAGTCGCCAGTCCGGCATATCCGAAAGTCAGAGCCATGGACGCCTCGCGCACGCCCCAGCCGGCTATCGAGATCGGCAGCATCGTAATCAGCATGACCGGTGGGACAAGCAAGAAAATCTCGCTGAAAAGGATTGGCGCGGCGATTGCCTTCACAACGCACCATGCAATCACCACGGCGAGGATATGGATGAGCAGCGACAGAAACGCAATCTTCGACCAGCGCTCTCGATTGAAGATGGCACGGTTCGTGATGATCGAGCAGGCGCGAAGATGGTGCACGGCCCGGATACGTCCGAGCCAGTGCCAATGCAATCTACCGAGAAGCAGGAAACCACCGGCGGCTGCGAGCGCGACAAGATCGACGAACAGCAATGCGAGCCGGCCTTGGGGATCGCCGATCAGACGGTAACTCCACGGCAGACTCGCGGCGATCAGCAGGGCAAGCGCAATCAGGCCAATCGCGCGGTCGACGAAGATCGAATAGGCCGCTGCCCGCCAACCGGCCGGACCACGTCCGACCAGCCAGAGCCGCATGGCGTCGCCGCCGATCGATGAAGGCAGGGTCTGGTTGAAAAACGAGCCGATCATGCAATAGCGCACCGCCTGTGCGACCGAGAGGCTGGCGCCGCAGTCGGCGCTGATTTCACGCCACCGCATGGCGCTGGCGAACACCTGCAATAGCGTTACGACAATGCCGAGCGCGATCCAGCCGGCGCTGGTGAAACCGAGGCGCGAGAGGAGGTCAGAGATATCGACCTTACGGAGCGCTAGGTAGAGCAGGGCAGCCGAAATCAGTATTTTTGCCGTTGAAAGCAGAATTTGGCGCATTGCGCTTGTCTGTGCCGAGGTTAAGTTGGCCATCGGGCTCTTCGGGACAAAGTGGACGTCTTGTCTTGGTATGGTTTTGGATTGCCTCTGGCAATAGTCGTGCACAGCGGGGTATTGCGGTCCTGCGATGCCATGGATAACGAGGCAGGGCTACCCCGTGGGCCGCGGCTCACAGTTCCTGAGGAGTGAAATTGTCGGATTATCCGATATTGGTTACCGGCGCGGCGGGCTTCATCGGATTTCACGTCGCCGGCCGACTCCTGAAGCAGGGGCATCGGGTTATCGGCATTGACAGTCTCAACGATTATTATGATCCTGCACTCAAGGATGGCCGGCTCGAAATCTTGCGCAAGGATTCACACTTTCGTTTTGTCAAAGCCGACCTGGCCAATCGTGAGGCGACGGCCGCATTGTTCGCTGAACACCGCCTTTCGGTCGTGCTCCATCTCGCAGCGCAGGCGGGCGTTCGCTACTCATTGCAGAATCCCCATGCGTACGTCGATTCCAACCTCACGGCTTTTGCGAATGTCCTAGAAGGATGTCGGCACGCCTGCTGTCCTCACTTGCTGTTTGCTTCATCGTCCTCTGTTTACGGCGCAAACACAAAGCTTCCTTTTTCCGTTCATGATAATGTCGATCACCCCGTCAGCCTCTATGCGGCGACGAAGAAGTCCAACGAACTCATGGCGCACGCCTATAGCCACCTCTATCGGATTCCGACGACGGGCTTGCGTTTCTTCACGGTCTATGGCCCGTGGTACCGACCGGACATGGCGCTCTACAAGTTCGCCGACGCGATCGTCGGAGGGCAGCCGATCAAGCTGTTCAATCATGGCAACATGCAACGGGATTTCACCTACGTCGATGACGTGGTGGAAGCCGTTGTCCGCCTGATCGATCATGCGCCACAGGCTAATGCGAGTTGGTCGGGCGATGCTCCGGATGCGGGGACCAGTTCGGCTCCATGGCGAATTTATAATATCGGCAACAACAAACCGGCAGAATTGATGAGCGTCGTCACCCTGCTGGAGAAAGCTCTCGGACGATCCGTGCAAAAGGAACTGCTGCCGATGCAACCCGGCGACGTACAGGCAACATTTGCTGACATCGATGATCTTGCCCGTGACGTCGGTTTCCGTCCCTCGACTTCACTGGAAGATGGTATTCATCGTTTTGCAGCCTGGTATTGTCGTTATCATCGGGTCAATTAGTGCGGCCGTCGGGGTTTGCGTGATCCGATTGAGTGCCTTTCATCGTACGGCTTCCCTCGTCCCTTTGATCCGGGTTCGCATCAAGATGGCCGGCAGAGTCTGATCCAACTGCGTTGAATCAGACTCTGGCCTTAACTTTTTGATTGACATGATCTTATCCGAAAACCGGTTTCCATTTTTCTCTAAGGGTCTGCGAACGTCGGAATCGGGATGGACAAATCAGCATACGGAGATGGTCCTGTGAGTGAGCGTATCGTCCCGCTCATCATGTGCGGCGGTGCGGGAACCCGGCTGTGGCCGGCCTCGCGGGAGGGGCGTCCGAAGCAGTTTCTGCCGTTGTTCGGGCCGCGTTCGACGTTTCAGGATACGCTGCGACGGGTGTCCGATCCCTTGCTGTTCGAGCGGCCGATCGTGGTCACCAACGCCGCCTACCGTTTCATGGTGCTTGAACAACTCGCTGAGATGGGGCTTGAAGCGGACATTCTGCTGGAGCCGGCACGGCGCGATTCGGGGCCGGCGATAGCCGCGGGGACGATCTTCGCGCAAATGCGTCACAGTGAAGCCGTCGTGCTCGCGCTCGCCGCAGATCACGTTGTCCGCGACACCGAAGCGTTTGTCTCCGCCTGCCGCCAGGGATTAGCTGCCGCCAATGGTGGCCGCATCGTAACCTTCGGCGTTCGGCCGCAGCGGCCGGCGACCGAGTACGGCTATATCAACCCTGGCGCGGCGATTGCGGGCGCGGTGCGAGTGGTAACGACGTTTGTCGAAAAGCCCGATCCGCAAACCGCCGCCGGTTACCTTGAGGCGGGGTATCTCTGGAATAGCGGCAACTTCATGTTCCGCGCAGCGGTTCTTCTGGATGAATATCGCAACGTCGATCCAGACAGCGTCGCCGCGGTGACCGATGCGGTATCCCATGCTGGCCGGGATCTTGGTTTTGTCATGCTCGATCCGGAGGCCTTTTCGAGGGCGCAAGCAATTTCGATCGATTACGCCGTAATGGAAAAGACCGCTCATGCGGCCGTGGTGCCGGTTGATTGCGGCTGGTCAGATGTCGGATCGTGGCATGCGGTTTGGGAGTTGTCGGACAAGGACGGTCAGGGCAATGCGGCGCAGGGGATCGCCGTGTTCGAGGATTCCCGCAACTGCAATGTCGCGACCGATAAAGCACTGGTCGCGCTGGAAGGTGTCGACGATCTCGTTGTGGTAGCGACGCAGGACGCCGTGCTGGTGTCGCGTCAGAAGGACGCCAGCGGGCTGAAACGTCTGGTGGCGAAGTTGAAGGGCCTTGCGCCGCAGGTCACGGAAGAACATCTGCGGGTCCATAGGCCCTGGGGCGCTTACCAGTCGATCGACAGGGGCGAGCGGCATCAGGTCAAGCGCATCACCGTGAAGGCCGGCGACCGGCTGTCGCTGCAAAAACATCACCATCGCTCGGAGCACTGGATCGTGGTGCGCGGTACGGCGAGGGTGACGGTCGATGACGTTGTCAAGATCGTGCACGAGAACGAATCGATCTATATCCCGATTGGAGCCGTCCACCGGCTGGAGAACCCGGGCAAGATTCCCCTGGAGCTGATCGAAGTGCAGACCGGCAGCTATCTTGGCGACGACGATATCGTCCGGATCGAGGATGATTATCGGCGAAACTGAGCTACGGCTCGGGCACCGAATCGGCTAATCTGTGGACACACTGTTGCCCTATCCAAAGGTGTTGTTCTTCGTTCGGCCGGCCACAATGTTATGTAATTCTTTGAATCAAAACGTGTTGGGATTGTTATTCCTCTAATCGCCTCTTTCGTTATGGCGTGCTAGGGAGAACGCGCGGTCGGGTTCGGGGGTGCCTAGGCTGTCGTTTTTTTTGGGGTACCTGATGAGTTCCAAGCCATCTGCACTGAAGCCGTCTGCATTAAAGCCGCCTGCATTGAAAACTGCAGCGTCCGAGCGCTTGCTGCGCGTCGGCGTGATCGGCGCGGGCGTCATGGGCAGCAATCACGGCCGCGTGCTGGCCGGTCTTCCGGGCGTCAGGCTCGTCGGCATTGTTGACCCCTTGCCCGGGCATCGTGCCCGTGCGGCCGAGATGACCGGGTGCCGAACCTTCGGGACATTCGATGAGCTACTCGCCGCCGGCGTCGACGCGGTGACCATCGCTGCGCCGACACATCTTCATTGTGAACTCGCGCTGGCTTGTATCGCGCGCGGCGTTCATGTTCTGGTCGAGAAGCCGATAGCCTCGACGGTCGAGGAGGGATTTAAGATCGTCGCAGCGGCGCACCGTGCTGGTTTGACTCTGATGGTCGGCCATGTCGAGCGCTTCAACCCGGCGGTCGCCGCCATCAAGCAGGCGATTGGGGGCGAGGATATTCTCTCGATCGCGATCACGCGTGTCGGGCCATTTCCGCCGCGCATGTCGAATGTTGGTGTTGTGATCGACCTCGCCGTGCATGACATCGACCTGATCCGCTGGTTTACAGAATCCGAAATTGTCGACGTCCAGCCCCAGCTCTCCTGTGCGGTCGCCGAGCGGGAGGATATCGCGCTGCTTCAGTTCCGGACCGCGTCCGGCGTGCTCGCGCACATCAATACGAACTGGCTGACGCCGTTCAAGGCCCGCAACGTTACGGTCGCAACCCGCGGCAAGTACGTGATGGGTGATCTGCTGACTCGCCAGGTCACGGAATGTTTCGGTTTTCAGCCGGACGGCAGCTACTCCATGCGGCATCTTCCGGTAGGTCATGACGAGCCCCTGCGCGCCGAACTGATCGCGTTTGTTGATGCGGTGCGTTCGGGCAAAGCTCCGGCCGTGGGTGGCGCCGAAGGCGTCGCCAGCCTCGCGATCGCGATCAAGTGCCTGCAAGACCAGTCTCCCGTCGCTCCGCCGGTGCAGACAGTGCGCCGTGCTGCCGGCTGATAGCCCAGAGCACAGAATGCAGCAGCATATGCCTTCTCAGGCGATTTCATTCATCGACGTCGCCGAACAGCGCCGTCGCCTGGGTAAACGTATCGATGACGCGATAGCTCGTGTCCTGACGCACTGCCAGTTCATCAACGGTCCGGAGGTCGCACGCCTGGAGGCCGATCTTGCGGCTTTCAGCGGCGCGAAGCATGTGGTGGCCTGCGCGAGTGGCACGGATGCGCTGTTGATGGTGCTGCTGGCGAAGAAAGTCGGCCCTGGCGACGCGGTGATCTGCCCGACATTTACATTCTGCGCGACCGGAGAGGTCGTGGCGCTGCTCGGCGCGACGCCCGTGTTTGTCGATGTTGACGAGACAACCTTCAATATCGACATCGCTTCGCTCAAGAACGGCATCGCCGTCGCGAAACGGCAGGGTCTCAAGCCCCGGGCTATCATCCCCGTCGACCTGTTTGGTCAGTCCGCCGATCATGATGCGATTGCGGCAGTTGCTGCGGCCGAGAATCTGTTCGTTTTGGACGACGCCGCACAAGGTTTTGGCGCGACCTACAAGGGCCGGCGGTTGGGTACGTTCGGCCTTGCGACCGCGACCAGTTTCTTCCCCGCCAAGCCGCTCGGCTGCTATGGCGACGGCGGAGCGATCTTCACCGACGATGCCGAACTGGCCGACACATTGCGCAGCGTGCGTGTGCATGGTCAGGGATCTGACAGGTACGACAACGTGAGGCTGGGTCTCACGGGTCGCATCGATACTGTGCAGGCGGCGGTCTTGATCGAAAAGCTCAAGATATTCCCTGACGAGATTGCGGCGCGGAATGCAGTTGCCAGACGCTACAATGAAGGGCTCGGGCAGGTTGCGATCGTGCCGCGCGTCGCATCGGATTGCACCTCGGTATGGGCGCAGTACACGATCCGGCTGCCGAATGGGGGCCGTGAGGCGCTGGCATCGACGCTAAAGGCGCAGGGCATTCCGACCGTGGTCTACTATCCGAGGTCGCTGCATCAGCAGACCGCCTATCGGAGCTTCCCGGTCGCCGCCGGCGGCCTTGCTGTCAGCGAAAAGCTGTCGACCGAGGTCATCAGCCTGCCGATGCATCCCTATCTGGATGAATCGACCCAGGGCCGAATCATCGAGGCTGTGCGCGCCGCGCTTCCGAACTGACTTCGGCATTTTGCGCCGCAAGGCGATCCTGTAGAAACGCCGGATGCTTGGACGTATTTTCACCGTCGGCGGATATACGCTGCTCTCGCGGCTGACGGGGTTTGCGCGCGACATCATGCTCGCGGCAATCCTTGGCGCCGGGCCGGTCGCGGATGCGTTCTTCGTGGCGCTGCGATTGCCGAATCATTTCCGGGCGATTTTTGCCGAAGGCGCTTTCAACGCTGCGTTCGTGCCTGCTTACGCGCATGTCTCTGCCGGCGGCCCTGCTGCTGCAAAATTGTTCGCCAGCCGCATCTTCACCCTGCTGTTGCTGTCGCAGGTGATTTTGCTGGTGATCGCATGGCTGTTCATGCCGCAGGTCATCGCATTGCTGGCACCCGGCTTCGCTGATGACCCGATACGCGGCGAGCTCGCCATTTCGCTGACCCGGATCACCTTTCCTTACCTTCTTCTGATCACGCTGGTGACGCTGTACGGCGGAATGCTGAACGTCGTCCACCGCTTTGCCAGCGCGGCCGCGGCGCCGATTTTCCTTAATCTGTCGATGATGATGGCGCTGGCGCTCGCCGCCTTTTTTCCGAGCGCCGGACACGCGGCGGCCTGGGGCGTGCTGCTCTCGGGTTTCTTGCAATATTTTTTATTGGCGGCCGACGCGGCGTGTCACGGCCTGATGCCGCGGCTGACACGTCCAACGCTCGACGCCGACGTACGTGGTTTCTTTCGCGCGCTCGGACCTGCAACTGTCGGCTCCATGGGAACGCAACTGGCGATGTTTGCCGATACTATCATTGCCACCTTTCTCCCGGTCGGCGCGCTGTCGGCGCTCTATTATGCCGACCGGCTTAATCAATTGCCGATCGGGGTGATCGGTATCGCCATCGGCACCGTGCTGCTGCCGGAAATGTCGCGGCGGATCACGGGCGGTGATCTTGCAGGTGCAATGGCATCGCAGCGCCGGGCGTTCGATTTCACGTTGCTGTTTTCGGTGCCGTTCGTGGCCGCCTTTCTGGCCGTCCCCGATGTGGTCGTGCGGGCGATGTTCGCGCGCGGCGCTTTTTCCGCGGCGGATGCGGCGGCGGCCGGCGCGACGCTTGCAGCCTACGCGGTGGGTCTCATCCCCTTTGTTCTGATCCGCAGCGCGGTCGCCACGTTCTACGCGCGCAAGAATACCGCGACTCCGGTGAAAGCTTCGCTCACCGGGCTCGGAGTCAATCTCGTGCTCAAGGTGGCATTGATGGGCTCGCTGGCGCAGGTCGGTCTGGCGCTCGCCACCGCGGTCGGGGCCTGGATCAATCTTCTGCTCGTGATCGGATTTGCGATGCGGGCAGGATACTTCGAGGTCGATCGGGCGTTGCGAGTCTCGCTCGTCAAATTTCTGATCGCGGGCGCGGTGCTCGCAGCGGCGCTGTGGTTCACCGCGCGCTTCGCCTCTGGACAGTTTGCGGATTGGAGCGCGATGCGCGACGAAGCGGTGCTCGGATTGCTGATGATCGTCGGAGCCCTCGTTTATGCCGGCGCGATTTTGCTGCTGTTCGGTCCGCGCTGGTTGAGGTCGTTGGTGCGGGTCTAGTCTCCGATTCCGACAGTTGCTCGAGCATTGCGCTCGGTAGTGTTCCGCTGCAGTATCTCGGTAATCCGGGAACATAGCTGGAGATCCCATGGCTCCCGTAAAGTTCGGCATAGGCCAAAGCGTTCGGCGCCAGGAAGATGATGCCCTTATTCGCGGCAAGGGGCGCTATACCGACGATCACACGCCGTCCGATGCGTTGCACGCGCTGATGCTGCGCTCACCGCATGCTCATGCAACATACAGCATCGACGCCTCGCGCGCTCGGGGCTTGGCGGGGGTTGCCCTGATTCTCACTGCAGCCGATGTCGGCGATCTCGGGGGCTTGCCCTGCCAGTTCAGTTTGCCTGACCAACCCTTCACCGCGCCGCCGTATCCCATTCTGCCGAAGGACGAGGTGCGGCATGTCGGTGATGCCATCGCTTTCGTTGTCGCCGATACGGTCGAGCACGCACGGGACGCGCTCGAGGCGATCGAGGTCGGATGGACGCCGCTTGCCTCGGTTGTTGGCGTCGCCAATTCCGTGAAGGATGGCGCACCTCAGGTCTGGTCCGATCACGTCGGTAACGTTCTGTTCGACGTTTCGCTCGGCGACAAGAAGGCGGCGGATGCAGCCTTCGCCGGGGCGCATGCCGTTGCCGAGATTTCGATCGTCAATCCGCGCGTCGTCACCAACTTTATGGAGACGCGCGCCGCAGTCTGCGAATATGACGCGGGACGCGATCACCTGACGCTGACGGTCGGCAGTCAGGGCAGCCATCGCCTGCGCGAGATCCTTTGCCGGTCCGTGCTGAAGATACCGATGGAAAAGATGCGCGTGATCTGTCCCGATGTCGGCGGCGGATTCGGCACCAAGCTGTTTCCTTATCGCGAATACGCGTTGATCGCGGTCGCCTCGAAAAAACTTCACAGAACAATCAAATGGACGGCAGAGAGGTCGGACCATTTCGTTGGCGACTCGCAGGGGCGCGACAACGTCACGACCGCGCGTATGGCGCTGGCCCACGACGGCAGGTTCCTCGGCATGGACGTCGATCTGATGGGAGATATGGGAGCTTATCTCTCGACCTTTGGTCCGGACATTCCATATAGCGGAGCCGGGATGCTACCGGGCCTCTATGATATCCAGGCGTTTCATTGCCGCGTCCGCGCCGTGTTCACCAACACCGTGCCGGTCGATGCCTATCGAGGCGCGGGCCGGCCCGAGGCAGCCTATGTTGTGGAGCGGTTGGTTGATGCCGCTGCGCGCAAGATCGGAATGACGCCGGACGCGATCCGGCGCAAGAACTTCATTTCACCGGAAGCGATGCCGTACAGGACCGCGACGGGCAAAATCTATGACTCCGGCGATTTCGCGACGCACATGACGCGCGCGATCGAGATCGCGAAATGGCAGGAATTTCCCAAGCGGGCTGAAGCGGCGAAAAAGCGGGGTTTTGTTCGTGGTATCGGTTTGGCCACCTATGTCGAGGTCTGCGGCACCATGGGACGCGAGCGGGCGGACGTACGGCTTGATGCCAATGGTGACGTCACCGTGTTGATCGGTACGCAATCAACCGGGCAGGGCCACGCCACCGCCTATGCGCAGATCATCGCCGATCAGTTTGGGATACCTCCCGAACGGGTTTACCTGATGCAGGGCGACACCGATGTGGTCGCTACCGGTCTCGGCACCGGAGGGTCGAGTTCGATTCCGTCCGGCGGCGTCAGCGTCGAGCGGGCGACACGCAAGCTCGGCGCGCAGCTCCGCGAGATCGCCTCCGAGGCGCTCGAAACCAGCGCGGCCGACCTCGAGATCAGCGACGGCTCGATCCGTATCGCCGGTACGGACCGCTCCGTCTCCTTAACCGATCTTGCAAAGCGCGCCGATCCATCGAAGCTGACGGCCGACGAGAGTTTCAGCAGCGCCGACGGCACTTACCCGAACGGTACCCATCTCGTCGAAGTCGAGATCGATCCGGCGACCGGAAAGATCGAACTTGTGAATTACGTGGTCGTCGACGATTTCGGCGTGACGTTGAATCCGCTGCTGCTTGCGGGGCAGGTCCATGGCGGCACCATGCAGGGCATCGGCCAGGCGCTGATGGAGCACGCGGTCTATAGTGAGGACGGACAGCTCGTCACCGGTACGTTGATGGATTACGCGCTGCCGCGCGCCGCCGACGGCGTCTCAATCACCTTCGAGACCCACAATGTTCCCTGCGCCACCAATCCTCTCGGGATCAAGGGAGCGGGTGAAGCAGGCGCCATCGGCTCCTGCCCAGCGGTGGTCAATGCCATCATCGATGGCCTGTGGCGGGAGTACGGGATCGACCACATCGACATGCCAACGACGCCCGAGCGAGTCTGGACGGCGATCCAAAACGCTCAGCGGAGCCGGTGAAGACGGTCGAGTCGGAAGCCTACTTGGTGACCTGACCCCGGATTTCGCCGCCAGGATGGGCTGCGGTGTGGACGTTGACATAATACTGGCCGGCAAGGAGATCGGCGGCTTGCGTGTCGGTCAGCGTAGCGCTGCCGTCGGCCGGGCTGGACGTCGCATCGGGGATCGTAACTGCAATGCCCGCATTCTCGCCAGCGGCTGCCGGGCCATGGAAATGGGCGGCCGTCACCGGACCGGTGAGACCCGAATAGGTCAGTTTCCACGTCAGTTTTTTGGACGCGGGATCGTAATTCGCATCGACCGTTCCGGTGCCCTTGCTGGTATTGGCGGGCACTTCGGATGCGCCGTTCAGGGTTGCTTTCAGTTTTTCAGCGGAGGCTTGACCCGCGAACGTGATAGCAGCGGCGAGGGTGAGGGCAGCGAGAGAAATCCCGGCGGTTTTCATCGTTTTCTCCTCATCGTGTTCAGAGTTGGCGCAAATTCAAACGAGGCTTTCCGCAGTTTGTTCCCGATACCGGCAGCAGCTATTTCGATCCGAACGCCTTGAAAGTAATAATGGTGTGGGTGTCCTGAATGCCGGGAATGACCTGCACCTTTTCGTTGACGAAGTGACCGATATCGGTGTCGTTATCGACATAGAACTTCGCCAGCAGGTCGTAGTCGCCGGCGGTGGAATAAATCTCGGAGGCGATCTCGGCTTCGGCGAGCGTGTTGGCGACGGCATAGGATTGGCCGAGCTTGCACTTGAATTGGACGAAGAAGGGGACCATCGCGTATCTCCGGAAGGACGAAGCTCCAATATAACAATTTCAGGTCGGGAGCACACCGGTCGCGCTTGAGAAAGCACGCCGCGCCTGCGCCTGCTGGCTAACCCTGTTGCCTATCCCTGCCGGTCCGCGCTGATTATGCTGGCGTGATTTGATGGCTTACGTGAGAAGACGATGACAGTCCCTATCGCCTTGACCATCGCTGGCTCCGACTCCAGCGGCGGCGCGGGAATCCAGGCCGACCTCAAGACATTCGCCGCGCTTGGCGTCTATGGAGCGTCTGTCATTACGGCGCTGACTGCGCAGAACACGCAAGGCGTCATGGGAATCCACCACGTTCCGGCCCATTTCGTGACCGCGCAGATCGACGCCGTGTTCAGCGATCTCGATGTCGCAGCCCTTAAGATCGGGATGGTCGCTCACGCCGCCACGATCGATGCCATCGTCGCTGGCCTGTTGCGCTGGGCGCCCGCGCATGTGGTGCTCGATCCAGTGATGGTCGCGACTTCGGGGGCCCGCCTGCTGGAGTTTGATGCGGTTGAGGCATTACGGAGAACACTTGCTCCGCGAGCGCAACTGATGACGCCAAACCTCCCGGAGGCCGCAATGCTGCTCGACGAACCCGTTGCTGAGAGTGAAAGCGATATCGTGCGGCAGGGCCAGCGGTTGCTGGAGCTAGGCTGTGCTGCGGTCTTGATCAAAGGCGGGCACATGCATGGTCCCGAAAGCGTCGACTATCTTGTCACCCGCCAAGGAACGCTTCAGTTTGCCGCTCCGCGTGCCACCACGAAAAATACCCACGGAACTGGCTGTTCGCTGTCGTCGGCTATCGCTGCAGGTCTGGCCAAAGGCGACGGCATGGAAACCGCCGTGCGCAAAGCGAAAGATTACATCACGGCGGCGATCGCAGCCGCCGACCGGCTAAACGTCGGTCGCGGCCATGGACCTGTTCATCATTTTCACGGGTTCGATCGCGGCTGATGGTGTCGTCGTCCGATTGTGTCTGTCATTGCTCTGTCATGACGGCATGGTAGCTGCGCTACCATGGGCAGCGACGCGATGAATGAAGGCAATCCAGATCGCCGTTTCCGGGCTCTGTTCATCTCCGACGTCCATCTGGGTGCGGGCGGCTCTCAGGCCGGCCAGTTGCTGGATTTCCTCAAGTATCACGATGCCGAGACGATTTATCTCGTCGGCGATATCATCGATGGCTGGGCGCTGAAGTCGAGTTGGTACTGGCCGCAATCGCATAACGACCTCGTCCAGAAAATGCTGCGCAAGGCGCGCAAAGGCGCGACAGTTATTTACGTGCCCGGCAACCACGACGAATTCCTTCGGTCCTATTATGGAACGCATTTCGGTGGCATCGAGGTCGTCGAGAACGCGATCCATAACGGCGCTGACGGGCGGAGCTATCTCGTTATCCATGGAGATATCTTCGACCTGGTGGTTCAGAACGCACGGTGGCTCGCCCACCTCGGCGACAAAGCCTACGACTTCGCCATCCGGGCCAATCGTATCGTCAACGCGTTCCGCCGTTCGTTCGGATTCCCGTACTGGTCGCTATCGAAATGGGCGAAATTCAAGGTCAAGAACGCAGTGAACTACATCGGCGCGTTCGAGCAGACGCTGGCCGGCGAGGCGCGTCGTCACGGCGCCGACGGCGTGATCTGCGGCCATATTCACCACGCCACGATCCGCAACGAACAGGGCATTTGCTACATGAACTGCGGCGACTGGGTGGAGAGTTGCACCGCGCTTGCCGAACATGAGGACGGTCGATTTGAGATCATCACATGGGCCGATCCGTTGCGCCATTCGCCGTCTGTGGTACCTATAAGCGCGCGTGCGGCGTAGATGCGTATACTGATCGCTACCGACGCCTGGCATCCGCAAATCAATGGCGTCGTGCGGACACTGACGATGACTGCCGCCGCCGCCAGGCCGTTTGGCGTCGATATCCGCTTCCTGACCCCGGAGTCGTTCCGGACTGTTGCGCTGCCGGGTTATCCTGGAATTCGCGTCGCACTGCCCGAGCCGACCAGGATCGCCGCGCTGATCGCAGAGGCCAATCCCGACAGCATTCACATCGCGACCGAGGGGCCGATCGGCCTTTTGGTGCGTCGCTATTGTCGCAAGCATGCAAGGCCGTTCACGACGAGCTTCCATACCCGTTTTCCGGATTACATTTCGGCGCGGGCGCCGATCCCCGAAGCCTGGATATGGGCCGCGCTACGCTGGTTTCATAGTGCCAGCCGAGCGGTCATGGCAGCAACCCCAGCGCTTGCGGACGAGTTGCGCCACCGTGGCTTCCGCAATGTGGTGCTGTGGCCGCGGGGCGTCGACATCGGCTTGTTTCATCCGCGGGAGACCGATCTCCGCCTGCCGCGCCCGATTTTTCTGTCGGTCGGACGCATTGCAGTCGAGAAAAATCTCGATGCGTTTCTCAGCCTCGATCTACCCGGCACCAAGGTTGTCGTCGGCGATGGACCGGCTCGCGCAGCGCTCGAGCGGACCTATCCGGACGCGGTCTTTCTCGGCGCGCAAGCAGGCGAACAACTGGCAGCAACATATGCCGCCGCCGACGTCTTCGTGTTCCCGAGCCGCACCGATACGTTCGGCCTCGTTCTTCTCGAAGCGCTGGCGAGCGGCGTTCCGGTCGCGGCCTTCCCTGCGGCCGGCCCGCGCGATGTCATCGGTGATACTCCCGTCGGCGTCCTCGACGAGGATTTACGATCGGCGTCCCTGGCGGCGCTGAAAATCGCGCCCGAGGCCTGCCTTGAGTTTGCCGCCAGCCGGACATGGGAGAAGTCAGCCCGCGCTTTCGTCACCAATATAGTTGAGGCTTGTGCAGCTGAGACGAGGGCGGCAAGTTCTCACATCGCCAACCCGCGTTTCGTCGCCTGACAAAAGCTGCAATGGGAGACGGATGGTCAGGAAAAGAACGCGATTTTTTCTGCTTGAGTCATGCGCCTGAACGGAGCCATCGGATCGGAACGCGGCGTGATTCGCGGGACGATTCCGCTCTCCAGCAGCGAGACGCCGAGTGAAGGTGGCGCGGCAATATCGGGTGTTGACTCGGGCTCGGGATCAATACGCGCGTCAGAGCTGTTTGCGATCGGCTCGGCAACTGGCGCTAGCTCGACGGTTCCCGGCCTGTCAATAGCATGGTCCGTCGCGGGTTCTTCGAAATCAGGCGCTGCCATTTCGAGCGCGATCATGTCGAGCACGGCGTCGTCGTGCGCTATGTCCTGTTCACTCACTTCGGCGGCGGGTTCGCGTTCGATATGATTTTCCGTCGTCGCTCCATCGGCGGCCGCGACCGGCGTGTCGCCCGCAGTAGCGGTGGCGGCTTCTGGCTCAACGACAGCAGCTTCCGCCATTGCCTGCTCGTGAGATGCTGCTTCTTCGGGTAGGGTGACGGCTTCATCGCTCGTCGTCGGGGATGCGGTTTTGAGTGGGGACGGAGAAGCCTTCGAGCTCGGCGAGTCCCACAACCCGTCGAGTGTTGCCTCGATCAGGCTGAACGCTGAATGCAGCACTGCCACGTCGTCTCTGGCGGCAAGCTGTGAATGAGCTTTCTCGATCGCGCCGGCCTGCGACTCGAGGATATCGCAAATACGGCTGTCCCCGCCGATCTCGCGCCAACGCCACGAGATTTCACGAATGATGCGTACGCCATTCTGAATCGGGACGAGTGCATCGTTTATGATCCGCTTGTCGAATGCCGCCATTGTGGCGGTTCTGGCTTCAACGAGACTTCTCCTGATCGCGGCGAGTGCGTTGGGCAATGTGTCGGCGGGCGCTGCCTGTTGTTGAGTCGCGATAGTTTGCTCGATGCGCGCAACGGCATCGAGCACCATCGCAGTGTCGGCGCTGCGGTTGCGCTTGGCGTACTCGGCAAGAAACCACCGGCCTCTCGACGTCTCCATAAAGGCTTCGCGAATGGCGTCGAAGTCGGTCTCGCTGAGAGGCGCAGCGCTGGCGGAAATCGGCGACAGGGCAAAAGCTTCATCGGCCATGGCAAACTCGTCGCGTAAATCATTGCGCGTTGCTGTAACGATCAACACGATTCAGCCCGAATCGCAATTGAATTGACGCGATCCGAATCAGAAATCCCCCATTCGCCGCGTTCTGGAGGGCAGGTGGTTTGCGTTTGCCCGTGAGCTTGCCGGCGCACCATCCCTAAGAACGTTCCGTGAGAGCCAGCGGGATCAGCCCCAGAGCTCCGCGTTCGGCGGATAGACCGTGCTGCCGTCGTAGCGAAGACCGTTGTCACGGTCGTCAGCCAGCAACAGCGGACCATCGAGGTCGACGAAGCGGGCTTGCTGCGCGATCAGCATGGCGGGCGCCATCGACAGCGAAGTTGCGACCATGCACCCGATCATGATTTCGAAACGCAATGCGCGAGCCGCATCTGCCATGGTCAGCGCTTCGGTCAGACCGCCGGTCTTATCGAGCTTGATATTGATGGCGTCGTAGCGTTCCCGAAGGCCGTCGAGCGATGCCCGGTCATGAACGCTTTCATCGGCGCAGACAGCAATGGGTCTGCGAATGCGTGCCAGCGCGTCGTCGCTCCCTGCGGGGAGGGGTTGCTCGACGAGCGTGACGCCGGCGGCCTCGCAAGCCGCCAGGTTCCGCTCGAGATTATGAAGCGTCCATGCTTCGTTGGCGTCGACGATCAGTTCCGATTCGCGCGCCTGTTTGCGCACAGCGGCTATGCGCTGGGGATCGCCGTCGCCACCAAGTTTGATCTTGAGGAGGGGCCGATGCGCGGCTTTGGCGGTCGCTGCCGCCATCGCCTCAGGCGAGCCGAGTGAGATTGTGTAGGCCGTGGAGCGAGGAGAGGGCGCCGAACGATCCAGTAACGTCCATATCCGCCGGCCGCTGCATTTAGCCTCGAGATCCCAGAGCGCGCAGTCCAGTGCGTTCCGCGCCGCGCCAGCTGGCATGGCGGACGCGAGTGATTGGCGATCCAGGCCTGCTGCGAGAGGCTTCTGCATCCCAAGGATGGCAGCGAGAACCCCTTCCGGTGTCTCCCCATAACGAGCGTATGGAACGCATTCCCCGCGTCCGGTGTGGCCACTCCGGCTGATTTCGGCGACGACCACGACGGCTTCGGTCTTGGCGCCGCGGCTGATCGTGAAACTCCCGGCGATCGGCCAGCGTTCGATGCGGCACCGAAGCGTGATTGCGTCGTTCGACAATATTTCCAATTGGCAGGTCCGAATGCACCGCAAGCCGGTCACGTTGGGAGGGATAAATCCGCGAGCCAGCGACCCCATGTTGACGTTCCGCTTCATGTCGGCAGAGACCACTGCGCGGAACCAATGTTGGTCGACGATCCCACACTGAACACGGTTGCGCAAGGCGACCGGTCTGGCGCTGGCTAAACGTTGGCGGCAACGCACGGCCCCCGCGCTGTCGGCTGGCCTTCTAAAGGGACGGAAGGAGCATGCTGCGTAGCGCGATCTTGTGCCCGCTGCGGCCCCTTGAATTGAAAGGGCTGCGATATTCCGGGGGCGATCTGGTCTTCGTCGGTATCAAAAGCCAAGAAACGGAGGTTTAAGCCTCCGTTTTTCAGCCTGTGAAGCGCTATGCGAGCCGTCCCGCCGCATGCGCGAGCAAGGTATAGACCAACCCGGTCTCGGATGTCAGATGGTCGCTTATCACCGAGGGTTCTCGCTCGTCGCGTGCGACCTCATCCAGCAGCCGTTCAAATTCGGCAATGTAGCGATCCGCCGTCTGTTTGAAAGTGCGGTCCGTACGGTATTTGCGGGCCACCTCGTCAAAGGCCTTTTGACCTCCTGGCGTGTAGAGCCGCTTAGTGAAGGCCTTGCGTTCGCCACGCTGATAGCGGTCCCACATCTCGCCGACAAGCTTGCGGTCCATCAGGCGGCCGATATCGAGCGACAGTGAATCCAGAGGATTTACAGGCGCAGCCGGCGGCGCTGGTCGTCCGCGTGGAATGTCGCCGCTTCCGGTATCGGCGCGGTTCAGCAAATCCGAAAGCCAACCGTCACCCTCATCGTCAGCGCCTGGCGGTTTGGCTGGCTGATCGGTGCGGCGAGTTGACTGAATGCCAAGGTCCGGCGTCGGCAGGTTCGATGCACTGCCGTTGTCACGCATACGTGCCGCAGGGCGTGCCGTTGCCGCGCTCCGACCGGCAGCGGCCGCCATCACCGGCTCTTCCTCGCGCTGCGAACTGCCGCTGCTGACGACGTCGAACCCATGGCCATGGCGTGCGACGATCCGGTTGAGTTCGGCAAGCGCTTCGATCTGATCGACAATCACTTTGCGCATCTGAGCGGTGCTCTCCGCCGCCTCCTGTGGCATCTCGAGCACGCCGCGACGAAGCTCGCCGCGCGTCGCCTCCAGTTCGGAATGCATCTCGGCCGACATCTGCTTCATGCTCTGCACCAACGCGGCGAACCGGTCGGCGGACTGCCTGAGCATCGATTCAGCTTCCTGGCTCGCCTTCTTGCAAATCTCGCTCATCGATTCTGACGTCAGCCGGCGTTCTTCCTCGGCCGTAGCCCGAACGGCCTCAAACTGACGGTTGATCGCGGCAGATCCCGCGCCGGCGGTTTCGGCCACCACCCGCGCGATATCGCGGGCGCGCTCTTCGGCGGCGGCGAGCGATTCATCGAGCAAGCTCGTAAAACGCGTCAGCCGTTGGTCGAAGTCGGTCGTCCGCAAATCGATTGTTGTCACGAGTGATTCCAGCGCCGACTTACGCTCCTCGACGGAGGAGGTGGCGCTTCGGTTGCTCTGTTCGACTCGCGCTGTAGCTTCGACCAAAATTTTTCCATGATTCTCAAACTCGGCGGATAAGCCGCCAAGATCATCGAGAGCCTTCGAGGTTTTGGTGTTGAACAACGTCAATTGATCTTCAAGTGTCTGAGTCGCGAGGCCGCTCTGCGAGGTGACATCCCTCATCGTAGTGACGAAATCGGCGACGCGTGTGACGAGCGTGCGCTCTAGCGAATTGAGATTTTCGTGCGCTCCGGTGAGAACCTCCTGAAGGAGAATATTGCCCTCGCGCAGCCGCTCAAACAGCGCAACTGTATCCGTGCGCAATATCTTGCTGGTCTCCTGCATCTCGGTGACGGCCGCGATGGATGCTTGCCGGGACTGATCGATGGCGGAGTGGGATGCCTCCTCGAGATCCTTCAATGATTTGCTGACCGCGGCCGTTGCTAGCTCACCCGCGTTGGTGATTGTGCGGACCACGTCAGAGCCATTCGCCGCGATCGATTGCGAGAATGCCTGGCCTCTGGCTTCGATCGACTTGAGGGCGTCGCCGGTAACGCGGCCGATATCGGAGTTGAGTTGATCGGCCTTGCTCCCGAGAGCTTCGATCAGAGATCCCCGTTTGGTGTCGAGAACCTGTGAGAGACGATCCGTCTGCTGCTGAACGTAATTGACGATTTCGTCCGTTTTACCGGTAATCATCGCGCCGAAGCCGCCGCTGGCCGAGAAGATCAAGCGCTCGGCGTCGGTCGAGGCCGACTTGACCTTCATGCTGACTTCGTTCGATGCCGAGACAAGGGCGGTTTGCGCATTTTGCGCACTCGCCTGAATTATCTCGGTGGTATTTGCCGCGGCTGCGTGGAGGGTGCGTTCGATATCCGACGAGATCACTTTGATCTGATTGGCAGAGTCGGCGGAAGCGGTGGTCAGCGTGCTCTGGGCCTGACGTGCGCTGCCGAGAAGCGCGGCGGCGGTCTCAGCGCCTACCGTCGTCAACGTCTGTTCGATCTCGTTCGTCAGCGATTTGACCTGGCTTACGGTATCGGCCGACGTGGTGGTGAGGGTGTTATGGGCTTCGCGTGCGCTGTTGAGAATGGCGGCGGCGGTATCGGCGCTTACTGTCGTCAATGTCCGCTCGATGTCGCTTGCGAGCGATTTGACCTGGCTTGCGGTATCGGCCGACGTGGTGGTGAGGGTGCTCTGGGCTTCGCGTGCGCTGTTGAGTATGGCGGCGGCGGTGCCGGCGCTCACTGTCGTCAATGTCTGCTCGATGTCGCTTGCAAGCAACTTGACCTGACTTACGGCCTCTGCCGAGGTGGTGGTGAGAGTGCTCTGGGCTTCGCGTGCGCTGTTGAGTATGGCGGCGGCGGTATCAACGCTCGCTGCTGTCAATGTTCGCTCAATGTCGCTTCCGAGCGATTTGACCTGATTTGCGGCGTCGGCCGAAGCGTTGACGAGTGTGGTCTGGGCCTCCCTCGCACTCGACAGTACAGTGTTCGCGGTCGACGTGCCGGTGGCGGACAGCATGCGCTCAACGTCGGACCCGACAGTCGTGAGCGTGCGTTCGATATCGCTCGCGAGCGATTTCACTTGATTTGCGGCGTCCGATGACGCGGCGACCAGCGTGGTCTGCGCCGCGCGGGCGCCGGCGAGAACCGAATCTGCCGTGTTGGCGCCAGCGGCAGTCAGCGTCCGCTCGATATCGGCTGACAGGGATTTCGCCTGACTTGCAGTCTCTGCGGATGAGTTGATCAGCGTCGTCTGCGCCTCGCGGGCGCTGTTGAGGATGGAGCTGGCAGCCGCCGTTCCGGCTGTGGTCAAGGCGCGCTCGACCTCCGTCGACGTCAGCTGAAGCTGGGCACCCACATCGGTTGAAATCGAAAGCAGGGACTGTTTAGCAGAGCGAGCACCCGTCTGAATGGTTTCGCTTGTGTTGACGACCAGATTGGTCAGCGAGCGTTCCGCATCCTCGACGTGCGACTTGATACCGAGCGACAGCTCTTCGGCGCGTGCCAACAGTGTGTCGCTGGCCTCGCGCCCGCTCAATTCGAAGCGGCCTGCCACAGCTTCAATTCGCGATCCGAGCAGATCCTCGAACTGCGCGACTCGTGTATCGATCGCGGTTGCGACAAAGCCCACACGTTCGTCGAGACCTTGATGGATTTCCTGGAACCGAGCTGTGATCGTATCCGCGAGGTAAGCGCTACGGTCGTCGATGGCTTCGGTCACCCCTGAGATGCGTCCTTCAAGGGCCACGACGGCCTGCGTCGCGCCTTCAGCCAGCGATGTTGTAAGGAGGGAGAGACGACTCTCGATCGAGCCGATCGCATGAGCGGTGCCATCGGATAGCGACGAGGTGAGGGTGCCGAGCCGGCTGTCGATTGTCTCCGTGACTGATTTTGCACGCGTATCGAAGATTTGCTCCAGTGTTTTCAGGCGGCCGTTGACCGATTCGTCGAACGACTTGATTTTAGCGTCAAACGAAGCATCGAGATTGGTGACGCGCGACTGGAGCGAGGTTTCGAATCTTGCCAGATGCTGATCCAGCGCGGCGCTGATCTCGCCTCCATTGGAAGTCAGTCGTGTATCGAAGGTATCGACATAGTTCTTCATACTCTGTGCGATATCTTCGGTGCGCTGGCCAAGGCGATCGACGATCTCAGCGCCGAAGGTCTTCACCGTGCGATCAAACTCCGAGATGTGGCGAGTGATCAGGGCGCCGAGCGTGCCGCTGTCGCGTGCGAATTTCTCTGCGAGTTCGGAGCCTTGGTCTTTCACCAGTTGATCGAACGCGTTCATCTGAAGGCTAAGCGTATCGTGCGCGGTTTCGGTTTGAGTGACAACGTTGGCCACCAGTGTGTTGACTGTGACGTCGAGTGCTTCGCTCGCCTTGTCACCGCACGATAGAATCCGGCTTGCCAGCCGGTTGCCTGCCTCGTCGATCTTGCTGGCAAGGTCGCCGCCGCGAAGCTCGAGCTCCACCAGCAGGGAATCGCTGGAATTTTTCAGAGCGTCGTGGACTTGTTCGGTACGGTCCGAAATGCCCTCGACGATGGATGCCGATTTTTGCTCGAAGTCGCCCGTAATCCGGTCGATCCGATCGTTCAGCATGTCGTGGACGCGGTCGGCCAGATCGACGAATTCATCGTGGACGTGACCGGTCTTGAAATTAAGGCTGCTGGTCAAGCGCTCGCTGGCGTCGAGAACGGCGCGTGCGGTCTGGGCGCTGGCTTCCTCAAGGCGGTCGAGCAAGTCGCCGCCCCGTTCGCCGAGCGCAAAAATCATGTTGTCTCCGGCATTACTAAGAGCCGTTGTGATGTGCTCGCCGCGCTCTTCCAACGTACCGGTGATACCCTTTGCGACTTCGTCGACGCGCGAGGCGATGGCATCACTGATCAGCGCGATGTCATGCCGCAGGTCTATCTGGACACCCGAGATCGCACTGCGGACCTGCTCGGCCTGGCCGACGAGGTTGTCCCGCTGATGCGCGATATCCTGAAGCAAAGCGCGAATCCGCACCTCGTTATCAGAATAGGCACGTTCCAGCGCGGCGACCTCGTTGGCGACCAAAGCTTCCAGTTCGCCGGCTCGGGCGATGGCACGCTCGACGCCGTCACCCATCGCGGCGACTTCGCGCCGGATCGCCTGTCCCACGGTTACCACTGAATCGCTGGCCAAGCCTTCCGGCTCGGAGAATCGGATCGCCACCTGGGCCATCGACTGAGCGATCATGCGCAATTCCTGTCCGCGCCACGCCATATTGGCCAAAAAGTAGAACAGCAGCACAGGGGCGAAAAACACGGCAATCAGACCGGTGAGGGCGAGCGTGCCGCCGCTACCCTGACCAAGGGCCGCCTGAAGCGACGGCAAAAAGCTGATCGTCAGAAGACCGGCGCCGAGAATCCAGATACCGGCGAACAGCGTCGCCAGCGTATAGATGTTGCGGGAAGGACCGCTCTTTTGGAGCGACTGAAGGATCTGCCCGATCGTTTCACGGTCGTCGTTGGCAGGGCGTCGCGTGAAGTGCGGTCCTTCTGCGGCTTCAGGAATCGGTCGATCTGCACGGATGCCGGGCCACTCCTCGCCATGGCCAGCGGGTGGGACCGGCGGGAAGACATCGTGACGGGTCACAGCCTGATCAAGGTCTGCTGCGGATGCCTCACCTATGCTCAGCGCCTCCTGTATGGCGGAGAGAGCGACCTCTGTCGGATCTTTGATCTTCTTGGGATTGTTCGCCATCTCAGTCCACGCCCTCGTGTTACGCAAACCGCAAGTTCGCGTCGCCGCTGCAAGTCCGGTCGCCGACCCGAGCCCCAAGCCGGTCCCAGGCGCGGCAATCGCCACCGCCCGTTGTCGGTCACTTCCCCCCAACATCCTATTGGCTTGGCGTCTCGAATGAAATGGTCGTGATTAACACAATCTTAATCATCGTTAACGGCTGGCGGCGCCGACCGCTCTGGCGGCTCGAAAGTCATGGGGCAGTAGGTCGAAATTGGTCTCTAAACATACGGAAGGTCAGTTTCGTACCTGAAACGTTCCATTAACCAGTTCCGTGATTGGCTGGGTCGGATTCTGCGGGGGGAACCTCGCCGTCGCAGCGGATGCCCGGATAGCAGCAATGTCGTTTTCTCTTGGACAGGTCGACTGGATGCCCTCGCCACCGTTGGTTCCAGAGGATGGGCCGATCGATTTCGACCATCTCCATCGCATGACACTCGGCGATGACAGTCTTGAACGGGAGGTTTTGGCAATGTTCGCCGGTCAGGCCGCCGAGCTGGCCGCCTCGCTGGCGCAACTTCCGCCGAATGCCGCGATCCTGGCGCACAAACTGAAGGGCTCCGCGCGGGCGATAGGCGCCATTCACGTCGCCGTTGCCGCCGCCGACCTGGAAACCGCGCTTCGCAAGGGTGCCGATCCGGCCGAGCCGCGGGTTACGCTGAATGACACCGTCAATCAGGTTTGCCAGGCAATTGATGCGATCCTGCGGCGCTCCTGAGGCCACGGGCGAATTCCTGCGAGTGCGCCTTTTTGCGCCGACCGCTGGCGTTGGCCCGATCGTTTCGTTATAGGACAGCCGAACTTCCTCATTACCAGTAATCTGTTCGGCAACACGGCACCCTATGACCAAGATCAACTTTGTCGACCATTCCGGCGAAACCCGCACTGTTGACGTCGATAACGGCGCGACCGTCATGGAAGCTGCAATCCGTAACGCCGTTCCCGGCATTGAGGCCGAATGCGGCGGCGCCTGCGCCTGCGCCACCTGTCACGTCTATATCGACGACGCGTGGGCCGAGAAGGTCGGCAAACCGACGCCGATGGAAGAGGATATGCTCGACTTCGGCTACGATGTGCGGCCGAATTCGCGATTGTCCTGCCAGATCAAGGTAAGCGACGAACTCGAAGGCCTCGTGGTTACGGTACCGGAACGGCAGGCTTAAGCGCGTCGCATAGCCGACTGACGCCCGCCCACAAAGCCGCATCTGGCGTGACGCTGGCCGGACGCGGTGCAGGCGCCGCGACAGTTTATGGCTTTCCTCAAACCGGCCGGTTGGTTATAGCGAAGCGAATTTGATAAGCGTTCGCGGGAAGAAACGCGTCAGGAATATCCAGGCAGCGGCGCGGCCGTCCTGCTGGCCCGCGCAAAGGTTTCAACGGAAAAAGAAGCTGACATGAGCGAAGCGATCAAGACGGATGTGCTGATTATCGGTGCGGGCCCCTGCGGACTGTTTGCCGTGTTCGAACTGGGGCTGCTCGACATGAAGGTGCATCTTGTCGACATCCTCGACAAGATCGGCGGGCAGTGCGCCGAGCTTTATCCGGAGAAGCCGATCTACGACATTCCCGGTATTCCGTTGGTGACCGGTCAAGGGCTCACCGAAGCCCTGCTGGAGCAGATCAAGCCGTTCAACCCGACGTTCCATCTCAACGAGATGGTGGAGAGCATCGAGAAAATCGGCGATCCCGGATTCCGCGTCACCACCGACGCTGGCCAGGTGTTCGAGTGCAAGGTCGTCGTGGTGTCCGCGGGTGGCGGCTCGTTCCAGCCGAAACGACCGCCGGTGCCCGGCATCGAGGCTTATGAAAATACTTCCGTGTTCTATGCGGTGCGCAAGATGGAGCAATTCCGCGACAAGGAGATTCTGATCGTCGGCGGCGGCGACTCCGCGCTCGACTGGACGCTCAACCTGCACCCGCTGGCGAAGCGCATGACGCTACTGCATCGTCGCGACGATTTTCGCGCGGCGCCTCATAGCGTCGAGCAGATGCGCAAGCTGGTTGCCGACGGCAAGATGGATTTGAAGATCGGTCAGGTCACGGCGCTGGAAGGCGCGGACGGAAAACTCTCCGGCGCGCAGGTGAAGGGGAGCGACAATGCGATGTCGACGGTCAGTTGCGATACCATGCTGCCGTTCTTCGGTCTGACCATGAAGCTCGGCCCGGTCGCCAACTGGGGCCTTCATCTTGAGAACAACCTCATTCCGGTGGAGACCGCGTCGTTCGAGACCAACGTTCCCGGTATCTTCGCGATCGGTGACATCAACACCTATCCCGGCAAGCTAAAGCTCATCCTCTCGGGCTTCCACGAGGGCGCGCTGATGGCGCAGAAGGCGCATCGCTACGTCTATCCGGACAAGCGGCTGGTGTTCCAGTACACCACCTCGTCGTCGAGCCTGCAGAAGAAGCTCGGGGTGAATTGAGACCGGATGTTCTCGCCGACTTTGATCCGGCGTTTCATCGCGACCTCAAATTTCGATTAAGAATCCTGCTGCCTGTTCGGCGGCGCTATAGCCTCTGTGCTCGTGTGGAACCAGGCGCGGTATCTAGCGTTTTACGTTGGTACCGAGCTTCCAGCGGGTTGGGGTAATGCATACTTTCGCGGAATTAATCGCTCGAGGTAGAGCTCGTGGCTCACGCTCGCAGGGACTTCGGGTTCGGCTGCGTGAAGCGACGGCTACAGCGCATCAATCGTTGGACGCGCGGATAGCCGCCTCTAACTTGACTAGCCTCGCATGCTATCGGCATTTTCTTGAAGCGACCGCAGCGGCCTTGATCCCGCTCGAAGCAGCGCTCGAAGACTCCAATGTGAACGCGGTTGTCGAGGATTGGCAGGAGCGTGCGCGTACTCAAGCGATCCGCAGTGATCTCGCGCGGATCGGGGGACAAGTCCTGCCGCTTCCGTCGGTTAAGCGCTTGAGCCACGCCGAGACACTCGGTGTGCTTTACGTTCTGGAGGGCTCGCGGCTTGGCGCCAGATATCTGTTGCGCACCGTGAGCGCATCGTCCGATCCGATGGTGGTAAATGCAACAGCCTATCTCGGCCATGGCTCAGTGTCGTTGTGGCAGACTTTTCTTGCGGTACTCAATCGGAAAAGCCGTATAGCCGATGAGGCGGGCGCGGTCGCCGGCTCGATCATGGCTTTCAATCTCTTCGGCATGGCGTTCGCGCGCTTATGAACATCGAGGTCGATCTTACAAATTGCGATCGCGAGCCGATCCATATTCCTGGCAGCGTCCAGCCATTCGGCTTTTTGCTCGCGCTGCTGCCCGATTTCACCATCAGCATAGCTTCCGAAAGCGTGAAGCAGCACCTCGGTATTGCCGCCGGTGAATTATTGCAGTGTCCCCTCGGCGACATCCTGCTGGAGTCGGCGGTGAAGTCGATCCGCGAGCGGATTGATTTTCTCTCGGGCCCGGACACTGTCGAGCGTATGTTCGGCATTCCACTCATGCCGGATGGGCCGCCATTCGATCTGGCGGTTCATTTCTCTGGCGTCTACTTCGTGATCGAGGCAGAGCCGAGCATCGTTGAACCGGGCGTCAATTCCGGCGAGCTCGTTCGCCTGATGCTGGCGCGTATCCGCAAGAGGCGCACCACCACAGAGCTTGCACAGGAGGCGGCGCGGCAGCTTCGGGTTCTGACCGGCTTCGATCGCGTCATGGTTTACCGCTTCCATTTCGACGGCTCCGGCGAGGTAATCGCCGAAGCCGCGACCTCCGGCCTGGAGTCCTTCCTCGGCCTGCACTACCCGGCTTCGGACATTCCGAAGCAGGCGCGGCTGCTTTATCAGCGCAACTGGCTGCGGATCATCGCCGACATCAATGAAAAGCCCGCGCCGTTGCAATCGCTGCCGATGCATACCAATCCGCTCGACCTGTCGATGAGCGTCCTGCGTTCGGTCTCTCCGATCCACATCGAATATTTGCGCAACATGGGCGTCGGCGCCTCGATGTCGGTCTCGATCCTACGCGAGGGCAAGCTGTGGGGGCTGTTCGCATGCCACCACTATTCGCCGAGGCACATTTCCTTCGAGCGGCGGACCGCTTCCGAATTATTCGGTCAGATGTTTTCGTGGATACTTGAGGGACAAATCCGCGAAGAGGACGTCGCCTACGAGAGCAAGGCACAGCAAATCCAGGAGTGGTTGATGGAGGCGGCGGCGACGCACGCCCATAGCAAGCGCGCGGTGCTGGATTTCATGCCCGAGTATCGCAAGATGATCGCATGCGACGGGATCGCCGTGTGGTCGGAGGGAGAGATCACGCTCGATGGTGAGACACCGCGGGAGAACGAGGTCAAGGATCTCGTAGCATTTATCAATCGCACCTCGCCGGGACGGATATTCGCCACCGCCGAGATAGGCAAAGTTTACGCCGCCGGCGAGTCGTTTCGCGACCGGGCCGCGGGCTTTCTCGCCATTCCGCTGTCGCGGACCCCGCGCGACTGCCTGCTCTTCTTCCGCCGGGAAATCCAGCAGTCGGTGAATTGGGCGGGCGATCCCAACAAATCTTATCAGGAGGGACCGCACGGGCCCCGGCTAACACCGCGCAAAAGTTTCGAGCTCTGGCAAGAAGTCGTGCGCGGCCAGTCCAAACCCTGGACGTCAGCCGATCTTCATATCGCGGAAAGCCTTCGGGGCACGCTGCTCGAGGTGATCCTGCAACTTGCCGATCTCGCAGCGCGGGAGCGCCGTAACGCGCAGGAGCGGCAGGAATTGATGATTGCAGAACTCAATCATCGCGTCCGCAACATTCTGAGCCTGGTGCGCGGGCTGGTTGCCCAGAGCAAGACCACGGCCGTCAGCATCGAGGAATTTGCCGGCGTGCTCGGCGGCCGCATCCAGGCGCTGGCGCGCGCTCACGACCAGATCACCAATCTCAACTGGGCGCCGGTCGCATTGCGGTCGCTGGTGGAGTCGGAAGCGGGCGCTTATCTCGGAGCGCGCGCCGACCGCATCGAGATGAAGGGGCCTGAGGTCGCTCTGGATCCCAAGGCGTTTGCGGCGCTGGCGCTGGTCGTCCACGAGATGATGACCAACTCGGCCAAGTATGGCGCGCTGGCTGACTCGGTCGGCCGGGTCGAAATCATCTGGAATATTGATGATCAGTCGGGTCTTGTGATCAATTGGAAGGAAAGCGGCGGCCCGCCGGTCCAGCCTCCATCGCGCCGCGGCTTCGGTACCACCATCATCGAGCGCTCGATTCCCTTCGACCTCAAAGGCGACGCAGAGATCCATTTTGACTTGTTCGGCGTTCAGGCTCGCTTTGTCATCCCGCCCAACTTTATCGAGTGGGTGCCGTCTCTGGCGAACGCGTCGGAGCGGATTGAAGCAAAAAAGCAGGAGGCGCCCCGCATCTCCGACACGGCTTTGATCGTGGAGGACAATCTCATCATCGCAATGAGCGGCGAGGTGATCCTTCTTGAACTCGGCGCTCGCCACGTGAATACGGCGGCCTCAGTCGCTCAGGCGTTGAACTCAATTGAACGCACCAAACCGAGCTTCGCGTTGCTTGATCTCAATCTCGGCAACGAGAATAGTATTCCGGTTGGCATGAAGCTGCAGGAATTGAATGTGCCATTCATCTTCGCCACCGGTTACGGCGAGCGCGCGCCAATACCGGCTGAACTCGGCAGCGTGCCGGTGATCCAGAAGCCCTACACACGAGAGGTGGTCGAAGCCGCGCTTGCAAACATGGCGTGCGCAGGCTGACTATTGCTGCATCGGTGCGGGTGGGGTTGCCGCTGGTGGGGTGAGTGCCGGCGACGTCGGCAACGCCAATGGCGGCAGCGGTTCGCCTGTCACGTTGCTCCCGTCGGCGGCGTTGAGATGCAGTTGCGCCTCGGCCGCCGGCAGCGCGGCGTCCGCCATCGCGGCATGACCCTCGGCGGTCGGATGGATCGCGCCGCCATACACTGCGGAGAGCAGTCCCCATGTCGCGTCATGGATGTCGGACGGCTGCATTGATGAGGACTGCGCCTGCGGGTAGGTCATCGCGGTGAAGTAGCTGTCGTTGGCGTCGCGGATCCAGCGCGCGCGGGGCAGATAGGCGCGGAACGCGCTTGCCTCACGGCCGCAGGCGAGAGGCTGCTGCGGCGCCTCCACGATGTTGCTGACGAAGCTGTTGCCTTGGGGCGAGAAACATTCGCGGTCGAATTCGGGATCGCTGCCGGCGCGCGCGCAAAACCCGTGATCGGCGAAAGCCGCCTGATGCGCCTCGACGAAGGTCATGCGGTCGCCGGCGGGATCGCGGCAGATCACGCCGGACTGGCACAAGGCGAGGGCTTTCAGCCGCGGCAGGAATTCATTTTGAACGTAGCCGGTGACCGCGGCGAGCCGCCCGGGATCGGCATTGAATGACGGGTGCACGTCGAAGCCCGCTTTGCCGCCGGTGCAGGGCGCGCCGCCGTTCGTCAGCGCCGGGTTGGCATAGGAGACGAACACCGCCCGCGACAGGTCGTTATCCAACAGTGGCTTCAATGCTGCGCGCAGCTGGACGAAGGATTGCGGCAGGTCGCGCACAAGGCTCGATCGTGAATCGTCGACCGATCCGATCAGGCCGCCGCGCCTGAACAGCGCGCGTTCGGTTGCCGCATCCACGATGACGTCGGACACGAGGCCGGAGAAATTGATGTCGTTGGCGCCAATGGTCATCAGCACGAGATCGAGCCTGCGGTCGGGCTGGCGGTGCCTCGCAGCCGCGAGCGCTTCGCGTAGTTGGGCGATCTGGCCGTTGACGGTGCCCTGGCACTTGGCCGACGACTTCGAGGTCAGGCATTCGCGCGCACGCTGCGAACCCAGCATCCCGTCGGGAATGCTGGCGCCGGTGCAGGCCAGCGGCAGATAGGTCACCGCGACGTGCGTATAGCGCACCGCGAGTGCGAGTGCGGTGCGGGCCTGGTAGCTGTAAAGCGAGCGATGGCAGGCCGCGTTCATCCACAGCGCGCCGTATTGTTGCCAGGTCTGTAGCGAGCCGGAGGTGCCGCAGGCTCGGCCGCCCTTGTAGCCGGCGCGGCTCGGCCGGTAAAATTCGTCCGCCGCGCCGCCGAGATAGGAGCGGAAGCAAAAGCCTTCGTCCGACAGCGCAACAGGGCGATCCGGGTTGCCTTCACCGGAAGCGATGGAGTCGCCGAGGCCGGCGACGAGGATGTCGCGCACCTTGATCTGCGTCATCAGGCGCTGCGGTGCGTCGCTGCCGCTCGTGACATCGACGGTGGCGTTGGTGGCGCGGCCATAGCGGGCGCGGAAGTCGATCGGCTCGGCGCAGTCCTGCGTCGTGGCGCGGGGGCCGTCGCCATCATCGAAAGACCAGGCGCAGACGGCGCCGACCGGGACCGCGCCGGTCAGGCGCACGGTGACCGGATGCTCCGTCGGCGTCAGATAGCTTTCCTTGATCTTGTCGCGCGTGCAGGGCTCGCTGATGTGCCCCCCGAGATCGATGCAAAGACGGTTCACGGCGTTGCGAGCCCAGCCGCGACCGTCGCTTTGCAGTTCCAGCGCCTGCTCAGCAGCGAGAATGCTCTGGTTGCCGGCAGCGGCGACATGGATCTGGAAATCCCGCTCCTCCCGGAACAGCCGGAAGCGACTACGGACCTCCCAGGAAATCTGCATTCCGCCGGCAGCCTGATCCTGGATTGGAGCAGCGGGGTCGGCCGGGGCGATGCCAGTGGAAAGCGGCTGCGCGGCGATTTGCTGCGCGGCAAGGCTGCTAAGAGCAAGGCTGCCAAGAAATGTGAGGGCAATACCGACCAGGAACGAGGCGTGGGCGCGAAGCATGAATGGTTTTGACGTGACAGTTTTGGCGGAAATAAGAGCGGAGAGGAAGTCGCCGGCTCAGTCCTGCACGACCGGCGACTTGGCCGCCCGTGGCGATGCCGCCTCATCCGGCGGGCCATCACTGTTGCCCTTACCGTGGTCGTCGTTAGCGCCGTTGTCACCGACAACGTCGCTGTTGCCGTTGCCGTTGATCCTGCGGCGGTGCTGCCAAGGCTGCACCACGTTGAGCCAGAGTTCGCGGGTGCCCATGATGGTGATGGCAATGGCGAACGGGATCATGAAATAAAGAATCCGGAATACCAGCAGCGTCGCCAGCAACTGCTCCTTGCCGAACTGCGGCAGCGCCACCAACATTGCCGCGTCGAACACGCCGAGGCTTCCCGGCGCATGACTGGCGAAGCCGAGCAGGGTGGCCAGAATGAAAACGACCGCCACCGACACGAAATCAATGTCCGGATGCGTGGGCATCAACAGATACATTGCCAATGCACAAAATCCGAGATCGACGACTCCGATCAGGATCTGCACGAAGGTCAGCGGCGCGGACGGCAGCACGACCTTCCAGCCGTTCTGCCCGAGTTCGCGGCGGTTGCGACCGGTGATGATCCAGGCGAGATAGATTGCGATGCCGCCGAGGCAGCCGAATGCGATCAGGCGGTTGACTGACGGCGGCAGCAGGTCCATCGCGCTCGCCGCCCAGGGATGCCAGGCCATGCCGATGCCGAGCACGAACAGGTTGCCGAGCCAGAACGTCAGCCCGGAGATAAAACAGATCTTTGCGACGTCGATGGCGTTCAGCCCATAGTCCGAATAGATCCGAAACCGGATCGCGCCGCCGGTAAACACCGTCGCGCCGACGTTGTGGCCGATGGTGTAGCTCGTGAAGGCTGCGAGCGCCGCGACGCGATAGGGGATGTGATCCTTGCCGATCGTCCGCACCGCGAAGAAATCATAAAAGGTCAGGGTGCAGAACGCCCCGACGACGCAAAGCGCGGCCAAGGCGATCTCGGAGGGCGACTTTTCCGTCAGCGCGACCAGGATAACACCGGAGTCGACGCCCTTAAGGGTGTGGATAAGAGTCGTGATCGCGAAAGCGATGATGACGAAGCTCGCAACGACACCAAGCCGTTTCCAGCCGATCCATTCCTTGAAGCCGCGCTGCAGCGCGGTCAGCAGCCGTTGCATTCGTCCTCCCGCTAGCGCCCCGATTCCGAAGGTCTTATGGCCTTGTGGAAACGTCCAATGCGAATTTCGAAATCAAGGGACACTAGTAATCTCACTATTCCGGTGTGGCTTGATTTCAGAAGACGCCGCTCGACGGCCTCGTCGGGACCATGACGCCAAATTCTGACCACCACACCAGGTCACGATACGTTTCGAGCCGATTGCGGAGAGGAAGGCAAGCGGCTGTTCCGTCTCTCATACGCGAAAAACTCATAAGACAAAACGGGGCGTTTGACGGTCGCTATCAGGCCTGAACGCGGCGGCGCCTTCACCGGTTGAAAAAAGTCAGGACACATCCCCGCTGCGCGCGTCCGCAGCGGCGAAAGTGAGTTGACGATGCATATAGGCATAAGACGCCCCGTGTTCCATCGCCGGTTAGGAAGTTCTTGCAGACGACATCATCAAAGCCCCGACAGCTCCTTATGCGTCGGATGTATGACATCGCTTATTACGCGAGGGAAACAATTTGTGAAGCTGGTGCTGAACTTGTGCATGGCCGCTTCGCAGTGCACTGGCGAGCCGGTGCGAATCGAATCCGGATCGATCACCCCTTCCTGCTCAGGACAGCCAGGACGGAATGCCAGCACACGATGAGCTTGTGCCGGGACTTAGCGACTCGGAAGTGCCATGCAAATAGACGTTTTGAGAGTCAGGTCTTGCGCAGCGTGAAGTAAGCGCCGCAGAAGGCCATCGCCGCGCCAAGGCCGAGCACGGCAAGGCCAGTTATGAAACTTGAGACGGTCGGCGCGGTGCTGGGCGCCGAGGCGGCCTGTCCCGCGCCCGCCAGAAACAGTACGGCGACTACGATCAGGAACTGCCGGAGCCGCTGCTGAATGCGGTTGGACGCTGCGCTATGCATCAGCGTCGCGACAAAATAGCTGCCGGAGAAGCTGGCCGTTGCGACCAGCCACCATGCGATCGCGGCACCCGCAGGCATGAACTCCTTGGCATCGGAACGCCAGAGCCCACCGAGGTCGAGACCAATCTGAGCGCCCAGCATGTGCACGGCGAGAGCGAGCAATATGCCGGACACCATTGCCCCGCCGACGATCAAGTGGCGCGGAAAATAAGCGGTTTCAGCCATGAGGGTTTTCTATAGCGTTTTCGAGCGAAGTGAAATCCGGTTCGCGTGAAGAAAACGCCTCAAATCAAAAAGCTTAAGTCTTTCGCTGTTTCCGTGAAGCGGTGAAAGACTCTAGGATAAAAACTGCACGTCGAGCAAGAGAACGCACCGCTGTGCGAAGGGTACTGATTGTGTCGCCGCCACCAGAGATACCGCCGCCTGGCGTTGGATACGCTTATAGAGCCTCGCTGATCGGCTCAGCGCATCGGTTCGCGCTGGAGGATGACGGGATATCGTGGCGCGTTGGCCGCCGGACGGGAAGATGGCGCTATGCGGACGTCGCTGCCTTGCGCATGTCCTACCGGCCGATGTCGATGCAGTCGCACCGATTCCGCACCGAGATCAGCCATCGGAACGGCGGATGCATCATCGTGATGTCCACCACCTGGCGGACTTTGGCGCTGATGGATGCGCAGGACAAGGACTACAGCACGTTCATCGTCGAACTGCACCGACGGCTTGCAGCGCATGGCGCGCGCACCATGCTCGTTGGCGGCCTGAACCCGGTGCTTTATTTTGCGGGCGCGGGCGTGTTGACGCTGCTGTCCGTAGCGATGGCAGCCCTGCTGGTGCGGGCGATGGTCACAGGCGAATGGGCCGGCGCCCTGTTCATCGTCGGTCTGTCTGCGCTTTTTGGCTGGCAGATCGGCCGTTTCATGCACCGCAACAGACCGCGTGCCTACACATTCAATGCGTTGCCGCGGGAGTTGCTGCCGTAAACTGACGCTGCTCCTCGCTCTCGACGCTCAATGTCGCACGACCAACACCGAGCAACTGGCATAACGCACCACATAGCCGGCATTGGAGCCAAGAAAGTAGGTCTTCATCGCCGGCCGATGCGAAGCCATCACGATCAGGTCGGCGTCGACGGCCTGGGATTCCTCAAGAATCTCATGATAGACGCTGTTGCCCTGCCGCACCACGCTGGAAATGCGCGACGGTTCGATGCCCACCTCGCGTGCGACGATTGCCAGCGCCTCCTGGGACGACTGACGCTGCAGCATGTCGAAATCCGCCGGCACGTATTCGGTGAGCATCACCGGCGTCATGTGCAGCACGTTCAGTAGCCTGATGGTTCCGTTCGAGGTTTGCGACAACAACACCGCGGTTGCAACCGCGGGCTTGGCGAGATCGGTGTTGGTAAGATCGATCGGCACGAGAATGGATTTGAACATCGGGTGTCCTCCATCATGCCCAGTCCCCGCGTCGAATCCTGTCTTCCTAAGGGGCTGACTCAAGGGCAGCTTGCCATGCTGCGTGCCATACAAGCATATCATGAAAGCGATGCGGAGTCGGATGAAAGGCCGAACTGTCAGGCTTCCTTCAGCAGTTTCGGGCTGACGTACCGGACGAGTTGTCCGCCACCGAATGTGATGCTGTCCCAGCGATCGACGGCGAAGTCGATGACGGCAAGACCCGACGTCGGCAGGTTGTCGGCCAGCGCCGCACGTCCGGCTGCGTCACCGCCGCCGATCAGACGAAGCGCGAGGTCGTGCATGCCGGGATTGTGCCCGACGATCATGAGGCGCTCAGGATCCGGGCCGGCGGAACGAATAATTGTCAGGAGTTGCGCCGGCTCGGCGCCGTATAGCTCCGGCAGGTGCTCGACAAGTCCCGGAGCCATTTGATCCGAAAACTTTTGCCGAACGATGTCCCAGGTCTCGCGTGCCCGCACAGCGGTCGAGATCAACGCGAGATCCGGCAGCAGTGATCGCTCTGTGAGAAGCCACGCGCCGATTTCGGCGGCGTCGTTGCGGCCGCGCGCGGCAAGCGGGCGGTCCCGATCGCTTCCACTGGGCGAGTCGCGTTCGGTTTTCGCGTGTCGAAGCAGCAAAAGGCGGCGCATGACGCTGGCTCGATTCGAGGTTAAGCATGACCCGGAACGCGGGGTAGGGCCGGCTTAGTCTACAACCTTGCACGGGACAAGGTCACAGGGGTAGTGGTAGGAAACGTCATGATTTCGGATAACATAGTTGCGGCCGATGGTCCCGGTGACGCGGAGTCTGCGGCGCAGCGGCGCGAGCAACTGACTTTCGATCTCGACGTTGAAATCTGCGTCGTCGGCGGCGGCCTGGCCGGCCTCACTGTGGCGCTGGAGGCGGCACGGACAGGCGCAAGCGTCGTCGTGCTCGAGGGCCGCCATGTCGGCTGGAGTGCGTCCGGCCATCATCTCGGCACGGCGATGCCTGGCTACGGACTTCCGCTTTCCGATCTGATCGCGCGCGTCGGTTTCGATGATGCCTACGAACTCTGGTCGCTGTCTCAGCAGGGCGCTGATTATGTTCGCGCCCATGCCGCTGAAGATGTCATTCCGGGACTAGGACTCACGGAAGGCGCGCTCGAGGTTTCCAATGTCGATGCCGGCGAGCGGCTCATCAGCCAACTGCAAATGCTAAGCGAGGATTTTGCGACCGAGGCAGAGGGATGGCAGATCGACCGCGTCCGCGACACCTTACGCACCGACCGGTATTTTCACGCGGTGCATTATCCGCGAGCGTTCCAGATCGACGGTCGCAAATATGTTCACGGCCTCGCGGAGCTCGCGCGTAAGGCCGGTGCTCGCATCTTCGAAGGGACGCCGGTGGTTAGCATCGATTCGTCCGGGATTCGGAAACGCATTACGACGCCGCGGGCGCGGCTGCGGGCTTCCAACGTCGTGCTTGCGGGCAATGTCCATCTTGGCGAAGCGTTGCGGCGATTGTCCGATACTCTGGTGCCGGTCTGGCGGTATGCCGCCGTCACTTCGCCGTTGGGCGAGCGGCTCGCCGAGGTGATGAGGTTTCAGGGCTCTGTCATCGACACTGACGGGATCGATCATTTTCGGATCGTTGATGGCGACAGGCTGATGTGGGCGAGCCCGGAAACGACCTGGGAGGCGCGGCCGGAGCGCCATGCCGGGGGGATCTGCAAGCGCATCCGTACCACCTTCCCGCAACTCGGTACTGTCGAGATCGCGAAGGCTTTCTGTGGTGCGGTCGGTCAGACCGTGCACGGTATGCCGCAGGTCGGCCAATTACGGCCTGGACTGTGGGTTGCGAGCGGCTTCGGCCGGCAGGGGCTGAATACCTCGGCGATGGCCGGGCAACTGATCGCCCGCGGCATGCTGGAAGGAGATGACCGCTGGCGGTTGTTTGCGCCGTTCGAACTCGTATGGGCGGGCGGAATGACCGGACGCGCGGCAGGCTATGCGATCAGCATGGCCATGCAAGCGCGATCCGCCGCCGCCGGCACGCTGGCGCGCTATCGCGAGCGGGCGCGGCAGGCGCGGCTGAATGCGGCCAATCGCCAGACGGGATCGCGTCCGCGGCGATCCGCGGCTCATCATGCGCTGGCGCCAAATGATTCCGGGGAAACAGGAGCGGGCGGCTCTTCAACCTCGCCCCGCTAATGGGAGGAAGCCAAAACGCTTCCGGAAACCACCTCGCAAGAACGTGAGAACATTCCCGACACGTCCGTGTAACTTTGCCCAGGTCGTCCCGTATGAGATGCAAGGTGAATCGGTTCTCGCTTGCACGGAGACAACCATGATTGATCGCCGCATCCTGCTCGCATCCGCCGCCGGTCTTGCGGGTCTGTTCGGCTTCCGCTGGGCAGGGAGAGAATCCGCTTGGGCGACGGGGACGAAGGTCTCGCGAAAGTTCGAGATCGAAAAGACCGATGCCGAATGGCGGGCGCAACTTACGCCGCAGCAGTATCACATCCTGCGTGAGCACGGCACCGAGCCGCCTTTCTCCAGTCCCTTGCTCAAGGAGCATCGCAAGGGCACATTCGCCTGTGCCGGTTGTGGCCTGCCGCTTTATTCGTCCGAGACGAAATTCGAAAGCGGTACCGGCTGGCCGAGCTTCTGGAAGCCGCTCGACAACGCGGTCGGAAAATCTACCGACACAACGCTTGGCATGGCGAGGACCGAAGTGCATTGCCGTCGCTGCGGGGGCCATCTCGGCCATGTCTTCGACGACGGGCCGAAACCCACGGGCCTGCGATACTGCATGGACGGGTTGGCGCTCGTCTTCCATCCTGCTTCGCCATCGGCGACGTAAAGTTCGTTTGCTTCATCCCCGGATGGAGATCGTGATGGCCGGGCTCGGCCCGGCACTCCTTCATATCTTCCGAAGACAGCGAACCGGACCCCTCGCAAAAAGTAGTCCCGATCGCTCGCCACCGCGAGGCGCTTCCCGGCAAGAGTTGCCGAGCAAGGCAAGAATGCCCCGGGCTTTGAAGCCGGAGCTCTATGCTAACTTGCTGAAATAATTTGTCTCTTCCGTTGGCATGGAGCTTGCGATGTCGTTTGCCGGCCGCGGCGAATTTTGACCCGCGTTTTGGGCCGCCGCCTGGATCGAGTTGGAGACGACGTATGGGTATTTTCGACGCACTGAATACTTCGGTCGGCGGTTTGCAGGCACAGTCCTTTGCACTTCAGAATATCTCCGGCAACATCGCAAACTCCCAGACCACAGGCTATAAGGGTATCACCACCGCCTTCGTTGACCTGATCCCGGATTCGACCACCCCCAATCGCCAGGTTGCCGGCGGCGTAACCGCCTATGCGACGCCAACCATCAGCAGTCAGGGAACGGTGTCCGCCTCGACGGTTGGCACTTACATGGCGATAAACGGCGATGGCTTCTTCAACGTCCAGGCGCCGACGGGACGGGTCGACAACCAGCCGCAGTTTTCCGGCGTGACTTACTACACGCGGCGCGGCGATTTTCAGGTCGATGCTTACGGCCATCTGGTCAATAGCGCTGGCTACTATCTGATGGGCGTGACGGTCGATCCCAGGACCGGCAACCCGCTCGGCAATGTGCCGCAGGTGCTGAAATTCCAGAATAGCTTCGTTCCTGCGCAAGCCACGACGACGGTGCAATACGCCGCCAATCTTCCGGCGGTGCCGAGAACGCTGTCGAGCGCGACCGCGCCGGTCGGGAGCATTACGGCGGCCGGCGGATTGAACCCGTCCGACTTCACGACCAATTTCAATCCCCTTGTGGTCGGCACACCGGCCCCGCCCTATACCGACAACACCATAACTGGGTCGCCGGCGACCAATCAGCAGACGCCTGCGGTCGCGATCTCCAGCGCGACGCTTTTGTCGGGCACGGCGCCGAGCGACTCGTTGCCGGGCGGATTCGCGGTCGGTGACACCATCACCGTGAACGGCACCACGATCACCTTCACCGACGCCAGCACCGCGTTGCCGCCGGGCGCGCAGGATGCGACCCATGTCCGCATCGACGACACCGTCGGTGATCTGCTGAGCAAGATCGGCGCGATCACCGGCCAGGCTCCGACGATCAATGCCGGCACCGGCGCAATCACCCTGCATACTGGCACCGCGCAGGACCTCTCGGTGACGAGCGCAGCCGCGGGCTGGACGGCAATGGGCTTCGGCGCGACAACCAACGTAGCGCGCGGGGGCGGCGGCACGCCCGGGGCTGGCGTGGTGATCGCTAACGACCAGACAATCTTCCAGCAGCAATCGATCAGCGGCGGCGCGGTCACGGCCTATGATGCGACCGGGACGGCGGTGAACCTGCAATTGCGCTGGGCCAAGACCGACAGCGCTTCGCTCGGCGCCGGGCATTCCGATACCTGGAACCTGTTCTATCAGGCCAATCCGAACGCCACCGGCACGCAAGCGGCGTGGATCAACGTCGGCACCAATTTCACCTTCGGCACCAACGGCCAGCTTTCGAGCCCGGTCGGGTCGTCCGTCACCATTCCCAGCGTCAGTGTCGGGTCCCAGTCGCTCGGCAATCTCACGCTGAATATCGGCTCCGGCGGTCTGACCCAGTACGCCAGCAGCGGCGGCAACGCCACCATCAATGCGATCAACCAGAACGGCTACGCCGCCGGACAGCTACAGTCGGTTGCCGTCAACAATGACGGCGTTGTGGTCGGCACCTTCTCGAATGGGCAGAACCTGTCTCTCGCGCAGGTGTCGCTGTCGCACTTCAACGGCACCAACTACCTCAAGGCGCTCGACGGCGGGGCCTATGCGGTGACAGACGAGTCGGGGCCTGCAATCGCGGGTGCGGCAGGGCACATCAGCGGCTCGTCGCTCGAAGGCTCCAACACCGATATCGCCGATGAGTTCACCAAGCTGATCGTGACCCAGCAGGCTTATTCGGCGAATACGAAAGTCATCACCACCGCGAACAGCATGGTTCAGGATCTTCTGAACGTGCTGCGATAGAGCATGATCCCAAAAAGTGGGAACCGGTTTTCGGACAAGATCATGCTCAGTCGAATGAATAGAACAGAGTTTGATTCAACGCAGTTGAATCGGACTCTGGTCACGACGCGGATTGATCCGGTTTCGAGGCGGGCAAAAAGATGAGTTTGAGTTCGGCCCTCTCCATCGCGATGTCCGGCTTGCGCGCTAACCAGGCCGCGCTGTCGATCGTGTCCGGCAACGTTGCCAACGCGAACACGCCGGGCTACGTCGCGCAGACGTTGGTGCAGGACCAGATCGTTACCGGCAGCACCGGTTCCGGCGTCCGCATTATCGGCGTCAACCGCACGCTTGACGCCTATGTCCAGTCGCAGTTGCGCACGGAAAATGCCGGCAGCGCTTATGCAAATCAGATCGCCGGAGTGCTCGGCCAGTTGCAGAACGTCTATGGCACCCCCGGCAACGATGGAACGCTGGAGGCGGCCTACAATAACTTCACCTCCGCATTGCAGGCGCTGTCGGCGAGTTCGGGCAACACGGCGGCGCAATCCTCTGTGCTGAACGCCGCGCAGGCGCTGGCGCAGCAGCTCAACGCCACCACCAGCGGCATCCAGACGCTGCGCTCCAACGCCGAGCAGGATCTCTCGGTGTCGGTCTCGCAGGCCAACGCGGCGATGCAACAGATCGCGCAGCTCAATCAGAAGCTGCAAAGCTTGAGTGCTCAGGACCCGGCGGCCGCGACGCTGATGGATCAACGCGACGCTGCAATCGATCAGCTTTCAAGGTTGATGGACATCCGCGTGACGACGGACGGCGTCAATCAGACCTCGGTATTCACCACGTCTGGCATCCAGCTCGTCGGCGGTGTGTACGCTTCAACGCTGACGTTCAACGCGCAGTCCTCGCTTACCGCGAACTCGCGATGGAGCGCGGATCCCGCGAAGTCGAGCGTCGGCACCATCATCTGCCAGCTCCCGAACGGCGCGAAGATGGACATGATCGCCTTGCAAGGCATCAACTCCGGTCAGATCGCCGCCGATGTCCAGTTGCGTGACAAGATTCTGGTGCAGGCGCAGAACCAGGTGGACCAGATGGCGGCGACGCTCGCCAGCGCATTGTCGGACGTCACCACGAGCGGCGCGCCGGTGGCCGGACCGCCATCGGGATTCGACACCAGTCTCTCCAGCGTGCTGCCGGGCAACGCATTCAACGTCACCTACACCGACTCCAGCAACGTCTCGCACACCGTCACCGTGGTGCGGGTGGACGACCCAACCGCGCTGCCGATTCCGAACACGGCCTCGAATCCAAACGACAGGGTGATCGGCGTCGATTTCTCGGGCGGGCTCGCCTCGATCGTGTCGCAACTGAATGCGCAACTAGGAGCTACGTCGCATCTGACGTTTTCCGCTTCCGGGTCGCAGTTGCGGGTGGTCGATGACGGTTCGGGTGCATCGACCGTGACCGCGGCATCGACTACGACGACGGTGCAGTCGCTGACCTCGGGCAGTCCGCAACTGCCGTTCTTCACCGACCGTGCCTCGCTCTATACCGGCGCGATCACAGGCACCGCGTCGCAGATCACCGGGCTGGCGGGGCGCATTCAGGTCAACGCAGCGCTGCTTGCCGATCCCTCGAAGCTCACGGTCTACAACACCTCGCCGCTGACTCCCGCCGGCGACACCACGCGCTCCGATTTCATTTTCGACCGGTTGACGTCAGCCACTTTCACATACTCTCCAAACACCGGCCTTGGCGCGGCCGCCGCGCCGTTTCAGGGTACATTGCCATCGTTCCTGCAGCAGTTCGTCAGCTTGCAGAGCGGCACGGCGACAACAGCGAAGCAGGTCGCGCAAGGTCAGGACATCGTCGTCAATACTTTGCAGGAGAAGTTCGACGCCAAGTCCGGCGTGAACATGGATACCGAAATGTCCAATCTGATCGCGTTGCAGAATTCCTATGCGGCGAATGCGCATGTGATGACCGTGGTGCAGAGCATGATGCAGACGCTGCTGCAGGCATAATTGTAACGACGGCGTAAAGGCGGTTCGCATGGCGATCAACGGAATCAGCTTCGGCAACACCATCCTTGGCGGCTCGATCCAGAACCTGAAGACGCAGATGGCCGATCTGCAAAACCAACTCACAAGCGGCAAGCGTGCGACCACCTACTCGGGCATGGGCGCCAATGAAGGCTTTGCGATCGCGGCGCGCGCGCAACTGTCGAACATCTCCGCGTATACCGACACCATGATGAAGATCAACACCAACATCGGAGTTGCCAATACGGCGCTGCAGGCACTCTCCAACATCGGTACGCAGTTGCAAAATGCGGCGAACAGCGGATCGCAGGTGCTGAACAGCGCCGGACAGACCGCAGGCCAGCAGACCGCGGTCGCGCAATTTTCGTCAGTGGTCGGCATCCTGAATACGCAGGCCGGCGACCGCTACATCTTTTCCGGCAGCACAATCTATACTCAGTCGGTGGCCGCGTCGGATCTCATCCTGAACGGCAATGGGGCCGGGCAGGCGGGGTTGAAGCAGGTCATCTCCGAGCGCAACCAGGCCGACCTCGGTACCAGCGGCCTTGGCCGTCTCAACATTTCCTCGCCGACCGCGACGTCGGTGTCAGTTGCGGAGGATGCGTCGCCCTCGGTCTACGGCATGAAACTGCAATCGGTGTCGTCGTCATTGACAGGGGCCACCGTCACAGGTCCGGCCGGAGCGCCGCCTGCCATTTCAATCGATCTCGGTGCCACCAACCCGGCCGACGGCGACGCGGTGAGCTTCACCTTCAATCTTCCGGACGGCACCAGCGAGACAGTGCAACTGACGGCCTCCAGCGCAGTCCCGACGCCTGCCGGCAGCTTTGCGATCGGCGCGACGCCTGCCGCAACCGCTGCCAATCTCAACGCCGCACTGACGAGCTCGGTCGGAACGCTGGCAAAGACAGCGCTGGTCGCGGCCTCCGCCATCCGCGCGACGCATGATTTCTTCGATCAGCCGCCGCAGCGCGTCGACATTACGCCGCCCGCGACGCTTGCGACCGCCACGGCCGCGGTGAACGGCACCGCCGCCGATACCGTGCAGTGGTACACCGGCGACGCCGGAGCCGGGTCGGCGCGCGCAACCTCGACCGTTCGGGTCGATCCTTCGGTGACGGTGCAGTATGGTATGCGCGCGAACGAGGACGCCATCCGCTCGCTGATGGAATCCGTTGCGGTTCTCGCGGCGGTGACGACATCGCCGACCGATCCGAACGCGACCGACCAGATTTCGGCGCTCAACTCGCGCGTTGCGCAAAATCTGACGATCGCGCCCGGCAGTCAGAATATCCGTGACATCCAGGTCGACCTCGCCAACGCGCAGACCGTGATGAAGGATGCGACCGCGCGGCAGAAACTGACGCAAGCGACCATGCAGAATATCATCGACCAGGCGGAGAATGTCTCCACCGACGAGGTCGCGAGTCAGTTGTTGGCGCTGCAAACCGACCTGCAGGCGTCATACCAGACCACCGCGATGCTCTCGCAGCTCAGCCTGGTAAAATTCATCTGACGTTATTAGTTACGTCCGAAGCAGGATAGCTTCAGCCCTGACGAAGGAACGACAAACCCGTTCCAAAACCCGTCATGATGCGTTACTCATTGGGAATTCCGCGCTGCCGGGACTGGCCCGCCTCCCTATGGCGTTTTCGAACGAAAATGCTCTAAGTGGAACTGGAGCGGGCAGGCGCGACGGTTTATCAGCCCATCGGGAAATGCCGGTCAGAAGCCCTTTTGCGCGCGGCAAGGAAGCACGTTTCATGCGCAGCTTTGAGATTGAATTCGTCCTTCGTCATTTCGATGCGCCGTGCACGATGATCGCTTGCGGCGGGGAGCGCGCATCATGAAGCCTGCATCGCGCGACACGCTGCCGGAAGCCGATGAAACGCTCGATCCAGACGACTGGAACAAGCTTCGAGCGGAGGGGCACCGGATGCTCGATGATATGTTCAATCATATAGCCAAGGTTCGCGAGCGCCCGGTATGGCGGCCGATACCGGCGGAAACGCGCGCCCGTTTCCGCGAAGAGCTGCCGCGAGAGGGCGCCGATGTGGCCGACATTTATCGGGAGTTTGCCGAGTACATCGCTCCGTACACCGCCGGGAATGTCCACCCCGGATTCATGGGATGGGTCAACGGCGGCGGCACGGCTGTCGGGATGCTGGCCGAAATGCTGGCGGCGGGGTTGAATACCAATGTCGCCGGCCGCGATCAGATGCCGATCGAAGTCGAGCGGCAGATCGTTCTGTGGGTCCGGCAGATGTTCGGCTTTCCCGATACCGCGAGCGGCATCTTCGTCACGGGAACGTCGATGGCGAACCTGATGGGAATTCTGGTGGCGCGTTCAGCGCGAATCGGCCCGTCCGTGCGCCAGCGGGGCTTGATGGATCGCGGCGCCGGTCTCATCGCCTATACATCGGTTGCGACGCATGGCTGCATTGCCCAGGCCATGGACCTCGCAGGCTTCGGCACCGACGCCCTGCGGCGGATTCCGGTTGACCGCTGTCATCGCATCGATGCCGATGCGTTGCGTGCGCAGGTCGCCGTCGATCGCGCCGCGGGACTTGAACCATTTCTCGTGATCGGGTCGGCGGGAACAGTCGACATCGGAGCGATTGACGATCTTGCGGCGCTGCATGGCGTGTGCCGCGACGAGAAACTATGGCTGCATATCGACGGCGCATTCGGCGCTCTCGGGGTCTTGTCGCCGGAGATTGCACCTCGCCTCGCAGGAATTGAAAGCGCCGACTCCATTGCTTTCGATTTCCACAAATGGGGACAGGTGCCCTACGACGCGGGCTTCCTTCTCGTTCGCGACGGCGAACAGCACCGCCGCACATTTGCGGCGCCGGTCGCCTATCTGCGCCGGGAAACGCGCGGGCTTGCGGCGGGCTCGCCGTGGCCATGCGACTACGGCCCGGATATGTCCCGCGGCTTTCGCGCGTTGAAGACGTGGTTCACGTTGAAAGCCTACGGCACCGAAAGGCTCGGCGCGATGATCGGCCGGACCTGCGCGCTGGCGCGCTGCCTGGAAGCGCAGATCGCGGCCGAACCAAAACTCGAACTGCTCGCGCCGGTGCAACTCAACATCGTGTGCTTCCGCTATCGGGCCGACGATGCCGACAGGGTCAATGCGGAAATCGTCGCATTGCTGCACGAGTCGGGAATCGCAGCGCCGTCCACGACCATGCTGGACGGTCGGCTCGCGATCCGCGCGGCGATCGTCAATCATCGCACCGGAATGCGCGACATCGAAGCGCTGGTATCAGCGGTGCTGGAATTCGGCGCGCGCGAAACCTGAAGCCGTGACGGCCGCGCGCCCGCGTCGGCGCGTATTATGGCGTTTTCGAGCGAAGTGGATACCGGTTCGCGATCGAAATACGCGCAGATTGATCGAAGGCATTTTCTTTCTGCTAACCGGATTCCACTTGACCGGAAATGCTCGCGCGGCGTGATGTCAGGCGGAGCGTCGTCTGCTGTCGGCGCGATCGGCGGTGCTGTCGCTCATACCCGCCAGCTTCTTTTCGTAGGCGATCAATTTCTTGACTTCCTTCAGCGCCTTGTAGAGGTCGCCGTTGAGGATGTCGTTGTTGATGCCCTCGATGATCGGCCACGCGCCCGGCATGGTGGTGATGATGTCGCGCAGCAGGCTGAAATACGTGCCGTGATTGATCTGTGGCTCCGGCGACAGGTACATCAGTTGCACCGCGAGGTAGATCAGCTTGGCGGGTGTGTCCGCTGTTTCAGGCGTCAAAATGTCCTTCTCGCGAAGGATCGGAATCTTGTCGCCTTCGATCAAAAGCCGCGCGCGCTGGTCGGTGTTGGTGACAACGCAGGCGCCGATGATGATGCGTTCATGCGGCTTCAATTCGACTTTCAGCGCCATGACGGTTTCCTGTCATTGAATGAAGCGTGCCGGAACGCACGGCACTGCCATTCGCTGCGAAATGCGGCGGACGGCCGCGTCGGCGCGAGCATCGCGGACAGTCTGGCCGTGATCCTTCCCGATTGTGGTTAACGCCGGGTAAACGGCGGTAGCGGCCACCGGAAATGAAATGTCCTTGAATCCCGTCCATACCGGCGCAAATCAAGCCATGCGCTCGCTTCGGCCGCCGGCCGAACAGCCGCGCGAGTCTGCGATTGGCTTCATGCTTTCTTAGAGTCTTCACACCAGTGTGGCGCCTCGCCGAGGATCTTCGGCGTATGGGCGTATGTGTATTCACACCAGAAAGGTATGAAAGATGTCCGATATCGTTCTCTCCGCATCGGTTCGCCAGAATCTGCTTTCCCTCCAGTCAACCGCTGATCTGCTCTCCACCACGCAGAACCGTCTTGCCACCGGCAACAAGGTCAACTCGGCGCTCGACAACCCGACCAACTTCTTCACCGCGCAGGGCCTCAACAACCGCGCCAGCGACATCAACAACCTGCTCGACTCGATCGGCAACGGCGTGCAAGTGCTGCAGGCTGCCAACACCGGCATCACCTCGCTGCAGAAGCTGGTCGATACCGCCAAGTCGATCGCCAACCAGGCGCTCCAGGCGACCACGGGATATTCGACCAAGTCGCAGGCGACCACTGCCGCCATCACCGGCGCGACGGCGGACAACCTGCTCGGACCGGGCGGCGCTCCGACTGACCGGACCGTGACCGGCTCGGCGGTTAACAACGACGACACCGGTGGCGCAGCGGCGATCACGACTGCGACCAAGCTGGCTGGTACGGCGGGTGCGGGTTCGGACAACCTTGCGTCCAATATCAGCGCATCCGACACCATCGTTGTGAACGGCAAGACGATTTCGTTCAACAGCGGTTCCGGCACTAGCGGTTCGGCGACGGCTGGCACGCTCTCGATTGACGTGACCACCGGTGACGTGGGCGATGTCCTCGATGCCATTGATGCGATCACGGGCAATACTGCTGGCACGTCCACGATTGCGGCCGGTGCGATTTCGATCCACACCGGTACGGCCCAGGATCTGGTGATCAGCGGATCTGCTCTCACCAAGCTTGGTCTTACCGCCAACACCTACGCCCGCACGGCCGGAACTCCGGCTGCGCTCGATGGCAAGACGTTGACGATCGCCGCGACCGACGGTGGCACCGCGACCAGCATCACGTTTGGTACGGGCGGCGTGACGACCCTCGATCAGTTGAACACGGCGCTGGCCGCGAACAACCTGTCGGCCTCGATCAGCACGGCCGGCGCGCTGACCTTCACCACCACCAACGATCATGCCCATGCCACGATCGGTGCGTTCGGTGGTACGGCGGTTGCCGCTGGTGCAGGCCTGTTCGGAGCTTCCGTGACGGTGAGTGCGCCGGTGGAAGACGCCAACGCGCAGAACAACCGCGCCACGCTGATCAGCCAGTACAACGCGGTGATCGACCAGATCAAGACCACCGCGCAGGATTCGTCCTTCAACGGCGTCAACCTGTTGAATGGCGATCAGCTCAAGCTGGTGTTCAACGAAACCGGCAAGTCCACCCTGACCATTCAGGGCGTGACCTTTGATCCGGCTGGCCTCGGCCTCGCGTCGCTGGTCAAGGGCACCGACTTCCTCGACAACGCCTCGACCAACAAGGTTCTGGACTCGCTCAACAACGCGTCCGGCACGCTGCGCTCGCAGGCTTCGACCTTCGGTTCGAACCTGTCGATCGTGCAGATCCGTCAGGACTTCTCGAAGACCCTGATCAACGTGTTGCAGCCCGGCTCGTCCACCCTGCCGCTGGCTGCCCCCAACGAGGAAGCGGCGAACAGCCGGGCGCTGGCCCCCCGCCAGTCGATCGCGGTGTCGGCGCTCGCGCTGGCCAACCAGTCGCAGCAGAGCGTGCTGCAGCTGCTCCGCTAATCGCAAACGCATCTCAGACGACGGAAACGGCGGGGAAACCCCCGCCGTTTTTTGTTGTAGCGTTTCGAGCGAAGTGGACACGAGGTTCGCGTGAAGAAAACGCGCCAAACAAAAAAGCTAAGGGTTCGGGTTTGATTTCATCAAAGCGGAATAGCTTTAGCCGGCGGTCCAATTCTTCTGAAGCCGGATTGTCAGTGCTTGTTCATGAGGTCTTGAAAGAACGGCGAAAATTGCTCGTGGGGCGATGCTTCCGAGCTATTGAATTTCGTAGTCAACATAGTAGGACAAAACCCTCATCCGCCTTGCATTCTGCCGATTGAGTTCAGAAAGGACGTGCGCGCCAAGAATGTCACGACTGCTTTCTTGTGGCCGCGACGATCGAGCGGGGATTAATCCTGGGTTAACCATAAATTAAAACGTCTTGTTCACCTTTCCGACCAGCGACCGGCTCTTGGGGCGAGTTGGCGTCCGCGCAGGTTAGGGAAGGCCAGTCATGTCCGACATCGTTCTCTCGGCATCCGTTCGCCAGAATTTGCTCTCGCTGCAGTCTACTGCCGATTTGCTGGCGCAAACGCAGAACCGTCTTGCCACCGGCAAGAAGGTCAACACGGCCCTCGACAATCCGACCAATTATTTCACTGCAGCAGCGCTCGACAACCGCGCCAACGATATCAGCAATCTGCTTGACGGCATCGGCAACGGCATACAGGTGCTGCAGGCGGCCAATACCGGCCTGACCTCGCTGCAGAAGCTGGTGGACACGGCGAAGTCGGTCGCCAATCAGGTTCTGCAATCCCAGGTCGGCTATTCACAGAAATCGTCGGTGGAAAGTCTTCCCGTAACGGGCGCGACCGCGCTCGATCTCAGAGGCACGACACCGTTTACAAATGTCGCCGCAACGCCCGGCACCGCCCTGAAGACCGGCACCGCCAACGCCGCCGCGACCGGCGCCACCCTTATCAGCGCGCTGACCGACGGCGCGGTTGCGACGCCGACCGGCCCCGCGGCCGGCGAGAGCTTTTCCGTCAACGGCAAGACCATCACGTTCGCGGCGTCGGGCGCGGCGACGACCGACCCTTCCGGAAACGTCACGATCGGCATCGACCAGACACTCAGTGCGTTGACCGGCGTGATCGATGCGCTGAACGGCAACACCACGCCCGCCACCGCATCGACAGTCAACGGCAGCGGGCAGATCGCGCTCAACACCGGTATCGCTCATGACCTGGCGCTGACGGACTCCACGCCGGCCGGAGTTCTCGCAAAGCTAGGCTTGAGCGCGGGAACGACGGCGCGCGGCGGGGGCGCGGGAAACCTCGACGGCAAGACGCTAACGATCGGGGCAACCGGCGGCGGCGTCGCGACCAACGTCACGTTCGGTGACGGCACCAACGGTACCGTCAGAACCCTTAACGACCTGAACGCGCAGCTTGCTTCAAACAATCTCCAGGCCACGATCAATTCGGCAGGCGTTATCACGATCTCGACCGCCAACGAGGCTGCCGCAGAGACCATTGGCACGATCGGCGGAACCGCGGCCGGCGCGGGATATGCCTTCAATGGCCTTGTCGCCGGCGCGCCCGTTCAAGATTCAGCGGTTCAGGCGGCTCGCGCCGGCCTCGTCAATCAATACAACAACATCATTCAGCAGATAAACACGACGGCGTCGGACTCGTCTTTCAACGGCATTAATCTGCTGAGCGGCGACACGCTGAAGCTCATCTTCAACGAGACCGCAAAGTCCACGCTCACGATCACCGGCACCAACATGAATGCAGCTGGCCTTGGACTGTCGGCCCTGACGGTGGGCATCGACTTCCTGGACAACGGCTCGGCCAACAGCGTGATCGCCAGCCTCGACAGAGCGTCGACCACCCTGCGCACGCAGGCTTCGACGCTTGGTTCGAACCTGTCGATCGTGCAAATCCGTCAGGACTTCTCGAAGAACCTTATCAACGTGTTACAGACCGGCTCGTCGAACCTGACCCTCGCCGACACCAACGAGGAAGCGGCAAACAGCCAAGCGCTGGCCACCCGTCAGTCGATCGCGGTGTCCGCACTGGCGCTGGCCAACCAGTCACAACAGAGCGTCCTGCAATTGCTACGCTGATGACGTAAGCTCGGCGAATGTCACGAGATTCGCTTGCCGTGAAGGCTCCGGCGAATGTGAAAATCGAAAAAACACCGCAACGAGGCCAAGCGTTTTCGAGCGAAGTGGATACCGGTTCGCGTGACGAAAACGCGTCAGAATAACAATCTAGAAACTTTGTTTCTAATTCCAGTCAGGAGCAAAGCGGCACCATTGCAGAACCCGCTGCATTTGCCACTTTTTCGACGCATGTGAAAACACCGAGTAACCCATTTTAAAGGTGGTGCTGATAGACATTCGGCAACGCGAAGTTGCGTGCGCCCTTTCTTTTTCCCCCGAGGTTTAGATGTCGAATGCTGCTCAAGCCTATGCCCGGACGGCTCAAACCTCGTCGTCTCCGCGTGAAATCGAGGCGCAGGCTTTACTGAAAGCGGCGCGGCAGCTTCGGGAGATCCAGGACAACTGGAAAGGGCCCGACAGTGACATGCAAAAGGCGCTGCTGTTCAACCGCCGTTTGTGGTCGATCTTCATGAGTGCGGCGGACAGCGAGAGTAACCCGCAGCCGCTGGAGGTTCGTCAGAACATCGCCAACATCGGCGTTTTCGTGATGAAGCAGACAGTCGACATGCAGATAAATCCAGACCCTGCGAAGCTGACGGCGCTGATCGACATCAACTGCAATCTCGCAGCCGGCTTGTCCGGTCGAGCGTAATCCCCGTCACAGACGGAGCCGGATCATTGGCCGACGTCCTGAATATCCTGGCATCGAACTACACAACGGTCGGTCAGAACGTCAATCTGAACACCGGAAGGTATGTTAACGTCGATCCCAAGGTTTTCGAAGGCACATGGAGCGGCAAGTACGCCAACCAGAAGCCGTTCTCCGTGACGATTTCCGGCGTCAATGGTTTCCGCGCCAAGGCCAAGTACCAGTACGGAAGCACGATCAAGTATCAGGAAGTTCTGATAAAGAACAATTCGTTCCGGGTCGGCGATTCAAAGTTCGTGCTGACAAAGGCTGGCACCGCGAAGGTCAGCACTGTCATGAGCAATCCGGCGACGGGTGCAAGCACGCTCGAGAACGCCTACGTCCATCAGAACTGAGCATTATTTTGATTGAGCATGATCTTATCCGAAAACCGGCTTCCACTTTTCGGGATCATGCTCTAGGCGCGGCGGTCGGTGGCGGCCGAGGGTTCTCGCTCAGTGTTCATCAAATCCAGCGTGCGGAAATATGCGCGTCGCCGCAGCATCGCCTCTTCGGGAAACTGCTTCACGACGAGGCTCGTCCGGCGATCGACGACCTGGTAGACGACCGAGGCGGCGTCACGATCGACCACTACTTGCCGTGACAGCGTATCACCGGAGGTCCGCAGATCGTTGCGGGCGCGCGCGCTGACGTCCGTCGCCGTGACGCTTTTGCTCGGCGGAAGTTGAGTCGCCACCGCATCGTCCGCGGCCGGGCTTGCCGGCTGAACGACTGGTGCCGCCACCGGCGCGCCAACCGGCTTGATACTGAAATCCGTACCCATGGTCGCCTCCAGGCTCCCGTCGAGTCAAATCCCACCCCCCTTTAGAACGCAAGCCTAGCGCCTGTCTCTCAACGCCACGTTAGAAAACGTGTTCAATGAGGTGATGCCGTGAGTGCAGAAATTTGATTCAAACTGGTTGGAATATGCGAGGGCAGGTCTCCTCAGCGAGGCTTCTCATTCTTCGAGCGGCAGTTGGTTCGGTTGCAGTGCCGGAGCCGATGCCGTTCGGGCCCGAGTTCGTCCTGTGTAAACCTGATTGGAACGGCGAGCGCGATCGGGCCGCCGCCGATGTCGGGAGGCGTTGGCGGGCGAGCTACCAGCGATAGGTCGCGGTTCCAAGAATATTACGTGCCCGACCAAGATTGCACTGTGCCATCGAGAAGCAGGCTGCGACGTAGTATTTGTCGAACAGGTTGCTGGTGTTGACGGAGAAGCGCCAACTGTCACGAATGAGGCCAGTCAGACGATATAAAAGCGTTTTATCTTCATTGGCTGGGCCACTGAAATCAAATGCCCCCTGTTTGTAATCGAACGATCCGCCTTGAAGCTGCACTTCGCGAATGGTCTGCCCGGTCGGACGCTTCGTCACCAGTTTCACGATACCGGCCGGCTGCCCTTGCCCATAGAGCACCGACGATGGGCCACGCATCACCTCGATACGCTCAACGCCGTATGTCTCGGTCTGAAGCCCCGTGGTCTGCAAACCTCGTTGCCCTGAAAGCCGCGCATAAAATACCTTGCACAGACTGGTAACCGTTGGCTTCCGCAAATACGCCTGGCGAGTAACTCAAGGCATCATGGACGCTGTTCGGTTTCCGCGTCTGGGTAATTTCCTTGCAATATCGTCTGACGGGATTGGTTCTAAGCTCGCCGGATCATGGTCGCTGCCGGTTCGCGCGTTAAAGCGAACGGCTGACTGCGAGGGGGCTCATGTGCTGGCGCGAGGGTGCGCTGCGCTGTCCGCTTGCCGTATAAGTCTGCGGCGTGGCGCGGCGCTGCGCTTCGGCACTGACGCCGCGAACGATTCCCTCCGAGACCGCGTGCGCGGTAGCGAGCACCGTGAGATTCACCTGGAGCATGGCGCGGAATGTGTCGTGGTGGCGTTGCAGCGCCGTGAGCAGGTCAGGCGTCGACTGAGTCATGTAGACCTGGCTGGTCTTGAATTGCCTGATGGCGTCGACGTAGCGGCGCGATAGTTCTGTCTTCCGGCTCTCGAGCGCCATGCCTTCGCGAATCTTGCCGGCGCGCACCAACTCGGTCTCGCGCTCGATGACGGCAAGCAGCGCGTTCATGATGTCGAGCATGTCGTCGGCGAGCTTGCGTGCGTCCGCTGGCGTCGATACGGGAGGCGGGAGAAGGGACGCCTGCGGATCCCGGGACTTCGGTGTCATGCGCTCTCCTTTGAGCTTGGCTTGGTCTGGCTCGCCTGTTGCATGATCAGGGCGCGGAACACCGCGTCGGAGACGCCGACGCCGCCGGCCTTGGCGAACGATCTGGAATACTGCTCGGTGAGCATCGAGCGCCACACTCCGGTGCCTGGCGTATCGCCGAACGGGCCTTCGCCCTTCAGCCCGGACGTCATTTGCGAGAACATGGAATTGAGGAACATCGCCTCGAAATCCTCCGAGGTTGCTTTGGCTTTCTCTATTGACCGCGGAGGGACGTGTTCCAGCGCTCGCGCGAGCTGCGGATCGGGACGGCCGTTCAGCATCGGCTTCATGCGAGGGGTGCTGCGATAAGCGGTGGTTATCAGGTCATTGACAGTGTGAGCTTCCATCACATCACCTCGATATCGGCTTCGATCGCACCGGCCGCCTTGATCGCCTGTAGAATGCCGATCAGGTCGCGTGGCCCGATGCCGAGGCCGTTGAGTCCGTCGACGAGCTCCTGAAGCGAGACGCCGTTCTTGACCAGCGCGAGTTTCTTGCCGTCCTCGCTTACGCCGACGTCTGTGCGCGGTGTCACAACCGTTCGCCCGCGTGCCAGCGGATTAGGTTGGCTGACCTGCGGGCTTTCGGAAATGGACACTGTGAGGTTGCCTTGCGCTACCGCGACGGTGGCGACGCGGACGTCGCGTCCCATCACGATGATCCCGGAACGTTCGTCGATAATGATCTTTGCTGCGATGTCCGGCTCGACCTGCAGCTGCTCGATCTCGGTCAGGAGTGCGACGACGTTGCCTTTGTATTCCCCTGGGATGGAGAGTTGCACAGTGGACGGATCGATTGGCTCGGCAGTCTTCGTGCCGAGGAAATCGTTGACTGCGGCGGCGATGCGCTTGGCGGTGGTGAAGTCGCCGTTACGCAGCGCCAGCCGGACATTCGGCATCCGGTTCAGTGCGAATTCGATCTCGCGCTCGACGATGGCGCCGTTGGCGATGCGCCCATTGGTTGGCACGCCCTTGGTGACGCTCGCGGCGGCGCCTTCAGCGGCAAAGCCGCCGATCGCAAGCGAGCCCTGCGCCACCGCATAAACATTGCCGTCGGCGCCGAGCAACGGCGTGACGAGCAAGGTGCCGCCTTGCAGGCTTTTGGCATCGCCCATGGCCGAGACCGTGACGTCCATGCGGGTGCCTTGGGTGGCGAAGGCGGGCAGGTTGCCGGTCACCATGACGGCCGCGACGTTGCCGGTTCGGATGGTGGCGCCGCGAATGTTGACGCCCATGCGTTCCAGCATCGCCTGCAGCGACTGCTTGGTGAAAGGAATATTGTTGAGGGTGTCGCCGCTGCCGTTGAGGCCGACCACGAGGCCGTAACCGATCAACTGGTTTTGTCGCACGCCTTCGATATTCGCGAGGTCCTTGATCCGTGAGGTCGCGTGCGCAGGCATGCCCAGCGGCGGCAGCGCGACAAGCGCCGCGACGGCGATCCGGACAATCCTTAAAATACCAACGCCAGGCATCCTCTGCTCCCCGCTGAGGGTTCGGTCCGGCTGGCCGCCACTCCCATGACGGTCATCCGCCGTTAACTATGCGAGGTTCGTGCCATCGCGGCGCATGGCATATAGTATTGATATCGTTGGAAGATCGATGTGGTGGATAAAGCTGCGCAGGCGGGAGGCGGTGGCGAAGTTGCCCGCGTCGGCAGAATTTGCCGGGCATTCACGCTTCGTTAACCATAACGGCCCACGGTTCTCTTGCTGGAGTCATCCGGTGCGCACTCCTTGACCGGCATGGCGCGCCATCAATATTCGGGCGAGATGATCGATGCGAATTTACGGACCGAACGGCACAACGCCGGGAACGCAGGCCCCGTCCGCGCGGCGAACGGGCGGAAGCGAATTTTCTCTGCCGGACCCGGCCGCTACAATGGAAAGCAGGGCCGCGGCCGCGCCGAAAGCGCCTGCCACCATCGATGCTTTGCTGGCGTTGCAGGGCGTCGAAGACGATCCGGCGGAGCGGCGCAAGCGCTCGGTACAGCGGGGCAGGGGCGCGCTGGACGTGCTCGACGATCTTAAGATCGGGCTGCTTTCCGGCAACTTCGACGCGTCAACCGTGATCCGGCTGCGCACTGCCGCTGCCGAGCTGAAATCGTCCTCCGGCGATGCCGGTCTCGACGCGGTCCTGGCTGAAATTGAATTGCGCGTCGAGGTGGAACTGGCCAAGGCGGGGCAATTCTGAAAGCAGCCGGGACGCGATGGAACCCGTTGAAAAGATGGCCTCGATACGCTGCGCAGACCGGGGTTCCACATCGGGCAGAGGAAGCAGGAACGCGGAAGCCCCGAGCTGTCAAGGACGGGTTTTGGTGCGACGATATTGTCTGTCACAAACGGCCGCTATATAAGCTCCGCCGCAGCCGGACCGTCCGTCCGGTGCCTTGCACCGAGCAGGAATGCATTTGGAAAAGTTGAAGAACTACAGGCCCTCCGAAAAAGAGCCTTTCATGAACGAGCGCCAGCGCGAATATTTTCGCGCCAAGTTGCTGGCATGGAAGGACGATATCCTCCGCGAATCGAAGGTTACGCTGCAGACTCTTCAGGAAGAGAACGTTAACCTTCCCGACCTCGCCGATCGCGCGTCCTCGGAAACCGACCGCGCCATCGAGCTGCGAGCCCGTGATCGGCAGCGAAAGCTGATCTCCAAGATTGACGCCGCCTTGCAGCGAATTGAAGACAATACCTATGGCTATTGTGAGGAAACGGGCGAGCCGATCTCGCTGAAGCGGCTCGAAGCGCGACCGATCGCGACGCTTTCTGTCGAAGCCCAGGAGCGCCACGAAAAGCGGGAAAAGATTTATCGGGACGAGTAGGGCAGGCGGCGCCGATGCCTTGGCGGCGCGGGCCGCGGTATAGGCGTGAGTTCGCGAGCGAAGCATGTCCTGGTGTTCGACACGACAGTACCGGTTCGGCGCAAGAAAACGCGTCAGAATAATCGTTGGCGTGGCGGCTCGCCGGCAACGGCTTACCTGAACATCTCCCGCTGCGCGTCGGTCAGGCCGGCCAGCATCTGCCGGGCCTGGCTGTAGCCGGCGGCGACCATCTCGTCGAAGCGGTTCCAGTCCAGCAAGCGGCACTCGGGGACGCGCGGCTGAAACAATAGGTCGGTGAACTTTCCCATCTCCTTTTGTTTGGAGATCGAAGTGATGAACGATGACCGCAGCATCGTCTCGGGCACGCTCGGCAGACGGTAACGCCGCTTCGCACGCGGTTTCAGTTTGTCGCGCAGCAAGGCGAGCGTTCCAGGAACGCAGTCAATGTCGAACACCTGCCCGCGATCGACCGAGAGATCGACGCCGATGATGCGACCGGCGCCGAGCCGCGCCATCACGTCGACCGGGAAATTGTTGAACGTGCTGCCATCATACATCATGTGCCCGCCGACGAAGACCGGCGGCAGCGCACCGGGTATTGCGTAGCTTGCGCCGACGTTGCGGGTCAGGTCGCCTCGCAGCAGGACGGCTTCGCTACCGGCCGAAAAGTCTGACGCGATAGTGAAGAAGGTGGTCCAGCAATCCTCGCTGTCGATTGCGTCCCGGCCTGTGGCATCGCGCACGGCCTGCGTCATCGCGCTTCGCGTGCGCGCACCCTTGATCAGCGATACCAGCGGAATGAAATTGTAGTCGCCGGTGACGTTGCCCCTCGGGTGTTCGAGGAACGCCTTCCGGACGGCGGCTGCGACTTCATCCGCGCTGCGCCCGAGCGCCAGTACCATCCCCATGACCGCGCCGATTGAGCTGCCGCCAAGCATGTCGACGGGAATGCCCGCCTCTTCCAGCGCCTTGATGACGCCGAGATGAGCGAAACCGCGCGCGCCTCCGCCGGACAGCACAAGTCCGACACCGCGTCCGGATACGATGCGAGCGAGCCGACGCATGTCCGCGGGCAATTGCGGGCGAATGTGAAAGTGCCGCGCATCCGGCCGCGCGTTCAGCCAACGCGCCGTGCCGGTGGGAATTGTCGTATCGGCCTTGTGCAGCAGAACCAGTGTCTGTCGCGCGATCGAAATGGGAGCGGCGGGTGACAGGAAAGCCTGCTCGACAGCCGAGAGACCGGGATCGTGGCCGGCGTCGGCGAGCAGCAGCACCTCGTCGGCATGACGAAGGCAAAACCGGGTCCATGCGGTGTCGCTTCCGTCGGCGGCAAGATACACGCCGCGGCTCTGAGCCTCGATTTCGTCGATATAGCCGGCAAGCGCATCGTTGCGCTGTTCAGACGAGGGGTCCCGAGCGATCCCGAAGTGTCTGGCGACGTCATCGGCGGTGACGACCGTCACCGACCCGGCCTTTGCGGCTTGCGCGTTACGCAGGCTTCGCGCAAAATCGGCGGCATCCGCCCCGGACGTGACCGGCAGGATGCAGATGTTCACTGGCACCAGCGGCGCTTGTCGCTCGCGCTCGCGAAATCGCCGGATCACGACCCGCATCATCGACATTTCGATTTCCGGATGTTGCAGGATCGCGCGCTCGATCATAGCGCGCGTTACTTTGACCAGCAGCGTATCGCGCACCGCCAAGATGGTTGCCGAGCGTGGCTCGCCGGTGAACAGCGCGAGCTCGCCTATGGTTTCACCGCGCCCGATCTCGCCGAGAATTTTTCTCGCGCCGGAGTCTGTCTCGGAAAATGCGTGCAGCCGTCCCGACAGGACGAAGTACACGTCGTCACTGATGTCGCCTTGACGCAGCAGAATCTCGCCGGAGACGAGATCGACATATTCGGCCTCGGACCGGATGGTGTTCAGGATCGCAGCGTTGTCGGACGCAAAGTAGTCGCGAAGCACGGTCTGGAGCAGCGCGTCGCGTTGCTGAAGATCGGGATCGGGTTTTGGCGTCAATACCGCAACTCCTATTGGTTCGTTTAAGCATTGCATTCCGTTGCGGCAAAAGCTCTGATTTTGACACTTGCCCACAGGGTTTGCGGCAACGTGAAGCGAATGTGGAATCCGCTCTCTACAGTCCGATTCAACCGCGTTGAATCAAACTCTGTTTTATTCTTTCATTGAGCATGATCTTGTCCGAAAACCGGTGTCCACTTTCGGGATCATGCTCTAACGTCGCGCGCGTGACGCGCTGCGGCGAACCCAATCCCGTCCTTTCCCCGGCTTGACCCCGAGGACTTAACCTTCGAACCCCTTTTTACTACGCGCAGCGAGCGGGTCGCATGCGGGGTGGCCGAACCTTCGCTCTGTTCTAGTCGCGCCCGACCCTGCCGGGAAATCCCGGCGTGGTTGGGCTGTCGCCACTCAGGCCGCTTGGCACGGCGCCTGTGCCGATAGTTCCAGGCCACGTTGTGTTCGGCACGCCCGGCAGATTGCCCCCGCCGATGCTGAGGCGCGGTGAGGGCGCCGGCATCACGATAATGGGCGCTGAAGGCATAAGCGTGTAGACAGGGCGGTGCCGGTGGCGCGCCTGTGCCGTGTCGGACAAGCCGATCAGGCAGGCGGCAACGACAAGCAGGATTCGGACGGCGAGGGTCATTGGACGCTCCGGCAGTCTCGACTTGCGGAATGTCACGGATATATAGCCATCGCAAGTGCGACGCACAGACCAAGGGGTCATTAAAAATTCGCTGCTCATCAGCGAACGAACAAGGCCTGCTCTCTGTTCTCGAAGATAGACACGGCCTCCGGCAGGGGAGCCGCCGGAGGCCGCATCCCCCGAACGATGCATGGCATCGCCGGGGTCGTCGCCGTCTCGCGCCTGGGATCGCGATCCGGTGGGGAGCTCTCGAGAATCTAGAACGGCAGCAGCACGTCCATCACCTGTTGACCGTAGCGCGGCTGCTGGACATCGCTGATCTGGCCGCGGCCGCCGTAGGCGATGCGGGCCTGCGCGATCTTGCTTGAATCGATAGTGTTGTCGCTCTGGATATCCTCAGGTCGCACGATGCCGGCGACGATCAATTCGCGGATTTCGTTGTTGACGCGGATTTCCTGCTTGCCTTCGACCACGAGATTGCCGTTCGGCAGCAGTTGCGTCACGACCGCGGCGACGCTGGTCTGCAAGTTCTCCTGACGTTGGACCGAGCCCTTGCCGTCGCTCAGCGAGGTGGAGTCGGTGGTCAGGATACGGCCAGGCAGGACCGCGGTTGCTGGATTGCCGATGGTTTTGCTGCCAATGAAATCGGTGATGCCGGAATCTTCCTTGCTGGTGCGGCTGCGCTGGGTCTGGTTGGCGATGTTGGCCTTGTCGGTGAAGTTCACGGTCACAGTCAGAAGGTCGCCGACCCGCGCCGCGCGCTGATCCCTGAAGAACGCGCGCGAGCCGTTCCGCCACAGCGAGTTGGCGTTGTAGGACACCGTCTCCGGTTTTGGCATCGGCATCTGCACGGGTTTGTAGCCCGGCTGCGTCGTCGGATTGTCGATCGCGGTCAGCTTGGGTGACTCGCCGATCTGCGAAAGGCGATCGATGGACGAGCATCCGCTGGCGAGGCCGGCGGCCGCTAGCAATGAGCCGGTTAGGACGATGCGGTTGATGCGCGCGAACTTCAACATGAACGTTACTCGGCTTTTGAAGATGTGGGCGTGCCGCTCTGGGCGGAGACGGGGGCTGTTGCCGCTGCCGCCGGCTCGGCGCTCGCCAGCTTGCGGGGCGCAACCGGCGTGATGGGAGACACCGACACCTGACCTCGCCCGACCACCACGCCGGACACGGTGCGCTTCGATTGCAGGTTGAGAACAGTGACGATGTCCCCCTCGGTGCCGGCTTCGGTCGCCTGGCCGCGCACGGTGAGATAAATTCCCGCGGCCTGGTAGATCAGGGTCACCGCCTCGTCGCGTTGCACAAGGTCTGGTCTGGTCAGGTCGGCGCCGTGCAGCGCCTGACCGGCGCGCATCTGCCGCCGCATCTGCATCCCGACGGCGTGGTCGCGGCTCGCGGCATCGTGGCCGACCTCGGCCTTGGGGCGACGCTCCATGACGATGTCGGAAAATTTCAGCTGGGCGTTACGGTCCACGTCGCGAGCCAGCACCGCGGCCTCGACAGTCTCGACGGCGACTCCGGTGAAGCGGAGGCGGGCCGGTGCGGCGCCGGAGTCGTTGCCGACCTCGAGCGTGACGTCGAAGCGACCATTGCGCGGGTCGAACCGGGTTACCATCGGATTGATGGCGCCGTTGTTAGCGGCATCGAGATGGATTGCCGTAAAGTCTTTATCGAAGGTCAGCTGCAGGTTCTTGGCGTCGCCAAGTCCATTGCGGTGTTCGAGCGCGACCGCGATCCGCAATTCGACGTCGTCCGGTTCGAGGGTGCGCGCGAGCCGTGTCACCGCGACGTTGCGGATGCCGTGAGTCTCGACGCCGATCACCTGATGCGCGCGGAGAACGTCGAGCACCTGGGTAGCCAACAGGCTGCCCGTGGTGCCGGGGTTGGGAGAGCGGTAGATCGCAACCTGCGCTGCGTCACCGGCGTTATCGACAAGGTCGCCGATTCTCACCACCTCGTCCGTAATGTCGACATGGCCGCGAAGCACAGGAGCCGGAAGGGCGGCCGCGGTCTGGATCGTGCTCGCCAGGACGATGCGGCGCGGAGCCACGTCATTGCCGGCCAGCGCCGGAATGGACGCCGCCAGCAGCGCGCCAGCGATGAGAAAGGAGCGGACGGCCATGATCAGCCTCTCTTCTTTTTGACCGAGCATGATCTTATCCGAAAACCGGTTTCCACTTTTCGGGATCATGCTCTAGCGGAACAGCGCGGCTGCGGATTGCAGCATCTGGTCGGCGGCGCTGACGACTTTGGCGTTCATCTCGTAGGCGCGTTGTGCGGCGATCAGATCGGAGATTTCAGAGACCACCTCGACATTGGCCTGCTCAAGGTTCGACTGCTGCATGTCGCCGAAGCCGTCGATGTTTGCGATGCCGTCCTGGAACGGACCGGAGGCGGGCGTCTCCTTGAAGTTGTTGTCGCCGACCGGCTGCAGGCCCGCCTTGTTGATGAAGCGGGTCAGGCCGATCTGGCCAAGCACCGTCGGAGTGGTCTGCCCCGGCAGCGTCACCGAGACCTGGCCCTGCGCGTTGATGGTAATGCCAGCGGAGTTTTGGGGAATTGTGATCGTCGGCTGCACCGGATTGCCCTGCGCATTGACGATGCGACCCTGGTTGTCCATCTGGAACGTGCCGTCGCGAGTATACTGAAAGGTACCGTCCGGCATCTGGATCTTGAAGAAGCCTTCACCGCGAATGGCGATGTCGAGATCGTTGCCGGTCTGCGACAGCGTGCCTTGACTCATCTGCCGCGGCGTTCCGACTGTTTTCACGCCGCCGCCGAGATCGATGCCCACGGGCAATATGGTTCCCTGAGCTGATGCCTGCGCGCCGACGCGGCGGACGTGGTCGTAGATGAGGTCTTGAAACGCGGCCCGTTGCTTTTTGTAACCGGTGGTGCGCAGGTTCGCGATATTGTTGGAGATGACCTGAACGTTTAGTTCTTGAGCCGCCATTCCGGTTGCTGCGGTATAGAGAGCACGCATGATATGGTTTCCTTATGCCGGAACGTCGGCGAGTTTTTCGATGGCGGATCGTTGCAGATCGGTTTGCTGCTGCAACAGCGTCGCCATCTGCGTGTAGGCGCGGGACACCTCGACCATGCGGCTCATCTCGGTCACCGCATTGACGTTGGAGCGCTCAATGAAGCCCTGATGGACTTGCGCATTCGTATCCGGCTGAGCGGAATTGCCTGCGCCCGCGGCGTAGAGGTTGGATCCCTCCTTGATCAGCTTTTGGGGTTGCGGGAAGGAGACTAGCCGCAGCGTGCCGCGGATCGAGTTGGTCGTGTTGTTGATGCCCTCGATCACGGTCACGGTGCCGTCGGCGGAAATCGTAATGTCACGGTCGGTTTGCTGGAACCTGATCGGGCCATTGGAGCCGAGCACCGGAAAGCCCGATGCCGTTACCAGTTGTCCCTGTGAATTGAGCTGTAATCCGCCGTCGCGGGTGTAGCGCTCGCCGTTCGGCGTCTGCACCACCAGAAACGCCTTGCCGTCGATGGCGACATCGAGTGGGCTCTTGGTCTGCTCGGTCGGGCCGCCGGCGAAGTCGTGGAAGGTGGCGCGGTCCTGGACAAAGCTTAAGCGGCGGTCGCGGCCGACGAAGTTGTCTTCGTGCGCTCCCGGCATCAGGTATTCCTCGAACAGCGAGCGGTCGGCCTTGTAACCGTTGGTGTTGACGTTCGCGACGTTGTTCGCAATGACGTCTATCCGCCGTTCGAGCATCATCTGCCGCGACAGTCCGATGAGGAGCGTATTCTCCATCGGTGGTTCTCCCCTTGAGGATCCGTGTGAAGAAAGCCCTCCCAGGCCGCGACACCGGATCGATCGAACCTCGAGGCTCTCCCAAGCCTGCGGTTCAAGAAAGGGATAGCGAAAGCCGTGCCAGCTTCAGAAGCGATGGATTATCAGTCGTTTATTGAAATCTACCCCCTGGGAGACCCGGTAATTAAGGCCCTGTTGACCATATCGGCCCGGCAAAATCTTCCTAGTTATGGTTAAAAGAAAGGTTCCGTTAACCATTGCGTACCTAGTGTGGCAGCCCAGAAGTTCTCCGCATTTTCGCCACTACCTCGAAAGCGAACTTCTGACCAAAACACACCAGAATGGATGCTGGTGAACGTCGAATTCGAAGTTCGCAGGCCGTTGCGGGAGCGACGAGCTTCGGGTCCGGGCACGAGTGTCAAGGCAATAGGGCGCGTGTGCGCCGGCGGCATCTGTTCTGCGTATCCAGCCTGCTCGGCAGCACTCGGACCGACCCTGGGTGAAAGGGCGAGCTGACGATGGCTGAGAATGATCAGGCTGAGAAAGCGGCAGATCGAGACGCGCCGCCGGGCAAGAAAAGGTTCAAGCTGATTGTCGCGGTCGGCGCCGTGCTGCTGATTCTCGTCACCGGCGGCAGCATCTGGTTCTTTTTATTCCGCCATCACGATGGCGAGCAGCTTGCCGAAGCGCCACCGCCGAAGCCGCCGGCCTTCGTCGACATACCGGACATGCTGGTCAACCTGGTCGGCGCGCCCGGAGAGCGGGTGCAATATCTGAAAGTGAAGGTCGTTCTTGAGGTGAAGGAGGAGCCGCAGGTCGAGAAGATCAAGCCGGCGCTGCCCCGGGTCACCGATCTGTTTCAGACTTATATGCGCGAACTGCGTCCAAGTGATCTCAACGGTTCAGCCGGGTTATTCCGCCTGAAGGAAGAACTGACCAAACGGGTGAATGCTGTGATCTCGCCTGATCATGTCAATGCGGTGCTGTTCAAGGAAGTCGTCATCCAGTGAGGAGTGTCGCTGTTTTTGAAGTTGCTACATCATATGCCGCAAGCTCGTATCAGGAGCTTCAAATCGCAAGCGGCACTCCAAGGAACGAACTTCGGAAACGGGCGCTAGCGCGGAAACGGGATCATGGCGGACGATAGCGATCAGATTGATCAGGATGCAATCGCAGCCCAGTGGGAAGCCTCGCTCGACTCGGAGGATCCAGCCGAAGCGGCGAAGTCCGCTGCCGCGAATGAACTCACGGACGCGATGGCGGAACAATGGGCCGCCATGGTCGACGACGGTGGCCGCGATTTCGGCAGCGGCAAAAACGGCGGCGAGCGGGTTCTGTCGCAGGAGGAAATCGACAACCTGCTCGGCTTTAGCGTCGGCGAGATCAACGTCGACGACAATTCGGGCATTCGGGCGATCATCGACTCGGCGATGGTGTCGTATGAGCGCCTGCCGATGCTGGAGATCGTGTTCGATCGCCTGGTGCGGCTGATGACGACGTCGCTTCGCAATTTCACTTCCGACAACGTCGAGGTTTCGCTTGACCGCATCACCTCGGTCCGCTTTGGCGACTATCTGAACTCGATACCCCTGCCGGCGGTGCTCAGCGTGTTCAAGGCCGAGGAGTGGGAGAACTTCGGACTGGCGATGGTGGACTCCAGCCTGATCTACTCCATGATCGACGTGTTGCTGGGTGGCCGTCGCGGCCAGACCTCGCTCCGCATCGAAGGGCGGCCCTACACGACGATTGAAACCAATCTGGTAAAGCGGCTGGTGGAAGTGGTTCTGGCCGACGCGGAGCAGGCGTTCCGGCCGCTTTCGCCAGTGTCGTTTTCGATCGACCGTCTCGAAACCAATCCGCGGTTCGCGGCGATCACCCGTCCGGCCAATGCGGCGATCCTGGTCCGGCTGCGGATCGACATGGAAGATCGTGGCGGCACCATCGAACTGCTGCTTCCCTACGCCACCATTGAGCCGATCCGCAACGTTCTGTTGCAGATGTTCATGGGTGAAAAGTTCGGCCGTGATCCGATCTGGGAAAGCCACCTCGCCACCGAGATCTCGCAGGCGCAGATCGCCGTGGACGCTGTGTTGTATGAGGCCGAAATCCCGCTCAAGCAGCTTATGACCCTGAAGGTCGGCGATACCCTTGCGCTTGAGATGCGGCCTGATGCGTCGGTGGCGGTTCGGTGCGGCAGCGTTACGCTCACCGAAGGCCGCATGGGGCGGGTCGGCGACCGCGTCGCCATTCGCGTGTCGAAACATTTGCGCAAACCGAACACCACCTTCGCCATGTTCGAGAGAGCGGACGAGCAGACCAAGATGATGGAGGCCCAATGAACCACTCTTTCGGATTAGCGATCGAGAGCCTTGTTGCGGTTCTTCTCGTTCTGACAATCGGTTACTGCATGCTACTGAACAAGCGGCTGAAGCGGCTGAGGGCGGATGAACAGTCGCTCAAGGCGACGATTAGCGAACTGATCACGGCGACCGAGATCGCCGAGCGCGCCATCGGCGGGCTGAAGCACACGGTGCGCGACGTCAACGACAATCTCGGTAACCAGATTTCGTTGGCCACCGATTTGTCGCGACAGTTGGCGAAGCAACTGGCTGAGGGCGATGCCGTCATGCGGCGGTTGACCAGGATCGCGCTTGCGGCGCGTCCGCCGGCGGCCCCGGAACCGGAGGCCGTGACGAGTGATGCCCGCTCTGTCGCAGCCGCGGCGCGGGCATTTTCCGAACGCAAAAGGACGAACGGCCTCGCTGCATGAGTGCTTTCAGGGACATCCGGGTCATTCCCGTCGTAGCGGCTGCGATCTTCGGCCTCGCGGTGCTCAAGGTCGCGGGGCTCGTGATCGACGGCGGCTATGTCCTCGATGTCCGGCGGGATTCAGCCCGTCCATCATGGGCGCAGGAGAATTTAAACTTTCCAGGCGCAGCTCCGGACGCGGGCGACATCACCGGATCGGTCGAGGCGAAGAACAAAGACGCCGCCGGCAAGGACAGTGCGGGAGAAGATAAGGCGAAGCACGAAGAATCCGCCCAGGCAGCAGACACGCCGGGCGTGGCGAAGGTAGGCACTCTCCCCGAGCCGGGTCAGTCTGTGTCGCCCTCCGAGCGGGCCATCCTCGAGCGCCTTCAGAGCCGGCGACAGGAAATCGAAGCACGTGCTCGGGAAATTGACATTCGCGAAAGCCTTTTGCAAGCCGCTGAACATCGCATCCAGGGCCGCGTCGAGCAGATGAAGGGCATCGAAGCGCGGATCGCGACCGCGACCGCGGAGAAGAACGAGGCCGAGATTGCTCGCTTCAAGGGTCTCGTGACGATGTACGAGAACATGAAGCCGAAGGAGGCGGCCAAGGTGTTTGACCGGCTGGAAATGCCGGTACTGTTCGAGATCGCTTCGAAGATCGCGCCGCGCAAGATGTCGGAGATTCTCGGTCAGATGTCTCCCGAGGCTGCGGAACGGTTGACGGTCGAACTGGCGCGCCGTGCGAGCGGTGGCAACGCAACCGCGGCCTCCAATCTTCCGAAGATCGAGGGCCAGCCGACGCAGTCGACTCGCAATTAGTGGTCCGTTCTAATATTCGCATTCCGCTTCAGCGAGCCTCCTTGCGAAGGTTAGAATCAAAGGACCGCTAGCAACTATTGGGTTTCCAATGGAGTTTTGAATTTAACATTCGCTTGCCGGCTTTGCTGCGACGTCGGTAGCGAATGTCAAATTTACTCCACGAGGATCGTTGTTTAACAAGTCCTTAATTCCACAATCCTAGTGTTCGGTCTGACCGGCGTGCGAGCGTCCGGTCACGGATTCGAGTCGAGAGACTATCTGGAATGGCGCGGACGATTGCCGCTCGATGTTGGTCGCAAGCGCGCGCTTGCGCGCGGCGGCTTCGGCGCGACTTTATTCCGGCGGTCGCGACAGCCGTGCTGCTGCTGGCCGCGGCGTTTCCCGATGCAAGTCGCGCGCAGGTGGTCCAGGGAGAGGCGAGCTTTGTGGCGGCGAACGGTTTCGCGCGCCTCGTGCTTACGCTCGAGGATGATGTCGATTCCGAGGTGACGGTGGCGGGCACCGTCCTTCTGATCCGATTCAAGCGGCCGGTGGATATTCCCGTCGACAGGATCTCGGATGCGGTACCGGACTATGTCGGCTCGGCGCGCCGCGATCCGGATGGTTCGGCCATTCGTCTGGCGCTGGCGCGCAAGGTCACCGTTAATACAATGACCGCCGGCGAGCGCGTCTTCATCGATTTGATGCCTGACGGCTGGAAGGGGCCGCCGCCTGAATTGCCGCAGGAGGTGGTTCGAGAACTGGCGGAACGTGCCCGCGCCGCCGAGCGCGCCTTGCGCGAACAGCGCAGCCTCGAAGCGGCGAAGAAGCGGTCGCCAGTTCGCGTGCGCGCTTCGTTGCAGCCGACCTTCGTGCGCTATGTTTTTGAGCTGCCGGACGGCAGCGGCGTCTCTTCCAACCTCAATGAGCAAACGCTTGCGTTGCTGTTCAAGCCTGCGCTGACGTTCGATCTGGCGGATGCGAAACTGGTGGCGCCAGCCAATATCGGCTCAATCGCGCAGAAGGTCGACGGCGAGGGCTCGCGGATCGAAATAAAACTGATCGGCGATGTCGATGTGCATTCGTTTCGTGAAGAGAAGAGCTACATCGTCGATATCGGCTTTCAGCAGACCGGCAAACCGATACTGCCGGTGCCGCTCGCGTCAACCGAAGCTCGGCCGCAGGGCGCTTCCGCCGGAAAGGCAGCCGAGATTCCGCCGCCGACCTCTCAGACGATTGCGGAGCAAGCCGGGCTGACGGTTCGGCCTCCGGCGTCTGATGTCAAACCCGCGCCGGCAGCAAAAACTTCCGAAGCCGCGCCGGCTATCGCTGCACCCCTCGCGTCTGTTCAGTCTCCGGTCGAAAAGCCGGTTGCCGCCCCAGCGCCCTCCACCGCTCCTTCAAAGGCGGACGTTTCAGAAGCGAAGCCGGCAGAGGAGAAGCCAGCAGAAAATATTGCTATCAAGCAGGACTCCGTAAAGGCCGCGGCGGCGTCGGAGCCTGCGATCGCTCCGGCGCCATCAAGAAAGGCAATCGCGCATGACGCTGTGACCCTCGACGCTGAGAGACGCACCGAGGGTTTTCGTCTGACGTTCGGATTCGGCGCGCCGGCACCGGCCGCGCTGTTCCGGCGGGCCGATACGGTGTGGCTGGTGTTCGACTCCGAGCAGCCGATCGATACCGGCGCGATTCAAAAGGAGGGCGGGTCGCTCATCACCGACATCGATCGCCGTTCCTTGAACAACGGGCAGGCAATTCGTATCCGCCTGGCTCGTCCGCAATTGGCCGCCCTCTCGGCCGGAGACTCGAAGGGGTCTGCATCCACCGCGGCGGGCGAGAGCTGGATCGTGACGTTTGCCGATGCCGTACAACAGCCATCGCGCGCGCTTTATGCACAGCGCGATGTGATCGATCGGGCTCACGCAAGCGTCACTGTGCCGCTCGCAGGCCCCGGCAAGCTGCACCGGATCGTCGATCCCGACTCGGGCACTACCCTGATGGTCGTGACCGCGCTGCCGCCGGCGCGCGGCTTTGTCAGGCGTCAGCAATTCGTGGAGTTTTCGCTGGGTGAATCGATCCATGGCGTGGTGGTCGAGCCAAAGTCCGACGATATTGCCGTCGAGGTCGCCTCCGACAAGGTCACGGTGACCCGACGGGGCGGTCTTACCCTGTCGGCGGCTAATGCCGCGCCCGAGCGCGCGGCAACGGCTCAGCCGATCTTCGATGTCGAGCAATGGCAGAAGGACAGCAAGGCCGATCTCTTCAAGCGGCTCGATGAACTGGTCGACGCCGCGTCGACGGCGGGTGACGATGATGCGCGGGCCACGGCGCGGATCGACCTCGCCCGGTTCTACATGGCGCGCGGCTTCTATCACGAAGCCAGGGCGGTTCTTGACCTCGCATTGTCCGAACGGAATCCCGGACAGGAAGATCCGGTTCTGCTGATCGTGCATTCAGTTGCGAGTTCGCTGACGAACTATACGGCGTCGGCTATGCGGGATCTCGCTAATCCGGCGATCGGAGCCAATTACGATTCTCAACTCTGGAAGGCACTTGCGCTCGCGCAGCAGCATAAGTGGGCGGAAGCACGGGAGAAGTTCAAAAACGCTCATTTCGCCATATCGGTATTGCCAATCGATTTGCAGCGCGCGATCGTCGCTGCTGCGATGCGAGCCTCGCTTGAGGTCGGGGATTTTTCCGGGGTCGCTTCGTGCAGCAGTGATCTCGACGCGCTCGGCATTCCCGACGAGTTGAAGCCCCGGATTACAGTCATGCGCGGACGGCTGTCGGAAGCGCTCGGGCGCGACAAGGATGCGCTTGCTCAGTACAAGGAGGTGATGGCCTCGCCGGACCGCGAAGCCGCGACCGAGGCGCAGCTTCACAACATCGCGTTGCGACAGAAGCGCAACGAGATCAAACCGGAAGATGCGCTGCGCGATCTCGAAACGCTGTCGGTGATGTGGCGCGGCGATAGGCTGGAAGTGCAGACGCTGAAAATGCTGATGGCGCTCTATATCGATACCGGCCGCTATGCGGAGGCGCTGGCGGCGTCAAGGACGGCCACGCGGCTGGAACCGGACTCCGCGGTGTCACGCCAGATTCAGGATGACGCGGCGGCGCTGTTCGCCCAGCTCTTCCTCAGCACGAAAGGCGACAATCTTCCGCCGGTCGATGCGTTGGCGATGTTCTACGACTTTCGCGACCTGACTCCGATTGGCCGTCGCGGCGACGAGATGATCCGCCGGCTCGCGGATCGTCTGGTCGCCTTCGATCTGCTCGATCAGGCGGGCGAACTCCTGCAATACCAGATCGATCATCGGCTGGAGGGTGCAGCACGCGCGCAGGTCGCCGCGCGGCTGGCAATGGTCTATCTGATGAACCGCAAGCCGGACCGGGCAATCTCCGCACTTCGCACGACGCGGATCGCGGATCTCGCCGGTGAATTACGTCAGCAGCGCTTGCTGCTCGAAGCGCGCGCGCAGAGCGATGTCGGCCGCCGCGATCTCGCGCTCGACATCATCTCAAATCTCGCCGGGCGTGAGGCGATTCGTCTGCGGTCCGATATTTACTGGGCGTCTCGGCGCTGGCGCGAGGCGTCCGAACAGGTCGAGCTTTATTACGGCGAGCGCTGGCGCGATTTCAAACCGCTCAAGCCGAACGAGAAGAGCGACATCATTCGCGCTGTCATCGGCTACGCGCTCTCCGAGGACGCGCTTGGGCTTGCGCGCTTCCGCGAAAAATATGCACCGCTGATGAACGGCAGCGCCGATAAGGTCGCTTTTGATATCGCGAGCAAGCCGGCGGCGGGCAACAGCGCCGAGTTCGAGCAGATTGCCAAGATGGCGGCGAAGGTGGATACGCTGAGTGGCTTCCTGCGCGAAATGAAATCGCGTTTTCCCGACATGACGACAAAAACGGCGCCGCCGCCCGAAGAGGCAGCGGCAGATCCGTCTCCCACGGGCACGCTACCGCAGATCGTCGGATCGGAGCGCGCCGAGGCATCACGCTGACGGATGTGTGTACCCGACGCGGGGTCATCGCCGCATGAGTAGGCCGACTTGGACGAATGGGATGCCTTCGTCGCCTACCGCCCGCTCGACATTCAAGGACGCATGGAAGCAGCGGACGGCGCAGACAGAGCGATCAACGCCGTCTATCGCCGCGAGCGCGCGATCCTGCGGGAACGAGATCTGGCTTTTCGACGTGACGACGAAGGCCGCTGCCGCCGGAAGAGGCGAAGGCAGATCCGCACGCACTTAAGATCTTCCTTCGCTTTTGATGAAGTGAGAAGCGATGCTCCATCTCTTGTTTGATGTGTGGATTTCAATCGCGTTGAGCACTTCGTCGAGATCAACTGCTATCGCACGCAGTCCTAGGACAAACGATGACACCGCCATCAAGTTTTCCTTCAATTGATGCCCGAAGCGAAACCGCGAGTGGTACAGAATTCTGTGCAGCCGCCCTTGCGCGCTCAAGATATTCTTTTGCTTTTGATGAAGTGAGAAGCGATGCTCCCTCTCTTGTTTGATGCATGGATTTCAATCGCGTCGAGCACTCCGTCGAGATCGACTGCTGTCGAACGCAGTCCTACGACAAGAGATGACACCGCTATCAAGTTTGTCTTCAATTGAAGCCAAAAAGCGAAGTCGCAAGGCGGTACAGAATTCTGTGCAGTTGCCTTTACGCACTCAAGATCTTCTTTCTCCGCTTATGATGGAGTCAGAAGTATTCTTATGTTTTGTTCGATGCTCTCTGCGTGTTGACACCATACAACGTCGACATCATACAATGCGAAATATGCCGATAGACACATCGACAAGCTATCGGATTGAGGCATCTTCCTACTTTAGGTGATCATTGTTTTTGAGTGGTCGCATCGTTCCTCATTGATGAGGAGTGTGCGGCATGCGCGGACGGCTGCGTCGATCAAGGACTGCGTGAAACGTTTTTCGAATGTTGCGGCTCAGCGGATCCGAACCCGCCATGACAGAGCAACTTGGGGGGTGATATGAATTTAATGAAGAGTTCTTTCCTCGGTTCGACGGCAGGACTGGTTTTCCTGTCCATCGTTCTGCTTGTCGCCATTCCTCCGAATCTTGCGCATGCACAGGGCGACGAAGGCCAGGGTCCTGGCCATGGCCATGCCGTAGCCCAGAACGGAGATGCTGAGCCGAAGCCGCAAACCTGGCCTCAGTTCAAGGCGACCACGCCAACGCCGCTGTACTCGCTCTACGACACACTCGGACGACCCGACAATCTCACGATTAACGGCTCTATTCGCTCCCGTGGTGAAGGGCTCGCCAACCAATTTCGTCCGGCGCCTGCCGCGCGTGATGACTATTTGGCCTCGTTCTTCACCAATATTTTCGCCGAGTACAATCTCGGCACGGTGAAGATCGGCGCGGAGCTGTTCGATAGCCGTGGCTACGGCGAGCCGCGAAACTCGGCGGTCTCCACCAATGAGGTGAACGCCCTCGAACTCGGCCAAGCCTATCTTAACGTCGATCTCTCCGATGTCCTGCACGATGGATCGAGGAGCAGTCTCACCGCCGGCCGGTTCACGAAGGACATCGGCTCACGCCGCCTCGTGGCGCGCAATTTAATGCGCAACACCATCAACTCCTTCACCGGCCTGTCCTACGACTGGAAGGGCACGAACAAAGATCAGATGACCCTGCTCTGGACCATGCCGCAGACCCGGTTGCCCGATGACACACGAGGCATCCGCAACAATACGATCGAGCTCGACTCGGAGAGCCCGGACTTTCAACTGTTCGGCGGTTCCTATACTTTCGCGAAGGTGTTCGGCGGATCGTTCGAGGTCTATGGCTACGGCCTGTACGAGCAGGATACTGGGACGACGGGTCCGCAATCGGTGCAGACCCGAAACCGTCGCCTGTTCACTCCTGGCGCGCGGTTGGCGCGGGCGAAGAAGCCCGGGCAGTGGGACTACGATTTCGAGGCGATCTACCAGACGGGTCTCGCCCGGGAGACGACTGCCGTCACCGACACGCGCGACCTCAAGGTGTCGGCCTACTTCTTCCATGGCGAGGCGGGCTATACCTTCGCTGCGCCCTGGTTGCCGCGGGTCGCGCTGCAATACGATCACGGCAGCGGCGACAGCAGAAACCCTAATACCTTCACCCGTTTCGACAGTCTGTTCGGCGTCCGCCGCGAATACAACCCAGTCGACCTCTATGGGCCGCTGCAGCGATCGAACATGATCTCACCGGCGATACGCTTCGAGGTCACGCCGAGCCCGATCTGGGATGCCTTCTTCGCCTACCGCACGCTGTTCCTGGCGGATCGCACCGACAGCTTCGGCCTCACACAGGTACGGGATCGTACCGGCCGATCCGGGAACTTCGCCGGCCAGCAGATCGAGGCTCGCCTGCGATACTGGGTTGTCCCCGATGCCATGCTGTTCGAAACGGGGGCAGCCTATTTGTTTAAAGGTCGGTTTCTGCAGGACGCACCCAACGCACCCAACACGGCCGACACCGTCTACGGCTATCTCCAGACGAGCTTCTTCTTTTAAAGTAACGACCGTGCCGGCCCAACAGCAAATGCCTGTGGGCCGGCATCATCTGCAGTCATGTCCCGACGGCAGAATAGAAGGACGGTCGGCAGTTGCCGGGTGAATTTCACGGATCATCCTGTTCAATCCCGGCGTGGCGATACCAACCAAGGGATCCGACCTCGGCCGGACGAGCGAGCCGTCGCGAGTCGATTCCGCGCAAGAATATGTTCGAGGCGTCGCTCGCATCTTCCGCGCCCCGCGCCGTACCTGTTCGCGCTCGTGCGTCGATATCTCTTGTTTGATGCGTGGACTTCAACCGCGCCGAGCACTCGCTCGAAAATCGATTATTATCGAACGCGTCCTACGACAAAGCGATGACAGTCTGCATCAAGCCTGCTTTTTCATTGATGCCCTAAGCGAAACCGCAAGGTGGCGCGGAGTTTTGTGCAATCTACTTTACTTAAGACCTTCTTTCTTTTCATTTATCTCTTGTTTGATGCAGCCTGCATGTTGACACCGCGCTGTACGATGTATAGCGAGAAACATATCGATAGGCTATCGGCCGGGGGGCATCCCGAGTCGTCCTGTTTTTAGATGATC
>NZ_MWPQ01000015.1 GCF_002028545.1 Nitrobacter vulgaris
TGTCCGTCGTCAGAACATTTGGCGCAGATGGCTGCTTGATTTAGCGGAGTGTCGGCCTCTGGTTGGTGATGTTAAGCGGCGAGCTTGCGGTGTTGCAAGCGCCTGAATTGGATTGTCTGTCGTTTGATCCTTTCGCGTTGTTCGATGATGGCAGAGGCCCTACCGAAGTAGGCGTCGGCCGGCGTGACGTTGCCGAGACTCTCGTGATAGCGGCGATGATTGTAATGTTCGACGAAGGCCTCGATCTGGTGTTCGAGATCACCCGGCAGGAAGTAGTTTTCCAGCAGGATGCGGTTCTTGAGCGTCTGGTGCCAGCGCTCGATCTTGCCCTGGGTCTGCGGGTGAAGCGGCGCTCCGCGAACATGACTCATACCGTTGGCGCCGATCCATTCAGCGAGTTCGGCCGCGATGTAAGACGGCCCGTTGTCGCTGAGCAGCTTTGGCTTGTGCAGCACCCTGGCGCTGTCGCAGCCTGATGCCGTGAGCGCCAGTTCCAGTGTGTCGGTGACATCCTCGGCCCGCATGGTCGTGCACAGCTTCCAGGCGATGATATAGCGGGAGAAGTCGTCGAGCACGGTCGACAGATAGACCCAGCCCCAGCCGATGATCTTGAAGTAAGTGAAGTCGGTCTGCCACATCTCGTTGGGCCGCGTCGTCTTGTCCTTGAACTCGTCGGCAGCCTTGATCACCACGAATGCCGGGCTGGTGATGAGATCGTGGGCCTTGAGCAGGCGATAGACGGTGGCTTCCGAGACGAAGTAGCGCTTCTCGTCGGTGAATCGCACCGCCAATTCGCGCGGCGACAGCTCGGATTGCTCCAGCGCCAATTCGATGATCTGAGCCTGGATATTGTCGCCGATGCGGTTCCAGACCCGGCTCGGCCGGGAAGGACGATCCTCCAACGCTTCGAGCCCGCCTTCAAGGTAGCGGTCATACCAGCGGTAGAAGGTGCGCCGAGCAATGCCGAGCTGATCGAGCGTCTTCTTCGCGGGAACATGCGACTGCTCAATCATTCTGATGATCTCGAGCTTCTCAGATGCGGGGTATCTCATTCGTCGTCGCCCCCATCCGCGATCATGCTTTTTTTGAGCAGACGGTTCTCCAGCGTCAGATCGGCAACCGCCTCTTTCAAGGCACGGGTCTCACGGCGCAGGTCCTGAACTTCACCGGTCGTCGCAGCACGAGCCGTGTCGCCAGCCAGCCGCCGTTTGCCGGCTTCCAGGAATTCCTTCGACCAGGTGTAGTAGAGGCTCTGGGCTATCCCTTCCTTGCGGCACAGCTCGGCGATGCTGTCTTCGCCCCGAAGCCCATCCAGCACGATCCGGATTTTGTCCTCTGATGAAAAGTGCCGCCGCGTCGCACGGCGGATATCTTTGACTACGTGTTCGGCGGAGCGTTTGCCGCCAGTCGACTTCGTGCTCATGTTCGTTCCTTCGTCCGCGACGAGAACCGAACACTCCTTAGATCACACAATCAATTCTGTGCCATAGGCGCTGATCCCGGACA
>NZ_MWPQ01000086.1 GCF_002028545.1 Nitrobacter vulgaris
GCTGGCGGAGGCGGAAGGCTAGTTTCGACGCGCGCAAGATCGGCGTTGAGGTCTTCGAAGCCGAGTTGCAACTGCTCGTCATCGAGCCGCTCAGCCCGGCGGCCGTACTGGTTGCGCTGCAGCCTCTTGATGATGAGATTGAGCCGTTCGATCTCGGCCTTCGCCTTGCTGAGGCTGATGCGCTCGGCTACAAGCGAACGCACCAGCTTTTGCAGCGTCTCCACGTCGTCGGGCAGTGCGGCGAGATCGACGTTCATACGAGAAGAATCTAACTGACTCGCACCGTTCTCGCCGCATTTCTTGCATCATCGAGTCAATCGGTCGCAGATCATCCGGCAATTGCCGGACGCCAGCGTTGCTCAGGCGCGCGCCAATCGACACCTTCGATCAGCAGCGACAGCTGTGCTGAGGTCAACGACAGCGTTTCGCCAGGCGCAATGCTCGGCGGCCACAGAAAGACGCCGTGCTCGAGCCGTTTTGTGAACAGGCAGAAGCCGGTGCCATCCCAGTAGATGATCTTGATAAGGTTGGCCCTGGTGCGACCTCGGAAGACAAACAGATGTCCGGTAAATGGATCCTGGTGCAGGACGCCTTGCGCCAGCATCGCGAGACCGTCGATGCCTTTGCGCATATCGATGTAGCCCAGAGCCAGGTGCACCTTTACGTTTGGAGGAAGCAAGGCCGTCATGGCATGGCCCTCTCGGCCGCAGGTGTCGCTCCGTCGGCGATCTGCACAGTGACGAAGCCCAGCTCTTTCGCTGCGGCAACGTCCTGCTTCCATCGGCGCAGAACGCGCGGAGCGATGCCGTAGCGGCGCGAGATCTCGCTGCCGCTCGCGCCGGACCGTATCATCTCTTCAAGAATCCAACGCTTGTCGGCTTCGCTGAACCGTCGCCGATGCCCTTCACGTGGTCTTGGAACAATGGGCTCCGCTGCCGTCGAGGAGGGATAAGACCCCGGACTTACGAGGGGACTTAACGGCGGACTAAGGGGAGGACTTAAGGGGCGTCGTCGATACAACAGCTTCCGCTTGGGCGGCTGTGGCTCCACTTTAAACAACGATCGCCAGTTGCCAAACGCCTTGAGCGGAATGCCGTGCGCTTCACAATACTGACGTTGATTCAAGTCGCTACGCGTCCATGCCTCGTGATGTGCCCGCCAAAAATCCTCGCCTTGACGCCTCCACCCTCGATGTTCGCTCGTCATGCTGTTCTCTCCATCTTCAAATTGAAGACAGGAACAGATCGGGGTCGCTAACGATCGAACAAGGGTGCGAGAAATGGACGCTTAC
>NZ_MWPQ01000067.1 GCF_002028545.1 Nitrobacter vulgaris
TGGAGTGGGCCCCTGGTGCTGGACAGAATCAGACTGCTGATTTGACCATGGGCCGGATATGTTGCTCCTCGAACTGCACGGGGCTGATGTAGCCGAGCGCGGAATGCAGGCGGCGTTGATTGTAAACGTCGTCGATGAACCTGGGAAGCTGCTCGGCGATGTCGTCGAAGGTCTCGAACGCCATCGGATAGACCGCTTCGACCTTGAGTGTCTTCATGAAGCTCTCCGCCTTGGCGTTGTCGTACGGGTTTCCGCGCCGGCTCATCGAGCCGACCAAGTCATGGGCCGCCAGCAATGCTTGATAGATACCAGACGCGTATTGCGATCCGCGGTCCGAATGATGAATGCATCCTGGTCGCGGGCGCCGTCGCTCGATCGCCACCTTCAGCGCCGCGAGCGCGAGCCGCGCGTCGATCGACCTGCCGATCGCATAGCCGACGACGCGGCGTGACCAGGCGTCGAGGATGATCGCCACATAGGCAAAGCCGCCGATAACGGCAATGTAGGTCAGGTCCGCTACCCAGAGCTGGTCCGGGCCATCAAGGACGGTACCCTTCGAACGATCCGGGAAGATGGGCTGATCATGGTCGCTGTCGGTGGTGGCGATATAACGCCTGCGGCGGCGCGGCTGCAGATCGTGCTCGCGCATCAGGCGCTTGATCCGCTTGTGGTTGGCGATCACGCCGCGATGGCGAAGCGCCGCCTGCACGCGGCGCCAGCCATAGGCTTCGAACTCGTCGCAGATCGCGGTGATTGCGTTCAATAGCTCGATATCGCCCATGCGCGCCGCAGGCGCATCATAATAGGTTGATCGCGCGATGCCCATCAGCCGGCATCCTTCAGCGATGGACAGACCGCGGGGCCGGTGATCACGGATGTAGTCGCGCTTCTCTGCCGGGGTGCGCTTTTCAGAGCCCCTTTTAAAAACTCCAGCTCAAGCGCCTGACGGCCGACCAACCGCTCGAGCGCGGCGATCCGCGCTTCGTATTCCTGGACCAGATCTGCAGCGCGCGCGTCGTCGTCCAGCGCGCCGGTCTCATACTTTTCGACCCAGATGCGGATCAGGTTACGCGAAAGGTCGTGGCGCTTGGCCAGGCCGTGAAGCGTCTCGCCACTCAGAAACTCCTGAGCGACTTGGCGCTTAAACTCAACGCTGTGGGATCGGTGTCTCGGCATGGGCTTTTCTCCAAAAGCCCGGCCACCCGGTCAATCCAACTCTGCTTACCCGTCCAGCACCAGGGGCCCACTCCA
>NZ_MWPQ01000030.1 GCF_002028545.1 Nitrobacter vulgaris
AATGGCCAAAGCGAAATTTGAACGTAACAAGCCGCATTGCAACATTGGGACGATTGGTCATGTTGATCATGGCAAGACGTCATTGACGGCTGCGATTACGAAGGTTCTGGCGGAGACGGGCGGGGCGACGTTCACGGCGTACGACCAGATTGACAAGGCTCCGGAAGAGAAGGCGCGCGGCATCACGATTTCGACGGCGCATGTGGAGTACGAGACGGCGAACCGTCACTATGCGCATGTCGACTGTCCTGGCCATGCGGACTACGTGAAGAACATGATCACGGGTGCGGCGCAGATGGACGGCGCGATCCTGGTTGTTTCGGCGGCGGACGGCCCGATGCCGCAGACCCGCGAGCACATTCTTCTGGCGCGCCAGGTCGGCGTTCCGGCGCTGGTTGTGTTTTTGAACAAGTGCGACATGGTTGACGATCCGGAGCTGCTCGAGCTGGTTGAGATGGAAGTGCGGGAGCTTTTGTCGAAGTACGAATTTCCGGGCGACGACATTCCGATCGTGAAGGGCTCGGCGCTGGCGGCGCTTGAGAACTCGGACCAGAAGCTTGGCCATGACGCGATTCTGGAACTGATGAAGAATGTCGACGCCTACATTCCGCAGCCGGAGCGACCGATTGATCAGCCGTTCCTGATGCCGGTTGAGGACGTGTTCTCGATTTCGGGACGCGGCACGGTTGTGACGGGCCGGGTGGAGCGCGGGGTTGTCAAGGTCGGCGAGGAAATCGAGATTGTCGGCATCCGCGAGACGCAGAAGACGACGGTGACGGGTGTGGAGATGTTCCGCAAGCTTCTGGACCAGGGGCAGGCGGGCGACAACATCGGGGCGTTGTTGCGCGGCACCAAGCGCGAGGACGTGGAGCGCGGCCAGGTTCTGTGCAAGCCGGGTTCGGTGAAGCCGCACACCAAGTTCAAGGCCGAAGCCTATATCCTGACCAAGGAGGAGGGCGGTCGCCACACGCCGTTCTTCACCAACTACCGTCCGCAGTTTTATTTCCGCACCACCGACGTGACGGGTGTTGTGCATCTTCCGGCCGGCACCGAGATGGTGATGCCGGGCGACAACATCGCGATGGAAGTGCACCTGATCGTGCCGATCGCGATGGAGGAGAAGCTGCGCTTCGCCATCCGCGAGGGCGGACGTACCGTCGGAGCAGGCGTCGTGGC
>NZ_MWPQ01000087.1 GCF_002028545.1 Nitrobacter vulgaris
CAGGAACGCCGTGAACTCCGATTGTGACATCTCGCCCGATGCCATTGCGAACTCCCGGTGCTGCACGCTGCCCAAACCTCCAACGTGACCCGCGATCGGAACATTATAGGGCGGATCGGTAAAGACTAGCTGCGCGCGGACTTCGCCCAACAATCGCTGATACGTCTGCCGTTGCGTGGAATCGCCACAGATCAGGCGATGGCTGCCGATTTGCCAGATATCCCCGAGCCGCGTCACGGCGGGACCTGAGGGAAGCGGAATGTCCGTATCAGTAGGTTCGTTGCTGTTGGCGATGTCGAGTTCGCCGATCAAAAGATCAATTTCCGGCAGCTCGAACCCCGTTAAACTGACATCGAAATCGATGTCGAGGCTGCTCAAATACTGAAACTCCAGTCCAAGCAGGTTGCGATCCCAGCCGGCATTTTCCGCAAGCTTGTTATCGGCGATGACATAGGCGCGGATTTCGGCTTCGCTCATCGCCGAGGCGCACCGTCGGAACCTGGCTCATGCCTACAAGCTTGGCGGCTGCGACGCGGCCATGCCCGGCGATAATGCCGTTGGCATCATCGATCAGAACGGGATTTGTAAATCCGAACTGTGTGATTGCTCGCGCGATCTGGTCGATTTGCTTCTTGGAATGGGTTCGAGGATTGCTCTTGCGCGGATTGAGGGCTGCGATGTCCTGATAAACAATGGTCAGGTTGGATCTGTTTGCCGATAGTGAGCTCATTTCTTACCTCCGTGACAGGAGGTAGCTTATTAGACACAGAAAACCGCAGGTTCATTCATATTAAGTCGGCGCATTGTAGTTAACGATCCCATTGAGAAACGTTCTCCAAGTCATGTACCTAAGTTCCGCGCGCCGTAACGCCATTCGCGCCGCGCGTTCATGCGGTGCACCGGTCCACCAATCTTTATTGCGAATGGCAGGCCAACCCTGAAGACCCAAGCGGCGATGGCGCGCCCGCAGCCAGCGAGGTAGCGGGGGTACCTTGCGGTGGCTAAATTGATTCGCATCTCGTTGAAGACCGATTTCGGGGGGCGGCCGGTACGCCACCTTAATTCATCTCGGCGCT
>NZ_MWPQ01000065.1 GCF_002028545.1 Nitrobacter vulgaris
CTAGAGCATTTTTCGATCAGGTAGCGTCGTATCCAGCGGCGGCGAGATAATTTTGACATTCATCGGGTGAGAAGCGTTTGAGAGCGTTGGCGATTGCTTGCCAGAGATCGGGCATGGTGCGGGCGGCAGCGGCTCGCAGCAGCGCCTTCAATTTAGAGAAGGCCATCTCGATCGGGTTGAAATCCGGACTGTAGGGCGGGAGATAGAGCAGGCTTGCTCCGACCGCCCGAATGGCCTCTCGAACACCATGGACCTTGTGAGCGGGCAAGTTGTCCATGATAACGGTGTCGCCCGGCCGTAGCGATGGCGCGAGTAATTGTTCGACATAGGCCAGGAAAGCCTCGCCATCCATGGGACCGTCCAGAACAAGCGGCGCGACAAGACCGTCCGAGCGCAATCCAGCGGTAAAGGTTGTCGTCTTCCAGTGTCCGTGTGGGACGGCGGCACGACATCGCTCACCGCGTGGCGAGCGCCCATAAAGCCGCGCCATTTTGGTGTTGGCGCTGGTTTCGTCGATGAAGACGAGGCGCTCAGGGTCGAGATCGATTTGCCCTTCGAACCAGTCCTCTCGCGCGGCATTTATATCGCCGCGCCGTTGCTCGGCGGCGTGCGCTGTCTTTTTTTAAGTGTGATCTTTCTGCGCTGGAAGAAACGCCAGAGCGAAGCGATGCCAGCCGATATTCCACGACGCTTCAACAGGTCTCGCAACTCGGCGAGCGTGATATCCGGCTTCACTGTCACCGCGTCCAAAATCAATTGTGAATGTGCTTCGATGCGCTGCGATCTGTGGTCCCCGCCCTGGCGTTTAGGAACAATGTCGCCAGCTTCTTTGAGGTGACCGCGCCAGCGGATCGCGCTGGCCGCGCTGACACCAAAACGCTCGGCAGCCTGTCGACAGGACAAGCCACCATCAATCGCGGCGATCACCCTTTGGCGAAGATCAACGGAAAGCGCCTTGGCCATGCATGCTGGCCTCCTTCGCCAGCATGCAGCTTGAATCTGACTCGCGCCGTTTTGGGAATCCCAAACGATTCATTCCGGTCGGAAAATGCTCTA
>NZ_MWPQ01000043.1 GCF_002028545.1 Nitrobacter vulgaris
CTCAGTACAGTTCCGTCCTTCAGCGTGACGGTGACGTCGATTTCACCACAGCACGTGTCGTCCCACCAACCCGGAATGTTGAAGTAGGCGAACTGGTTCGTCAGCGGATTCTTACCGTCCTCCGGACCGTTCGGAGGGCTCATTGTTTCGCTTGGGTTCGACAATACGACCTTGGGCGTGGTGACACATTCGCCCTTTCCGGGCGCGGGAACGAACAGCAGCCGGTCCTTCGAATCCAACCGAAGCTGCCCGAGTTCGATATCCCTGGCGGCCTTGTAAGTGACATCAACTTCTTTCGAAGGATCCTTTGGGGTGAAACCCTCAAACCGCAATTCGCCCGGCAACGTCCCCTTCTCGATGTCTCTGAAAACATCACCTTTCATGATCACCGGCTGGGTCTGCCCCGAGGCGATCGTATGCACCCCCGGGTCGATGATCAGCTTGTCGCGTTCGATCGGCTTCATACCGGGCTGGATGGAAGGGTTTCGCAACTTGTCCGGATCAAACAGATACGCACCCTGAAATGCATAATTCGCCGCTTTCATGTTTCTGACATGAACCCGCCAGCGAACGGAGTGTACGACGTCGGAATGGGACGTCAGTTCTGCGACGACCTTCTCGTTGGCGTCGTAAGCATAGATGCGGTATCGCTGCGCTTGGCGTTTCAGTCGCGCGTTACTATCGCGGTAGGTTCCACCGTTTGGTCCGGGACCATTGCTCCCGCCGGGATCGACGACAACGCCCGGCGTTTCTGGCCCGATGTAAAACTCGTCACTGGTGCCCAGACGAGCGATGCCGATACCGGGATGAATGCGAATGCTCTTGATCTTCTCGGCCAAAGCTCATTGTCTCCAGAAATCGCTATTGTCGGAAAGAGCA
>NZ_MWPQ01000088.1 GCF_002028545.1 Nitrobacter vulgaris
CTAGGGTCTGGACCCATAAAATGATTCCTTCTGCGCTGAGTTTGTGATTCACGGTCTCCGACAGGAGGCCCCTCATGAGTCGCGATTACTTTTGGCTAACGAAGGATCAGTTCGCTCGGCTCAAGCCGCTTCTGCCTGACGATACGCGCGGCAAGCCACGGGTCGATGATCGGCGGGTCATCAGCGGCATCATCCAGGTGCTGAAGTCCGGTGGGCGCTGGATCGATGCGCCGGAGGTCTATGGTCCGCGCAAAACACTCTACAATCGCTTCGTCCGCTGGGCAGCGAAGGGCGTATGGGTAGACATATTCCACGCCCTCGCAACGGCCGGCGGACCTCCTGCGCAGGTCCTGATCGATAGCTCGGCCGTGAAGGCGCATCGATGCGCATCTGGCGGCAAAGGGGGGAACATCAGCAGGCCATCGGCCGATCGCGCGGCGGGCGGACCACGAAGATCCATGCTCTGACCGACGCGGAGTGTCGTCCCGTCGCGTTCTTGCTGACCGGGGGTCAGATAGCCGATTGCACCGCTGGAGCGGTTCTGCTCGAAGAGATGCCACGTTCCGCGATCCTGCACGGCGACAAGGGTTATGACAGCGACGCCATCCGCCGACAGGTCGAGGGAAAGGGTGCGATGCCGAACATCCCGCCCAAGGCGAACCGACGCTGGAAGAATTGCTTCTCGCCCGTCCTCTATCGAAGCCGCAACGCCATCGAGCGCATGTTCTGTCGCCTGAAGGACTTCCGTCGCATCGCCACCAGATACGACCGTCTCGCAATCAATTTTCTCGCAGCCGTCTGCATCGCAGCGGCTGTCAGTTACTGGTTATGAGTCCAGACCCTA
>NZ_MWPQ01000012.1 GCF_002028545.1 Nitrobacter vulgaris
GAGGCTTTCGAAGCGGCCGGTAACGCGGTTAACGGCGCTGCCGTTTGGTCCGTTTCTCGCGTTCGGTCTGCTTGCGGTAATCCTTCTGCAGCAACAAGGCTGACCGTTTCCGGAAACGGTTGTATTCCAATTTAACGCGGAGATTTCGGCTGAGACCGCGGCAGGTTGTCGGCACGTGCCTTCGTGGTCGCGGCGGCGGCGTTTGCGGGCGGTTGCGCGCTTGCTTTAACAGTCCCCGGTTGCGGCAGGCTCAGGATCGCGCTCTGATCGCCGTGTGTCAGCGTTACCTTGCGGCCTTGCACCGAGCGCAGCTTCCAGCCCTGGAAATCGTCGCCGATTTTCAGGCGGAGAGACGCGCGAGTCTCGGAGTTAATAAAAACGCCCAAACTCGTATCCTCGCCGACCACCGTTCCGACCAGCGACAATTGCGGGCTTTCCGCACGGGGTGGTGGAGGGGGCGCTTTCGCTTTCGCATCTGCCGGAGATGCCACGGCGGCCCGGGCTGGTCGGCGCGTTTGCGAGAAGACCGGTCGCTCGCGCGTATGGGTGAGTGTTGCGAGCGGGATAGCCCAAAGCGGATTGGCGCTCGGCGTGCGCTCCTCCTTCGCTTGAGGAGGTGGCGGCGGCCGCACCACCGTCGGCGCTGACGGAGCAGGCTGATCCCAGAGCGAGCGCGCTGAGGATGCGTTGTCCCGGCGCGGCTTATCCAGATCAATGTCGTCGACGTCCGATTGCAACGCGCGAGTCGAAGCCGGAATACCAAACCCCAGCAAAAGCAGCGTGAGTATC
>NZ_MWPQ01000089.1 GCF_002028545.1 Nitrobacter vulgaris
GTTCGAAGGCACGCCGATCAATCAGACGCTCGTCAATGATCTCGCCGGCGGCGGCTTCATCGCCCAGCAGCGCAACGTCGTGCTCGTCGGCGGCACCGGTACAGGCAAAACCCACCTGGCCATCGCAATCGCCAGAAGCTGCATCCGATCCGGCGCCCGTGGCCGCTTCTACAACGTGGTCGACCTCGTCAATCGCCTCGAGATCGAGACCCGCAACGGACGTCAGGGCCGCCTTGCCGAACATCTGACCCGGATGGACTTCATCGTGCTGGACGAACTCGGATATCTGCCCTTCGCTCAATCCGGCGGACAGCTTCTCTTCCACCTGGTTAGCCGGCTCTATGAGCGCGCTTCCGTCATCGTCACCACCAATCTCGCCTTCGGCGAATGGCCCAGCGTGTTCGGCGACGCCAAGATGACCACCGCGCTACTCGATCGGTTGACCCACCACTGCGACATCGTCGAGACCGGCAACGACAGTTGGCGCTTCAAAAGCCGCGACGACGATCACGCCACCCGCGCTCGTCTCGTCTCCGCAATCCCGGCCAGCTCCGACGAGTCTACCCTCAAACCACGCCGCGCGAAGGGGTCAAAATTGAACGCCGATATGGAGTGGGCCCCTGGTGCTGGACGGGTAAGCAGAGTTGGATTGACCGGGTGGCCGGGCTTTTGGAGAAAAGCCCATGCCGAGACACCGATCCCACAGC
>NZ_MWPQ01000054.1 GCF_002028545.1 Nitrobacter vulgaris
CGCCGCTCCGCCAAACGCTAATCCCAGAAACCGGCGGCCAAACCGGCGGCCAGACTGGCCCATCGACATCTTCATGCCGCTCGCGCTCCTTGTCATAAACCCGCACAAGCACCTGACGGCCTTTGATACGGGCCTAACAAGCGCGTTACGTACCGGCCGTTTTCTTAAAGGAGTATATTTTAAGATGCAAGCGCCGTTCATGCTGCTATGCGGCAACAACGAAAACGTTCCAATCGCGAGAACTAATTGCATCTTTGCGCTGTATCAAACGTCTCGCCGAGGTTTTTACGTCGATACGTCATCTCGATCGTACGATCAGCGACCGCAAATCTTCTTACTCTTTCTTGACCATGTGCTGAATTCTAATCATCGACGGCGCAAGCGGCGGCGGCGCTGAAACATTTACCGAAGTGCAAACGCGGCGCCTAGGCCCCTTGGAACTTGATCACAACTTGAACTTGATCAGAGCTTCATGTCTCGTTCGCAAGCTTTGACAAACTGAGGATGCGGATGCCGAATGACATCTCCTGTCCTGACTTCTCTCGTGTCTCTTGTCGTGACGCTCGATCTTGGAGCAATGTAAAATGCTCAGCAGACCACGGACCGCAAATGCCTCTCGCCGGACAACCGCTTTGGATCACTCAATTCCACACTGGTAGCCACCCATGACGATTTGTATGCGATCCATCGCTACCGTGCGCAGCCGATTCACAAACGAGATGCGAATATCACGCCGCGACATCGTCGCGGAAATCGTCGTGCGTGAGGATCTTGCGGAGGCGCTGACTGGCATTGAGGAATGGTCGCATCTGATCATCCTGTTTTGGATGGATCAGCTCGTCGGCAAGCCTGTCCCATTAACCACGCACCCTCGGCATCGCACCGACCTGCCGGAAGTGGGTGTATTCTGCGCCCGCGGCCCGGAACGGCCCAATCCGATTGGACTGGCCGTTGTCGAGTTGCTGAAGCGCCACGAAAATATTCTGACCGTCAAGGCTCTGGACGCCTACGACGGCACTCCCGTGCTCGATATCAAACCCTATGATGCATTTGACGCCATCACCGAACTTCGAGCGCCGCAATGGTGGATGACCGCAACGGGCCGGTTAACGCCGTGAGCGACATCGACTTTTCATGAGAACATCGCTCGGCACTCACCCGACGAATGTACTCTATGGCTCTATGGCATGCGCGATCAACGCGACCGCGGGCCCGTCGGAGCCGACTGGCGCCATTGTCGCGACAAGCTAATGAGTCGTTCCCGGGAAATCGTCCCGCCGTGATAGACCGCGCGCGACACAGCGTTCGCGCCGAGCACGGCATCACCAAATTCGTGCCTTCGCAAGAAGGGATGATGCGGCAGATAGATTTGCACCATCGCTCTGTATTTTCCCATGTCAGACGCCGAGAGCCTGACACGGCCGGCACCCTCGAGCGGCTTCGACTCGATATGTTGTGCAAGGAGCGCCAGTTGCTCCTCTACATCATAAACCGCGTTCGGCAACGAGGACTCGCATTGATCTCTCATCCGATCCCGCAACTTGTCCTGTTCGCGACACAGTATCTCGTACAGGACCGCCTCGACTACTCCCCATGCCTCGCGGCCACGGTTTGCTTTAAGGTTTCTGGCGACGGTTGTGAAATCGTCGATCACAGCCAGGATCGACCCTACCGCCGCAAGCAATGGCGCGTAGCCCGCGAATACCTTTCCTCTTCCGTCGTGCCACAGTTCGCCTGCCGACAAGCCAAGCGCAGCTTCGATCGCATCAAAGAAAGTCGTTATGAAATCCTCGGCGAGGTCCGGGTGCTCCAGATAGTGTGAGCCTGGCCTGGCGGCCGCCTTGGCATAAGCGTGGATAAGTTGCCGGGCACCCTCTTTGTCGTAGAACTCGACGTTCGCCGTGACGTGCTTAACTCCAGGCGCGGTGCGTTCAAATTGCTGTCGCGCCAGTTCAATCGACTCGAACCTTCCCAACAGGACCAGTTTGGGCCTTGATGTAACACGCCGGTCCCTCTGCAATAATTCGACACTTGATCCGAGAAACTGCTCGATCCCGGTCTCGTTCGACAGCAATCTCCCTTCGTCAAGAGCGTCGACAATGACGGGAATCCGCCCCTCGTGAAACGCCGCTATCGGTTCGCTCTTATCGGCGGCCTCCAGATCGGCCAACAGGGCATGGAGCGATCCGGCGGAAACGGGCACCTTTGCCAGATCGAGGATCGGGATCTCGAGCTGCGCTGACAATTGTCTTGCCAGGGTACTCTTGCCGGTCGCTGCAGACGCCTCGATCAAAATGATCTCCTTCTCCAGAACCGCCCGATCGCCCTCCTCCGTTTCGAATCTCGGTGGCACGAACGGGGTCGGCGGCTCCGCGATGAAGAGAGATCCAGTCTGGTCAAGCTTCGGAAAATGGACGGGCCGGTTCAATGCATCAACGAGTACGCTCAGCGCGGTATCCGGCATCAGATGACCTCTTGGGGTGAAGGTGGCACGTTTACAATCGCAAACCTTCGGGTTCAATGAATAATCCGCTGCCGAAGGCCAACCCTTGCCGCGCAACACGCTCGACCTGGTTAGTGGAATGCGCCTCCTCCCAAGTCGAGGGCTTGACGCGATAGACGGACGCAATTCGCTCAGGCATCACCAAAACGATCACTCATAGCGAATGAGGCGGCCAGGCGTCCGTTGTTGCTCCGCAATATAATTGTATATCCGTTGCTGCCTCATTCCGGAATAATTGACGGTAATGGTGAAGAACGGGAACGAGCATAACCGGCGTAAAACGAACCCGACGGGATTGTACGCCGGCGCGAATCCATGTCATACTAGGCTATGCTTAAAGGTTGGAAGATCAGCACCGTGAGGCCGGGCAGAGGCGCCAGCGGGGCGTTACGCCGGGAATTCATCCTTGTCGCCATCGCCGACCAGGACGCGGCTGTTCGCGCGGTCAAGGAGACCCTCCCTGACGCGGAAATCAAGGTCGATTCAGAAGCCACTCCAGAGCTTCTTGCCGAATATCAGGTCATCGACGGCGAAATGGTTGTACTCGCCGATTGAATTGATCCGGGAAGGTGCATGCTCGCATCCCTTTTGTAAGCGGCGAATTGCAGAAGCCTGAAAATGCGGCGCGAGGATAGTTCCGCGATCATAAGGTTGTAGCTGACAACCGATTTGGCGCTTTTGGATGGATCAGCCATAAGCGAGCCGAGGTTTATGTTCGGCGTTTACGATATTTGTCGTTTTGGTTGCGAGACGGGCCCGAATGAGGTTCCGTAAAGCGCCGGGATCTCCAAATTCTTCACGGCAGCTGAGAAAAAATAGTTTCCCACGTCGATCGACGGCGCGCGGCGGGAGCGACGCGCCCGGCCAGAGCCGGCGCTATTTCAAGACACATCCGGATCAGGTGTCGATCGCCCTCATGGACAAGCCGTACTCGCCTGTGATTAAGGCTGATGTCGGAGCCCCAGAAACACCTGTCTTAGGAGAAAATAGCCGATGCGATACCGCACCAACCAGGGACTGCTGATAGAGGCCGAAACGTCGGCCGGTGCAATCCGCCGCCTGCGAGAGTCGAGCTGGAACGAACAGAACCTCAGCGATGAGGCGTACATGGAAGCGGTTGCGGATCGCATGTTCCAGGAGGGTATCCACGTTTCAACGCTCAGCCCGGACATGTTCATTGCCGGGTTATTGAGGGGCGGACTACTCACGCGCGAACCGGATGATACGCAGCCGGATGCGGCGAACCAGGAGGCCGATCGCAAGTAGAGCCAGAATCGGCTGGCTCGCAGGAAAACTGCTACGCTCTGACGGATATCCGTCGAGCCTCTGCTGCTTGCTATTACAGAGACCCAACTTAAGCGCAGCACCAAGCCTAACTTCAGCGGAGCGCGAGATCCGACAGCCCGCGCAAAATCAACATCGGCGCTCAAAGCAAGCGATGGCCGCCAAAACCAACGCCGAGGAAACAATCCCTCGTGATGATTGATGCAAAGAGGCTGGGTGCCTATATAGGCGAACCAGCGGAGGAACAAAATGACTGACAAAATCCCGGTCACCGTGCTGACCGGCTATCTCGGCGCCGGTAAAACCACACTGCTCAACCGTATCCTTTCGGAAGAGCACGGAAGAAAATACGCCGTTATCGTCAACGAATTCGGGGAAATCGGCATCGATAACGACCTCGTCGTCGGCGCAGACGAGGAAGTGTTTGAGATGAACAACGGTTGCATCTGCTGCACCGTGCGCGGAGATCTCATGCGCATCCTGGCCGACCTGATGAAGCGGAATGGCAAATTCGACGCCATCATCGTCGAGACCACGGGCCTCGCCGATCCGGCGCCGGTGGCACAGACCTTTTTCGTCGATGAGAATGTCGGGAAGAAGACCAAGCTCGACGCGGTCGTGACCGTCACCGATGCCAAGTGGCTCAATGACCGGCTCAAGGACGCTCCGGAAGCCAAGAACCAGATTGCCTTCGCCGACGTGATCCTGATTAACAAGACAGATCTCGTCTCGCCCGACGAGCTCAGCGAAATCGAAGCGCGCATCCGCGGCATCAATCCTTACGCGAAGTTGCACAGGACACAGCGAGCGCAGATCCCGCTCAACGAGATTCTAGAACGCAACGCCTTCGATCTCGACCGCATTCTTGATATCGAACCGACCTTCCTCGAAGGCAAGGACCATGATCACGATCATGACCATCATCATCATGACCATGACCATGATCACGACCATCATCATGACCATGGCCACGACCATCATGGCGGGCTCAAGCACTACCACGACGAGGAAATGCAATCGATTTCGCTCAAAACCGACAAGCCGCTCGACGCAGACAAGTTTTTTCCGTGGGTCGAGGATCTGGTGCAGAAGGAAGGCCCGAACATCTTGCGCAGCAAAGGCATTCTTTCCTTCAAGGATGAGGATCGTCGTTTTGTGTTCCAAGGCGTGCATATGATTCTCGACGGCGACCATCAACGGCCCTGGAAGGAGGACGAAAAGCGTCAAAGCCGGATCGTTTTCATCGGCCGCAATTTGCCCGAACAGATGATCACCGAAGGATTCGAGAGCTGCGTCGCTTAAGCGAGGCCCGACCGCGTGCTGTCACGATGAGAGGGTGCGCGCGCACGGGTCGCACGTTGCGATGATTCTGGATCGATCGACCCAAGAAACGCGATCGATCCCATTACTCTAGACCGGGATGCGGACGGTTAAACAGTAAAACACGTCCCCTCATCCCGGCCCAGTTGCGGGCGTACGATTGTTGACGTCCTGTCATTGTTGACGTCCTGTCTTAGCCGTGCCGTCGATGCCTGGCGCTTGGACGACTTGCCGTTTTCTCAACGCGGATGCCGCAAGCGGCCGGAGTCGGAATACGCACCGGACGCAGTGGATCGATACCGGGAAGAGCGGCCGCAATTGACATCGAGCGAAGTCCTTCCAAGCCGAGAACCTGGCACCTCGCGAACAAGTTTGATGGCGCCGGCAAGGATTGAAAATTCCGAGGAGCCAATCACTGCGAATCCTCACTTGTTTTTCGTCGGCTGGTAAAGATGCCCTGCGCGAAAGGCTGTCCGAGCGCCAGTGAAACGGGCCTGCAGGACGATGCTCAAGTAGAGGATGTTGAATCAGGCTCTCCTGCGTGCGTTGCAAATCGCGACAGCAGTCCACAGGGCTTGTGAGGATGTTGGTCCCGGGCGAGGGCAGCCCTGGCTTCAGCAGATCGCAAAAGCCGAAACGGGCAATGAGCCAAGTATCCGCAAGGCCGCGCTTGTTACGGAGTCGATCGCGGGTTGCGTACGATTGCACGCGATGCAGCCGCGCGCGCCATGCAGCGCAAGCGTCAAGACTCAATCAGGACGCTGAACTACGCGAACCCTATTGATGTCTATTCACCCTTCGAAAACACTGAAGCCGAGCTTCAGCGCCGATGACCGGGCGAATAAACAATCTTCTGAGGGCTTGCGATTAGAGCGGCGCCAGAGACGAGGGCGGTTGCAGCCCACCAGCTATGGCGCTTATGGTTCCTCGGAGGGCCTGGAAAAAATGATAAGCAAAAATCCGACGACAGCCATCGCCGCGCCGTAATAGACCCATTCGGTATGCCTGACTATGATGCCATCGGCAGGATAGCCGTAAAAGCGGAAGCCCTGCCCCATAAAGCCCAGTCCGGCGATCAAGGTGATAACTCCGACGATTCTGAATAGAGCGTGCATTCTAAGGCGTTATCCCGGATTATTGAATGAGACCAAAAGCGAGTATGCCATACTATGCGGCCTCGGCCTTCGCTTCAACTCCATTTACGATCGGGATTTCTTCCTCCCCAACACGGTAAGTCCGCATTGAGGAGAGGTCATCTTGGTGAGTTATTCAATCAGCGAGAAAAATTGGCATTCATGTGCGCTCTGGATGCGGAGCCTGAAGAGGTTGTCTCGGTTTGAGCGAGACCACTGATGGGTTGCTTTGAGTACTGTGGGGTCGGTGCCGGTTGTAGATATGTGTCCACATCGGCAGGTTCTGAGGTCCTCGATCCGAGGTTGGTATGCCCGAGCGTAGGCCATTCCCTGAGAGCGGCCTGGATGAAGCGCTTGGTTCTGGCGTGTACTCATTTATTGTTGCTCGAGTCCATGTTTGCGACAAAGCCGCCCGCTTATCCCGACGCAGGAGGAGCTGATTGTTGGCGACGTGCAGCAAGGCCCGTCCCATGGGGCTCTTCGTGACTGATAACGCTCAAATTGATTGCGTCGTCAGAACGATGTCACCAAGGGCGCGGCGCGAGAATCGTGAACTTGACATTGGGGGAGCTTAGCGAGCACCGCATTGCCTGTGCTAGGCGCTGTGCCATGGCCCGTTTTCGTCAAAACCGCATCATCGCGCTCCAATCATCGCACCTCGGACGTCTCACTGGTCGTGTTGTCGCTTCGCGCTTTTGACCCGATGCGTTATCGCAACAGATGTCGGTGCGAGCATGTTGTTCTGGTTACCGCCTGAAAGGGTCAGAACCTCGTGCGATTGGGAAGAATTAGAAGGCGATCAAAGCCGCTCGACTCCCGCGTTCATATCCGAGAGATTTTGAGCCGACGTTTCCTACGTTGCGCTCGCATGAACTTATCGGTCGGGATGAACTCGCGCCCTACGCGTTGTATCGTGTGTTCGGCTGTCGCGACCCATCGCCGCATCAGAACGCGGCTCTCGCCGCAACGACGGCCACGTGCTTTTCGAATCGCCTAACGGCTTTGCCGAATTGAAAGCTAAGTTAAAGCTCACCCGTGGTCAGCGCGAACCAACCATTCGTGAGTCTGGCGGTCTTGATGGCGAGCTCGGTCAGCGAAGACTTGCAGTCACCATCAACCACGAGGGCAGAACGTGATACGCATCGCCCTATCGACAGGGTCCCATCAACCTATCTTCTGTTTTTTCTTCTGTTTTTGCTCGTTCGGTCGCATGCGCAACCATCTGGCGCCACGCTCTCACCAAAAAAATTAGCGCCCGCTTTTTCGCGGGCGCTAATTGATTTCACTAAGGCGTTCAGCCCTGTCAACTAAACAGCAGTCGAGGGCAACTAGACAGACGAGCCAGCCCTGATCTTTTTCTCCGGCTTCTGAGAAGCAGCCGTCGATGTAACTGTGGGCACGCCGTTCTCGAAGCTTACCTCAGCACCCATGCCTGCCGCCATTTCACCTTCAAGAATCGAAGGCTGCTTCGGCGCGGTGAGACGCTGGAACGACTCTGTCAAAGCGCTCGAAAGGTCAATGGCCCTGCCACGGACTGAATCCCACAACATTACCATGCCCTGGTTGGGCACAAACATTCCTTGCCTGGCAGAGCGGTTCAAGGCCAGACGCGCATCGCGCGCACGCCGACGTCCGGTATGCTCGTGATCGTGTTCGTCCGGCTGCGCATTGACAGGCAGCTGCAATACCGTAGCGGTTTGCCCCGCCACAAGCTGAGCAACCTTCAAAACCTGTCCATTCGGAAATTCCAGTGCGTCGTGCTGGACGTACGGATTATCCGTATCGACTTTACGGAAGCTCGCGACCTTGTGATCAACACGAGCTTTGCCGGAAAACTTTATCCCAAGAAAGCTCCGGGGTTGCTCATACTGAACATTCTCATCAAATGCGAGTTCCGTTCCAGGTAGCAAGCAGACCGCCAGCTCAGGCGGGCTGTCATGAATTACAAGCTTGGGACCGAGCTCGCCCACGGCGGCAAAGCCGCGCACGTTCGATTTTGCGAGCTCCATAGTGACCAGCTTATCGGCGACCTTGGCAGGCCGCGAAGAGACGTGATGCAGACTGTAGTCGCACATGAAGGGCTCCTCTGGTTGGGACTACGCATTACCGCACATCAATACAATACCAACGATGTGAACTCGTTCCGCCAATCTTCCTACCTTGGCGGCTGCGCATTAAGTCCAACTAATCCAACCATGCTAAATTGGTACGGTCCAAAACTTACCATGGTAACAACGTTCGCGTCAACTCAATTTCCCCAGCCCACTTCGTCCATTCGAAGCACAATTCTGCTTTAAAATCAGCGGGTGCGGCCCACGCGCTCGACCAAATCCCCTACTGTAGCCCACAGGCAAAAGCCGGGACATGGCTAGAATTGCTCCAGAATTTCGTTCCACTAAATTCTTCTCGGCGATCGCGCCGGGGGAACTCCATCCCCTTTGAGTCGAGATGCGGCGAGTTCCTTGGCCGAACACATTCTTGCGATCACCCAGGACCACGTGCGATCTCGTCTTATAAAGGGTTGGTCGCGACTTGGCGGCACGAATTTCGAGATGCAGCAAGGCCAACGTTGCTTGCTGCTTGGATAAGGCGGGCAACTGCGCTATGTAGGTTAAACACGCTGGCCTAGGGACTCCCAGTCGGCGAGCCGCTCCAAGAGACGTGCGGCGGAAGACCTATCCGAATTCGAACCTAGCGAGCCGAACTGGGTGGACCTGGGTCAAAGCTTGGCGCGAGCTTTTCGCCACAGCGCAGGAGTTTTTGACATGATGGACGAGGCGAATGTGGCTGGAACCGAAAGCGCCTGCCTAGTCGAGGCTCGCGCGAGTGACGCGACGGATCACTCCTCAAACACTCCGCCTGACGAAATGGCACGGATGGGCGAAGAAATCATCGCCGCGCTCAAGACAGTCTACGATCCGGAAATTCCGGCTGATCTCTACGAGCTTGGTCTGATCTATAAAATCGCAATAGACGACGATCGCGTGGTCAGTATCGAGATGACACTGACCTCCCCAAATTGTCCGTCCGCAGCGGAAATACCTGGCCAGATAAAGAACGCGGTGAAAGGGGTTTCGGGCGTGCACGATGCCATGGTCAACATCGTCTGGGAACCGACGTGGGATGCTAGCCGCATGTCAGACGAGGCGCGCACCGTCCTCAACATGTGGTGATGGCCCGCGCTGGCTCGGGATTGATTCGTGAACACACCGCCGGCAACGATCCGGCGATCGATGTTCGCCAGAGGTTCATTTCTCCCTCAGCATGCAGTGTGATGGCTCGGCCTCGCTAACCTGCAGAGCAGCCCGAAACCTTTAGAAAAGGGAGCTTATCAGCCGCCCGGCAGCGGCCGGATCGACGCAAAATCGGATCTTTAAGACCGAAAAGGGAAGCTTGCATCGCGGCCAGCCCCTGCAATCGCAGCTAGTGGCCCATCGCTTGGCTGTCAGTGATTTACGGATAGACCATGGCGATAGAGATAGACCACGGCGAGAGAGAGAGAGAGAGAGAGAGTGGCAGACGTTAGCGTCAATTCGTAACGGCGTATCCGCTTCCGCTAGCCGCCTACCCTCGCTGCGCGAGGTTCTCGAGAAAATCAAAGCTGCGGCAATGATCCGCCCCAACTTTTCTCTTTGGCAAAGAGCAACGCCCGCCAGCAGCAGCCGGCGGGCGTTGTGTTTGACTCACCCTGGCGGTAATCGCGAGCGGAATGCTCGCGAGCGAGCGCCATCGAGTTCGGATCATGCAAGCCTTTTAAGTCCCAAGGCTTGCATGTAAGACGGCCTACTTCGGTAGCGCCGCCGGACTCTTGGAAAGGGTATTGAGATAGGCAACCAAGTCAGCGCGCTTGGTCTCACTCTTCAACCCAGGGAAGCCCATGGACGTGCCCTTGGCGTAGGCCTTCGGGTCATCCAGCCACTTGTTGAGTTCGGCAAAGGTCCACTTGCCGCCAGCCTTGCTCTTCAAGGCGGCTGAGTAGTTGAAGCCCTCCTCCGAAGCGATGGGCCGATTGACAACGCCGTAAAGGCCCGGACCAACCTTCTTGCCCTGGCCTTCTTCAATGGTGTGGCAACTCTGGCACTGCTTGACGAGCCCGGCACCGCGCTCGGCAGAGGCACTGGCTAGCGCCTTGTTGAACGACTCCGCGTCACCGGCGCTCGACGCGGCTGCGGCTTCCTTGGTCTCGGCCTTATGGCTGGCTTCAGCGTGCGACGACTCTGGCGCGCTGAACGATTCGTCGATGATGCGTACCGTTTGCACAAACAACAATGTTCCCAGCAGCGCGCCGAGAATCGCGTTGGACCGGTTCGAATGCACTGTATCACTACCAGAGCTCATTACTACAATACTCCCAGCGGTATGAAGGAGCCAAAGAAACCCGGGATGTCCCGGACGAACTGAAAAGATCGATGGCTGCGGCACCCCCGGCACACCAATCTCGAACAGCCCCACTCTAGCCCGTTTCGCGTGCCTAAAGGGAGCGGCGGGCACACCCATACCAAATAGATGTATATCGTGCAACGGACTCGGCCCGGCGTTGAAGGCCGGCGGATCTTGCCCTGCGAGCGCGGCTTTTGACTCGCGCTCTTGGGCCTTTACTCTTGCATTATCCTCAGCTTGCCCTCATTCGCATGCAGTCGCGAAGCGCCCTCATGTTGCAGCGCAACTGCACGATCGATAGTGACACCATTGGAATTGAGCGAGGCGGCGGCGATCACAGCCAGGGTGCAAGTTTGTCCATTGCAATGAGTTGCTCGACTTCGATGCGCGGGCGGACCACCGCATACTGGTCTTCTTTGACCAACACCTCGGGGATCAGCGCGCGGGTGTTATAGGTTCCTGACTGCACTGCTCCGTAAGCACCGGCGGTCATGATCGCGAGAAGGTCGCCGGCTTGCGGCTCCGGCAGATTGCGCTCGATCGCCAAATAATCCCCGGTCTCACAAACCGGACCGACCACATCGGCAACCATCACCGTGGCATCCTTGGATGCGGCGCGCACCGGCATGATCTGATGATAGGCCTCGTATAGCGTGGGGCGAATGAGATCGTTCATGGCCGCATCGATGATGACGAAATTCCGGGCATTGCCATGCTTCACGTAGATGACGCGCGTCACCAGTATGCCTGCATTGCCGACAATCATGCGGCCCGGCTCGAACATCAGCGTGCAGTCAAGATTGTGGGTCACGCGCTTGACCATGTCGGCATAGGCAAGCGGTTCTGGCGGCGCCGATCGATCCTCGTAATAGGGAATGCCGAGGCCGCCGCCAAAATCGACATGCGAGATGACATGACCATCGGCGCGCAGCGTGGAGACAAAATCCGCCAGCAAACGGAAGGCTGTTTCCATCGGACCGAGATCGGTGATCTGGCTGCCGATATGCATGTCGACGCCGGTGACCTTTATACCAGGCAGCTTCGCCGCTCTGGCATAGACTGCACGCGCCTGGGTGATCGGAATGCCGAACTTGTTCTCCAGTCTGCCCGTTGAAATCTTGGCATGAGTGCCGGAATCAACGTCAGGATTGACACGGACCGAGACGCGCGCGGTGCGACCCGTTTCAATCGCAAGCCGGGACAGCAGGTCGAGTTCTGGTTCCGATTCAACATTGATGCAAAGAACGTCCGCTGCCAACGCCGCGCGTAGTTCGGATTCGGTCTTGCCGACGCCCGAGAAGAGAATCTTGCTCGCCGGAATGTCCGCAGCGAGCGCGCGCTTAAGTTCGCCGCCGGAGACGACATCGGCTCCCGCTCCGAGCTTTGCCATGGTTCGCAGCACCGACTGATTGGAATTTGCCTTCACGGCGTAGCAGACCAAATGGTCGGTCCCTGCGAAAGCCTCGGCAAATACGCGGTAGTGCCGTTCCAGCGTAGCCGTCGAATAACAATAGAACGGCGTGCCGACGACCTCGGCGAGCATTGAAAGATCGACGCCCTCGGCGTGGAGCACGCCGTCGCGATAATCGAAGTGGTGCATAAAACTAGTTTCCCGAATCCGACGTTCGCTTCACCAATGTCGCACCTTCTCTAGGGAACTTCGGATTCAGAAGGACACCGGTTGCGCTTCTGTTGTGATCTCGGCTCATAGGAGTGCAGAGATCATGAGGCAAACGTCTGAACCGCCACGGCCGCATCTCAACGGCTGTCGAGCAGCGGGTCGAGGATGAAGGATTTCTTGGTGCCCTTGGACGCAGCCGGATCACTGTTCATCCCGTAAGACGGATCGAACAAGTTGCCATGGGTTGTATTAACGCGCTCATGGTCCGCCGCCGCCGGGGCGGCGGCTGGCGGCTGTTCCGACGCGGTCGAGGGAGGATCGAGCTCGCCCTTTCGCCCGCAACCGGCGAGCGCCAGCGCAGCTGCTGTCAGAAAAAATAGTGCCCATCTCGCTGAGACGGATCTCGAAGTGCTGTTCACGGCGATTTCCCCAATCAGGGGCACCATACAAAGAATGCCCTGTTCTGGCGAGACCGGAAGACAGGGAAATTCAAGCGAAAAAAGGACGGATTCTATTTTCGCTCTTTCAGCCGCTTGAGCCAGGCCTCGGCTTGCGCGTGAACATTTTTCGGCGCGGTCCCGCCGTAGCTCGTCCGGCTTTTCACCGATGCCTCCACGGATAGCACCATAAGGGCGTCGTGGGTGATGCGCGGCTCCACCTCCTGCATCGCAGACAGCGGCAGCTCATGCAGGGCGACGCCCTGCTTCGATGCAGCGGCAACGATACGCCCGGTGACGTGATGCGCATCACGGAACGGCATCTTCAGCGTCCGGACCAGCCAGTCTGCGAGATCAGTCGCGGTCGCATAGCCGTCGCCGGCCGCGGCCTTCATCCGCGTCTCGTCAGGCACGAGGTCGGCGACCATGCCGGTCATGGCGCGGATCGCCAGCGACAGCGCGCTGAACGCCTCCATCGCACCCTGCTTGTCTTCCTGCATGTCCTTTTGATAGGCCAGCGGCAATCCCTTCATCACGACCAGCAGCCCCGTGAGCGCTCCGACGACGCGACCGGTTTTGGCGCGCACCAATTCGGCAGCGTCCGGATTGCGCTTTTGCGGCATGATCGACGAACCCGTGGTGAACTTGTCGGAAAGTCGTACAAGGCCCACCAGCGGCGACGTCCAGATCACCATCTCCTCCGCGAAACGCGACAAGTGTGTCGATGCGATCGCCGCGGCCGATAGTGTCTCCAGAACGAAATCGCGGTCAGAAACCGCGTCAAGCGAATTCGCCATCGGGCGATCGAACCCAAGTCCCTTCGCGGTGGCATGGCGATCGATCGGAAAGGATGTACCCGCCAGCGCGGCCGCTCCAAGCGGGCTCTCGTTCAAACGCTTGCGCGCATCGGCGAAGCGCCCGCGATCACGGGCTGCCATTTCGACATAGGCCAACAGATGATGACCGAAGGTCACCGGCTGAGCAGTTTGCAAGTGCGTAAAACCTGGCATCACCGTCCCTGCAAACTCCAGAGCGCGCGTCGCCAGAACCTGCTGAAAGGCATCGAGCGCAGCATCGGTCTCGTCGATGACGTCACGGACATAGAGGCGGAAATCGGTCGCAACCTGATCGTTACGAGAGCGCGCGGTATGCAATCGTCCCGCCGCAGCCCCGATCAGTTCCCCGAGTCGGCCCTCCACGTTCATGTGAATGTCTTCGAGCGCTCGCTTGAAGTCGAAGGAATCGTTGCGGATCTCTGACAAAATCGTGTCTAGACCCTTGCCTATTTTTTTCGCATCATCCGCCGCGATGATGCCTTGAGCGGCAAGCATCTCAGCATGGACCTTTGACGCGGCGATATCCTGGGCGTAGAGGTGGCGATCCACGTCGATTGAGACATTGATCTCCTCCATGATCGCATCGGGTCCTTCGCCGAACCGGCCGCCCCACATCTTGTTGCTCATGCCGCGCGCTCATTTTCATCATGCTTGCCGGACGATTGATCCCGTCCGGTTGGTGTAGCCGTCTGAAGCCGACGCCTGCATACCCGTATCTTATACAGGATGACAAACGATATGACCGATACCCCCACGCCACCTCACCGCGCCGAAAGCAAGCTTCCCATAGGCCCGTTGGTCGCAGTCGCTATCGTCGTAGGGGTTACGGCCACTCTTTTAGGTGTCGGGCACCTCAGGCATGCGAAGTCCGCCGCTCACGCCTTCGTACCCTGCGGTACGGCGGTGGAACTGTCCAAAAAGCTCGCCCCGCAGGCCATAGGCGAAGTAGCTTCGCTGACCATGGCATCGAAACCACGTCAGATGCCGGACCTGGCCTTTATGGACGGCGACGGCCAACCCAGGAAGCTTTCGGACTGGCAAGGGAAGACCGTTCTCGTGAACCTATGGGCGACCTGGTGTGTGCCCTGCAGGACGGAAATGCCGGCCCTGGACCGACTTCAGGGCAAGCTTGGCAGCGATAAATTCGCCGTGGTCGCCATCAATATCGACACCCGCGACTCCGACAAACCGAAGGCTTTTTTGAAAGAAGCCAACCTGACTCATCTCGGCAATTTTCATGACGACAAAGCGTCCGTTTTTCAGGCGCTCAAGAGCGTTGGCATGGCGGTCGGAATGCCTACCTCGGTGCTGATCGACGGCCACGGTTGCGAAATCGGCAACATGGCCGGACCGGCTGAATGGGACAGCCCCGACGCGATCAAACTGATTGAGGCATCGTTGGCGCCATGACCCCGGTTCACTACTGACCGGTCAAGCATCACAACGAACGGACGGGTCCCCGCACCTGCGGCTCCCCTGAGCGCACCCGAAAGGAATTCCATGCAGTATGTCGATGGATTCATCGTTCCGGTGCCGAAGAAGCGTCTCAATGCCTACCGTACCATGGCACGCAAGGCCGCCAAGGTCTGGCGCGAGCACGGCGCGCTGGACTATCGCGAATGCGTGGCGGAGGACGTCAAGGTCGGCAAGTGGACGTCGTTTCCGCGCAGCGTGAAGCTGAAGCCGGGCGAAACTGTGGTGTTTGCCTGGATTACCTACAAGTCGCGCAAGCATCGCGACAGGGTCAACACCAAGGTGATGAAGGACCCGCGCCTCGCCGACATGATGGATCCGAAGGCGATGCCGTTCGATGCCAAACGTATGATCTATGGCGGCTTCGAGGTGTTCGTCAGCGCGTGATCGACACAGATACAAAGGAAGATCCAATGACGGGACATGGTCACTTTCACTGGACTGAATTCGTCACCCGCGACCCGGAAAGATTCAAGACATTCTACGCCCGAACGGTCGGATGGACCTATGAGGCGCAGACCCAACCGGATGGCGAATGCTACTGGGTGGCGCTAGCGAATGGCGAGCCGGTCGGCGGCATCTTCCCTACCAACCGTCCCGGCCTGGAGGGCATTCCCGATGGCTGGATGCCGTATCTCGCCGTCGATGACATCGATGCGCGCGTCGCGAAGGCGGTGGCCGCCGGCGCGCAATTGATGAAGCCGATTTTCGATATTCCAAATGTTGGCCGGCTGGCGATCCTGATGCAGCCGGGGGGCGTCGGTGTCGGCTGGATTACGCCGACACAGGACCAAAGCCCGAAATCGACCTAAACTGAAACGTCGAGATGACCGCCGATGCCCGGCGCGTTGTTCGTTGCCGGGCTGGTCTGCGATGGGACGAGCAACTGAAGCACCTGCGCCTGGGCGTCGAGGCTCATCTTCATGACCCGGTTCGCGACCTGCGATTGCGTATTGGCCGCCATCATGCCGGCCGCTGCCGCAACTAAACCTACATACATGTGGACAGCTCCACGTCCGTTCTAGAGGCGTTTTCGAGCGGGATACCGGTTCGCGTGAAGAAAACGCATCAAATCAAAACATAGAATCTTTCACCGTTTCCGTGAAAGGGTGAAAGACTCTAGCGAACTGTGGTTAACAAATCCTGGCGGAACGATTAGCGCGTGGGAACCGGCTTTTCACCGCGATAGTCGTAGAAGCCGCGCTGGCTCTTGCGCCCGAGCCATCCGGCCTCGACGTATTTCACCAGCAACGGACAGGGCCGATACTTGGAGTCGGCGAGTCCTTCGTGCAGCACCTGCATGATAGACAGGCAGGTGTCGAGCCCAATGAAGTCGGCGAGTTCAAGCGGACCCATCGGGTGATGCGCGCCGAGCCGCATGGCGGCATCGATCGCCTCGACGTTACCCACGCCTTCATACAGGGTGTAGATGGCCTCGTTGATCATCGGCAGCAGAATGCGGTTAACAATGAAAGCCGGAAAGTCCTCCGACACGGCAATCTGCTTGCCGAGCTTAATGACGAATTCCTTGGCCGTATCGAATGTCGCATCGCCGGTCGCGATGCCCCGGATGAGTTCGACCAACTCCATCAGCGGCACCGGATTCATGAAATGAATGCCGATGAACTTTTCCGGCCGATCGGTCGACGCGGCCAGCCGCGTAATCGAGATCGATGACGTGTTGGAGGCGACGATGGCCTCGGGCTTGAGCACCGTGCACAGATTATGAAAAATCTTCCGCTTCACTTCCTCCTTCTCGACGGCGGTTTCGATCACCAGATCGCAATCAGCCAACCCGTCGAAAGTTTGGGTTTGCGAAATCCGCGAAAGCGCTTTTTCGCGATCGTCGTCGGTAATGATCTTCTTCAAGACCTGGCGGGACAGGTTCGCGTTGATCGTCGCCATGGCCGAGTTGAGCTGATCGGCGGAAACATCGTTGAGCACGACGTCGAACCCCGAAAGAGCGGTCACATGCGCAATGCCGTTGCCCATCTGGCCCGAACCGATCACGCCGACTTTTCTAATCATTGCCGCATCTCGTCATCTCACCGGTCCTGAACCGCGCAGACCGCGGCGCACTCCATTCTTGCACAAACCCCGGCTGAAGTCCGTTGCTCCGGGAGCACTCCTCGGATCATCGTTAGCGGTCTAGCTTTCCCAGTTCTTCCGTAAGTTCAGGAACCGCCTGATACAAGTCAGCCACCAGGCCGTAATCCGCAACCTGGAAAATAGGCGCATCCGCGTCCTGGTTGATCGCCACGATGACCTTGGAATCCTTCATTCCGGCCAGATGCTGAATTGCACCGGAAATGCCGACGGCGATATAAAGGTCCGGCGCCACCACCTTGCCCGTCTGCCCGACCTGCCAGTCATTTGGCGCGAAGCCCGCGTCCACGGCGGCTCGCGACGCACCAACGCCGGCGCCGAGCTTGTCCGCCAGCGGCTCGATATATTTAGTGAAGTTGGCGCTGCTTCGCATGCCGCGGCCTCCGGAGACGATGATCCTCGCCGAGGCCAATTCCGGGCGATTATTCCTGGCAACCCGCTCGCTGACGAAACTCGACAGTCCCGGATCAGCCACCGCGACGATGGTCTCCACTGGGGCGCTACCGCCCTCACCGGCCGCGGCAAAGGTCGATGTGCGCACCGTGATGACCTTCTTGGCATCCCTGGACCTGACCGTCTGAATCGCATTGCCAGCGTAGATTGGCCGCTCAAAGGTATCGGGCGCGACCACCTTGATGATTTCCGAGATCTGCATCACGTCGAGCAACGCCGCAACGCGCGGCATCACGTTCTTGAAGCGAGAGGTTGCCGGCGCAATCAATGCATCATAACCAGACGCCAAGGAGCGGATCAGCGCGGCGAGTGGCTCGGCGAGATCGTGGCCATAGGCCGGGTTGTCCGCAAGCAGCACTTTCGCGACGCCCTTCAGTCTCGCCGCGCTCTCGGCGGCGCCCTTGGCGTTCTCACCCGCGACAAGCACCTCGACCGGCGAGCCGAGCTGAATGGCAGCGGTCAGTGCCTTGCTCGTGACATCCTTCAGCGACGCGTGGTCATGTTCGGCGATCAGCAACGTGGTCATCAGATTACCCCGGCTTCGTTCCTGAGCTTGGACACCAGCTCGGCGACATCCTTGACCTTGACGCCCGCCTTGCGGCCCGGAGGTTCGGTGGTCTTGAGGATTTCGAGGCGCGGCGCGAGATCAACGCCGTATTGGTTGGCAGCCCTCACGACGATCGGCTTCTTTTTCGCCTTCATAATGTTCGGAAGACTGGCATAGCGCGGCTCGTTGAGCCGCAGATCCGTCGTCACGATCGCGGGCCTTTTCAGCCTGACCGTCTGCAGCCCGCCATCCACTTCACGTGTCACATTGAAATAGGTCCCATCGACCTCGAGCTTTGACGCAAAGGTTGCCTGCGCCCATCCAAGTAGCCCCGCCAGCATCTGACCGGTCTGATTTGAATCGTCGTCAATGGCCTGCTTGCCGAGAATGATCAGCCCGGGGCCCTCCTCTTCGACAACTGCCCTGAGAATCTTGGCAACCGCCAGCGGTTCGACAGGTTCATCGGACGTGACAAGGATGCCTCGGTCGGCGCCCATGGCGAGGCCGGTGCGGATCGTGTCCGCGGCCTGAGACGGGCCAATCGACACCAATACGACTTCGGTGGCCTTGCCGGCCTCCTGAAGGCGCAAGGCTTCCTCGACCGCTATTTCGTCGAAGGGATTTATCGACATCTTGACGTTGGCAAGCTCGACGCCAGATCCGTCGCCCTTGAGGCGGATCTTCACATTGAAATCGACGACCCGCTTGACCGGCACCAGAATCTTCATCGACCTCTTTCGAACCGAGCGTTGGTTGGATCAACCGTGAGTGTGAGCTTCGGCGCGGAACCTAAAGGTCCCGTTTCCGGTGGTCAACGCGGGAAGGCCAAAAAACGCGTCCTCGATGATCCCGGCGCAGGCAGGCTATCGGGCCGCAATCATCTATTTTGACCGGGCACCCAGAGCACGTCGCCCGCGCCCGCGGCGTTCATAAAACGGCTGGCCACAAATAGAAAATCCGACAAGCGGTTCATGTATCTCACGGCGGCATCGCTGACCGGCTCACCGGGCCGCGCGGCGAGTTCCACCATCATGCGTTCCGCGCGGCGACAAACGGTTCGAGCCGAATGGAGATACGCGGCGGCGGGCGTCCCCCCTGGCAGCACGAACGACGTCAGATCGGGCAGCCCTGCATTGAGGCTGTCGATATCGTTCTCCAGACGCACGACCTGGCTGGACACCACGCGAAGCCGCTCGGCTTTGCCCTCGCGCTGAGGCACCGCAAGGTCAGCGCCGAGATCGAACAGATCATTCTGAATGCGGCCCAACATCCCATCAAGATCGGGCGCGCCGGAAAGATGCAACCGGACCACGCCGATCGCGGCGTTGGTCTCGTCAACAGTCCCGTAGGCGCCGACACGGAGATCGTATTTAGGGCGTCGCTCACCGGTGCCAAGCGCGGTCGTGCCGTCGTCACCTGTGCGTGTGTAGATTCGGTTGAGAACGACCATCGGTGCTCCGGTGCCAGGCTATCAATCCGTCACTGCCCAAGCATCCAGATCGTGACCATGGTGACGATGATCGCAACGAACTGCAGGACAACCCGCATTCGCATAAGCTTCTGCGAGAGGTTGGGACTACCGCCCCGCATCATGTTGACCAGACCCATCACCAATACAGTAGCGACCGAGGCCACCGCGACGGGAACCAATACCATGCTGAAAAACACTGTCATGGTTCATACATATCATCGCAACCGCAGCTGCGCCATTGTCGGCAACGAGATTCAATTCCACGCAACAATCTGGTCTTTTATGTATTGATATCAGATAGTAAACGGCGCCGAGGCGGCGCCCCTCGACGTTGTCAGGGTGAAACGTGAGACAAATCCGATACCTCTGTCTGGTCGGAACGGACGCCTTCTACACGTTTCTTGCCGACGACGGCTGGGCAATCGCAAGCCATATCGCGCTATCGGCGCTGATGGCGCTATTCCCGTTCCTGATTGTCCTGACGTCCCTGGCAGGCTTCTTCGGATCCAAGGAGCTCGCCGACCAAGCGGCAGACCTGATGCTACAGATTTGGCCGGATCAGGTCGCCAATACGTTGTCGCGCGAAATCCATGACGTGCTGACGACATCGCGCGGCGATGCGCTGACAGTCGGTCTCGTGCTCGCGGTCTACTTCGCATCGAACGGCGTCGAAAGCCTGCGGGTCGCCTTAAACCGCGCCTATGCGGTGATCGAGATGCGCCGCTGGTACTGGCTACGACTGGAATCGATCGGATATACGCTGGTTGCCGCGGTGACAACGTTGGCGATGGCGTTCCTGATCGTGCTCGGTCCGTTGATCATCGCCGCCGCGAAACGCCATATCCCGCTGATCGTCGAATCGAATGAGAGCCTGCTCAACCTCGCCCGCTATGGCATTACCATCCTTGCGATGTTTGCCGCGCTGCTGATCCTGCACGCGTGGCTGCCGGCGGGTCGGCGATCCTTTCTGCAGATCATCCCCGGCATCATCTTCACCATGCTGGCCTCACTGATGTCGGGCGTCGGCTTCGGCCTTTATCTTGCACGCTTCGCCAACAATTACGTCACAATGTATGCGGGCCTCGCATCGGTCGTCATCGCGCTGGTATTTCTCTATTTCATCGCCGCGATCTTCGTTTTCGGCGGCGAACTGAACGCGGCGATCATCAAGTCGAGGTTGCCGCGCGGTGTTTCGCTTCAAGCAGCGCAGTCGCTAAAGCCCGAGGAGAAACAGGCTTGACCAGAAACGCGTCGCCGCCGGCTGCGCGCGATGCCGCCTCATCGTCGCTCCTGCCGGACACGCCGATGATGGCAACGCGCCCCACGGGCGCATCAAGCGCCCGGATACGTCCGATCGCCTCAATCCCAGTGATCCCAGGCAGCACCATGTCCATCAGCACCGCATCGAATCCTCCTTGCGCGATACGCTGAACGGCATCCTCGCCTCGTCCGACGAACTCGGCCTGATGGCCAAGTTCGGTGAGAATTGTGTTGAGCACGACGCGCCCGAACGGATTATCCTCGACGCTGAGAACGCGGAGTCCGCTCGAAACATCCGAAGACCTATCGAGGTCGTCGCCAGACTGGATCGCTACCGGTCCCTTGGCTGGCGTCAGCAGAACGGTGAAGGTGAACGTGGTGCCGCCGCCGCGCCGCTGCGTCGCCGTGACATCTCCGCCCATCGCGCGCGCCAGTTGCTTCACCGAGGAGAGCCCGAGGCCGGCGCCGCCGAAGCGCGATGCGATAGAGACATTGGCCTGCGAGTACGGCCGGAACAGCCGCCGGATTTCGGCGAGAGACAAGCCGATCCCGCTATCGGATACCACGAAGGTCACGCCGATTTGTTCTCCTGACCGCCGCGGCGCCGTAACCTTGAGGACGACGTCACCCTGCTCGGTAAACTTGACCGCATTGTCGATGAGATTCTCCAGCGCCGCGCGCAGGCGGACGGCATCGCCGGTCACGAACACCGGCAACCTGTCTGAAATTTCGACAGCAGAGCGCAGGCCCTTGGCCGTTGCGCGGCCGGCCAGCGAATCGCCAGCGTTGCGCGCAAGCGCTCGCAGATCGAAGAAATCCTGCCGTCCGCCCGGCGCTGAACGGCGGCTTCGCGCCGCATCGACGAACAACGTCGCCAGACTGGCGAGATGGTCAGCGCCGGCCTTGATGGTCTCAACCCAGCGCCGCTCGCGCTCGCCGAGATCGGAGGTGGCGAGCAGATCACTGATGGCGAGAATCCCGGTGAGCGGTGTCCGCACTTCATGCGCAAACGCGGCAAGCGCAGCCTCGACGACGCCAGACGTGGATTGAGAAGGCGGCCGCCTGGTCTTTGCAAGCTTCGAGGACTTCTTCAAAACCCGCTTTCTCGCCGGTCGCCTTTTAGGCTTCGGCGACCTGCGCAACCCGCGCGATGTCGGCGCCATGATTTTGCTTTCCCCACCCCGCGCCAGCATGCCACGGCTCGAACGCGCGAGTCACGTCGGGGATGATTTGTCGTGCAAAGATGCTTTACGGCCAACCAACGCAGCCGCGTTGCGGCAGTTTCAAGGCAGGCCGACAAAGCTGCGGACCTCCCGGGGCGTCATTCCGCGGGTGCGTAGCTCCCCCAACCCGATCGCCTCTGACGACTTGGACAACTTCTTCCCGTCGCTATCGCGGATTAGATCGTGGTGGTTGTAAACCGGCTGAGGCAAGTCCAGGATTTTTTGCAGCAGCCGGTGCACGGCGGTCGACCCGAACAGATCCTGCCCGCGCATCACGTCGGTAATCCCCTGGAGCGCATCGTCGATCACAACCGACAAATGATAGCTGGTCGGAATGTCTTTGCGGGCGAGAATGACATCACCCCAGACTTCTGGTCGCGCGAGAACCTCGCCGGTCTCCCCGTCCGGGCCGGAGCCCCTCTCGATCCACGTGAGACGGCCTGCGAGCCGGCACGCCGCCTCCATATCCAGGCGCAACGCGAAGGGCGCGCCGGACCGCAGCCGCCGTTCGCGCTCAGTGGCCGCGAGCGATTTCGCTGTACCCGGATAAAGTGGTACGCCATCGGGATCGCGCGGCCAGGCGCCATCTACTTCGCGAGCTTTGACGAGCGCTGCAATCTCGGCGCGGCTCTCGAAACTCGGGTAAAGCACTCCAAGCATAGCGAGGCGGTCGAGCGCTGCGCGATAATCGGCAAGGTGCTCTGACTGCCGCCGCACCGGCATCTCCCATGAAACGCCAAGCCAGGCGAGGTCTTGGTAGATCGCCGTTTCAAACTCGGGACGGCACCGGGTTGCATCAATGTCCTCTATCCGCAGCAGAAAGCGACCTTTCCTCCGCTGGGCGGATTCAAAATTCATGAGCGCCGAAAAGGCGTGTCCGAGATGCAGAAAACCGTTCGACGACGGTGCAAAACGGAGAACGGGTGGCGGCATTGATCTTTGCTTGCATAACCGACCGTGACGCTGAAGTACTAACGAATGACGGTCCGCCTGGAAACCCAATCCGATCTTGACGACGCGGTCAGCGCGTTGGTGAAGCAGGATTCGCGGCTGAAACCGATCCTCGCGCGCACCGGCCTTCCTGCCCTGCGCCGGCGCGAGCCTGGCTTCGAAGGTCTCGCCGCAATCGTCTGCGGCCAGCAATTGTCCACCGCAAGCGCCGGCGCGATCTGGGGACGACTCAGCGCCGCCTTCGAGCCGTTCCACCACGACGCGATTCGCACGGCGCGCACCGACCGACTTGGCCGGCTGGGATTGTCAGCGGCAAAGATCGCCACGCTGAAGCTGCTCGCACGCGAGATCACGGCGAGCCGGCTCAACCTGGATGTGCTCGCCGAAGAGGATGCCGACGCCGCCCATGCGACGCTGGTCCGGCATCGCGGCATCGGACCGTGGACCGCTGACGTTTACCTGCTGTTCTGCCTTGGCCATGGCGATGCCTGGCCCGCCGGCGACGTCGCGCTCCAGGAGGCGATCAAGGTCGGCCTCGGGCTGACGATGCGGCCCACGCCGAAACAGATGGCGCCGCTCGCGGAGCCATGGCGACCCTTGCGCGGCGCTGCAGCGCATTTGTGGTGGGCATACTATAAGGTTATCAAGCGCAGAGAAGGTATCGTTCCCGAACCGAAGTAGACAGGACTGGCGTCGGCAGCGCGGACGGCCTGCGCTCATGCGCAAGATGGGAACTTTTCGACCGAACGCAGATTATACCGACGGGCTGTGGAGTTAAGCGTCGGGAAATGCCAAAAAAACATAATAACAACAAAGGCCTGTTCGACAGCGAGCATCGAATTCTTGTTCAAGGGGTTATCGACTACGCGATCTTCATGCTGGATCCCAAGGGGACCATCATTAACTGGAACGCGGGTGCAGAACGTATCAAGGGATATCATCCCGACGAAATCATCGGCCAGAACTTCGCGCGTTTTTATACGGACTCAGACCGCGCCGCCGGGCGACCCGCCCGGGCTTTAAACATTGCCAGTTCCACGGGGCGATACGACGAAGAAGGTTGGCGAGTCCGTAAGGACGGTTCCTTTTTCTGGGCCAGCGTCGTTATTGACGCCATTCGCGACGACTTCGGAAATCTCATCGGTTTTGCAAAGGTCACGCGGGATATCACGGAACGCCGTGAGGCCCAGCAGAAACTCGAGCGCGTGCAGCGGCAACTCGCAGAATCGCAGAAGATGGATGCGCTCGGCCAGCTCACGGGCGGTGTCGCTCACGACTTCAACAATCTGCTGATGATCGTCAGCGGCAACATCCAAACATTGAAAAAGATTGTCGAGAGCGAACCGAAAGCGCTGCGGGCGGTTCACGCCATCGAGACAGCAACCAAACGCGGGGCCTCGCTCACCAGGCAACTCCTGACGTTCTCCCGACGGCAAAGCCTCAACCCCTTGCCGACCGATGTCTCTGAACACATTCAATCAATCGCCGACGTTCTCCGGAGCGGCCTTGGTAAGGCGATCACCCTGCATATCGACACGCTCGACGACGCGTGGCCGGTCACGATCGACGCAACCGAATTCGAGACGGCGCTGCTCAACCTGGTCATCAACGCGCGCGACGCTATGACCGATGGTGGGCAGGTCATCGTGAAGGCGCGAAACATAACCAAAACGGACGAGCCCGAAGGACGCTATGTCGCCATCTCAGTTGAGGATACCGGAGACGGTATTCCGACAGATATCCTTGCAAAGGTGTTCGACCCGTTCTTTACAACGAAACCCGCCGGAAAAGGAACGGGTCTCGGATTGTCACAGGTGCATGGTTTCGCTCATCAAGCCGGAGGGCATGTCGGCATCGAGAGCGAACTCGGTTATGGTACCACAGTTACGCTCTATCTTCCGCCCACCGACACGCTTTGCGCAGAGGAAAGCGGGTCGAGCCGTCGCGGCACGAGAGCGAGAGGCGGCACCGTCCTGCTCGTCGAAGACAATCCGGATGTCGCGGAGGCGAGCGCGGGACTGCTTGAACAGCTTGGCTATCGCGTGCGAGTCTCCAACAATGCAGAGGCTGCGTTGTTAGAGATCGAGCGTGATGGCATCGATTTGGTCTTCACCGATATCGTGATGCCGGGAAAAATAGATGGTCTCGGTCTGGCCAAGATGCTCCGCGCGACGTATCCGCACTTGCCGGTGTTGCTGGCCACCGGCTACAGCGAAGCTCTTGCTGGACGCAAGCTGGACTTTCACGTTCTTCGAAAACCCTACGAAATTCATGAGCTGAGCCAGGCTCTCGCTAAGCTGTCCTCCTAGCGATTCCGCAACAAGGGTTGGCGGTTTTTGCTTCTTGCCGCGCCGGGAGTGGAAGAGGTCCAGACCAGCTGACGAGCTGGCCCAGCAGAAAAGCCGGGCTTACGCTCTTCACAATCCCGTCACGCTGACTGTACTATGCCATCGTAAGCCGCCTCAAAGCCGATGCGGCTGAACAGGGAACTGGAGCGTGCTCCGCAAAAACGCCGGTTTGCGATCAGAGTGCGCTCAGTCATAGATATTGGATGCATTTTCCACGGCAAACCGGCGTTTCACTTTGTCGGGAAAAGTGCTCTGGAGGCGCTAATTGAACGCGCATGTCTCGCAGGGCGGCTGGCCGGTGCTGGTCCTGAACGCAGACTTCCGGCCGCTGAGTTACTATCCGCTGTCTCTTTGGTCGTGGCAGGATGCGATCAAGGCGGTGTTCCTCGATCGCGTCAACATTGTTGAACACTACGACCGCGCGGTGCGCAGCCCCTCGTTCGAAATGCAGCTTCCGAGCGTGGTGTCGCTGAAGTCTTTCGTGAAGCCGTCGACCCACCCCGCCTTCACCCGCTTTAATGTATTCCTGCGCGACAGGTTCATGTGTCAGTATTGCACAGCTGTCGAGGATCTCACCTTCGACCACATCATTCCGCGCAGCAAGGGCGGTCAAACCACCTGGGACAACGTTGTCGCTGCCTGCTCACCGTGCAATCTGCGGAAGGGCAACCTGACGCCACAACAGGCCGGGATGTTCCCGCGTCAGGCACCGTTCGCGCCGACCGTGCATCAGTTGCACCGAAACGGCAGGTTGTTTCCACCGAACTATCTGCACGACAGCTGGTTGGACTATCTCTATTGGGACACCGAGCTCGATCCTTAGCCGCAACGTCGCCATGCCGCTTTCACGGAGAACGCTTAGCTCACAAGCTGATTGCTCGCATAAGGCATTGCTACATCTTCTGATGCCTACGAACGGCCTGTCCGCATATGCACCGCACGGAGAATCCGCATGGCTTCATTGACCGAATGGAAGGTGCCAAGCTCCGCCCAGCCGCGTCCGGAGGACTACCGCTTCGATCTGGACCGCGCGCTGTCCACCGTCGTCGGACTGCATTCTATTGTTCCGCCCGATGCCCTCACCGCGGACACCCTCGGCACCGAGCGCGCCGGGAATGGCGTCGTGATCGCCGATGGCCTCGTTCTGACGATTGGCTATGTCGTCACCGAGGCGGAATCTGTATGGCTGCATCTTGCGGACGGCCGCGTGGTGCAGGCGGACACGGTTGGCGTCGATCGGGAAAGCGGCTTCGGCCTGGTACAAGCCCTGGGTGATCTCGATCTTGAACCGCTGCCGCTAGGCTCATCGGCCGCCGCCAAAGTCAATGACCCGGTCGTGGTCGCCGGAGTCGGCGGACGGTCCCGTTCGCTCGCGGGCCAGGTCATCTCAAAGGAGGAATTCGCCGGCTACTGGGAATACCTTATCGACGAAGCCATCTTCACTCGCCCGGCGCATCCCAATTGGGGCGGCACCGGCCTGATCTCGGCAGCTGGCGAATTGATCGGGATCGGCTCGTTGCAGCTCGAGCGGGAGGACGCTCGCCGGAACGAGCATCTCAATATGAACGTGCCAATAGATCTGCTGAAGCCCGTTCTCGACGACCTGCGGAAGTTTGGGCAGGTCAACAAGCCGGCCCGACCCTGGCTCGGCATATTCACCGCCGAGATCGAAGACAGGGTGGTCGCCGTCGGCATCGTGCCAAAAGGACCGGCAGACCGCGCCGAACTGCGCGCTGGCGACGCGATCCTCGCGGTGAAGGGAGAAAAGGTGTCGGACGCGGCCCAGCTCTATCGCAAATTGTGGGCGCTGGGTCCCGCCGGCGTCGATGTGCCGCTGACGCTCCATCGCGAGGGAGACACCTTCGACGTGGTGATAAAATCCACCGACCGTGCCCGAATGCTGAAGAAGCCAAGACTTCACTAAGCAAGGCTTCTCCACTCACGGCGTCGTGCGCCTCATGACGCTGTCTTGCCGGAAGCCGCGCCAGTCCGCCATCTGACCTTTATTGCGTTGATGCGTTTGGAGAGATGCCAAGCAGACCTGAAAGGCGCGCGCGGGGAGCCGCGAGATCGGCCAGCGTATATCCTTCCAGAACCTCCATGAAAGCCCGTTGCGCCCGCTCCAACGCGCGCTTGAGCACGCAGCTCGGATTGATCATGCAGGGCGCGTTAAGCGGCTTCAAGCACGACACGATCGCCATATCCGGCTCAGTCGTACGAATGACCTCTGCCAGCCCAATCGTCTCGGCGGGCTTAGCGAGGCGCAGTCCGCCGCCGCGGCCGCGCACGGTTTCGATATATCCCGCTACCCCCAATTGATGAACCACCTTCATCAGATGAGCCTCGGAAATCTTATAGCTCCCGGCAATCTCCGCGATTGTCGACAGCCCATCGGACCTGAGCGCGAGATACATCAGTACCCGCAATGCGTAGTCCGAATAGGTGGTGAGGCGCATGCAGATTTTCCCGTGACGACGGTCACGCAAAAGCTATATTTTAGATATTGCTTTTGCGCAACTGCACATGTATGGACATGCTGACTTTTGTAAAGGAGCGTTTCATGCGCGAGAACGCCACGATCAGTGACACCGTCGCAAAGCCTTTCCTGTTGCCGGGGACGGTCGTCTGCAACGCTCTCGGAATCCGCAATAACTCCGGGGATTATTCCCACCTGGTCCGCATGTTGGTTAATTCACTGATTTGGACAGTGGCCGGAGTCATCGTCATGGCTTTTCTCGCATGACACTCGTGTCCGACAAAATGGATCACGTGACCGAGGACGGCATTCGCCAGCTCGTCGACGCTTTTTATACGAAGGTGCGCGTCGATTCCGAGTTGGGGCCGGTTTTCGAGAACAAGATCAAGGATAACTGGCCCCATCATCTTGAGAAGATGTACGCGTTCTGGTCGTCGGTAATGCTGACCACCGGCCGCTACAAGGGCAACCCTATGATGAAGCACATGGTGATACCGGGCATGAGGCCGGAGCTGTTCACCCAATGGCTCGCACTGTTCGACGAGACCTGCGGTGAACTGTGCGACGAGCCGATCCGCGCAGCCTTCATGGAAAAGGCCGAACGCATCGCTGAAAGCCTGAAAATTGCGGTGTTCTACCGGCCTGACCGGCCGTGGCCGCCGCAGGCTTCCACGAATGTGACGTGATCCGACGAACTGACGCTACACTCGAGTCCAATTCAACTGCGTTGAATCAAACTCTGTTCATTCTTTCGATTGAGCATCACTCATCCGAAAATCGGTTTCACTTTGCGCTGGTGCGGTCCTTCGGGTCGGGATCATGCTCTAATCGTGGCTTTCATTTTGTCTTCGTAGCCGCTGCTTTGCGCGCATCCGCGATGGCTTGACCGAACTGCGTCGTGGTCAATACGCCAGGCACACGGAATTTCCCGATAATAAACGCAGGTGTTCCGTTGAATCCGAAGGCGATCGCCTGATCGCTGTTACGCTTCAGAATGGAGTCGATCGCGCCGGCGTTGGCGACCATGTCCTTGACCGCGCGATCGACATCGATCTTCGCATCCGCCAGCAGTTCGCGAATGCGCGGCTCGGTCAAACGTGAACTGGTACTGATCAGAGCTTCGTGCGCGACAACGAATTTACCCTGATACTTGGACGCCAGCGCCAGACGCGATGCATAGACCGAACCGGGGCCAAGGATCGGCCAATCCTTGAGAATCAGCCGAACCTTGCCGTCGTCATGCACCACCTGAGCGAGCTCCGGCGCAAGCTTGCGGCAATAGGAGCAGTTGTAATCGAAATACTCGACGATCGTGATATCGCCATGCACGTTGCCCGCCGCCGGAATCTCCTGATCGCGCAACACTTGTGCTTCAGTCAGAACTTCGTCAGAGGTCTCGGCAAGCGTCGGCGCGCGCGTCAGACCTGCCGTGACCTCCCAGGCCGAAGGCCCGCAGCAGCCCGCGTCTTGTCGGGTTGCCGGACGTGTCCTGCGATTTTGGCATGATCGATCAGACGCCCTTGAGCCGCTTGCTACATTCGCTGTAGTAGCCGCCGCCCTTCATGATCCATTTCAACCCGCCATTGGAGTTGGTGGTCTTGTTGGCCTTGTATTGATCAAGGCAAGTGTGCCTGCGCCCCTTGCCAGCTGATTCGCTGGCATATTTCGACGACACCGCCGATGGGAAAACCGCGTTGCCGGCTGACGTGGCCGAAGGAGCTGCGGTCTTGGGCGCTGGCGTCTCGGCTGCCTCCGGGGCAGTTGCCGCCGCTCCGCACTGAGCCTTACGGAAGTCGTTCCACTTCTGACCGTTGAGCGTGCCCGCTGATTTCGCGGCCTGATACTTTGCGCTGCACTCCTGCGCGGTCAGTGCTTTGGCGGGCAGTACCGAAAGTCCAAGCAGACCGGACACCGTCGCGGCGCCCAGCAGTTTCAAATAACCTGTCATGTGTTTGTCCTTCCCGGACATCGAGGATGGGCCGACATCCTAGCGTCGCCCACGGCCGTTTCAACGCCGCGCCCGGACCGACTCCAAAAAAATGCTTCATGTGGGGGATCGGCTCAAGGCCGTTCAGCCACCGTTCAGGCCGGCTCCGCGACGTTGAAGCCGTTATCAACCTGAGGAATTTTTCATGACCACGTCTTCCCGCTTCATTGCGATCCTCGCTGCGTCTCTGCTGCTCGGCGGCACGGCATTCGCCCAGACTGCCGCGCCTACCGCACCCGCAACGCCCGCACCGACTTCAAAGATGGCGCCCGCCACCAAGAAGGTCCAAAAGCCGCGCACCGCAGCTTCGCTCGAATGCTCGAAAGAGGCCACCGCCAAAGGCCTGCACGGCAAGGAACGCAAGAAATTCCTCTCTGGGTGCAAGGCCAAAGCGGCCAACCCGAACTGATCCGCTCGCCCGTTAGTGTCGACAGGTCAACCAACCTGCGACACTATCGGGCTTGCCATCCGCCAGCCTGATCAAAATGTTCGACCGCAAGCGAGTCCGGGGTCGGTTCGCGTAAAGAATGCGGCTCAAAACAAGCTGTTGGAGCTCTACCTTGATTGCTATCAAGGTTGGATGTCACTGGATCGCGATGAGCGGGATGCGAGCGGAAAGCCGCGACACACTTTTCATCCCGTACTGCGCAGAGTTTACCTGACCTTGCCTGCCAAAGCTGCGATGCCCCACCCCGAGATTGCCGCCATCAGCAGCGAGATCAGCGCATTGTAGCCAGCCAGCGACAGGCCGAGGAAGCGCCACTGCACCTGGTCGCAACGCACCACCTTCACTCTATCGAGATTCTCAAGCAGACTTCCCTTGCCCAGATCGAGCACCGTTCCGCTGCACTCGGTCGGCCCCAGCCAGAAGCCCCATTCCACCCCGGCGTGATAGGCGCCGAGCCCGGCGTTGACCAGCACAACCAGCGTAAGAACGGCGAGAGGCGGTATGATGAGGCAACGTGGTGCGCCTTTCGCGAGGGCAAATGCCACGAGCAGGCCGAAGGGGAACGCAAAATAGTAGGCATAGCGCTGCTCGAGACAGAGCGGGCACGGCAGGATCTCCAGCACGATCTGAAAGAACCACGCGCCTGCGATTGTCGCTGCGGCGATGAAGGCCACGGCCAGCGTCGTCGCGAAGGCGGTTTTTCTACCGACTCCGGAGGCGGATTTCACGACAGCATCGAGGGTCACGGCTTCCTCCGGCGAAGTGCTTGGATTGCACCATGCGTCCTAGCTTGCGAGCCTTACCGCTGTCGAGCCGGCAGCCATCACACTGCAGTGTTTCGAGACCAAATGATCCTGTTGACGGGGGACGCTTGGCGCACCGGGTTGACCGGCAGGGATCGGCCGCTATAGTCCGCCCCGCTTCGCAAGACCACCGCCGCACTCGGCGTATGACTCGCGAATGCCCCTGTGGCGGAACTGGTAGACGCGCTCGACTCAAAATCGAGTTCCGCAAGGAGTGCTGGTTCGATTCCGGCCAGGGGCACCACGAAGCAGTTCCCAGACGTTCACCACCATTCGCGATCATTGAAAAAGTCTTGTAAAACAGGCATTCCTTGTTCTCTGGTGTCCGCATCAGCTCCCGGCAATCCGCACAATCTGTTGGTATCGGTGTTGGTAGCTCGGAAGTTTCCGTTGGTATCGTGTTGGTATCGACAGCACAGGGGTGGGGATGGAGATGGCCCAGCTTTCAGATCGGAAATGTCAGACGGCCAAGCCGGGAAACAGTGTAGTGAAGTTGTCTGATGGTAACGGCCTGCAACTCTGGATCATGCCGACTGGCGCGAAGCTCTGGCGCCTTGCCTATCGATATGACGGGAAGCAAAAGCTGCTCGCCCTTGGTTCCTATCCCATCGTTTCGTTGGTGAGCGCTCGCCGCAAACGTGCCGATGCGCGCAAGCTGCTTTCGGAAGGCAAAGACCCAAGCGCAGAGAAGAAGCTCGACAAGGCCACGAGGCTCACGGCCAACGCCAATACGTTTGACACCCTGGCCGACGATTATCTGGCGAAAATGAAGCGCAACCTCCGCGCCGAGACGACCATCGGCAAGGTCAAATGGTTGCTGGACCATGCCCGCCCTTCCCTCGGACAACGACCGATGAGTGAAATCGAGCCCGTTGAGGTTCTGGCAGTCCTTCAGCCGATCGAGGCCGCGGGGAAATTGGAGACGGCGAGCCGTGTCCGGGAAACCATTGGCGCGGTGTTTCGGCACGCCATCCAGACGGTGCGGGCAAAGGCCGATCCAACTCAAGCATTGCGTGGGGCCATCGCCACTCCCAAGGTCAAACCACGAGCTGCCATCACTGATCCGTTGGCGTTTGGTGGCTTGTTGCGGGCCATTTACGGTTTCATGGGCCAACCGACTACCAAGGCATCACTGCAACTTGCGGCCCTGCTTGCCTGCCGTCCCGGCGAACTACGCCACGCGAAATGGGTCGAATTTGATCGGGAAAACCGTGTGTGGAACATTCCGGCGGGGCGCATGAAAATGCGCAGGTCTCACCGCGTTCCCCTGCCAGCTCAAGCTGTTGAAATCCTCCACGCTCTACATTTGGTCACGGGAAAAGGCGCCGGTGGGCTTGTTTTTCCCGGCCTGCGGTCGGTGCACCGGGCCATTTCCGAAAACACCATGAACGGGGCACTACGGCGTCTTGGCTATTCGCAGGAGGAACACACGTCACACGGTTTTCGCTCGACATTTTGCACGCTGGCCAACGAAAGCGGCAAATGGAACGCCGACGCCATCGAGCGTCAACTCGCCCATGTCGAAAACAATGACGTGCGCCGAGCCTATCTCCGCGGCGATTTTTGGGACGAGCGGGTGCGGATGATGATGTGGTGGGCAGACCATTGCGACGTGCTTCGCCAGGGCGCGAAGGTTTTGCGGTTCAAGGAAGCCACGCAGTGAACAGGGTGATGCGTTCAGCAGCAGCAAGAGCGCACGCGCATCCGATTGCGTACCGCTAACCGCCACTCGATCAAGTCCGCAATCTCAAAGGTCGCGGACGGGGCGATTGTGAAGTTCGCGCCAGCGCACCCCGAGCGGTGTGCTGGCTGTCCTAAGACGCGGATGGCGCGGCTCGGGGCTCACGGTGACTTGCCGATCGGATAGGAAGGGCGACGGTAACGTTTTAAAAGAAAGGCCAGGGATGGTATGGCTGAAAGACAAGAATGGATGCCGTTGGGCGAAGCGTTCGACCTTATCGCGCTGACTCCAAAGATTAAATTGCGGGCAGACGAACGGGTGTTTGCCCGGCGCTCTGAAATCGACGATGTGATCAATCTTGAGACTGAAGATGCGATGAGTGAGGCCGGCTTGAATGGCAGGCTGGAGTTTCGTGGGCTGAAAGCTAAGCATGGAAAAGCGCTCATTCCAGTGCCACCAGAATGGTTCGGGGTGCGGGCCCGTAGGTGGGTCAGAACGCCGCGAGGAATCGATCCCGACTCCAATGAGCTTTGGTTCGCGCCACTGCATCAGGAGCAGGACAACAGTTTTGTCGTAGCCGCGAGTTTTGCAGCTCAGAACGGAGTTCATCCGCAACGCTGGTTTAAGGTGCAGGTACGGACGAAAACCTTGGAGACTTTCCTAAAGACGCTCGACGGCGCCATGCCGGAAGCTACGCCGAAAACGCCACGTCCCAGCACTAAGATTATCAAAGATGCTGTCGCATCGATCAGCGCATCTGGCGCACCCGTCACCGCAGGTCGCGTCATAGAGAAATTACAAATGCTGGGTTACAAGCCGGCGCGCGGGCCCATTCGTGACGCCCTCAAGGAGGCTGGCCTCACTCGGAGAGTCGGAAGGCCATCGGCCGCTCATAATTCGCCGAAATCGTAAAAACGGCGATTTATTATCTTTTACAGCGAATTTTTGTTCCCCCCAAGGTTCGTACCAATCCGCTCGCTTTCGTGCGGAATTGGAGAACCGACGAATGTCTCATTGCTCTGCTGGCACCCCCCCAGATGGTTTCGGTCCGCTGATGACTGTGCCCGAATTCTGTGACTGGGCGAAGATTGGAAAGACGTTTCTGTATGGCGAGGCCAATGCTGGCCGGCTTAAGCTTCATAAGATTGGTGCCAAGACGGTCATCAAGCGCGAAAATGCCGAGGCTTGGCTAACCAATCGCCTGGTCCCTGCCGGACCAGAGGCTGAATAATCATGCACCACCATGAAAATGGGCTCACATCGGCAAATGCAAGTCTCCGAAACGGTCTTGCTAGCGCTTCGATCAGTTCGGAAAAGCTAAGTCGGTTACGGCTACTCAAGCCACTTCGCCAGAACCAATCACCGTCATCCTTGAATGTACAAAGACGGTGGCCGCCTCAAGCCGCCTCAGCGCGGTTACGTCGGATGGCGGCCGACGGCATGGTTAGCGCACCAGGTCGAGGGCGCGCGCATGAACGCAATTGATTTTGTGCGCGTCAACATGGCCGCGCTTTCAGCGTTGCCGTCGCTCTTGGCGCGCTGGCTACCTTGTGGTCGCCGAGAGGGGCGCGAGTATATCGCTCGCAACCCGCGCCGTGCCGACCGCACAGCGGGAAGCTTCCGCATCAACATCATTACGGGCCGCTGGGCCGACTTCGCCACGGGTGACACCGGCGGGGATCCGGTCAGCCTTGCCGCCTATCTATTCGATCTGTCGCAGTTCGAAGCCGCGCGCCGGCTCGCCGCGATGCTTGGAATACATGAGAGATAATTATGCTCACTACAGATGAGGCATTCGCGCCACTAAACGTAACCAGTGCTACGTCACGGGCGCCCGACGACGAGTGGCATCCGGCCCGGCCAATCCCGGTAATCGTCTCCGCGGCCGAGGACCGTGTGCGGGTCGAGCGAGCCAGCGCTCTTTGGCGCGAGGCTCGACCGATCGATGGCACACCGGCTCAAGTCTATCTGGCGAGCCGGGGCATCTCCTATGAGGGCGAGGCGCTCCGCTGGCATCCATGCTGCCCTTTCGGCCAGGGTGTACGACTCGGCTGTATGCTTGGCTTAGTTCGCAACATAATGACCAATGAACCGCAGGCGATCCATAGAACAGCAATCACCGCCAACGGCTCCAAGATTGACCGTAGGGCCTATGGGCAGATTGGTGGCGGCGCCGTAAAACTCACCGACGACGAACACGTGGAGCGCGTGCTCGCAATTGGCGAAGGAATTGAGACCACCCTTTCCATCCGTGAAGTTTCCGACCTGTCGAATATGCCGGTGTGGTCTGTGCTAAGCGCCAATGGCGTCTCCCGGTTCCCTGCACTGCCCGGTATCGAATCCGTGTGGATTGCCGCCGACAATGACGTGTCATGGGCGGGACAGAACGCAGCACGCGCCGCCGCCGAACACCTATGCACCGCCGGGGTTGAAGTCATCATTGTCTCACCGACTCAAGCCGGCACCGACCTTAATGATCGGATGACCCGCCATGCTTGATCGTGCTCGTTCCGCAGTCGGTTTCCCGAACGACAAGGGTGTTACCGTTGAACGCTTTGCACCTAACCAGAAACGAGGCAACGGAAACGCTTCGCCCATCTTCACGGCCAGCCAGTTATGCGAGATGAAATTCGACCCGATCAAGTATGCGGTGCCTGGCTATATTGCTGAGGGTCTAACCCTTTTTGCAGGCAAGCCCAAGCTTGGCAAATCTTGGTTTTGCATGGAGATCGGTTTAGCCATCGCCACCGGCGGCGTCTGTCTTGGCGACGTCAGGTGCGAACAGGGCGATGTGCTTTATCTCGCTCTCGAGGATAACCACCGCCGGCTCCAGTCCCGCATTCGTAAGCTGTGGCAGATGAAAGCCGTTGCCCAGGCGGCGGTACTGGAGCGCCTGCATCTTGTAACTAAATGGCCCCGCGCCAACGAGGGCGGGATCGCCGCGATCCGGGAGTGGATTGTTGATCATCCACATGCCCGTCTCGTCATCGTGGATGTTTTGGCAATGTTCAAGTCAATCGCGAAGGGAAAGGATCAGACGCTTTACGAGGCGGATTACCTGGCCATCAAGGAACTGCAAAGCCTCGCGATGGAAACCGGGGTGGCGATCGTCGTGGTGCACCACACGCGCAAGAGCGGTTCCGAGACTGACCCATTTGAAAAAGTTAGCGGCACGCTTGGACTGTCCGGTGCTGCCGATACGACCATCATTCTGGACCGTGATCAGAACGGCTGCACCTTCTACGGCCGCGGTCGCGATATCGAGGAAATTGAGACGGCTGTACAGTTCGACAAGGCGACTTGCCGGTGGGTGGTTTTGGGCAAAGTCAGCGACGTGCGGAGGACGGACGAGCGCAGCTCGATCCTGACGGCATTGGCCGAGGCCGGCACGCCGATGTCACCGACCGCGGTTGCCCACGCTACCGGGATGAAGAACGAGAACGCGCGGCAAACTTTGTCACGCATGGCCAAAATCGGTGAAGTCGTGAAGTTTAGCCGCGGCCGCTATGCTCACCCGGATCTGTCACAATCAGATCCCTGTCACGACAGTCACATTGTCACGAAAGAGACTGATCCTAGCGAATACGCGGAATGCCCGAATACCCGGCTGAATGTGACCATGTGACAAGTGTGACAGCCTCTGGGGCTTTGCCGACTGTCTGAAAAGACTCCCAAGTTGGGCACTCAGGGACAGCTGCAAGTTACCCTTGCTCAGAATTTCTAGACAAAACACGACCTTCATAACCAGAGGTCTAAAGAAATGCCCAATAAGACCAACGGCGTGCGAGTGCGCCTTTTTGCACTGTACCGGCTTTGTCTGCCCCAGCGGCTGAGCGGGACTCTGCAAAGTGGCCCTCCGCTCCCTGTTCATTTTCCTCCTTGGTCCTTCTCCTGCTCAATCAATCAAATGCCACCAGTAACCAATTTTCGAATCCTGACAGCTCGGAAAAAGGGGACAACTAAATCATTCGCATACTGAGAATCGCAACGCATTGGAGTTCCCAAGCGCCGCTGCGCTATGAAGCGAACCCCGGAGCTGCCAAGCGACTGAGGCGGCTTATGGTCGACCTATGCTAGCGCGGGTGCCGGCTCGGACGGGTACCGCTCGCATAGCGGTTTTCGTTTGTGATTATGCCCGGCTTTCTGGTGCTTTCCGGATCCCAATTCTGAATGGAGATCGTTGGTCCGGCTGATACTCTGCGTCACTACTTCACCACCATTGTACACGTGCCGAATGAGCTTTCGATCTTCTGCGTTGAGGGAACAGAGACGACGACAGCATGGTAATCAGGTTGATCAGCGCTTTGTTCAATAGTCCAGAACATGCCACCGTTTCCCATTGTAAATCGAACGCCTCGCATTTCGCCGCTCGTTTGCCGATTCACTATCTCCACCTTGAGTGGATCGGAGCATGTGCCATCGATGCAAATACTAAACTTACCACCTCGGGAATTGCTGCCCTCCAGCGCGATGTATGCTTCTCTCGTTTCACCTACTGCTACAGACGGAGACAGCAGCCCATTGGGTCCCAAATCAATATGCCGGGTCAACAAGCATCTGTACGTTTCGGCGTTTACAATTGTACTCGATAGGAACGCAATCATGAATGCGCCTAACGCGCTGAGTGTTCGCATTGCGCCTCCTTCTCAAAGATGATCCTCGGATGAACCTCCGAAAGAATACGGCTGACCGAACGATTTGATAGCCATACTTGTCATCATAATGCCGCAGTGTGTCAGGTGTCCATCGTCAAAGGATTTGAGCATGTTAGGCGGCACGAAGAGAGGATCTGACATTGGGATTAGAGTTTAAGCGGCCTGCAGTCGATGCTACAAGCGACGGATTACGATAGTGTCGCGCTTAGTGCGTTGACGTTCTGCGAGGATGGTCTCAGCTCTGCCGAAGTAGACGTCAAACCGGGGTCATATTGCAGATGTTTTCTTGCTAGCGGAGATGATTGTAATGATCGACGAAGGCGGTGATCTGTCGCTCAAGATCGCCAGGCAGGCAATACTTGTCGAGCACGGATTGTTCTTTAAGGTCTGAAACCAGCGCTCGATGATTGGGATCAGCATCTTGGGCCAAGGGGCCACCAACACATGTCGTGTGCTATTAACCAAGCAATTCGAGCCACCATTTATCGCGTAAGTTGGCCTAGACTGCCCTTACGCATTGCGACGAATGACCTGCGTGCCACCTTAATTTTTCTTGCTCTAGGATCCGTAGCTCGCAAAACTCATTCCATTAAAGTCGTTGAACGAGAGTCAGAAACCGCTCACCACGCAGCCATAGAGGAGTGCTTGGCTTCTACGGAGGACGGGCCGCTACTCCGTGAATTGGAAGGTTTAGCCTGCCAGGGCTTTAATCCGGTTGCCAGCTGCGCCTTTCATTGACTCCGGTTTTGACATATACTCTCGTATAATCTCACCGTTGAATTGATGTGGTTGGTTACGCACAGGCCACACTCATTCAATTGGTCAATGTGTAACCAATCGTAACTAGGTATCTTGTGATTCCGCCGCGAACTAGTTACGCACAATGGTATGGCGAAGAAGCAGCCCACTCCAAAAAATTCCAAGTGCGACAGACGAGCGGACAATCCCGGCCGCCCACCCCGCTATAATCCTGACATTCATCCGAAAGCCGCAAAAGCCTTGTGCGCCAAGGGCGCGACGATTGCCGAGTTAGCCGCCGCGTTCGATGTTGCGATCAGCACGATATGGCTTTGGAAGGTCAGCCACCCGGAATTTTTCGAGTCGTGTCGGTTGGGTCTTGAAGCAGCGACCGATCGTATCGAACGCAGCATGTTCGAGCGTGCCGTTGGTTACACGCACGAAAGCACCAAGATCTTCATGCCGGCCGGCGCGAGCAAGCCGGTCTATGCGTCGTACCTCGAGCACGTGCCGCCCGATCCTCGCGCCGGAGAGTTTTGGCTGACGAACCGCGCGCCGGATCGGTGGAAGCACAAGCAGAAAATCGAGCAAAACGAGGCTACCGACAGTCCGCTCCGATTGCTCGCCGAGCAAATTTCCGGACACGCCATTCGCCCGCGCCTTCCAGAGCCGAAGGTTATCGATCACGCCGACATCGAGCCGAGCGCGATCCGTCCGCAGCAGCCGCAGATCGTAACGCGCGTAACCACTACCGAGCCGGTTACGCGCGCAGCAATGGTTACGCCCGCCGTCGATGACGATGATGACAGGCCGCGCTCGCCGCGTATCCATACGATTTCACGTGCAACTTTCGAGGACTTTGATGATGAAGAGTGAAACTCAGGGTGACCACGCCAAATCAAGAATCAAGTTGCGTTACTTGGGCATCCACGCCGTTCTCTCCGGGAAGATGGGCGCCGTCAAATGTGCGTTTGATCTCTTCGACATTCGGAAGTAATCCTAAAAGGTCCCATGAGTCCCAGTAATCAAGTGCGGCGCCTCGCTTGCCTTGGATAGAGCGCAAGTATGACGGCTAGGGCACGTTACTCGAAGTTGCCGCTGCGTTGCCGCTCTTCCTCGGTTTCGCTCTTTCGCTCGACCTCAATTCTCCTCTTAAAGGCTGCCACGGCTTTGATCCGAACCTCTGCGAGGCCCGGTCGGTCCGGCAAAGCGAGCTCTTCAATAAAGCGCAACCGCGTTTCCATCTCGGAGGCGAGCGAGCCGCTCCAGCTCATCGGCTGCATGCGCGCAAGAATCGCGTTCAGGACAGTGTCGGGGCTCGGCGCCTTCTCCAAAAGCTTGACGGACAAGGGCTTCCAGTTTCTGCGCTCGTCTTGCTCCCCGTTGAATGACGACAGCGACGCGCAGGATACTATCAAAGGATAGCGAGTTGCGGCCTCCTCGTCGCACCAAGCAAGCAGGACCTCGTCGGAAATCGCATCAAGCGGATTCTTCCTGTGCCGGATAGACACGCTGATGTTCTGCGCCATTCTCGCCTGCGCCTTTGTATCACCGGCAAACAGCGTGTTCAGCATGGCCGTTGCATGGAGCTCGCAGAGCGCATAAATCGTTTCCGCGTAATCTGATGCGCTCAACGAATGTCCATTCATAGCCTCAATTATTCTCTGGCAAAGCCCAGTGGCAACAGGCAGGCCTTCGCCGCCGCCAAGGCAGGCCGAAGCCACGAGGGCAAGGTCAGAATCATCAACCTCGTCGTTTGCCTTCCGGCTTGAAAAATCTAGTGCAGCCATGAGCCTGCGCCCGGCTTGCACAGCCTCCGGGACTGTCTCACGCTTTTCGCTGCGGTCACTGAATATGCGCATGGAAAGTATGTGCAGCGCGACCGTCTGACCGCCGGGCTTGCTGGCGATGCCGAGGAGGAGATCGCAAAACAAGCGACCCGGCATGAGATCACAGGCCCTGCCGTTCGCGAGATTGTCATATTCCAGTGTTGGCGCCGCACCGAGTTTCAAAGAACAAATAAGCCGTTTCGCGCCGTCGACGTCGGTTGCCACGCTCGTCTGCAAACTGGGAAAGACCGGCGCCAGTGCCGGATGCCGAAGCGCTTCATTCAGGCTACGTGACATGAGTGCTACATCTCGGGATTGCAGGCCTAGCAAAAAGCCGCTCAGGACTCGCGTGTTGCCGGCCGCGGATGCCGCATAGGCAGCCACAAGCGATTCCCACATCGCGCCGGGATCATCCGCCGCGCATGCAAGTGCTCTCCCGAAGCTCAAGAGCTGACCTCGACCCTCTACAAGTTCCGGTAGAAGCTCGTTGAAAGCAACAGCATCAAGCGCAACTTCCGCGCCGAGACGGGAAATGGTCGCTTCCCTGCGGTCGCGTGGCCTCTTCGGTATTTCATCCTCATCGAAATCATCGAGGTCGATACCGTTATCTCTGGTCTCAAGCACGACACCGCGCACCTGATTCACCAAGTTCTTGGGACGGAGTAGCCCTTCAAGCACGACAAGCCTGACCTTTGCTTGACCTTTCAGGCCATTGCCATCGTACCGAAGCGTCTGCCGCGCGCCGATCCAGCCCTCCCGCCAGAAACCAGCCGCCCCCGTGATGGACCGACCCAAATACTCCAGTTCATCGAACCGTCCGGCAGTTGTCCAAAGGCCGCGAAAATGCGAGCCGATCGCTTTGCGCACTTGTTCAGTGACGGGCGTTGGCGACACTGCGAAGGGCTCTAAGAATTGCAGAACCGCCCTAAACCAACGCCCGACCTCAGCAGCGGTCCGGGGTTGCCAACCGTCGTCCCGAGAATGAGCTCCGAACTCAAAGCGGTAACTTGAAGTAAAGTGACCCGTCTTGAGCATGACCTCCAGCACATCGAGCCCAAGCTGCCGAGTTAATTTGTCCGAAGAAGCCAGCAGCCTACCGAGCACGCCAAGCCGTTGTTCGACTGATGCATGGGTGCCGGAAAGCAAAATCGAAAACAGGGAGACAACTGCTTTTGACGCATCGGTCTCCCCGCGTCCAACTGTATCCGCCATCGCAAGTTTGACTAGCAGCGCGACGGCACGGTCGAACAGAGCGGGATCGTAAGCCAGCGATCGCAGCAATCGAATATGCACCCGGCACGTATTGAGTGTCGCTGGATCGGGTGTGGCAAGCGCCCGCTCCAATGCGCCAAGGGCTGCTTCGGGAAGCACCGGCGCAACATTGTAAAGGATCGCTTGCTGTTCTTCGTTGAGGTATGCGACCTCGGCCAGCAGACCATTCGGTGACAGCCATTCGCCGACGATGCGCCGGGCCTCCTTACTCCGGTCGAGATAGCCAAGCCGGCGCGAAAAGGACTTCAGAAGTCGCGGCGATCCACCATCGATCAAAGCCGCTTGAATTATAGTAAAAGGTATGTTCTGAAGCGCCACCTCTGCAAGACGATTGGCAATCGCATGAGGCAGCACTGCCCGCCATTGGCTGCGGCTTTGGACAAGATCGCGCCGACAGAGTTCTTGCACGCCGCGATACATCTCCGGTGCGGCGGTGCCGATCAGGTGCCCGAGGACTGCCATTTCGGAGGTGTCACCCGTGACATCCTCACCATCGAATGAGTAGACCAAAGCAGCCGCCTGCCCGATGAGGTAGAGCGCTTCATTGACCTCGTGGCGCTGCTCAAAAAGACGCTTGAACAACTCAACGTTGCTGAGCCCCTTGATGCTCTCTCCGGCCCGCACCGTTTCCGCAAGGGCAATCGCAATGCGGGCGTTGCCGCCGGAAAAATTTGCGATGGTCTCCGCATCGATCCGCGAAACATTTGAAAATCGACCGATGATCAGTTTTTCGGCGAGTAAGGCTGAAGAGGGTTCGAGCTTGAAGACGTCGGTCCCTTCCGGCTGGTCATCGCGAATGTCATATTCGACCGTGATGACGCTGATGACTGAACCAGCGATCCGCGCTATATCCGAGAGTCTACGATGTAGTTCCATTCCGCAATTGTCGACGATCAGGACTGCACGGTTACCGGCGGCGTTGAGATCGGAAGCCATGCCGATTGGCTGCGGATCTGGATCGTCAGAGACGTTCGTATAAACCGCCCAAGCAGGATCGAGCGGCTCGCTCCCGATTCTTTCATCGAACAAAGCCTCGATAAACCGCGTCTTGCCCACTCCCGACAGACCGACCAGACGAACCACCTTTCCTGGCTGCCGCACTACATCGCGCATCTTGGTGATGCCATCGACCGCCGATAGTCCCTCTCCTTCATCGGAGCTTCCCGAATGAATGCGAGCGTTATCGTCGGTAAGATATTCCTCACGTGGCACTGAGGCATGGGACCAGGCTTCTAAACCGACCCAACCCGGAATTGCTTTGCCAATCCTAGATCGTACCCAGAGGACCATGCCCGGGTGCTCGCGAACCCAGCTTGCAATGCGAGTGCGATCGTAAAAATCCAGCGCAAGCTTGAGCGCGTCAGGAAGGCCGGCTATCGCATCCGCCATCGCCTTCTTGCGGTCCGCCAAAGCGGAGTCCGAGACTGAACCATCCGAGCTGACGATGATGTACGCCCCTGATACCTTCGCGAGTTTCCCAATAGCGGGGCGTATTGTACCTTTAGGCTTCATCTCGATACCGATGGCCGAGGGCGGCATGTCCGGTTTTTTCACCTGGAAGCCAGTTGCGGCGCGGGGAATAAATCCGTCGATCAGCGTCCCAGCCGGAAGCGCCACCCGCACGTCAATACCTCCGTCCTTCGCATCCTGGTCGCCACCCCACGTGACAACTGAGGTCGGAAGGCCGCGTTTGCGCAAGTCTGCCTCACACAAGAGGCCGATTAGATTGCGAAGGTCTCCATCGCTCAAAAGAGCGATATCATCGCCGGTGATTTCAAGCATGGTTCAACCTTGGCGCGCATACTGACTTCGGTCAACCGTGTCCCGGTCCGACTTGGTGATCGCTCTTTGACTGCTAGCCAGCGCTCTTCAGTTTGAAGGCTTCTTGATCCCCGACCTCAGGCCAGTCGGGCAACCGCGCCTGCGTGGATCAGATGAAAGTTGCTCTGGTTCGTGGTGGTCTCGGTGCATTCGCCGTAATGGAATCTTTACGAGCCGCCCGCTCATGGCCTATCCCGAGCGTTGAATTTTTCAATACGATGGTAGACTTAGCCAAACGCTTTATCTGCGTCGAGCTAGCGTGCGGCAACTCCCGACTTCTCGCGCATGCCTCCGAGCCAATGGGCCGTTCCGATGAAATAAGGTCACCTAGCCCATACGGTGATGAAACAGCAACTATGGTCAGAGAATCCGAATTTCGGCGTGGCCGGCTGAGTGGGTGTCCCGAAGTCCTAGGGGCCCCTTACATAGGGATATGCTGAGCAAGCTCCAGAGAAGGGGAGATCCCTGCGGCTGGTGATTGAGGTCGTAGCCACGTAGCGTCAATCATGTATTCCAGCCCGCCCAAGGTGTCGCGGCCTATCTCCGATCTTTCGAGCCGTGCTAGATATTAAAAATGGATGGGTCATCGCAATTTTCAGATCGGTTTGGGTTTCGGCCCCCGGACGCCGTGATCACTATCAGGGAGGACGCGCCCGAGGTTGTGCGGGATGGCGTGGTGATGCTTGGCTATGCATGCGGCCTCGGGCCAGGGGCAATGCGAGACGCTGTCTGCGAGGTTTTGCTCAAGAGACCAGATCAGAACAACTGGTCGGCCGGGAACGTCGAAACCGAGGTCTCTTACCTGATCGACGGCGCAGCTTGGTATAGGGTCTATGACATCGCCGAACGCCTCTACCGCGCCGTCGGCGAGGGCGACCACACAGACACCCGGCGGCCGGAATTCGAGCGACGACTAAACCTACTGTTTCAGGAACATGGTGTTGGCTGGCAGATGAAAGCGGGAATCATCGTCGCTCGCGGCTCTGAGCCATTCGAACTGGCCACCGGCGATGCGGCTCAAATCATGCGTCGAGCCGGGACGCCGACGGCTGCCAACGAACTGCATGAGGCGCTCAAGGACATTTCGCGCCGACCAGCCGCTGACTTGACGGGTACCATCCAGCACGCCATGGCAGCCTTGGAATGCGTCGCGCGCGAGGTTGACGGGAGCACCGATACCCTCGGAAAGATCATCGGCCGGCTGAGCTTCCCTCCTCCGCTCGACACTGCGCTGCATAAGCTTTGGGGGTTTGCCTCCGAACAGGGCCGACACATCCAAGAAGGTCGCGAGCCGCGGTTCGAAGAAGCCGAACTTGTCGTCACCGTGGCGTCCGCCGTGAGCGTCTATCTCCTGCGCGCTGCAGGTAAGGCAACGTAACATTGACGGAAGACGGCGAAACCGATGGTGACGGTCCCAACGGCGCCCCCAAATGGGTCTTGCCGACAGAGATCCCGTTCAAGGAACTCAAAGGCAGAGCGTTGGAAGAATGCTTGTTCTGGCTACTTGATGGGATCGGCGCGCGTGACCTCGAGTGGCGTCTGGGAGGCATCGGCAGCGGCGCGGCCGACGGCGGCCGCGATCTTGAGGCCCGGTTTTACACGCCGGGCGCGGACGGGCAGATCGAGCCGAAGCGATGGTGGGTCGAATGCAAGGGGCGAACCGGGACAGTCGAGAAGGATGCAGTGACGTCGGCCTGCAACAACGTCTTGTCCGACCGCAACGTTGATTGCTTGCTGATCGTAACAAACACGACGTTTTCAAACCCGACCCGCGATTGGGTGAAGACATGGCAGGCGCGCTTTCCCAAACCGCAGGTCCTGCTGTGGGATCAGCCAGTTCTGGAGCGCATGCTGAGCGACCAGCCCTCGACCGTGTTGCGCTTGTTCGAGAGTGGCCTGAGTTCCGCCGGATATTTGCGAGCTATCACAGAACGCTTCTGGAGCCTTTTAGAGTTCAGCTCCATCGAGCGCGCTCGGCGGATCTGGGCGGAGCGGCAAACGCTTAAGATCGGACCAATGGAGCGAATAGCGCTCATCGCCAACGAGTTCGCCCATGGCAGCATCCACGAACGGCCCTGGGGTGGGTATTGCACGGCCCAGGAGGTGTTTGCAGCCTGCTCTATGGCGATCTTCAATCTGCTGTTCCTTTATAGCAAACTGATGAAGGCTGGCTTGAAACAGGAGCCGATCGTCGAAGCGGTCGCCTACCTAATCCTGGCCAGCCTCCGTCACGAACAGTCGGACCGACTGCACGAGGTAATGGAGATCGCACTCCGGACCGAGGCTGGTGAGCCCTTTCCGGCGAAGGTTCTGGATCTCCTCCTGGGTCCGATCCTCGATCGTCTCCGTGGCGACTTACAGCTAGTGTGCAGCAGCGATTGTGACCGCTTTGACAGAGCGGACAGTCTGAAACATTGGGAACGCAGGCATCCCATCGAAGGCTACTGGTCGCGGTTCGGCCGCCACGGCACGCCGCCGAAAGCGAACGATCAATCCTATGCCCGCCTTGAACGGACGGCAGAGCCTTGCAGGGTTGGCTTCCAGGTCGACAACCCGCGATCCTGCCCCCTGTATCAGACCGACATTTCAGTCGAGAATCTCAATGACTTCTTTGCGATCGCGACGCGCGTTCTCAAGTTCCGGACGCCAGTGTTGTCGCGTCGCCAAAAAGCTACGCAGTGCACGTCGGCTCCATCGTCATCCTAGATACAGATCCAGATATGGTCGATGGCGATCCCGGACAGGCCTCGATCACGAACATGATTGGAAGACAATTGTGCCAACCCGCGTTCGACATCATGGCTGTTAAGAGTGATTTGGTCGTCGTCGGTCCAATTCGTGTTTTCTGATGACAGGTCGACAATCCACTGCCCGATGCGTCCATACCAGGTCGGAATGTCGTCGGTCTGGAGGTAGGCGATTATCGCAGCTTGAGCGTGCGCCGCACCGTGGTCCCCAGTCTTGTAGCGCTGAACACCACCGCGCGATCCATGCCGACTGTGCAGGTACTCTCTTTCATCGCGTTCGCGGCCGGCTGGCGTTGGCAAGCGCTTGCATTCAAGCGGAAGCAAGGGCTCGTATTGAGAATACCGACGTCCGTCGATCCAAATCAGCTGTCCTAAGGGCGCGGCGACAAGATCTATCGCGCGGCCTCGCACTACTTCGTCCGGCTCTTCCATCCGAAACTGGAGGTAGTCCCATCCACGCGACTTTCGGCTTGCACTATTGAGGAGCGCGCAGAGTTGGGCCGTAAGGATCGTCTCCGCGGTCGCTGCCGGTCGTAGCGGGTCGTCGCGCCAGGATGGTAGGGCGTTGGCAATGAAGGCGACCAGAGACGCCCTCCATTCTGTCGGAAGGTGGAGATCGTCGCTGAGCCGACCGGCGACCTTCGAAAAAGCTGCTTCGTCGGCCAGCACGTCAAAGGCCTTGAGAACGGAGGTCGGCGAGAACGTCATCGGCGTCGCGAAGGGCGATTGAACGGGTCCAGAAACGCAGCCGGTCGGGCTTTAGAAGGAAGATGAAGCGATCGTCGTAAAGGCGAGCGACTCGGGCCGTTTTGACGCCGGAGCCGCGACTTTCCTTCAATAGCGCGTCGAGTTTTCCGCGAAGAGCGTCCGCGCCCGTCCAGTCAACATCACCGTCGCCAAGTACAAATGCTCGACAAATCGCGCCTGGCCAATCGTAGGCGGGAAGAGCCTTGAAGGACGGGCTCCGATAAATGGTGCAAAGCTGGGCAATAAGGGACTCGTCAAACGCTTTCAGCTCCGCAGAAGTCGGCACCGCCATCAGTTTCGACTTAGCCCCCAGGCGAATATAATCCCGCTGGAAGTGCACGAGGTCTTCAGCAACGATTTTCTCATTATCGCTGAGATCCAGTCCGACGTCTGGAGTGTAAGGAAGCGCCAGTATGTCGTCAGCGAGGATCGCCGTTGCCCGCTGATTGAAAAGCCGCGGACTAGTGCTGGCGACATATGCGCGCAGCGCCACGCTTTCTCGATCCAGCCACTTATTAACCGCACGGAGCGTCGAGGCGTCAGCCTTTGGAGCCGAAATTCCTAGAATTTCATGCTTGTAGGCTAGGAAGTCCTTCTCCCAAAGAGCATGAGGAAGATCCTCATGCTCTTTTATCAAAAGCAGCGGGGGCGTGAACCGCGCGGCGGTGCGCGGTCGGATTATCGGCCCACTCGGCACTACGCCAATCCTTTTGGCATCGAGACCTTCAATCGTCAGCGCGGTCGTTTCCAGCAAAGGCTTTCCTGCGAGATGCGCGGCGTCCCCCGAGCTTCCCTGGCGGCCGGCGATATAACCCTCGCCCACCTCCCAACCCTGGTGGCGCACAAACTCACCTAGAGTTGGCAGTGCGCTTAGCCGCTCGACCAGGCTGAGTACCCTAGGGCCACCCATAAGGTCAGCTCGCCAGACATTCGGATTGTTCGCCGCGTCTTCGGAGCCCAGCCAGTGAAGGTCGTAATAGTCGATGTCGAACCCCTGCTCGGCAGCTGCGCGTCCGCTCCGGCGGAAGACGGCGTGCAAGATTGGTTCGCCAACCGGCGCTGAAGCCTGGGCCACGACAACGATGATCTTCGGGTCGGCTTCACCCTTCTTGAAGAGGCCACGAACCGAAACGAAGTCGAGGATTTCCCGGACGCGCCACTTCGAGAAGAAGGCGCGGCGGAATGGGAGAGCGTGATGATTGTACAGAAAACCGGACGGTTCGATCATTCCGACCATCCCACCCTGAGTCACAAGTCCCATGGCCTCATGGAGGAATAGGTAGGCGAGTTGACGATCCGCCAGCTGACCATAATCGGCGGTGTAGGCGGCGTATGCGGCTTGAGCCCCCGGGGTGGTCAAAGACGACGCGAACGGTGGATTGCCGACGACTGCTGCGACAGCAGCGCCAATCACTCCCTTAGCCTTCGCTTCAAAGAAGCAGCTGCGGTGCAAGCTCACGCCCGCTAGTGGCGGAAATAGCTTTACGCTTGAACGGATTTCTTCCGGTTCGAGAGCGTCGCAAAGCGCGAGGCATAGACTGAATGCGGCGAGCTCGACAGCGCCATCCTCCAAGTCCACACCGTGGACTCTGTGCAACAGGGAGCGCAGGTTTTCCACTCCAGGTTTCGCCCAGTCGTTCTTACTGCGCCAATGAAGAACGATGCGTTTGTAGGCCTCCATCAGAAAGACGCCTGAGCCGCACGCCGGATCGAGGATGACCTCGTCGGTCTGCATTATTCGATCGAGGCGATCCCAACTTAGCACCTCTTCTAGGATAGCTCGGACAAGGGCAGGAGGAGTATAAACAGAGCTAGCCGCGTCCTTTACGAAGAGCTGGTAGATGTTGCTGATTAACTCGATCGGCAAATCTCTGAAAGAGTACAGACGCCAAAGGCTCATTTGGCCACCAGCTTCCTCGTAGCCTTCGATGAGTCTTGCATAGCGGCCGAGTTGGCCGCTGTTTTCAAGCAAGCGACGCTGTTCGAGCGGCAGCGTGAAAACGTGACCATTAAAGCGGTCTTCTAGCGCAGCAAGCAACCTAACAAGAGCAGGCCCGTTGCCGAGCACTTCAAAAAAGCGAGTGGCACCCGGCAAGAACGAGTCGAAGTAGTCCGCTTCGAGAACTCCGCGTTCCTCCAGGTAAGCAATCAGAAGCGAGAGGATCAGCAGACGGCGCCGGAGATTCGGGTCTAAGAGATTCTCTGCCGATAGTTCGATGTGCAGCGCGCGTACGGAGTCGACAAGCTTTCGATGCGAGGACCCGTGTGGAGACAGCATCAACTGGCATGCGGCCGGATCGTCCCAAAGTGCTCCATTGCGGAGCTGCTCTCTATCCCACCATCGATCCGCCGAGGCGACCGCGGCGCCGATCTCAAGTGTCCGGACCGGGTTGCATATTGGTACTCCGGAAGGATCGACGAAATCCGGCTGGTGGGCGCATCGGAACAGTTGAACCTGCCCAGGCGCCACGCGGTATAAAAGGGGGACGCCCCCCCAGCTCCACATACGCTTATGCAGTTGCGCGAACGCGGCGTCATCGAGACCTCCGGCGGCAACGAAGATGAATGCCTGCGCGACCGGCGCGCGGCCGTTCCGCGCCGCCTCGAAGAAAACTGAATGAGCCCCGTAATGGCGGGCCTTCTCCAACATTGCAACAACTTCAGGCGCATAAGAGGTTGCGACGAAGTCATCGACCCGTAACAGACCGTCGACAACCGAGTCAGGAGCGTCAGTCCCGATTTCGAACAACCAACTTGCGTCGGCCTCGCGGCGCGGTGCTGCCCGCGCGCTCATTGTTCGATGCTCACGCCGCTGACAGTCGAAGGCTTGCGACCGCTTGCATAAGCCATCATTTCTCGCGGGCCTTCTTAGAAAGGACGAACCCCTCCTTGAGGAGATCAGTCATGCTGATTCCTTGAGAGACGGCGTATCCTTTGAAGGCCTTCTTGAATTCGGCGGTCACGCGGAAATTGAGCGTTTGATCCTTGTCGGCGTCCGCGCGGGTTTGCGTTTTTTTGCGCTGCATCGCCATCAAAAAGAACCTCGCTGAGGCACCGACCGCGTGTAATGAAAGCCAGAAAGACAGGAATCCGTCAATCCCGCTTTCTAGATTTCCGGCTCTAGGAATCAGAAAAAGGCCGCAGGGCGCTATGATCGCGGGGAGCGCGAGGCAACGGCCGGCCGGCATCGCGCGTATCGCTTCCTGGCTACCCACCTCGATGTCCAGCACGGCTTATGCCCTCCAATCGGTCACGTTCGCGAACGAACGAACAGCTGCTTGAATAAGATTAATCGGACTGCATGGGCTTTCGGCCCGACTTCGAGCGTTGGGTCCGCACCTAACGAGATCGCCGCGCGCGAGCTGTGCGGATATCGCAATCTGAATAAAGTTCATGAGACAGTCTGTGATGATTTGGACCGTCTCTCGCTTCGACCAATAGTTTGTTATTGTTGGTATTTTCGTTGGTATTTCAAAGGCAATCAAAAAATAATAATCAATATAAACAAATAGATGATCCCGTAATTGGATTCCGGCCAGGGCACCACGAAGCATTTCCAGACGTTCGTCACCGTTCGCGATCACACAAAAGGCTGCGAAATCGAGCCCGTTGAGGTTCTGGCTCTCCTTGAGCCGGTCGAGGCAGCCGGAAAATTGGAGACGGCAGCCCGTGCGAGGCACCATCGGCGCGATGTTTCGGCACGCCATCCAGACGACGCGGGCAAAGGCCGGTCCGACGCAAGCATTGCGAGGAGCCATTGCCACGCATAAGGTCAAACCACGCGAAAACCGATCAGGACACAGGTCCAGATGGTCGCCGCCACAGCTGCTATATCTCACGAGGATAAGGCCACCGCGCGCTGCTGTGAAATGTCGGCACCTCGAACGATGGTGGCCAAGCGATCCAGGGCCGCAACGCCTTATGGCTCACGTGATCCTTCGAATTCGCTTTCGAAGCGCAGATGCTTCACGCTTCGGCCATGACGCCGCACCAGTTTGAGGGCCTCTGTTCCAACCCTGATGTGCGTCTCAACATAGTTTGCGGTCACAACCAAATCCAACGCTTCGGTTTTCACACCCTCAGGGATCATAGGCTGGTCGGAAACGAGAAGCAGCGCACCGGTCGGGATGTGGTTGGCGAATCCGGCGGCAAAGATTGTTGCAGTCTCCATGTCGATCGCCATGCTCCGTGTGCGACGCAACTTCTCCTTGAAAGCATCATCATGCTCCCAGACACGACGGTTCGTTGTGTACACGGTGCCTGTCCAATAATCATGACCCAGGTCGCGGATCATGGTTGACACTGCGCGTTGCAGTTGGAATGCGGGAAGCGCAGGAACCTCCGGCGGCAGGTAATCGTTCGAAGTGCCTTCGCCGCGAATGGCCGCAATGGGCAGAATGAAATCGCCAGTCTGATTCTTGCGTTTCAAGCCGCCGCACTTTCCGAGAAATAGAACAGCCTTCGGGGAAATGGCGCTCAGGAGGTCTATCACGGTCGCGGCATTCGGGCTTCCCATGCCGAAATTGATCAAGGTAATGCCATCGGCAGTCGCATTGGGCATCGGTCGATCCGTCCCCTTGATCGATACCTCGTGCTGAGCGGCGAACCACGCGACGTAGCCGCTGAAATTCGTCAAGAGAACATATTGTCCAAATTCGCCAAGCGGCGTGCCCGTATAACGCGGCAGCCAATTTTCGACGATGTCCCTTTTCTCTTTCAGTTTCTGCTCCCACGTCAAATTGGCCGAAGCTAGATGCGCGTTTTCCCGCTGAAAGACACGGTTGAATGGATCGTCTCAGCTCACGAATCCTGCGGCTAGCAACAATCCTTCATTAGCTGATCCGGGACCGCGCGCATACCGCGAAACATTCATGCGTGGGGTTCGCGGAGAGGGACAAGGGCGCGCACTGGTCTAAGTGGAGAAAGGCGATGGATGGGTCCAAGGGAAGGCCCGTGGCCTTCAAGCGGTTGTGAACCGCGCTATGTCCACTAGTGCGCAGAACTCCGCTTTCGAATACGCGATGATGGCTGATCACCGCACGGATCATCGTGGCTTATCTCGGTGATGAGAACGCCCGACTGCGTCCCGCCTCTTTCTCACGGACAGGAGCGCGCCATGCAGACCCGGCGTCGTTTCAAGCAGACCACGTCGTTTCAAGACCGTCTTTCGGACTTCATCGCGGGCGCACGATCTGAGGCGGACGGTGGGCCGGGCGGTGCGGATCACTACGAGTTGCTGAAGAAAATTCGGCAGGCCGAAACTGCCGCAAACATCGAGAGGTGGGCGACCTCGCCCGAACTGCAGCCGCCGAAGTAATAGGAACAGAGACGGGCTCTCGACGTTGTCTGCCCGCGATGAAGTTTGACAGACTTTGCCCGCCGCGGCCCTTGAGCCCGGCGGGTTTTTCTTGCCGCACGATAAGTTGCGATACGAAACAATCGCTTGGCGCCGGCGTTGACAACGCATGTCGCGCTATTTCCTTATCGCTATGGCAGGAGGCTTGGCGGCGTTGATCGCGCTGCTGCTCGGCTTAGGCTCATTCTCCAAGCAGCAGGTGCCAAGCGGAAAGGAACTGTCCCCCGCGAAGTACATTTCTATCCCTGACTGAAACGAGATACGCTTTGATACGCAGGGCTCAGTTTTTACGGTGAATCGGAAACGAAAGAGATCAGAACCAATCGTTTGGTTCTCTCCGAAACTACTTCCGGCTTTCAAGCTGACCCTCGTAGCGCTTATCGATTTAGCTTCTCCGATAAACACGTGTATTTTAAGGTCGTGCGCGTAGACCACATAAACGAATTAGCCGGAGAAATGGCGTTGGGGTTTGCTTCTTAGAGGTTTGGAAACGTCGCGGGCAACCGTCTTGCTTCGACCTTCCGGCTCAGCCCCGCCTCGTCAGGTAGGCCTCGTCAGGTAGGCCTCGTCAGGTAGGCTATGTAATCGGGGTCCCAACCTTTCATACGCTTGAGCAAGGCCTGGCGGCGCTGGTCGGGCATGCCGGGGCCGTGCTCGAGGAAGTCCTGAATTGCCCTCTTTAACTCCTCCACCTGCGGCTCCTCTCCCGTGACCAGGTCGCCGTACTCCGCCATGATGTCCTGCACGCGCTCTTCTATGTCATTCACCGCCACGGTCCTCCCAATGCTCCCGTCCATAACCGCACGCCTGTGCGGCTAGTTCCGCTTGCTCCGGAAGTCATTGAACGAAGCATCGATCAGAAGGAGCTTGTCGAGCACGATCAGCTGCCGCTCCTCCCGCGTGCCGGGTCCGCTCTCGAGGAACGCCTCCAGGGTATCCTTGACCTGCTGCACCTTCGCGTCCGTGCTTTCGGGGCCGTCGCTGAACCGCGCCAGTATCTCCTGAATCTGCCGCTCATGATCGTCGCTCATCTTCATGCTCCTGATAGCCTGTTTTCTTAGATAGGCGGCACCCGCTACGAGGCTAGCCCTCCGTTGAAAGCGGCGCACCTTCACACATCGATTGCCCATAGCGCCGGACGCTTTGCGTAACCGAACCGGCTTCTTTTCCTGCGTCCAATACACCCAAGGACTTCTACCGCGCGTTGTTTGCGGTTGCCCAACCGAACATGCTGCGGACATGCCCAATTCGAATGGCCCGAAGCGGACAACCGGGCCAACACGCAGCGTGCCGCGTCTTACCACCAGCCTCCTTGCATCGGAGGGAAGAACTGACCGCCGCCCCTGCGCGTATTGCTCGGGTTGGGATTCGGACTGCGCTGGAAAAAGAAGCCGAAGCCGTCGTCTCCCTGCGGGCTATCGTTGCTCCAGCCGCTATCGTCCGCCACGACGACCTCGCTCGGCTTGCGCGTGATGAAGCCGCCCTGTGGCTGGTCGCTCAGCACTGCAACAAACTCGGTGCGATAGTTTGTCTCTTTGCTCAGTGGCTCGTCGGAGACGACGATTGAGGATCGCGGCAACGCGGCCGGCGCGATGCGATCGAGGACTTCCTTCGGGATGGTGATGCGGTCGAGCGCGTTTTTGGCGTCATCCCCAGTCTCGATCGTGACGGCGGTCCAACGCAGGCCCGCATCGTTGCGCGCCACCGCCGTGAACACATGCGTGCCCAGTGGTGTGCCGGGATCGCGGATCGTGACCGGGACCTCGATGGTTGCATCGAATACCTCGCCGCCTCCGTCGGGCGCCGGTTCATGTGTGTTGCGCCGAACGTAAAGCGTTTGCGTCGCTCGGCTGATGTAGATCGAGACCGGCTCGAGCGCGAGCTTCGCGTCGAGCGCCGCCTTGGCGATGCCGCCCTTTTTTGTCTGAGCCGCCTTGGCCGCTTCCTTTGCGGCGTTGGCTGTGTCGAGCTTTGATTTCGCGTCTGCCTTGGCGGTGTCTAACTGGGTCGCCAACTCCGCCGCTTTGGCAACGGCCTTTTGCTTGCGGTCTTCAGCCTTCGTCCTGGCTTGATCGGTCTTGGCCGCGGCCAGCGCCTTGTCGGCGGATACAACTGCGGCGTCGGCCCGGACTTTGATTCGCTCCAGCTTGCGCAGAGACGCTGCGAGCGGTGCCAACTCGCGAGCCGCTGTGGCCGCAGTCTTTTTGGCCTCATCGGCCGCCTTGGCAGCCTCGGCGGCTTCGCGGGCGAGTCTCTCGGCAGTCGCCGGAGCATCTGCGACGATTTCCGCCTTCGGCATGAAGAGCGATAGCGTCGGGTGAGAAAAGTTGACCGGGGCCGCATCGTCCGGCGAGATGATCACGCGCATCCCGATCCGCGTCTTGTCGAACAGCTTCTCCGCAAAGCCATAGGGCATTCGCACGCAGCCATGTGAGGCCGCATGACCAGGCAATGGCCCGCCATGCAATGCAAGGCCGTTCCAGGTGATGCGCAGCATGTTCGGCATCCAGGCATCGTCATACATGCTCGAGTGGTGGTCCTTGTCCTTCTCTACGATGGCGAAGACGCCGGCCGGCGTCTCGCGCTCCTTGATGCCGGTCGATACCGGGGCGCGCAGGATCCAGCCCTCGGTGTCATAGAACGTGACCTGCTGGCTCTTGATGGACACAATTGCCATGATCGGCTCGCCGGCTTCGCGCGGCGCCGTGGTCTCGGCGGGTTGCGCGCGGCGCGCCTGTTTCGCCGTGGCTTCAGCAATCGGTGCGATCAGCGCGGCCATCGCCGCGAACATCACGACGGCCGAACGTCCCCAATGGTGCATCGCCACCGTAGATCGCACCAACGTCAATCGATTCACCATTCCATTCCCCGTCGCAACGCATGTCCGCTGCCGTGACCGACCTCACAGATAGCCGACTCGTGAAAAACAAGCATGCTCGCAGCTGAAATTGGCACAAAACGGACAGAGAGCGTTCGCAAGCCTTCAGTTGCACACAGGCAACACTTCGGGGAAAAGGACACGGTCTGCCCGGTTGCGCCATTGCGCGGCTATTTCCTTCCCGAAACAATCGTCGCGTCCACATCCTCGGCTATGTAATCCGGTTCCGATGAGGCTGGCATGATGAACCCGCGGCAACTTTCAACGCTGACGCCCGCCTTGCTATGGGTCGTTTTCGCGGCAGGCATTTACGCTCTGCTTGCGATGGGATCAGAGGCACGCCAGACCACGGGCGGGGCGACACCGATCACTATCAGCACGCCTTCTTCCTCCGCTGCACAGGAACTCACCAAGGCGTTGCAGCCGAGTTCAATGTCTCGTCACGATCTGAGTCAAACCGATCTGCAACCCCCTTTGATATCTCATGTGGCGATGACCGAACTCTCGCTTGCGGGAGATATCGCCCACGAACCGATGGCACCTGTCGAAATCTCGCCTGCCGAACCAGCGTCCGTGCAAATCGCAAGCGTGAATCCATCGGATATCGAACCTGTCGATATCAACAAAGCCACGAAGTCCATCGAGATGGTCGACAAGTGCCAGGTCGTGGACATCTGCGTCGATCGCTATCTGTGGGCGCTTTATCAGCGCACGCCCAAGGAAGATACTATCAGGATACGTGAATGGAAGAGCGTCACGATCAAGAGGAAGGGCAAGAGGGTGAGTGTTTCCAGAGCCTTCACCAAGCTTGTCGATCAAAATTTCGGGTGGAAGGATCCCAAGGCGGCGGAACGCGTCGGCATGTCCATGATGGACTATGTGATCGGCGGCATGGACCGGAGCTTCAAACTAAAATTGTTTCGTATGTTTCATGCGGCGGAGGCAGCCGGGCTTTCGCCGGGCATCACCAGCGCATTCCGTGACGACTACCGCCAATCGATCGCAAGCGGCCTCAAGGCGGCGAGCAACAGGTCGTATCATGGCGGCAGCTTGCGCGGTGGTTATGGGCATGGGCTCGCGGCCGATGTGGTGAGCGTCGAAGGCGGAACGCGCAACCAGCGATTTGCTTCCTCGGAAAAATTCTGGAAGTGGGTTGATGCGCACGGGAAGGAGTTCGGAATCGGACGCCCATATCTCGGCAGGGACCCGCCGCATGTCGCACCGGTCGACGGCCAGGAATATGCGAAGCATAGCGGCGGTACAAAACAGGCGGCATCGGACGCCAAGGAGACCAGCCTGAAGAAGAAGGCGAAGGGCGTGGCCACACGCGATCACTCACGCTGAGCCAAGCGCCCGAGAACTGCAGCCGCCTCAAAGCCGAAAGCGAGCTGAGTGGCTTGGCCGATATCAGGCTCCAAATGAAATCTGGGAATCCGTAGCGTCCGTTGCTGGCCCTCTTTTGCATTGTCGTCGCCAGCCAGACGGAAAGGTTATTATAAATAATAATCAAATATAATCAGATAGTTATCAAATAACTCGTTTCCGGCCAGAGCAACAGAAGCTTCTCCGCTACCGTTCGCTCAGGTCCGATTCTGATCAGCAAATACACGGACACTTCCCACATCGCTGAGTGGCAATCCCCCTCCATTCCCGTTGATATCCGATTGGTAAACGGAGCTGTTGGTATGCCATTTCACAGCCGCAGCAGATACCCGGACAGGTCCACGCGACTGGGCCGTTGATGTTCAGCGACAGCCTAAATATGCACCCTATCTGGAACGCTGCGGTCCGAGCTATATATTTCCTGCGATACCAACATTGGAGTGAATAATGAAAAACGCAATTGCAGTAGCTGCCCTGGGCATCGGGCTGGCTTTTGGTTCGGCTTCCGCTTCGTTGGCCGACAATGTCGACGGTGGCGCTCATCCGCGGAGCGGAGTGCCCACCGTCGCGGAGCACGGAGCCAGCACCGCCAGGGGAGTAAGCAGGTCCCAAACACCGCATGTGTCCGACACAGACGGCTATCATACGAAACAGTATCATACGACGAAACATAAGAAGAAGAAGAGAAACAAGAGGTAGGCGGGCGGACTCATCGACATTGATCTACTGGTCGCGCGAATTGTAGCGCGGCCAGTTCACGTCACCCATTCCGTTAGTCGGCTGATGCCGAAGCGGAGTGTGAGCCAACCAAGGCACGCGGGCCCTAGGATCGGAATGAGCTCAACATGCCACTCATGGCCTGTCTGCGAGTGATGACCTTCCCCATCAACTCGCAGAAGACCCCAGGTTTCGTTCCAAATGAACGCCTTTTTTCGAGCCTTTTTTGAGCTCGGATCGGTGGAACGAAAACGACGATCTCCGACTTTGCTCCCCGTGTTTAAAGGTCGGAGGAAAAATTTATGGCCCGTTCGTTGATCAGAGCCGCAGCGATTTCAGTTGCGTTGATATTGCCCGCATCGGTCATGGCCCAGGGTGTGATTGGAGGCATGGAACATGGCGCGCGCGAAGGTGATCGAGCAGCGGGTCCGGTCGGTGCCGTGGTCGGTGGGGCCGTCGGGGCCGTTACTGGCGGTGTAGCCGGCGTGCTCGGCATCGATCAGCGTCCGCGCTTCCGGCAATACGTGGTCGAGCAGCATCATCCTTCATTTCATTATCGTGAACCGGTGCATGTTGGCGTAGTCCTGCCGGATAGCGGCCTCACCTACTACGAGGTGCCTGCCGAATATGGTGCGCCGCACTATCGATACACCGTTGTGAACGACCAAACCGTGCTGGTCGATCCGCGGACGCATAGCGTGGTCGAGATCATTGACTAGGTGATCGATCCGGCGGGCTGCCGGGCCTGCTCGCGCTTGCTTGAACCTTAAGACCCTTGCTTCGAATGGAGACTCCCGAACTTCCCCGCGGGATCCCGTTCGAGGTGAGTGCCGGCTTGAGGCACCTGCTTTTCGTATGCACAAAACGCCGGCGGCCGCTTTGATAGAGCCGTAGTTAGCTGCAGTGCAAGCGTCGGCATCCCACGATCAATGATCGCCAACCGAGCAAACGCCATTGAGATCACCAAGAGAGGGAGGCTATTATTGATCCGGGACAAGCCGAACGGAAGGTACGACCATGACCAACGAAGACCAGATCACTGGCTTCATCAAATACCGGGGAAAAAGACGGATATACTCGGCAGACTATGAAGCCGACAAAAGTGACGATTTAGTCCGACTGTTTCCTGAGAACTTCACGGCTGCGGTGCCGGCGATCAAGAAATTGCCGGACTTATCGTACGAGGAAACCGCGCTCTACCTGCTTAAAAAAGTTGTCGACGAAGAGATCGAAAAGGCGGGACAATCCAGGCCTTTTTATTCCTGAACGCATTCCCCGCCTTGACGGTGATTGCCGAAACGCGACCTACTGATAGGAATGAAGCTCATCTGAAAACCCGAATATTGCGAGAACTTTCCACCCTCATTGCGGTTTAGTCCTGATGCATTCAGGCAGGATGGAAAGATGAAAAGGATCGAAAAAGAAGACCAAAGACGCGGGACCATCACGTATCAGTTAGACGACGGTCGTTACGTGACGCTCGATGAAAACGCTGTGGCGCAATTTGGAGCGGATAATCTCATCCAATGGCTGGGTATCGAACGTGTCCCAGTTATGCACCACGGTCGTCGTGTCGGGACGCTCCCGGCAGACTTTGAACCTCTCAACGCCAAAAATGTCCACCCCGGTGATTTTAGGCGCGAAGGCGATGGTTGGGTTGCAGAAGAAAAGCTGGCTCCGGAAAACCTGGACGCTGTCGTGGGATTTGAGCGGGATAAATGACTCAACCAGCTTCCTGATGGCGGTTCCAGCCCTATGATTCCGGGACGTTCGCCCTAGATTCGGGCCATGGACCTTTCCCTCCGCCCTACTCTCAACGCCGGCGACAAGTTGACAGACGACTATTGCGTGATCCACGACGGCCGATCGGTCGGTCGGATCAGGCTTGCGGGGGAACGGTCACGGCAGGGTGTCGCCGCGTGGGAGTGGCGCATCAATCCGCCTCTTCCTATCCCGCCGTGGTGCAGCGGCACGGCTGCTAGCCTTGAGGCCGCGAAGGACGAATTCAGGACCGCGTGGGAGCGGTTCTATGCGTCCCTGACGCCGGAGCGGATCAGGCGCTGGCATCTCATTGAGGGCATGGGCACGTCGAATGAGTGGTGGCTGGAATGAGCCGGTCCCCTTGCGGTCAAAACCAGTGATGCAAGGTCTCCGTAGGACCATCAACCGCCCCTAGCCGCCTTGATCGCGGCAACATCGATTTTCTTCATATGCATCATCGCATCAAACGCGCGTTTTGCTTCAGCGCCGCCGGCCGCCAGCGCCTCGGTCAGCACGCGCGGCGTGATCTGCCAGGAGATGCCCCATTTGTCCTTGCACCAACCGCAAGCACTTTCCTGACCGCCATTGCCGACGATGGCGTTCCAATAGCGGTCGGTTTCTTGCTGATCGTCCGTGGCGATCTGGAATGAGAAGGCTTCGTTATGTTTGAACGCAGGTCCGCCATTGAGCCCCAGACAGGGGATACCGGCCACTGTGAATTCGACTGTCAGTACGTCGCCAGCCTTACCGGATGGGTAATCGCTGGGAGCACGGTGGATGGCACTTACCGAGCTGTCAGGAAAAGTCTCGGCGTAAAACCGGGCTGCAGTCTCGGCGTCCTTGTCGTACCATAGACAGATCGTGTTCTTGGCGACGGTCATTGCTTGTCCTTTTGCTTTTGAAACCAATTCACCCCCGTCCCATGCATTTGTGGCCGGTTCACAGCCGTCTTAGCGGATACGCGAACGTAGAATGGCATATGACGCTCCTCCAGCAACACGCGATCTACAACCAGGGTGCACCCAGTCGCGGTCAATAGTCTCGACCTGAGCTTCGTCAAGAGGAACGCCGAAGACATAAAAGCCCCGTATGGTGACTTTTTCGGGTCTTCAGAGGTTAAGAATGAGCGGACGGGTTGGCTGGAGCGCGAGGAATCGAGTTCACGCTCTCCCGGTCGAACGGAGTATCTAACGCTGCTCAGCAAAATCTCTTCGCGTCATGCGGTCATGCTGACGAGTGCTTCTGAGGAGATCAGGAGCTTTCCGCCCTCCACCTTCAGCGCAAAGGTGCGTACAGAACCCTCGTCGGCCCCAACAGCCATGCCTGTCTCGAGCGAGATGACCCAGTTATGCAGCGGACAGGTGACCTGAGCGCCGTGCACGATCCCCTGGCTAAGCGGGCCTCCCTTGTGGGGACAGCGGTCCTCGATAGCGAAGAAGCGATTTTCGATAGTGCGGAACACCGCAATCCGCCCCTGCGGCGTCGCCACACAGCGCGCACCGCGAAGAGGGATATCTGCCGTTTGGCCAATAGCAATCCAGCTCATCGTGCTCCCCCCGCCGCAACCGGAAAACCGATAGTCGCCATCGGCCGGAATTCGTGCTTGTCCTTGCCAGACACGCGTTCAGACCACGGATCGACCTGAGCGAATTTCCGACTGAAGTCGAAGCGATCGAAATAGTCATTGCGCTTCTGGGGGTCCTCCAGAATCTGGCGGCGGATCTCGTCAAGGCCGACGCGCTTCGCCCATTTGTAGATGCGCTCGAGATAGTAGGCCTGCTCGCGGTACATCTGGACGAGCGCTACGATATGCTCCAGCGCTTCATCCTCGGTCTTTACGACACCCAGAACCTCCGTGCCCTTGATGTCGAGGCCCGCCGCGCCGGCGAAATGGATCTCATAGCCGGAGTCGACGCAGATCACGCCGACATCCTTGCAAGTCGCCTCGGCGCAGTTGCGCGGACAACCCGAGACCGCCATCTTGACCTTGGCTGGAGTCCACGAGCCCCACATAAATTTCTCGATGCGGATGCCGAGCCCGGTTGAGTCCTGCGTGCCGAAGCGGCACCAGTCGGTGCCAACACAGGTTTTTACTGTGCGCAAGCCCTTGGCATAGGCATGACCCGAGACAAAGCCGGCCTTGCCGAGATCAGCCCACACCGCAGGCAGGTCTTCCTTCCTGACGCCCAACATGTCGACGCGCTGGCCGCCCGTGACCTTCACGGTGGGAATGTGGAATTTATCGACCACGTCGGCGATGGCGCGCAATTCCTTCGCACTGGTGACGCCACCCCACATGCGCGGCACAACCGAATAGGTACCATCCTTCTGAATGTTGGCATGGACGCGCTCGTTGACGAAACGCGACTGATAGTCATCGGCGTATTCGTCCGGCCAGTCGCATACGAGATAGTAGTTGAGCGCCGGCCGGCACTTTGCGCAGCCGCATGAAGTCTTCCATTCCAGTTCCTGCATGACGGCAGGAATGGTCTTCAAACTCTTCGCCTTGATAAGCCGGCGGACATCGCCATGTCCGAGCGTGGTGCAACCACACACGGGCTGTACGGCGCCGGGATTGTAGCCGTCGCCGAGCGTCAGCGTCATGAGTTGTTCGACGAGACCCGTGCAGGAGCCGCAGGATGCGGATGCTTTTGTGTGGGCGCGCACGTCGTCGAGCGACGTCAGGCCTTTGGCAGTGATGGCCGAGACGATCTTGCCCTTGCAGACGCCGTTGCAGCCGCAGATTTCGGCATCATCCGGCAAGGCTGCGACCGCCGCCATAGGATCGAGGGACGTGCTCCCCTGACGGGATTGACCGAAAATCAGCGTCTCGCGCATCTCCGAGACATCTGTCCCCTTGCGCAGCATATCAAAGTACCAGGCGCCGTCCGCGGTCTCGCCGTAAAGGACCACGCCGACAATGCGGTTGTCCTTCAGCACAAGCCGCTTGTAGACTCCCGCGCCCGAATTCCGCAGCACGATATCTTCCCGATCAGGCGCGTCGGTGAAGTCGCCCGCCGAGTAAAGGCTCACCCCGGTCACCTTTAACTGGGTCGCTGTTTCGACGCTGCGGAACGTCGCTTCGACTCCTGTCAAAGTCTTCGCCGCGACCTTGGCCATGTCATAGAGCGGCGCGACGAGGCCATAGCAAATGTTGTTGTGCTCGCAGCATTCGCCGAGGGCGAGGACATTCTTATCAGAGGTCAGCATCTGGTCGTCCACGACGATGCCGCGCTCAACATGGAGGCCCGCATCGGTTGCGATCCGCGCCTCCGGGCGGATGCCGACCGCCATCACCACGATATCCGCCGGATAAAGGGTGCCGTCATCGAGCAGCACCGCTTCGGTGCGCCCGTGGCCGAGGATCGCGTTGGTCTGTGCCTTGCAGTGAATTTTGATGCCGCGGCTCTCCAGTTCCTTCTGCAAGAGATAGCCCGCCGCCGCGTCCAGCTGGCGCTCCATCAGGTGGCCCATCAGATGCAGGACCACCACCTCCATACCATGGAGCCTGAGCGCCGCCGCGGCCTCCAGTCCGAGCAGACCGCCACCGATGACGACAGCCTTGGCGTCCTTTTTCTTGGCTGCGGCCACCATCGCCTGGACATCGTCATAGTCGCGAAATGCCATGACACCCGGCAAGTCCCGCCCGGCAACGGGAATCATAAAGGGAGCGGATCCGGTCGCAATCACTAGCCTGTCGTAAGGAGTTTCGCTGCTCGCCGAGTGCACCGTCTTCGCCGCACGATCGATGCGCGTAATCGTCTCGTCGAAGCGGCATTTGATCTGGTGGGCGTCATACCAAGCCGCATCATGCGTAACGATCTGATCGAACGACTTCTCGCCTGCCAGCACAGGCGACAACATGATACGGTTGTAATTTCCGCGCGGCTCCGCTCCAAAAAGGGTAATGTCGAAACGTTCCGGGTCAGCTTCGAATAGGTGCTCGAGCATCCGTCCGGAGGCCATACCTGCGCCGACGATGACGAGCTTCTCTTTCTTGTTCATCTTGATTTTGCTCCGTCGTCCTTAGATAGCGAGAGCCGTCGCGGATCACTAACGCAAGACTCGTGCCAATCCTGAAAATGCACTACGCTGCCCTCAGAACATTGCGGAGATCGACCGCTCCCAAAAACGACCGGGCAGGATCGCTCGCTACGGAAGCAGACGGTGCTGAAAAATTGTGCAACGCAACATCGGCCTATCAGGGACGTCCGCCAGCGCCGTTAACTCTTAGGCAAGTATGGGAAGCACTGAGAGGCAGTCACCTTGGCTTCCCTGCCTTACACTTTTCATCTTGCCGCCTTGCTGAGGTCAAACCCAAAGCCTTCATCTCGACATATAGACCAGCCGGAATCCGGCCGCGCAACATTGTAACCTGGAACTCAAATGCTATTCAGATCACAACCTGCTGGTCCTCAAGCCGATCCGCACGACGCGATAGCCGCGCAACTTCGCGACTTGGCGCCGCGAATCACGCGTGATCCTCAAATTGAAGCCAATCACGAGCCGTCACAGGTTGAAGAGACGTCGCTATCGACCGCACCATCCCTGCCGGCAAGCGAACCCTCGTTCCACCCTGCGCCGTCGAACGACAACGTTGACGCACTCCTAAAAGATATCCCCCGCGCACGGTCTTATCGCGGTGTCTTAACCGTACTGTCAGCCATCTGTATCGGCGTTGCCGCAAGCGTGGCCTGGCATTCCTATGGTGAAGAGGCCAAACAGAGGCTTTCGACTCTTATACCGCACCTTTCAATGGAGGCTCCCGCCTCTACGCAGGGCGTAAATGCAGTTGAAGCGCAGGATACGGCGACCCAAGCCGCCGCGCCTCAACCAAATGCCGAAGCGGAACCTGCGCAAGAGACTGCGACCGCAGCCCAGCCATCAACACCGTCAACGGATCCCATCACGCCCCCGACGCAAGCTGCACCAACTCAAGCTGCGCTTCCGGCCGAAATTGCACAGTCGCTTGAGGCAAACGCAAGCGAGATTGCTGCGCTGAAAAGCGCGGTCGAGGATTTGAAAGCCAGCCAGCAGCAACTGCGCCGAGAGATCGCAGCGGCCGCAGAGCGCGAGGCTCACCCCAAGCCCCCCGTGCAGCACCGGGCTAAGTCTGTTCCGCCACGGCCACAACGCCCCTCGCCTCAAGCGGCAACATACAATCCTCCTCTTCCGTCCCCTTCGCCGCCACCGGCGACCGAAAGCCGGATCCCCCCGCAACGCGACGCCTACATTCCGTCCCAAGCGCCGGTACCCGCCCGACTTCCGGCACAGCCTGGTGACGACAGCGCTCCCCGGCCGCCGTTGCCGGTGCGGTAAACGACGCAAGCCTGAACGCGACGACGTGCGGCATTCAAAATCGTTTAATATCCGCGTGAACGACTGGCCGGCATCGCGACATGCCGGAGTAGCCGGTCCGGGCACGCAAGGGATTATCCCCTGTGGGAACATGTGCGGCGGGATCGCGTTATAGCCCGTCCTTCTTTACTGGCGGGGGTATCGGATGGCTCGGTCAAACACCGCTCCGGCAACCGTTTCGTTTCCCGGCTTGATCACCATTGAACTGACCGTCAACGGCACCAAGGAAAAGCTCGATATTGCTCCTTGGACAACGTTGCTCGATGCATTGCGAGATCGCCTTGGCCTCATGGGTACCAAGAAAGGCTGCGACCACGGTCAATGCGGTGCCTGTACAGTGCTGGTTGACGGCCGACGGATCAATTCCTGCCTGACGCTTGCGGTGATGAAGGACGGTGCCGAGGTAACCACCATCGAAGGTCTTGCGACTGATGGCGTCCTCCATCCCGTGCAGCAGGCTTTCATCGATCACGACGCATTCCAGTGCGGTTACTGCACACCGGGGCAGATTTGCTCGGCGGTCGGCCTGATCGCCGAAGGCAAGGCGAAGACGCCCGATGACATTCGCGAACTGATGAGCGGAAACATCTGCCGCTGCGCGGCCTATCCGAACATCGTCGCTGCGATTCAGCAGGCCATGGATGCGTCATGAACAATTTCCAGTACTCGCGGGCAACGGATGTTGCTGACGCCCTGAGCCAGATTGCGGCCGATGCCTCGGCAAAGTTTATTGCCGGTGGCACCAATCTCATCGACCTGATGAAATATGACGTCGAACAACCCAGCCGGCTGATCGACATTTCGCACCTTCCTCTCGCCAAAGTCGAGGAAACGACTGCCGGCGGCCTGCGCATCGGTGCGCTGGTGCCGAATTCTGACCTCGCCTGGCACCCACTGGTGACGGAACGTTATCCGCTGCTCTCAAGCGCTATCCTCGCCGGCGCCTCGGCTCAACTGCGCAACATGGCGTCCACCGGCGGCAACCTGCTGCAGCGGACCAGATGCTTCTATTTCTATGATGTCGCGACACCATGCAACAAACGAGATCCCCGTTCTGGCTGTTCGGCAAAAGACGGCATCAACCGGATCAATGCGATCCTTGGCACCAGCGATGCCTGCATCGCCACCCATCCCTCCGACATGTGCGTCGCGCTGGCGGCGCTTGATGCCAAGGTGCATGTCGCCGGCCCCAATGGTGAGCGCGCCATTGCAATGGTGGATTTCCATCGCCTGCCCGGCGATACGCCGCAGCGTGACACCAATCTCGACCCGAAAGAAATCATCACGGCCATCGAATTGCCGGCGCAGGGCTTCAACACGCACTATACCTATCTCAAGATCCGGGATCGTCTGTCCTATGCCTTCGCGCTGGTCTCTGTCGCGGCAGCTCTCAAGATGGATAACGGAACGATTCGCGACGCGCGACTGGCGCTCGGCGGCGTTGCCCATAAACCGTGGCGGAATCCGGAAGCCGAAGCGGCGTTGAACGGACAGCCCCCCACTCACGATGCCTTCGCTCGCGCGGCCGACATCGTTTTGCACGAGGCCAAGGGTTTCGGCCACAACACCTTCAAGATCGGCCTCGCCCGTCGAGTCATCACCCGAGCGCTGACGCAAGCCGCGAACGGTACACCGCAATCTCAATCCGATAAGAAAATCGCATGAGCCGGTGCTTCACCCCCATCCATCGAGCACAGCCATGACGACCTATATCGGTACGGCGACATTGCGCGTCGATGGACGCGACAAAGTCACCGGCGCCGCTCGTTACGCCGGCGAGTACGACGCACCCGATCTTGCACATGGCAGCGTGGTCACGTCGACCATCGCCAAAGGCCGTATCAGGCGGATCGACACCAACGAAGCCATGAAGGTGGATGGCGTCCTCGTCATTCTCACCCATGAGAATCGGCCGCCGATGGCCGATAGCGACAAGGCATACGAGGATGATGTCGCGCCCGAAGGCTCGCCCTATCGTCCGCTTTATGACGGCGAAATCAAATTCAACGGCCAGCCGGTTGCGCTGGTGCTGGCGGAGGATTTCGAGACCGCGACTTATGCAGCGTCTCTCGTGAAGGTCGACTACGACGAGCAACCGCATGTCACCGATCTGGAGCGCCAACTCGGCAACGCCGTTGCGCTCGATCCACCGGCCAAACCGCGTGGCGACGCGGCCAAGGCGTTCGCAACGTCGGATATCAAGCATCAGGCCGACTATTCCGTGCCCATCGAGCATCACAATCCGATGGAGCTGTTCGCATCGACCGCCGTGTGGCACGACGGCAAGCTCACGGTTTACGACAAGACGCAAGGGGTGCAGAACGTTCAGCGCTATCTATGCGGCGTGTTCGAGACCAAGCCCGACGAAATCAGGGTGATGTCGCCGTTCATGGGCGGCGGCTTCGGCTCCGGTCTGCGGCCGCAGTATCAGGTGGTGCTCGCGGTGCTAGGCGCCCGCGCACTCAAACGCTCGGTCCGCCTCGTCCTGACGCGGCAGCAAATGTACATGATCGGCTATCGCCCGGCGATGATTCAGCGCATCCAGCTCGGCGCAAAACCGGACGGCACGCTGAATGCGATCACACACGACGCCACCACAATGACGTCGCAATACGAGGACTTTCATCGCAATGAGACGACATGGTCCGGTCTGCTCTACAAGAGCGAAGCCGCCAGTTACGCGCACAGCCTAGTCCGCCTCGATCTTCCGACAGCGTGCGACATGCGCGCGCCGAGCGCGGCAACCGGCGTTTACGCGCTCGAAGCGGCGATGGACGAACTTGCGGTTGCGCTGAAGATGGATCCGCTCGAACTGCGGCTGAAGTGTTATTCGGACAGCGACCAGTCTACCGGCCTGCCCTTCAGCAGCAAGAACCTGCGCGAATGTTACAGCCAAGGTGCGGAGGCGTTCGGCTGGAACAAACGCAGTTTCGAGCCTCGATCGATGCGTGACGGTAACGATCTGATCGGCTGGGGCATGGCCACGGGCATCTGGGAAGCGCTGCAGGTGCCTATCACGGTGCGGATCACGCTGACTGGAAACGGCCACGCCGAAGTGGCGTGCGCGACGTCGGACATCGGGACCGGAACCTATACGATCATGGCACAGGTCGCCGCCGATATGCTCGGCCTTCCGATCGATAACATCACTGTCAAGCTCGGTGACTCGACGTTGCCACCGTCTCCTGTCGAAGGAGGGTCGTGGATCGCCGCGTCGGTGTCGAACGGCATCGTCACCACCAGTAACGCCATCCGCGACGAACTCCTGAAGATGGCGCAGGCCATGCCGAACTCGGCGCTGAAAGGCGCGCTGGCCGACGATGTGATGCTGACCAACGGCTCGATCATGTCCAAGAAGAATCCGCGCAGCACCGTCATGGTCGCCGACGCCATGCGTCACGCCGGTATCGAGCGCGTCACTCAGGAAAAGGCCACAAAGTTTAAGAAGGGAGGCAAGCACGCCCACAACACCCATTCAGCAATCTTTGCCGAAGTAAAAGTAGACGAGCAGTTGGGGGTCATACGCGTCACTCGGCTCGTCGGCGCGGTCGCTGCGGGACGTATCCTCAACCTTAAGACCGCGCACAGTCAGGTGATGGGCGGTATGATCTGGGGCATGGGTATGGCTTTGCACGAGGAGACGCTCGTCGACCACCGCTTCGGCCGGATCATGAATGCCAATATCGCCGAGTATCATGTGCCGGTGAATGCCGACGTCCACAACATCGAGGTGATCTTCGTCGATGAGCAGGACGACATCGTCAACCCGATGGGCATCAAGGGGCTGGGCGAGATCGGCATCGTCGGCGTTCCCGCGGCGATTGCCAACGCGGTTTATCATGCCACAGGCAAACGTGTGAGAGACCTTCCGATCACTCTCGACAAGTTAACACGTGACGCCTAGGCGCATTTCATCTTGGCAGCTGGCGAGCGCAAGCCGACAACTTCTTGATCTCATATGCTGCAAGCAGCGAGACCGAACTTTGCTCGCAGGTTCCTTTTTTCCAACTTTGATAAAATCTTCCCATCTCAAGCGACATAAACTCCTATAAGAAAAAGGCCGCCCGTTGGGGCGGCCCTTACCATGGCTGCGACCTTTACCATGGCTAAAGCAGCCTATCAGGTGCCGCCGCTGTATCCGGTTTTCTCTTGGCCCTGAGGCTTGTTGTCAGGCATATCTTCCTGGACACCCTTCCGGATTTCGGACTTCTGCTTGGTTTCCGTGTGCTGGCCTGCCTTTTGGCCTTGATCACGCTTCTGGTCCGGATTTTTCTCATTCGGGTTGGTCATTGGAGAACTCCTTCGTTTGCAAAGGACAATGGGTTCCCCTCCGGATTGGTTCCGATGAAACTTCGGGCTGGCAGTTTATCCTGGCGCAACTCGCGTGAGGATTGCGGATCAGAAGCTCACCCGCACAATGTTATTCAGCGCCTCATAAACTGGCCGAGCCCGTTGCCGTTGAGATATTCGATCGTCAGTTCGCGGGCTGGCTCGTCACCAGCCCGTTTGAACGTAACCGACGACAACGAACCGTCGGTTTGGTTTTCGCTGGAAGGGCGGACCGAAAACGCATCACCATCCCAGTGCGTCAGCACATAGGATTGGCTCAAATGGCCGATCTTTAATTCTAGATGACCATTTGCATCGACGATCTCAGCGTCTCCGAAGTAAGGATTGCCGTAGCGACCAACATAGGATGAAGAACGCGCAGCCGGTGCTGGCGCGGTGAGCGGCGACTTGCCGACGAGATCCCCCGCCGGGGCCGTGAGCTGCGTCATAGCCGTGCCATAAGCAGCAAACCAATCCCGCGTCACCATCCCGAACTGGACAATGTCCGTGAAAGAGGTGCCGACTGCCTCCGCTGCGCCACCTGGTTCTGCATTGGTCAGCACGACAATTCCAATCCCGGCCGAGGGGATGATCGCGTAATAAGTTCCGGCACCCAGCGCGAAGGCTCCGGAATGACTGATCGTTGTCCGGCCCGCCGGCGTGATTCCGACGCCGAATCCATATCCGTACAGGCTGGGCCTCGCATCGGCTGAAGGGGAGTGAATAGAAACGACTTCGGCCGTCATGGCTGGAAGCAGCGCATCTGCCGGGATGATCTGCCGGCCTTCGAATTCGCCGTTCTGCAGCACCAACGCTAACCATCGCGCAAGATCGTTTGCCGACGAGCTGACGCCGCCTGCGGCTGACTGCGCATCGGGCCGGCGTTGATATTTGGGCTGGAAGCTGTTGCCGACCTTTACATGTCCAATGGCGCGATTGGTCTGCTTTTCGAAATCAGCAAAGCGCGAACTGGTCACGCTCATGCCGAGCGGTTTGTAAAGGACTTCTTCAGACAGGCTTTCCCAGTCCTTGCCCGATGCGGCAGCAACGGATTCCGCCGCCGCCATCAACCCGAAGTTTGTGTAGGCATAGACGTCCCGGAATCCGCGAAGCGGTAGCAGACGAAGGCGCTCCAGCACCGTTCGACGATCATAGCCGAGATCCTCGAGATCATCGCCGGCATGCTGCGGCAAGCCCGAACGGTGGCTGAACATGTCGGCAATGGTGACATGCTGCGTCACCCACGGGTCCATCAACTTGAACCAGGGCAAGTGCGCTTGGACAGGCGTATTCCATTTGACAACGCCCACGCCGACCTGGCGGGCCACGACGCTGGCCGCAAGGGATTTCGAAAGCGATGCGATCTGAAAAACGGTATTCGCGTCAATCGGCTGGTTCTCGCCGACTTTCCGGACGCCAAAGCCTTTCGCGTAGGCGATCTTGCCATCATGGACCACCGCGATCGCCATGCCCGGAATGCCGCTCTTCTTCATGATGTCGCCGACGATCGCGTCGAGGCTCGTGATCGCCTTCTCGATCTGATCATGGGTAATGGGTACGCCGGAGGTCTGAGGCGGAGAGGTCTCCGCAAAACTCGATGTTGTCGCGCACGCCCAGACTAGGCAGGAAGCTACCAGCTTGACGAGGATTGCCCTCAGGCGAAATGCGACAACAGATTTCTGCAAGAACATATGCGGCCTTCAGCTGTTTGTACCGTCACTTTGATGCATGATGACGTTTTGCGATTACCATCGGTCCACTGCAATCACAAACGCGAAGGCTTACATATCATTTCAGAGATGAACCTCTGGCAGACGCGATGCCCACCTGCTGCGCGTTGCGTATGGGGTAGCGAGCGGGTTTATCTCAATCCCAAGGGCGAGCGCCGGTATCCACTATCGCGGGCCTCATTCCTGCACACGAAGCTGCCGGTATTTCCCGACGCATAGCGTCGTTGGCCTTTCAGATAATAGCGTTCTTTTCTGAAATCGAGCCAGACGATCGTATCGCCGGGACAATTGCGTTGCGCTTGGGATTCATACCGGAACGGCGTGAGAGACTGCGCCATCGCGCCATTTGCCGCACATGAAATGAGGACCACAAGGGCAGCGGAATAACCGTAGAAGTTTAACCGCATGTCTTGCATGTTTCGTTGACCTCGAACTGATCTCGGGAGGATCCTTATCCAATCGCGCACATTCAATATTATTTACCTGCGCGTGTCGGCGTTGATTAAAAACGATCCCGGCAGTGGACACCTCACATCGGTCCGGATGGGCCACTCTCCAACCTGTTACACTTATAATCCGTTTCAGGATCGGCAGCGCCAAAGCCATCGTGACATTGACGCCGCTCCGGAACGGAAAACGGGTCCGGCTATTGCGCCGGGCAACTGCCGGGCAGTCTTGGATAGAAGCATTCCGTCTCGACCCCGTCTTTGGCATGACTGGCGTTGTCGGGGACGGCTTTGGTGTTGAGGAAGCGCGTTGCAAAGTCACCCGTCGCGGGGAACGCGACCGGGGTCGGGCGCGCCGCCTGTCCCTGATTCTGCGTCTTGAAACCGGCCGGGAGCGTGAACGAGAAGCCGAAACATCCGGCCGACGGACAATCGAGATCCTTGACAGCCCAGGTCCGGCAAACAGCGTCCGCTTCCTTGGCCAGCGCCGGATCGGCGACAAGCAACGGCTCCTTGCCCGGATCTGTGGCCGCGAGCTTTGAACCGCAACTCCCGTCCTTCTTCCAACCGCAAAAGGTCGCCGGACCGCAAAGCCCGTTTTTCGGTTGCTTCGGATCGAGCTCGGACTGGCCCGCGAAATTGGTCTCGATGGTCAAAACGCCCCTGGAGACTCCTTTCACGGCGAACCACTTCCCCGCATTGGGTGAGGCGTCCGGGCTGAACTTGATCGGCGCGGTCGCCAGGCTTCCACGCACGGGCTTCACTGTTCCCGTATCAAAGCCCTCGCCGACATAGATCTGGTAGGTCTGGGCCGTGCTCGGCTTCGCATAGAGGAAGAACATGTAATAGGTCTGGCCGGGGGCGAAGACATTCACGTCCCGCGGCTTCATTGTCGTATAGTTCTCCGTATTCTGCGTGGTCTTGGAAACGGACGTGTCGACGTAGTAGACACCGTTGTTCACGGTCAGCGTTTCGCGCTGATACATGTTCTGGCCGCCCATGCGCATGAAGGGCCAGCGGCACGCGGGCGTATCGGGATTTCCGACGCAGCCGTTGGTCTGCCAATGACCTTGCTCGGACGTGGTCAGATACTGGCGGTACAGCGGCACGCCGTAGCAGGCTCCGTTGGAGCACTCGCTCGACCACTCGCCTCCCTGACCGAGATCCGGCGAGTCTCCGCAGCGGCCATAGGGTTTCGACGGATCAGGTGGGGACTTCTCCGAGCACCCCGGTGCGATCGCCGTGGCCACGTAATCATAGGGACTCGTCTTTGCGGTCGATGGCGTCGGCGCGGGCGGCGGCGGCTTCTGCGGACATACCAGCGAGGGACTGACCCTCAGGTTCGATTTGCACTCGGAGGTTTCAAGCTTGGCGGTGAAGAACTGATCCTCGTTGATCGACACCGTCTCGCCGCCGGGCTTTGAACTGATGAGTCCCGTCAGCGTCCCGTCGTCGTCGGTGAGCTCGGTCTGCCGGTCGATACCGCTCCAGCCGTCGAACATGTTTTCCGTCGAGGTGCAATAGAAATTCTTCACTGCGTTGGGGCCGGAGGTCGCCGTGCGATAGGTGCCGCCCTGACCAAAGTCCTTTTCACCCGTCACGCCATCGGGCGCCCGAAACAACGGATCGAATACGAAATGACGGATGTCGACGTTGCTGAAAAAGAGATTCGCCGAGTGAAAAGCGGGTGGATAGAAGAAGCCGTTGTTCTGTTTCCAACCGATGGCCGCGTTCGGCAGATAGCATTGCCCGTTCAGTGGATCCTTGGTGACGCCCAGGACCACGCCTGAGCCATACATGCAGCCCGGATCGGTACTCAGCTCGGTAATGGGAATGGGACAGTCTGATTTTGTGATGTCGAGGTAGGCGTTGGAATCCTGATAGGCGGGACCGTCGTAGATGTTGAAGAGACGCTGCCCCGAGTCGAAATTGACCAGCGGAATGGAGACGCCCTCTTTCGCGCTGAGGCAATAATTGCTCGGCGCAAGGCCCGCCACCTGCCAATCGCAGCGGAGCTTCGAACGCGCGTTGAAGGGTCCGGCATCCAGCGCGAAGGCATGGATGTCGTCCTGCGGCTGGGTATGGCCGATGAAAACACTCTTGCGCGCAAGCGCCCAATAGCCCCGGATCACCGACGCATGGGTATAATCGCCGCCCGTGATGAAGGTCAGGCCGCCGTTCTGAACATCCGACAGCACGCTGTTGGCGACGAGATACCACTGATTGCGCAGCCAGATCGCCGCGACATTGTGCTGGGCCCAATGGAACATCGACGTGAACTTGTCAATGACGGTCACCGCGCAATTTTCAGGGTGACCCGGATCGCAGAATTTGATGCCCTCGCAATCATAAGTGCCGTCATCCTTCCTGTTGCAGGCCGTCGCGTGCCGGTTTCCACCGACCGCATGCGGATAGTAATGATCGTTGGCCTCATTATCGTTCGGATCCGGCGCAAGGCTGCGAACCGCCGTAAGAACGTTGTTGGCGGGCGCGCTCACCTTTGCTGTGTCAGGCTTGACGACGCCCGAACACTCCGGTGCGTCGCCGGTCGTCTGAAACGACATCATCGTCGATGTGGCAAAATTTCCGACGAATGCCTTGAGCGGCGTCGAGCCTCGATAAGCGCCGTCCTTTTGCAGTCCGGCATAACCGGACCACTTCATATGCCGTTGATCGGGGCTGTTATTCGGGGTCATCACATCCGGTCTGTCGCTATTCCAGGTCGGCACGAACCAGTAGGCCGATCCGCAGGCCGTGGCGCCGGCCGCCATATTGCCGATGAACTCGTTCCAGCCGTTCGTGATCCAGAACACCGACGGATAGGTCGAGTCGGTCAGGAACGGAAATTTCGGCACGGGTTTGTGATCTTCATTAGCCGCAAGAATTCCAGGAATCCGTCGCGGATTTTGTTCATTGGCGACCGCGGCGCGCGCGAGGATCCCGAGATTGCCGTAAAGCTTGTTGTCGGTCTCGGTGCCGTCCTCAAGATAAAAGCCGTGGCCGATGGACTTGTAGCCGACGTTGCCGGCAAGCAGGACGCCTTGCGTCGAGTGAAGGACGATCCAGCGGGTCATCGATTCGTTGACCGACGAATCCTGCACGTATGTTCCTGCCGGTGTTTGGCGAGCCATATGGAAATGCACCGGATAGTGCGCCATCCGCCCGCCCTGCCCGAGCTCCTTGAATTCAACTCCCTTGACGTGCACCGCCTTGAACCCCTGCCGGAACACGACATGGCCGCCGAGCGAATAGCACGGCCCTTTGCCGTCCTGGGCGACGCAGGGGTTCTCGGGTGTCGAGGCCGGAAACTCCTCGCCCGGCCGGTCGCCTCCGGACACGATCCGGATGCTACGATTCAGGATGGCGACAGCGGCGCGGGTCTCGACGCCGTTCTTGACAAGATCGGGATCAAGGTCGAGGCGCCCCTGCGATGGCGCCAGCTTGTCGGTGAGCGCGTAGCGTTCGCCGTTATGGTGCCACCCCGCGCCGTGATCGACCCGGATTTTCTCGAGCCATCGTCCCGCCGGACCAACGCCCGTGCTGGCGTCCTTGACAACGAAGGTTTCGGAATGACCGGGCAGATAGTCTGTCGTCGTGACGACAATCTGATCGCCGGCTTTGACATAGAGGTTTTCCGGATGCTCGTTGCTCGGACCGGCGACGACGAGCGGATCATTCGCCCCAGTGCCGCCGCCAGCCGCGACCGAACCTTCCAGCCGGGTCCAGCTCGGATGGGTCAGTTGCGGATTGGAGCAGCCCATCGAGTTGCAGGAGCCTGTTGCGCCCCAGAGCTCAAGACTCCCGCCATAGGAAACGGCAAGAACCTTGTAGCCGAAATACCCAACCTGCTTGCCTTGACTATCATCGCAAGGCGATGTGCTCGACCAGACCGAGCCGTCGGAGCATTTGCCATCGCCGTGCAGCGGGCCGTAGCGGTAGAAGAAGTCCGAGACGCCGCCAGGCAATTCAAGCTTCGTCTTGCCGTTGTCGCTCCATGCCGACTTGGGGATACCGCAAGGGCCCGTATCGGCATTTTGCGCGGTCCGGCAAAGCGCGCCGAGCGCGGGACCACTTGCGTTGCGGTCGGCTCCGTAGAGATGAATGGTCAGAACACTGCCATAATTCCCATAGGGCTGTCTCGCTGAACCGGCGGCGATTGTCCCGCCATTCTCTATCACCATCGATTGAGCCCAGAAGTGAGTGGCCGTGGGCTTAATCGTCTTATCAAGTTCATCGAACACGAGCCGACCTTTGTCGAGAACGTTGACGTTCTCGAAGTAGTACGTCTGATTAGGTTTGACGTGGCACTCGCCGTTGACCAGAAGGTCGGGCGGATTATTGACGACTCCCGCGCCCGGCAGAAATCCGCTTGAGCATGTGACCATGGCGCCCTGTTGCGCGCGGCTTCCGGTTTCAGCCGAAAACGCCGGCGAGATTGAAAGTCCGAGCAACAGAAAGGCGCTGTAAGGGAGGCATTTGCGTAGGCCCGTCCGATTTCCTTTACGGTCGATATGCATCACGCATCCCCCTTCCCTGACCATTTCGTCGAGTAAATCCGAGCGATTAAATCAAGTCGTAAGTATTTTCGCTGTGCGCCTCAATCATTGGAAATTGAGGACGGATGTATTCATAAGAGAAACGCGAACGGGAAAGCAACGGGATTGTTTTACGTGGCCATCAAGACGTGTTTGTACGTTTGAAACCGCGTGCATCTGCAGCAGGCCTTTCGATTTGTTCTACCGCTCGCGAGGTCCGCCGCATGACCGTGCCGGCGTCGCTTATACACATCGTCGATGACGATCTGTCGTTTCGCACGTCGATGTCACGGTTATTGCGCGCGTCCGGCTATCAAACGGCGCTTTATGAGTCCGGCAATGCGTTTCTGAAACAGCCACCAGCCGACGAGACCGGTTGCATCCTGCTCGATCTCCAGATGGCCGGCATCGACGGATTCGGATTGCAGGAGCGTCTGAGTAGCGCTGGCAACATTTTGCCGATCATCTTCCTGACAGCGAACGGTAACATCAGCTAACAGGCACACCTTAAATGAACGGAATCAATGCATAGTCGAACTGACGCCTAGGTAGCGACGCTGGAGTCTCGCGTCAGCACTCAATTGAGCGGCCGGAAGCGTAGCTGCAACTCTGCCTCCCAGCATGATAGCGACCGTGTCGGAAACGGAAGTGGCCACCCGCAGGTTCTGCTCAATCAACAAAAGACCGATCTTGTCGAGAGACAGCCTCTTCAGAACATCAATCAACTGATCGACAATCACCGGCGCCAATCCCTCCGAGGGTTCATCCATGATGACCAGCCTGGGATTACGAAGCAATGCGCGAGCTATCGCAAGCATCTGCTGCTCTCCACCCGACAATTGAGCGCCGCCGTTCGACCTCCTCTCCGCGAGTCGAGGGAAAGTGTCGTAGATCCGCTCCGGGTCCATGCCGCTTTCTGGCCCCGGCTTGCGAGCTTGAGGTGCTCATCGACGGAGAGCGAGGGAAAGACTCGCCGCCCCTGCGGAACGATCGCGATTCCCCGCCGCGCGACCTGCATCGCAGATCTACGATCAAGAGACACGTTATCAAGCACGATAGCGCCGCTCCGAATCGGTATCATTCCCATAATGGCATAACAGAACGTCGTCTTTCCCATGCCGTTGCGCCCGACGACGGACACTGGCTTCTCGCCGACGTCGAGCGAGACCCCATGGAGAATCTCAGCGCGACCATAGTTGACGTGCAAATTGGTGACCGACAACATCACGCGGCCTCCCCCAGATAGATCGCCTGCACAGCGGAGTCGTGCTCGACTTTGTCCGGGGTCCGCTCGATCACGACCGCACCGTCCTTCATCACCGTAACAATATCAGCAATTGGCAAGGCAACATCCATATCGTGCTCGACAATCACCAGCGTCAAGGTGCGCGGCAGTTCATGCAATGTGCATAGCAGCTCTGGTCTGTCGCCGGGCGAAAGACCTGCGGCGGGCTCGTCCAGCATGAGAAGTTTCGGTCCCGCAGCGAGAGCCATACCGAGCTCCAACTGGCGGCGCTGCCCGTGCGACAGATCACGCACATCAGTATTGAGTTTATGGCGGATGCGCACACGGTCTGCGATTTCGCGCGCTCGCGCGAGATCGAGATCACTCGCCCTGGGACGCAGAAGCGAGAGCCTGTTTCCTTTGACACCACGTATAGCTAGAAAGATGTTGTCGAGCACGGTAAGCCCGTCAAACAGAAGCGAGCTTTGATAGGTACGCGCAATACCGGCGCGCGCACGCATATGCTGTTTCAGATGCGTTATGTCGCGCCAGAAATAGCGGATGGACCCAGCGTTCGGCGAATAATCACCGCAAACGACGTTAAAAAGCGTTGTCTTTCCGGCGCCGTTCGGCCCCAGAATAACGCGACGCTCACCATGAGCGACGGCAAGCTGAACACCCGAGAGAATCCGCGATCCTCCGAAGCTGAGACTGATTCCCGATAGCTCGAGGGCAAGTGGACTGGGTTGGGGCACTGCATCCGCAAGAAACGTCGAGACGACGGCGGCGCCCGATTGTCTCAAAGCTGTCATATCTTCACATTTCCGGTGTTGTTGCGGGATGGAGCGCCAAGCGCGACATACTTGTCTTCAGGAAATCCAAGCGTCTGGTTCACGTTCGGCACTTTTTTGAACACCACCGACTGCAACCGCTTGTCACGCACCTCGACCTTGGTGAGGAAATTGTCGGAAATTGCCTGCCTGTTGTGGTCAAGCTTCACCAGGGCATCGATATAGTTTTTGAATTCAAGCTTTCGCAACGCCTCACGAAAAGCCTCCTGGTTTCCGGAAAGATCGCCCTCTACGGCATTGAGGGCGAGCAGTGCCGCTTGCAAGTTGGTGGAATAGGAGAACGCAAGTGTGCCCGGTGTCTGCTGCCCGACATCTTTGCTCCAGCGCCTGACGTAGCGCGCCTGGAAATCCTTCCAGACCGGGTTGTCGTAATAGTCCCCGATCGGGCCGGCGGAAATGGTGCCTTCAAGCACCTTGCGATGGGGGCCGCGGGCTGAGAACAGCGTCTGATCGGCAAGGAGGGTCCCGCCAAGAAGCGGCAGCGAGCCGCCAGCTTGCGCATACTGGGTAAGGAAGGCCAGTCCGTCGGACCCGCCATAGACGACATAGAGCGCGCCGGATGATTTTGGAATTTGCGCAATCAGTGAAGTGTAGTCGGACGTTCCAAACGGCGTCCAGAGATAGTTGAGTTTGCCGCCTGCCCGCGTGAACTCAAGACTAAATCCAAACACCTGTGAGTAAGGAAAGGCGTAGTCGGAGGCGACAACGGTCACTTCGTCGATCTTAAGAGTATTCTTGGTGTATTCACCGAGTCCTGCGGTCCATTGCGTGCCATCCGTGCTGAAGCGAAAATAGTTCGGCGACGAATTGCGGAGCGTGTTGTCCTGCGAGGCAGACGAACCATTGATAAAGGTCTTGTTCGGAACCGTGCGCGAATAATCCCGAACCGCGATACCCTCGGCCCCCGACAATGGCCCGATCACAACATCAGCGTGATCCTGCTCGATCAGCTTGCGGGTCCGTGCAAGCGCGACGTCCGGCTTGGCGTTCGAGGATTCCCGGATCCATTCGATCTTGCGACCGCCCGCTTTGTAACCAGCCTCTTCAAGAAGAAGCTCTATGACGCGATAAGAATCCTGCCCATTGACAGCAAGCGGTCCCTCCAGCGAAGCCAGTGTACCCAGTCTGATAGGAACTTGAGAGGCATGAACGGCCGGAGCGAAGACGGCAGAGCCGGCAATAGCCGCAGCTCCTTGAAGGATTTGCCTCCTGGTAGGATTGGTTGCCATGATCATGATCCTCAAATGGTCATCTCGTTAAATAGCTGTGGTGGATTCCGAATGGGATGCGAATCTGCGATCGCGCAAAAAAGCTTTGCTACGCTTTATTAGGCCGATAATTCCGTCGGGAGAGGCAACCACGATCGTCAGAAAGACCATACCGATGAGTGTATTGAAACGATCGCGGTCGTAGATATCAGCAGCGAAAGTGTCGAAGATCGTGAAAATGAGTGCGCCTATGAACGCACCAATTGGATGACCCAAGCCGCCGATCACAGCCATGATTAAGATGCTGATCGTGGCATGGGTGGACACGGTACCTGGCGAGATTCCAATGTTGTAAAAGGCAAGCAGCACGCCGCCGACCCCTGCAATGAAGCCGGCAAGGCCAAACGCCGCAATTCGATGTAGAGCAACATTAAAACCGAGCGCTGAAACACGGCGCGGATTATCGCGAATGCCTTGCAGGACCAATCCGAGAGGAGCGCGGCTGACATAGATCACAAGTGCGTAGAGGGCCGCGGACACGGCAAGAACCGCATAGAAGAAGATCGCGGGCGTACGCAAGGGAACACCCAGAATATCCGGACCCATCACATTGCGAATCCCCTCATAGCCGTTGAGAAACTCGACGTTGGCCTGCACGAAGAAGTAAAAGCTCACTGCGGTCGCGAGCGTGATCATCAGCAGATAGATCTCGCGTGTTCGTACCGCGACGGCACCGATCACGACCCCCGCAATAGTCGAGAATACAAGCGCCAGAGCGATGGCAAGCGCATAAGGAAGCTGGAAGCGATTGGCCGGTATGGCATCCGGCACCGTCACGGCTATCGTGTATCCGGCAACGCCCGCGGCAACCATCTGGGCAAGCGAGATGAACCCGCCATAGTGAGCAAGGAACGTAAGCGAGAGCGCCACGATCCCGAAGATCATAGCCCGCACGAATATGTTGACCGTCCAGAACTCCGGTAGCACAGCCGGCAGCGAGACAAGGACGATCAGAAGAAGCGTCGACATCAAAGCAGGCGAGGCCAAGGATCGTCCGCTGAACGCTGCAGATGTGGAAACCGCATCACTCATGAGAACTTTCTTCCCAACAGACCGCGAGGCCTGAACGCGAGCACTGCCACCATGATGAGCAGCGTAAGCATCACCGAGTAGGCCGGGAACAACGACTGTCCGAACTGCTCGGCCATGCCAACCAGAAGGGCGCCAAGCGCCGTCCCGGGCAAGGATCCCATGCCACCCACGATCACAACCACGAGTGAGGTCAGCAGGAATTCGATATCCTTCTCCTGGCCGAAGGGTTGTGCCGTGCCGCCTACGACTCCGGCCAAACCGGCAAGAGCAGCGCCGATTGCAAAAACGACAACAGAGACGAGCGGGACGTTGACGCCTTGAGCCGACAGCATGGCGCGATCATCGACACCGGCGCGCACGACGATGCCGAGCTTGGTCCGCTGTAAGATCAGCCAGAGGCCGAAACCAACGCCGATCGCCACCACCACCTGAAACAGACGAAAGGTTGAATACTGACCGCCTTGCACGAACGGGACCGGAACCGACCCAAACAAAATGTCGGGCGCGTAGAATTGCTGACTCAGCCCGCCAAAAATCGCCAGAAGCTGGTCCGCAACGATGATGGAGATGCCGATCGTCACCAGCGTCTGGCGCAACTCCTGACCCTGCATCCAACCAAGAAAGACAACCTGCAGCACGACGCCAAGAATCGCCGATGCAGCCATGCCCACGACCAGAGCTACAATCCAGGCATATGCATTTTCGGCATCGTAAAGCGGATAAAAAACGGCAACGCCGGCGTAAGCACCGACAAGAAACAGCGTTCCGTGCGCCATGTTCACCGAGCGCATCAAGCCGAAGATCAGCGAAAATCCGATCGCTACAATGAAGTAGAGAGCGGAGACGGTAAGACCGTTGAGCGCCACCGTGAGAAACAATTCGAGGTTCAAGCCTCACGCTCCACCACTCGGACTCATCGCACGCTGTTTTTTGTGCGCGCACGTTTTATAGCAAACAGACCGCAGATTTATTTTACGTATTTTGCTTGTTGTTAAGTGATCTTGTCCGTCTGACTATTCGGCGCTCATACATAATCTTCTTTTGAGAGCGGCCGTGACGCCAATCAGATTCGAGCGCTTCGAATGGCGACCGGCGTTACGGAAGCCAATGCTTCTTCGGACTCGTTCCTGGGAAACAGGTGGCGCTTCAGACGTAACGGACACCATCGACGCTCCTGCTTTAGCATCTCACAATTCAGCCGGTCGATTCGCAGGGTGATCGATCGATGCTCGCAATTTGCAAATGGAAGCGCATCGACATGCTCTTCGCAGGATACTCGCGAGGCGGATGTTGAAAAAACAATTGCCAAACGTTTCAACGATCAAATCGCGGTCATTCGCCGGTTATAGCTTTCGGCGACAGAGTTATTCTTATTTTTCCAGGCAGCTTGACCACCATTCGAACGCGTGGCTCGATTGCAGGAGTACTTGGCACAGTCGTTGAAACGGATAACACGTCCATGGCCGACAACTACATTATTGAACCGTCTCAAGGCGCGGCGGGCCTAGTCGTTCGCAGCGGTCGCGGTTTCATGTTCTTTTCAGCAAAAAAGGAGTTCGACGTTCTTGAAGGCCAGCTGTTCACGAGTCCCGCGCGAGCCGTCAAGGCTGCAATCGGACACGAAACGAGGCGAGGAACCCGGTTTACGACATCCGCGAAATAAAGCGCGATGTTCTGCGTTGGAAAGTCAGTAAGCCACAAGACGTACGGCCGGCGCTTCTCGTTATCTCACGCCTATCATGACAGAGCTCCCGCCGCTTCTCTCTTCGACGATGCTTCGATTACCTTCGACGACAAGTCGACGCTGCCCCATGCGATCCGGCGCAACGGTCAGGAGGAGGATGTCGATCGCCTCAGCGGGGAAATGCAAAATATCGCTAGGCAGCGTTCACGCTCATGCGATTGTTCGCCCGCCCATTGCCTGAGAGTTCTCGGGCTAACCGACCCCGTAGCATAGCTAGAACCGCTGCCTCCTCGTAGCGATAGTGCTTTCTGCCTTTCGCGTCGCGGCCCGTGTCTTGAATATGCCCGTACGCAAACTTGATGCGATAGCCAAAAGCTCCTACTGACGATTTCAATCCTGCCTCAGACTTGGCCCTCCGTCTGGCATCATATGCTCTTGCGCCGAGTGCGATGGAGAACCTTGGACACAGTCGCCTAGATTGTCGGCTCGATATTCGGATGAAGCGCTAAATGCTGCTACCAATCCGAATAGTTTGTTAATATTCGTCCCTTAGCGCCTAACGTATGAATGGCTGGTTCACATCGAAAGCCGTCGAACCCTCGGTTCAAAGCTGGGCCCGAGTGATCCTGCTGACGATCGCCGGGACGCTCTGCTGCGTCGTCTTGGCCTTTACGATCGACAGCTACTCCTTCAAGGAAGGCGTATGGAGATTGGGGACCAGCCCCGAGAATGATGTGATCATTCCCCTGCTGATCGCGCCACCGTTCTTTTTCTACCTTCTCAGCAAATTGCGCCAGCTGGCAATCGCGCATAAGCAACTGACAGTTATAGCCTCAACCGACGGCCTGACATCCTGTTTCAATCGCGCTGCATTCACGACCCTGGTAGACGCCTATCTTGAACGGGTGAACCAGCAGGAAAGGCGCTGCGATGGCGCGCTGCTAGTCATGGATGTCGATCACTTCAAAAACGTCAATGACAATTTCGGTCACGATGCAGGCGACGAGGCTCTCAAACTGATCGCTCAAAGCATCAGATCGACGCTGCGCGAAGTAGACCTTGTCGGTCGCATGGGCGGCGAGGAATTTAGCGTGTTCCTTCCAGGCATTGCTTCGGACCGGGTCGTCGTGGTTGCCGAGCGAATCCGGGAAACTGTGAAGGCTGCGGAATTTTGTTTCGAAGGGGTTTCCTGCGATCTCTCGATCAGCATCGGCGGAGCGACCTTTGTCCAAAGAACATCGTTCTCGGAGCTATACAAGCTCGCCGATAAACAGCTCTACGATGCAAAGCGGAAAGGGCGAAATCGAGTTGAGCTTTGTCAGTTAGCCAGCAGCGCTCCACTTTCAGCTGCGCATTGAACAAATCAGCGCGCGTATGACGAAGTGTATATGCGCCGCTTTCGGCCATAGCCAGTGTCATAGCCAAGTCTCGACTTGCGCAGCAGCCCGCACGAACGTCTACAAGAAGCGAACGTGGCTTTGATGTGGCGGCTAGGTCATTCCAACGACCGCATGCATCGCTGCAATATCGGTCTCCGTGCCCGCAAACATCATCAGCGAAAACGCCACATCCGTCAGGTCACACCTCAGCAACTATTCTACGGCTACAATCGAGCCCTCGACCTCGCCGAAGCCAACGCGATAGCCGTCTCCCTGACACCAGCCGCGAATGCGGAGCGAATCGCCGTCTTCGAGGAACGAACGGCGCTCGCCACCATCAATCTCAAGCGGCGTGGTCCCGTTCCAGCTCAGCTCCAACATGCTGCCGTGCTCGGCCTTTTCGGGACCACTGATGGTGCCTGACCCCAAAAGATCGCCGACATTCATTGCACAACCTGAAGAGGCATGATGCACGAGCTGCTGCACTGACGACCAGTACATGTATTTGAAATTGGTCCGGCAGATTCTGGCCGACTTTGCCATCTTCTCCGTTCGCAGGTCTACCTCGAGCCGTATGTCGTAATTGTTCGGTTGTGTCTGGCGCAGATAAGGCAACGGCTTCGGATCCTGCGCCGGACCATGAACCCGAAACGGCTCTAATGCCTCACGCGTCACGACCCACGGGCTGATCGAGGTGCCGAACGCCTTCGCCTGAAACGGCCCCAGCGGCACGTATTCCCATTGCTGGATGTCGCGCGCGCTCCAATCATTCAGCAGCGTGAAGCCGAAGATCATCTCTTCCGCTTGTCGTTCGGTCAACATCTCGCCCATCGCGGAGCCCTGCCCGATCACGACGCCAATTTCCAGTTCGAAATCGAGCCGCTTGCACGGGCCGAAGTTCGGAAGCTCCGCCGTTGGCGGCTTCAACTGCCCGCGTGGACGGCGGATCGGCGTGCCGCTGACTACGACGGTCGATGCCCGGCCATTGTAGCCGATAGGAATATGCAGCCAGTTCGGCAGCAATGGATTGGCCTTATCGCGGAACATGGTGCCGACATTGGTGGCGTGTTCTTTCGAGGAATAGAAATCAGTGAAGCCTGCGACGCGGATCGGCATATGCATTTGCGCGCGATTCCGAGGTACAAGCGCGCGCATGCGCAAGTCCGCGTTGTCGCGCAGTTCCGGATTATCATGACGCAGCAATTCGCTGATCCGTCCGCGCGTCTGCGACCACACCTTCGGTCCGAGCGCCATGAAGGCATTCAACGAAGGCTTTGCAAAAACTCCTCTAACCTCGTCGCAACGGATCAGACCGGCGGATTCCAGCACGGCGAGATCGAGAATCTGACTGCCAATCGCCACGCCGACGCGCAACTCCGGCTGCTCCGGCATTGAGAACACCCCGTAAGGCAGGTTTTGGATCGGAAAGTCGGATGCCGCATCGACGTCAACGAAGGTGCGAAGCCTGGGATCGTTCGGGTGCATTTTCTCATCCGGATTGCTCTTGCTTACTATTCTGCGCGGCGCTCCTAGCCCAGTTCAGCAGCGGCTTCGGAAAGTCTCGTCGAGATATTTAATGATCGCAATCGACAGCGCCAGTTCAGGATCAGCGCTGACCTCGGCAGCCAGCCGGTTCAGCCGAAATGGCACGAATTTGAACAGGTCGAGCTTCGCAACGGATGCCGTGTCGGCGGCAAAATTCAGCGGCACTTTCATAGTTGCAGTTGCGACCATTTTAGCGATGGTCTAGCCTCTTTGCCAGATTTTCAATTGCGACGGAGCTTGATCCGGAGCGACCATGACCCAGCGGTCTGTCAGGCAATTTGCTTATCGCCCGCACCCCGATCAGGAGCGCACTGAAGGTAAAGCTGCGCACCATCCGGTCATCATCGTCGGTGCCGGGCCGATTGGCCTCTCACTCGCGATCGATTTGGCACAGCGCGGACAAGCCGTCGTACTGCTCGATGATACAGACAGGATCGGTGACGGGTCGCGGGCGATCTGTTTTTCCAAGCGATCGCTGGAATTGTGGGATCGCCTCGGTGTCGGCGAACGGATGGTCGAAAAGGGGATTGCCTGGAAAGTCGGCAAGATATTCCTCAAGGACGAGATGGTCTACCGGTTCGATCTGTTGCCCGAAGAAGGGCACAAGATGCCGGCTTTCATCAATCTTCAGCAGTATTATGCCGAAGCTTATCTGGTCGACCGCGTTCAGGAATTGCCGCTGATCAATCTGCGCTGGCGAAACAGGGTCGTTGGCCTGGAGCAGCACAACGACCACGCCGTTGTTGAGATTGAAACTCCGGACGGACGATACAAACTGAACTCTGATTTCGTGATCGCCTGCGATGGCGCACGATCGGCCTTGCGGGGTTTCGTGGGTGCGGATTTTTCCGGCGAATCCTTCAACGATCAATTTTTGATCGCAGACGTAAAAATGACGGCCGCGTTTCCAACCGAACGCTGGTTCTGGTTCGACCCGCCATTCCATTCCGGACAGTCCGCGCTGCTTCACCGCCAGCCCGACGACGTATGGCGCATCGATCTGCAACTTGGCCCAGACGCGGACCCCACCGTTGAACGGCTTCCGGAGAATGTGCGGCCGCGGATCGAACGCATGCTGGGACACAAGGAATTCGAATTCGAATGGATATCGATCTATAAGTTTCAGTGCCGGCGCATGCAGAGGTTTATTCATGGGCGGGTTGTCTTCGCAGGCGACTCCGCTCATCAGGTCTCCCCGTTTGGAGCACGCGGTGCGAATTCCGGGCTCGAGGATGCCGAAAACCTTGCCTGGAAGCTCGCCCTCGTTTTGCGGGGCAAGGCCGCGGTTTCCCTGCTCGATAGTTATGAGAGCGAGCGCAGCGCAGCGGCGGACGAAAATATTCGCGCGTCGACTCGCTCGACAGATTTCATTGCCCCCCATTCAAACCACGAACGGCGAATGCGTCATGCGGTGCTTCGACTTGCCAAGGAGGTCGACTTCGCCAGGCGCATGGTGAACGGCGGACGGCTAGCAACGCCGTCAACTTACAATACGCCATTGTCTACCAGCGACGTCGACACATGGCGTGCCGGCCCACGTCCGGGCGCGCCGATCGTGGACGCGCCATTGACGGCAACGAGCGGCGACCGTGTTTATCTTACCGAAGCTTTCAAAGCAGCCTGCGACAATTTTGTTCTGCTGGAATCCGGGAACGGATCGGCTCTCGATCCGCTTGATTGTCACTGCATCAGCATCGGACCCGATGCACCACTCCGCGACACATCCGGACTATTCGCGAAGCGCTATGATGCTTCCGATGGGTCCGCCTATTTGCTTCGACCGGATGGATACGTTGCGGCGCGGTTCAGACATCCCACGTTACCCGTAGTGCAAGCCGCAATCGCGCGGGCGAGTGCGCTAATCGAGGGCATGCCATGACGCTTTCGACGCAGTCCAACTTTCCTGACCCGGACGCCGCTTACCGCCTGGTGGTCGAGGCGCATCGTGGCCTGAGCGATGAGCAGAGCGCGTCGCTCGATACCGCCCTCGTTTTGATTCTTGCCAATCATATCGGGGATGTAGAGGTCCTTCGCGAGGCGGTTTTGTTAGCAAAGCGACGCCTCGGGAATGATCAGTGCGGGTGAGTGGAGTTCGAAGACGAAAGAAAACAAATGAGCGCCAAGAGTTTCGCTTCCACGACTGATATGGCGGAGAAGAAAATCACATTCTCCGAAATCGGCCCGGACATTTATGCGTTCACCGCCGAGGGCGATCCAAATACGGCGGTCATTGTCGGCGACGACGGCTGCATTGTGTTTGACGCGCAGGCGACGCCCGCGATGGCGACCAGCGTCGTCGAACGCGTCAGGATCGTAACCGACAAACCCATCAAGTATGTTGTTCTATCGCACTACCATGCAGTGCGCGTGCTCGGCGCTTCTGCATATCACGCACAGGGAATCGTCGCCTCGAAAGAAACGCACAGGTTGATCGAAGAGCGCGGACAACAGGATTGGGATTCCGAATTCGGCCGGTTTCCGCGGCTATTCCGTGATGCCGCAAGCATCCCGGGTCTGACTTGGCCGACACTTACGTTCGAGACTGAGATGACAATCTATCTCGGCAAGCGCGCGGTGAGGTTGATGCATCTGGGCGCCGGCCACACATCCGGAGATATCGTGGCATGGGTCCCCGATGCGCAAGTGATGTGCTCAGGCGATCTGATTGAATACCATTCCGCTTGCTATTGCGGAGATGCCTATTTGCGTGAATGGCCGACGACATTGAATGAAATTCGCAAATTCAATCCCAAGGCGGTCGCTCCCGGCCGCGGTGACGCCCTCAATGGGCAGTCCATCACACGGGAGGCAATTGCGATGACACGTGATTTCGTCACCGCATTATACGGCTCGGCAGAATTGTCCGTCGCCAAAGGGCACAGCCTGAGGGAGACGGTCGCCGCGACACGCGAAATCATGGACCCAAAATTCTCGACCTTCGCCATTTATGAACACTGCCTGCCGTTCAACGTCTCCCGGGCTTTCGATGAAGCATCGGGCATCGACAATCCGGTGATCTGGACCGCGGACCGTGACCGCGAGATGTGGGCGGCCCTTCAGGGAGGATAAGGCGATGAACACCAACTTCGATCCGGTCGCCGTCAATCGTAGCAGTACCAACGAGACGCCCGGCTATATGTCGGGCTTTGGCAATAGCTTCGAGACCGAAGCACTACCGGGCGCATTGCCGATCGGTCGCAATTCACCTCAACGCTGCGCCTACGGATTGTACGCCGAACAACTGTCCGGCTCGCCGTTCACCGCGCCGCGCGGCGCTAACGAACGCTCGTGGCTTTATCGTATCCGCCCCTCGGTTCGTCATTCCGGGCGTTTCGTTAAGGCCGATGCAAGACTCTGGCGCACAGCGCCGTGCCTCGAGCACGACATGCCGATCGCGCAACTGCGCTGGGACCCCACGCCCATCCCAGAGGACGAGCTGACTTTCGTGCAGAGCGTGCGGACGATGACCACCGCGGGCGACGCCCACACTCAGGTCGGCATGGCCGCGCATATCTATCTCATTACGAAATCCATGGTCGATCAGCATTTTTACAATGCCGATGGCGAGATGCTGTTCGTACCGCAGGAGGGCAGCCTTCGCTTCGTCACTGAATTCGGCGTGATCGACGCCGAGCCGGGCGAAATTGCCGTCATTCCGCGCGGCGTGAAGTTTCGCGTCGAAATTCCATCCGGCCCTGCGCGCGGTTATCTGTGCGAGAACTACGGCGGCGCGTTCACGCTGCCTGAACGGGGACCCATCGGCGCGAATTGTCTTGCCAATTCACGCGACTTTCTTACCCCCGTCGCCGCTTATGAGGACGACGACAAGCCAACCGAGCTGTTCGTGAAATGGGGTGGAGCGTTATGGTCCACGGCTCTGCCTCACTCGCCGATTGATGTCGTGGCATGGCACGGCAATTATGCGCCCTGTAAGTACGATCTAAGGACGTTCTCGCCAATCGGTGCAATCGGCTTCGATCACCCCGATCCATCGATCTTCACCGTGCTGACGTCGCCTTCGGAAATCGCTGGCACGGCGAATATCGATTTCGTGATTTTCCCGGAGCGCTGGGCGGTCGCGGAAAACACGTTCCGTCCACCCTGGTATCATATGAACATCATGTCCGAGTTTATGGGCTTGATATACGGCGTTTACGACGCCAAGCCGCAGGGATTCCTACCTGGCGGCATTAGCCTGCATAATTGCATGCTTCCTCACGGGCCGGACCGCGAGGCGTTCGACCATGCCAGCAAGACCGAGCTTAAGCCCGTCAAGCTAACCGGCACGATGGCCTTCATGTTCGAAACACGCTTCCCACAGCGCGTGACCGAATATGCCGCAACATCCGACGCGCTGCAGGACGACTATGCGGATTGTTGGCAAGGGCTTGAGCGCCGTTTCGATCCGACCAAGCCGTAAGGTGCAACCGCGAGATGACCAACAGCGACGCTTTGCTATACGGATACTTCCGGTCAACCGCAGCCTACCGCGTCCGCATAGCGCTCGGACTCAAGGGATTGAGCGCGGAGACCAAATTCGTACATTTACGCAAAGGCGAACAAGCCCAGCAGGCCTATCGCGACATCAACCCGGCTGGACTGGTGCCCTATTGGATCGAGGGCGACTTTCGCCTCGCTCAATCGCTCGCGATCATCGAATATCTCGATGAAATGCACCCGGCTCCCCCTTTGCTGCCATCCAGCCCGAGAGCACGCGCTATCGCGCGCGAAATCGCGCTGGTTGTGACAAGCGACATTCATCCCATCGGAAACCTTCGTGTTTTAAATCGGCTGGCCGAAATGGGAGTCGACGAGGCCGCCCGTACAACATGGTCGCAGCACTGGATCAAAGTCGGATTCGAAGCAATCGAAGCCCGCCTTGCGCACCTGCCGGGGCCATTTGCGCTCGGTGAACAGCCGACGGTAGCCGATATTTGCATTATCCCGCAGGTGTTTAATGCGCGACGTTTCGGTGTTGATCTTTCTCCATACAAACGAATCCTTGAGATCGACGCGACAGCGTCCGGTCTCAAGGCATTTGCCATGGCTGAACCAAGCCGTCAGCCCGACGCAGAATAGAACTCGGAATAAAGGAACTAGTTGGCCCCCGCGATGCCGCGGGTCGAATCCATGTCGTTGCCGGCGGTTCGCAGATTGAGGGTATTCGCGGGAGATGTTTTGGCGCCCGGCCCGGCGCAACCCATTCAGGGTCGGTCCGTTAAATAGTATTGGCGCGAACCTCGACCAATGATCGCTCCCTGGCGACCAAATTAAAGTTATAGCTAATTGATAGGTATTTCCTCGTTCAGAGCCAAGGCCGCTGGTGCTTAATCCAACACGTCGCGTGTCCGATCAATCGGGACGCCACCAGAGTATTGTTAAACGTTTCGCCGTAATCTGGAGGGAGAAGTGACGGGAGGATGATTGTGGTTCAACACTCTCACGGGCCGAATGATCTCGGTGAGGTAGAGGTAGTCAAATCCGAAACGGGATTCATTCACTACGCGCTCGATGTCACGGCCATCGTGGCCATTACCAATGTTCAGGGCACAATCACACACGTCAACAATAAATTCTGTGAAATTTCGGGCTATTCGCAACACGAACTTATCGGGCAAAATCACCGACTCCTGCGCTCGGATGCTCATGACAAGGCGTTCTTTCGCGAAATGTACCGGCAGATCGCCCGAGGGCAGGTATGGCGCGGCGAAATCTGCAATCGTCGGAAGGATGGGACAACCTATTGGGTCGATACGACTATCGTTCCCCATCTGAATGCCGCCGGCAATCCGGATAGTTACACATCTATTCGCTTTGACGTTACGAGGCGCCATCAGATTGAGGAAGACTTGCGTCATGCCGTCAGTACAGACGCCTTAACCGGCACTGCCAATCGAAGACGGTTTCAGGAGTATCTGACGGCCACGCTCGAACTGAGAAATTCCATTCACACTTCGGTTTACCTAGCCCTGATCGATATCGATGCCTTCAAAGAAATCAACGATACGTTCGGCCATGTTGCTGGCGATAATCTCCTCAAAAATTTTGCAGAGCGGCTTCGCGCTTTTGAGGCGGAGAATATTTTTATTGCTAGGCTTGGCGGCGACGAATTTGGAATTGTGATATCTGACAAGGCGTGTGCAGATGTTCCAGCTCTTTTGGACGAGGTGCTGGACAGCATAAAACAGCCTGTTTGGCTAGGTGATATTAAACACCGATATACGGCCAGTATTGGCGTGGCTGCCTTTCCTAAGGATGCCAAGACACCTGATGGGCTTTTCAAGGCCGCCGATATGGCGCTTTATCACTCAAAAGCTTCAGGGCGAGATCAACGCCAATGTTTCGCACCGCGCCTCCAACTAGCGGTCGAATACAAAAGCGCGTTGCTGCAGGCTGTTGAGGCGGGTCTCGATCGGAACCAGTTCAGTCTCCACTATCAAGCTGTTGTACCAACCGTTCCCGGCAAGTTGATCTCGCTGGAAGGTCTGCTGCGATGGCAGCATCCCGAGCGCGGTCTCCTCACGCCCGATGCATTTCTAACGGAGATCAATGATCCTGGACTGGAGTCGGAAATCGGAATGTTTGTTGTCGAACGAACATTCAAAGACATGGCACGCATACTGGAATTGAGCCTTCCTGTGGACCGCGTTGCCATTAACGTGGCCAATGCGGACTTTCGATCCGACCGCTTTGTAGATCGATTTTTCGAACTTTCGGCCCAGACCGGCATCTCACCCGACCGGTTTTGCGTCGAGGTCGTTGAACAGGTATTTCTGGGAACCAATTTCCAGAGCTTTCAAGACCGCCTATTACGTCTGCACGATGCCGGCGTCGAACTCGCGCTCGATGACTTCGGAACAGGCTTTGCGTCCCTTACCCATCTCCGGCGCATACCGATCGACCGTGTCAAAATAGACCGAGGGTTCATTTCCAGCCTACCAGCGAGTGGAGAAGACTTGGTCCTTGTCAAAGGTATTATTGATATCGCCCATGCTCTCGGTAAATCCGTAACGGCTGAGGGAATCGAGACTGAAGAGCAGGCGACGCTTCTTCAGCAACTCGGTGCCGACGGTCTTCAGGGTTGGTATTTTTCCAAAGCCTGTACCATGGAGCGCTTGCGTTACGTGCTGCTCCAGCTGTTGCCCAGGTCGAGATATAGCGATAATGCGCTTCAAATAGTTGCGCCTAGGAGGGCTTAGAACCGATCCAGTCTGCCGGCGCGTTTCCCTTTGAGGTCATATCAACGCTTCAGCTTCTTTCGGGTTAAGTTGCCGCGCGCTGGTCTCCGGCGCCTTTCCGGCAGGCACCACGCTGCAAAGCAACGGTACGCTACGCGGTACGCCGACCGCTGCCGGGACTTTGAACTTCACGGTCAGAGCAACGGACAGTTCGACAGGAACGGGTACGTTCTCATCGGCCCCCGCCAATGTGACGGTCATTATCAATGCCGGCACGCCGACGGTCAGCTCGGTCGCACCGAACAGCGGCTCGATCGGCGGCACCTCGGTCACGATCACAGGCACCGGCTTCACGGGCGCAACGGCGGTGACATTCGGCGGAACGGCGGCGACGGGCATCACCGTGGTCAATGACACCACGATCACTGCGTCGACGCCGCCGCACGCGGCGGGCGCAGTCGCGGTGACCACGCCAGGGGGCACCGGCTCCGTTCCGAATGGTTTCACCTATTCGGCTTTGAATCGAAAGTGTCGAATTTATTCGAGTTAAGTCACGATGATTTTCGACACATGACTTTGGGCTTCCTTAAACGAACGACACAGGGTCAGCGGGTGAAGGTGCCCGCAATCAGGGAATTCCGCACTTAAGCACGCGCTGTCTTTTTATTTATCGGTTTGTTCGCCGACGAACCGTTCAAAAGTGTTATCGAAACCGCGGGCAGGCTCATCGCCGCGGCATAGCTTCCCGGATTCATGCGCCAGTACAGAACGACAACAACAGCGACTGAAGCGAGGTGCAGCAGCCAGCCGGCCATGAAGCTGCCGGTGAGATCGTGCAGCATCGCGACGATCCATGGCGGCAGCGCCGTGATCAGGAAGCCGCCGCCCTGCATCAGCGCCGACAGCGCCCCCGCCTCGGCCGGATCGGCTAGGTGGTCGAGCGCCACAATCATCGATATGGCGAAACAACCTCGCTGCATCGCTCATCCTGTCATTCATGGCGCCTTCCTTTGTCAGTGCGCTCCGGCGACGGCGAGAATCCGCTCGATCGCATCGTGGCCGTACGCGCGGGCGTGCTGGAGCGGTGTCACGCCCTTGCCGTCGGCCAGATTGACATCGGCTCCGGCCTTGACGAGCAGATCGACGATCTTCTGGTGCCGCTTGCCGCCGTCGCCGAGGATGATCGCCTCCAGTAGCGCGGTCCAACCGAGCCTGTTGACGTGATCAACATCGACTCCCGCTTCAATCAGCGTGCGCACCGTCTCGACATGACCGCGCTCCGAAGCCGGTATGAGCGCTGTGCCGCCGTAGCGATTGATGCTTTTCAGGTCGGCACCGTGCGCCAAAGTCATCTTCAGGATGTCGAGATGGCCGCGCGCTCCGGCATAGAGATACGGGCTGTCCTCGATTTTATCCTTGGCGTTGACGTCGGCGCCAGCCTCGATCAACGCCCTGGCCGCCTCGATTCCGTTGACGTGGGTTGCAACCAGCAGCGCGGTCGCTCCGCTGTCGTCGCGCGCATCGATCTGCACGCCGTCCGCCAGAAGTATTTTGATGGCGGCGACATCATCCTTGCTCGCCGCCAAAAGCAATGAGGTTCCACGCATGGTCTCTCCTGCCGCAACGAGAGGGGCAGCCGTCAACAACAGGGAAGCGACACCTACAAGGACGGAACGGCGAAGCATCGTCTGTTTCCTGTGATGACGGAGTCAGGTTGCCTGACCCGCGCGATCACCGACCGCGCGGCGCGACTGGTCGAGCCGACGGCGGCCGGCGATGGCCGTCTCCATCTACGCCTGGGAACGCGCAGGGCCGCGGAACTGGTCGAGCAGATGGAAGCGATCCTCGCTGCCAGATGCGCCCGGCGCACATAGGATACTGCCTTAACACAACAACATGCATTTCAGTCAGCCGTCCAACAAGTCGGCAGCAGCTCGTATTTAGAAGCCTGCAACCCTAACGGCGCGCTCCGTTTAGCATGCTCGTGGCCCCTCCTTCGCCGCGACGCCTTCCGAGCATTTCTTTAAATGCTCGATGATCCATCGCCCGGCCGGTCCTGGAGGTTCGCCTTCCCGATAAACAGCGAACATGGGAAGAGGCAGCCCTCCAGGCGGTGCCTCTTCAATCGAAAGCTCGGCGAGCCGCCCTTCGGCAATATCCCTTGCCACGGTGTGCAGGGGCATGCCCCCAAATCCCAGGCCACTGACAAGGAAGGCGTGTTTCGCAAAGAGGTCCGCCAGGCGCCAGGTGGACGGCGACATCACGCCGATGTTGCGGCCTTCCGTGAGCGTGGATCGATCCGTCAGGACAAGCTGCACATGCCGCGCCAACTCCTCTTTCGGGATGATGCCACGGTAGGATGCAAGAGGATGGCTCGCTGCAGCCACCATCATCAGTTTGACATCGAACAGGCGCTCCTTGATCAAACCGGTTGGAAGCGTCGGCAGAGAACCCACGACACCAAAACTCGCTCGCCCATCCAAAACCGGCTGCACCGCGCCACCGAGCGCCTCGACATAGAGACGCAACGGCGTCGCCGGAAACTGGATACGAAATTCTCGCGCCGCCTCGGCGATCACCTCTATCGGCAGAAACACGTCGAGGACAGCCGTCAACTCAGCCTCGAGTCCGCCAGCAATCCCCTTCGCCCGCGCCTTCATGGCGTCGACGCCGGTGATTACCGCGCGCGCATCCGCCAGCAGGACAACACCTTCCTTCGTCAGCCTGGGATAACGCCCCGCACGATCGAACAGCACGACGCCAAGCTGAGCCTCCAGACTCAGAATCGCTTCGCTCACCGCTGATTGGGTTCTTCGCACGCGGCGCGCTGCGGCCGAAAAGCTGCCTTCATCGGCAGAGGCCACGAACATCCGCAACTGGTCGAACGACACGCTTTCAAGCATCGATCACTCCATCGGTACAGCCGATAGATAATATCAAAATATACTGGCTCCACCCGATATAAGCCATCCCTCATATTGTGCGTGAAGGCAACGCCGCTGCCCAAGCAGCCGAAGGAGCACACGATGACACTTCGCATCCACACATTCACGCCGGTCCGTCTCGGACGCTACGTCCTGCAAAACCGTCTGGTCATGTCCCCGATGACCCGCAGCCGCGCCAAGCCCGACGGCACGCCGGGAGACCTCGCGGCCGAGTATTATGGGCAGCGCGCCGACGTCGGCCTGATCGTCGCGGAAGGCACGCAGCCTTCGGACGACGGGCAAGGCTACCTGACGACGCCGGGCATCTACACAGCGGCGCATGTCGCGGGATGGAAGAAGGTGACAACGGCCGTGCATAACAAAGGCGGTCGAATCTTCATCCAGCTCATGCATGCCGGGCGGATGTCGCATCCCGACAACACACCGCACCATCGCCAAGCTGTTGCGCCATCCGCAATCGCACCCGCATCGCAGATGTTCACCGCGACAGGGATGCAGGAGATTCCGGCGCCGCGCGCATTGTCGACTGAAGACATCCACCAGACCGTTGCCGACTTCCGTCACGCGGCGCGCGCGGCCATTGAGGCTGGCGCCGACGGCGTCGAGATCCACGGCGCCAACGGCTACCTCGTTCAGCAGTTCTTCGCCCCGAACGCCAACACGCGCACCGACCAATATGGCGGCTCGATCGAGAACCGCACCCGCTTCGCGGTCGAAGTCGCCAAGGCAATCGCAGAGGAAATCGGCGCCGACCGGACGGCCATCCGCCTGTCTCCCGGATCACCCCTCGGCGGACTCGACGAGGGAGCGAGCGGCCCCGATCTCTATCGCCATCTCGTCGCCCAACTCAACAAGCTCGGCCTTGCCTACATCCACGTCATGCACAACGGCGACGATAGGCTGATGGCCGACCTGCGCGCGCAATGGAAGCAGGCGCTGATCCTGAACAGACCCGGACGCCCGCGCGAGGAAATCGGCGCTGATGTGGCTTCGGGACTGGCCGACCTTGAGGCTTACGGCCAGATGGTGCTGGCCAATCCTGATTTCGTCGCGCGGCTTAAGAGCGATGCGCCGATGAATCAGGCGGACCACACCACCTTCTTTGGCGGCACCTCACAAGGCTACACCGATTATCCCGCGCTTGAGGTCGCCGCCGCCTGAGCCGCGCGACGTTGTCCGTCACAGATCGAGCTGCGCAGTGCGGGCAGTTCAGGACCGCCAGGCCCGAACTTAATAGAACGTTCCAATTACAGGAGTCATTGCCATGAGCATTATCCGCTATCTTCCCTTCGCCGGTCGGCTGATGATCGGCCTTCCCTTTGCAATGAGCGGCTTGAGCAAGCTCAGTGCCTATAGCGCCACAACCGGCATGATCAACGCCGTCGGATTGCCAATTCCGCCGCTTGCCTATGCGGTGGCCGTAGCCGTCGAACTCGGCGGCGGTTTGCTTCTCATCGCCGGCTATCGTGCTCGCTCCGTCGCCGCTGCTCTTGCCCTGTTCTCGCTCGCAGCAGCGGTGTCGTTTCATAACAACTTTGCCGACCAGAACCAGATGATCCATTTCCTCAAGAACGTGATGATGGCGGGCGGGCTTCTGCAGATCGCGGCATTTGGCGCCGGCGCATTCAGCATCGACAACCAGCGCGAGGCCGGTGGCATAGGTTCAAGCCTCGGAGCGACCGCCTGACCATCCGCCACGACGTTCTCACTCGCAGTTTCGACCGTGACGAACCAAGTCAGATCGCAGACATCACATTGAGGACGTCGTCGCGGCGCTCGCTCCCTGATCTTCCTGCAACAGAACAATCGCAGGTCGGTTCACCTCAAGCCGCTGCATCGCCATTCAGGCCTTTTGAAAATCGTTCAAGGAACTTAGTTTCGTTAAAGAAGTACGCTAACGTTGGGAGAAATCATTATGAAGATGCTTTCGCTCCGCGCGATGGCAACAATCTGTTTTGTTGTCCTATCGCATACCGCAAACGCGCGATCGGCTTATGATGGTTCTTGGGACCTCGTCTTCGTGACGCAACGAGGCGCGTGCGATCCTACCTACAACTTCACTGTCAATATTTCTAATGGAGTTGTGACGCATCCTAATCTCGTAAGGTTCAGAGGATACGTCGCGAAATCTGGCGCGGTTCGCGCTTCGGTGACCGTTCAAGATAAATACGCCTCCGGCTCCGGCCGACTCTCCAGTGTTTCTGGCCGCGGGACATGGAACGGCCACGAGGGGAATGAGCGATGCTCGGGCTACTGGACCGCGCAACGAAATTGATATCTTCAAGCCCCGGCATCTTGCCGCCGGCAGTGCTTATGGCTCGGCAGCGAACCCCGCCTGGCTAGTCAAGGAGCGGCAGATCGACCAAGAGGAGGACTAAATGGTTAGTTTCACAAAGCCGCGCGCCATCGGTTTCAACCACGTGGCGCTGGAGGTCGGTGATATAGAGGAAGCGCTGGAATTCTATAGTCGCATCTTCGACTTTCAATTGCGCGGTAAGAGCGAGGCGATGGCCTTCATCGATCTCGGCGACCAATTCATCGCGTTGATGGCGGGACGCAAACAGTCCGCCGATGATGGTCGGCATTTCGGCCTCGTTGTCGACGACAAAGAGGCGGCGCGTAGCGCCTTGAAGGCTGCGGGGGTCGAGCCGATCGACGGTCCGTTTCTCGATTTCCGCGACCCCTGGGGCAATCGCATCGAGATCGTGGGCTATGACAATATCCAGTTCACCAAGGCTCCAAACGTTCTGCGCGGCATGGGTCTGACGCACCTGACTAAGAACGAAAGCGCGAAAAAGGAGCTGGCGGGAAAGGGGATGGCTACGAGCTAGAGGTGGTAGCCGCTCGGGACGTTGGGCGTTCGACGCTTTCAGCAATCAACGAATGAGGTAATATCGATGAGTCGAATCCTCACCCCATACAGTCGAAAACACACCTGCTACTTCGCGCTCGCTCTTGCAACAAAAGGGAGGCGTCTTGCTGAGAATCGTCGCGGCTACCTTGTATCCGAACCGCTCCACGTCTTCGGCGAGGCGTTTCGATGTAAACGTGCCATGACGGCGACGCGGTTATGAAGGATGTTGCGTCGTGTCGGCCGTACCGCAGCGGGAGAAAATTGACGCAATCCAGCGTACCAAAACATAGAATAACGGCGTGAACACGAGGCCAAACAGCGTAACGCCAAGCATTCCAAAGAAGACGGCGGTCCCGAGAGCCTGTCGAAGTTCGGCACCTGCGCCGGTGGCGATCACTAATGGTACGACGCCAAGGATGAACGCGATCGAGGTCATCAGGATCGGGCGAAGCCGGGTACGCGCCGCCTGTACTGCTGCATCCCAGCGACTGGCGCCGTCATTCTCCGCTTGCCGGGCAAATTCGACGATGAGAATGGCATTCTTTGAGGAGAGGCCGATGAGCACCACAAAGCCGATTTGAGTGAGGATGTTGTTGTCCATGCCGCGCAACAGCACGCCGGTCACTGCCGCAAGCAGGCACATCGGCACAATCAAGATTACTGCAAGTGGCAGCAATACACTTTCGTATTGCGCGGCCAGCAATAGAAACACGAACACCACCGCAAAGCTGAATGCGACAACGGCGGTATTTCCAGCAACTTTCTCCTGCAAGGCGATCTCGGTCCATTCGAAGCCAAAGCCGGACGGCAAGTTCTTGGCGAGAATATCTTCCATAGTACCGATCGCCTGACCGGTCGAAAACCCTGGGATCGTGGCACCTTGCACCTCTGCGGCGGGAAAGAGATTGTAGCGCGGGACGCGGTACGGCCCGGTAATGTCACGGAAAGTCGCAACCGCACCAAGCGGCACCATTTCCTCCGCGTTCGAGCGGGTCCGTAAGGCTTCCACATCGCGCGTCGAAAGCCGGAATGGGTTGTCGGCCTGCGCTGTCACCCGATAAGTGCGCCCCAGGATGTTAAAATCATTGACATAGGTCGACCCCATATAGGTCGACAGCGTGTCGAAGAAACGCGATATCGGCACACCGAGCATTTCGGCCTTCGTGCGGTCGATGTCGGCAAAAACCTGCGGCGTCGAGGCGTTGAATAACGTAAAGACCTGAATGAGCCCAGGAGTCTTATTGGCCAAGCCAGTTATCGCGTTGACGACTCGCTCAAGCGCACGGGGACCGCGACCGCCGCGATCTTGGACATACAGTTTAAAGCCGCCGCCCGTGCCGATGCCGGGGACCGAAGGTGGTGGAATGACTAGAACGAAAGCCTCGCGCAACGCTTGCATCTGCGCGCGCAGATCATCAAGGATCTTTTCAGTTTTAAGCTTATCTTTTTCCCGTTCTTCAAAAGGCTTGAGAGTGACGAAGATGACGCCGGAATTGGGAGCGTTGGTGAAAGTCGCGCCGTCGAACCCGGCGAAAGTCACGGTGTGGGCGACTCCTGGCCGTGATAAGAGACGGTCCGACGCCTTGCGCATAACGACGTCGGTGCGTTCGAGACTAGATCCCGGCGGCAAAGTGATGGCCGTGATGAAGTAGCCACGGTCCAGCGGTGGGATAAACCCAGACGGCGTGCGGGACATTTGGAAGTAGGTCAGGCCAATCAGACCGACATAGATTAGGAGCATCAACGCCACGACTCGCACGATCCGTCGTGTCAATCCCGCGTAACCGTTCGAAAGCTTCTCAAACCCATTGTTGAATACGGTAAAGAAGGCATTGAACGGTCGGCCGAAGGTCATCCAAAAGCCAGGCTTTTCCTCATGATCATGCGGTCGCAGAAACAGCGCAGCTAGCGCTGGCGATAGCGTCAATGACACGATGGCCGAGATGATCGTGGAAGACGCAATGGTGATAGCGAACTGTCGATAGAACGCGCCGGAAATGCCAGTAATGAATGCGGTGGGAATGAATACAGCGCAAAGAACCAGGGCAATTGCAACCAGTGCGCCACCCACCTCATCCATGGTTTTGTGTGCGGCGTCACGCGGGATCAGGCCCTGGCGAAGATAACGTTCGACGTTCTCTACCACGACGATAGCATCGTCCACTACGATGCCAATAGCCAAGACAAGTCCAAAGAGAGTCAGGTTATTCAGCGAGAAACCAAAGGCGGCCAACACGAAGAACGTACCGATCAGCGACACCGGAATAGCGACCACAGGAATGATCGCGGCGCGCCAGGTCTGCAAGAATAGAATGATGACGAGTACTACAAGAACCAGTGCTTCGAACAAGGTCTTGATCACCTCGTGAACTGATTGCTCGATAAATTGGGTGGTGTTGTATGCGATGCGGTAGCTAAGACCGGGGGGAAAATTCTTCGCAAGGTCGTCCATCGTCGCGATTACAGCGGCTGCGGTCTTGAGCGCATTTGAGCCGGGACGCTGGTAAATGCCGACTCCGGTTGCGACCTTGCCGTCAAGATAAGCGTTCGTAGTGTAAGTATAAGCGCCCAGTTCCACACGGGCGATATCCCGCACGCGCGTCACCCGGCCGTCCTGATCCGTCGCGACAATGACGTCGCTAAACTGCTCCGGACTAGAGAGCCGACCCAATGTCTGCACCGCTAGCTCGAATCCAACCGGCGACTTCGCAGGCGGCTGATTGATGGCGCCAGCGGCAACCTGAATATTAGCGCCGCGCAATGCGGTGATCACATCGCTCGCGGTCAAACCGCGCGATTGCACTTTGGCCGGATCAAGCCAAATGCGCATGGAATAGTCACGCGCGCCGAACACGATCGTATCACCAACCCCGTCGACCCGGGTTAGCACGTCTTTAATATTGATAGTCGCGTAGTTCGAGATATACGCTTGGTCGAGCGTGCCATCGGGCGAAATCAAATGAATCACCATCATCAGGTCAGGTGACTTCTTTTTGACGGTTACGCCGATACGCTGCACCTCTTCCGGCAAACGCGGCAACGCGATCGAGACTCGATTCTGCACCAAGACCTGCGCGTCGTCGATATTTGTACCGGGTTTGAAGACGACGTTAATCTGTGTCGTGCCGTCGCCCGTCGATTGCGACACCATATAGATCATGTTGTCGACGCCGTTGATCTCCTGCTCTATTGGCGAAGCCACCGTATCCGCCGCGATATCTGCCGCGGCGCCAGCATACGTCGCCGTCACCTGGATAGTGGGCGGAGCGATTTCAGGATATTCAGTAATCGGAAGCGCGCGAAGAGCGATCGCGCCGACAAGCGTCAGGATAATTGAAAGCACGCTAGCGAAGATTGGTCTGTCGATGAAGAAATGAGAAAAGCGCATTCGAACCTCACCACCCCGCGCTGAGCGACGCTTATTTCGCGGCGGCCTTGATCGTTCCGTCCTCGGCCTCGACCTTTTGTCCGGGCCGCGCGCGGGCTAAACCTTCGATCACGATACGGTCATTTGGCGCAAGGCCCGAGCGAACGACGCGCAGTCCATCGACGATCGGGCCCAGTTCTATTTTCTTGACGCCAACCGTGCCGTCTTCAGCGACCGCGAATACGATCTTGCTCGCCTGATCGGACACGATCGCGCTATCCGGAATCAGGAATGCTTCGCTGTTGCCGCCGTACAACCGCAGCCGCCCAAAAAACCAGGCGTCAGCAATCCATCCTTGTTATCGAAGATGGCACGACCGCGAATCGTACCTGTCTTCGGGTTAATGGCATTATCGACGAAATCCATTCGGCCCGTGTGCTTGAAATCAGTCTCGTCGGCGAGACGAACGGCAACCGGGTTCTCCACGTCGCGCGACGATCGTCGCCCTCCGGATGCGGCGAGACGCAGGTAGTGCAGAAGATCAGATTCGCTGCCATCGAATATGAAGTGAATGGGATCAAGCGAAACAATTACGGTCAGCAACGTCGCCCCGCTCTGCCCACCCGTGATTAGATTTCCGGCATCGACGCGCCGATCGGAGATACGCCCGGTTATGGGGGCGCGGACCTCGCTCCATTCGAGGTTGAGTTCGGCTTGTTTGAGCGCAGCTTCTGCCGCGCCAACTCCGCCTGCGGCCTCGCGCTGCGTGGACTTTCGCGTGTCGAACTCACGCGCGGTTAAGGTCTGATGGCTGATTAGCGGCGTCCCCCGCTCCACGTCGGCCGTGGCGATATCAAGCTTGGCTCGCGCACGTTCGAGATCGGACTTAGCCTGATCGACCGCGAGTTTATAGGGCCGCTGGTCGATCACGAACAGGAGATCACCTTCTTTGACAATCTGACCGTCCTTAAAATGAATGGAGTCTATGAAACCGGAGACGCGTGCACGAACAACGACTGTCTTCAGCGCCTCGAACCGGCCAGTGTATTCATCCCATTCGGTAATCGACTTCTGAATTGGTTTCGAAACGGTGACGGATGGCAGCGGAGGATGATTGGTGCTCGCCGCCGGCTTGGTGTCACAACCGGAAAGCAAGCCGGCCAGAAACAAGACAATTATTAAAAATGGAGCTCGTACCATCAGAGCCGCCTCCAACACGCGTCAGTCCTTGAGAGTGTTTCGAAATACTGTAGTGAAAGCGAGTCCATTTTCAATTTGTTCATTCTGCACTAACGACCCCGGCGGCGGAAGTCGCCCGAGGTGTCGCCGAAGGCCAGCGTCAGGCTAGTGACGATGATGATTGATGATTACCGCGATGATCTTCGCGACCTGCCCTTCGATCGACTGGAGGATCTTCTGGAGCGGCCATTTTCCTGCGGCATCGATAAGGTCATCTCCATGGCATCCCGTTGTCCGGAGACAGTCTCGACGCATTTCCGTCGGGCCATGCGGTTCACATGGGCGCGCTCGCTTCGGCCACCTCGCGGGGGCGGAAGTCCTGACCGAATATATTCTTCGATCTATTGCCGGCGGCCTCTTTGTCTCGCTGTTCGCCATCATCGGAGACGTTGTTCGACCGAAGAGCTTTGCGGGACTGTTCGGCGCCGCTCCCTCTGTCGCGCTTGCCACTCTCGGCATCGCCTGGGCTCAACACGGCTCCCATTATGCCGGCGTTCAGGCGAGCTCATGATTTTGGGAGGCATTGCTTTGCTGTGCTACAGCGACGGGGGCGTGCTCTCCGCGGAAAAGGGGCCAATCTCTCAGGCACTCCCGCTCAAATTCTGCCAAACTCACTCCGGTGAATGCAAAAATCGAGACGGTCCATGGTCAAGCCCTTTCCTTCGAAGACACACATCGGCAACCATCAGCTGCATCCGGAAACGCTGATGCTGAACTACGGGTACGATCCGCAATTATCGGAAGGCTCCGTCAAGCCCCCCGTCTTCCTGACGTCGACGTTCGTCTTCAGGACCGCCGAGGACGGACAGGACTTCTTCGATTATGTCTCCGGACGTCGCGAGCCGCCCGAGGGAAGTGGTGCAGGCTTGGTCTATTCGCGCTTCAACCATCCCAACAGCGAAATCGTCGAAGACAGGCTCTCTATCTACGAGGGCGCCGACAAGTGCGCGCTGTTTTCATCCGGCATGTCCGCGATAGCGACCACCATTCTCGCGTTCGTGCGTCCGGGCGACGTGGTCCTTCATTCCCAACCGCTTTATGGCGGGACCGAGACCCTCTTCGCCAAGACGCTTGCGGGTTTGTCCATCGGCGCGGTTGGGTTCGCCGATGGGGTCGACGAAGCCTCGGTCAGCGCGGCGGCGGAGGACGCCATGCGCAAAGGTCGGGTAGCCATGATCTTCATCGAGACGCCTGCGAATCCAACGAACGGCCTGGTCGACATCGCTATGGTGCGTCGCATCGCCGATATGATCGGTCAGGCGCAGGGTCATACGCCGCTCGTCGCCTGCGACAACACGCTGCTTGGCCCGGTTTTTCAGCGGCCCATTGAACACGGCGCGGACATCTCCCTGTACTCCTTGACCAAATACGTCGGCGGCCATTCTGACCTCATCGCAGGCGCCGCACTCGGCTCGAAGACCGTCATCAAGGACGTGAAGGCTTTGCGTGGAGCCATCGGCACACAGTTGGAAGCGCACTCCTGCTGGATGCTCAGCCGATCACTGGAGACACTGAGCATCCGGATGGTGAAAGCCGACTCGAACGCGCGGCTCGTCGCGGACTACCTGCGCGACCACGCCGGGGTAGCCAAAGTACACTACCTCGGTCACCTCGACGAGAACTCGTCGGCCGGCCGGCTCTATAAGCAGCAATGCACTGGCGCCGGCTCCACGTTCTCATTCGACATCATGGGCGGCAAGGCCGCCGCGTTCAGATTTCTCAATGCGTTGCAGATTTTCAAACTCGCCGTCAGCCTCGGCGGCACGGAGTCGCTCGCAAGCCTGCCCGCGAGCATGACGCACTCCGGCGTACCGGCCGACGTCCGGCAGAGGATAGGGATTCTCGATTCCACAATCCGGCTCTCGATCGGCATCGAGCATCCGGACGATCTGATCGCGGATGTCGCTCAAGCCCTGGACGCGCGATAACCGCGGGCTGCAATTCATTCGAACGACCGATCATAGAATGGTCGTGAGCTCATAAATCAACACGGCCACTCCGAGACAGCGCCGCCAGGGGTTTACCCCGCGGACAATCTCATCGATTGCCCAAACGATGAGACCACCCCTAAAGACAATTTCTAAAGCAAAGCGTGGGCTGCCAGGTTCAGGCCAAATCCAAAGCAGAACGCCCGCTACGATGACCACCCACAAAGCGAGATTGGGCGCTTGGACGATCGTGACCTCGCCCGTTTCACGATTTCGGAAGAACCACAGCAAGAAATTGCGCAATTGCTTCCTCTTAAATAGCGATGGCCTCTCCCTCACGATACGCTGGATGCTTCAGTCAGCACTTCCAGAGGGCATTAAATCGTTCGATATCAAGTGTGATAATGACGTCGCACTTATGAGACATCCGCTCGTCGATGATTGTCGTGCACGGAGAACCTCGTAAGGTGCCTTTCGTCGTATCGAAAGGGCGCTGCTTGCGCGGTACCTTCATGTCCTCATCAAGCCAGTGATCAATCGTCGAAACAAACGCATCCAGCTTAGGCCACCGGGTCGGTGACTGCCACCCGGCTTCGCGAAAAACGGAAAGTGGCACTGGCCCGGTCGTAGCGAACCTGCGCACCCCGTCGAAATCGGCGGGGTGTGCGTCGCCGGCCGCCGATCTAGTGGACCACAAGAACCGGAATATGCGCAGTAGCAACAACCTCGGCAGTCTGGCTGCCCAAAAGGACCCTCTTGATCCCACGGTAACCATGGGAGGCCATGACGATCAGGTCGCACCCCTGCGCCTTCGCCGCGTCAACGATAGCTGCGGCCGGTAAGGCATTCGGGATATGGAGTGTCTCGACCGTCAGTCCCATTTCTTCCGCCGCCGCTTTCGCTGCGGAAAGGATAGCTTGTGCATGCCGTGTGTTGGCATCTTTAAGCCGATCCGGGTCCATTCCCGCCATACCCCATCCGCTTGCGCTGATGGAAGGAACTGGAAATGGCTCCGTCACAGTGATGATTGTAACCTTGCTGCCGTTTTCGTCGGCCAGCGACAAGCCATGGTCGACACCTTTCTGCGCCAGTTCGGAGCCGTCAGTGGAAATGAGAATGTGAGTGTACATGGTGCCGCTCCGCACTCGGAAATCCTGCTACGATCATAGCAATCATATCTGACCTCAACAAGGAGCCGCTGTGCCGGCCGCTACGTTGTCGCAGTTTGACAACGCGCAATGCAATGCCATTGTCTTTTGCTACGGCCTCGTGCGCTTGCGTGTGTGGCCTTGAACCTTTTCACGGGTTCGATCGTCTCATTAGCGCTGGGGATTTCAGGGCCCGGTGCGTATCAGCCAACGCCGCCGTCGAGCATATTCTGCCGCGCAGCGTTGTGTGTTTTGTGGCGTTAGCAGCCAAAGCAAAAACCGTCGGCGCGGAGATTCGCCGACGGTTTTGGGGTGGGACAAAGGGGATTGCTAACCTGTCCGAGCTGGACGATACGTGGCGGATCAGACCAAATTTAGGCGACACATAACGACCCAGCCGGTCTTTACCTTTGGCCTGCACGACATACTGCTTTCCCGTCTTGTGGATCGAATATTGCTGCATCATGATCGGAATCGCAGATTCACGATGAAGCTTGACCTGAGGTCGATCAAGCTAAAAGGAAACCCTCCACTGTCTCTGCAACCTCTGACGACCAGTCATATATTTGAAATTCGTCCGGCAGATGCTGGGCCGCAGCGAAATGCGTCAGAGCCCTAATTCCACGAAAAATCACAGTCCTACGAATTCGCTCGACGTCAAGTTGCCGAGCGAGGTAGTGCCTGCGGGATGCGTCAACGAGACGTCGCGGCTTTTCTTAGCGCGGGACTGGATCTGACAATGAACTTCTCGATCTCCACCACGAGGAAAAAGACGATTCCTCCGGCGAGCAGCCAAAGCCAGGCGGACTGTGGCAGCGCTTCGGTGTCAAAGATTGCGTGAAACGGCGGCGCATAGGTGAACAGAAGCTGCAGCACCACGACCACGCCAATTCCGTACCAAAGATAGGGATTGCCCATATGGGCGCGCACCGACAGGGAAGAGTCGAGCAAATAGCGGCTGTTGAGCAGGTAAAAGATCTGCCCCATCGTGATGGCGTTGACGGCGACCGTGCGCGCCAACGGATCAGAGGCGCCCTGCGCCTTCATCCAGAAGAACGCCGCGAGCGTATAGAGCACGAGCGCCGCGCCGACGAAAAGAATCCGCCATATCCCGAATCCGGTGACAATCGGCCGATCCATTGTGCGCGGGGTCCGCAACATCACGTCCGCCTCATGCGGCTCGAAGGAAATGGCGAGTCCGAGGGCGACGGATGTGACCATGTTCACCCACAGCACCTGCGGGGCGGTGATCGGCAAGGTAAAGGCAAACAGAATCGCGACCGCGATCACCGCGCCCTGGGCGACATTGGTCGGCAGCAGGAAAAGCATCGCCTTCTCGATATTGTTGTAGACGGTGCGACCCTCCTTCACTGCCGCCGAGATCGAGGCGAAATTATCGTCGGCGAGAATCATCCCAGCCGCTTCCTTCGTAACCTCGGTGCCCTTGATGCCCATGGCCACGCCGATATCTGCCTTCTTGAGCGCCGGAGCATCATTCACGCCGTCACCGGTCATGGCGACGATCTGTCGGTTGGCCTGGATCGCCTTCACAAGCCGTAGCTTGTGCTCCGGGCTTGCACGGGCGAAGACGTCCACGTCGCGCACACACTCCTGCAAGGCCGCATCGTTCATGGCCTCGATCTCGGTGCCAGCAACGGCGGTCGTGCCATCGCCGATGCCGAGCATTTTCGCGATGGCTGCCGCGGTGATCTTATGGTCGCCGGTGATCATCGTCACCCGTATGCCGCCGCCGTGACATTCCCTGACGGCGTCGATCGCCTCCTTGCGCGGCGGATCCATCAGTCCCACGAGGCCCAGCAGGATTAGATTTCTGGGAAGGTCCTCAGCCTTGAGGTTGCCTGCGGCCAGGGCCGGGGCAGGCAGCCAGGCGAGCCCCAGCACGCGCTCGCCCTGCGCGGCAAGCCGATCGCCCTCCCGCATGAAACGGCCGCGGTCGAGGGGCTCCAGAGCGTCCGCCGTCTGCTGCCGGTCGCAGTGATCGAGGATCACCTCCGGCGCGCCCTTCACGAGCAGCATCTCGCCGCCGGCCCCCCGGTTGAAGGTGGCCATGAACTTATGTTCGGATTCGAAGGGAATCCCGTCGATCCGTGGCGCAGCAGCGGTTTCCGCCGCACGGTCCATGCCGAGCTTGGCGGCGAAGGGATAGAGCGCGCCCTCGGTCGGGTCGCCCTCGACCTTCCACTTGCCGTCGTCCTGGAAAATTTCGGCATCGTTGCACAGCAGCGATACGCGGCCCATCAACACCAGCGTCTCGGGTGTGTCGCCGACCGGCTGACCGTTCGCCTTGACCTCACCCTCGGGCGCGTAGCCATCTCCAGTGACTTCATAGGCTTCGCCTGCCGTGATGACGGAGGTCACCATCATCTCCATCAGCGTCAGCGTACCCGTCTTGTCCGAGCAGATACGGGAGACTGACCCGAGGGTTTCGACCGCCGGAAGACGACGGATGATGGCGTTGCGTTCGGCCATGCGCTGTACGCCAATGGCGAGCGTGATAGTAATCAGCGCCGGCAGCCCCTCCGGGATCATCGAAACGGCAATGCCGACGACGGCCTGGAACAGCTCGACGAAGGTCTTATGACCGAGCCAATGGCCCCAGGCGAAGAGCAGAACGCCAACAACGGCGATAGCTGCGGTGATGACGTAGCCGAATTTCTTGATCTGACGCAGCAGGGGCGTTTCGAGCACCTGCACGTCTGCGAGCATCTGGTTGATGCGGCCGAGCTCCGTCTCGCCGCCCGTCGCCACGACGATGCCGGTCCCTCGGCCCGACACGACCATGGTGCCGGAGAACGCCATGTTCTCGCGATCCCCGACGGTCGCCTTGGCGGCGACCGGTGTGGTGACCTTCTCGGCAGGAACGGATTCGCCCGTCAGCGCCGCTTCCTCCGTGCGAAGATTCTTGGCGTCGAGAAGGCGCATGTCCGCCGGAATCCTGTCGCCCGATTCCAGAAGCACGACATCGCCCGGAACGAGATCCTCCGCCGGGATCACGCGGGTTTCTCCGGCGCGCACCACGCGGGCCTCAGCGGAGAGCATGTTGCGGATGGAATCGAGCGCCCTTTCCGCCCGTCCCTCCTGCAGGAAACCCAGAAGCCCATTGAGAATGACGACCGCGAAGATGATGGAAGCGTCGAGCCACAGACTCAGCATGAGCTTCACGAAGCCCGCTGCGAGCAGGACATAAATGAGGATGTTGTTGAACTGGGCGAGGAGCCGCATCAGCGGTCCCTGTTTTTTGCCTTGAGGCAGGCGGTTCGGCCCTTGGCTCTTCAGCCGCACGGCTGTCTCGGCCGCATCAAGGCCGAGCGCGCGGTCGACATGCAGTTGCCTTTCGACCTCCTCGGCCGGCATCGCGTGCCACGGCATCGATGCTGTCCCTAAAAACGTGACATCGCCTGAGTGCATGCTGGTTTTTCTCCGGTTGCGATGTGTTCTGGTGTGGAAGCCTCGCGCGGCTCAGGCCGTTGCCTTCGCTCGAGGGCCGGCACGGCCGAGAAGATGTGACGCCGAGCGCCAGGCGTGGTGTACGATCCGGTCGATCCGGCGCGCGGCGTCAATCCGGGTGAAGGCTTCGGTTGCGGTCAGTTCGCCCGGCGCCACGGCGGCGAGGGTGGCGGCGCGGTGATCGCGCTGCATGGCGTCAAGCGCGGTCGACGCCTTTTCGGCCTCGGCAAGAGCTGCGGCGACCTCGGCCGACGCCGCCCATCCGATCGGCTCTGCCTGCACGGTGAGAGCGGATTCGGCGGTGATGGATGCGCTTATCGTCTGCGTGGCCCGCATTGCCTGCTTGCAAAGCGCGGTCGCGCGCGGATCATGCGAGGCTCTAGGCCCTGTCCCTGCGGGCTCGCTGTCCCCGAGAATCTCGATAAGCCGCGAGGCGTGCTCGAGCGCGTGCAAGGTGCTCGTCATGCGGTGCCGCTCGGCTTCCGTCTGGGGCGGATCGTTCATACCCGAAAGGAATTCCCGAACCTGCTCAAGCGTGGCGGCCGCCGCCGCGATACCCTGCGGGGTTCCGCTGGAGGCGGCCGAAGCGGCCGTTGTCCCAAGGATATCCGCCACGACGCGCCGGGCGGTCTCGACGGCGATCACCGGATTGGAGAGCGCGCTCGGATCCAGCGCGCACTCCAGCGCGGTTTCCTTCGACGGCAAGAGCCGTTCCACGACGCGCGTAAACCACTGCGTTGCGGGGAGCAGCACCGCAACGCCGACGACGTTGTAGGCGGTGTGGTAGGCGGCAAGGAGCGTCGTCCCATCGACAGACGAGTTGAAGCGCGTCATCAACGCCACCGTCAGTGGGAAGGCGAGGATTGCGATAAGTGCCGCGATGAGCTTGAACAGCACATAAGCGAGGGCGAGACGTTTGGCCGTCACGCTCGCGCCGAGCGCGGCCATAGCCGAACTCGTCGCCGTTCCGATGTTCTGCCCGATGATCAGAGCGATGCCCTGTTCCAGGCTCACCGCCCCGGCGTAGAAGGCCGCGATGGTGACGGCGATGGCTGCCGTGGAGGACTGCATGACCGCTGTCATGGCGAGGCCGACAACGATCAGGATGAAAAGGCCTCCCCAACCGGCCGCCCAACTGATCCCCGGCATGCCGATCACTGCCGGGAGGTCGGACGGGTGCAGGCTCTCTGCAAGGCCGCCCATGCCCTGCTGGAGTGTGGTCAGTCCATAAAGCACCAGTGCGAAGCCTGCGAGCGCGCTGCCTGCCGACGCGATCCGTCCGCTGGCCAGCAGCTTGGTCAGAGCGCCGACGAAGATCAACGGCAGCGCGTAGGCCGAAAGCGAGACGCGCACACCGATCAGCGCCACCAGCCAGCCCGTGCCGGTTGTGCCGACATTGGCGCCGAACACCAGGCCAAGCCCTTGCGGGAAGGTCAGCAGCCCGGCGTTGACGAGACCGATCGTCGTCATGGTCACCGCGCTCGACGACTGCACCAGCAGGGTTATGATTCCGCCCCAGAAGGCGCCCGAGAGCGGTGTAGCCGCCGCTTTGCCAAGCACGGTTCGCAAGGAGGATCCTGCCAGCGCCTTCAATCCATCGGTCATGACAGTCATGCCGAGCAGGAACAGTCCGACACCCCCAAGAATGGCAATCGCGGTCAACATGGATGGACCGCGCCTATTTTTGTTGCTTGAGTTCCATCCGCGCCACGGCAAAATCCTTCATCTACTCCGGCGAGACGTTGGGGTATTCGAGGTTGAGATCGTTCACGACCTCGACGGCGGTGGCAACGACGAGACGCGTGAATCATTTGCTGTCGGCGGGCACCACGAACCAGGGCAAAGCCTTCGAGGCGGTCGCACGGCGAGCGTCCTACTGCCTTTTTGGCCTCTTTGAGGGCAGCTTCCTTCCGAATTTGCGTCGCACTCGGGATGAGATCGTCGATACCGGACATGGCTGATGACTCCTAGAAGTCTCCGGGGAAAAAGAGGGGTCAAATATGGTACTGACTCGCAAAGGCTCCTCTTCAGAATTTCTTCTTGATCTTCATGCGGCTGAGGTCGGGCTCGTCGTATCCATTTGATTTCTGCCGCTTTGGCAGCCTGACCTTCCCGAGCTCCATCTCCTCGTAAGGCATAAGGCTGAGAAAGTGCGCGATAATATTGAGCCGCGCACGGCGCTTGTCGTCGGCGTCCACCACATGCCAGCGGGCTTGCGGCGTGTCGGTGGCCGCGAACATCGCATCGCGGGCGCGCGAATAATCGTACCATCGCCTGTGGGATTCGAGATCCATAGGGCTGAGCTTCCAGGTCTTTCTCGGATCAGTGACGCGTGCCTTGAAGCGTTTCGTCTGCTCGTCCGGGCCGACCTCCAGCCAATATTTGACGAGACGCAAACCGGATTCAACGAAGTCACGCTCCCAGGCGGGGCATATGCGCAAAAAGCGCTCATACTGCTCGTCTGTGCAGAAGCCCAACACCCGCTCGACACCCGCCCGATTATACCAGCTGCGGTCAAAGATCGTGATCTCGCCGGCTGCGGGGAAATGCCGAATATAACGCTGGAGATAGATCTCGCTCTTCTCCCGCTCGGTCGGCGCGGGCAGAGCTACTACGCAAAATGTCCGCGGGCTCACGCGCTCGGTCAGCGCCTTGATGACGCCGCCCTTGCCGGCAGCGTCGCGGCCCTCGAACACCACCACGATGCGCTCGCCGCTCTTCCTCACCCAATTCTGAAGCTTCACCAACTCGCCCTGAAGGAGCTTCAGCGTTTTTTCATACGCATCGCGGGAGAGCTTCTGCGCCGATTCGGGTCGCGCCGCCGACACCAACGGTTCTGCCGCAACCGGGTTTTCGGAAGCCTCCTTCTTCGTCTTACGCTTGGTCATCTCTGTCTCCGCCTTGGCTGCTCCCTACAAATCCCTCACCGACTGCGCGATCACAACGTGCAGGCGGTCCACAGTTTGGATACCGAGTCTTTCCAGTGCGAGGCGCACGCGCTGGTGCTCATCCTTCCTGCGGTTTGCGCGATGCGGGATTGTCGGTCCTCTCGGGCGCGCCGAACCACGCGACATAAAGCGTCGGCAAGAACACGAGCGTCAGGACCGTTGCAACCAGCAAGCCGCCCATAATCGCGAATGCCATCGGTCCCCAGAACACCGTCGGCGCGATTGGAATCATGCCAAGCACGGTCGATACGGCGGTCAACATGATCGGCCGAAACCGGGAGCTGCTGGCGTCAACCGCTGCCTCCCACGGCGACTTGCCCATGGTGCGTTCGGCGTCGATCTGACCGATTAGAATAACCGCGTTCTTGCTGATCATGCCGAGAAGCGCGAGCACACCGAGAATCGCGACGAAGCCTAGTGGCCTGCCGGACAGCATCAACGCTGCAACGACACCGATTAGGCCGAGCGGCGCCACGCTCAGAACCATGAATAGTCTCGGAAAGCTCTGGAGCTGCACCATGAGGACCGTAAACATGACGAACAGCATCACGGGCACCACGGCTAACACGGATGCCTGCGACTTCTGGCTCTCCTCAACCGTGCCGCCCACGACCACGTTGTAGGGCTGAGGTAGCGTCTTCTTGAAGTTCTCGATCGCCGGCGACAACGACGTGACGATGCTTTCCGGCAACTTGTCGCCGACGATCGCAGCCTGGACCGTCAGGGTCGGGATGCGGTCCCGCCGCCAGATGAGTGGGAACTCCTGGTCATATTCAAAGGAAGCAAACTGGCTGAGAGGAACGGTTTGTCCGCCTGGCAACGCCACTTGCAGATTGCGTAGGCCATCAAGCGAAACCCTCTGCTCGTCGGTCGCGCGCGCCACCACGTTGACCAAATAGATATCGTCGCGGACCTGGGTGATGGGTGTGCCCGTGATGACTGCGTTCAGGACGGTCGCGATCGCCTGCGAGCTGAGACCGAGAAGACGCGCTTCGTTCTGGTCGACGCGGATCCGCACCTGCCGATCAGGCTCCATCCAGTCGAAATTCATCTGCTTGGTGTCCGGACTGGACGCAACGATCTGTCCAACCTTGAGCGCAATCTCGCGTATCCGTTCCACGTCGGGCCCACTGACCCGATACTGGATCGGCCATCCAACCGGTGGTCCAAGCTCGAGCGGCGAAACGAACGCAATGGCCTTAGGGAATTCCTGCGCCAGCAGCTTTTCGAGCTTGGAATGCAAGCGTTCCCGTGCGGCAACGTCCTTCGCGATCACCACGGTCTGCGTGAAGAAGTCGTTCGGGAGCTGGACGTTGAGGGGCAGATAGAAGCGAATGGCGCCGCGTCCAACATAAGTGCTCCATCGCGCCACATCGGGATCGGCCGCAAGCGCGGCATCCAGGCGCTTCGCGGCAGCCTCGCTCGCGTAGATCGAAGCGTTCTGCGGCAGGCTGACATCGACCAGCAGTTCCGGACGATCCGACGACGGAAAGAACTGCCGCGGGATCAATGGCATCGCGAGGACGGAGGCAACGAAGAGCGCCACCGACATCGCGATCGTCAGCCACTTGGCGCGCATCGCGAACGTCAGGAAGCTCCGGTACATACCGAAGATCCTGCCCTGATCCGCCGACCTGCTCTGCTTGGGCGGAACGAGGATCGCAGCGCCAAGCAGTGGCGTGAAGATGACCGCAACGAACCAGGACACCAGCAGCGCGATCGTAACCACGGCGAAGAGCGAGAATGTGTATTCGCCGGCCGAGCTTGCCGCAAAGCCCACCGGGATGAAGCCCGCGATCGTCACCAGCGTGCCCGCGAGCATCGCCATCGCATGGGTCCTGTACGCGAAGGTTGCCGCCTCGATCTTGCTGGCGCCCTCCGCCAGTTTGGTGAGCGTCGCGTCGGTCGTCGTCATCGCATCGTCGACCAGCAATGCAAGCGCGATGATCAGCGCGCCAAGCGATATTCGCTGCATGTCGATGCTGAGCAGGCCCATGATCGGAAACACGATCGCCAGCGTGAACGGTATGGCGAGCGCGATGATCAAGCCCGGTCGCACGCCGAGGCTGATGAAGCTCACCACCATAATGATGGCGATCGCCTGAATCAGCGAGACCATGAACTCGCGGATGGCGTGGTCGACCACAACGGGCTGGTCCGCGACCAGGTTTGGCTCGATTCCGATCGGGAGCTCTGCAGTGATCTGCGCCATTGCCTTTGTGACGTTGGCACCAAGCGCAAGGACATCCCCGCCATCTCGCATGGCGATTGCGAGCCCTATTGCCGACTTGCCGTTGACCCGAAACATCGGATGGGGCGGGTCGGTGTATCCGCGCCGCACCCGCGCAATATCGCTCAAGCGAAGCATGCGCCCGCCCGCGGAGAAGTTGATGTCGGCTATGTCATGTTCGGACTGGAAGCTGCCCGACACACGAATCGAGATGCTTTCCGCACTCGTCTCGATCGTTCCCGCCGGACGCACGATGTTTTGCGACTGGAGCGCCGCAATGAGGGCGGACCGATCGACTCCGAGGGCCGCAAGCTCTTTGGTAGAGAATTCGACGAAGATCACCTCGTCCTGCTCGCCCAAGAGCTCGATCTTCGATACGTCAGGCACGAGAAGCAGCTTTGAGCGGATATCCTCGACCTGGTCGCGCAGCTCACGCTGGGAAAATCCGTCGCTGGTAAAGCCGTAGATGATGCCGAATGTATCGCCAAATTCGTCATTGAACCCGGGCCCGATCACACCGGCGGGTAGCGTATGACGCATGTCACCGATCGACTTGCGCACGTGGTACCAGGTGTCGGCAACCTCTTTCGCGTTTGCGCTCCCGTTCAGATTCACGAAGACGGTCGAGATCCCCGCTCTCGTGAAGCTTCGCAGGAAGTCGAGATGCGGTGTCTCCTGCAGGCGACGTTCGAGACGCTCTGTCACCTGCTTCATGGTGTCTTCCACGGATGCGCCGGGCCAGGCGGCCTGGACGACCATGGTCTTGATGATGAAGGCGGGATCCTCGTTGCGGCCCAGCTTGAAATAGGACAGCGCACCGGCAACCACCGCGATGATCATCATGTAGACGACCAGCGAGCGGTGCTTCAGCGCCCAATCAGAAAGATTGATTCTGTTCATTGCTCTGACCCGAGAACGCGGACCTTCTGACCCGGATGAAGCGCCTGGACGCCGGCGGTGACGACGATCTCACCGGTATCAAGCCCCTGAGAAATGACCACTTGAGCTTCATCGAACCGAAGCACGTCCACGTTGCGCACCGCGACGGTATTGGTAGCCGGATCGACGATCCATACTGCGGGGCGCTGGTTCATCCGGGTCAGGGCGGACGATGGAATATCGATCATCGGCCCCGCACTCGTGCTCACCCGCCCGACGACCGTCGCGCCCAGCCGCATCGCCGGCGGGGGGTCAGTTAGACCGACCCTGACCTCGAAGGTCCGCGTCATGGCGTTGGCCTGCGCGGCGATCTCCCGAATGCGCCCTTTCGCGTTTATTGTCGGATCATCAGCCAGGCTGACTTCGACCTCCGGATCGGCGGATGCCGACCTGACCAATTGAGAGGGGACGTCGAAGACCGCATCGCGGCCGTCTTGCCGCGCGATCCTCGCAATCATCTGCCCGACCTGGACCACCTCGCCAGCCCCCGGGCCGGTTGCGGTTATCACGCCGGGCGCATCGGCCGTCAGTTCGGTGAAGCTAACGAGATCATGCGCGGCACTTAGTTGCGCTTCCGCCGCGTCAACCTGCGATTGCGCGGTTTGCTGCGCCTGGGTCGCAACATCGAAATTGGCACGCGTTGTCCAGCCCTGCGCCAGGAGCGTCTCCTGACGGTTGAAGTGATTGCGCGCCTGCGTCAATTGCCCCTGGGCCGCAGCAAGAGCTGCCTGGGCCTGACGGAGCCCATTCAGCTCGTTCTGCGGCTCCAATCGCGCCAGCACCTGGCCTGCTTTGACCCTGTCGCCAATCTTGGTTTCGTTGTTCAGCAGCCGCCCGGAGATTCGGAATGCAATGTTCACTTCATCCTCAGCTTCGATCCGTCCGGAAAACGTCAGGGGTGTCGTGACCTTGCGCTTTTCCACGGTCGACGTGCGCACTATTCGCGGAGCGGGTGTGTCATTCTTAGCCTCTTCTCTCCCGCAGGCTCCCAGCGTCAACGCACATGTTGCTACCACGAGTGCCATCGTCGGGATTTGGTAGGGGATCGTTCGAGCGCCGCGCGTAACCATGATGAGCCCTTCCGGTTCCGGAAACATGCCATGCGGTCTCCCGAGGCCCGACGGCATCCGCGGTACTTTCCGCGGCAGTTTGCCGGTAGTCTTCCCGAAATGAACGACCTCGCCCATTGGTAAATCTACCGATGGCACCGGATGCAATCGTGGTCAGCCGCGGGACGCAGGTCATCGGACGCTGACGCGCACCCGCAAGGCACCAGGGTCTAGGAAATTCCTGAGGCTTGATCAGGCAATCACCTGATATTCCTCCTTCCAATCGATGGCGCATAGTGGGCAAAGGTCCAGATGGGATATTGACCCAGGCTGATGTTAAGGTCGCGAGGTCACTCGACGTAACTTTGACGCCGAGTGCTGAGACCACTGGGTCGACGCGATCACCGAGACGCCGGAAATGGAGCTGAAGACGCATGGGGTTACACGCGGCTTTCCGAGCGGCATGGTTCCTCTGCCTCTGGCTCGTGCTTGCGGGAGCTGATCCTGCAGACATTCCTGCCGCGATCGTCGCGGTCACCGCCGCGACCTGGACGAGCTTGCGACTGCTCGAGCCCGGCACATCGCGGCGCTCGCTTGGCGCCATCTTCCAACTGGCAGTGCTCTTCCTGTACCATTCCATCGTGGCCGGAGCGGACGTGGCAAGGCGCGCCCTCGATCCCCGGCTGCCCCTGCGCCCGGGATTTATCGGCTATCCAACCAGCCTGCCGCGTGGCATGCGCCGCAACGTATTTACAACGCTTACCAGCCTGCTGCCCGGCACGGTTCCGGCCGGAGATGAGGACGGACAGCTCATCTATCACTGCCTCGACGTTGAACAGCCCGTGGCCGCAGAGCTTGCTGCGGAGGAAGCGGCCTTGGTTCGAGCGCTCTACAATGACTGAGTTCCTGACTGCCGCGGTCGGCTTCATTCTGGCCTTGCTGGCGCTCGGGCTGGTGTCGATTCTGCGCGGGCCGGGAGATGCTGACCGCATGATGGCGACGCAACTGATCGGGACCGGAGGTATTGCAACGTTGCTGCTGCTCGGCACCATCACCGCCGTACCGGCGGCAATCGACGTAGCGCTGACCTTGGCGCTTCTCGCCACCTTCGCATCCATCGCGTTCGTTAAGAAGGGGCTCTCCCGCCTCGAAGCCGATGGCGCCGCATCGACGGAGGATGAATGAGCGTCGTACTCGACATGATGACGGTGGCGGCGGTGACGGCGGGCGCGTTCTTCTTTTTGGCCGGCACAATCGGCCTGCTTCGCTTTCCCGATACGCTGACGCGTCTCCACGCGCTTACCAAAGCGGATAATCTCGGCCTTGGCCTCGTTGTGCTCGGGTTGCTACCGCAGGCAGGGAGTGTTCGCGACGGGTTGAAACTGGTCAGCATCTGGTTACTCGTGCTGCTCGCGGGTGCGACGGTCTCGCAGCTGATCGCGCGCGCTGCGCGCCAAGGCGAATCGCACAGATGAGCATCACGACCATCTTCGAGATCCTGCTCGCCGCGGTGGTGCTGGGCCTCGGCATCTGGACCATCGCCGTGCGCGAGACCTTTTCGGCGACGGTGGGTTTCGTCACTTACGGACTGCTGGTCGCACTGATCTGGGTACGGCTTGAAGCCGTCGACGTGGCGCTGACTGAGGCCGCGATCGGCGGAGGGCTCGGCGGCGTATTGCTGTTGGGCGCGGCCGCCCGGTTGCGGAATGCCGACCTGGTGGCGGGGGAAGCGCCGGGCAAACTGCTGCGCGTGAGCGCGGCTGTGTTATCGGGGCTCACGGCCGCTGCGCTGGCCGGAGCGATCCTGCTCCTACCCGATCCCGCTCCAACGCTTGCGCCAGCCGCTCTAGCTAATTCCTGGGCGACGAGTCTGACCAACCCTGTCACCAACGTGCTGATGGCGTTTCGCGCCATGGATACCATGCTCGAGAAAGTCGTGCTCTTACTGGCCATCATCGGCGTCTGGTCGCTTGCACCTGACATCGCCTGGGGAGGCCATCCTGGGCCGCGTCACCAGGCGGATCCGCGTGGCATCCTCGCGTTTCTCGCGCGCCTGTTGCCGCCGGTCGGCATTGTCGTCGGAATCCATATCTTCTGGACCGGCGCCAACCATCCCGGCGGAGCTTTCCAGGGTGGCGCGATTCTCGCGTCCATGTGGCTGCTGGTCATCATGGCCGGGCTAATCGACACGCCACCTGTAAGCCGCCGATGGCTACGGTTCATCCTTATTGCCGGGCCAAGCCTGTTCCTGGTCGTCGGCCTTGGGGGACTCTGGTTCGGCACCGCATTCCTTTCTTATCCGCCGTCGATGGCCAAGCCACTAATCCTTGGAATCGAGGTCGCGATGATCCTGACGATCGCAGCAACCCTCGGCCTGCTGCTTGCTGGCGCGCCGGAACGGAATGCGAAGCCATGAGCGCAGTGACCGTGTTCGGATTGTGTGCCGCAGCCGCGGTCGGACTTGGGCTCTATGGCCTGATCACCAATCCGCAGCCACTTCGCAAGATCATCGCCTTCAATCTGCTCGGCAGCGGCGTATTCCTTCTGTTCGGCATCGTTGGACGACGGGGTGCTGCGGCGAGCATCGGCAGCGACCCGGTACCGCAGGCCCTGGTGATCACGGGCGTCGTCGTCGCGTTTTCCGCAACCGCTTTGGCGATCGCGCTGCTGCTGCGGTTGTTCCAAACAACAGGCTCCACGACGTTACGCATTGGCGCCTCGCCGGGCGAGGCTCCGACCCGTCCGGTGGCTGATGCTGCCTCCCGCCCCTGCGCTTGACGCCATGACGACCACGAGCGGTTTCCTGCTGGTGCTGTCGATCATCGTCCCGATCGCAGGCGTCTTGCTGGCCTTCGTTTTGGGCGACCGCTACGTCAAGCTGGTCGCCTGCGGGATTGTCCCGCTCGCGTCGGCGATTGCAATGGCAATCCTCTTCGCGCTTCCGCAGAGCAACGGCCCCCTCGTTTATCTGCTCGGCGCCTGGCCGCCGCCACTCGGAGTAGCGCTGCGTGCGGACGGATTGTCGGCAGTGATGCTCGCTGCGACCGCAGTCGTAATCTCAGGGGTCGCTGTCTTTGCTGCTCCCGATTTCTCACCAGCTTCGACCCAAGCCCGCACGCCATTCGCGTTCTGGATCTTGCTGCTGGCGATCTGGGCGGCGCTGAACACGATCTTCCTGGCTGGAGACCTCTTCACACTCTACGTTGCCCTGGAACTGTTGACATTCGCCGCGGTGCCGCTGGTTTCACTCGACGGCCGCGCCGAGACGCTGCGCGCCGCGATGCGGTATCTGCTCTTCGCGTTGCTAGGCTCGGTTCTCTACTTGATGGGCACGGCACTCATCTATGGTCTCTACGGCACGCTCGATATCGTGCTGTTATCGCGTCGCGTCAGCGCAGAGCCGATCTTGCTCGTCGCAGCCGCGTTAATGACCACGGGTCTTCTGGCCAAGACCGCGCTATTCCCGTTGCACCTTTGGTTGCCGCCTGCCCACGCCGGCGCGCCGGCAGCCGCCAGTGCGATCCTGTCCGGCCTAGTGGTGAAAGGATCTTTCTTCATCGCCGTTCGGATCTGGTTCAACGTTATGCCTGGCCTGCCTGGCTTCGCCGCCACACAGTTGCTCGCCGCGCTGGGAGCCGCTGCGATCGTGTTCGGGAGCGTCGTGGCGCTGCGGCAGGAACGCCTCAAGCTCCTGATCGCTTATTCGACCCTGGCCCAGATCGGGTATCTCTTCCTGATGTTTCCGCTCGCGTTCGATGCCGCCGGCCGTTTTCAGAATGGTGGCGCCCTGGCTGGCGGTCTGCTTCAGGCCTTCTCTCACGCCACCGCGAAGGCCGCGATGTTCATGGCCGTCGGATCGATCTACGCATCGCTCGGCCACGATCGCATCATGGGGCTGCGCGGCGCGGCAAGGGCTCTGCCCCTGAGTGTTCTGACCTTCGCGCTGAGCGGCATCGCGCTGATGGGCGTACCGCCGAGCGGCGCGTCCCTTGCGAAGGATCTACTACTCCGGTCTGCCGCGGGCAACGGCCAGTGGTGGTGGGAAATCGTGCTCCAGACGGGGGGGATGTTTACGGCCGCCTATGTCGTGCTGGTTCTGGCTTACGCGCTCGCTCCCTCGGACAAGCCGATCGCCTTGGCTGGCCCCACGCGGCTCATTCGGGACGCGGCGCCGCTTGTCCTGGCGCTTTGCTCGCTATTGTCGGGCCTCGTGCCTTGGGGGCCATATCTACCGATCCCGCACGACATAGGATCATACCTTCCCAGCCTCGGGACGCTTTCCAAATTGCTTTTCCCTGTCCTGGGAGGCGCGATCCTGGCGATCCTCCTCAGCCCCTGGCCGCATGCACTCGGGTCGTCGACCGCCCGGAACACCCTCGCGACAGTTGTCGGTCCATTCCGACGCGGCTGCCTTGCCTTCGGCAATCTCGTCGAAAAGGGCAACGAGACTCTTTGCCAATGGCCTGCGGCAAGCATCTCCCTTCTCCTGCTGGCGCTGATGTTTGGCGCGTTGATGCTCGCGGCCATTTGAGAAAGCGGACACGTGATCTCCAACGACACGCGGATCGTCCCGATCGGAGGATCAGGAACGTTCATCCCCGCGCCGGAGCTGGGATGTCCCGCAAACGAACCCTCGACTAGTCTCGGCCATCGCGCCCGCGATGGGTGCGGTCTCGGGGAGTTTCGGGGGACTTTTGGTCGGCGTGCTCCTCCTCAACCCGATCATCGGCGCCGCGTCCGGCGCGTTGACGGACTTCGGCATCAACGATGCCTCATGAAGGAACTGTCTGCGACGCTCAGCTCGGCGACGCCGCCTGCTATTACTCTGATCGGATTCCGCGCTTGTGATGACAGATTTGGTGATGTCGATCCTGAGATGGTATTCGTCATCGAACCGGCACAACGTTGGGAATCCAAATGATCTCCGACGGCTAAGATGAAGTCACGCTACAGGCTGAGCAGCATTCGACAGGGCATCTTTTAGCTTCTCTTCCTGCTCTGACGACAACGAGGAGCGGATCACGTGACCCTTGAAGTCCGACAGCCGAGCGAGAATTTTTTCTGGCTGAGCTTTACGGATCAGTAGAAAGAGCGCGGAGGTGCCCGGTTTGAGCGTCTCGCCGATCGATTTGATGAGATCGTCATTGATTCCGTAATCTATCATATTGCCGGCCAGCGCGCCGGAGCCAGCGCCAACGGCTCCGCCGAGCGCAAAGCCAGCCAGTGGATTGAGAAATAGAAGGCCGATCAGGGTGCCCCACATCGCGCCGCGCAACCCGCCCGTGGCCGCGCCATAGCTCGTCAGGCTGACGCTTTGCTTGATCCTGACCTTGCCCTCGGGGTCGCGAATGGCGATGACAGCATCTTCCAGATCGATCAGGTATTCGCTTTGCAAACGGTTTAGCTCAGTTAGAACCCGATCGGCATCATCTTCCTTATCAAAACCGACTACCAGGAATTCAGCCATAGCAATTCCTCCAAGCAGTAGAACCGAACGTCTCCAATCTCAAAGCATTCAGGTAGCGTACCTCGCAGGGTAGAAAAATGACAAGCAGGGAATCATGTCCGTCCGTTACGTATGGTGAGATAAATGGGCTGCTTCGCCATCAGCGCTTTTCGTCATGGATTGCAATAGCTCACGCCTCGGAAACCGCGCGCCGCCTTTGACTCAACTTGCACAAGCGACAGCTTCTCGAAATTAACCGATCCACCTCTGCCTCTTATGCGGCAATAACCCCGTAAACGTTACGACGCGACCTGCCGCGCTCATTGCTGAGAGCATCGGCCAGTCTCACGATACACCACAGGCTGATCGAGCGGCGCATGAAGACAGCTGTCGCCAACGACCGCATCGCCGCTTCATCGTCTTGGGTCGCCCAGGCAAACCGGGACTGCTTGATTCAGCTTACCCAGTTCGGGACTGAACAATTAGTCCCGTTTTGGCTCGGATGCTCCGGGTGGTCCTGGCGGCCCGGGTGGTCCTGGAGGCCCGGCAGGTCCGCAGTTTTGTATCACCACGTCACGGCTGTGGGATCCGGAGGTGACCTTGACGACGCAGGTTGCAGGAAACTCCTGGCCGGTCCATCTGAACCCACCGGTAGCCGTACTCTTAACTTTCACCGTCCTGGTTGGGTTAATCTTGATTTCGACGGTTGAGTCGTCCGTACGCCGGATCCGACCCTCAATCGTCAAATCTCCTCGCCTGATGCTGGCAGTCGTAATAAAGATATCTGCAGATGCATTGATCGGCCATGCGGCCACAAAACAGGTGGCGGCGCCCGCGGCAACGTTAACTAGCTTCGAAAGCATGGTGAACATCCTCCATACCCGAACTTAATTTTCATCACGGAAATGCACTCGACGCAAGAACGAGCGATGATTTGTGGTTTCGCTCACACTTGCGACAGCCTGCGCTCCATCCCGGAGGCGCGCTTTGGCTGGAGCTTCATTTTAGGTCGATAGCGCCAGATGCGTTGATTGAGCTGCATATGTACCTCCGTGGCTCGTGTGAACATGGCCACAGCAATTGCTTCGCTGCGCGCCTGTATCCACTCCAAAACGAGGTAGCCCCATCAGAACAGCAGGTCAGAGTTAGTATTATCCTTTTTTGGGATAATCCCGTCTCGGGATCAGCTTGCCCGGGCGATGACCATTTCCGCCCGCGGGATCGGCAAAACCGTCCACTCCTCAGATCAGGCCGCCTTCTGCGCCCTGATGGTGGCTGCCCGCAAGCAGGCCGGCCTGACCCGACATGAGCTGGCGCGCCGGCTGAAGCGTCCCCAATCCTTTGTCGCCAAGTACGAAGGCGGCGAGCCCACATCTCATCTATTATTTAGAAGAACGACCCGTTGGCCGGTTGAGACTCTCTCTCGCACATCAAAATAACAGCGAGGCATCGGCGGTTCCTGATGGCAGACAACCCGTAAGCGCCAAATCATTCCCGCTTAATGACCTCGTCGACATCAACGGTGACGATTACTTTTCCCTCAGCGTCGGTAACCTGGATATCGTCAGGAGGCTTTCCGCCAAACTTCACGGCCTCGAGCAAAGCCTCCCGTGCGGAGGATTCTGCAACGCTTCGGGCAGATTCTCGGTCCGGAAGTTGCTCGCCTTCATCATCCGCCAGCAGCTTATCGCCTGTTCTAGCGTTAAAGTGAAATAACGGCATCCTGAACCTCCTCTCTCTCGCTCAACTTTTCAAGTCCGAAGAGCCGTCAGTGTTCCAGACTTCGTTTGTGAAACTCACTTTCGCGGTGAGGACAGCATCGCAAAGTCGTGCTGCAAGGAAGGTATCGCCCAGAGCCTCTCACTACACCTTGTCGAAGGAATAACCTGGAAACCGGCTATGACGGTTGGCGGTCGCTGCGATCCGAATGATGGTTGAGATGTACGAGGAGCGCGCAAAGCAGAACGGATCGTTTTCGGGGGAAAGGACTTAAGATAGTGCTGCCTTTGCAGCTACCCGAACTTGATGCGTAAATTCGTGTAGCTATGTGGCATGGCTGATGTGAACCGGTCGATTGAAGGAGCGAGGATGAGCAAGCGTGACGTAGGCATCGGCAAAGGTGGCGAAACCCACCAAGTGGCGAGTGGCGGATCCGACGCGATGACGACCAACCACGGCGTGCCGATCAGCGACAACCAAAACAGCCTCAAGAGCGGCGCGCGCGGCCCCACGCTACTTGAGGATTTCGTGCTTCGGGAAAAGATCTTCCACTTTGACCACGAGCGCATTCCGGAGCGAATCGTGCACGCCCGCGGCTCCGGCGCGCATGGCGTGTTCGAGGCGACGGATGATATCTCCGACCTATCCAAGGCAGCGGTGTTTACGAAGGGGGAGAAGACCGAGGTGTTCGTGCGCTTCTCGACCGTCGCTGGCGGGGCGGGCTCGGTTGACACACCACGTGACGTGCGCGGCTTTGCGGTGAAGTTCTACACGCGCGAGGGAAACTGGGACCTCGTCGGCAACAACATCCCGGTCTTCTTCATCCAGGACGCCATCAAGTTCCCCGACCTCGTCCACGCTGTGAAAATGGAGGCCGACCGCGCCTATCCGCAGGCTGGCAGCGCGCACGACACTTTTTGGGACTGGGCGTCGCTTATGCCCGAGACCACCCACATGCTGATGTGGGCGATGTCTGACCGGACGCTGCCGCGCTCGTTCCGGATGATGGAAGGGTTTGGCGTCCACACATTTAAGCTGGTCAACGCGTCCGGCAAGGCGAGCTTCGTCAAGTTCCATTGGAAACCGCGGCTTGGGCTGCAATCGACGATCTGGGACGAGGCACTAAAGCTCCAATCAGCCGACAATGATTATCAGCGCCGCGACCTATTCGAGGCGATCGACACCGGCACTTTTCCAAAGTGGGACCTTGGCATCCAGGTCTTCGACCAGGCCTTCGCGGATGCGCAGCCTTATGATGTGCTCGACGCGACCAAGTTGATCCCAGAGGAGGACGTGCCGGTCCGGCTGATCGGCACGCTGACCCTGAATCGGAACGTCGATAACTTCTTCGCCGAGACTGAGCAGGTGGCCTTCCTGCCGAGTAACATCCCACCGGGCATCGACTTCTCGAACGATCCGCTGCTGCAGGGCCGGCTGTTCAGCTACATGGACACCCAGAACTCGCGGTTGGGTACGACCAACTTCCACCAGATCCCGATCAATGCGCCGCGCTGCCCGTTCGCCAACATGCAGCGCGACGGGAAGATGCAGACGCTAGTGCCCAAGGGCCGCGCGAACTATGAGCCTAACAGCCTTGCCGAGCATGGCGAGGACGGTGGTCCCCGAGAGACGCCGAGCGGCTTTGCGACGGCCAACCTCACCTCCGGCCCGGATGAGACCGGCGACAAGCAGCGCGCGCGCTCGGAGAGCTTCGCAGACCACTACAGCCAGGCGCGGCTGTTCTACCGCTCGCAGGACGAGCACGAGCAGGCACACATCGCTTCGTCGTTCGTTTTCGAGTTATCGAAGGTCGGCCTGCTAGACGTGCCACGGCGCATGGTCGCGAACCTGCGCAACGTCGATGAGGACCTCGCTAGGCGCGTTGCGGAGGGGCTCGGGATCGAGCTGCCGACGAAGGCCAAGGCGGCGCGGGAGCCGGTCGACATGGCATCGTCCGATGCGCTCTCGATCCACAAGAACATGAAGGATACGCTGGAGGGACGCGCGGTCGGTATCCTGATCGCTGACGGCACCGACGCGGGTCAACTCGACGCTGTTGTCGCGGCCGTAACAAGGGCGAAGGGCAAGGCCGTAATAATCGCGCCCAAGATTGGTGGCGCAACGCTGTCGGATGGCAAGATCCGCAAGGCCGATGGCCAGCTCGCCGGTTCGCCGAGCCAAATCTTCGACGCGGTCGCGATCATCCTGTCGGACGAGGGCTGTCAGGCGTTGCTCAAGGAGGGTGCGGCGGTCGAGTTCGCGATGAACGCCTTCGCGCACCTGAAGGCGATCGGCGCCAGCGACGGCGCGCAGCCCCTGCTCGACAAGGCTGGCGTCGGGACGGACGAAGGGGTTACCGGGCTGGACAGCGCCTTCGTCAAAGCGGCGGCGCGACGCTTCTACGATCGCGAGCCGACGCTTCGGACGTTGGCTTGAGCCGCCCGACAGATGGCATCGCCAACGCTTGGGACGAGGTGGTGCGGACCGTCGCGTTTGTCGGTGCGGGCCCACGACGATCTATACGCTGTGCGCATTTGTCGATGAGACGACCGCACCGGCAAGGGTGACGATCTTTGAGGCGCAGCCGCGCGCGCGCTTAGTGCGCCTCGGTATCGATCCCGACATGATAGACGGCCGAACTTTCTATCCGCAGCTGGCGTTGGGCGGTTCCCGCACCTCGGCGACGAGTCGCTGCAGCGGTTCAACCGCTACCTGAAGCCAGTGTTCGTCGACGAATATGCGACCGTTCCCCACCTCTCGATTGAGCGAATGCTCGCACTACATAGCGGCGGCCGCCTGGACGTGATCGCGTTGGGGCGCGAACATCGCGTCGGCAGCCACGGTCTTGGTCGACGGTGAGCGGCACCACTTTCCGGCGTTCGTTGACGCAACCGGCCAGCGAGCGCTGGAGTTCGTCGTCGGCGCGGCGCTGACCGGCCGCGCCATGCGGTCCGGCGCGGACGTTGCCGAGCTGAAGGGGGCGACTTAACGACAGTAATCAGCTGCCGTCGATGGTGGAGGCCACGAGCGTGAGGCCGGGATGCCGAGACGTTCCTGTGTTCCAAACGTACTCAGGAACCATTGGGCAGGATCTCTGTTTTCAAGATCCCACTATGGAACGGCATGGAACAGCGAATTAAAAAGGCCACCCTCGCTGAAATGCCAAGAGAAATGGTCCTGTCCCAAAAGCTAAATCGACCATAGAGTCCTTGCCAACGATCAAGATCACTCGAAATCTTGGGCCAGCGTCGCTACATTGACCATCTGACAATTCAGATCATTTAAACGCGGTTGCGGCGTTAGAGGTGGAAAAATCACGCCGCGCGTCTATTTCCATTTCGACCCGCGCTTCGTAGCAGCCTCGCCCGCCACACGCGGGCGCCAACTTTTGTCAGCGCCGGCCCTTTTGAGGGTTCTCGGTATTGACCTTCATTCTTAGCACCTCTTGCAATCTCCTATCTACCTCCGGCTGCATTCTCGGGTTGGCGGCCGTAGCAATCACTTGCCCGTGCTCGTCGCTGCACACATTAGCCGCGCAGCCATAAGCCCGCAGAAGCTGTTCGACAGCTACGATGCTGATTACTGGCTGAGGCTGCTGCGGGAGCGGCGTCGGTATATGCAACTGCGATCCTTCAGGCCGCATATCTTCCATTCTTGGTCTTATGTCCTCTTCTCCCGGCTTGCTTTTGGTTCGGATCCTCCCGCTTGTTCTTGTCCTGTAATTGGTCGTTTGGGTCGGCCTGGGGGCTCTATTTTTTGTCGACATGTTAAGATCCTATTTTCGCTCAGACTTCGCTCTTGAGGACGCCGAACGTTGAACGCATGCGGTCAGGCTCGGCTCTCATCGCCGAGTCATCAAAAATAACGTCCCAAAACTGTCGCAGTTTCCTCCAGAGAAAATTTAGTTAATCAGTGGTTGACATCATCGCCGCGGTTAGGGCTGCCTTGAATCTGGCGCGGCGCTCGAGCTCCTCGTTATCGCGGAGCTGCTCAGCTACGAACTTGACGTCGGTCTTCATGTTGCGATCGCGCTCGGCAACCTGCGTCACGCCAGACGACACGATGCTGCGCTGAACAAGGATCGTCGCGCGCACCTCAGCGACGAGGCATATCGACACACCTTCAGTCATCAGCGTATCAACCTCGATTTGATCCGTGCGGTCTTTTGTCGGAGCGCGACCGCCGCATCCCTGGTCGCAGACTTGACTATGAATTTCAGTTCCGCGGCAGTCTGATTGAGATCGCCCTTGGCGACAGAGGTAACCCCGCGCAAGATGGCGTCTCCGCGCTCTTTGCAGCCGCATGCTATAGCAATCGCCACTCAGGACGTCGGGTAGTTGGTTCGCAGTGGGATGCTCATATTCAGTTTACTGATACCGAATGCCACTGCGGCCGTATCCCTGCCGTGCTAGTCTTAATCTATGGCCCATCCGGTCCGGAGGACTAAGCTATGGCTAAACGTGAGCAACGCGGGAACCGCGAAGCAAAGAAGCCGAGGAAAGAAAAATCCAAAGTGAGCGCGGCGGCGCCAAGTATGAAGGGTCTTATGCAATCGGAAGCGACGAAGTCACGCAAGAAGTAATTGGGATCTCTACGCAGAGTCAGGCCACCAGCTTGGAGCGGCGCCTGGACTTCCGTGGCATCAAAAAAACCGCCCGCGGATTTCTCCGGATCGGCGGACGCAATCTTCCCTGTGCGAATCTATGCCTCAATACCTGTCAGGTGTCGTTAAGTGTGTCCACAAGGAGCCAGCGTGATGCGTGACGTGTTTTGCGGATTGCAAGTTGGCGTTGGGAAGATTTTTCCGGGTCCAGCGTTCGCCTGCTTTCAGTACTCCCTACTCGTGAAGACATTCTAATTCCAAAACGAAAGTAGATAGCACCAATCACAGCCCGAGCCAGAGAGGCGAGGATTGCTCTCTTGGCCGCATCCAGCCGGTGACGTGTGTGTCGACGCTACTTGTCAGTAAAAAATGTCAAAAGCACTTTCCCTTTTTCGCCGATGAGACAAAGGAAGGTGCGCCTTGTATCTTGCTTCCCTTTTTCCAGATAAGCGTCACCGATGACGACCGTCTTGAGCGGCGTGTCCTCAATTTTCGTATTTGCCTTTGCGACCGTCATGCCCTCGACGTCGAGTGAGACGTCTTTAATGGCCGGGTTTAGCTGCCGAAGGGCGGCTAATCCGGTGGATCGGCATAAATCCAGCTCTGGATCAGGAGTTTGAGCCGCAGCGGATTCGACAGACGCACATATTGCGATAAGCGCTAAAGCAACGGTCGCTTTCCAGACAATCATTTTGATCCTTCCGAATTAGCCGTGGAGCGCGGTCGGCGTACGCGGGCGATATTCCGCCGCGCGTAACGCCGGAACCCCCGCTTACAAGGAATAATAATCGTCGACCGCTTTAGGGCGATTTGGATCCGACCAGTTCCAGTTGTTCTCGTCTGCATACTTTGGTGCGCCGTTGAGCTTATCCACCGTAATTCCGGTCCGATAGCCGCCAAGCGTGGTGTCATACTTCAAGCTGTGCCAGGGAAGCGGATAATGGTCGTTGCCTATGCCGAGGAAGCCACCAAAACCGAGAACTGCATACGACACGCGGCCGCTCGTCTTTTCAATCATGACGCGCTCAATCGAGCCGATCTTCTGGTCGTCGGGGCCGTAGACAGCGGTACCCTCGACCTTGTCGCTACCGATCAATGTGCCGGTCTCTCTTTCTTCAACAGCCATGCAACCCCTCCCTTGTTAGGTTAGGAAGGGAAACCGAGGGGCATCTCGATTGTTCCAGGCACGGGCAGACGACTAGCTGCGATGCTGAAACAAAACGCGTCTCAGGAACGTCCAGGCGATTAGCAGGTTGTCTGGCATGGCACATAGCAAAGATCACGGCATCATTCGCGACGAGAAGGGGCAAGAACAGCCCAAGGATCTAAAGCGCGTACAACAGTCCGGGATGCAAGAACAGAAGGACGCGGCCAAGCAGCCTGAGTCACCGGGACAGCCAGCAGGCGGGGAATAGTACCGCGCAGGATACCGCCGAAGACCTAGATCGCCGCAAAACGGTCCGCTGCGATACTGCTCAGTGGTACGAAAAGCCTTGGGGAATATGACGTGGATTCCATCGTGTGGACTGATCAAGCCAGAACAGCCTTCCTTGAGCTTTCGCTCGCACAAATCTCTTCCCAGAAGCAACAACTCGCACATCAATTAGCAATCCTCCGAAGACTACGGCATGAATTGGACAATGAGAACGTGCTCGCCGAGGAACTGCCTCGAAAACGGCGGCCGGTTCATGATCAGATATTGAAAATTATCGACGAGGCGGGCGCGGTCAGCGCATCCGAGCGAACACGTTGCTTCGATCCGTCGCCAACACCAAAGGTCCGTTGAGGTCCGCTCCATGAAAGACCTTCTGAACAGGCTCCAAAAGTTGAAAGACGACGCGGAGGATTGCGCTCTCATCAGCAGGCTCGCGACGGATCTGCATAAACGCAAGGCATTCGCCAAACTCGCAGAAGACTACAGAGCGATGATCGCAACGCTCGAGACGAGCATTGAGGAAGCAAGGCGCGATACGAGCGCTTAAAGAACCTCAAAACGAACGACTGAGATTGCTCTCAAAAATTCTTGGTATGCTCGGCTCCAGAAGTCGTTATTTTGGAGCCTTCTTCATGTGCCTGGTCACTTCCACACTGCACGCCTCTTGCCTACAGCTTCTTGGCCTCATCTGGCTGTGAACGTTACCGCTAGCCAGCGGCCTCCTGCTCAGAAAGGCCGCGCGCCGCTGACGGCTCTCCGGTGGGACGCAGCCGTCGATACCTATTTGAGATGAACCTTAATCTTCTCACATATAAGCAATCGACCGTACAGCATAGACGAGGTTAGACTCTATGCGCCATGGTGCGCCGTGCGCGCTCCTAGCCCTTTCTAGTATTGCGACAAGTTGACACAACGTTCGCCGATTATGGGCGTTAGCTCCGCCTAAGGAGAACGCCATGAATGAAATCAAAGAACACATGACAGTCGTCGGCAAGGACGGCGGCCCCACGTCGGAACCGTTGACGGTGTCGAGGGCAACCGTATCAAACCGACCAAGGGCTCCGATGGTCAACATCACTATATCGACAAGCAACCGGTGGCTTCAGTTGATGGTAATACAGTGAAGCTGTCGATGGATGCGCCACGTTAGTGCATAAATAGTGAGTACAAGGGGTGGATATAACCCACCCCTTTCAAGCTGCCCTGCGCAGCAGGGTCGTCAGGATTCGATAAGCTCGCGCCTGCCCGCGACTTCGATGTTCTCCCGCTGGAGCGGTTGGTCATGCTTTCAACACTGGAACACTGCCATCACCGGGGGAGGCGTCCATGCATAGCGCCTCCTCGTCCGCGTCGGGTTGCTCTAAAGCATTAAGTTACTCGGATTGCGTTACAAAAAACTTCGCCGCGCGGGCACTTACATTCCGCCTGGGAAGAACCCGAAAAGTCTTGCCGTTTTTCCCGCAAGTCCGAACAGATTTTGAAGGAACCAACACGAACGCTCGTTGTTACTTCACGGCTCGGAAAAGCCGGAGGATATAATAATGGGTAAGGGCGCTCTTCTTTGGTTACTCGGTATTCCGCTCCCAATCATACTTCTGCTTTGGCTGTTTGGATTTCTGCACTAGTTGCGTAATTGCCCTGACGATGAACTTCGATCATTCTTGCAAAGTCAGCCGTCGTCAGATGCCTAATTGCGCCTGTTGACGTGGCTTTGGATCTCGGCGATCCGCGAAGGCGCCGTCCTAGCGGACAGATCACCTCGTACCGCTTAAATTTCCCGATGACGAAGAAGATCGTCGAGATCGAGCTGGCGCGTGAACATGGCAAGGCCGCCGTCTGCATCGCGCGGCCATTCCTCCGCTGGCCGATCCCAATACAGTTCCACGCCATTCTGATCGGGGTCCCGCAAGTACAGCGCCTCGCTGACGCCGTGATCGCTGGCAGCATCGAGGTGAATGCCCGCTTCGCGCACCCGGCGCAACGCTTCGGCAAGCGCAGCGCGTGTCGGATACACAATCGCGGTGTGAAATAGCCCCGTTGTGCCGGGCGCTGGCGGAGAGCCACCCTTGCTCTCCCACGTGTTTAGTCCAATGTGGTGATGGTACCCGCCGGCGGAAACGAACGCGGCCTGGTCGCCATAACGCTGCATCAATTCGAAACCGAGCAGCCTTCAGAAACTATCGCGATAGTTATCCGCCTCGAACATTTGCGGCGTGGGTCCGGCGGCTTCCCCGCCTACAACGAAGTGATGAGACCAGACATGGTTCGGATGCTCGGGCCGAGACAGATGCACGATCCGTGCTATATCCGGAGCTGCCTCTCTCGGCTGTTCTGAGGAACCTTTAACCTTCCCGCCGCGCCGCATTGAGCGTCTCGCGTCCACAAGCTATTTCTCGCCCTAAAGAGAAGCTCGGCGTGTGGCGAGCATCTCACCATATAGCTAGGCAGCGTTCACATTGCCGGAGAGTTCTCGGGTTAACCGCCCCCGTAACATAGCTAGAACCGCTGCCTCCTCCGGCTTGAGGCCGTCCAACCCGTCCCGCAACTCATTCTCGACCGCCTTTTTGATTTCAAGCACGAGGTTACCGTCGAGATATGATGTCAGCACCTCGGGGTGCACGTAACATTTGCGACAGATGGTCGGGGTGTTGCCCAAGCGCGCCGCCACGTTCTCAATTGCGGAGCGAAGGTTGCGCTTGGCCTGGGCCGCACTGTCGAAGGCCTTCACCTCATTCAAGGCCATGGCTGCAAGGACGGTACCAGCCCAAGTCCGAAAATCCTTTGCTGTGATGTTCCGTCCGGTGATCTCCTTCAGATACTCGTTGACGTCGCCTGAGGTCACGTCTTGCGGCTTCCCATCTTCATCCAGGTACTGCAATAACTCTTGGCCAGGAAGCTCCTGGCAGGCCCTGATGATTTTTGCGATGCGCCGGTTTCTCACGCGCAGCGACCACTGCTTGCCACTCTTACCGATAAATCGGAAGCGGACTTCGTTGCCCTCCACCGTCGCGTGGCGGGTCTTCAGCGTGGTTAGACCATAGCTATTGTTTTGCTTCACATAGTCATCGTTCCCGACGCGGATAAGAGTGGTTTCGAGAAGGTATACGACCGTAGCAAGAATTTTCTCTCGCCGGAGTCCCCGACATGCCATGTGCTCGCGTATCTGGGCTCGAATCCCAGGCAGAGCCTCAGCGAACGCCACCACGTGCTCGAATTTGGTGCTCTCGCGCACCTCACGGAAACGCGGGTGGTAGCGATACTGCTTTCTGCCTTTCGCGTCGCGGCCCGTCGCTTGAATATGCCCATACGCAAACGGACAAATCCACACGTCAGTCCAAGCCGGCGGAATTGCGAGCGACTTGATGCGACTGAGTGCATTTGCCTCTGCGAGCCTGGAGCCGTCAGCACGAGTGTAGCAGAATCCTTTGCCCGATCTCCGCCGTCGTATGCCGGGCTTACCGTCTGAGACATATCTCAGCCCGGCCGACTCCGCTGCATCCTTAGGATCGACGATCGCCTGCTCGGCCGCGGCTGCGAACAAGGTTTTCCCCTTAGTTGCCTACAGCAGAAACTTGACGCGGTAGTCAAAGTTCCTGCCCAATCGATCCTATTCCTGTGCCGAGAGGCAAGCCGCGGCGAGGACCGTTGAGCCTTCCAAAGATAAAATTGGATGCTCTGTCGATTCCGACGAAAAGGCGCGATCGGCCCTCGGCGGTTTGGATCTCGGCGAGGTGGACCTCCGACAGTCGGCTACCGCTTGTTTATAATCGGCGTCTTAGTCAGGACGAGCTGCGGTGTCGTGCCGCTCTTCCATGCGTCTGCCGCCGCGTCGGGCTGCGGCGCGGAGCTCGCCAAATCCTCGCGGGACTTTTTCGCTTGCGAGGTGTAGGTGCCCAGCTCCTTGTCCCGGCTCTTGATCATCTCGGGCTTGAGCTGGCCGTCCGCCGTGAAGCCCATCATCAGTTGCGGGATGCCGGTAGGAAGCGCGGAGTCCTTGTCTACCTGCCAGGTGTGCCACGTCTTCCCGTAGGTGGACACGAGCGTAGCCATGGCGATGTGCTGCACCGTCGCCGGTATTCCCGGCATCAGCAGCTCGCCTGCGAGCGCCTCGTGGCGGTGGCTGTGCCACAGCGCCTTCTCCTCCTCAGGCAGCGTCTTGAAGATGCGCTCCGAGACGATGTACTCGATGCCTATTAGCCGGGAGTGGGGCTCGTTCCCGTCATAGATGACGCACTGGTAGAATTCCTCGGTCACGTGGCTGCAATAGTGGTGCGCTTCGATCTGCCGGCCCATGTCGTCGGCGTAGAAGTGAAAGCCGTTGAGATACATGTTGATCGCGCTGACGGGGCCGCGGCTCTGAAGAAGGTCCGCCCCCGCGCCGAGCATCGTGCTCTTGGCGGATTTCTCCCCGCCGGGAATGGCGCCGCCTTTCTCCGGCTGCTGCGCGTGGGCGCGGCCGCAGGCGCATGAGAGGAAAGCCGCCGCCGATCCGGCGAGCCCGACGAACCCGCGGCGATTGAACGAGGGATATCTGAAAGCCATGGCGATGATCCGTGCGGTTGACTTGCGAGCCGACAATCATCCGCGAACGTGATTGTTCCCCTTGGCTTGGGGGAGCCGGTCTCAGTCGGTCCTAATCCACACTGAGCCGAAGTGCTCGTGGCAGTACTACTGCACCGCTTAACGAGGAGGATATCGACGCCCTAATCGCGGCGCACTAATTTTTCCCGATTTTAAATCTCCGTTCGAGTATTTCACGAGGTCAAGCACGACCCATTGCCTGATCGTTCAGCGCGGGGGTTCAGCTAATGTGTACTCGGCGCGCGAGTCGCATCACGTTTCCTAGCAATAGGATGCTCCTTTGGCTTCTTACCGGGCGGTCTCGCTTCGTAATCACCGGCGATCACAAGGGTCCAGTAAGTGCGCTTGCCGCTCGCGTCCTTGGCACTCGCAATCCCTACGCGAGACGCATTGTGCAACAGCAGGTTCTTGCGGTGGCCGGAAGAGCCGATCCATTGGCTGAGCGTTTGCTTGAAACCATCATGGCCATAGGCAATGTTCTCGGCGGCACGCCCCGCTCGCGCCGGTGCGACCCGGCTGGTAAACGAACCCAGCGTCTCATGACTCAGTTCGTTCTTTGCCGCCATCGCTCGTGCTTGCTCCAGCGCAATGCGGTCAAGGGTTTCATCACGCACGACGGCAACTTCGCCATGCATGAGCCGGAAGTCGGAGATCAGTTCTGCAGGCGACTCGCCGGCTACTGCCGGTGAAGTCATTAGCAAAAAGACTGCGGCAGCTCTGCCAACTCCTCGCTCTTTCATTCTCCCGAAGGACATGGGCTCACCACCATAGCTTCTCGGTGCGGAGGTTCGACGAATCCGCTCCTGGAGTTAGGGTGTTCGAGATCATGCACACTTCGACTGCGTCCCCAGGTCAGCGTTTGGATTTCCTTGACTTCGATTTCTTGGCGACCTTCTTTGCGGTCTTTTTCGCGCTCTTTTTTGGAGCAGATTTCTTAGTGGACTTTTTGGTTACCTTCTTGGCGGCTTTTCTACCGGCACTTTTCTTCGGTGTGGCTTTTTTGGAAGCTTTTGCTTTCTTCTTGGGAATGGCCGACTTCTTCGATTTCTTCCTAGCCTTCGAGACTGCTTTCACTGGAGCCCTCTTCTCTTTCTTAAACCGGTCCACAACCGCCTCGGCTGAATGCGCCAGCAGGGTGGTACTGCTTGCAATCAGGTTGCCGATGGCGTTGCCAATACCCTGTTTGGGTTCGTCGTCCTCTTTATCTGGCTTTTTCTCAGTATCCATGAGGCACCCTCCACAATGGGGATAAGACTAGCCGATTCGACTTTGGCTCAATGGGGAAATAGCGCCTACATTGCTATAGAGTGTGTTTATGCACCAATAAGGGGTGGTTTCTCGGTGCAGTCGAGACGCCGGACTGAACCTGCCAGGCCCGTCGAGCCTACCCGCCTCGACAACCCCTCGCGCGATCCAGAGCCGCCTCGCCAGCGGGAAGTTTGTGATCCATTCTGATTGTTCGAGCGGGCTATGGACGAACGTCGCAGCACAAAGCGCCAGCGGGTCCTGAAGGCCGGCAGCATTCAAATCGGCGCTGGCGGCGCAATCGATTGCACCGTGCGAAATTTATCGCAGTTTGGCGCAGCGCTCGATGTGCAAAGCCCGGTAGGAATTCCAGACGAGTTCATCCTGATCATACCGAACGACCGGCTGCGGCTTCCGTGTCGTGTAGCCTGGCGCAAAGCCGGGCGGATAGGAATCAGGTTCGGTTAGCCTGCATCTTCGAAATGATCCCTCTTGGAACCAGGGAAGCTGCCCGGCGAACGTCAGCTTTCGAAGGCAACGCCAACGAGATGTCGGTTTCGCCAAATCAGCCGGCATCGACGCGCTGTGCGAAATTTATTAAAGAAAATGTCAAAGACTGGGACACGATGGCGAGCCGCGAGCGAAAGGCCAAGTCCAACCTCGGGACATCTACATCCCCGAACAGCATGAGGACAACTGGAGATGAAGGTCGATCAAGATCGTGCGGAACGACTTGAATGCTTGCGCGAGCCCTATCCAGGACAAGAGAGCGCGCCAAATCCACGAAATCGTGGACACAAACAGCAAGAGGCCACGTTGTCCGTGACAAGGGACGCTTAGTCCGTTTGCTAGCCTGTTGTGCGAAACCGCTTTCCTTGTCAGTGGTCCGATGCGGAATTCCCATATGAATGCAGGGAACTGGATTTTCTGGGGGCCGTAAAATTCCCGACCAGCGGCACATCCGCGCCACCCATCCCTAGCCGCCGTCACCTTACCAGTCTGCCTCATACTGGCGCGGAACGAAAACCTTGCCCCTCAGCTTCATTCCATCATACTGACGCGAGACGAAACAGGAGCGCCGTTTGCCACGACGTCCGATAGGCGACAGAGCAATGACCGGCGCGGAACGCCATCGCCAATGGCGAGGGCTACGGCAAGAGCGTGGTCCAACGACAGCGGAGGCCGACGGATCGTCTCGGGAACTGATCAAGGCGCAGCACGAGATCGAGCGGCTGCGCGCGCAACTGGCAGCGGCCACCAAGGCCGCGCCACCGGCTACCGCCGCGTTGCTTAGGATGAAAATCGAAAACGACGAGCTGCGGAAACTGTTGGCTGCTTCCCGCAAGGCTGAGCCCGAACAGATCGCCGATCTACGCCGAGATATGGAACGTCTGCAGGCAGAGCACACTCGCCGTGACGCGGCATCCAAGGTGACAGAGGCGGCAAGGGAGAGAGTTACCAATGATCCTCGCATTGCTCAGCTTCAAAAGACGAACAACGAACTTCGCAAAGAGATCGCTGCCATGCGTAAGCACTTCGACAAGCAGCAGAGCCAGAAACAGGGCGTGATGAGCTTTAAGACAGTCTCAATGATATCAAAGGCCCTGCACCCCGACAGCAAGCCAAGCGATCACGACCGGGCGGAAGCCTTCAAGGCGTTCTCGGGATGGAAGGCCGACAGGAACGCGGCAGAACGCTAAAGGAAGCGTGTAGAAACGCGACGACAAAACGTCACGACTCAGTGCGACGTCGATGCCGAGATCGCTAAGCAGTATCTGCTTTGGGCGATCGAAGTGATCGAAAGAGCTGGCAATAAGAAAACAGCCGAGCACGCCCGCAAGGCGTTGGAGGTGCTGTGCGAAGAGCGGTACCGAACTGATAAAAGCCAAGAGCCTGACCTCGACACCGCCAGGTGGTCGACGGGACTTTGCCGAACACTCTCGATGCGGTGCCTGATGGCAAAGGCTGCTGACCCGGTGACGGGGCAATCGGGGTCCTTGGGAGAGCGATGCGGACGTAACGCGAATGCCACTATCGAAGCAACTGGTTCAAGTCGAAAACTTTAACTAGGAACGAGTTCATGAATAGCAGGTTCGTTGTAGGCGAAAGCAACGGAGAAGACCCATGTTCATGCACAATAAGCGGTTACAATATACTGTTCGCGTTTCGGAACCAAACCCGGTGCTCGGCTCGTTTATGCTCGAAAGAGGCTGGAAAGGAGATGCGCCGCTACAAGAAAGGTACGGCGAAAGCGGCCCCAGCGGCAAGGGTGGCAAGGTGAAGAGTCGCAAGCAGGCCATCGCCATCGGCCTTTCAAAAGCACGCAACAAAGGCCAGAAAGTCCCAAAGAAAAAATCCAGCTAATCTGGGTGACAGTGAGCCACTCATGGCTGTTTCAGAGCGAAGATCTAACCAATTGCTGGACAGCGAAGCAGGGCTCGCCGCGGCAATGTTCGGTATCCTGGCTATCATTGTCCTGAAGCGGTCTTTCACGCAAAACAACAAGAAGCCACCGCCTGGCGCATCACGCCGGAATGCATCGCCCGCAACTCTCGCATCCGAGACCGACGATCGCGGCCGCAACGCACGATCTCCTTCCGAAATCTCAGCCAAAGGATGGAAGGACATTTTGCTTCGCGTGTATGCGAATATAGGCGAGCACCGCATCCTGTCCTTGGCCGCCGGCGTGACATATTACAGCATTCTCGCAATCTTTCCTGCTCTCGCGGCGCTTGTCGCCATCTATGGCCTGTTTTCCGATCCCGTCGGCATCGCGAAACATCTCGACGAGGTGTCCGGCGTGGTGCCGAGCGGCGCGATTGATGTGGCGCGTGAACAGCTCACTCGCCTGAATTCGAAGAGTTCTCAGAGTCTTGGCTTCACCTTCATGATCGCGCTTTCCGTTTCCCTGTGGAGCGCGAACGCCGCGATGAAATCAATGTTCGATACGTTGAACATCATCTATGGCGAGCAGGAAAAGCGCGGCTACATCAAGCTTAATGCGATATCGCTGACGTTCACGATCGCAGGCATCGCATTCATCCTTGCTGCGCTGGGCGGCGTTGTGGTTATCCCGATTATCCTGAACTATCTTTGGCTTTCGGATGCCGCCGATTTCCTCGTTCGTATCATGAGATGGCCGGCCATGTTTGTTGGCTTGGCGCTCGCGCTGGCGTGCATGTATCGATTTGGCCCCAGCCGGCAAACGCCGCGTTGGAAATGGATCAGTTGGGGCAGCACCATCGCTACGCTGGCCTGGCTTGCCGCTTCGGCCCTGTTCTCATGGTATGCCGCGAATTTCGGCAAGTTCAATGAAACCTACGGCTCGCTCGGCGCAGCGGTCGGGTTCATGACTTGGCTTTGGATCTCGGCGATCCTCATCTTACTGGGCGCGGAATTGGACGCGGAAATGGAGCATCAAACGGCGTTTGATACCACGACCGGCAAACCGAAACCGATGGGGATGCGTGGCGCACGAATGGCGGACACCTTAGGCGCTCCGCAAGCACGCTGATAAGTCAATGGCGTTCTGCGATCTTTGAAATGGACGTCACCCGTGGGAACGTCTCGTTCCGCCCGGGCTTGTTGATGCCAACTGCCATACGACCGGCCAGTCTTTCGGAGGACGAAGAAACCAGCGTGAACACTCGTGGCATGCGCCTCTCACCATGTCGGCAACGGCATGACTCTAGGTTCTAATTCAGATGCTTCGTTTTATCACGCGAACAACTTCGCTCGAATACGTAGCTCGTATCTGCTCAATGTCATTGCATTGGGGACCCTCCACGTACGGCGGTTGCATACCGCGCTTTATCGAACGCACGGCACGATCTGCGTCGGGTGTCGGCCTTCTCATAATGATTTCGGAGGAAGGGCTTTCGAAGGACGCGCGGCCCTGCGGGATGGACGCAGGGCCGCGCTAGCTGGCCACAAGCCGTCTGTACGGCTCAGGCTGCGAAGTATGAGATGTAGACGATGATGAACGCCGCCACGACCAAACCGGTCCCTGCAACAAGCACGTTGCGTACCGTCGGCCCGCGCTCCGCGCCACGCGCTTCCGTTGCGGTCTCGACGATGTGTCCGTCTTCCATTCTAGCCATCATTTTTCTCCTTTGAGCTCGATATCAGTTTACGGACGATTATCCGGGCCGGATGACTTCATCGTTGTAATAATCGTCCAGCTCCGCGTAGCGGGCGTCCCAGTCAAAGATGGTATCGGTACCGTTCTTTGGCGCGCCCTTCAGCCGGTTTTCGCTGATGTCGGAATGGTAGCCGTCGAGATTCGAATCGTATCGCAGCACCTTCCACGGCACTGGAAACTGATCCGTGCCGAAGCCGAGAAATCCGCCGAAGCTCAGCACCGCGTAAGCAATTTCTCCGGTGCTCTTGTTGAGCATCACGTGGTCGATCGACCCGATCTTCTTCTTGTCGGCGCCGTAGACGGCTTTGCCCGACTCCTTGTCGCTTTTGGTAAGGTTGCCGGCTCGTGCTTCGATAGACATCAGATTCTCCTTGCTTTAGGGCGCTAGCGGCGCTTTAGGGCGCTAGCGGCGCGTTGCGGTCCATGAAGCTCGCGCGTTGCGAGCAACGTGGATGAATCTCCGAAAGTGTGCTGCTGGATTGGCCGCCACGGATGACGACTCGCGTTCCATCGGGTCGCGTGACCACAATGCTCAGTCCTTCAACCGGATCTGTTTCAATCGCGAACATCGGTCGCTGCATGGCCTCGCTCCAGCCTCAATTACGCCCATGCCGGTTGATACGGCCATGAAAGCGCTTGCATGGAATAACGCCGACGGGACGAGTTGGTTGCTGGGGAAAATGCCAACTGCGTGCGGCTGAATGCTACTGAGCCATTCCGGTATCATGGAAGCTGCGAACCGTGGCGCGGCTGACATCGGCGCGTCGAGCATCGGCTTCAACATAACGAAGCCGCATGAGCAGGCGCCCAACCCCTATATTACGCCGAAATTGAGCTTCCGCTTCCACTACTTTGCCATGCGCAAAATGCATCTGGCGATTCGCGCTAACGCGCTCGCAATCTTTCCCGGCGATTAGGCACGATGGACGAATTGTTCGAGTTGCTGACCCCGCAACAGACACGAAAAAGCGTCTCATACCCCAATTGAGTTTGCGGAAACCGCTGAAGACGGTTGGGCTTCTCTGGTTTGGCGCAGCTTGCGCGCGCACGGTGACGATGTTGATGCCGCTGGTTAGATCGACTCGGAATTGCTCGAGCGCGTATCATTTGGTACCGCCCTGTAATGATCGGTGGGGCGACTATGCGAGCTGGCGTGCGTTGTAGAACCGCCAGCGGATGTCTCATAAGTGCGGTGATATTTCATCGGTCGGCCTCGGAGGAGACACTGACCGTCTCAGTCCCAACTGGGCAAGATTAAATTACCACATCTTGATCAAGTCTTCAGCCGACGAAACCGCGGACGACGACGTAGACACCGACGCCCGCAACTATCACGGCGAACACAATAGACAAGGCTCGCTTCTGCTTCGCCAACCGCGCGGCAATCCGGCCACCAAAAAAACTGCCGGCGATGCCACCCAGCACAAACATGACGACCAACCGCCAGTCGATTAATCCGGATAGAGCATAGTTTGCGGCCGTCGTAAGTCCGAAGGCGAAAACCGATACCAGGGATGATCCGATTGCCGCCAGCAAGGGTAGTCGGGCCCCCGCAACGAGGCCCGGAACGACGAGAAAGCCGCCGCCGATGCCGAAGAATCCTGCAAGCAGCCCTGTCCCACTTCCGAAAACTGCCAGACGCGGAGCAACTGCCGTCATGCTAGCCTTCGTCAATGGAACGAACTTCTTGATCTGGCCTTGCGGCTCTCTAAGCATGAGGAGTGCGATGACGATCATGAGCAGCCCGAACAGGAAGAGCAGCCATTGACCGTCGAACGACTTGCCGATCGTCGAACCCAGACCTGCGCCGACCATCCCGCAAGCTGCAAACACCAGCGCACAAGGCCAACGCACATTGCCGGCGCGGGCATGGACGACCAGGCTCGATAGCGCACTCAGTGCAACAGCCACCGCACTAGTCCCGATGGCCACGTGTGTTGATTGTACGCCTACCACATAGACGAGAAGTGGGACGGCGAGGATAGAACCTCCTCCGCCGATCAGCCCGAGAACGATCCCCACCAGAGTCCCGGCTCCGACCGCGAGTATGTCATGGACCATGGGCGCGCTCGCCCTCAGCGCACATCTGGAGCGGCCATCCACTCCTTACCCTTGAGCATCGCATGCCAATAGATCGGCGGCAGGATTCTCTCCTTCAGCCACCAGGCTGCCCGGGTCGGCTTCCTGCCGTCCAGGATGAAGGTGGGGAAGCTCGGCAAAAGCTTTCCACCATAACCGAATTCGGCCAGGACAATTTTGCCGCGCTCGACGGTTAACGGACACGATCCATAACCATCATACACTGCCTGCTTTGTTCGAAGACCCAAATCAACGCAGATATTCTCGGCAACGATCGGGGCTTGCTTGCGGGCCGCCGCAGCAGTCTTTGCATTCGGAGCTGAGCATACGTCGCCCAGAGACCAGATATTGGCGTATGTCTTGTGACGAAGGGTTCCCTGATCCACATCGACCCATCCGGCTGTGTCCGCCAGTGGACTTACACGGATGAAGTCTGGCGCACACTGAGGCGGTGTCACGTGGATCATATCGAATTGCGCTTCGACGGTCTCCGTCGAACCATCGGCGGAGGTCTTGGTGAAGTACGCTTTCTTTCCCGGCCCATCGACGGCGACGAGATTGTGCTGGAACTTCAGCTTCGCATCGTACTTCTTTACATATTCCATCAAGGCAGGCACGTAATCGGCGACGCCGAACAGCACGCCACCCGCATTATAGAATCCGACATCGATGTCACGGAGGCGGCCCTGACGATACCAATGATCCGCCGACAGATACATCGCCTTCTGCGGTGCGCCAGCGCACTTGATTGGCATCGACGGCTGCGTGAAGATCGCATTTCCCGATTTCAGTGAACGAACAAGCTCCCAAGTATAAGGCGCAAGGTCGAAGCGATAGTTGGAGGTCACTCCATTGCGACCGAGCGTTTTGGTCAGCCCGTCGATCTTGGCCCAATCGAGCTTCAGACCGGGACAGACGACGAGACGGCTATATTTTACGACGCGACATCCTTCCAGAATGACAGCGTTCTCCGCCGGCTCGAACGCGGTGACGGCAGCCTTGATCCAGGTGACGCCAGCGGGCACTACCGCCGCCATCGTATGGACGGTTGACGCGGCGTCGAAGACGCCGGCGCCGACCATGGTCCATCCGGGCTGATAATAATGAATATCGGCAGGATCGATGACTGCAACACCGAGGTTGGGTGCGCGCGCCAGCAGGCTAGATGCGCAGGCGATGCCAGCGGCGCCGCCGCCGACAATGACGACATCGTAGCTCGCGTCTGCCAGCTGTACCGGGGTCCTGCCACCGTTAGCGATCCTCCGCACGATTCCGGACATATCGTAGCCGGCTGCCTTGGCGGCGCCGAGCAGCGCCGGAAGGGGTTGCGTGGATGCATTCGCCAAACACCAAAGCGAAATGGACCGTGTTCCGGTACGGCAGAATGCCAGGGCCGGCTTCGGCAGGTTCTTCAACAACTGCCCGAATTGCACGGCGTCGTCATCGGACATCTTTCCAGGAACAACGGGCAGATGGACGAACTCGAGTCCACGGGCGGATGCCGCCGATTCCAGTTCCCGAGCCGATGGCTGATCGGCAGCCTCACCGTCCGGCCGATTGCAGATGATCGAACGGAAACCGGCCTGCTTCAGCGCGACCATATCCTGCGGCATAATTTGCGCCGACACGCTCAGTTCGTCGGATAATTTCTTCACGTCCATACGTTTCTCCCTCCCGCTGATAATTCGACTTGTCGCTCGGCTCTTAGAGCGTGTTGATCGGCACTTTCAGAAATGTCTTCCCGCTTTTATCCGGTTCAGGCAGGTGTCCCGCGCGTGTATTGACCTGAAGCGACGGCAAAATGAGACGCGGCATCGAAAGGGTCTTGTCGCGGGCTTCGCGCATTTTCACGAAGGAATTTTCGCTCACGCCATCGCGAACATGAATGTTGTGCATGCGCTCTTCGCGGACAGTCGTTTCCCATCGAATCTCGCGACCGTCGGGTCCATAATCGTGGCATAGAAATAACCGCGTTTCCGGCGGCAATGTCTCCAGGAGCTTCCGGACCGAGCGATAAAATGTGCGGGCGTCGCCTCCCGGAAAATCTGCCCGCGCCGTACCTGCGTCAGGCATAAACAACGTGTCGCCGGTGAAGGCGGCGTCTCCGATCACGTGGGTCGTGCAAGCCGGTGTATGTCCCGGCGTATGCATGACAAACGCGGTGATATTGCCAATCGAATAGGTATCGCCATCCTTGAACAGCCGGTCGAACTGACTGCCATCGCGCTTGAACTCCGTGCCTTCGTTGAAAACTTCTCCGAAGGTCTCCTGCACGGTCACAATGTGCTCGCCTATTCCGAGCTTGCCGCCAAGCTGTTGCTGGATGTATGGCGCGGCCGAAAGATGATCGGCGTGTGCGTGGGTTTCGATGAGCCAATCGACTTGCAACCCGTTACGACGGACATAAGCGATGATCAGATCCGCCGATTTGTAACTGATACGACCAGCCGCGTAGTCGATGTCCATGACGGAATCGATGACTCCGCAAGACGACGAGGACGGATCCTTGACGACATAGCTGATGGTGTTGGTCTCGGGGTCGAAGAACGGAGTAACCTCGGGCTTAACCGCGATGTCGATCGGATAGCTCATTGCGAACTCCCTGGGTTCGGCAGGTGTGGACAGTCCTCATCCTCAACGGCCAAGCGGAGCTGATTGCGGGTTGCGAGGCTCAAGATGGGAGCAGGAGAGATGGGTGTCTCCGCCAGCCCGCCGGTCCTCTCGTGCCAAGGACCAAGGTCCAAGCCGCCCGAAAGCGACAACAACCATCATCCATCGCTCATCAATTACATAATATCACATATCATTATATGTAATCGTGAAATTGATATGAGTCAAGCAGTCAAACTTGAGGAGTATGGCATTATTTCTTACGACGGCGGCGTCGTGATATACGATTTTCATAACTATAAAATTATGTAATTGTTATGTAGCGACCGAATCGTCGAGCGACAGGAACCTGCAGGTGATTCCAAGATGGCCCTCTTGATGAACGACTTGACGCCCCGCCCCACTCCTTCTCCGCTGCGGATGGGAGACACCGCTCCCGACTTCGAAGCTCGATCCACGAAGGGTCCGATCCGGCTTTCGGATTACAGGGGCCGATGGCTCGTGTTCTTCTCGCACCCGGCAGATTTTACGCCCGTATGCACGACGGAATTTGTCGCGCTTGCCAAAGCGCAAGACCGCTTCGCCGCGCTGGACTGCGCACTGTTGGGTCTTTCGGTCGATAGCCTCTATTCGCACCTCGCCTGGACCCGGACGATCGCAGAACTGTTCGCGGTGGAGATTCCATTTCCAGTGATCGAGGACCCGTCGATGATGGTAGGTCGTGCCTACGGCATGATTGACGAAACTTCCGAGAACAGCGCGAGCGTGCGGGCAACCTATTTCATAGATCCCGAAGGCGTCATTCGCGCGATTACCCACTATCCGCTTACAATCGGCCGCTCAATCGACGAGATGGTGCGGATGGTGGCGGCGCTGCAGGCAACCGTGTCGGGCCAGAAGTTGGCGCCGGCCAACTGGCAGATCGGAGAACCGCTACTCCTGCCTGCCGATGAAAAAACGCAAAAAGATACTAATTGGTTCTGCCGGAGCGCGGCATGACGGCGTTATGGCAATCGCGCGAGCAAGCAGATTCTGCGGCTGACAAATTGCGCAAGTTCGCTCAACCTCAGCGCCTGATGATCCTATCGCTATTGCGGGAAGGCGAGAAGTCGGTCACGGAAATCGATGCGGCGACCAGGATCGGACAGCCTGCGCTCAGCCAACAGCTCGCGGAACTCCGTAAGGCCGAACTCGTCACGACGCGGCGCCAGGCGAAACAGATCTATTACAGCCTGGCTCATGAATCAGTGGCGCTTTGCGTTCGCAGCATCGAGGCCGTCTTCAACGCCGGAGATCCGGAACAGGCCTTGTTGAACGTGGTGAGGCGCGACCTCCATCTAGAGGGTGAAGGCGTCGTGCGCGGCGCGGCGAATTTCGCGCGACTTCGTTGATTGTACGGCTTTCGACGCGCCAAGGCATGACGACCGATGCGCTGTCCGTGGCAATATATGGAGGGAATGATGCCGCAACGAAATGATCGCTCAGATGGGCAATCGAAACAACGCGGCCGCTCGCGTCGTTGGCCGCATCAGCCTTTTCCTGGAAAACCTCGCCACTGACGAAGAGCTGGAACGCCTGCTAAGCGAGGATCGCCGGCTGAAGGCGGTCATCGAAGACATTGAAGGCCGTTTGGGTGCCGATGACTCTGAGTCTAGGCTGGTGGCTACCTCAGCAACATCGCCATGCACATGTCGGGATACATTAAAGGCCTCAACGGCGAGTTTAATGAATTCCCGGCGAGGCTTGACCTTCATAATCTAACCGTGGTGATCGATCGTCCGGGCAGACCTGTTTACATGAACAAATCCGGGGGAGGAGCCAGCCATCTGGCGTATCAATTGGCTGCACTGCATTCCCTTCACCGCTTCGCAGCAAACTACAAGCAGCCAATCCCAAGGTTCATGGTGATTGATCAACCGACTCAGGTCTACTTCCTATCGGAGAGCGCTTATCGGGCTGCGAGCGGCTCCATTGAACAGACAGAAGAGCAACAGGACGCAAACTTGGACGCCGTCAGGAGACTGTTTGAAATTCTTGCGCGGTTCACGACCAAGGATGTGCCAGGCTTTCAGCTTATCGTCACAGAGCACGCCAATCTCCGGGATAAATGGTTCCAGGATGCTCTTGTCGAAGACCCATGGACGAAACCGCCAGCGGAGCGTCAGCCGGAGACTTGCGGCATTTCAATTGCCTATGACCATGAAATGGGCGCGCGGAGGCGAAAGCTGAATGCACAAAAGCCAGCTATTGGCGGGCTTTTCGTTAATTCTTCGGAGATTCCAGAAAATATCAGACTGCATGGCTGGCGGCGCAGTGACGCGCAACCAAATCTCCATCGAAATTCGCTGCTAACAGGGAATTCTACAGGGAATTTCGCCAATTTGGTGCTTGAGAGACTGGGATCAGATACGAAAAGTGCCTGTATTGCAGGAGTTTCTTGAGTAATTCCCTGCAAAGCTTATCAGGGAAAATGGTTCGAAGAACAGGGAACGGAAAACTTAAAGCAGTGAGCGAATGTGGCTTCGACGTAAGCGTCCATTTCTCGCACCCTTGTTCGATCGTTAGCGACCCCGATCTGTTCCTGTCTTCAATTTGAAGATGGAGAGAACAGCATGACGAGCGAACA
>NZ_MWPQ01000014.1 GCF_002028545.1 Nitrobacter vulgaris
AACGGCATCCCTCTGCTTGACGAAATCCAGGGGTTTGGAGACGCTTTCGCGCACCAGCGCAAGAAAGGCACCCGCACTGAATTGATCATTTTCATCCGTCCGCAGATCATCCGCGACGGCACCGATGCGCATCACGTCGCAGAGGAACTGCGCACGAAATTGCGCGGCAGTGTGGGAGCGAGCATTGATGACCTTCGCGTTCGCACCGTCCACTAATATTGTGACGCGTGGGCCAAAGCCGTCGCAGCGATTGGCTTTGGTGGCGAGCTTCGTTCTGTTCGCCTGCTGTCTCATGCCGCTGCGAGCCGCCTCGGCTGATGCGCTAACGCGCGCTAACGCGGCCTATTCACGGGGTGATTATGTCAGCGCTGTCCGGATACTGACGCCGCTGGCCCTGCGGAGCAATGCCAAAGCGCAGGTCCTTCTTGGCTTTATGTACGAAAACGGCTACGGCGCGCCGCAGGCCTATGACGCCGCAGTTGATCTATACTTCGACGCGGCGATCCAGGGTAATCCATTCGGGCAGGGCATGCTGGGTTTGATGTATGACAAAGGCCACGGCGTGCCGCGGGATGTCGTGCTGGCCTATAAATGGCTGAATCTGGCGGCTGCCCACGCTCCACGGCGCGAGCGCGACTACTACCTGCGACTGCGAAACGCCGTGGCGTCCAAAATGTCGCCTGCTCAGATTCACGAGGG
>NZ_MWPQ01000090.1 GCF_002028545.1 Nitrobacter vulgaris
AGTACCAGTAGGTACCGGGTCGCTCTGCTCACTTCACGAAGATGGAACGGTAGCTTGATTTTGGTTCTGTACACCAACCAAACTAACGAGGGGCTGAGAAAGGTTCTCAATGAATACCGTTGATCAAGTTCAAAAAGCAGCCGAATTGCAAAAGGACGCCGAAGACTTCGCCAACAGGCAGGCTGATCCGCGTTCCAGTGCGAGCCTTGTGCCAATGCTTGTCGCCGGGGTTGTTCTAACTTTTGGAGGGATGATTGCCGCCTTGGCCTTTACTTCAGTGACTTAAAATATAGGTCAATACGAGGTCGGTCACCTGTGACCTGCTCATGCGGAGGGAGACGAGTGCAATGGCCATGCACCACGCCAGCCCCGAAGAAGTTTTTGATCTCGCACCATTGAGTCCGAAGCTGAAGGACGCGCGGACAACCGCCGTCGTAAAATCGGAAGCGTTCGAGGTCGTGCGCCTCATCGTTCACGCTGGCACGGATATCAAGGCGCACCAAGTTGATGGTCCCATCACGCTGCATTGCCTGGAAGGTCGGCTCTGCTCGGCTTGCCTGAAACGTCACTTGAACTTTCGGCAGGTCAATGGGTGTATCTCGAAGGGGGCGTTCCGCACTCGCTCAGGGGA
>NZ_MWPQ01000091.1 GCF_002028545.1 Nitrobacter vulgaris
CTGTTGCTCGCGATGCGGGTCAACCAACAGTCACAGGCTGGTGAGGTCGCCTCGGTCATGCGCGAGAGCAGGGCACGGGAGTTACGCAACCGGATGAAGCGTTCGTTCTAGAAACAAACTCCGCAGCGTGGACAGGGTAATACGCGGAACATCTTGCGGAACACGGAGAGGCGTATCTTTTGCGATTTATAGAGCTGGGAGATGGGTTTACACGAGAGCTCGAAGACCATGCACCCGTTCGAGCCGAGCTACGGGTCAACGAAAGCAGCTACCTGGCTAGGCTAAATTCGCAGCAGCAGCGCGCAATGGAACATCGCGGCGATAACCTGAATGAGGCCCTGCCCCTTCTGATCATGCCGGCGCTGGCGTGGTGGGAGACCTTCCACGCGATGAGCGCGCGGCTCAGGCGCGAATGTGCGACCGACATCAGACTGGACGCAGCCTTACCATCCATGACCCGACTCCGCCGACCTGATGAAATTGCTGTGGCACGATCTCGGCTTTTCCAAGATGGAGAAGCGCTTTCCGATGAGGACCTGTGTCTGCGATCTACTCCCTCGCCGTGAACGCGGAACAGCCGCTTGGTGAGGTGTTCGGCGGGGTCTTT
>NZ_MWPQ01000092.1 GCF_002028545.1 Nitrobacter vulgaris
AGGGCCCGCCTTTCTGACGGACTACAGCTGCCCGAAAGCCCCGTTCGGCAAATTGCTGAGTCGACATCTGGTTCGTCCTGTCTGGATCAAAAAATCACTCTATTGATCGGTTTGTTGGCCGCTCGTCATAGTCACCCGTCAAAATAGCGCACGCAACTATTACCTGCCTTCGACTTATCGCTCGCCACGAAAGCGTGTGAGGCCACCATAACCAAAGAGGGCATTCGACCCTCGCGCTTTACTCCTCCTCACCCTTGTATACACTTTGCTATGATTGTTTGGTTCACAATCCCTCGGGGTCGCCGTACGATTTGCGAACAGCAAAGCTGCTGTAGGCCAGATGTTCCACCCCTAAACAGATGGGCCTGCCACATGGATCGTTAGGAGATATGAAGTCATGCGCGCCCTCTCATCGGTCTACATCTTTATTGCTGGAGCATTTTTGACGGCCACATCTGCGATTGCGCAGGTGAACTCCGCTGCGCCGCCTGTCCGGGATCAGCGCCTATGGCACAGAATTGATTGTGTGATCTAAGGAGTGTTCGGTTCTCGTCGCGGACGAAGGAACGAACATGAGCACGAAGTCG
>NZ_MWPQ01000093.1 GCF_002028545.1 Nitrobacter vulgaris
CTTGATCGGCCATGGCCACCTCAGCCGGTGCGCGCTTGCAGCAAAAGGCTGCGCGCACCGCTGCTCAGTGACCTCTCCTCAGTCCTTCCGTAGGTGCTATGGTCACGTGGTTTGTATGAGGATCGCTGTCGTTGCATCCGCAGGGCGCTGCGTAGCCGCGCACGCAGCGCGTTTCACAGTCGCACGGCCTGTCGGGATAGCGCGCACCATCCAATGCCGCGGCAGATAGGGCAGCTATCTTTCGTAGGAGTCAAAGCGCGGTTCGCATCCGCGCGTCGAATTCAGCGCTTCCTTGCCGTTCAATTCTCTCTCGGCCTAAAAATAGAACTCCTTGTCGCGGCCCGCAGGGCAGCCGGCCTGCTCCCACAGTTGGTAGGCGCGGACACTGATGTCCTTTTCTGTGGGTGCAGCCGATGCGGGAGCGGACGGGGTAACGAGGTCTGAGCGCGACACCTCGGCCAGGGTGCGGATTCCGATGAAGTCGCCCGGGCATTCCGAGATGATGCCGCCCATAGATTCCGACATGATGTCGCCCAGGGCGCGTGCCTCGCTGGCTGCTAAAG
>NZ_MWPQ01000094.1 GCF_002028545.1 Nitrobacter vulgaris
CCTACCTGATCAAAGGCAGATTCCTGCAGACCGCCCCCAACGCGCCTGCCACAGCCGACACCTTCTACGGCTATCTCCAGACCAGCTTCTTCTTCTAAAGACCGCGCCGGCCCAACAGCAAATGCCTGTGGGCCGGTATCTATTTTTTCGGCGGCAGAATAGAAGAAGGTCGGCAGTTGCCGGGTGAACCGCTCATCACCCTGTTCAATCATCGCGTGGCGGCAACATGACATAACGATACCACGCCAAAAGATCCGACTCCGGCCGAACGCACGGATCTCGCGAGTCAGATAGATGCAGTCCTCGCGCGTCCAATATAGCCAAGCTCAAACGAGATACGAATGGCGGATCGTGCATTCGCCTCCTTCCTAAAATGATTGAGAGTCTTGGCTTACAATCGTCCCGGTGCCCAGATCAGCGCGAGACGCTGACCCTCGTGAATCTGAGCAGGCGACATTTTGGACGCCACGGCGTTTCGCAGTCGCAGGTAGTAGTCGCGCTCGCGCCGTGGAGCGTGGGCAGCCGCCAGA
>NZ_MWPQ01000095.1 GCF_002028545.1 Nitrobacter vulgaris
GACCTCCTGCGCAGGTCCTGATCGATAGCTCGGCCGTGAAGGCGCATCGATGCGCATCTGGCGGCAAAGGGGGGAACATCAGCAGGCCATCGGCCGATCGCGCGGCGGGCGGACCACGAAGATCCATGCTCTGACCGACGCGGAGTGTCGTCCCGTCGCGTTCTTGCTGACCGGGGGTCAGATAGCCGATTGCACCGCTGGAGCGGTTTTGCTCGAACAGATGCCACGTTCCGCGATCCTGCACGGCGACAAGGGTTACGACAGCGATGCCATCCGCCGACAGGTCGAGGGAAAGGGTGCGATGCCGAACATCCCGCCCAAGGCGAACCGACACTGGAAGAATTGCTTTTCGCCCGTCCTCTATCGAAGCCGCAACGCCATCGAGCGTATGTTCTGCCGCCTGAAGGACTTCCGCCGCATCGCCACCAGATATGATCGTCTCGCAATCAATTTCCTCGCAGCCGTCTGCATCGCTGCGCTGGTCAGTTACTGGTTATGAGTCCGGACCCTA